>NZ_JBYTCH010000001.1:1198279-1292088 GCF_058790135.1 Staphylococcus sp. FW104-15G4D
ATTCAGCTTTAGCTTCTTGTATTTCTTGTGCTTCTGGTGACTGGTCAGCTAATTTTGATTCTTGTTGAATCGCATTTTGCTGGGCTGTTAACTCTGATGCTGATGGTTTATTTTGTTGTTCTTGTGCTTCGGCTTTAGCTTCCTGTATCTCTTGCGCTTCTGGTGACTGATCTGCTAATTTTGATTCTTGTTGAATTGCATTTTGCTGTGCTGTTAACTCTGATGCTGATGGTTTATTTTGTTGGTCTTGTGATTCAGCTTTAGCTTCCTGTATCTCTTGTGCTTCTGGTGACTGGTCAGCTAATTTTGATTCTTGTTGAATCGCATTTTGTTGAGCTGTTAATTCTGTAGCTGATGGTTTATTTTGTTGTTCAAAGTCGTCTTTAGTAGCTTCTAATTTAGCTTCTTGAATTTCTTGAGCCTCAGGTGATTGATCTGATAGATTATTGTCACTAACTTCTCTTTGGATTGCTACTTTTTGTGCTTGTAATTCATCAGAAGTTAAACCGTCTTTAGAACGATTTCTGAAGTTCTCTACTCTATCTCTTACAGAATTAACGGTGTTTTCTGCCTGTTCTTTATAATTAAGTACTTTATTTCTTAAATCTTGTTCTTTATCTCTTAATTCATCTGTTTTTTTATATACTTTATTTTTATAAAAAAGACCTAAAGCAGAGCCAACGATTGCACTAGCAATAAAACTTACTACGAAGTCTTTACGTTTAGGCGTATTTGATGAATTGCGTGACGTACGGTTATATAAATCACGACCTGTATTATTTCTCTCAAAATTATCGCGGTTATAGTGTTCCATAACGATTCCTCCTAAAACAAAAGCACTTAAATAAGTAAAAACCTCATTTAAGTGCATTTAATTCATTCGTATTAATTATTTGTTAACACGTGTAGTGTAACTATGATCAGAATTGTATTCTGAATTTGAATAGCTATGATTTGCATCGTCAGCTACAGTGTTTGCTTTGTAGTTTGCACTTCCTCTACGGTAGTATCTATTTTGCCATTTGTCAGCAATTTCCATTGCCACATTTGACCATTGAACTACTTGAGAAATTTTATCTTCATTTTGAGAAATATTGTGCGTAATTGAGTTAGTTACTCGGTCTACAGAACCATTTAAAGTTTGAACTGAGTCGCCGATACCTTT
This sequence comes from Staphylococcus sp. FW104-15G4D, assembly GCF_058790135.1. Taxonomy (NCBI): domain Bacteria; kingdom Bacillati; phylum Bacillota; class Bacilli; order Caryophanales; family Staphylococcaceae; genus Staphylococcus; species Staphylococcus sp. FW104-15G4D. The sequence goes on from NZ_JBYTCH010000001.1 coordinate 1,199,445, forward strand.
AACAGCATCTACAACAGAATTTAAACGATCCACTTTACCTTGAATATCTTCAGTTAAGCGATTTGCTTTATGAAGTAAATCAGTAGTTTCTCGAGTAATACCTTGAACTTGACCTTCAACACCATCAAGTGTTTTAGCCACGTAATCTAAATTTTTCTTAACAGAAATTAAAACTACAACGATACCGATACATAAAATTAAGAACGCTATCGCAGCGATAATTCCTGCAATTGGTAAAATCCAATCCATTAAAAACGCCTCCTAAATACCATAAAATAAAAGTCATTAATATTTAATACCCATGATGTTTTATTATAAACATATTAAAACTCATTTTTTACGCCTAATTTTTCTAAATAAGCTTTAAGTAACTTTTGAATGTCACCAGCGCCCATAAATAAAATGACTGCGTTATCAAATTCTTTTAATATGTCAATACTATTTTCATCTATTAGCGACGAGCCGTCAATACGTTCAATTAAATCTTGTATAGTTAATTCACCTGTATTTTCTCTAATAGAACCAAAAATTTCACATAAGAATACGCGATCTGCTTTACTTAAACTAGATGCGAATTCGTCTAGAAAAGCTTGAGTTCTAGAGAACGTGTGAGGTTGGAAGACAGCTACTACTTCTTTCTGTGGATATTTCTTTCTAGCTGATTCAATTGTAGCACTAATTTCTCTAGGATGGTGAGCGTAATCGTCTACTAATACTTGATTAGATACTTTTGTTTCGTTAAAGCGACGTTTTACACCACCAAAAGTGACTAATGCATCTTTAATGTTGTCAACATTCATCTTTTCTAAATAACTAATCGCAATAACTGAAAGCGCATTTAAAATATTATGGTCACCAAATTGTGGTGATAAGAACTGATCATAAAATTCCCCGTTAGTATAAACATCAAACTGAGTACCTTTTTCGGTGATTTGAATATTTTTAGCATAAATATCGTCAGTCTCTTTAAAACCATAATAATAAATTGGTACATCAGCCTCTAATTTACGTAAATAGTCATCATCACCCCATGCAATTATGGCCTTCTTAACGTTATGAGCCATATCTTGGAAAGCATCATAGACATCTTCAATATTTTTAAAATAATCTGGATGATCAAAATCAATATTCGTCATAATCGCATAATCTGGATGATAACTTAAGAAATGTCTACGGTACTCACAAGCTTCGAATGCAAAATAATCGCTTCCAGGCAATCCCATGCCAGTACCATCACCAATTAAGAATGATGTCTTTTTATCTCCGTTCATAACATGTGACAATAGACCAGTTGTTGAAGTTTTACCGTGAGCACCTGTAACAGCTACAGATGTATATTGATTTATAACATGACCTAGGAAGTCATGATATTTAATGACATCAAGTTTTAATTCATGAGCTTTAACTATTTCTTCATGATTGTCTGAAAATGCATTACCCTGAATGACAACCATGCCTTCTTTAATATTTTCAACATCAAAAGGTAAAATTTTGATGCCTTTGTTACGTAGAGCAACTTCGGTAAATACGTATTTTTCTATGTCTGAACCTTGGACTTCATGACCAAGATCATGCATGATTTGTGCTAATGAACTCATGCCGGAGCCTTTAATTCCGACAAAATGATAGTGCGTCATTTTAATACTCCTTACTCAATTTATTCTTTATTTAAATCCGCTTCAGTAATATAAACATCCCTTGGTTTAGAACCGTTAGCACCTGATATATAACCTAACTGCTCTAATTGATCTATAATTCTAGCTGCTCTATTGTAACCAATTTGGAAATGTCTTTGAATCAATGAAGTTGATATATGTCCTTCATTCACCATAAACTCGCACACGTCATCGAATAAATCATCTTGTGCTTGAGATTGTGTTTTCTTTAATAATTCCTTTTCTTCAAATAAGTATTCAGGTTCTCGCTGCTGTTTAATAAAGTCAACGACATCATCTATTTCCTCATCAGAAACGAATGTACCTTGAACACGAATTGGCTTATTCATTCCACTTCCTAGATATAGCATATCACCATATCCTAATAAGCGTTCCGCGCCACCACTATCTAGAATTGTTCTTGAATCCACGCTTGAAGATACCATAAAGGCAATTCTAGTAGGAATATTTGCTTTAATCAGACCCGTAATAACATTTACTGAAGGTCTTTGTGTAGCCACTAACATATGAATACCACATGCACGTGCTTTTTGAGCAATACGTGCAATTGATTGTTCTACTTCTTGAGGTGCCATCATCATCAAGTCGGCTAACTCATCAATTACTATAACAATTTTTGGCATTCTTTGCTCATAAGGTGCCTTTTTATTAAATGCAGTAATATTTCTTACGTGATATTGAGCAAATAATTTATAGCGCTTCTCCATTTCTTCTACTGCCCATTTTAAACTTTGAGTAGCAGCTTTCACATCTGTAATTACAGGAGAAACTAAATGTGGTAAATCATTGTATGGTGCTAATTCCACCATCTTAGGATCAATCAATAATAAGCGTAATTCTTCAGGGTGATTTTTATATAATAATGACATTAAGATACTATTGATACAAACCGATTTACCTGAGCCTGTTGCTCCGGCAATAAGTGCATGAGGCGTTTTAGCGATATCCATTAATAATGGTTCATTATTAATTCGATAACCCATCGCTACAGTTAATTTAGACTCTGTATTTTTAAATTTAGGTGTTTCTATAATAGATCGTAAGTTAACCTTAGTTGGGTCTTGATTTGGTACTTCAATACCTACAAGACTTGTTCCAGGAATTGGCGCTTCAATACGTATATCTTTGGCAGCTAATGCCATTTTAATATCGTCTTGAAGTGCAGTAATCCTTGAAACTTTCACACCTTTTTCTACAGATAATTCAAATCTTGTAACACTTGGACCTTCTGTTACATTTTTAACCTCTGCGGGCACATTGAAATAATAAAGTGCATCATTTAATTCCTGTTTCTTCTCTTCTATCCATTCTTCATCAACTTCGTGTGGTTCAGGTTCTTCTAATAAATCAAAGCTAGGCAATTTAATATTAGGTCCTTTTCTAATTCCTTGTTGCTTATCTTGAGGTGACTCTTGTTGGTTTTTATAAGAATTGGATGCTTGTTCTTTTACTTCCTGATGAGTAATTCCTGTTGCAGAAGTTTTATTATTATTTAGGTTAGTGTCATCATTATCTTTTACAGTTTCTGAGTAATAATTACCGCTAATTCTTCCACTAGTTTCATTATGAGATGTGCTTTGAGTATGCTGTTGAATATGATTATTGTTAACATTGTCACTTGTAGACACACCTGTAATACCGTCGTCGTTTGATTCAGATTGAGTTTGGTACTCATGTGAAGTTTGTTGATTTGTTTCACTTTCATTTAAATTATTTTCAGAACTAAATTGATGCTCACTGGAATCCTCTTTAGTAGATTGAACATTATGTTGTTCAGGTTTTAATTCAGGAACATTAACTCTACTATTGTTTTTACTATCCATCATACGTTTCTTATCTGAAGGAGTCATTACCACATTAAATGGTTTACTACCTGCAAATCGCGGTTTATGTGTTGAAACATCTTTTGATTGCGATTGAGTTGTTGGTCTATTTAATTCCGATTCTTGAGCCACACTGCCCTCTGATTGTGAAGTAACCTCACTTGTTGAAGTTGAATTATTACTATTAGTATTATTCATGAACTGGTTACTATCTAATTCTGAATGTTCCTCACTATTGGTAAAGTGATTTGAAGACTCGGCATCTTCACTATTCATTTTTGAATGATGATCGTGTTCTTCTACACTTTCATTGTTACCAAATGATTGACCTTCATTAGCTGTCATACTATGTTTTGAATTAACCGTGGAAGCCATAGTATCATTATTTGAAGCATTTACTATCGACGAAGAACTATCACTATTTATCTCACTTGTACTTAATGAAGAAGCTGATTCTTTAAAATCATCATCGTTTTTCTGTCTATGTTTAGCATACTCCTTCTCATTATCAACACTTTGGTTAATTGCATTATTATAGTGTTCTTGCTGTTGTGAATTTTCATTTTCAAGGTGAGAAGTCGATTCTGATGATTGTTGGCTATCATTTAATTCTTGGAATTGAGCATCCTCTACATTATCGTTGTGTGCTTTATCAACACTAGTTTCCTCATTAGCATTATCGCTAGAGGCATCACTTACATGCACATCTTCGTCATTTACCTTTTGAATATGTTGTTCATCATCAAGGTTGATTTCTTCATAATTGTACGACGAAGCGCCAATTTGGTCTTCTTTAAATGAAGTTGTTGTAGTACTTTCTGACACATTATTAGACTGTCCGTCATTCATATCCTCATCATTATGGTCTTCATCTAGAGAGCTTTCACCAATGTATTGATGTGCTTGTTTCGCGTACATTTCATCAATTGCTTTTTGAATTTGATCTTCTTCATTGTCTTTATTTTGTTGTCTCTTTTGTTGAAGCGCTTTTTTAAATCTTCTTTTTTGAAGGACTTTACGTTCTCTTTCACGTCTGATTTCTTCAACGATTTGTGAAGCATAGATATTTTCAATATTAACAGTGTTGTCTTTTTTAGAATAATTAGGTGTTCGTCCTTCAGACTTTTGCGCTGAATGATTGTTAGATTGAAGATGACTTGAAGATGTTTTCTGTGTCTGTTCTGTATCTGAAGTTTTGGCATGGATTTTTGGTTGAGGTTGATTATCTTTAGATGATGATTCTTCAGATTGATAGCCCATTTGTTTATTTATAGATTGACGATACATGTTTACATCATGTGCATTTTTAGGTTGATTCCTTTGTGATTTACTAGTTGCATTATTGCTATTTTGTAGAGAATCTTGTTTAGGTGGAATCACTCCGTTTTCTAAAGGACGTCGTTGCTTAGTTCCAAAAATAGCTGACGGAACGTCGCTCGCTTTGAAACTACCGCCATGATATGTAAGTTCAGAATTCGTAGAGGATTGGAGTTTACTGTTAGATTTCAAACGTTCAGATTGTAATTTCATGCGAGAATTTGACTTATTATTATATGAACGATAATCATCAGATTGACTGTTATTAGAACTTCTTTTAGAACGACTTGACTCGCGATGATGCATTTGATTTTCATTACGATTTGAATGTTGATTAATATGATCATGCTCACGCATTTGAGATGAACGTCTACGGCGATGTCTTTTTCCAGAATTATCAACTAAATTACGTGTAGAGTCATCATCTTGTGTGTCATATGTTCTTGAACCATAATTAGCATTGTATTCAGAAGTTTCATATTTTTTATCATTATCTAGATCGTTATATGAAGCTTCTTCAGATACATGCATAGGAAATCTAAATTTACCTCTTGGGCGATTATAAATATCATTGTTTTGAGGCAGTAATGAGTCTTGATTATTTTGTTGAGATTGAGTGCCCTGTCTTCTTTTTTTATTTTTACGTAACAGGTCGTCATTTGAATCATTATCTTCGCCAAATAATTTATCAAACCAGCTCATAATTTCACTACCTTTCTTTATTATTCAAAAAATGCTTGCCCAATTTCATAATCATCATTTAATACCATAATACCCTTCTCTTGAGGTGCATTTGGTAAATCTAATTCTTTCATTGAACAAATCATACCACTTGAATCAACACCACGTAATTTAGCATCTTTGATAACCATTCCACTTGGCATTACAGCACCTACTTTAGCTACTACTACTTTTTGTTCAGCTGCTACATTAGGTGCACCACAAACAATTTGTAAAGTTTCATTACCAACATTAACTTTTAAAACACTTAATTTATCCGCATCAGGATGTTTTTCTTTAGTTTCAACATATCCAACTACAAACTTAGGTGATAAATCAGTATCTAATTGATAGTTAAATCCAGAATTATTAATAGATTGTTGTAACGCCTCAATAATTTCTGAAGTTAATTTGATATGACCGTTTCCTTCTATTTTTATTTTATCTGATACGTTAAAGATATTGAAACCAACAACTTGCCCATCTTGAGTGATTTCGACTACATCATCTTTCTTGTTGTAATCAAATGCACCATCTGTAGGTTCAATCTGTAAAAAAGCTACATCTCCTACACCTTGTGGATTATAAAATAAGTTCATCTATAAAACTCCATTTCTATTGATTATCTTTATTATTAAATTTCTTTCTATTCGCTTCTAATCTCTGTATAACATCAGGATTACGTTTTTGTTTATTATTTTTTCCTAGAATAAATATTGGTTCTAAGTGTCCCTTGTCATAGCCAAATGATAATGAAGTAATTGGTACTAAACCTTTAGTAAAGAATTCCATTGTCAAATGAGCCATGACATCGTAACCTGTTTTATTACGTATATCAGCAATAATTAACACGTCTTGGTGAGGAACTGCAACTAACATCTCACCCTCACATTGTTCTTGGACTTCATTCAAGAATGACGTATTAAGTATGCGACTTGCATCATACCCATCATTAGAATTGATGAAATAAAAAATATTGCCTTTAACCTCATCAGTAGAATATTTATTTTTAAGTTTTCTAACATTGAATAATGACATTTCTTTAATTTGTTGTTCAGTCATATTTAATGTTTTTAACATACTTTCATCTATTAATCTGTATGATTTATCTAAATCGAGAGCATAATAAATATTCGTTTCAGCTGTATGTTCACTATAAATAAATGAATGACCTTCTTTAGTCTTCTTGTCAAAGCTTGTTGCTCGAACAACTGGCATGATTTTTAAATCTTCCATTTTTTCTAAAGAATGATCGCCCATTTGAGCAATTGCTTCTTCTACATAGTAAACAATTTCATCTATAATTTTATCTTTTTGTTCTTCATATTTGGCGACAATAGCATTGAGTTTGATTGTGACACCTTTATAATTATCTGTACGATAAATTCTTAAAGTTTCTTCTTCTCTATCAAATTTAAAGTCTACGTCTAAATGATTTAAACGCGCTTTTAATTTATCTCTCATTTGGAAGACATTCATTTAAAACACTCCTATTTTCGCACCTTATAACATTTTACAATAAATAACTGCTATATAACAGAAAAAACTAAAAATACGGTGTATAGATAACGTTATTTTCTAAATAAATTGATACTTAAATATATTTTGCTAAAAATGCATCAATTTGATCAATAGATTTTCTTTCTTTACCTATATAGCTACCTTCAAGTTTACCATTTTTATAAACTAAGAAACTGGGTATTCCTAGGATATCGTTATCAATACATATATCAATAAATTTGTCTCTATCTACCGAAACAAAATTAAAGTCTTTATATTTGTTTTCTAATTTAGGTAAATCAGGTTCTATAACTTTGCAGTCTGGGCACCAATCAGCGGTAAATTCAAAGACAGTATTACCTTGTTTTAATTCTTCAAATTGTTGTTCTGTATCAAGTTGTTTCACTTGTTCTACACTCCTTAACCAAATTTTAGTACTTCTATTTGATGATGATTTAAATGAGTTATACATTCTTTTAATAGTTGTCTAGCTGAGTAGTAATCTCTTATATCAAAAACTGCATCCGTGCTGTGTATATATCTTGCGCAAACGCCAATCACTGCTGTAGGTATGCCCTCATTTGCTTTATGGATCTCTCCCCCATCGGTACCACCTGGAGAAATATAATATTGATGTTTAATATCATTTTCTGTGGCTAACTTTAATAAATAATCTCTAAAGCGTGGCTTCAATATCATTGTACCATCTTTAATACGAATTAATGTGCCCTCCCCTAGTGCACCAGAGAGTTGTTGTTTCCCTTTTATATCATTAGCTGGGGAACAATCTACCACGAAGGCAATATCAGGTTTAATTTGCTCAGCAGCCGCTTTTGCACCTCTTAATCCAACTTCTTCTTGAACATTAGCGCCTACATACAAATCAACATCTAATTCTATATCTTTGAGCAATTCTAATATTTCTATCGCGAGGACACAACCATAACGATTATCCCATGCCTTAGCTATATAACGATACTCAGATAATTGAGTGAAAGATGTGTCAGGAACGATTGTATCTCCAATTTCAATACCTCTTTCTCGTACTTCTTCTTGAGATGAAGCACCGATATCTAACATTAAATCTTTTATTTCCGGAGCCGCTTCATTACCTGTTCTAAAGTGCTTTGGAATATTGGCAACAACGCCAACAATCTCATTGCCATTTCTATTTTTAACTTTCAGTCTTTGTCCTTGCCATATATCATTAGCAACGCCACCTAAATTAGTAAACTGAATCATACCATTATCAGTTACATGAGTAATCATAAAACCTATCTCATCCATATGTGCAGCAATCATTACTTTAGGGGCATTGCTTTGTTTAGATTTCTTAACTCCATAAATTCCACCCATGTTATTTTGAACAAATTCATCAACATAGGGGTTCATTTCTTGTTTCATATAATCTCTTACTTCATCTTCAAAACCTGGGGCTCCATGAAGCTCTGTTAATTGTTTTATGCGTTCTAAAGTTTTCGTATTATCTATCATCATACACAATCTCACTCCTTGCACTCTATTATATCATCTTCAATATGGTAAACTAAGAATAAGAAATTAGATAAGAGGAGATTATATGATGAAGTCTTTTAATTTTAAAGGTATAGCAATAGTGATGCTTTTCGTAACATTTATAACTTCACTATGTTTAGCATTTTATCTAACAAAGCGAAAATTATATAATGCCAATGACTTATTAAAAGAAGTTAAAACGTATTTTAGAAACGTAAAAGGCTCTTATATAGTACATCAACCTATTGTCTTGAATAATGTTAATCATAACCAACCTATCTATCAAGGTGGTATTACAGCTTATCATGATGGTAAATTAGTAGACTATGAGTTTTATGCCGATGCTAATTCTGGTCAAGTTATCGATATTATCGAGTTATAGCATTCTATAATTAAGGTTATCGTTTGAATATTTTATCAAACGATAACCTTTTTTTATTGTCTAGAAATAAATGTATCAATTGTTTTGAAGTCATCTAGGTATTTTACCGCAAAATAATTTTCATCATGATAAAACAAGAACCAATAATTATGATGCATGAAATATGGGATTAATCGTTCCTTTTCTCTAATGGATTGCATCGGATAGTCATCATAAGCTGTCACCCAAAGTGGATTAAGATGAGCAGTAGTCGGTAATATATCAGCCATATGCACAGCGTATTCATTATCACTTTCAATCGTAATGATTGAGTGACCGAAACTGTGCCCGCCTGTGTGCTTCATCTTTATACCAGGATAAGGTTCGATCTCATTTTCAAATAAAATTAACCTTTCCTTATAATCCCCTTGATTATAACTCCAATAAGTAGCTTGACTTCTTATGTTAGGTGAAAGAAATTCATGCCACTCGTCTTGCTGTATGAAATGTATAGCTCGGTCAAAAATTGCATGCCCATCTTTATCTGTTAAACCAGAAGCGTGATCAAAGTGAAGATGGGTCATTAAGACCATATCAATATCAGAGGTTGTTAAACCTAATTGTTTTAAATCCTCATCTATTAAGCTCTCATATTCAACACCACTATTTCTTTGTTGTTTATCTGAAAGTTTACCATTACCAATACCCGTATCGATTAAAATATTCTTATCACTAGTTTGAATTAAAATAGGATGTGTCGGAGTATGAATTTGATTCTTATCATTTACTTTGTATTTTTTAGTCCATAACGGTTTGGGAACAACACCAAACATCGCCCCACCATCTATATTAGTGTTTCCACCTCTTAAATAATGGAGAGTAAATCGCCCTAATTTCAAAGATAACGCCTCCTTGACATTATTGAACTTCTCATAGAAATGATGTAAATTACATCTTTTATTAAAAATTATTATAAGTTACTATTAAAATCAAATGTAAGCATTTTATAGGAAAGTTTAAGTTCCCAGTCAATCTCATAGAAGTTTGAGTATACAAAATTTGATTCTCATTTTGAAATAGTTTATTAGGTAAAATAAAAAAAGCCTACAAAGTTTGTAACTTTGTAGACGTTCTATTTAAGACAATAGTTATATTATTTTCTTCTTTAAGGACTTTATAAATCCTTGTGAAATTTTGCTTCCATACGATAGATTCTTGAGCCTTTATCAGAAAACTTTTTCTCATATTCTGTTAAAATATTATCTTCATCATCTTCGTCATGTAGGTTCAAATTCATTTTTGTAAAATACATCCCAAATTGCGACATACTCTCAAGGCTATATGCAAACAACCCACGATTGTCTGTTTTAAAGTGAATTTCTCCATCGTCCTTGAGAATCTGCTTATATAGAGCAAGGAATGTGTGATATGTAAGACGTCTTTTTGCATGACGTTTCTTTGGCCAAGGGTCTGAGAAATTAAGGTATATTCTTGAAATTTCTCCATCTTTAAAATATTCATTTAACTCAATAGCATCATTACAAATCATTTTAAGATTAGTTAAATTAAGTTCTTTTGTTTTATCAAGAACTTTATACATGACACTTTTCTCACGTTCCATTGATACAAAATTAATTTCTGGATGTTTAGAAGCCAAAGTAGTTATAAACTGCCCCATTCCTGAGCCAATTTCTATATATATTGGTTGTTCTGTGTCAAACCAATCAGACATACGGCCTGCGTGAGTACCGTCCATGTCTACTAGGTCAGGATGTTCTTTTAAATAATCTTCTGCCCAAGGTTTGTATCGAACTCTCATATTAAATTACTCCTTATATAAATAAGTTGCTATTCATAACTTCATTTAAGAATTTCAACCACATATTCATATCTTTATATCGTTTTTGTTCTTCATACCATTGAACCATACCAATGGATTGAATCACTGTATACCATTTCATACGTTTATTTAAATTGATACTCTCTTCTAGGCCATATGTATCAAACCATTTTGACCATTTAGATTGAGGAACATAGTTGTAAAGCAGCATACCTATATCTATAGCTGGGTCTGCAATCATTGCCCCTTCCCAATCAACGAGATACAATTCATCTCTATCAGACAATAACCAATTGTTATGGTTAACATCTCCATGTACTACAGTAAAAAAGCGAGAATCTAAATTTGGAATATGATCTTCTAAATAAGTTAAAGCTTTTCTAACAACATGGTGAGTTAGAACTTCTCTAGATAAAGAGGCATTAATTTTATTTAACATGATATCAGGAGTGATGGGTTCCATTTCCATACGTTTAAGCATGCTTAACAATGGTTTAGAACTGTGAATTTTATTGAGTAATTTTGCTACTCTGGTTTGATCCATTTCATCAGATTTTAATTCTCTACCGTTCTTCCAATGCTGTGCGGTAACGACTTCTCCTGTTTCAATTCTTTTCGTCCATACAAGTTTAGGTACAATTCCTTCTGCAGACAATGCAGCAATAAAAGGATTAGAATTACGTTTTAAAAATAATTTCTGTCCATCTTGTTCAGCCATATATGCTTCACCAGAAGCACCGCCAGCTGAATCAAGCGTCCACCCTAACTGATAAAACTGCTCCAACATGTTCACCTCACTTTCAATTAGAAAATGGCTCTAGAAATATATTTTCAAGAGCCATATATTCTAATTTATAGAAAAGCGCATATTTTAATTTTCTCTTACGCTCAATTGATATTTAGATAACAGTTTTTTAAGTTGGCTTTATAATATAAAATTCCCTAAATATTTTATTTAATCAGCCCGTTCATTATTTATCACTCATAGAAGATTTTATAATTTTTAAGGGTCAATTTCAACTAAAAATGAGAAACAAAATGACACATTTTACTAGTCGAAAGTACTTGTATTTTCTAAATCACTTTAATATAAATTATAACATAATTTTAGCACTAATTATTGAGAAATTAAGACAATTTTATTAAGATTTTTAAAGTTTAAATAATTTTAAAATTTAAGGTTTTAAATACTATGTGATTTAATGTACTTATTAAAGCCTTCTTGCAATTTACGAGTTACATCTCCTACTTTTCCATTGCCAATATCGTCACCATCCACTTTAATCACTGGCATGACTTCAGCAGAGGTACTAGAAATAATAACCTCATCAGCATTTTTTAAGAAATCAACTGTAAATGTCTCTTCTTTGAATGGTATGCCGTAATCTTCAGCGATCCATTTTATTACACGGCGAGTAATACCATTTAAAATAAAGTTATTGATTGGATGCGTATAAATTGCACCATCTTTAATCGCATAAACGTTACTAGATGCACCTTCTGTAACAGTCTCACCTCGATGTTGAATCGCTTCTGTAGCGTTATATTTAACAGCATATTCTTTTGCTAATACATTTCCTAAAAGATTTAAACTTTTTATATCACAACGTAACCAACGAATATCTTCAGTTGTCACACCATATACTCCGTTTTCTAATTGTTCATATGGTCTGTCATAACTCTTAGTAAATGCCATGATTACTGGTTTTGTTGGAGGCGTCGGGAAGGAATGTTCACGAGGCGCTACACCTCTAGTTGCTTGAATATAAATTCCACCATTTTTCACATTATTTTCGTTTAATAATTGACGAACTAAATCAATTAACTCATCTACTGTATATCCTAAATCTAGGCCAATTTCATTTGCGCTTCTCAAAAATCGTTCAAAGTGTTCTTTAACTGTAAATAATTTTCCTTCGTAAGCACGAATATATTCATATATTCCATCGCCAAATACATAACCACGATCTTCGTAAGATACTTTAGCGTCTTTTTCGTTCAAAAAATCCCCGTTAATAAAAACTTTTGTCATCGTTTATCCCTCCACACATAAAGCATAAATTGCCTCTAAATAAATACTCGTTGCGTTAATCAATTGTTTTTTAGTCATATATTCATTTTTTTGATGCATTAAATCTTCAGTATCTTCAAACATAGCACCAAATGCGACGCCTTTGTCTAGGTTTCTAGCATAAGTCCCCCCACCAATCGTGTAAGGTTCAGTCATATCGCCAGTTTGGTTTCTATATGCTTTGACAAGTTTCTCCACAAATGGATCATCTTTATCTACATAATGTGGCTTTTGAACTTTACCAAGTTCAAGGCTAAATCCAATGTCTTTAATTTCATTAGTAAACCTTTCAACAGCCTCTTCAAATTCAAATCCCTGAGGATATCTTAAGTTCACACCGTATCTTCCAGCTTCTTTATTATCGTATTTAATAATTCCTATATTAGTAGTAACGTCTCCCATTACATCTGTATGGAATTTCATACCCATTTTTTCTCCAAAATGAGAATCAAAGAGATAACGATTATTGAATTCAACAAAATCTTTTGCACTTTTATCTAAATTTAAAGAAGACAAGAATTTAAGTAGATATAATCCAGCATTGACGCCTAGTGAAGGATCCATGCCATGAACCGCTTTACCTTCAACCGTTAAGATTAAAATACCACTATCAACGGTACTTTCTCCTTGAAGCTCATTTTGTTCAACGAAATATTCAAAGTTTTGAATCACATCTGTCATATTTTCTTTAACTAAAACACGGGCTTCAGCATGATCTGGTACCATGTTATATCTTTGACCAGATTCAAAGTTTAATAATTCATAATCTGGTTCATCTACATCTTCATTTATTTGATCTTGAATTAAATCAAATGTAGTGATTCCTTTTTCACCATGTATCGCTGGGAACTCAGCATCAGGTGCAAAACCTAATGTAGGCATTTCTTCAGTTTGGAAATATCTATCTGTACATTTCCAATCAGACTCTTCATCTGTACCTATAATCATATGAATACGTTTCTTCCAATCTACGTTCATATCATTCAATATTTTCACGGCGTAATATGCAGCAATTGTAGGTCCTTTGTCATCTAGTGTACCTCTGGCAATAATTGCATCGTCTGTTACTACAGGATCAAATGGGTCAGAATCCCATCCATCACCAGCCGGAACAACGTCTACATGACATAAGATACCTAAGACATCTTCTCCTTGGCCAGCTTCTATTCGACCGGCTATATGATCTACATCATGTGTTGAAAACCCATCTCTCTCAGCTAATTCGTACATGTAGTCTAAAGCTTGTCTTGGTCCGGGTCCGACAGGTGCATCTTTAGAGGCTTTAGAATCATCTCTTACACTTTCAATAGATAATAAGCCTTTAAGATCATCAATCATTTGATTTTCATATTCTAGAACCTTTTCTTTCCACATTTGAGATCGACTTCCTTTTTATATAAGTTAAACTCCATTTTACAATATGTTACTCAGAAACTACAGTAAGATGTCAGAAAATTACTTAATTTTTTGTAATGATGATTTTCAAGTTAAATTATATCAAATTTAGGAATACTAATATAATTCATATTTGCGTTTCAAATTGAATGCTTTATATATTTTTTTAGATAAAAAAGAAGCCTATAGATGAACTTCTAGCGTTCATCTATAGGCTCTTTATTATTGTGATTTAAATTGATAAATTTTATTTATTCTTTATCTTCTAAAGCATTTTTATTATTTTTTAAATCATCTTCAGAGACAACTCTTAGATTATTAGAAGTTGTTGCGCCACCTTCGTCGTCAAACTTTCCTTCTTCTAAATCATCTGCTTTTTTGTCATCTAAATCAGTAAATTTAGATTTTTCTTCTTCAAAGAATGCTTTAGGATCATTTTTAATTCGATCAACATAATCTCTTGGATTATTTCTTACTTCTTGAATCGTTTCATTGGCTTTGTTTCCAATTTGGCTAGCAAAGTCTTTAGCGTTTGCTTTGTATGATTCAGGATTTTCTTTATATTTGTTATATTCATTTTTAAGTTTGTCACGACTGTCTTTGCGTGATAAAGCGACTGCTGCAACAGCGCCACCAATGCCTAATGCAATTCTAAATAAATTTGTACTTTTACCCATAATTGTACACCTTCTCCTTTGTCATTTTTTTAGATTTTCGAAATCTTGTTCATTTAAAAAACGATATTCACCAGAATTTAGAGTTTCATCTAATTCTAAATTGGCGATTTTAACACGTTTCAATTCTAATACCTCATTTTCGATACTATGAAACATTCGTTTTACTTGATGATATTTTCCTTCATAAATCGTAACATATGAAAGTCTATCATTTCCTTTAATAAGTTCTGCCGGTTTGACCTTACCATCAGAAAGTTCTACGCCTAATTTAAAAGCTTCTATATCTGACTGCTTAATAGGATATTTAGATATAACTTCATAAGTTTTAGATACATGTTTTTTTGGGCTCATTAATTCATGATTAAATTGTCCATCATTAGTTAATAAAAGTAATCCTTCTGTGTCTTTATCTAACCTTCCTACAGGAAAAATCCCTAAATGTGAAAATTCAGGGATTAAATCTAAAACAGTTTGATGAGCGTTATCTTCTGTAGCTGAAATATAACCTTTAGGTTTATTTAACATCATATAGACGTTATCTACATATGAAATCTCTTCACCATCAACCACTACTTTGTCTGTTTCAGGGTCAATTTGAGATTTAGGTGTTTTAATTTTTTTCTCATTAACCTCTACAAGACCTTTTTTAAGTAATTGTTTTACTTCAGTACGAGTGCCTAAACCCATATTAGCTAGAAATTTATCTATTCTCATCTTAAAAACGTCACTTTTCGTCTAATTTTTTCAGGAACGTCACCTAAAAATTCGTCAGCCAGTCTATTCTTGATTGTAATGCCACCATAAATAAGCGCACCAACAATAACACTTATAGCTATTATAATGAGGTAACCAAATCTAGTAGGATTTAGGAATAATTTAAGAATGAAGTATACAACTTCTACACCTATCATCATGATGAAGGAGTATAAGAATATTTTAGCAAATTGTATCCAACTATAGCTGAATTTGAATTTCGCATATTTTTTTAAAATATAGAAATTACAGCCAATTGCAAATAATAATGCAATTGCAGTGCTTAGTACCGCACCTGGAGTGTGTAAAAGCATAATAAGCGGATAGTTTAGTGCTAATTTGATGACTACTGAACCTAAAATAACAAAGACTGTTAATTTTTGCTTATCAATACCTTGCAACATAGAAGCAGTTACACTTAATAGTGAAATTAATATCGCTACGGGTGCATAATAAAATAGTAATCTACTTCCGTCAAAGTTAGGGTCGTGACCATGAACAATAGGATCATAACCATAGAATACAGTAAATAAAGGTTGTGCTAATGCCATAATACCTATACTAGCTGGCACTGTAATAAACATTAGGACACCAATAGATGTTCTAATTTGTCTATGCATTTCCTCTAGACGACCCTCTTCATAAGTTTTTGTGATAAATGGAATTAAACTCACCGCAAAACCAGCACTTAATGATGTTGGGATCATTACAATTTTATTTGTAGACATATTTAACATGTTAAAGAATGTATCTTGTAACTTTGGATTTACGCCAACTAAACTTAGAGCCCCATTATGTGTAAATTGATCTACTAAATTAAATAATGGGAAATTTAAACTTACAATTACAAATGGAATACTGTAAGCAATAATCTCTTTATACATGTTTCCATAAGAAACATGCATATTAGCTGTATCAGACTCAACCATTTCTTTAATATTTCTTCTACGTTTAATCCAATAATACCAAAGCGTAATAATTCCAGCTATAGCTCCGATTGCTGCTGCGAACGTGGCAATTCCATTTGCTTGTAGAACTGTACCATTAAATACATTTAAAGCTAAGTAACTACCTACTAATATGAAAATAATTCGGGCAATTTGCTCTGTTACTTCTGAAACAGCTGTTGGGCCCATAGATTTGTATCCTTGGAATATACCTCTCCATGTAGCTAAAACTGGTATAAATATAACTACAATACTGATAATTCTTATAATCCATGTAATATCAGCAACTGACCAACCAGTTTTCGCATTATTCTTACGCGATAAAGTTAACTCTGCTATGTATGGAGCTAAAAAATATAAAATTAGAAAGCCAATTACACCCGTAATACTCATTACAATGAAACTTGACTTATAAAACTTTTGACTGACCTTATAAGCACCTAACGCATTGTACTTAGCTACATATTTAGAAGCTGCTAGTGGCACCCCTGCAGTTGCTACTGCAATTGCAATATTATAAGGAGCGTAAGCATAAGTAAAAGGAGCCATATTTTCTTGCCCGCCAATCAATGAAGTGAACGGGATAATAAACAGCACACCTAATACTTTAGTAATTAAAATACTTAATGTAATTAAAAAGGTTCCTCGAACCATTTCTTTACTCTCACTCATTACCTATCTTCCTATCTTAAAATTTTATTAAAGTTTTATATCGTGTTGTTTATATCAAAACTTATTACCTTGCATTACTTAAAAATATATCACAAAATAATAAATGTTTGTCTTTTATTTTCCACTTTTTAGACATTGTAAAAATTATGTTTTAAAAAGCTAAGTATCTGTAGAAAAAAGACACGATGTTAGTATTAATTTAATGAGGTTCCAAGTTTCATATTATAATTATATTTTTACTCTTTGTCATCTCATACCTTAATTTTTATTAGATAATACTTAAATAGTCTAATACAATTGTAACAATGAATATGTGGAGGTAACTCAATGTATCAAACTATTATAATTGGCGGAGGCCCCAGCGGTTCAATGGCTGCAGTCGCCGCAAGTGAAGTAAGTGATAATGTCTTATTAATTGAAAAGAAAAAGGGTTTAGGACGAAAATTGAAAATATCAGGTGGAGGTCGTTGTAATGTTACTAATCGCCTACCCTATGCTGAAATAATCAAAAACATACCTGGTAACGGTAAATTTCTTTATAGCCCTTTCTCAGTTTTTGATAATGAATCTATTATTGAATTTTTTGAAAGCCGAGGCGTGAAATTAAAAGAAGAAGATCACGGTCGGATGTTCCCTGTATCCAATAAAGCACAGGATGTTGTAAACACTTTGATTAAACAAATTAATGAAAACAAAGTTAATGTTATGGAGGAAACTCCAGTCACAGAAATTTCTCATGATAACGGTATTTTTTATGTTACAACTCAAAAAGGTGAATTCCAAAGTAAATCTTTAATCATTGCTACTGGTGGTACATCTGTACCACAAACAGGGTCAACTGGAGACGGTTATCAATTCGCCGAATCTCTTGGCCACTCTATAACCGAACTCTTCCCTACAGAAGTTCCAATAACTTCTAGAGACGCTTTCATTAAATCAAAACGTCTTAAAGGATTAAGTTTGAAAGATGTAGAATTATCAGTTTTAAAGAAAAATGGTAAAAAAAGAATAAGCCATCAAATGGATATGATATTTACGCACTTTGGTGTAAGTGGTCCAGCTGCGCTTAGATGTAGCCAATTTGTCTATAAAGAACAAAAGAATCAAAAGAAACAGGATATTGCTATGCAATTGGACGTATTTCCAAATTTAAATCACGATCAACTCTCTCAAAAAATTAAATCCTTATTAAAGGCTGAACCAGATAAGTATATAAAAAATAGTTTGCATGGCTTAATTGAAGAACGTTACTTATTGTTTATGTTAGAACAATCCGATATTAGTGATGAAACTACATCTCATCATTTGTCTAATCAACAATTAAATCACTTTATCTCAAATTTAAAAGGATTTAGGTTTAACGTTAATGGAACACTCCCCATTGATAAAGCGTTTGTCACTGGTGGTGGTGTGTCTTTAAAAGAAATACAACCTAAAACAATGATGTCAAAAATCGTTCCAGGATTATTTTTGTGTGGAGAGGTATTAGATATACATGGTTATACTGGCGGATACAATATAACAAGTGCATTAGTGACAGGTCACGTTGCTGGATCTAATGCTGGAACTTTTAAAAATGAATCCTAATATATTTAAAACCTTCTAGGTAACGTTTTATGCTACCTAGAAGGTTTTTTGAGTAGTGAATTAAGATTTTTTATCTTTTTTATTTTTACGTGTAGATAACAATGCTAGTCCTGAAAGTAATGCTGCACCTGCTAAAGGTCCTGAATAATCTGTTTCACCAGTATCAGGCAATTCATTTATTGTATGTTGATTATTATTAGAGCCATTTACATTATCACATTTATTATTTTGTTCAGTTTGATGAGTAGATTCCATAGAGTTTAACTTATCTTCTTTAACTTTTATAGCTTCTAGTTTAGTAATTGTTTGTTTGACTACTTCATCAACAGTTTTATTATCATTAGCGTCTTCAATTTCTTTAAATGAATCATTCAAAATTTGAGAAATTAAATTTTTAGCTGCTAATTTAGCTTGATAACTAACCTTATCATTATCTTCAATATTTCGAATGATTTCATCCGCTTTGTTTTGAATGATACGTTTAGCATTAGCTTTTTTATGAGTTTGTAATTTTAATTTTTCAAATTCTACTTTAAAGTTATTCAAACTATTATCTACTTCTTCATTTGTTTCTGAGTCATTCACTTGCATATGAATACGATTGACTAAAGCTTTTAATTTGCTAATAAATGCTTGCTTCTCTTCAACTGTCGCATCACTATTTGCTTCAACAGCATGAATTTTAGCAGAAAGTTGTTGATGTAAGTATGATTTCGCATCAGATTTCTTATGTGCATTTATTTGAATTAAATCTAATTTAGCTAAACCGTCGTGAAGTGATTTTGATACATCAGCATTAGCCTCAGAATCTTGTATAGCAAGATTAATAGTATTAACTGTCTCAGCAAGTTTATTTAATACTTCTTGTTTTTCTTCAACAGTTGCATCCTCAAATTTCTCAAACTCATTTTTCTTCTTATTAGCTACATCTTGAATTTGCGCTTTTGCTTGAGGTTTAACTTCAGTTGTAACTTTCACCGCTTCAATTTTTGGTAAAGCAAGTGCTTTGGCTTTATCAACTTCTTCATTAGTATGAGCAGATAATATAGATTCATCTGCCTCATTTATCAATTCATCTAAAGTTTTTAAAGCTGCATTTTTCTCTTCAGTAGTAGCATCTTTATTAGAATTAATTGTAGTTTTTATTTCCTCAGCTTTCTGTTGTACTTCTAACTTAGCTTGAGGTTTCTTACTAATTAGAGAAAGTATAGATTCTATATCTTTAATACTTTGATTTTTAACTGCTTCGACCTCATCATTCGTTTTAGCATCATCAATTTTAGCAGCATATTCACTAGACGCTTCTACGAGTTTATCTATAGCTACCGCTTTCTCTTCGTCTGTAGCATCATTATTTTCACTAATAAACGCTTTTTGAGCGTCTAATTTAGCTAAAATTTGTTTCAAAGCTGCAGGTTTAATGCTATTAGTTGGTTCAATATTTAAAATTTTATTAATAATATCATTTTTAATATCTTCAACTTGTTGGTTTTTAGTCGCAGCATCTAATCGTACTTCACTCTGTTTAATTAAATCATCTACTAAAAGTATAGCCGCATCTTTTTCTTCTTTAGTCACTTCAGAGTTGTTGTTTATTTTAGATTTTTGATTATTAGCTTGTTGTTGGATTTCATCTAAAGCAAATGGTTTTACTTGAACTTCCGGATTGATAACAGAAAGTAAAGAAATTGCATCTGTTTTAGCGACCATAACTTCACTATCTGCTTTAGCTTCACGGATTTTATTTTGGGCATCATTAACAATAGCATGAACTTTATCTAATGCATTCTGTTTTTACTCATCCGTAGCATTAGGTGTATTGTTAATTGATAATTTAATTTCATCTGCTTTTGTATTTATAGCTTTTCTAGCAGTTGGTTTTTGAATTACATTAATAACAATATTGTTTAAATCATTTAAACCAAATACCTTTTCTTGAGCCACTTGTACATCTCTAGTATCCTTATCGATTGCACCTAAGACCGCACTTAATTGATTTTTCACATGGTTGATAGCATCATCACGTTCTTCTGTAGTAACATCAGGTGTATTTTCAAATGTTTTAATTAATTGATTAGCTAAATTGTTAAGTATAGTTCTAGCATTAGATTTACTTACAACTTCAGGGAAAATTGTTTTAATTTGCTCTGATATGTTGTTATAAATGTCATCTACACCAGCATTATCACTTGCTAAACCGATTTCTTTTTTCGTAGCATGTAATAATTGTTCAACTTTATCTATAGCATTTTGTTTCTCATCTTCTGTTGCATCAGGAACTGCATTAATAATAGCTTCTTGAGCATCAACAATATCATAAAGTTTTAGAATTGCATTTCGCTTCTTATGATACTCTGGTTCAAATTGTTTAATCGTATTTATAACATTATCTTTTGCTTCAGTTACTTGTGAATTTGTTTGGGCTTTATTAATTAATTCTATAGCTTTTTGAGCTTCTTCATTTACGAATTGTGATGCTTTATCTTTCTCTTCTTGTGTAGCACTGAAAGCTTGACTTATTCGGTCGATTTTTTCTTGTTTAGCATTATTAATTGCGTCAATTGCATTTTGTTTAACACCTATTACTGGTTCAAAAGTATTAATACTGTTAGTACCGTTCTCTTTAGCTTGATCTACTTGAGCATTAGTTTGTGCTTGATTTATATTAGTTTTAGCTTCTTGAACAAATTGATCTAAATGATTTAACGCTTGCTGTAATTCGTCCGTAGTTGCATTAGGTAATTGATTAACCTCGTTTTGTTTTCTTTTAAGTGCTTTATCAAGCTCAACCCTAGCAGCTGGTTTTTTAATGATAATAGGTTGAATATCTTTAATAGATTCTATGCCCTTATTCTTTTCTACGTTTACTTGATCTGTATCTTGTGCTAAACCAATTGAATTATTTGTTCGATCAGTAACCTGTTGAAGCTGTTGGGAAGCCACTTCTTTCTCTTCTGTAGTAGCTTCAGTATTATTAACAATTTCATTTTGTTTTTCATTACTTTTAGCAACAACATCTGCTTTAGCTCTATCCTTAACATCAGTAGATGGTTGTATATTAGCTATAGCTTTTGAATCTTCAGATATTATATTTTGAACATCTTGATTTGTATCAGCGTGTTTTAATCTATAGTTAGATGAATTTAATTCTTGTTCAACTAATTCTTTTGCTTCCAATTTTTCTTCTGTTGTGGCATTGCGATTACTGTCAATTAAGGCGTTTTGTTCATCTGCTTTCGCTTTTAATGCTTTTCTGGCATTTGCTCTTACTTCAGTAGATGGTTGTATTAATGCAATTTTTTGTATACTTGAATTTTTAGCATTGTCAACTTCATCATTAGTTTGGGCATTTTTAATGTTAGCCTTACCTTCTTCATAAGCTTGATTAATTTTATTTAGTGCATCATTTCTCTCTTCTAAAGTCGCTTCTTTATTTTTGTCAACTTCACTATTTTGTGCATTAACTTTTGCACCAATTTCATCTATTGCTGAACGTTTCTTTCTCGCTTGAGGTGTAATAGCTTCTATTTTAGGTCTAGAATTATTTAAGATTCCGTCAACTTCACTATTATGACTTGCATTGTTAATTTGTGTAGTTGAAGTATTTAATTCATTATTGAGTCTCTCAATAGCTTCGTCTTTCTCATCCTTAGTAGCTTCAGTGTTGCTATTAATCACTTGTTTTTGATTCTCACCTAATTGTGAAAGTTGTTCTTTCACATTTTGTTTTTTAACAACTTCAGTTTGAACAGCTTTCATATCTTGAATTGCTTTTGCTTTAATTTGGTTAACTTCATCTGTTGTATTAGCTTTGCCTATGTTAGCATTTGCTTTTTCTTGGATACTATCTACTTTATTATTTGCTTCTTCCATTTCTTCAGCAGTTGCATTAGGTGTTTGATCAATTAAATCATTTTTATTTTTAGCTTCTGTTGAAAGAGCCTGAATCGCATTTGCTTTTACCGATGTATCAGGATTTATTCCTGTGATTACAATAGTTCCGCTATTTTTTGCATCTTGAACTAACTGCGTTGTCGTAGCATTAGTAATATTATTTAATGCCTCATTTTTAGCTATGTTGACTTTATTAATAGCTACTGCTTTTTCTTCAAATGTTGAATTATTATTATCATTTATTTTGTTTATTTGATTTTGAGTAGTTTGTTCAATGCCTTGTTTAGCTGCTTGTTTCACAGTTGTTTCTGGCACTATTTTTCCTATTTCTGCAACACCAGTATTTTCAGCTGCTTGAACTTCGTCATTTGTAGAAGCTTGATTAATATTTTGAAGTGCACTAGTTTTCGCAGTTTCTAATTTCGTTAAAGCTGCCTGTTTCTCTTCTGAAGTAGCTTCTTGATTATTATTAATAAGTTTTGTTTGTTCTGTTACTTTATTATTGATTACATCATTTGATGCAGGCTTTTTAACAATATTAGGCTGAATATTTTCAATACTTGCCAAGTATTGTGTTTTGGCATCATTAACATTTTGATTTGCTGAGGCTGAATCAATTGCATTATTTGCCTTCGTTTCTTCCTGTTTTAGTTGATTAAGTGCTTCATCTTTTTCCTCTGTTGTAGCCTGACGATTAATATTAATTTGTTCTCTTTTATTATTTATAGCATTTGCTACATCAGCTTTTGCAGTTGTTTTAGTTACTGTTGATACCTCAATTTGTTGGAGACTTTGTTTACCTGCTTCAAGCTTTTCATCCACTACAGCATTCGTTTGAGCATTACTAATTTCTGCTTTAGCTTTAGTTAAAGCTACTTCAATAGATTGCGTTGCCGTATTTTTTTCTTCAGTAGTAGCTTGAGAATTATTTCTTATGTCAGCTTTTTTACTTTCTGCCTGAGCAATTAAACTATTGATAGCATCTTGTCTCTTATGAGGTTGGGCATTGATAGCACTTATTGCTGTGATTGCTTTAGATTTTACATTATCTACTTGAGCATTTGTATCCGCATTGTTAACATTTTGTATTTCTTCAGCTAATTTAGCATCTACTTGTGCTTGTGCTGCATTTTTTTCATCATCAGTCGCGTTGTTATTAGCTAAGATTAACTGTTTTTGTTCATTAGCTTTTTGTTTTAATTCATTAATAGCAGATTGTTTCTTGTTTACTTTTGCATGAATATCATTAATAGAGTTAATTCCATCACCTTTGGCACGTTTAACTTCCTCAGTAGAATGCGCTTGATTGATGTTTTGATTAGCCTGAGCCAATGAAGTATTAACTTCTGTGATAGCATCTTGTTTCTCTTCTTGAGTTGCATTAGGCGTGTTAGTAATTTGAGCGATCTGATCATCAGCTTTATTTTGTAATTCTTGTTTAGCGTTAGACTTAACAGTTGTAGCTGGGTGAATTTCTGCAATTTTTTGTATGCCCTTAGTTTTTTCATTATTAACATCAATAGTTGTATGGTCACTATTTATATTATTTTTAGCTTCAGTTTTAGCTTGTTCAACTAGCTCTCTTGCTTTAGCTTTCTCTTCGTCTGTTGCATCATTATTACCATTAATAATTGTATCCTGCTGTTGAGCTTTTTGATCAAGAGCTGTTTTAGCATCAGTTTTGGTAGTAGTCGCTGGGTGAATTAAACTCATCTCATCCATACCTGTGTTTTTAGCATTATCTACTTGAGCATTTGTTTGTGCTTGATTAATACTACTAATTGTTTTTATTTTGCTTGCTTCTAGAAGATTCTTTGCGACCTCTTTTTCTTCATCTGTTGCATCGTTGTTATTCGTAATTAAGTCATTTTGTGATTTAACTTTCTCTTGAACAGCATAAATAGCCTCTGCTTTTTTAGTTGGATGAGCATGAATAGTTTCTAATTCATGTATTCCATTTTCTTTATTTTGATCTACTTGTGCATCCTTAGTTGCTTGACTAATTAGATTTTTACTTTCATCTTTTTTTTCAATTAAACGTTGTATAGCTTCATTTTTCTCATCTGTTGTTGCATCAGGTGTAGAATTGATAGCTTGTTTAAGTTGCTCAAACTTAGCATCAATTTCCCTATTTGCGGTTGGTTTCTTTGTTACATTAGGGATAATAGTGTTTATTGTATCAATAGTAGTAGTTTTTGCATCAATTACTTGTTGATTTGTTTGAGCTTGATCAATATTTTGATTACCTGTATTTTCTTCTGTTTTTACTCTATTTTTAGCTTCTTGCTTTTCTTCATCAGTTGCATTAGTCGTATTATCAATTACTCTATTTTGTTCAGTTACTTTGGTTTCTATATCTTTTTTAGCGGTAAGTTTTTGTTGTGCATTAGGTTCAATATTATTTATTGCACTTATGCCATTTGTCTTAGCCTGAGCAACGCCTTCGTTATCCGTTGCAGTTTGAATATTATTTTTTGCTTCATTAGCTTTTTGGTTTGCTAATTGAACAGCTGTATCTTTTTCTTCTGTTGTAGCAGTTTGATGCTGGTTAATATTTTCTATTTGTTCACTTAATTTACGATCAATATCACTCTTAGCATTTGTCTTAGTAGATGTTGACGATTGAATTAAATTAATATTATTAATACCCTCATTTTTAGCACTAGTTACGGCTTGATTCATTGTTGCACTATTAATATTGTCTAGTGCTTCTTGTTTAGCATTATTTATTCTGCCTATCGCTTCTACTTTCTCTTCCTCTGTTGAGTTATTGTTATTATTGATAACATCAGTTTGTTCATTAGCTTTTTGTTTAACTGCATCTCTAGCGGTTTCTTTCTCTATTGCTTGAGCTGTGATTTGCTCTATTGCAGTCATTGCATTTGCCTTAACACTATTAACTCCTTGAGATGTATGTTCTGTATTAATTTGTTGTTGAACTTTGGCTAGTTCACTATTAACTTTTGCAATAGCAGTTGCTTTTTCTTCATCAGTTGCATCTGGTGTCGCTTTGATTAAACCAATTTGCTCGTTTACTTTATTTTGAACAGCCTTTCTAGCTTCTGACTTAATTGTAGTAGTTGGGCTAATTTCATTAATTTTATTAAGACCGTTATCTTTTGCTTCTTTAACTTGTTCATTTGACTTTGCTATTTGAATGTTACTATTAGCTTCAGCTTTTGCTTCTTCTACTTTTGAATTAGCTTCTGCTTTTTCTTCGTCAGTAGCATCAGGTGAAGTTTGGTTTTTAGCTATGATAGACTCTGCTTTTTTAGCAATTTCATTTTTAGCATTAGTTTTTACAGTCGTAGCAGGAGTA
The DNA here is from genome assembly GCF_058790135.1 of Staphylococcus sp. FW104-15G4D. Lineage (NCBI taxonomy): Bacteria > Bacillati > Bacillota > Bacilli > Caryophanales > Staphylococcaceae > Staphylococcus > Staphylococcus sp. FW104-15G4D. The sequence goes on from NZ_JBYTCH010000001.1 coordinate 1,225,512, forward strand.
ATTGAATTTATCGTTTGAGTTCCATTAGCCACTGCGCTATCTACTTGAGCGTCTGTATCTGCGTTGTCAATATTATTATTGATATTAGTAATTGCTGCATTTACTAAATTCTTTGCATCATCTTTTTCTTCAGTAGTAGCGTTATTATTTAAGTCAATTTCATTATTATGATTTTGAGCGACATGATTAATACTTTCTTTTGCTTGAGGTTTTTTATTAACTGTAGTGTTAATACCATCTAAAGTTTGAATTCCATTAGTTTGTGCTTGGTCAACATTATCATTTGATTGTGAATTACTTATTGTTTGTAATACAGCATCTTTAGCTTGCGTTAATTTTGTTAATGCTTCATTTTTCTCTTCTTGAGTAGCATTAGGGGTTTGATTGATTTGATCTTGTTTTGTTTTAAATTTCTCATTTATTTTTGCACGTGCTTGTTGTTTTTTATTAAAGACAGGATGAATATTTCCAATATTACTCAATCCAGCATTTTTAGCTTTTTCAACCTCTGTATTAGTTTGAGCTTGTGAAATACCACTGTCAGCCTCAACTTTAGCTTGATTTACACTTTCTATAGCACTTTGTTTTTCTTCAGTAGTACCTTCATTATCATTCGTTATTTCTCTTTGTTTGTCATTCACTTTAGATGCGATTTCTTCTTTAGCTTGTGGTTTCTTCAGAACATCTACATTGATGTTATCGATTGTTTGTGTAGCATTTGTCTTAGCATTATCAACGTCATTATTTGATGTTGAACGATTAATTTGTTGTATACCATCATTAAGTGCCTGATCAACCTTGGTATTAGCAGCGTTTTTCTCTTCATCAGTTGCATCTGGTGTTTGGTTAAGTGTAGCTTTTCTTTCTTGTGCCTTTTGACTTAATTCCAAAATTGCTTGATCTTTTTTAACCGCATTAGGTTGATCTAGATTGATAGTGTTTATACCATCTTGTTGTACATTTTTAACATCTGAATTTGAATGAGCATTAGTAACATTGTTCAAAGCTTCTTGCTTATGTGCATATACATTATTAATTGCTGTCTCTTTTTCTTCATTAGTTGCTTTGTTATTAGCATTGATTTGTTGAATTTGAGAAGTTACTTTATTTTCAACTGCTTCTCGTGCAATTCTCTTAACTGTAGTGTTAGGATTGGCTAAATTAATAGCATTCTGACCACTTGTTTTTGCTTGGTCAACCTCATTATTAGTAGATGCAGAATTAATGTTTTGAGTAGCTTGAGCTAATTCTCTTTCCACTTTACTTTCAGCTTCCGTTTTTTCTTCGGTTGTAGCTTCATTATTTCTTTGAATGTTCTGTTTTTGTTGCTGCGCTACCGTGTTTAATTCATTAATAGCTTGCTTTCTTTTAACAGGGTTAACACTTAATTGATTAATTGTATTTATTGCAGCATCTTTAGCGTTAGTAACATCATTATTTGTATTAGCATTTTGAATATTTTGCAAAGCTTGTGTTTTTGCTTGGTTTACATTGTTTAAAGCAATATTTCTCTCGTCTTGAGTGGCTTGAGTGTTTTGATTAATTTCAGTGATTTTATCTTGAGCTTTTTGATTGATTATTCTTCTAGCTTCGGCTTTTTGTTGAGGGTTTGGAATGTCCGAAGAAATGTTATTAATACCCTCATCTCTCGCTGCATTAACAGTACTCTCTGTTTCAGCCTCACCAATTTTTTGTAGTGATTCCGAAGAATGATTATCAACTTTTTGAATTGCGACATTTTTCTCTTCATGCGTTGCCTCATTATTTTGGTTAATTAACGCTTTTTGATCAGTAACTTTATTATTAATGGCTTCACGCGCTTTAGGTTTTATTACTGGTTGAGGAGTGTCTGCAGCCAAGGTAGTTAGTCCAGTATTTTTAACTTGCTCGACACCTTCATCAGTTGTTTGATCATCAATTTTACTGAGGATTTCATTCTTATCATTATCTATTCTCTCCGTTAGAGCTTCTTTTTCTTCAGTAGTTAATTCATTGTTAGCTTCCGCTTCATCACTCATATCTTGTGCTTTATTATTAATTTCTTGAGCTGCGTCCACCCTATTAATTAATGTATTCTGTAATTGATGTAACAAACTATCGATTTCAGCTTGGGAAACTCTCTCATTAATTGGTTTATTATTAGCTTCTTCTTCAAGTATCGTTTGTGCTTGTGCTTTTAAGTTTTTATAAGCGTTAAAAGAGGCTAAAGTATAATTTGAAGGTATAACTTCTTTATTCACTTGTTCTTCTAAATCGTCTTTATTCATTTTTACATCAATTGTAAATGGTGTTTGTTGCGCAGTTACAGTATTATCATTAGTATTTAAGTAATATTGAGCATAAGTTTTATATGTTATTGATTGATTAACTGTAACTTGTCTAGGCGTTGGAATATTAACAGGTCTTAATTTATATTTAATATTTAAAATTTTATTAGGTAAAAATTTAGCATCTTCTTGATTACTACTAGACTTATTCACACCATTACTTGTGAAAGTCAGTGTATTAGTTTGTCGATTGTAATTTACACTTAAAGGTTTAATTGTAGTATTTGGCATATTTCCATTAACGAACGTAGCTACAGTAGAATCATCAATATACTCAAAGTTTTCTGGTAATTTAACCGTATAAATTAATTTATTAGTATCTAACGCAGCAGCGAAATTACCATCATTCTCTATTCTAGTACTCACTTCAAATTGTTTATTATTCTTCACAGCATCATTATTTTCCTTAGGGAGCACCTTCAAATGAGATCCTGTAGCGATATCAATGGAATCTATAAGTGAGTAATATTTATATCCATCCTTTAATAGAGCCACTCGGCGAGTGTCAGTCATAATATCATTATTTGGTAAAAATTGAACTTTAACTCTATTAACATTATCTGGAATTTTAACTAATCTCCAAATCCCACCATCTTGAACATCTTGTTTCACAATTTGCTTATCATTATCTGCATTTTTAACTATTAAATATGTTCCACCTTTACCATTATTGGCAGGCATTGTATTAAATCCAAACATTAATTCTGAATTTGGATTAACAGTGAAATCTTTTTCAACTCCATTGAAACCTCCATGATCATTAACATCTGTCCCTCTTGATCTACCTAGAACCAATACATTACCACTTGCTTGATAGTTTCTAGGATCGCCACTATGAAATACATTGGTACGCTCAAGTTCACTATTAACTAACCCTACACTACCACCATTGATCATTTTGAAACCTTTTAATTCATTTAGGACTTTTACTTCAGGTTTATGTCTGTTATTGCTAGTAGTAATGCCTAAATCATCAAACGTTAACGTTGTTTTTATACTGTTTGTTCCCGTATTACTTAAATTAGGATCATTAATTGTCGTAGCCGTGTTTGCGTTGTTGCTATCTCCAGCTGGTAAATCTCTTCGGCTTCTTTTTTTAGGTAAATTACTTTCTTCTCTTACTACCTTTGTATCGTGTGTAATTGGATTTGACGTATTTTTAGCATCTTTAGATGACTTATCATTAGTCTTAGCTTCTAAATGGTGTTGAGTTGTGTTATCAACATGTATAGCGTTCTCATCGATAGTAGAATTCGTATTAGTTGCTAAAGTATTAGTTTCATTTTCTAATTCATTTGATTCATTATTAGTTAGAGATTGTGTTTGATCTAGTGTATTGCCTGTAATTTGTGAGTTATTCAAATTATCAGATTGTTCTAAATGAGTTGTACTTGGTTTATTATCACCTTGAATAACATCGTTGTTTAATTGTGCGCTTGATTCTTCAGTTGACACATTTTGTCCAGAGCCATTTTGCACTGTTCCTTCAGAACTTTCGGGTTGAGTTGAGTCTAGTTCTGATGCAGAGGCTTGTGATGGATGCGCTAAAAATGTAACAGTCGCAATGAGTGCCGAAAAAATTCCAATGTTAAATTTTCTAATACTAAATTTCTGTTTTCTAAATAGATTCATTAAGTTGTTCCTCCTAGATGTTGATTCTTTGATGTTAGTTTAATGTGAATAATTATTTTCATGATGTTTAGAACTTTTTAAAAATCTGACTGCTGGTTTATTGAACACAATCTTTTTAGTCTGTTTAATTTTATCATCTATAATATTTAAAATCTACTATTGTATAAAATTATTTTAACTCAATTGAAATTTATTAATAATATTTTGTTTCCTAACACATAACATATTGCAAAAATCTTTTTTTGTACAAAAAAACACTAGCCCTTGTCGGACTAGTGTGATAAAAACATTTACTTAAGATGAGTTTAAATACTGTCGATAACAGTACCTTCATCTCCCCATTCATTCATGCCACCTTCAACATTAACAGCATGAATACCTTTATCTTCAAGATATTCAACGACTTTAGCACTTCTTGCTCCAGCAGCACAGATAATATAATATGTTTCGTCTTTATTAAACTCATTTAAGTTATCAGGAATTTGATCCATTGGAATCGTTTTAGCTCCAGGAATAACACCCATAGCTGTTTCTTCATCATTTCTAACATCTACGATATTAACTGGATTAGAATCCAACACTTTTTTCTTTAGTTCATCTACTGTAATTGATTCCATTAATAATCTCTCCTTAATATTTATTTAGCAACAATGTTAACTAATTTTTGAGGTACTGCGATAATTTTTTTAATCTCTTTACCTTCGATACTCATTTTAACATTATCATTAGCCAAAGCTAAATCTTGCATTTCCTCTTTTGATAAATCTTTTGGAATATTTAATTTAGCACGGACTTTGCCATTAACCTGAACTACAATTTCAACTTCATCGTCAACAAGTAGACTTTCATCAAATGTAGGCCATGGTTGATAAGTTATAGTTTCATTATGACCTAGTTTACTCCATAATTCTTCACCAATATGAGGAGCAATTGGCGCTAACATTTTTACAAAACCTTCAATATAAGGTTTATAAATTTCATTAGCTTTATAACAATCGTTAATAAATACCATTAATTGACTGATTGCAGTATTAAAGCTAAGCGCATCGAAATCTTCAGTAACTTTTTTAACTGTTTGATTGTAAACTTTGTCTAATGATTTATCATTAGACTCTACAATCTTGTTATTTACTGAGCCATCTTCAGTAACGATAAGTCTCCATACACGATCAAGGAATCTTCTTGAACCATCTAAGCCGTTTTCACTCCATGCAATTGCTGCATCAAGTGGCCCCATAAACATTTCATATAAACGCAGTGTATCGGCACCATGAGATGATACGATATCATCAGGATTAATAACGTTTCCTTTTGATTTACTCATTTTTTCATTACCTTCACCGAGAATCATTCCTTGGTTATATAATTTTTGGAATGGTTCTTTTGTAGGAACTACACCTAAATCATAAAGTACTTTATGCCAGAATCTTGCATATAATAGATGAAGTACTGCGTGTTCTACCCCACCAATATATAAATCAACTGGTAGCCAGTGCTTTAATTTTTCAGGGTCAGCAATCATATTTTCATTATCTGGATCAATATAACGTAAGTAATACCAACAACTACCTGCCCACTGAGGCATTGTATTCGTTTCACGACGTCCTTTCATGCCTGTCTTTTCATCAATCACATTTACAAATTCATCAATATTAGCTAAAGGAGATTCTCCAGTGCCAGAAGGTTTAATTTCACTAGTTTCTGGTAGTAATAAAGGTAATTCTTCTTCAGGCACAGTTGTCATTGAACCGTCTTCCCAATGAATAATTGGAATTGGTTCACCCCAGTAACGCTGTCTGCTAAATAACCAATCGCGCAGTTTGTAGTTAACTTTTTTCTCACCAGCGCCTTTATCTTCTAATAACTCAATTGCTTTACTAATGGCAGCTTCATTTTCAAGACCATTGAGTTCACCTGAATTAACGTGCTCACCTTCACCAGTGTATGCTTCTAGTTGAACATCTCCGCCTTTGATGACTTCAATGATTGGTAAATCAAATTTCTTTGCAAATTCATGATCACGTTCATCATGTCCAGGAACCGCCATAACTGCACCAGTTCCATATGTTGATAGTACATAATCAGCAATCCAAATTGGTAATTTCTCACCAGAAAGAGGATTAATTGCATATGCACCTGTGAAAACGCCTGTTTTTCCTTTAGCTAAATCAGTACGTTCTAAATCTGATTTCTTAGAAGCTTCTTCTTGATAAGCTTTGACTTCTTCTTGTTTGTCTTCAGAAGTAATGCTATTAACAAGTGAATGTTCAGGACTTAATACTAAGAATGACGTACCAAAAATTGTATCAGGACGTGTTGTGAAGACATCAATTTTATTATCAGTGTCCTCAACATTAAAGGATACTTTCGCACCTTCAGAACGACCTATCCAATTACGTTGCATATCTTTAATTGATTCAGGCCAATCTAAGTCATCTAAATCTTCTAATAAACGATCTGCATATTCAGTAATTTTTAGTACCCATTGTTTCATTGGTTTACGATAAACTGGGTGTCCACCACGCTCTGAAACGCCATCAACGACTTCTTCGTTTGATAAAACTGTACCTAAAGCTGGGCACCAATTCACCGCAACCTCATCAACATATGCTAAACCTTTATTATAAAGTTGAATGAAAATCCATTGTGTCCATTTGTAATATTCTGGATCAGTGGTATTTACTTCTCGATCCCAATCATAACTAAAACCTAATTCTTGAATTTGACGTTTAAATGTTTGTACGTTTTTCTTAGTAAATTCACGAGGGTCATTTCCAGTATCTAACGCATATTGTTCAGCAGGTAGACCAAAGGCATCCCATCCCATAGGATGTAGCACATTATATCCTTGCATACGCTTATATCTTGAAACAATATCAGTAGCTGTGTATCCCTCAGGATGTCCTACGTGTAATCCTGCACCAGATGGATAAGGAAACATGTCTAACGCATAAAATTTCTTTTGACCTAAATTGTCACTTGTTTTAAATGTTTTATTGTCTGCCCAATAATCTTGCCATTTTTTTTCAATTTCCTTGTGATTGTAATTCAACACATTTCCTCCTATTTCATAAAAAAGACACCTCTACTATTGTGTGTATAAAGGGACGACAGTGTTGCCGCGTTACCACCCTTATTCGCTTATCAAGCGCACTTCATTAAAATAGTTAGAGATGTCTCATTAAATTCATTTAATTATTGGAAACGATTTAGTCCTTAACACTAGTTCTCACCACTACTAGTTCTCTGTAGAAAAGCCTCTAAATGCTTCTTTCTATTCATTTTTAATCTTATGTTATCAAACGTATTATTGCAAGTAGTTAGAGCTATTTCTTCCATATTATATTTATTTAGAAGCTTTTGATTTTCTTCTCTTACGTCTTCTAGGTATAGGGGTTTCATTTTTATCTTTAGGCAAACCTCTATCAAAGATGCTTAGGAAAATGAGTCCGAAGCAAAGTAATACTATCATTCCTACAAACATCATACTCATATTCATTGCATCTACGAGTACACCACCAATAAACGGTCCAAAGGCTTTACCAACTGTAGAAGCAGAGTTTACAAAGCCTTGGTATTGACCCTGTTTACCTTCAGGTGCAAGTTTATTGGCAATAGTAGGAACTGCAGGCCATACAAACATTTCACCAAATGTAAGAATAACCATACCTACAACGAAAATAGCAAAGTGATGCGCAAAACTTGTAACAAGGAAAGAACTCATAAAGATTAAAATACCAACGAACATTTGATGTTTTAAGTTCCCTCTTAAAATTACAATAATTGGTCGAATAAGTGGTTGTGCTACTAAAATCATAATACCGTTTATTGTCCAAAGCACACTATATTGAGACATAGAGATATTGATTGATTGAGTAAAGGATGCAATTGTTGTTTCCCATTGAATATAGGCGATCCAACAAATAGCAAACATCGCACATACCAACATCATTGCTGTAAAACGTTTTCTATTTTCTTTACTTTTTAAATCAACTGCATCTTGATGCTTAACTTTAGCATGAATTTCCAAATTAAATTGTGTAATTGCAACAAGAGCAAATAAAACATACATAACTAAATTAGCTAGAAAAATAAAATTAAAGCTAAATTCAGCAACAAATCCTCCAAGTGCTGCGCCCAATGCAACACCTATATTTTGTGCTAAATAAATGGCATTAAATGTTTGTCGTCCCCCATTTGGCCATACTGCTCCGGCCATAGCATAAATTGCTGGGACAATCATACCGCCACCAAAACCTAATAACACGAGCCAAATTGCATACCATGGCCAACCATGAAATAGATTTAACAGCGTAGTACTGCACAAACATGTAATAGTACCTATAAGTATGGTTTTATAACCACCAAGTTTATCAAATAAGGTGCCCCCTAGTAAGTTACCAACAACCATGCCAAATGAATTAATCATTAAGACAATACCAGCAATTGTAAGACTTTTATGAAGTTCTTCCTTCATATAAATAGTGTTTAAAGGCCACAAAAAACTGGCGCCAGTGATATTTAAGGCCATGCCAATAACTAGCCACCAAACTGATTTAGGTATATTCATATCTTGAGTCCCTCTCTTTATGTTTTTCTCAATCTACAATAGACACTATAACACTAAAATATGTTAAAATCTGTACTTAGAACTAAAATAGAAAGGAAAATGTATTATGGGTAATTTTTTCCCGTATGCTTTTGAAAATAAACGATATCACACATGGAATTATCATTTAAAAAATAAATTTGGACGAAAAATATTTAAAGTTGCTTTAGACGGTGGATTTGACTGCCCTAATAGAGATGGTACTGTCGCACATGGAGGTTGTACTTTTTGCTCAGCTGCAGGAAGTGGTGACTTTGCTGGTAACAGAGCTGATCCCATTGAAGTACAATTCCAACAGATTAAAGAAAGAATGCATGAAAAATGGAGCGAAGGACAATACATTGCTTACTTCCAAGCCTTCACTAACACGCATGCGCCTGTAGAAGTGCTGAAAGAAAAATATGAACCAGTACTTAAAGAAGAAGGTGTTGTCGGTTTATCCATAGCCACACGTCCTGACTGTTTACCTGATGACGTAGTAGAATACTTAGCTGAGCTTAATGAACGAACTTATCTTTGGGTTGAGTTAGGCTTACAAACTGTTCATCAAACTACTTCTGATTTAATTAACCGTGCACATGACATGCAAACGTATTATGAAGGCGTAGCGAAATTACGTAAACATAACATTAATGTATGTACTCACATCATCAATGGTTTACCAGGCGAAGATTACGATATGATGATGGAGACTGCTAAAGAAGTTGCGCAAATGGATGTTCAAGGCATTAAAATTCACTTACTTCATTTATTAAAAGGAACACCAATGGTAAAACAATATGAAAAAGGCATGTTAGAATTCATGAGTCAAGAAGACTATACAAATTTAGTATGTGATCAACTTGAGGTCATTCCTCCTGAAATGATTGTTCATCGTATTACGGGTGATGGCCCTATCGATTTAATGGTTGGACCAATGTGGAGTGTAAATAAATGGGAAGTCCTAAATGAAATTGATAATGAATTAGAACGTAGAGGCTCTTATCAAGGGAAAAAATTTGAGCAGAAGGTTAAATCATGAAAATCGAGCGTATTCTCCCCTTCTCAAAGTCATTGATTGATAGTCATGTTTGTGAGAGTAGTATCGTCATTGATGCTACTTGTGGAAATGGTAATGATACGCTATATCTTGCTGAAAAAGTCACTAATGGGTTTGTTTATGGATTTGATATTCAGAAAGAAGCGATAGATAATACTCAACTCAAAGTAAGTGATTTTAACAATGTTTCTTTAATTCAAGACAGTCATGAAAATGTAAAACAACACGTCTTAGAAAGACACCTAAATCTCATTGATTGCGCGATATTCAATTTAGGTTATTTACCCAAAGGTGATAAATCAATAGTTACTAAACCGGATTCAACTATTAAAGCTATTGAGGAAATATTTGATATGATGCGTGTCGAAGGTATTATTATTCTAGTTATTTATCATGGACATGATGAGGGTAAATTGGAGCGAGACGCACTTTTAAAATATCTTAAAGAACTTGATCAACAGAAAGCGCATGTTTTACAGTATCAATTTATTAATCAAAAAAATAATGCACCTTTCATATGTGCAATCGAAAAAAGAATATAAATATATAAAAGATCTTATTCTCACTTTTGAATTAAGCGTAGAATAAGATCTCTTTTAATAATAAAATATAAGACTAGTTAAACAGCTAAAATTGATTTTAAACTATTTTGCATTGGTTCTGATTTACTTCTAATTGATTGTCCAATAAAGTTAAGTAAATCTTCTTTTTGGGAATTGAGTTTCTCATTATAATGAATAATTACAGTTCGTTCATCATCTTGAGGTCTTTCTTTATAAATCCATTCAAGATTAACCAAGTTGTTGTACGTTCTTGTACGTTTATATGGCTTAATGTGAACGAATTTATCCATTTGTTTAAGAGTCATTGAACCTTCTTCCCAAAGTGTAAGTAAAATTAAAACTTCTTCTTTAGACATTTTATACTCTTTTTTGATTGTATCAAAAATCGAGTTAATGTCAGAAAGTAATGCCTCTAATTGCAAAATTCCATGTACTCTCTCTTTTTCACTTTTAGTCAAAATTAACATCTCCCAAATAAAATAACTGTTAATATTTTTCTAAGTTAACCGGTTCTCCCTTAATAATTAAAACCGGTTAAATTAAAAAAATATCTAATTTTCCCTATTATTTAATTGAATGTGTTAATTTAAAATCAAATTTAGTGCCTTTGATTAGAACTAGACTAGAAGCATTAGTACATATAATAAAACATCCCAAATAATAATATAATTTCAGTTCAACTTCTAGTCTCAATACATATTAAAATTATATTATTTATACAAACAAAATATATCAAGTTCCTAATTAAAATGCAATGTTTTTGTTAAATATCTCTATTAAAATTGTAAATTGTTTTTAGTTACAATAAAATGATATTTTGAATTAAACATTCTAATAAAAAGAGCTTACATTACGCAAGCTCTTTCTTAACCTAAATATCTTCTATTTCTTCCTCTTTAACCACAAACCCCATAGTGTTAACACTATTATTTAAAAAAGTAAGAACATATCTCATAACTTGATCTCTCTCGGGTTCATTATGAATTTCATGATATAAACCATTCCAAGCCTTAAAGTACAATTCATTACTAGCTAATTTATCTTTAAGTTCTATGATAGCATCAGTTTCTAAAATTTTATCTTCAGTTCCATACATGATAAGCGCTGGTAATGGTTTAATATCTTTAATATGATCCATTGTCTCTTTCATTTTTTCAACGATTAAGTTATACCAACGATACGTTACTTTCTTCAACATGAGACCATCATTATCTGTTTCGTCAATAATTTCATCATTTCGAGTTAAATCTTGTGAAGAGATGCCCACTTTGAACCTAGTATCCTTGGACATCTTACCTAAATTAGAGATAATTTTATTCTTTCGACCTTTACCAGTTTTTCTAAGTTCTAGCATAGGAGACAATAGCATTACACCTTCAATAGGTAATTCAGCCTTTTCTAAGAGATTTAAGACAATTAAACCACCTAAACCAACACCTAAAACAAAGGTAGGAATTTTATATTCATTGGCTATTTTGATCCATTCTAATAAATTTTCATGATATGTATTAAAGTCATCGATTTGACCTTTATTTGCTCGTGAGGTTTGTCCCTGTCCAGGCAAGTCTCCCATAATAACATGATAACCATTTCTTCGTAACATGGTAATAACGTATGCATATCGTCCAGTATGTTCTAAAATATTATGAGCAATGACCACGACGCCTTTTGCGTCATTTTCTGTTTCCCACTTCCACATTCTAAGACTGCCCCTTTTTATTTATTCTTTAATAGTACAATTATATCAAAACAAACATATTTATTACCATTTTTAGCATAACTTTCACTTAAAATTAATGTAATTGTAGATATTACCACCTTGAATATAAAGTATAAAACTACTCTATTAGTGTTTTAATGCGTTATGTAAACGCTTTCTCAAACATTAGTTTCGTGATACACTATTTTTAAACATTAATGTATCAATGTATTGGAGGTATTACATATGTCACTTTTCCGAGATTTTTTTATCGCATTATCTAATAATACTTATTTAAATGAAACTGCTAAAAAGGTTGGCCCTAGAATGGGGGCTAATAAAGTAGTAGCTGGAAATACTATTCCTCAACTAATTGAAAAAATTCAATATCTAAATGAATATAGAATTGCGGTCACTGTTGACTGTTTAGGCGAATTTGTTGAAACTAAAGAAGAAAGTTTACATGCAAAACAACAAATTTTAGAAATTATTGAAGCAATTCAATATTTTAATGTTGAGGCACACATGTCAGTTAAAATCAGCCAATTAGGCAGTGAATTTGATTTAGATCTTGCTTATGAGAATATGCGTGAAATACTTCTTAAAGCAGATGAGTGTGGCAAAATGCACATTAACATTGATACTGAGAAATATCATAGTTTACAACAGATACAACATGTACTTGATAAACTTAAAGGAGAATTTAAAAATGTCGGTACGGTAGTTCAAGCATACTTATATGAGGCTGAAGATTTAATTGATAAATACCCAGACTTACGATTGCGATTAGTTAAAGGTGCTTATAAAGAAGATGAAACTATCGCTTATCAAACCAAAGAAGACATTGATTCCAATTATATTAAAATTATAGAGAAAAGACTTTTAAACGCACGTAATTATACATCAATTGCGACTCATGATGATCAAATCATTAGTCATGTTAAACAATTTATGAAGAAAAATCACATTGAAAAAGATCAAATGGAATTTCAAATGTTATACGGCTTTCGTTCTGATCTTGCTCAATCCATTGCCAATGAAGGCTATCATTTTACAGTTTATGTTCCTTTTGGAGATGATTGGTTCGCTTACTTCATGAGAAGATTAGCTGAAAGACCTCAGAACCTGTCACTTGCATTTAAAGAATTTTCAAACCCTAAAGCACTTAAAAGGATAGCCCTCTACGGCAGCGTGGCCACAGGCTTAGCCTCTACCCTAGCCATAGCAACCAAACTACTCAAGAGGTAACAAACCAAACGACACGGAGAAGTAAACTACGCACCATTATCACTTCTCCGTGTCGCTTTGCTTTGTCTATATTTGTTTGATTAGGTTAGCCATTTCAATTGCGCTTACTGCTGCTTCAGAACCTTTGTTCCCTGCTTTTGTACCCGCTCTCTCAACAGCTTGTTCAATACTTTCGGTTGTTAAAATACCAAAAATAACTGGTACCTCTGATACTTCATTTGCCTTAGAAACACCTTTTGCAACTTCATTACAAACGTAATCATAATGAGAAGTAGCCCCTCTAATAACACATCCAAGTGTAATTACTGCGTCATAGTCACCTTTTCGAGCTAATTTCTTAGCAACTAATGGAATTTCAAAAGCACCCGGTACATATGCAACATCAATTTGTTCTTCTTCGACCTCATGACGAATTAATGTATCTTTCGCACCTTCTAATAAACGACCTGTAATAAAATCATTAAATCTGCTTACTACAATTGCAACTTTTAAATTTTTACCTACTAATTTACCTTCAAAATTCATATTTTATGTCCTCCTTAATGTGTTTACATACTCAATTCACAATTAAATTAAGTGACCCATTTTCGACTTTTTCGTCTCCATATATTTATGATTATATGCAGTCTCAGGAACAATTAATTCAATTCTATCTTCAATGTTAATACCATATTCTTTTAATCCTTCAAATTTTTTAGGATTATTACTTAATAAGTTAACTTTTTCAACGTTAAAATATTTTAAAATTTGAGCAGCTATATTATAGTCTCTTAAATCTTCATCAAATCCTAAAGCGAGGTTTGCAGTTACGGTATCATAACCTTTTTCAATCAATTCATAAGCTCGTAATTTATTCATCAATCCTATACCTCGTCCTTCTTGTGGTAGATATATAATCATACCACCGTGTTCATCGATGTATTTCATTGATGCTTCAAGTTGAGCACCACAATCACATCTTTGACTGTGGAATATATCACCAGTTAGACATGAAGAGTGTATACGAACATTTTCATTTGAACGAATTGATCCTTTAGCAATCACTACAATTTCTTCATCACTTAAGTCAGTTGTAAAACCGTACATATCAAATTTTCCATAATCTGTCGGCATATTAACTTTAGCATTTAACTTCACATGTGACTCAGATTGCTTACGATATTCAATTAAACTTTCAATCGTAATCATTTTTAAGTTATGGCGTTCCTTGAAACTTTGTAAGTCTTCACCTCTAGCCATTGTTCCATCATCATTCATAATTTCACATATCACACCTGCTGGTTTAGCTCCAGTTAATTTTGCTAAGTCTACAGCCGCTTCTGTGTGACCATTACGTTCTAGTACACCATTATCTTTAGCAATTAATGGGAATAAATGACCAGGGCGATTGAAGTCTTCGGCATTAGCATGATGATCTATAAGTGCTCTTGCTGTCATTGTTCTCTCATAGGCACTAATACCTGTAGTCGTATTTTTATGATCTACACTCACGGTGAAATGTGTACCATAAGCATCAGTATTATGCGGTTCCATAGCATTTAGCTCTAACCTTTTAGCAATTGAAGTATCTAAAGGTGCACATATGAGACCACGTCCTTCTTTTGCCATAAAATTAATCGTATCGTCAGCCATCCATTCAGTAACTGCGATAAGGTCACCTTCATTTTCTCTGTCTTCATCGTCTACTACAATGATACTTTCACCTTTTCGCAAAGCTTCTATAGCTAACTCAACTGTATCAAATTGCATATAAATTCCTCCTAAAAACCAAATGCACGCAATTTATCTTCTGTTAGTTTAGATTTTTGATGATTCATGATATTTTCCACATATTTAAAAAGTACATCTGTTTCTAAGTGAACTGCATCGCCCACTTTTTTATCTGATAAAATTGTAGACTTACGCGTCTCTGGAATAAGATGAATATCAAATGTGGTTTCATGAAGATCAAAGACTGTTAAACTTACGCCATCAACAGTGATAGAACCTTGTTGTACCATTTGATTTAAAACATTTTTTGAAGTTTTGATTGAAATTATTTTTGAGTTAGCTGATTCATTAACTTTAGAAATCGTTCCAAGTTCATCAACATGTCCAAGAACAAAATGTCCACCGAATCTGCCATTACCACTCATCGCTCTCTCAAGATTTACTTCAGCCTGACGTTGTAAATCGGCTAGGTAGGTCTTATTTTCAGTACCTTTAATCACTTGGACTGAGAAAGCTGTATCATTAAAATCAATCACCGTTAAACATGCGCCGTTTACACTTATAGAATCACCGATATGCATATCTTCAAGAATGCGATTCGCTTTAATTTCTAAAGTTCTCACTGATTTCTCAGAACGCACTTGTTGAACGATACCAATTTCTTCAACGATACCTGTAAACATAGGCATTCACTTCTTTCGTAGTTTCAATTTTAAATTTTGATTAATTAACTTGGAATAAACAATTTCAAATTGAGTTGCTTCAGGTAAATCAATGACTTGATCAGTTTTGTAAAATTGATGTTTACCTGAACCACCTATTAATTTCGGGGCTAAATAAAGAATGAGTTCATCTAAATGATGAGATTGGAGAAATTGTGAAGTAACATTTGGACCTGCCTCGACTAGCAGTTTTCCAATACCTCTTTGATATAAATCTTTTAATATAGCTGTACTATCGCATTTTTCTAAACAAATAATTTCTATATGTTTATCATTACTTTGATTTTTTAAATTTTCATTTTCAGTATAAATCCAAATAGGTGAAGCAGTATCTGCAAATAGCTGTTGCTCAAAATCAATTTGTCCTGACTTTGATAGAATAACTCTAATTGGATGCTTACCATCCTGAACTCTAGTCGTATACAATGGATCATCAGCGTCTATCGTTTTTCTACCTGTTAATACAGCATCATGCTCGTGACGCAACTTATAAACATCTTCTTTAACTTCTTTATTAGTTATCCATTTACTCTCATCAGAATCAGTGGCTTGTTTGCCATCTAAACTTGATGAAACTTTAACAGTTAACTCTGGAATGCTATTTCTTTTAGCAGTAAAGAAGTCTTTATAAAGTTCAGCGGCATTCTCATTAAATTGAAATTCAACTTCAATACCAGCTTCTTTAAGTATTTCATCACCCTTAGAAGCTAAGGTAGTGTCTTTTACCGCATAGATAACCTTACGAATACCAAATTCAATAATTTTATTTACGCAAGGTGGTGTAGAACCATGATGAGTACAAGGTTCTAAAGAAACGTATATAGTTGCATCTTTAGCATTTTCTCCCGCCATATCTAATGCTTGTACTTCTGCGTGTTTATCACCCTTTTTCAAATGGGCGCCTAGACCGACAATTCTACCATCTTTAACCACTACAGAACCAACCGGCGGATTTATACCAGTTTGACCATCAACCATTTGAGCAAGTTGAATGGCATAATTCATAAATCGACTCAATTTATCACCTCAACAAAATAAAAAAACCTTACACCAATTTAATTAGGCATAAGGAGATTGATAATATATCTTTAAATAAGCATATTTGTTTACTATAAGACATAGTCCTACAAATTTGCTTGTCGAGTAATTATATTCTTTCTCCCATCCAGACTTTCACTGTCGGCTCTAGATTCTCACTAGATCAGCCACCAATATTATTAAATATTAGCAGGTCGCAGGCTTAATTTACTGCCGGTTGGGAATTACACCCTGCCCCGAAAGAATTATATGAAATTGTTATTGGTTAATTGAGTGATGTAGTTAATAACTACAAATAAAATCTTACTATAATTGATTTCAAAACTCAATTTAATAGCATCAATCAAATTTTATTTATTAGTGGAATTTTATCCGTTAGTCGATAATTTACCTATTTTTTTCCATTTCTTTTTGCGTCAAATATAAGTGAGATACTGTATTCACTACTTGATCAACAATCATCTTCACACCATTACGTAATTTGTTAACACCATTTGTCATTTGACCAATGGCAATGACGTTCGTCAACGTACCATATCTTGGACTAATGACTTGATTGGTTTCAGGAATAATTTGAATGCCACCCATAGGATGTCTTTGTACAATTTGACGATTTTCAAGATTTAACATCAATTGATCATCTTCATCTAATTGTCCGAGGTGTGTTTTAGATCCTGTTGCATTAATCACTACATCAAATAATTCAGTTTCTTGATCTTCATTATTAAATTTTAAATAAAATTGATTATTGTCATGTTGAATATCTTCTAAATCTTTCTTTATTTCAAGATATCCTTCTTCAATTAACTGTATAAGTAACTTTGCAGTTCTAGGAGGCATAGGGTTTGAATTTAATTGAATCATTTTTGAGTATTTTTGATTAAATAATTCTTGATCTCTTAAACTTAAACTATTCCAAATCCAATCTAAATTCTCTTTCAAATGCTCAATGATACTTTGAAATACTCCCATTTCTGTTTCATTATTTAAATCAAATTGTAAATCTTTAATATGGTGACCAGTTCTTCTATTCACTAATCTTTGAAAATCAATTTCATAATCCTCACACTCTTTTAAAAACAAAGCAACTGCCTTATCTATAGGCACATTACCGTAATTATTTTCCTTAATTCCATTAAAATGATCTTTAGTTAAATGAGTAAATTGTATATCTATCATTTTACCTCTTACACTAGGTAAAGAGGCTGAACGACTTGTCATTGTTATCGGCAAATTAGGATGATGTGCAGCAACATATCTCACTGCATCTAAACTCGCTAACCCAGTACCTATAATAGCAATCCTATCTGAATCATCTACATGATCTAATGTATTATATGTTGGATATGGTGTTTGGATGTATCCTTTTTTACCTTTCAAATGATAAGGATCGTGATAACTAAACGTACCAAACGTTAAAAATAAATAATCATATTCTCGCCATTCTTTATCATCTTCACATGTACATACATAATACTTTAACTTTGTATCATCCACATTTGAGTTAGTAAAGATTTCCTGAACTTTATCATTAATAATTGTTAGATTCTCGTATTGTTGGTCGTATCGAGAAAGATGTGACTTCATATAATGTCCAAAAACAAACCTTGGTAAGTACTGTGGATTAGGAAAATCAAATTCGGTTTGTTGTTGATACCATTTCCAAAATTCTTCATCATCATCTAGATTTAAACTCATTTTTTTTGAGGGCATATTTATTAATAATTCACTACTGTCATTCTGAAATGGTACACCTTGCCCCATATTTTTTGCATCGTCGTACACATCCACTTTAAGTTTGGAAAAATCTTCATGTTTAACAAGTTGTCGTAAAACACTGACACCAGCTGTTCCCATACCGATTATTGCCACACGCATATTCATCATCCTTCTATTTATGTATTCAGTTATTATACCAATTAATGTGAAAGCTTAAAAAATATATACCTTATAAACATATCCTTTACTAATTACTTTTAATCTTATATAGATATGCTAAAATCATTTTGTCGAGGTGAAATAATGAAACTACTAACAAAAATATTAATTGTATTTATCATTCTGTTCACATGGTTATCCAGTAAAAATAAAGCAAAATAACTTAAATTAAACCCTCTATAAACTTTTGCACTACTCACAAAAAAAGCATCGCTATCGAGAAAATTCTCAAAATAGCGATGCTTTTTTTAAATTCTATTTTTGATGTTCTTTATCATCTTTGTATACATATAATTTAAAGTATTTACCTTCAGTCTTCATGTTCTTGTAGAAATCTGCAATAATGCTTGCATTACTTTCAGCCCATTTAATATCTGTTGCATATTGATGTTCACCAGGATTCTTAGGGTTCCATCTCATACTATACAGCGTGTCTTGATCTTCATGAGATAAGAAATGTTTGTGAATGAAATCAGCACCACCATATATAGCTTTCTGTGGAGTATCCCAACCATGTTTCTTAGCGTATTCTGCACCTGTTTTAACAGGATCACTGTCTAATGCACCTACACCATAAAAGTTATAATATTTTTTGCCGTCGATTTCTACACCTTTAGACAATTCACTTTTAGCTGAACCTGTCTCTAAAAGCGCATGAGAGATGAGATAAACTTCATTAACATGTTTAGCTTTAGCTGCATTTAAAAAGTCATCAGTATGTTCTAATAATACTGGTCTATCAAATAAAATACGTTTAATTCTGTTTTTATCTATACCTTGATATTTTGATAAATCTAAAAATTGATATTTTTGTTTATCATTATCAATGAATTCACTACTATCCATAGCTGTTTTAATTTCAGCATCTGATGCATCACGCCATGAATCATTATTTTTATTAGATACCTGTTGACTCGTATAGTTATGTATTTGTTTCTTTGCTGCTTTATCTAGAGTTTTATCGATTTTAATTACTTTCTTTTCTGACTTTACATGTTTAAAGAATATTTGATCAGAGATCATTGAAAAGAAAATAACAGCAGCAACAACAAATACTATTAGCAATCCTATAATAGCTAAGATAGAGCCCTTTTTGTGCTTAATCATAGTCACACCTCTTAGGTCATTGTTGTTAAACTATTCAGTTTCATTACGATAATAAAGTTTAACATTATTAATTCAGATTCACAATTTTATATTGGTAATGTTACAAATTCATAAATAAATAGTAATAAAAATGAAACTAAAAAATAAAAATAGAGGTTTCACTTCTTCATCATTTTTTATTACTCGATAATAAATGAGTGTCTACATCTAATAATAGAACGTAAAACTAGCAATAAATCTCTATTATTAAGGGTATTAATCATGAGAAAAAACGTTAAATGATGATAAGCAACCTCGATTTTTATATTATATGAATTAAGACTTTTTATATTCCATCATAACAAAACTAGCCGCTTGTGAACGATTTTTATAATAATACTGATTTAAATCAATTGTCCCTTCAATTTCACCATCACGATACTTCATTTCATTAGTAAAATTATTTATCATGACGAAATCAGAACGATCTCTAATTACGTCTAAATCATCGTTACGTGCGAAAAAGTGCTCTAAATTTAAGTGTGCGTAATCCATATTAACCTCCCTTAGTGCATACCAAATTTATTTATGTTGAATTATCATTTTAATGTCAATTTTATGCTTTTTTATTTGAGTTTTAATAAGTCTATGCTTACTATTTAACACCTTATTGGAAAATTACGCAAATGATAATTTTTATAAAGTAAGTTATCTTCTTTTTATCCGGAAATAATATTTATGTACATAAATAGGAGTGCATATTTTGGAATTTGAAGAAGTTTATAAAAACTATAATAAAATTATTCATTATTTGTTAAATCACTATCACATCACTTATAATTATGATGAATTTTATCAACTCTTACTTATTAAAATGTGGCAACTCTCTCTAAATTACGATGAACAAAAATCAACCTCGATAAGTACATACCTCTTCACGAGATTGAAATATCATTTAATAGACCATTTTAGGAAAGAAAATAATAGATCCAATCAAATCACTCTTGATGCCCATCTTCACAATTCTTATGATTCTACAATTCTCCTCAATGATTTTAACTTAGTGTTAGAAGACTTCTCTGATCAACTCAAACCACAAGAAGCGCAATGGCTGCGTCTTCATATTCAAGGCTTTAAACAATATGAGATAGCCCAGCACATGAATTTATCTCTAACTTCTATAAAGAAAATTAAAAACTCCACTAAACAAAAATGTTTAAATAATCTTAAATAACCATGAAGGAATGAACAACATGACTACTTATTCAACGAGACATTTACTTTATTTAAAAACTGCTATATCTAATGAGACAGAAACACGTATACAATACTCTGACTATCATATCACTGTCCCCTTTACACCACAGAAAATGATTCACTATCTACTTGAGTTGAATCACACTTCATTACAAGTGCAATCGTCAAAAGCTAAAAGATTACTAAATATAAATAAACTAATACCTATCTATATCAATCGAGATACAATTTTATTCCCACTAACACAAAAACGTGCATCAATAAAATATTTTATTAACGCACGTAAAATTATTGGAATTCACTCTTCTGTAGATTCTACTATTATCATTTTCGACAATACGACTCTACTTCGTACTGAAATCCCCTATACACTGGTATCCAAAAAATGGCAAGAAAGTTTAACTCTTGCTCAAATCATTGAAAAGACTAGCGCTTATTAAATTTTAATTCTAGTAATTTTTTTGTAAATAATGCTGTAATTATTTTAATTAAATAAAGGCTCAATATCATTATACAGATTGCTGCTATTAAAATGATAATTACTAATAAACTAGATAATTCAACTTTAGGATTAATAAAGTAATGAACTGAAGTTAAACTTGTTATCAAACCTGTTAAAAATAATCCAAGTAATAAAGCATATGTTACAACAATACTAAATAGTAATATAAAGGTTTTACCTGAAGTAGTACTTTTATGCTCGTATATATGATTTTTGAGATAACGATTAGAAAACTGAATGGGTTTATTAAAATCTACATTATCTTCACTATCTAACTGACTTAGCTTTTTATTCAATTGTTCTTTTTCTTTTTTATTTAAAAACCATAATTGTTTTTGAACCTTTTCTTTAAACGTCTTTTTGTCCATAAATTGGAGTACGCTCCTCAAATCTAATAATTACTATAAATCATAAATTATTTATCATACTGTTGCAATCACTCTTAAAAATCTTCAATGAAAAAGCAATCGATGAAGTGTTATTTCTTCATCGATTGCTTTTATAAATTAACTACAATTAAGCTTTACAAGATAGAAAGACCTGAGCTTTGAATATCTTTAGCGAAACCTTTAACTGTGTCAATTGAGAGTTCTTCAATATTACGACCCAAATTTGAATTAACTTTTTTGACCACATCAGCTGGACATGTGATGATATCTGCACCTATTTCATCAGCTTGAATAACATTAATCACTTCGCGACAACTTGCCCAAAGTAACTTAACACCTTTTTTACTATGAGTAACTTCAACAGATTCCTTCATTAAAGGTAGTGGATCTACACCAGTGTCAGCTATTCGACCAGCAAACACTGAAACATATGTAGGTACGCCTTCAGTAACAGCATTTGTAATATCTCTAACTTGTTCAATGGTATAAACTGCTGTAACATTTAATCTCACATTATCAGCTGATAATTTTTTAATTAAGGGAAGCGTTGATTCCCCTGTTGTTGTTACAATAGGTATTTTTACAAAAACATTATCACCATATTGTTTAAGGATTTCAGCTTCCTTTTCCATAGTTTCTAAATCATCCGCAAAAACTTCAAAAGAAATAGATGCATCTGGAATTGCTTTAACTACTTCTTCAGCAAATGCTTTATAATCAGTCACCCCTGCTTTAGCCATTAAACTAGGATTAGTAGTAAAACCATCAACATACTTATTATTATAAGCAGCTTTCATTTCCTCAATATCAGCGCCATCTGCAAATACTTCTACATTTAACTTCGTCATTTGTTGTTCCTCCTTAACTCAATACGTTCAATACGATAATTCATAAGTATTTTAAAACAAGATATGTATGTATATTTATAATTATAATAGAATTATAGCTTTCACGTGTTATTATTAAAACTTTATAAGATATTTATAACATGCACCGTTCAGACAAGCGAATGATATGCCTTAAAATCGCTGTTTAAAAAGAGACATTAATCTTTATAATAATGATCAAATTATTTTTACTATTCTCATATTCATAAAATGTGATAGTATATTGTAATGATGTAAATCAAGGAGGCAACGTATGGCACGTTCTAAGAAATACTTTTACTTAAGTATACTTATGATTATTGTTAGTTTTTTCTTTAATACTAACAATTCTTTATTGAGTCATATTTTAGGCTCATTTATGAAATTAATGGTTGCTACATCAATAGTAAATATTATTATCTTAATTTTATCTATTATTTTTGCGGATAAATCAATTAAATATTCAAGAGAAAGTAAAGATTGGATAAAAGTAGCAAGTAAACTTCTACCTTTAATTATATTTATAGTTATTGTGATACACATTCTTTCATCACTACACACATTTGGTTTTATATTTAATTAATCAAACGTAACAAAATAAAATTAAAATGTTAAAACGTTAATGAGGTGTTAATCCCATGCAGTACATATATATATTTATTGGTGGCGCTTTGGGTGCATTACTACGTTACGCTTTTTCAACGCTTAATGATAGTTCGGGATTCCCCTTAGGCACCTTTATAGTCAATCTTTTAGGTGCTTTTTTAATGGGACTAATTGGCACTTTGACAATTACCCTATTTAAAAAGTACCCTCTAGTTAAAAAAGCAATAACAACAGGGTTTATAGGCGCCTTGACGACTTTCTCCACTTTTCAATTCGAACTCGTCCAATTATTTGATCATCACAATTTTATGATGCTTATCATATATGGACTGACAAGTTACATCCTAGGTATCATTTTCTGTTACTTAGGAGTTAAAATAGGAGGTCAATTATGAAGTTAGCTATCCTTCTTGTTATGTTAGGTGGAGGTTTAGGCGCTGTAATTAGAGCGTTTATAACAAATATATGTAATGAAAAATTCAATTCTGCTATTCCTATAGCAACTTCAATAGTTAATATTTTAGGTAGTTTTCTAGGCGGGATAACATTGGGTTCTTCAATTTCAAATGACTGGATATCACCTTTTTTTATAACAGGAGTTCTAGGCGGATTAACTACTTTCTCTACACTTACAAATGAATTAGTTCATTTCATGACACCCAATTTTAAACTAGGTCATTTTATAGGATATTCACTACTGCAATTTTTAATTGGATTTATAGCTTGTTATATAGGATTTCATCTTTAATACTGTTGACTATTTTAAAAAAGACCATAGTAAAAGCACTCTGATACATGTATCAGAGTGCTTTTTTATAATCATTATTATTTATGCCCGTTATACTCGGCAGGATGCGGTCCCATTCTTTCATCTTTATTTAAACTATCAATTTTCTCCATCTGAGCATCAGAAAGTTCAAAATCAAATACATTTAAATTTTCTTCTATACGATGCGGCGTCACTGACTTAGGAATAACAACTACCCCATGTTGAACATTCCATCTTATAATCACTTGTGCAGGTGATTTACCTATCTCATTTGCGACTTCGTTGATAGTTTCATCTTCTAAAATTTTAGCATTCATTAACGGAGACCAAGATTCCATAACGATGCTTTGTGCTTCTAAATATTTACGTAAGTCTTTTTGAATTAAATATGGATGAAATTCAACTTGATTGATAACAGGTTTTATAGATACCTGAGCGAGTAAAGCTTCAAAATTTTCAGGAGTAAAATTACTTACACCGATGTTTTTAACTTTATTATCTTTGTATAAATCTTCCATTCCCTGCCATGTATCAATCATGACTGCTTCATTTGTTCCAGGCCAATGCATTAAATATAAATCCAAGTAATCTAAACCTAATTTATGAATGGTTGTTTCATAAGCTTGTGCAACATTATTACGACCATAATCTTCTAACCATAATTTAGAAGTTATAAATAAATCGTCACGTTGTAAACCTGTAGAAGCTAGTCCTTCTTTTATCCCTTGACCAACCATTTCTTCATTACCATATATTTTGGCTGTATCTATACTTCTATAACCATTTTCAATAGCATGTTTAACAGCATCTTTACATTGATCACTATTCTCAACTCTATATGTCCCCAAACCTACTTTAGGCATCTCTCTACCATTATAAAATTGAACTGTTTCCATCATATTCACTCCTCATCTATGCTTTAGTGTCTATCATATTACGATTCAATCTAACTGTAAAAATATTAATATGATTTTCTCTCTTCAGATTTCTATACCCTGTTCAAATAAAAAAATACAAACGTAAGAAAATCATTTTCTTACGTTTGTATTAATTAATTAAAAGACTCTATTTTATCCATAATAGTTTGTAACTCGTCCACGTTATATTGAATACGTCCATGGAATACAAATTTATTAAAGAATTCATCGAGTTGTTCAGGCCCAACTAGAACCTTAACATTAGAAGCCTGATTATAATTAGAAATTGTAACATCTCCATCATTTTTAGGATTAAAATACAAAATTGAAGTTGGTGTATATTTAGTGTTTAATTCACTTTGTAAATCACCTGCAAGATTTTGAATATGTTTAATCTTCTCAGAATAATTAACAAATGATAAAGATTGTTGATCTTCATTTTGATCTAATACTAATGTTTGAGGTGTAGATTCATCTAAATCAAGTGTTTGGAATACTTGAGACATTGTTGGTAACTCTTTGAACTGAGCACCACTAATACCATTATACACATGACCTTTTAAAAGTTGAGAATCAATGATATATAAACCAGTTCTAGTTAAAACAAGATGACTGATGCGTTCGATATTATTAAATTCATTACTTGGTAGGAAGATATTTGCCATAATGTGCATATCTTCAGGACGAATTCTCTTCTCATTAACAAGACGTTCACGAATACCAATCAATCTCATATCTGTTACATATTCACTATGATTTTTAGAAAATAGTTTTAATGCATCAATTTCTCTATCTTTACTGCTTACTGTCGCATCAAAATCTTCTTTTTGTTTTGTGACAGCCTTTTTATTTTCAACTCTTTCTTTTTCTAAGGCTTCTTCATGAGATTCTTTCATATGTTGCTCTTTTTCTTTATATTGGGCTTCTGTTTGGTTTTTAATTTTCTTTTTACTGTGATTCGCTACTAAAAAGAGAATAAAGAAAAGAATTGCCACAATAATTGCAACGATTAAGCCTATAACTATCGGTGAAGATAAACTCATCACAACAACGCTCCTTTAACCATTTCAATAACTCTCATTATAATAGAAAAAAATCAATTTTTCGACATTTAATTAATATTTATTTCTCTTAATTTTGAAAGCTATGGTTATCATTCGACCGCATCTTTAAGTAAATTAACTTTGTCTAATTTTTCCCAAGGAAGTAAAACATCAGTACGGCCAAAATGACCGTATGCAGCAGTTTGTTTGTAAATAGGATGTTTTAAATCTAACATTTTAATGATTCCAGCTGGTCTTAAGTCAAAATTATTTCTAACCGCTTCAACTAGTTTAGCTTCTGAAACTTTACCAGTACCAAAAGTATCAATTGAAATAGATACTGGCTCAGCCACACCAATGGCATAGGCTAATTGCACTTCACATTGATCAGCTAACTCCGCGGCTACTATATTTTTAGCAACATAACGTGCAGCATAAGCAGCTGAGCGATCAACTTTAGTTGGGTCTTTACCACTGAAGCAACCGCCACCATGACGTGCATAACCGCCGTAAGTATCAACAATGATTTTACGCCCAGTTAATCCTGCATCCCCTTGTGGTCCTCCGATAACAAAACGACCTGTAGGGTTAATAAAGAATTTAGTATCAGCATCTAATAAATCATCTGATACTGTAGGGTAAATGACATGTTTTTTAATATCTGCTTCAATTTGTTCCAATTCAACATCTTCAGCATGTTGAGTAGATACAACAATTGTATCTATACGTTTAGGTTGATCGTTCTCATCATATTCAACTGTTACTTGTACTTTTCCATCAGGACGTAAATAATCTAAAATTTCATCTTTACGCACATCAGATAAACGTTTAGCAAGTTGATGTGATAAGAAAATTGGTAATGGCATATACGTATCTGTTTCATTAGTGGCATACCCAAACATTAACCCTTGATCTCCTGCACCAGTCGCTTCTATTTCTTCTTCTGAAATTTCATTACGGTATTCTAGCGCTTTATCAACACCTTGTGCGATGTCTGGAGATTGTTCATCAATAGCGGTTAAAACTGCCATAGTTTGGAAATCATAACCATATTTCGCTCTTGTATAACCAATATTTTTAATTGTCTCACGCACTACTTTAGGTATATCAACATACGTTGATGTTGAAATTTCACCAGAAATAAGCGCCATACCAGTCGTTACTGTTGTCTCACATGCGACACGCGCATTTGGGTCGTCTTTTAAAATTTCGTCTAGAATTGCATCAGATACCTGATCTGCAATTTTATCGGGATGACCTTCAGTTACTGATTCTGAAGTAAATAATCGTTTATTATAAGTCATGTTTTGCTCCTTTAATATAAATTACGAAAATTCTCTTTTATTTGAGAGCTAAATAAAAGAGCCTTCATCACTATCAAGATAGAGAGAAGGCCCTTAAACGTCCATTCGCTCTTATCGTTCAGACGATATATGTCTGCAAACGGTTTGGCACCTTTCTTTATCATAAAAGAGGTTGCTGGGTTTCATTGGGTCCATGTCCCTCCACCACTCAGGATAAGAGAATCCGTTAAGAATAATAGTACCGAATTCAAGGTTCAATGTCAATTTATGATTTTCGTTAAATGCTTATGTTAACGGTGGATTAATAAAATTAATGTGTTATACTATTTAAATGTAAAGGCTTACATAACTACTATTGCTTTGGAGGGATTGAGTATGTCAGTAGACACATACACAGAAACAATAAAAATAAAAAATTTACTAGAGAAACCATCAACACAATTTCAACTCTCAACAACTCAGCTATACAATAAAATTTTAGATAATAATGAAGGGAAATTAACTGAATTAGGTGCAGTGAATGCAAGTACTGGGAAATATACGGGGCGCTCACCTAAAGATAAATTTATCGTAACTGAACCTTCTTATAGAGATAATGTCGATTGGGGAGACATTAACCAACCTATTGATGAGGAAACTTTTTTAAAACTTTATAATAAAGTTCTAGATTATTTAGGTAAAAAAGATGAATTATACGTATTTAATGGTTATGCAGGAAGCGACAAAGATTCACGTTTAAAATTAACTGTGATTAATGAATTGGCTTGGCATAATTTATTCGCGCACAATATGTTTATTCGTCCAGAATCTAAAGATGAAGCTAAAAATATCAAACCTAATTTCACAATTGTATCAGCACCTCACTTTAAAGCTGATCCAGAAGTAGATGGCACTAAATCAGAAACATTTGTCATCATTTCTTTCAAGCACAAAGTCATTTTAATTGGTGGCACTGAATATGCTGGAGAAATGAAAAAAGGTATTTTCTCAGTAATGAATTATCTTTTACCAATGCAAGATATCATGAGCATGCATTGTTCAGCTAATGTAGGTGAAAAAGGTGATGTCGCTTTATTCTTTGGACTATCAGGCACTGGTAAAACAACCCTTTCAGCTGATCCAGAACGAAAACTTATTGGGGATGATGAACATGGCTGGAACAAAAATGGTGTATTTAACATTGAAGGTGGATGCTATGCCAAAGCAATCAACCTCTCTAAAGAAAAAGAACCTCAAATTTATGATGCAATTAAATACGGCACTATACTAGAGAACACAGTCGTAAAAGAGGATGGTACAGTAGACTTCGATGACAATAAATTCACTGAAAACACTCGTGCTGCTTACCCTATCGAACATATTGATAATATCGTGTTGCCTTCAAAAGCAGCTCATCCTAATACAATTATTTTCTTAACTGCTGATGCCTTTGGTGTGATCCCTCCTATTTCCAAACTAACCAAAGATCAAGCAATGTATCATTTCTTAAGTGGATTCACTTCTAAGTTAGCCGGTACAGAACGTGGAGTAACTGAGCCTGAACCATCGTTCTCAACATGTTTTGGAGCACCATTCTTACCATTAAATCCAACTGTTTACGCTGATTTATTAGGTGAATTAATCGATAAACATGATGTTGACGTTTATTTAGTTAATACAGGATGGACTGGTGGAAAATATGGTGTAGGACGCCGAATCAGCTTACACTATACGCGTCAGATGGTAAACCAAGCTATTTCAGGAAAGTTAAAAGATGCTGAATATAAAAAAGATGAAACATTTGGTTTAAATATCCCAGTTGAAATTAAAGATGTGCCAAAAACTATTTTAGACCCAGTGAACGCTTGGAGTGATGCAAATAAATATCATGAACAAGCTCAAGACTTAATTAATCAATTTGAGGAAAACTTTAAAAAGTTTGGTTCAGAAGTAGAACACATTGCTGAAAAAGGTGCATTCAATAAATAAATATTTCCAATTAATAAAGGGTGAGACGTTTGTCTCACCCTTTTTAATATATCTCTATCTTGATTTAAAATTTGTTATCACAAATTATTTTTAGTTTCTTCAATATTGGTCATCCATTGTTGAATTTTAGATAATGTTTCTTTCATTGCTGGAGGTCGTGGCACATGACCTTCATCTAGTTGATAAAACGTTTCGTAGTACACCCTCTTAGCTGTCAACTTTTCTTCTAAATCATAAGCTTGGTGAATGCCAACTTGCTTATCTTTACCTCCATGAACAATTAATATAGGAGGGCTGGTAGAATCAATGGTTTTCATCGCGTTTCTTTGTTCATAAGCGTCTTTATCTTTTTTAGGATGGCCCACCATTCGTCTTAACATCCCTCTTAAATCAACACGTTCCTCATACATTAAATGAATATCTGAGACGCCTCCCCATATGATGAAGCTATTTACAGGTAAGTCTTGAAAGGTTAATAAACCTTGTAGTCCACCACGTGAGAATCCTATCATATGAATATATGCTGAGGGATACTTATCATGTAAAAGTCGAATTAATTGTGTTACATCATTCAAATCTCCTCGATAAAATTCATCTTTACCTTCACTACCGTTATTACCTCTATAATATGGCCCTATAACTATCGTATGTTCATTTGCAAACTGCATTAATCTTGCAGCTCTTACACGACCTACTTGTCCTTTTCCACCGCGAAGATATATAACTATACGTTGAATTACATTTTGGTCTACTGGTGTCATCATTAAAGCTTTGACATTTAATCCATCTACTTTATAGGTTACTTCATCAAAATGATGCGTATGAGCGTCGATTGGCATTTTCTTAATTTTTGTAAAATCCAAGCGCTCTCACCCTTTCTAAACATTTCAATATCGTCGCATCTTGTATTAAAAAACTTTGCTTATCCGTAGGTATGTTGGAAACATTTTCAAATAGACATGGACCATTTGTCTCATAATAAGTTGAAGTTTCAATGAAATGACTTACTTCAATGAAAAATACATCTTTAAGAAATGTACTATGATCATTTGTGTTCACTTTATATTGCGCAATATAAATACATTTCTCAGCAACTGCGCCTGTCTCTTCATATAATTCCCTTAAAACCGCATCTAATGGTGTTTCACCGGACTCAACTTTACCCCCAGGGAATTCAACTCCACGAACTTTGTGTCGAGTAAATAAGAGTTGATGATTATATATTGGAATCGTGAGTACGTGATTACCACTAGGCGTATCCTTATTCGTTTTAAAATTTAAAGTGACCGTTCGATTGTCTTTATCACGAAACTCCACAATCCACACATCCCCTCTTACTATGTTAAAATAAATCTATTAAATAATTTGTTGGAGGCGCAATACCATGATAAAAAAG
Organism: Staphylococcus sp. FW104-15G4D; assembly: GCF_058790135.1. NCBI lineage: Bacteria > Bacillati > Bacillota > Bacilli > Caryophanales > Staphylococcaceae > Staphylococcus > Staphylococcus sp. FW104-15G4D. The sequence goes on from NZ_JBYTCH010000001.1 coordinate 1,256,140, forward strand.
ATTTTTCTAGCGCTAGTTGTATTTTATCAACGATTCATATCACCGTTGACACCACCTACTTGTCGATTTTATCCAACATGTTCGGAATATACGAGAGAAGCAATCCAATATCATGGTGCATTTAAAGGGCTTTATTTAGGTATACGCCGCATTTTGAAGTGTCATCCATTTCATAAAGGTGGCTTCGATCCAGTACCATTAAAAAAAGATAAACAATCGACATCAGAACATAAACATTAAAGTTTTGTTAGTTTAGTTTTTTGTACTTTAGGGGGAATAAAATGAATCATTCCCTCTTTTAAAATGCCTGAATCTCTCACTAAATCACCTTCAAAGTAATATCCGGAAGGTGTAACATCACCTGGATAATCTCCCTCTTTAGCTAACATTGCTGTAAAATATCTACTTAATCCAAATTCATACATGCCACCGACTACAAATTTAATATTTTTTTCTTTTAAAATATCTATTGCCTCTAAAACTTTATCAATACCACCTAATCTATACGGCTTTAAAACAACTAATTGAATAGGAAATTTTTCAATAATTGAAACAATATCTTTGATAGAAGTCGCCTTCTCATCGATAGCTATAGGTGGATATTCGCTCACATTCATTGCATTTAAATTCTCTAATGATTTAAACGGTTCTTCAATATATATGATATTCGCTTGATTAACCTCACTAATCTTTGAAAATGATTCAACATTCAGCGATTCATTCGCATCAAGTGCTAAATCACAATGAATATCATTTTGATGTATAGCATTGATATCTTCAACAAGTTGTGAAGACCACTTAAGTTTAACACGACGTGGCTGTGTTTCATAAAGCTTATGTAACTGTTCATTTGTTAAACCACTTATTGTCGCACCATAGGTTACTGAGAAAGATGATAACTCATGATACATTTGATAAACTGCCATAACGATAGCTGAACGAGTCGCTGGGGTCTCCTCAAGTTGCTCTAAATAAACAGACCACTCTCTAAATGAATTAAATTCTTTGTCAATAAGCTGAGGTATCCACTCATTGAGCGTATGAACTGCTATATCTATCGTTTCATCATCATACCAATTCGTAGTAAACGCATTACACTCACCATAAAAAGATTGATTATCTCGGGTTAAAATTTCAACAATTAAACTTTCACGTTCATAAAGTTTAACTTTAGGTGTAATAATGGGAGATTTGAAAGGTTGTTTATACGTGTATAAATGAATAGCTTTAATAATCATAATTGATTTCCTTCATATGTTACTTTGCTACGTTGCAGTTTTCCTGTAGAAGTATACGGTAAATTCTTTACTTGATAGAAGGCTTTAGGCACTTTATATTTTGCTAAATTCTGTTGAAAATGGTTTAACAATTCTTCTCTATTGACTTCATTTTCAGAAACAAAATAAAGCACAGGAATTTGTCCCCAAGTATCATCAGCAACACCTACACATACTGCATCAGAAATTTCATTAAATTGTTTAGCAACTGTTTCTATTTGGTATGGATAAATGTTCTCTCCCCCACTTATAATTAAATCTTTACGACGATCATAAACCATTACGAAACCTTCTTCATCTATCTCAGCAATATCTCCAGTTTTGAAAAAGCCATCTTCAAATGTCTTTGTCAAATTCTCAGGATACAAGTAACCATTCATCACATTTTCACCTTTGATAAGAAGTTCACCGTGACCATCTTGATTAGGATTCTTAATTTTTACTTTTACATTGTCACTCGGTTTACCGACTGTATCATGTTTTTGAGCTAACAATTCAGGTGAAGCTGTTAGAAATTGCGAACATGTTTCTGTCATACCGAAAGAGTTATAAATCGGTAACTGATTGGCAAGTGCTTGCTCTATCAGATTAGAAGAGAGTTTTGCTCCTCCAAGTAAAATTTTTTCTATTGAGAATGGTTGTGTAAGACCACCATCCATCAACCATTTTAATGTTTGAGGAACAAGTGAGACATGCGTCATGTTTTCATCTTTAATAATATGAAGCATCTTATCAGTATTAAATTTACCAACTAAGCGAACTGTGAATCCCTCAATGACTGATCTTAAAATAACGCTCAGACCAGAAATATGATAAATAGGTAAAACTGATAGCCACTTTGTATGTTGATCAAAACCTAAACTTTGTTTACAACCTGTAGCACTTGCTAAATGATTATGGAACGTTTGTGGCACAGCTTTCTGTGGGCCTGTCGTTCCAGAAGTGAACATGATAGATGCAATATCTTCTAAATTGAATTGTTTAGATTGGAGTTGTTGAGGTGTTAAATTTCTAAGACCTTCAATGTTGTATAATTTAAAATCCTCCATTGTTAGAGGCATCGTATGTAATATGGTATCAACACGAACTGATTTCATCTGATTTCTCATTTCTTGCTCAGTTAAACGCGTGTTAAGCATCGCTATTTCGATTTGAGCAATCCAGCAAGCATGTATAAGTATGACCGAATCTAAATCATTTTTAATAAATAAACCTACTCTTTTCTTATGAAGTGACTGAATGTAGCGTGCCAAATCATAAGCCTTCTCATACAGCTCACTAAACGTTAACGATTGTTCATCAGTGGCCACTGCAATTTTATCTTTATTTAATTGTGATTGTTCTTTTAACCAATAACCCACAACGCATTCCTCCAAAATTAAATACAATACTCATTATAACGATTCACTGCATAATTATCAGTACTTTAGCTTAAAATATATAAGGGGTTAACATGTTATTTTTGATAAGCATATATTAATTATACCTTTATAAATGTTATAATATTAAATAAGATTTACTATGTTTAATTAATATATAAATATATAATTAAAATAAATTCATACAGATAAAAGGAGGAACTCATATATGGTAACGTTTGTAATGATTTTTCTTTTTGTTTACTCGCTTGTTATAACAATGATGTATTTTAATAAAGATAAGAAATGATGTTTCCTGTCGCCACAGAAAGTGATTCTTAATAAAAGAATTTGAGAACAAAGAAGATTAAGAAGTAGTTAAATATTTAAATGAGATTTTCTTGAGACTAAATTAGAAAATGTTGTGACTATAATAAAGCTTAATTATCATACTCATAGTCACAATTTGACTAAAAATTTAAAATGAATAAAAACTATTCAGAAGTAGAATTTTACAAAACACATCCAAAGTGTTGATACATAAGGATTTAAAAGAATGCAAAAAATTAACGCTTATAATGGATTTAAACCATTATAAGCGCGTTTGTACGGAGAGTGAGGGATTCGAACCCTCGAGACGCTTGTGACGCCTACACACTTTCCAGGCGTGCTCCTTCGGCCAACTCGGACAACTCTCCACTATTGAATTTTATTTAAGATATAAAAAAACAGAAGCGATATTTCACTTCTGTTTGTATGACTCCTACGGGACTCGAACCCGTGTTACCGCCGTGAAAGGGCGGTGTCTTAACCGCTTGACCAAGGAGCCATGGCTCCACAGGTAGGATTCGAACCTACGACCGATCGGTTAACAGCCGATAGCTCTACCACTGAGCTACTGTGGATTAATAAAATGGAGCGGGTGATGGGAATCGAACCCACAACATCAGCTTGGAAGGCTGAGGTTTTGCCATTAAACTACACCCGCGTAGTATAATACGATTATGGGGCGGTTGAAGGGAATCGAACCCTCGAATGTCGGAACCACAATCCGATGCGTTAACCACTTCGCCACAACCGCCAAAAATAGCGAATGGTTCAGGACAGAGTCGAACTGCCGACACATGGAGCTTCAATCCATTGCTCTACCAACTGAGCTACTGAACCATAATAGTAATGGCGGTCTCGACGGGAATCGAACCCGCGATCTCCTGCGTGACAGGCAGGCGTGTTAACCGCTACACTACGAGACCTATTAAAATTATGTATTGCGGGAGGCGGATTTGAACCACCGACCTTCGGGTTATGAGCCCGACGAGCTACCGAACTGCTCCATCCCGCGCTAATATTATTTTTGACTACCTTATAATCTTACCATTTTCTTCTTTACAATGTCAATACTTTTTTAAAGAAAATTAACATTTTGTTCATTTCAACTTCAAACCTATTTGCAATAATTGAAATGAATGACGCTTTAATTAAGTACTTTATTAGTATATAAACTCCAACACATTTCGTCAATATTGTTTTGGAATTAAATTGTGTAAAAATTAACCTCATATATCTTTTTATATTATTCTTTACTAAAAGATATATGAGATACCTTGATAATCACCTATTAGACAACTTGTGCTCTACCTTTAGATATATACTTACTTAGTCATGTAACCTTGCATTCTAGATTGTAAAGAAGTAAATGTTTTAAAACCTTCATCCTCTAAAAAGTGTCCACCCTCATCGACTATTCGAATCTTACCTTCCAACGTATCCATTAACCTTTTAGTCTCTTTATAAGAAACATATTTATCATCTTTAGATGTAAGTCCGTAAAAATGATCGACTTGAGATTTAACTTTTTCATAATCTATTGATATGCCCTCTAAGTTGACATTCTCATCAATATCATGGGCATCTTCTTTGAAACCTGCAATACTAAACAATCCTTCAATATGATGATGAGTCCCCTCAATATATTTTAGTGCAGCTATCGTACCAAAACCATGGGTTACAAAATAAGTATCATATTTACGAATTTCAATTTGTTCTTTCATTTGTCTTACCCATTCATCAATTTTTGCATGATCATCTGCCTCTAAATTAAACAACGTCACATGATAACCTTCTAAAGTTAAATTATGCTTCAACCACTCATACCAATGATTTGTGGCATTCCCATATTTTGAATGGATTATAATCACGTCAGTCATTTTTCAACACCTCATTCAACGATTGATTCATTTAATTCTTATTTTAAAATAAAAACACTTTAAAAAGAAATGATATTCAAATGATTTATCTATCTCACCGCTTCTTAGATTTAAATCATCCCATTCTCATTAAAGTGTTTTACAACATCTAAATTTCTTCTAAAATTTCTTCAACAGCATTTTTTCCTTGTTGAATACAATCAGGTAAACCTACCGCTTCAAAAGGTGCTCCAGTAATTCTTAATCTAGGATAAGTATTCTTTATATGTTGTTGAATTATCTTTATATTTTTTATATGCCCTACGTGATATTGAGGCATACTTTTAGGCAAACGATTCACTATCGTAAAGTCAGGATCACCCTTGAATGTCATCATTTTCCTTAAATCTTTACGAACAATTGATACAATTTCATCATCAGTATGGTCATCTACTACAGTGTCGCCTGGTTTACCTACATAAGCTCTAATTAATACTTTACCTTCAGGTGTAGTAAACGGCCATTTTTTCGAAGTCCAAGTACAAGCTGTAATATCTGTTTGACTCGTTCTAGCTATAACGAATCCAGTACCATCATACGTATTCTCTATATTCTTTTCATCAAAAGCCATAACCACTGTTGCAACAGTAGTCGAGTCCATCTTATTAAAGTAATCAAAGGCAGGATCATGGCTAAACCATTTCATAAATACTTGTTGTGGTGTAGTAACAAGTACCCCATCAAATGTTTCACTACTATCTTCGAGTAAAATTTCATAATCTTTCTGAGAAACTTTAATGTCACGTACTTGAGTATTGTAACGAATATTTACTCCCTTATTCTGAACATTTTCTGCCAATGCTTCAATAAATGAACTTAAACCATGTCTAAACTGTTTAAATTGTCCTTTAGGTGCCCCTGGGTATAGTTGACGATGTTTAATACGTTTTTCTTTCTCATCTTTCATTCCTTTAATCAAACTGCCAAATTGTTCTTCTTTTTCTTTAAAGTTTGGAAATGTACTCATTAAACTTAATTCATCAATATTAGTACCATATATGCCACCCATTAAAGGTTCAATCAGATTTTCTAATACTTCATCACCTAGTCTTTTTCTAAAAAAGTCGCCGACAGAAATATCATCCTCGATTTGAATCGGTTTCTTAAACAAGTCCATTCCAGCTCTTAATTTACCAATTGGAGAAATAAGCTTCGTTTTAATAAATGGCTTTATATCTGTTGGAATGCCCATAATAGAGCCACCTGGTATAGGAAATAATTTATTTTTAGCGTATATATACGATTGACCCGTAGTATTAGTAATTAAGTCATTTTCTAGACCAATATCTTTAGCCATATCTGTCATGATAGTTTTACGTCCTAGATAGGATTCTGGACCTAACTCAATAGTATACCCTTCATGTCGATATGTTTGAATTTTACCTCCAGGACGATTAGAGGCTTCAAATATCGTTACTTCTATAGTTGGATCTTGTTTTTTTATAAAATACGCACTCGATAAACCAGTAATACCTGCGCCGATAATCGCAATTTTTTTACTCAACTTTTTCACGCTTCCTTTCAATTCCACCTGAATCTATCATGAAAATGTATCAAATTTTTTAATTTATTTCTCTCAAAAAATGAATTCCCCCGTTATACTGGAGGAATTCTGTCATCACTTTATTAATGCTTTAACTTAATTTTAAAAATGAGCTTTAATTTCGTCAACAATTGCTCCTATAAATAGCGGGTTTGTATTAGGCATTTCAGGACGATAGTATTTAGCGCCAATTTCATCACATACTACTTTACATTCGTAGTCATTGTCATAGAGCACTTCTAAATGCTCACAAACAAATCCTACTGGTGTATAAATAAAGTTTTTGAAATGATGTTCTTGATATAATTCTCGCGTAAGATCTTGAACATCAGGTCCTAACCAAGGTGTACCGGTGTTTCCTTCAGATTGCCAACCTTCTGCTACATGAACAATATTGGAGTCTTGTTTAAGAATTTGAGCTGTTTCATGCAATTCTTTAGGATATGGATCATTATTACGCTCAATCAGACCTTTAGGTAAACTATGTGCTGAAACGATTAAAACTGTTTCATCGTGCTCTTCTTCAGGAATTTGATTTAACGTTTCATTAATTTTATCTGTCCAATATTTAATAAATTTTGGTTGGTGATAATAATGTTTAATATGAGTCAATTTAATGCCATATTTATCTGCTTCTTCTTGTGCGCGATTATCATAAGAACCTACTGAAAAACTTGAATAGTGTGGCGCGAGCACAACTGTTACAGCTTCATCAATGCCATCTTTATGCATTTTTTCTACGGCTTCTTCAATATAAGGAGAGATATGTTTTAATCCTAAATATAATTTAAATTCAACATTGTCATACGTTTCATTTAAAGCTTTAGTTAATGCCTCAGCTTGTCGATCTGTTGTTCCTGCTAAAGGTGATAACCCTCCGATAAATTCATAGCGTTGTTTTAAATCTTGTAGTTCTTCTTCAGTTGGTCTTTTACCGTGTCTAATATCAGTATAATAAGGCTCGATATCACTCTCTTTGTATGGTGTACCGTACGCCATCACTAATAATCCAATTGTTTTACTCATTGATAAAACCTTCCTTTAATTGATAGTTATCGTTACTTTAATAAGGTTTGGAGAGACACCAAATCTTCGAAAGAACTATTTTTGAGTATAGTTATGAACGAATTCACTCACTTTTCTTAATGTTTCAGGTTTAACTTCTGGAAATACACCGTGACCTAAGTTAAATATATGCTTGCCACGCGCCGTTCCTTGATCAAGAATATCTTTTAGTCGTGATTCGATAACATCCCATGGTGCTAATAATAATGAAGGGTCGAGATTACCTTGTAGTGTCTTGTTTACTCCCATTTGATCAGCCTGATTAATAGATGTTCTCCAATCTAGACCTAAAACATCAATAGGTAAATCATTCCATTCATTAATTAAATGACTTGCGCCTACCCCGAAAAGTATCACAGGTACATCATAATGAGCTTTGATACCACTCACTAATTTCTTCATAGCTGGCTTGATATAATAGTTATAGTCTTGGACGTTTAGTGCTCCTACCCAAGAATCAAAGATTTGTATTAATTCAGCACCAGCCTCAATTTGAGCGACTACATATGTGATTGACACATCTACAAGATGGTCCATTAGTGCAAACCATGTAGGTTCGTCTCCATACATCATGGCTTTAGTAAAATTATAATTTTTAGAAGGACCTCCCTCAATCATATAAGATGCTAATGTGAACGGCGCACCTGTAAAACCAATCAACGGTACATTTAATTTTTCCTCTGTAAGCAATTTGATTGTTTCTAAAACATAAGGTACATCTCTTTTAGGATCTATCTGAGATAATTTTTCAACATCTTGTACTGACTTAATAGGGTTTGAAATCACTGGTCCAATACCAGATTTAATTTCTACATCTACACCTATGGGTTTTAAAGGTGTCATAATATCCTTATAAAGAACAGCCGCATCAGTATTGTAATTATCTACTGGTAAATGCGTAACATACGCACATAATTCTGGTTGATGCGTAATTTCAAAAAGTGAATATTTTTCTTTAAGTTTGCGATACTCAGGTTGAGAACGTCCTGCTTGTCTCATAAACCAAACTGGAGTGTGTGACGTTGATTCACCTTTTATTGTCTTTAATATCGTATCGTTTTTACTATGCACCCTAGCGTCCTCCTACATTAAAATCATTCTTATCTATAATAGCATATTGTATACAATTTCGTATTTTATTATGCTTAAATGTCATAAAAAAGACATAGTACTTTTATTTATAAAACCTAGCTTTATAAACTTTAAAAATATACTTTATTTTTATTAAAAAACGGGTAAGTAATTCCTAGATATTCTAATAACGTTAAATTATATATTTAATTTTATTTTTAGTTAAATTTGTAAATTTAGGATGAATTCTATTACTTTTAATTAGAAAATCTGAACTTTTGCAGTAGCAAAAGGAATTTTATAATCGTATAATAAGACAAAACAAGGGAGGTTTGTATCATGAATTTATATACATCTTATGGGACATATGGATTCTTAAATCAAATTAAATTGAATAATCCAGATCATGACCTATTTCAGTTTTCTGCTTCCGATACATCAGTCATTTTAGAAGAAACTGAAGATAAGTCAGTTTTAAAACATCCTAGTTCTTACAATGTACTCTACCAAGTTGGAGAATTTAACGAAAATCATTTCTACTGTGCTTTGTTCATTCCCTCTTCAGAGGATCATAGTAATCAACTAGAGAAAAAATTATTGCACTTGGGCGCACCTTTTGATTCATTCGCTGGTTTCAAAAGTTATCGATTATTAAAACCTTTAGAAGGTAATACTTATAAAATATACTTTGGCTTCGCAAATCGCACTGCCTATGAAGATTTCAAAGCTTCAGAATTATTTAACGATAATTTTTCTAAGGTAGCTTTAAGTCAATTCTTTGGAGCAAGTGGCCAACATTCAAGCTATTTTGAAAGATACTTGTATCCAATTGATGAAAACTAATATCAAAATAAAAAGTTCTTAGCGTATTGTATTGAACGCTAAGAACTTTTTTTAGTCTCTTAATAAAGTTTCCTGATATTTTAACTTTTTAATGGTACTTCTTATTGTTAACCACCCTACAATAAAGAAAAGTAAAGCAAAGAAGAACAATGTAGGATGTTTTATAACAAATAGTATTGTAAAGATAATACCAACACCAATCATTAATCGGTATAAAAATTGTTCATATCCTTTGATAACTTTCGTATCAGAAACTGGCCATACTTGTGGCCATAAACCATATGCTTGTTGAGTATAGAACTGAGCCATTTGCAATAATGTAATATACATAAATAAGCTTCCTATAATCAGAGATACGATTGGATTTGATAACCATAACATTAAAACGAGTGCTATAATCACTAATCGAAGAATGATACTAAACGCGTCTCGTCCTCTTACAAAGCTTCTTACAAATAAGAATAAGTACATACGATTTTCATTAAACTTGTTACCCTTTGGTGTGGGTAATATGAAATCTAAATAACTTCTACGTACTGCTGACTCTCTTAAATGTTTCACATCAGTAAACATATTTACAAATTTATAATAATTCGTGTGTTTTTGTTGCTCAATCGCTATCATTCTCTCCCAAGGAAATAATTGCTTTTTGCTATTCAATTTTAAAATCAATAACAATACCCCTACGATGAAAATAAATATAATAGCAAAGTAATTATGAAATCTTAAAATTAAATAAAATGTTATACCAAATAGTACAAATAATAATAAATTAATTGTCCAACTTGAAAGATTTAGCTTTAACCATTGCCATTTAACAAGTAATCCTAAATAAGGAAAAATGATAGCACTTATTGCAAATACAATATAAAATGTAAAATGGTTATCATTTAATTTATAAAATAAAGGAAATAGTATAATAAGAAGTATGACTTGTAAAAAAATTCTTGAACTATAACTATATATTAAACTTACTTGCATATAATCTTTCATATGTTTCTCAAATGGTAATAGAAAAATTTTATCTGCGTCTTTTAATAGTGTTCGAATTGGAAATAATGAAACTAATGCTACAGCAATACTTGCAAATAGTGCATAATCAATATGTTGTGGTATATGTTGTAGCCATTCACCATATCCAAAAATAAATGCACCTAACAATATAAGTAAAAACACCGTGAAATGACCATTAAAAATGAATTTGTTATAGTAACTTTTTTCTTTACGAATCGCTTTATATCTCCGATTAAACAGAGATAATGATTGATTATTCATTGGCATTGCCACCTTGTGTAACATGTATATAAATATCATCTAAGGTTCTATCATACAGACCTGTTTGTTCACGTAGTTCATCTAAGTTACCAAACGCAACAACTTTCCCTTGATCTAAAATAATAAATCTATCACAGTAACGTTCCGCTGTAGCAAGTATATGTGTACTCATTAAGACAGTTCGATTTTCGTTTTTCTTTTCAACCATTAAATCAAGCATTGATTGTATTCCCAAAGGATCGAGACCTAAGAATGGCTCATCGATGATATACAATTCTGGATCAACGATGAAAGCGCAAATGATCATGACCTTTTGTTTCATTCCTTTTGAGAAATGACTTGGAAAGACTTTTAATTCATTTTCTAAACGAAATACTTTTAAAAGTGGCTCAGCACGACGCATTGCCTCTTCCCTACTTAGTTGATAGGCCATAGCAGTCATCTCTATATGCTCTTCTAATGTAAGTTCTTCATAAATCACTGGTGCTTCTGGAATATATGATAATTTTCTTCTATATACTTCAATGTCATCATTAATATTTGTATCAGAAATGGATAATGAACCTTCCATTGGATTAAGAAGTCCTAACATATGTTTAATTGTTGTACTTTTTCCTGCACCGTTAAGACCAATTAAACCAACAATTTCGCCTTTTTTTAATTCAAAATTTATATCTTTAATTACAGGACGTTTTCCATATCCGCCTGTAAGATGTTCAACTTTTACTGTCATAAGGCACCTCCATGCAAACTATTGTACCAAAAAATAATGTTTTAACCTAAAATAATCATTGCTATCATGTTGTTTTAAATTGAGTAATGCTATAATAATGACTAACAAATGATAAAGAGGAGTGTCATTGTTATGTCAGAAACTATTTTCAGTAAAATTATTTCTGGAGAAATTCCAAGCTTTAAAATTTATGAAAATGACTACGTTTATGCCTTTCTTGATATTTCACAAGTGACGAAAGGTCACACATTATTAGTTCCTAAGAAAGTTTCGGCTAATATTTTTGAGACTGATGAAGAAACAATGAAACATATTGGAGTGGCTTTACCTAAGGTAGCCAATGCTATTAAAGCCGCTTTTAACCCAGATGGATTAAATATCATTCAAAATAATGGAGAGTTTGCAGATCAGTCTGTATTTCATCTTCACTTCCATCTTATCCCAAGATATGAAAATGATATCGATGGCTTTGGATATAAGTGGGAAACGCATGAAGATACAATTAATGACGACGCTAAAAAAGAAATTGCTGAACAAATTCAAGCACAATTTGATTAATCGTGCATATTCCTTGTTATACTGGGTATGATAAAAATAATACAAATATCCGACATATAAAGTGAGGAGAATAAAAAATGAAAGTCACAAGAATATTATTTGGCTTAGGTGTAGGTGCTGCAGCAGGATTTGCAGTAGCATTAAGAAATCGTGACGACCATAGTGTCAAACATAATACAATTGATGCGAGCCAACCTACAGGAGCACAATCTGAACTTGAACGAGAAATTGAAACTATGAAACAAACATTTAATGATATTCTTAATTATGGTTCTCAAATTAAGAATGAAAGTGTTGAATATGGTAGTTCAATTGGAGATGAGTTTAAAGAGTTAATTGGTAACTTTAAATCTGATATTAACCCTAATATTGAAAAGCTCCAAACTCATATTGAAAATTTACAAAACCGTGGAGAAGATATAAGCAACGCTTTCTCTAAAGATAAGTAATTTCATTAGCTATGGCATGATGCCATAGCTTTTTTATTTTACTTAATCATAATTTCTTTTAGACATTTTAACACTAGCTTAATTAATGACTTTATCAACTTCTTTTTTGTAAATTAAACTGCCCCTTGACTATTCCTGTGAACACGTAGATAATACGTATCGAACATTAACACAGAGATGAGGCTTACATTATGTATTTATGCACTCGACAAATTGATATACACGCAAGATTTGGAATTCAAAGAATTGCTTTCATGAGTATAGTAGCAACTATTATTACCTTTTTAGTAAGCTATGAAATTATGTACTATTTCTCTGATACTCCTTTATCAGATCGACATTTTATCATTTTATTAATCTTTATAATTTTAATGTATCCCATTCATAAAATCATGCATCTTGTTTTCTTTTTGCCATTTTATAAATCTTTTAGAGTCCATAAATTAGTTAAAAAGAAATGGCTGCCATATTTTAATACGTATGTTAATACGCCTGTCCATAAAGTATATTTTTGTATAAATTTAATTTTACCTATATTATTATTAACTGGCATTTTTGTTCTGTTAAGTATTCATCTACCTCAATATGGTCATTATTTTATGTTTTTATTATCATTAAATATTGGCTTTTCTATGATGGATATTTTATATTTGAAAATCTTACTTTTCTCAAATGATGGTCATTATGTAGAGGAACATCAATCTGGTCTACATATTTTAAACAAAGTTAATAATCCTAAATCAACTAGAACTTCGCTCTAGTTATAAGGATTACCATCTTTTGCGTAATTGTATTTAATTTTCATAAATATTAATAAAACATGCAAAATTAAAATATATAATATTTAATCAACTTCCCCCATCCTAGTCATACTATAGTCTTAGGACGGGGGTTTCTAATTGGTAGTCTCTAAATAATATGTTATATTTACGATGATTAATACATAAAGGAGCTATCAACTTATGAAATTGATGAATAAAATTATTGTTCCCGTGACCGCTAGCGCGCTGTTACTTGGTGCTTGTGGCTCAAATGCAACAGAATCTAAAGATAATACATTGATTTCTTCTAAAGCAGGAGATGTAAAAGTCGCTGACGTGATGAAGAAAATCGGAAATGAACAAATTGCTAATACTTCATTTAACATTGTTTTAAATAAAATCTTAGCTGATAAATACAAAGATAAAGTCGATACTAAAGACGTTGATGAAGATATTAAGAAAGAAGAAAAACAATATGGCGGTAAAGATCAATTTGAAAGCATGCTTAAACAGCAAGGTATGTCATTAGATGATTATAAAGAACAGAAAAAACTTTCTGCTTATCAAAAACAATTATTACTAGATAAAGTGAAAGTCTCTGATAAAGATATTAAAGATAATTCTAAAAAAGCTTCTCATATTTTAATAAAAGTAAAATCTAAATCTAGTGATAAAGAAGGTCTTTCAGATAAAAAAGCAAAAGAAAAAGCTGAAAAAATCCAAAAAGAAGTAGAAAAAAATCCTAGTAAATTTGGCGAAATCGCTAAAAAAGAATCTATGGATAGTTCTTCAGCTAAGAAAGATGGTTCATTAGGTTATGTAATTAAAGGTCAAATGGTAGATAGCTTCGAAAAAGCGCTATTTAAATTAAAAGAAGGTCAAGTTTCTAAAGTAGTTAAAACTGATTATGGTTATCATATCATTAAAGCTGATAAAGAAAATGACTTTAATAAAGAAAAATCCAACCTTAAAGAAAAAATTATTGAACAAAAAGTACAGAAAAAACCTAAATTGTTAACAGATGCTTATAAAGATTTATTAGATGATTATAAAGTAGATTACAAAGATAGAGATATTAAAAAAGCTGTTGAAAATTCAATTTTAGATCCAGATAAAATTAAACAACAACAGCAGCAACAGCAATCTTCACAAGGTGGTGCCTCTGGTTCAGGCTCTGCAGGTTTAACAAGTAGTGGGTCATAATCAATAACTCATTGGTATGATTGATATAAGTTTTGCATTTTATCTAGAAAGTGTTATAATACAATTAACAAGGATATCAAGCATATATGCACCAAATCCCCTCACTATGGCAGTAGTGAGGGGATTTTTTGGTGTGGCTTATTTTAGTTGTCGCCTATTTACGTTTATCGTTGCGAGTGCGTAGCCAATGCGCGAATAAAGCAACGATACAACCACTGGTTGCCGTGGCCATGATGTGTACAAAGATATCAAATAACATATATGCACCTCCTTCCCTTGTCATATTGACGCCTGAGAAGAGAAGATAGGCGACCTATTTATTATAACACTGAACTTTAGCTAATTAAATTTGAATATAAAAAAGTGCAAAGCCCATTGTATCATAATACCACTTGAATCAATCCCGACTCTGTAGCAACTTTACAAAGATAGCTTTGCACTAAAAATATTTAATCTAAACTTGTTGGATTATAGAATTGGCGATTTTCTAAACCAAAAATGCGTTCAGTAAATTGACCTTTATCCGTTTTCTTAAATGCTTTCTCAAACATGTTCATTTTTGCATCAATATTATCAATAAAGAATAAAATTTCAGCTTCTTTCAAATGAGGTAGTTTAGGTGACCCGAATTCCATTTTACCGTGGTGTGCTAAGATCATATGTCTTAATAACATCACTTCTTCACCTTCAATACCTAATTCTTTAGCCGATTCAGCTACTTCATCACTAGCAATTGAAATATGGCCTAGCAAATTACCTTCGACAGTATAAGTCGTTGCAACTGGTCCACTTAACTCTCTGACCTTTCCTAAGTCATGTAAAATAATCGCACTATATAATAAGCTTCTATTTAATAGCGGATAAATATCACAGATTGACTTAGCAATACGTAACATAGTTAAAACGTGATAGCTTAGACCGCTTGCAAAATTATGATGATGTGAACTTGCTGCTGGATACGTAAAGAAACGGTCTTGATATTTCTTTATTAAATGACGCGTTATACGTTGTAAATTTGCGTTTTCAATATCTAACATAAAATGCGAAAGCGCTTCTTTAATTTCATCAGGCGTCATAGGTGCTCCATCAACAAAATCTTTAGTTGATAAATTGTCTTCAGGTTTAGCTAAACGCACTTGATTAACTTTCATCTGTTTACGACCACGATAATTAATCACATCGCCTTTGACATGAACAATTTCTTCAGGTTTAAGGTTCTGCATATCCTCTTTCGTTGCAGTCCATAATTTCGCTTCTATATCACCACTTTTATCTTGGAGGTAAAGTGTCATGTAATCTTTACCTTGAGCAGTGACACCCTGAGTTGCACGATGAATTAAGAAAAAGTGATCAACTGAATCGCCGGGATTTAAATTTTCTACATTTCTCATTTTTTCCCGCCTTCCTCTAGTTTATTAAGAATAATCATTTCTTTTGAAGGGATAATATTATCTTTAGTGCATGTAAAGTAAAGCACTTGATAATTTTGAGATAATTCTCTTAAATAATTTAACATTCTTTCTTTTCTATGTTTGTCAAAATGAACAAATGCGTCATCCACAATAATTGGGAATGGATAGTATGGTTTTAATACTTTAATTAAACTAATTCTAAGAGCAACATACAATAATTCTTTTGTAGATTGACTTAGTTCAACAGGTTCGAAAACTTGTCCATTATCATGTTTGACATGAATTGAATCATCTTCAGTATAATTAATCATTGTATATGCACCATTTGTAAGATACTTGAATATAGATACAGCTTCTTGGATAACTTGTGGTAAACGCTTATCTTTGATTTGCTTAATATGTTCTTCTACTAAATTTTGAAGATAACTTAAGCTTGCCCAATCTTTAGCGATATCATTTAGTCTATTTTTTAAACTGTAATATTCATGTCTTAATTGTGCAAGTGTCGAATCTGTTTCCATATGATTAATTTGAGCAGTTAAATCACTGACTTCAGCTTGCATATTTAAATATTGATCGTTATATTGATCTACTTGTCTCGCTAATGTATCATCTTCTTCGTCTAATTGAGCGGTTGTTTTTTCACTTAATTTAGAACTCATTTCATATGAGTAATTTTGGTTCTCTAAGTATTGAGTTAAATCATTAAATCTATTTAAGTTACTATGATACGTTTCGTAATCTTGATGATGTGAATAATAACTTTCCTCATCTTCAACATTGACGAAATCAAATAGCTCTTTGATGATATTTTTATTTTCACTTAAGCGTGATTTAAGATGCTTGAGCTCATTTGTTAATAACTGTGTTTCTTCTTGATTCTTATGCCAATTATCGTTATTGTCTTTAGCATTTTTTAGCCATTGATTAACATCGTGGAAGAACGACATTGTATTAAAATGACTAAAATGTGGACTCGTTACGTCTTTAGCGTGTTTATAAAATTGATTAATTTCATCCATAAGTTGACTACGCTTATGATTCAACTCTTTGACGTAATTATCATGAGACTTAATATTACTCATTGAGGTAATACTTTCAACGATAAGTTCATCAGATATCTTAGGAGATAAATATAATTCTTTCTTCACGTTGTTAATATTATCTGATAATGAATCTAAACGATGTTGCGCCTCATCCATTGATTTATTTAAATATGCATTCTTTTCATCTAACATTTCTTTTACTTTAATAGCATTTTGCCATTGCTCACGAATGCGATGTTGATGATCTAAATCAAAATCTAAATTGTAGTTGCTTTCTAAATGTTCAAGTTGACTTTCCAAGTCATTAATTTCTTGGTTCATTGCTACACCATAATCAACATCTTTAGTTTTTGCTAAGAAGATACCTACAATAAAGATGACGGTTAGAATCGCAAAGACAATACCAAAAATCATGTTAGTCGTTACAAATGAAAATACAGTTAATGCCGCACCTATGATAGCTAAAGCAATAAATGCAAGTCTAAGTAATTTTTGACGTTGATTTTTACGAATTTGTTCTTCTTCAAATGATTCTTTTAATTTTTCATATAAGTTTTCTTTTTCGTGTAATTCTAATACCTGCTGTGAATATTCCTTTTTCTTTTCAAAAGTTTCCTCAGGAACTAATTCTTTCTCTAGTTGATCAAGTTCATTACTATTAGAATTACGTTCAATTTTATTATCTTCAAGACCGCGTTCTAGTTGTAAAATATAAGCATTTTGTTCTTGCTTACCACGAATTTGCTCACTTACATGACTTTTCATAGCTTCAGAACTATCTACTTCATGATGTGGTTCATTCCACCCAATAGTGTTTTGTAAACTTTCTTGTTCTCTTTGTTTATCAGAGATATCTTTTTCAACTGAACGCAACTCATATTCTTTTTGTTTAATTTCATTTTCTTGTTGATATAAGGAATTAATTGCATCTATATCTTTAGGTTCTACTGGAAAGATATTTTTAGCTTCTTGCTTAAGTTGAGCTAAACGTTCTTCTTTAAGACCAATATCCTTTTCAAGTGATTGTTGAAACGACTTAGCAGTCTCATAACGGTCTATACCTTTTTCAGGAAATTTTAGAGGTTCGATATTTAGAACTTGTTCTAATCCTTTCCATTCTTGCGTTTGATCATGCAGTGCAACCTCTTTTTGTTTAGCTTCATGCATCTTGGATAACTGATTTAAATTTTGTTTTAAATGTTCTAATCTGCGAGAAGATTTATCTCTCTCATCTACTAAGCGATGATATGTGTCTAATTTACTTTCTTCTTCACGTATCTGGCTTTCAAGGTGCTTGAGTTGTTCGATTTGTTGGTTAATAATTGGATTTTTACCAGACTTTTTATACAATTCTTCTTTCTTTTGTCCTATGGTATCTCTCATGCTGGTAAATTCAGTTGAACCTAAAGCGCCTGCTTGTAATAAGTAATCTTGTAATTGTTTTTCATCTAAATTACGGTGAATATCTTGTAACCCTAAAACGTTGAAAGAGAATATACCTTGATACGTTTTCTTTGTAATGTAATTGAGTTTTTTATTTAGCCATGACTCATCCCGTATAGAACCATCTGAGAGGTAAACTTTGACATCACCTTGAGCGCTACCTTTAATTCTCTCAACTTCAGCTTCAGTACCATCGTCAAATATTAAAGCTAATTTACCACCATATTGATTTCCTAATCTAGGTTCCAAACGAGGTTCTCTAGATTTTTTAGTAGGAAAACCGAATAAAATTGAATGTATAAATGCTTGAATCGTTGATTTTCCTGCTTCATTTTCACCAAAAATTTCAGTAAAACCTTTATTAAAGTCTATCTTACGTTGAACAAATTGACCGTATCCATAAATTTCTAGTGATTTAATTATCATTTTGTTCACCTCTCATATCATCTTTTAAAAGACTTTCAGCATGATTAATTAATTCGGTTTTATCAAATTCTGTATAATCATCTAAGAATTTAGATGCACGAGGATTTAAGTATAAATCCGTCATAGCAGAATCAAAGACCGATGTGTCTTCCAACAAATCTGAGGAGAACTCATTTACAAGAGGTGATTCATCATTTTGAACATATTTAATATTTAAATCTTCTATAAACACAAACTGATTTTCATTTTCTTCATACTCTGTAATCATCTCTTTAACTTGAACCAAGTCTTGTGGTGCAATAAAATCTTCACTATTTACGCGTACATTTAATCTATAGAAAGCTTTACCTTCAGGTCTTACTTTATCTTTGAAAGACTGTATATCTTCGTATAGCTCTTGTTTAGACGTATGATTAGTATCAATAGTTGCTTCCTCAAATTTAATAAATTGAGTAGGATAAAATTGTGTTGTTAAATTAAGATGATCTCCTTCAATTAATAAACAACCTTTTTCACCTAATTCATTAAAATGTCTACCTTGAATATTACCGGGATAGTTAATTACTGGCATATCACTGAGTTGTTCACGTTCATGTATATGACCTAACGCCCAATAGTGGTATAATCGACTATTTAAGTCTTCTAACCTAAATTCTGTATAACGGTCTTTGACTGAGGATTTACTATACGTGCCATGTAAAACACCAATATGTATCCCTTTTTGACCTTGGCTTGATGGATAAGCATCAATTTTATTTTCATAACTTGTATCATTTTGATAACTAAAGCCATGTATAAAAATTGTTTCCCCATCTTTAGTAATCGCTTGATACGTTTCTACTTGATTTGAAAAAACTGAAACGTTGTTTGGCCAATTTGAAGATATCTTTGAAGATAGAGGATCATGATTACCATGACATACATATACAAATACTTGTTCTTTACGTAATCTTTCAAACTGTTCTTTTAAAAAGACTTCCGCACGTAATGTTCTATTCTCATTATCGAATAAATCCCCAGCAATGATAATGAAATCTACTTCTTTTTTTAATGCCAAATCTACTATATTTTTAAAACTTTCATAGGCACTTTTTTGTACATCTTCAAATATTTTAGGGCTTAAATGACTTTTAGATTTGAAGGGACTGTCTAAGTGTAAATCAGCACAGTGTATAAATTTAACCATAAGTTTAATTCTCCTTATAAAAGCCGTAAAGTTAAAAGAAATAATGCAATTTGAATATACTTCATTTGTTGATAAAAATTATAAATATTGATATTAAGACAGACTAATGACTATATATTAATAAGCTATGTATCATGAAAAATAACTTTACTTTATATTAAATTATTTTACCATAACACTTTGAGTCCAGTCGACGACAAACCAAGACATTCATTTTAATTTTATACCTACTCAAAACTATGACGTTAATACAAATTTTAAAGTATCACCTTTGAACTAGTTTATAAATTTGTAAACGAGAGTATTCTAAGGTACAAATGTATAAAAAATGTCTACAAAGTCTGTAACTTTGTAGACATTCAAAATTTAAAATGATTTCTCACTTTTATAGAAAAGTATTGAAATTAGTCAGCGTAAATTTCATCTAATGGTTTTACGATGATTTGGTTAATTTCTTGGAATACTTGGCTCATTTTTTGCTCAGCATTCATTAATTCAGAGATATTTTCATCTTTTTCGATAGCTTGAGCTTGTTCTTGAGCTTTTTGTAAATCCTCTTCAGGAATTTCTTCACCTTGCATTTGTTTTTGTTGGAAACTAATTTGAGTTTCACGGAATTCGTCGAATAATTTTTTTGATTCTTCATTTTCTTTAACTTTAGCAAATGCATCTTTAATAGCTTTATATTCTTCACTGTCTCTTAAAGCTTGTTCTAATTGATTTGCATAATCGTATAAATTTACTGCCATAGTTGTTTGCACTCCTTTGAGTTAATTTGTGTTTTAACCACTCACAAATAACTTTAACATATATGTCACCTTTAGACAAAGATTGCAATTACACCTTGGAAGAAACCAATAATTCCTCCAAGTAAAAATCCTAGTGACATAATCAATTTTAATTCTTTATTAGCAATTTCTATAATTAACTTTTCAATGTAATCTAAGTCAAATGTATTAATTTGATCTTCTACTAGTTGTCGCAAATTAATCTTTTTCATTATATTGGTAAGATGTCGTGAAATATTATGAACAATGACTTGAGTAATTTTAGTAGCTGCTTCATTTTCAAGGAAGTGAATAAACTGAGGTGCAAGTTCATATATTGGTAAACGAGCTTTACCATTAAGATCAATATATGAGATTAAAAGATCTGTCGTGGATTTAGAAATAGATTCAAATTGCTCATCACTAACTAATTCTTCTAAATGCTTATTCTTAAGTGTCTCATATTCATTGCGAATGATCTTATTAATAATTACACGTGCTTTCGGATGTTGAGTCAATCGAATAAGTTCGTGTTGAATACGTTCTGCGATGCTTTCTTTAGTCATGAACATTTGTAGAAGACCTACAATTTTTCCTTTTTCCTGAAAGAAGGTATCTAACATTTCATATATATCGTGTGAACCTTTGTCAGAATTCAAATATTTTCTAGCTCTCTCGCATAATAAATCAGCTAATTCTTCTACTTTATCATCTGCTAAAACAAATAATTGCTCTGGCAAACATGCTGTTAATGCCTCTTGCTTATGTTGTTGATAAAAGTTTATAAGTTTGTCATTCAAAGTTGTTTTCACCTTATTATTTAATAAATCAGTTACATTAATGTCTAATGCTTGAGCAAAATTTTCAATTGTTGCATCTTGAGATTTAAGCTTTTGTATTTGAGTAAGAACTAAGTCTTGAATCGCATCTTGAGATTGTGGTTGATTTAACTTATGACGAATCATTTCTTCAGTAATTAAATGATCTTCGATAACTTGACCTATTTTCTCAGCTATTTCTCCACGTCTTTTTGGAATTAAACCTGGAGTGAATGGAATTCTCATTTTAAATATATAATATGGTTTAAATGGATGAAATAACATACGTATCGCTATAACATTTGTTATACCACCTATTATAGCCCCTATAATCATCATAAAAGCAATCACTAAAAAAGCGTGCATATTGTTAACTCCCTATTTAAATTTGAAATTGTGGTTAGATTATAACATCAATTAACCTAACTTCATTCTATTAAAACTTATAAATACAAATTACTAAAAATAAAACGATGAAAATCAAAAATGAATTTCATCGTTAAGTAGAAAAATAATTTTGTTTAATTAAGACAATACATCTGAAATAAGTGATTAAATCATTATAAGATTCTACTATCACTTTTAATTATACATGTAGTAATTCTTCTTTAGCATTTCTATTAAAGTAAGTTTCAGCCTCTCTCATTTTAGAAGTACCGAAGATTGGTTGCTTATCTGCATTTAATACTCGGTAAATGTTACTTACTTTATTACTTTGTAAAATAAATCCATTACGCGTTTCGATTGTATTCCAATAAATATCACTTGTAGTAGCATGATTAGGGTAAGCACAATGATTTCTAGAAATAGTTTGAACGATTTCTAATGGGTCGCAACCAAATGTGCTATTGAGTACATCTGAATCTCTAAATAACGCGCAAATTGAGACACAAGTCGTCCAGTTAGGTAAGACTCTTTCTTTTTCAATTTGTACTAATGTTTTTTTAGAAAGTCCGATTGTTTGAGCCATTGTATCTTGAGTATAGCCCGCTTCAATACGTACCATTTTAAATTTTGTTTGAATTAAATCTGTGAAACTCTGTCTATCCATTCTATTTATCTACCTTTCTAATTGGAAATATTTTATCCGGACACAAGAAATTGCAATAATACACATTTCTTGAAACACAAATTACATCTTAATATATTTTTAATAAAAATAAAAGAGAGAAATGCGTTTTTCTAACTATTTTATTAAAGGCAAAATTATCAAAATAGTTAAATATTTACATTTAACGACATTTTAACTAATTAAATTTAAAATATGTATATTTATTTTATATAATCGCGTTTAGCACATTATATTAATTTATTTTCCATAGCATAAATGGCAGCTTGTGTTCTATCCGTAACTTGTAATTTATTAAATATGTGACTTACATGTGTTTTAATAGTCTTTTCAGATACAAATAATGTTTGAGCAATTTCTTTATTTGTCTTGCCTTTAACCATCTCTCTCAATACTTCAACTTCTCTTTTAGATAATTTATTAGTAAAATGAGGCTTTTTAGATACTGCTTCAATCACACTTTTAGCTTCAGGATGAATGATATGTTCACCATTTAAAACTTTATGAATTGTTTCAATCAATTTTTGTGGTTCTACGTCTTTCATTTCGTAACCATCAGCACCTTTGTCTATAGCTGATATCACATGTTCATCATCTACATAGCTCGTTAAAACTAAAACTTTGACTTGAGGATATTGTCTTTTTAAAACTTCAGTAATTTCAATTCCATTCATTTCTGGCATCACTAAATCGAGCAACACAATATCAGGCAGATGATGTTGCTCTATATATGATAGAAATGTTTTGCCATCAGAAAAACCCTTGACTACTTCTAAATCATCAACTGTTGAAAGTAAAAACTCTAATCCTTGGCGTACGATATGATGATCATCTACTAGTACTACTTTATGCATAATCGTTCTCCTTTTTTTATTACTTTAAAGGTATATTTATTGTAATGGTAGTACCTTTATTCAATTGTGATTGAATATCTAATTTACCATTCAATGTATGTGTCCGTTGTTTAAGATTATTGATACCACTTGAAGCATTAACATTTACTTCATGCAAGTTAAATCCCTTTCCTAAATCAATAATTTCAATAATGAGATTATCCTGTGTTTGCGTTAGATTTAATGAGACTTCGTTAGTATCGGCATGCTTTCTGACATTATTCATCGCCTCTTGTATCAT
Organism: Staphylococcus sp. FW104-15G4D; assembly: GCF_058790135.1. Classification (NCBI taxonomy): domain Bacteria; kingdom Bacillati; phylum Bacillota; class Bacilli; order Caryophanales; family Staphylococcaceae; genus Staphylococcus; species Staphylococcus sp. FW104-15G4D. Next base: position 1,279,823 of record NZ_JBYTCH010000001.1, read on the forward strand.
ACGATAAATATTTTCTTCTACATGATTAGATAAATTGATCAAGCCATCAACATGGACGTCTAAATTTAGATTTAATACATCACTATAGTTATTTAAAGCGTGAATTAATCCGTGCTCTAGTCCTACAGGCTTTAATTGCCAAATCAATGCTCTCATTTCATTAACAGCATTTTGACTCGTTTCTTCTATAGTTTTAAATGCATTTTTAGAAAAATCATCTGATGCCATTCCTTGGGCAGCATGAGCAGTAAGTTTTAACGAGAATAACATTTGATTAACAGAATCATGCAGATCTCGAGCTAAACGGTTGCGCTCATTAATCTTAGCCGCTTCCTTTTCTCTATCTATCAATAATATACGTTTTATCGCCGAACCTATTTGAAATGCTACAGATTCTAGTAATTCTAAATCTTGCTCGCTATAATGTTTTTTATTTGGTGAAGCAACGTTAAGTAGACCAAATTGTTCCTCTCCAGAACGCAGTGGCACAGTTGCATGATGCGTAATATCATCTGTTTCTTCTTGATATGCACGATTAGCTAAATTAATTCTTGAACAATTTATAATATTGGACGCTTTAGTTAATTTTTTATTATTATATGCTTTGACACACCAACATGATCCGTTAGTCATATAATGACAATCTTTTTTGGATAATGCACCAGGGAGGTCTACTGAGGAAACGAGTTCATGGTCCCCCTCCTCATTGATAAAAAATATCCATCCAGTCGTGAAGTTACTACCATTAATAAGATAACGTAGTCCTCCATGCATCATGCTATACATCTCTGTTTCTTCATTAAGAAATTCAGCTATCTCTTTTAGTAATGCAAGTCTTGTTGGCTTCTCCATTTTATCGCCCCAATACTATATCCATAATATTTATATTATACATGCCTTAGCTTTATTTTGAAAATGTAATTAAATACACAATTGATAAGTATTTGAAAATTCATTTTCAAAAATAAACATGATATAGAGAGTAATAAATTTGTGTTATGATAATAATGAACTATAGGAGGATATTATGAAATTTACGATACCTGAACAATATAATGAGAAAACTTTAAGAGAGATATTTCAAAATCTCAAACTCCCTAAAAAAGACTTACATCAACTTAATATGTCAAAAGATATAACAATCAATAATCAATCTGCTAAATTAACTGATGTAGTGAGAACCGGTGATTCGGTGTTCATACCTACACCAGAGGAAAAAAGTAATTATTTACCTAGTTATCGTTACGCACAGGTTTATTATGAAGATGATGACTTTGCGATAGTGATGAAGCCCAAAGGTGTTAAAACACATCCAAATGATTTAAAAGAGAGTAATACACTTATGAATCATGTAATTTACACAGTTGACAGTGAATATGTCGAACCTATTCATCGTTTAGACCAAGAAACAGTGGGTTTACTTATTGTTGCTAAGAATCCAATTATGAAGAAAATCTTAGATCGAATGTTAGAAGAAAATGAAATTACTCGTATTTACAAAGCTAACGTTAAAGCATTGTTACCAATCAAACCTCAAACAATAGATATGCCTATTGGTAAAGACAAATTCCATCCTAATAAGCGTAGAATTTCAAATACAGGACAACGTGCAATCACTCATATTTTAAATTCTGAGATGATTAAAGAAGGTATATGTCAACTTGATATTAAACTTGATACAGGTCGTACGCATCAAATACGAGTACATTTAGCAGAAATCGGTCACCCTGTAATTGGTGATCCATTATATGGTGATTCAACATTGCGTAAATTAGAACTTAATAGTCATAAAATTGAATTGATTCATCCACTAACACGTGAGTTGGTTTCGGTAAGCTTGGATGATAAAAAGGCATAAGTCTACTATAGAACAGATAGAGGCTCAATAATATGTAATATTAAATAAGCGAGAGACGTATTATTCAATACGCCTCTCGCTTTTATCATAGATTTAATTAGTGAGGGTCAACCATGTCTTCTGGTTTAATCCATTCTTCAAATTGTTCTTCAGTAACATATCCGCTATTTATAGCTGACTCTTTAAGAGTTAATCCCTCTTTATGCGCCTTTTTAGCAATCTGAGCCGCTTTTTCGTAACCTATATGTGGGTTTAATGCTGTAACTAACATTAATGATTGATTTAAGTAATTGTCGATATTTTCTTCAATCGGCTCAATACCTACTGCACAATTATCATTAAATGTTTGCATACCGTCAGCTAATAGATAAATTGATTGTAAAGTATTATGAAGAATAACTGGTTTGAATACATTTAATTCAAAGTTACCTTGTGAACTTGCAAAACCAACTGCAGTATCATTACCCATAACTTGTACTGCGACCATAGTTAACATTTCACATTGTGTTGGATTAACTTTACCAGGCATAATAGATGAACCAGGTTCATTTTCAGGAATAGAAATTTCTGCTAAACCTGCTCTTGGACCTGAAGCTAACCATCTTACATCGTTTGCAATTTTCATTAAATCGCCTGCTAATGCTTTCAATGTACCATGTAATTGAACTACTTCATCATGTGCAGTTAAAGCATGGAATTTATTATCAGATGAAACAAAGGCATACCCTGTGTTATCTGAAATAAATTTAGCTACTTTAGCTCCAAACTCTGGATGAGCATTTATTCCAGTTCCCACTGCTGTGCCACCGATAGCTAAACTAAGGATATGTTTCTTAGATTCACTTAAAAGTTCTTCGCATTTATCTAACATATATCGCCAACCACTAATTTCTTGGCCTAATTTAATTGGGGTTGCATCTTGTAAATGTGTACGTCCAATTTTAATAATTGATTGATATTGATCTTCTTTTTCTTTTAAAGTATTACGCAGGTTCTTAAGCGCTGGTTCTAATTTTGTTTCAACTTCATGATATAAAGCAACGTGCATTGCTGTTGGGAATGTATCATTAGAGCTTTGTGATTTATTTACGTCATCGTTAGGATGAATCGTTTCATCACTATTATGTTCTTTAAGATACTCATTAGCTACATAGCTTACGACTTCATTTACGTTCATATTACTTTGAGTGCCGCTTCCTGTTTGCCAAACTACTAATGGAAAATGTTCGTCTAGCTCCCCTTTTAGAATGCGATCACATGCATATACTATGGCATCTTTTTTCTCATCACTTAACTTTCCTAACTCATTGTTAGCTAACGCCGCCCCTCTTTTTAATTGAGCGAATCCATAAACTACTTCAATTGGCATGCGTTCCTTACCAACTGGGAAATTACGTTTACTTCTTTCAGTTTGAGCACCCCAAAACTTATCTCCAGGTACTTCAATTTCTCCAAAAGTATCATGTTCAATTCTGACTGACATACATTTCTCTCCCCTTATTCATCTTTATTTAATTGTAGTATAGCACTATTTAATTTGTATGGGCAACGATGAGGTGAAACGTTTTCATTTCAAATATTAAAACCCTCATTATGTTCTGAAGTGATTAGAAGTAATGAGGGAATATATAATGAATTAAGCATTTTTATATTTACTTTTAATAGCTTGTAGAATTGCTATAGCTGTTAAAATAAATAAAATTACACTTAACGCAATAGTGAATGGACTAATTGAAACTAAAAATCCTAAAAATCCAGTTAAGCTATTATAAAAGCTATTAAGTGTATAGATAAGAATACCTGTAATGGCTAAACAGCAAATAACACTGATTACAACGCCGGATTGATTACTTTTAATAAAAGTTTGAGCACTCACATCATCGATTAAACCCTTTGAGAGGTTTAATTGAAGCTGAACAATTTTAAATAGTAAGGGTAAATAGAGAGCTCCTAAAGCAAGCGGAAACGCTTTAATTGAAATTAAACTAATAATGATGGTTGCTATCATCAAATGCAGCCAATATTTTCCTAACATATTTTGAATCTCCTTGAATTATTCACTATTTAGTATCTTATCACAATTCCATAATGAGGTGGAACTTTGTCATAGTAGAGGTGGAACTTTGTCATAGTAGATGAAAATTTAAAACTAAAAATTAATAAATTTAAAAAGAACTCCAATAAACTAATAAAAGCTAGCTTATTGGAGTCAAATAAATTATTATTCATTATTAAGGTCAGAATGAACATCTTCATCATGAGATTGGTTTAATTTATCTTCATCATTTTCTTCTGAAATTTGTTCCATTTCTTTTCCTAATTCTTTTAAATCATCTAAATCTGTAACCATAGCATTTTCTTCTTCATGATAATTCAATTTAGATTCATATTCTTTATTCATTATAAAATCCCTCACATAGTTTATTGATTAAACATAACGTGCTGTGAAGTATTCTTTAACATCCTCAGGTAATCCTGCAGCCGCTTCTTTATCTAAAATAACATTTACCATGCGGTGTGCTTTAAGATCTGCTGGCTCATAACTAGATTTGCCGTTTTCACGATAAAGTTTTTCAATAACTTCACGTTTATTACTACCTGTAACAACTAAGAAAATTTCTCTAGCTTCCATAAGGCCTTGACGTACACTTACATCTAACTTGCCACTTTCATCAATTGAAAGAACTTGAAGGATTAATTTACCTTTATTTTCTTTAGTTTTCATTTTATCTGAAATAAAATCAATTGCATCTTGTTCGTAAGAAATTGAATACACTTGGCTTTCAGGTACACCTAATGCTTCATAATAAGATCTATTATCATCATAATCTAAAATATTGATTTGGCTGAAATCTACAGCATGCGTATCTACATTTTTCTTAAGTTCATCTAATACAGGTGCGTGATCTTTTTCTAAGTGAAAACCTGCAATTGTAGTTGGATTATTATTAAATTGTTTACGAATAATATCTGCAGCATATTCTGCTACTCTTTCACTATTTTCAAATACTTTAAAGTTCATTGCCATATTAATTACACTCCTCTAAGTTTGCTCTTTACATAGAATGGTTGATATTAATTTCAAGTATACCCTTTTAAACAATTTATCAAACCAAGTAAATTCAGTTTAATGTTAGTACTTCATGATTAAATATAACATTTCTAACTAAATGATGACATTTATATATTTTTAAAAATAAAATTTAATTATGAAAGATTTGGAAATTCTTGTTGTCTTAAAGCTTCATAAATTAATAGTGCAGCCGTATTAGATAAATTTAATGATCTAATTTTATCGCTCATTGGTATTCTTAAAGCGGTATCAGCATATTTCTCTTTTACCCAATCAGGAAGCCCAGTTGTTTCTCTTCCAAAAATAAAATAATGATTCTCTAATGTATTAGAAAAATCAAAATCGCTATAAGTTTGTTTGCCAAATTTAGTTAATAAGTAATAATTACCTTTAGTGCTATCAAAAAATTCTTCAATGCTTTCATGATATGTAATATTTACATGCTCCCAGTAGTCTAACCCAGCTCTTTTTAACATTTTATCATCTGTACTAAAACCTAAGGGTTTAATAAGATGTAAATGTGTGAAAGTACCAGCACATGTTCTAGCTATATTTCCAGTATTAGCAGGTATCTCTGGTTGAAATAATACAATATGATTTGTCATATTCAGTCTCTCCTCATGTCCAAGCCTTTTTTCATTTCTACTTGAACTTCCTCTATTTCTTTTTCATAATTTTCATTAATAAAAGCCTTTGCGTCTTCACCTTGAATTTGACCTATAGCCCAATAAGCTGTACCTCTAATCATAGGTCTAGGATCATTAAGTGCAACTTCTTTTAGTTCTGGTATAGCACTTTCCTCGTTAAAATGCGCTAAAGCTAGAATTGCGTTTCTTTGTATAGGTTTTTTACCTCGCCACGCTCCAGCCAAATGACCATAAGTGTTCTTAAACTCTTTATTACTCATTTGCAACAAAGGAACTAATCGTGGTTTTAGGATTTCCGGTTCAAGTACTATATCATCATGTTGAGTATTAATACCTCTATTTTTAGGACACACTTGTTGACATGTGTCACAACCATATAAACGATTTCCTATTTTATAACGGTATTCATCTTGTAGATAACCTTTTGTTTGGGTTAAAAAGCTTATACATTTTTGACTATTCAACTGACCATTACCTACTAATGCACCCGTAGGACAACGATCAACGCAGATTGTACAGTCTCCACAACTGTCTAAAATAGGATCATCTGGTTCGAAAGGTATACTCACTAACATTTCACCTAAATAAGTCCAAGTCCCCAATTCTGGAGAAATAACAAATCCATTTCTACCAACAAATCCTAATCCTGCGCGTTCTGCTACAGCTCTGTCTGAAAGTACACCAGTGTCTACCATAGACTGTATCTCGACATCGGGTACCTTTTCTCGTAGAAATTCACTTAATTTATCAAGTCTTTTACGCATAATTGTATGATAATCTTGACCCCAAGAAGCTCGCGCAAACATGCCACGTCGATCACCTCTTACACTTTTAGGTGCACCTTTTAATTTATTTGGGTAACCTACAGCGATTGCGATAATGGAACGCGCACTCGGTAAACTTAGTTTAGGTTCAGTTCTTAGAGCGATGTCTGATTCTTCAAATCCAGATGCAAAACCTTTTGAATGATAGCTTTCCAATTTTTGTTTTAGCTCATCAAACGGATCTGCAGTTGTGAAACCTATACTATCAATGCCAATCGAATGGGCATAGTCGATAATCTCTCTTTTTAACTGCTTGTAATCCACAAGCTTTGCCCCCTCACATAAAATTACATATGTCATTTTAACACATGTTTAAATAGGATAACGTTGTGAGTTTTTATTTTTTCTAAAAAAAAGATAGAACTGAAATCAATGACATAGTGAAAGATTTCTACGTTCTATCTTAATTTAAATATCAGCTTATTATAATACACGAGATAAGAAATTTTGAGTTCTTTCTTGTTGAGGATGTTCAAAAATTGCTGTTGGCTTACCTGATTCCACTACAACGCCATCTGCCATAAAAATCACTTTATCACTAACTTCTTTAGCAAAGTTCATTTCATGCGTAACAATTACCATCGTCATTCCATCTTTAGCTAAATCTCTCATTACTTTTAATACATCTCCTACAACCTCCGGGTCTAACGCAGATGTAGGCTCATCAAATAATAAAACATCTGGTTTCATAGCTAATGCCCTAGCGATGGCAACCCTTTGTTTCTGTCCTCCAGATAATTGATTAGGATATGCATCTGCTTTATCCTTTAAACCTACCTTATCTAATAAAGCTAAAGCGGTATCTTTTAACTGCTCTTTATCCACTTTGAGTAACATCTTAGGTGCTAACATAATATTATCTATCACTTTTTTATGAGGAAATAGATTAAAGTTTTGAAATACCATCCCCATTTTTTGACGTAATTCATCTAAATGAACATTTTTATGAGTTAAATCATTACCTTCAAAAATAACTTGTCCTTTCGTAGGTGTTTCAAGTAAATTCATACAACGTAACAACGTACTTTTACCACTACCTGAAGGACCTATAATAGCAACTACTTCTCCTTGAGAAACTTCTAGATTAATATCTTTAAGAACTTCATGATTTCCAAACTTTTTGTTCAAATTTTTAATTTTAATCACTAGCTTTCATTCTCCCTTCAACTAAACTCATGATGCGTGATAATGCAAACGTTAAAATAAAGTATAGAACTGCAGCAACGATTAAAGGTGTAAAAGGATCGAATGAAATACCTTGAACAACTTGAGCATTAAACATAATTTCGCCTACACCAATAGTTGAAACAATCGATGATTCTTTAATGAGCGTAACAAATTCATTTCCTAAAGCTGGTAAAATATTTTTAATCGCTTGAGGCATAATGACCGACTTCATAGTTTGAATGTAGTTTAAACCTAAACTTCTTGCTGCCTCCATCTGACCTTTGTCCACAGCATTGATACCTGCTCTAATAATTTCTGCTATGTAAGCTGATGAATTTATGATAAGTGCTATTGTTCCACATATAAGTGCGGAAACATCTAAGCCAAGTGCTGCTGTGGTACCAAAGAATACAATAAATACTTGTACTAACATTGGTGTTCCTCTTAAGAATTCAATATAAATACTTGCTAACCAAGATAATGGTTTAAATTTATTTATTTTCAATAATGCGATAAAAGCACCTAGTATAGAACCTAAAATAACGCCTACTAATGAGATTAAAATAGTGTTTTTAATTCCTTTAATAAAGAAACTTCCATATTTTGTGAAGAAATTCCCATCATCTTGCATATCCTGAGCAGCTTGATTCATATACTTATCAATAAGGTTTTTGTTGTTTACTTCATCAATAGTTTGATTTAAATGCTTTAGTAAAATTGGCGAATTTTTGGGAACTGCTATACATGTAGGTTTCTTTTCTTCATTAAATTTTACATCAGCGAATTCTAATTCAGGATTTTGTTTTAAATACGCTTCTCCTACTGGTTTTTCGACAATTGTTCCTACAACTTTACCACTTTTAAGAGCTAAAATTGACTCAGGTAATCGATTTAGAGAGGATACTTGACTATCTTTTATTTCATTATGAGCTATTTTCTCTTGATCAGTTCCTTTCTGAGCAGCAATTTTCTTACCTGTGAAATCTTTCAAATCTTTATATTTATTTTTATCTGATTTTTTAACTAACATTACATTATTTGTCATCATGTACGGCTCGGTAAAATCTACTTCCTTTTTTCTTTCCGGTGTTGTAGTCATACCAGATATAATGACATCAATTTTTCCAGTTTTTAATGCCCCTAATAAACTATCGAATTGCATATTAATAATTTTTAACTTCAAATGATTATCTTTGGCTATTTTCTTCGCTAGCTCAATATCGACACCTGCATAATCAGTTTTACCATTTTTTATTTTTTCAAATTCTAAAGGTGCATAATCAGCAGATAATCCAACACGAAGTTCACCACGTTGTTTAATCTTGTTCCAATTAGAATCTTCTTCAGCACTAGCAATTGGATTTATATATGTAATTGCAGAGCCTAAAAGTAGTGTAATGACTATAAGAATTTTAATAATTTTGTACATACTTTAAGAGCCTTCCTAAATAAATATACATTATTATACATAATTACTTATAATAATGCAATTTAATTTTGAAGAAAGACAAAAAAATAAGCAATGTTTCAATAGATACTACCATGAAACATCGCTCTCATGCATATAATAATTTATTCTTTTGGTATTTCAAATTTATAGATTTCATCGCTATATGAATGAATAAATCTTTTGCATAAATGATGTATAATAAACGCACCAATAAATGGAACAACAAAATAACCAATTATCAATAAAATAATATTGAAAGACGTATCACCAGACATTCGATTAAGCGCATTAATCGGTCCAACTAGACCTGTATAACCAAAACCAGCTGACAATGGTGTCCCCTTAATATTTAAAAGATACGCTACTATACCACAAATAATCCCATTTAGTGTTAAGGGAATAGCAATAATTAAGTTCTTCAAATAGACAGGTATCATCATTTTAGCTGCACCAATTAATAGGACCAAATTGACACCGATTGAATTGACTCTTAGTGATCCAAATAAAAACGTTACACATGCTGCTACAATACCCATATTTGCAGCACCACTACCTAAACCAGTTAAACTTATAGCAGTAGCTATCGCTACGAGGGAAATAGGTGTAACCATCAATAAAGAAAATGTCACACATATAAGGATAGACATTAATAATGGGTTTAATTCTGTAAAGCCATTAATGAGTCTACCAATAGATTTAGTAATGATTTGAACATATGGGAGTGTCATTAAACCTATCGCTCCACTAACTACGGGTACTAATACCGGTAGTATAATCATTTCAAATGAACCAAGTTTACCCTCAAGAAACATATAAATGGCACAAGCGATAACGACCACAATAATGACATTAATAATATCTCCTATCCCTTTTAAAGCTATGCCACCATTACTAAACTGTATAGCTCCAGAACCTAATATAGCAGAAGTACCTATCATTGCAGCTCCTGCTCCTTTAAATTTAAATTGATGCGCCGCTAACACACCTATTATAAAAGCCATAAATGATTGAATAACAGTTACTAATTGGAATATAGTTTCTAATAAGTGATTTCCTTCTTTAAATAACTTGAGCAATTCACCTAATAACGCATTAGGTAATAGAGCAACAACTACCCCCGCCCCTACAGCATTTAATATATTATTAAAAAATGATTTTCCACTAAATTGAGATTGACTCATGATGTACCTCCAACAATTGCATTAGATTAATAGTATTATAGATAAGTATGATTAACAATAACTAAATTTAGAAAAAGTAAAAATTTAAGGGTGTTTTAGTATTTTTTTATTTTTCAGGTTAATATCTTCTTTAACACATTAAGTTCTGATAATCATATTCGTATTTATTATAGTATTAAAAAAAGAGTGAAAACGTTGATTTAACAACATTCTCACTCTAAAAGTTCCTAAAAGAATATAAAATTATACCGGTGGTCGGGATCGAACCGACACTCCAAAAAGGAACGGGATTTTGAGTCCCGCGCGTCTGCCAATTCCGCCACACCGGCTCAATAGATAAATAAAAAACTTCCCTATGGAAGCATATTATGGAGCGGAAGATAGGACTTACACCTATACCTCGTTCCGGGAAGGAACGTGTTCTAAAAATTGAACTACTTCCGCTTAATATTAAATTATATGGAGCGGAAGATAGGATTTGCACCTATATCTCATTCCGGGAAGGAATGTGTTCTAAGAGTTGAACTACTCCCGCATAGAAAAATTAATGGAGCGGAAGATAGGACTTGCACCTATACCTCGTTCCGGGAAGGAACGTGTTCTAAGAGTTGAACTACTCCCGCATGATATAAATTAATGGAGCGGAAGATAGGACTTGCACCTATATCTCATTCCGGGAAGGAATGTGTTCTAAGAGTTGAACTACTCCCGCTTAATCCTGGAGGCGGCAACCGGATTTGAACCGGTGATAAAGGTTTTGCAGACCTCTGCCTTACCACTTGGCTATGCCGCCAATAACTGGGCTAGCTGGATTCGAACCAGCGCGTGACGGAGTCAAAGTCCGTTGCCTTACCGCTTGGCTATAGCCCATTAATAATAAGGGCGGTTGAAGGGAATCGAACCCTCGAATGTCGGAACCACAATCCGATGCGTTAACCACTTCGCCACAACCGCCATGGCAGGGGCAGTAGGAATCGAACCCACATCAAAGGTTTTGGAGACCTCTATTCTACCGTTGAACTATGCCCCTATTTAGATGGTGGAGGGGGGCAGATTCGAACTGCCGAACCCGAAGGAGCGGATTTACAGTCCGCCGCGTTTAGCCACTTCGCTACCCCTCCAAGAGATGGTGCCGGCCAGAGGACTTGAACCCCCAACCTACTGATTACAAGTCAGTTGCTCTACCAATTGAGCTAGGCCGGCGTGCTAAATGGTTCAGGACAGAGTCGAACTGCCGACACATGGAGCTTCAATCCATTGCTCTACCAACTGAGCTACTGAACCATAATAAATATATCGTAATGGCGGTCTCGACGGGAATCGAACCCGCGATCTCCTGCGTGACAGGCAGGCGTGTTAACCGCTACACTACGAGACCTATAAAGAAAATATTGCGGGAGGCGGATTTGAACCACCGACCTTCGGGTTATGAGCCCGACGAGCTACCGAACTGCTCCATCCCGCGATAATAATAATGGCGGAGGAAGAGGGATTCGAACCCCCGCGGCCCGTTAAGGCCCTGTCGGTTTTCAAGACCGATCCCTTCAGCCGGACTTGGGTATTCCTCCATTATTTATAGGTAAATCGCTATTAAATTAATTAAAAATGGCGGTCCCGACGGGAATCGAACCCGCGATCTCCTGCGTGACAGGCAGGCGTGTTAACCGCTACACTACGGGACCATTTATAAAACGGAGGAAGAGGGATTCGAACCCCCGCGAGCCGTTAAGCTCCTGTCGGTTTTCAAGACCGATCCCTTCAGCCGGACTTGGGTATTCCTCCAAAATTATATGGACCTTGCAGGACTCGAACCTGCGACCGAACGGTTATGAGCCGTTAGCTCTAACCAACTGAGCTAAAGGTCCTAAATATAATTCTACAACTAATAAGTAGTGGCGGTGGAGGGGATCGAACCCCCGACCTCACGGGTATGAACCGTACGCTCTAGCCAGCTGAGCTACACCGCCGTTATGTAGTTTGTAAATTAATAATGGTGGAGACTAGCGGGATCGAACCGCTGACCTCCTGCGTGCAAAGCAGGCGCTCTCCCAGCTGAGCTAAGCCCC
>NZ_JBYTCH010000002.1:0-279406 GCF_058790135.1 Staphylococcus sp. FW104-15G4D
CTGAGCCAGGATCAAACTCTCCATAAAAAATTATGATGTTTGATTAGCTCATAAATACTAAATAGTTTGTAACGTTTCGTTACATTTATTGGAATTAACGTTGACATATTGTCATTCAGTTTTCAATGTTCATCTCAATAAAATCAATCTTTTCAATCATATCTTTTCTGAGAAGAAATGTCAATGATTTCTTAAGATTACTTTATTTATTTTAAAGTGTTTTTATAATGTTTGCAAGGGTAATTTTTACACTCGCTTAACAATTAAATTAAATACTTTACAATCGCTTTTCAGCGACTTTTATATGATATCAATTTCATGTTTTTAAGTCAACATTTAAATTGAATTATTTTTTAATTTTGTGAACAGCTAATTCGTAGCTCACAAAGAAATATTCTAGCACGATTTCTAAATTTTGCAATAGAAAAATCACACAAAAACAAAATTTGTTTCTGTGTGATCAGTATACCTTTGGTTAAATTACATTGAGATACTATTTTTGAGTACTGGCTATAACTTTTCTGGCGATTGATGTATAAATTTCTCCTAAACGATCTTCAGGCTGATAAATAGATGGTGAAAAATCTTTAGGGTTCCACGTAGGTTGTTCAAGAGGCAACTCTCCAAATAGCTGTGTTTCTAATTCATCAGCAAGTTTAGTACCTCCACCTTTACCAAATACATATTCCTTATTACCAGTTTCTTTACTTTCGAAATAACTCATATTTTCGATTACACCTAAAATAGAGTGTTCTGTATGTTTAGCCATAGCTCCAGCTCTAGCTGCTACAAACGCTGCTGTAGGGTGCGGAGTAGTAACTATGATCTCTTTACTAGAAGGTAGCATTGAATGTACATCTAAGGCTACATCTCCAGTGCCAGGTGGTAAATCAAGTAAAAGATAATCTAAATCTCCCCATTGAACCTCTGTAAAGAAATTAGTAAGCATTTTTCCTAACATTGGACCTCTCCAAATAACAGGTGCGTTTTCCTCTACAAAGAAAGCCATTGAAATAACTTTAACGCCATGACGTTCAACCGGAATAATTTCTTTGCCATCTACTCCCGGTCTTTCATCAATCCCCATCATATCTGGAACGCTGAAACCATAAATATCAGCATCTACGAGTCCAACTTTTTTACCTTCTCTTGCCAAAGCTACAGCTAGATTAACAGCTACAGTTGATTTACCTACGCCACCTTTACCGGAAGCAATTGCAATAAATTCAACTGGATTATTTTGAGAAAGTAAACCTTCAATTGTTTTAGGTTTTTCTGTTCCTTTACCACGATACTTTTCTACTGTCTCCGGTGGTAATTCTTCAAAACGAATACCTACTGTATTAGCACCGTTTTCTTTTAGAGCTTTTACAATTGCCATTTGTAAATCTAATTGTGGTTGTCCCCCTAATTGAGCCATTGCAACTTTAACACTAACGTGCTCAATATCTTCTTTGATGGTAACGTTAACTATACCATCAGTTTCTTTCAAAGGTACATCAATAATTGGGTCTTTTAATGCACCTACTATTTCTTCAACTTGATTTACCGTTAACAAAGTAAATCCCCCTTAAATATAATAATTTATCTACATAATAACAAAAGTTATTCGATTACGTAGTTTATCTTTTTTATTATAAGTCTTTTTTTATTATAAAAAAAGAAGTTAGCCCATAATAATAGGCTAACTTCATATATAATTTAGACTTCTCTCATATTTTGAGATTTTCTATTAGGTTCTTTAATAAATAACGCAAATAAGAATGCAACAACAACAAAACCTGTAACTAGAGCGAATGAAACATCAACTCCGGCAGCAACACTTTGTCTATGTAATAATTCTTTACTAGCATGTGCAGACGAGGATGGCCCAATCCATTTCGAACCAATACTCATAAACGTTACCATTAATGCAGTTCCTAATGAACCAGCCATCACACGACCAAAGTTCATAATAGCAGTACCGTGTGAAATATCTTTATTGTCTAATGCATTAATACCAGTTGTATTAATAGGCATCATTAGTAGAGAAACAGCAAACATCCTAATCGCATAAATGACAATAAGATAAATATAAGATGTGTCTGCTTTTAAGAAACAAAGCAATAATGTGCAAATCGTTAATAAGCTAAAACCAGCATATATTAATGGTCTCGGTCCATATTTATCATAAAAACGTCCAGTAAATACTGACATTATTCCATTTATAATCGCACCAGGCATAATCACTAAACCTGATAACAACGCAGATAAACCTAAAGCGTTTTGTACATATAGAGGGATAAGTAGTGCAGGTCCAACCATAGATAACATAATAATCATTGATGTAATTGTACTGAAACAAAAGATTCTACCTTTAAATACATTGAGGTTAAGTAATGGGTTGGAAATCGTTAGTTGTCTTCTAACAAATATTGAGATAATAATAATACTTATGATTAACGATCCTATAACTATTGGATTAGAAAAACCTAAATTTCCAGCACTACTAAATGCATACAGCATAATACCAAAACCTATAGTCGAGTATACAACAGAGCGTTTATCTAATTTTGAATCCTTCGTTTCGTTATAACTAGAAATAGAAATTAAACCAAAGATAAAAGCAATTAAGGCGATACCGACTATAATAATAAATGGCACTCTCCAACTTGCATTATCAATGATTAAGCCTGTGAATGTAGGTCCAATAGCTGGAGCGAACTGTATGACTAAACCAGCTAGTCCCATAGCAAAGCCACGATGTTCTTTGGAGAATAAAGTGAAAAGTGTAAATTGCATTAAAGGCATCAACACACCGGCGCCTATTGCTTGAATAACTCTTGCTGTCATCAACACACCAAAATTAGGCGCAACCGCAGCTACAATTGACCCTAATAAAAATGTACCCATAGCTCCTAAATATAAAGGTCTAGTTTTAACTCTATCCATTAGGAAAGCTGTAAGTGGTATCATGACACCATTTACAAGCATAAATCCAGTAATTAGCCATTGGGAAGTGCTTTCATCAATTTTTAATTCTCGCATAATGTGAGGTAAAGCAGTGTTGAGTAAAGTTTGATTTAAAATTGCTACAAACGCACTCACTAACATCACTGCTACAATTAAATTCCGCTTCGTTTTGGGTAAATCGATACTAGACATGAACGTTTACTCCTTTATTATTTTTATAACAGTGTTATATTCAATCAAATTATAATTAGCAAAGCAAAATAAATGCTTAATTACTATTTCTTGTTATTCAAGTTTTCACTTTCAGGATAAAATATCTCCTTACAAATAAATAGAAATCCTATGATTAACATAATTACCCAAAATTGAATATTAATATATACATAGTGAATATGTACTATAAAATAAAACATCACTGTCGTTACTATATAAGAAATAAGATGAAATGTAATACCCTGAAAATAAGGATTGTTAGGCAATTTCTTCTTAAAGTAGTCCATTAAATGCTCAACAGCAAAAAGAGTAAAATATCCCAATACTATATAACTACCATAGTAAAACAAATTGTCATAAAATCCTTTATTGTAGCCAAAATAACCTAAATGAAAAAATATTAAAATCCTACTTAACCCATATAATCCAAAACCAAGAAATGTTAAGAATATCGCCCCGGATAATACAAAAATAGCGAGAACAATAAGTGTTACAGCTAAATTATAAAATTTATTTTTAAAGAATTTCATCACTCATTGTCCTCCCCTCTTTTTTAATACATATTTATAGTATCACGTATTCATCACCTTATAAAATTTAAAAACGCCTACTCTTATAGTAGACGTTTTTTGTATTTGAAAACCTTTTTAATTATTAAAATTTGAAGTTTTATTAGATTTATAAAATAAAATCCACATCATTGACAAGCAAATTGAAATGACGGCAATCAAACCTAATACATTGTGTAGATGAGTGCCGAATAAACCTGATTTTAAAGTATACATATATCCCATAATTGTAGAACCTACAGATGAACCTAAGTTTTTAGTTAATGCATAAAATGACATCATCTTCTTCATATTTCTAGGAGAGCTTTCCTCTTGTACAATCACGCTATCTTTAGTGTATACATATCCAAAACTAAGTCCAGCAAAGATAACTGAAAATGCTATCAACAATGGCACTTTCATGCCAAATAAAATAATAACACTGCAAATTAAGAGAACTGTAAACGCACTAATATATAATGCTTTTCTAGTAAAGTTTGCTTCAATCTTCGCTAAATTAAAATTTAATATAACCCATGTAACTGATAGTGGTAAAATAACAAACCCACTTTGAAGAGGTGATAAACCTAATTGTTCTTGTAAATATACTGGTATATACAGGTTATATCCTATTAATGACATAGCTATAAATAAATCAGTAATGAAAGCAAGCATTATCGATCTATTAAACTCATTAGTCGGAAGAAATGGATTATTTTGTTTTTGTTCTATTTTAAACAAGCCAATCAATACTAATAAAGCCAAGATGATTGCAATAATATTGAGATATAAATGTTGTTGATTTAATAATCCAAACATAAGCAATGCTATAAATATATAAAAGATTGATAATCCTTTCACATCAAAGTGTGTTTGATTACCATGTTCTTCCTCTGGAAAATGAAATGTCATTAGTACTAATACAATAGCAATAATTGCTATAGGTATATTAATAAAGAACAGCCAGTGCCATGTCGCAAATTCTAAAATCGCACCACCGAGTATGGGTCCAATGATACTGGAAATTCCCCAAACACTACCTACAATTCCCATAATTTTATATCTTAAAGGAATTTCAAACGCTAGTTTAGGGACTATCTGAGATAAAGACATCATGACCCCTGCCCCAAAACCTTGAATCATTCTTGAGATAATTAAAAAAGTAAATGTTTCACTTAAACCTGACATCAAACTACCAATTGCAAATAAAGAAACACCTGCAACGGCAATATATAATATCTTAAAACGAGATAACAGCTCACCTACAATAGGGTTAGCTATGACCAAAGCAATAAAATAAACAGTAAAAACTAAAGATACTAAATTACCTGCATGTAAATTTATCTTAATTGTTGGTAAGGCTAGAGATATAATAGATGTCTCAATTGCAGCCATAAACATGATTAGTATCAATGCGGTTACTGTTAATATCGACCTAAACTTCATTTATATTTACTCCTTTTGTTCTATCTATTTCGAACCCTTAAAATATTAATACGATGATGTTTAGTTCGCAATCATGCAATAGTATTAATTTTCTAGGTTAAAATAAAACGGCAGAGCCATTTAAACTCTACCGTAAACTTACTTTACATAAAATATAATATCCCTATCATGTGTAAAACCGATGCAATCACAATAAAAATATGCCATATCATATGAAAATAAGGTCTATTCTTTTGCGCGTAAAACCAGGCTCCTATTGTATAAGAAAGGCCACCCAGGAATATAAATAAAATAAATAACCAAGAGGTGCGCATGATAATCACTGGTATAAATATCACACCAACCCATCCCATCACTAGGTAAACAATAAGACTGAGCTTATGATTAACTTTCGTAGCAATGGATTTATATAATATTCCCCATAATGTAGTCCCCCATAAAAATAGGGTCACTACCCATCCTATCCATCCACCTACTATAGTAAGTAATACTGGCGTATAAGTACCTGAAATAGCTACGTAAATCATGCTATGATCGATAATACGTAAAATATACTTATGAGCTGTATAATTCTGCATAGAATGATAAATAGTTGAAGAAATAAACATCATAAAAATACTAATAATATAAATAGACACACTTACCGATTCCAATGTGCCACCATGATTGTAGCTATGAACAGCTGCATAAGGTAATACAAACAATGTTAATAATGCAGCCGCACCATGTGAGGCTGCATTACCTATTTCCTCGCCAAAAGATAAGGGAATGATGTCCTTAAATGATTCAACTACCGATGCTTTTTTATGCTTAGATGTATGAGACATCTATTCCACCACCTTTTATTTAAATCAAACTCATACGTTTTAAATCTTCTGTAGCAGTTTCCACACTATCTTTACCTACTTTATTTTTCAGTGGTGAAAACTCCTCTTCTCTAGGAACTTGTAATGTAACAAAACTTGTTCCATATTTGAAAATATCGAAATAAAACAATTCAAATTTTAATGTTGGTAGCTCTACAACGCCAAAGTCTTCATCTAGTTGTTTTAATTTTTTAATAGCTAAATGATATGGTAGTTCCCTATCTACTGCACTTTTAATATAGGCCAGTTTAAATGCATGGATACCAATATTAGCATTATCAAAATCATTGGCTACTTCGGGATCCAATTCTGAATACTCAAGAACTGTATCTTTACTATCAATGTTGACTAAACGTCCAACACTCTCTCCATGTTTAGGTTGAATTGTTTTAGATGTAACATCTTTATTATTACTTACAGTGTAACCAGCAAATAATGGATCTAAGACTTTCACAAGAACATTGTCAATATTATTTAAGAAGATATATTTTACATGATCCTTTTCCATTTTATCTAAGTATCCAGCCTCTTTAAGAGATTTAAATACTCCACCATTACCATTTGGTGTTTCCATAATATGACCATCTCTGTTAAGTACAAGTTTGCCGTCTTCACCTAAGGCTACAATATTTGCTTGTTTAAAGAAATGTACATGTTCTGGATCATAATCAAAATATTGATGTTTCTTAAAATACTCTATTGTTTCATTATGATTTATATCACTAGTCATTATATACCAATTAATTGTATGACCCGTTTGATTCTTTAAATTAATGAGTTGGCGAGCCTGTAACTCAAATAAACTTACACCCTCAATTTCAAAAGAACCTTTAGGCCCTTTATAACCTAATCGCGTTCCTTGACCGCCAGCCATAAGAAGTACCGCGAATTCACCATTTCTAATCGCTTCATAACCCTTTTGTTCATATGTATGCTTATCTTCATCAGAAAGTTGAGATTTCACTTCATACTTAACTTCTGATACCGATGATACATCATCTATTGATTTTCTATTAACATATAAATCATGATATAGTTTTTGAATTCCTTCTAAATCAAGCTCATCAACTTTATTTTCAAGTGCATCTTTTTCATTATTACTCATTAATTTTTCATATTCATACAAATGCTCTTGGTTATATTTCTCCAATTGGTTTTTATCTAACATGATTACTCTCCTTATGTATAAATGATTCAAAGAATTAATTTAGCCACTGTAACATAAATTCATTAAAAAAGGGTTGAAACAACGTGTATACTGTTCCAAAGCTAAAAGCTGTAGCTAAAGATAAATCAACTAATCCGCCTGTTTTAAAATGAAGCGGCGATACAACATTCAATGGTAAGGGATAGAATAATTTAACCCCTTTAGGTGTTAATATATCTAGTATAACATGTGAAGCTATTCCAATAACAATTGCAACCATATAATACATGGGTGTTTGAATTAAGTACAGTAAAAAACCAATGATAATGATGAAAGCAAGAGAGTGAGTAAATGTCCTATGGCCAAATAGAAGCCTAATAACAAAACTTAAAACTCTGAAACGTCTTCCAATTTTACTTTGGGTATGACATATGTCTGGCAATAGGCTTGCTAGAGTTGATAATACCAATATAGTGACTGAAGTAAATAAATCAGTATGAAAATATTGAGTTGTCAAAGCTCCTGTTAAAGCCCCACAGGAGGCATGTGTTTTACCTGTCATTTCTAGTTCTCCTTTTCAAAACATTTTAACACACAATTACATATAAAGCGAACATACTTTCGTATTAATATTTTATTAGTATGACATATTATATTCAAAAGTATCACATAAATCCTTGAAAACGATTTCAAAATAATTTATGATGAATATACAAATTATTTAAAGGATGTGTTTTTAATGGCAATGACAGTAAAGAAAAACGATAATGAAGTACGTATTCAATGGAGAGTAGCAGATATTAAAATACCTAATAATGAAATTAAAAATATCTCACAAGACCAAGATATCCATGCAGTACCTGAAAAAAATGGAAAAGAAATCTCTCGTATTGGTTCTACATTTGGAAAAACAAACCGCGTAATTATCGATACTGATGACCATGAATACATTATTTATACTCAAAATGATCAAAAAGTTTACAATGAACTGACTAAGTAATTAAAATATATATAATTAATAATCCATACAAAAGCCACCAACCATGTATCTATTACGGTTGGTGGCTCTCATTTTTGATATATGAAAATTGATAAGTATAAACAATCCTATTATATTGGAATCAATAATGATTATGGAGGTGAAGTTATTGTTCGTCGTAACAAATAGAATAACCGTGAAAAAAGGTTTTGCAGAAAAAATGGCACCTAGATTTACAAAAGGTGGTCAAATCCAATCCTTACAAGGTTTTAATGGTATTGAAGTTTGGCAAATTGATAGAGATGATTATAGTGAAGATATGTATGTAAATACATGGTGGAATACTGAAAAAGATTTTAAAAATTGGGTAAATAGTGATGCTTTTAAAGAAGCTCATAAAAATACTGGAAAATCCGAAGACTCTCCAGTAATTAAAAGTGAAATTGTTAAAGCAAATGTATTGTCGAAATTAGATAAATAATTTTTTAATAGAGGATTGCTTATTATAATAAAGTATATTAATAAGCAATCTTTTTAATGGATAAATAAATGCGCAAGTAATGCAATAATAGGAAGCGTGATTAAAGTACGTATTAAGAAAATCATAAATAGTTTACCTATGCTGACAGGAATTTTTGAACCTAAAATAACACCACCTACTTCTGACAAGTATATTAATTGGGATATACTTAATGCTCCAATAACAAAACGTGTTATGTCACTTTTGACCCCCTCAATTAATATAGATGGTAAAAACATATCGGCAAAACCTATGAGAATAGTTTGAGAAGCGTGTGAAGCTTCTGGAATTTGCAATAATTCTAGTAGTGGAACGAATGGTTTTCCAATAACTTCAAAAATAGGTGTATAATTCGCGATAATTGTTGCGATTGTTCCTATACTCATTACTACTGGTAAAATGACAAACCACATATCTACAACGGTTTTAAATCCAGAAATAAAGAACTTTTTGAATCCTGGAGCTTTTATACCAACCTCTGTCGCCATGTCATATCCATGTCTTAATGCCGTTTTTCCTTCTGGTAATTGCTCCGTTCTTGCATCCTCTGAAACATCTTTAGCATATTCATCTGGAATATTTTTTAAAGGCCAAATTCTTGGCATTATCATTGCTGCAATTAAACAAGAAACAATTACAGTGATATAAAAATAAAAGAATTGATCTTGCATTTTAATAGTTGAAGCAATAACTATAGCGAAAGTAATAGATACTACACTAAACGTAGTAGAAATGACTGTTGCTTCTCTTCTAGAATAATAGCCTTCCTCATACTGTCTACTTGTAATTAAGACGCCTACCGTTCCATCACCAATAAATGATGCTAGATTATCTACAGTTGATCGACCAGGTAGAGTAAATAGCGGTCTCATTACTGGTCTAAACACAGGTCCTAATAATTCTAATAGTCCGTATTCCATCAATAACGGTAAAAATAGTGCCGCAAATAAAAATACGGCCACAAGAGTTGGTAATAGACTATAAAAGACTAGCCCCCCCGTATCTTCTGAATAAATCATTTTAGGCCCTACCTTCAAATAAGTAAGCCATACAAATACAACTGATAATACTCTTAATATTAGCCAACCTAGTTTGACATTAAATGCATTATACATTAGGCCTTGTGGATTTAACTTGTGTTTATAAATTGTTGAGCACAAAAGAGTTAATACACCTGAAATTGTAATAATTAATACAATTAATATGGGCATAATATTCCCTAACAGATCTTTTAAACAATTTGCAAGAAATGCCACAGGTAATGTTGTTTGTTTTTGTCCATCTTGAACAACTGGTATAGGAATTAAAAATAATATGATACCTAGAATGGACATTGTTATAAATTTAATTCTACCTTTTATAATTTCGCTTTTAGTATATCCGTTCATTACTTTTCAATCCGTTTCTATCTATTTATATCAACTTGAAGTAATCAAGATTCATCTTCACAAATGTTTATATATACAAAAATATGAATAATTACGTATAAATACTATACGCTAATCTATCACTTTTCGCAATTAAAAATTTAAAAAAGGCCGATTTCAATAAACTATAAATTGAAATCGGCCATAGCATACCTAAGAGCGCTCAAATTCATATTTAATGAATAAATCATTTCATTCTACGTAGTAAGAATAAGAAATATGGTGCTCCAATAACTGCAATAACTACACCTACTGGAATATCAAGTGGCGGTTGAATTCCCCTAGCTAACCCATCACCAAGCGTTAATAGTATAGCGCCTATTAAACCTGACATGATAATGACATGTATATTTTTGTGTCCGACGAGTTGTCTTGCTATATGAGGTGCTATAAGTCCTAAGAAACTAATACCACCGACAACTGCAATAGAAGCTCCAGCTAACATTACAGCCAAGATGAGTAATATCATTTTTAAAAATCGAACACGTGCACCAAGAGCTGTAGCGACATTATCTCCCAAGTTTAAAATATCTAGCTGGTAACCGAGTAATAATACTACCGGTACAGTGATAATAAACCAAGGTAAGACACTATAGAAGTTAGAAATATTATGTCCATATAAACTACCAGTTAACCAAACTAATGCATTATTTGCATCCATAGGATTACGAATAAGTAAGAACTGTACGATAGCCGTACAAATTGCGCCAATGGCTAAACCTATAAGAGCAAGTTTCGATCCTTTTACATCAAATTTGGAAATAAGGAAGGACAATATTAAACTAATCACCAATGCTCCAACAAACGATCCTAAAGGTAATACAAATAAAGGTGCCGACGGAAATATCATAATAATAATCACCGCTGCTAGACTTGCTCCTTTAGTAATTCCAATAACATCCGGAGATGCAAGCGGATTTCTAATTACACCTTGAATAACAGCACCAGATATAGCTAAACTGCTACCTATTACTAATCCCAATAATGTTCGAGGTATACGATATTCATTTAAAATAAAGTCATCTTGTGTGAAAAAACCAACAATAGCGTGTATAGGGTCTATCATAACTGAACCTATACATAAACTAAATATTGTACTGACGACTAATAAAATAATCACGATTCCATAACGTATACTATTGCTACTCTTAATCATACGCGATTCACCCCTCTTACAGTAATGAATAAGAAGTAAAAGGCGCCGACAAATGAAGTCACTATACCAACTGGAGATTCAAATGGATAAGTGATTAAACGACATAGAACGTCAGATATTAACAATAAATCTGCACCAAAAATAAACGTGAGAGGTAGCATAATTAGATAATTTTTACTTACATAACGTTTAACTATATGAGGAACAATGAGGCCCACAAAACCGATGGGGCCTGCAATTGAAACAGACATCCCTGCTAATACTATCACTAGCAATCCAATAATCATTCTTACAATTTCAGTACGTTGACCAAGGCTTCTTGCAATGTCGTCTCCGAGTTCCATAATTGTAAGCTGTCTTCCCATAAAAATAGTTACAATTACAGCAATGACTATACAAGGTAAAATCATCATAATTTGATTCCATTTTATCCCAGCTAATGATCCTACTAACCAAAACATGACAGTATCATTAGAATCCTCATTTAAAAGAATGATTCCTTGGGTCATGCTACTAAAGAATAGATGTATCGCCATACCTGCTAAAGCAAGTTTCACTGGCGTAATTGATTTCGTAGATCCTGACAACGTATAAACAGTAAATCCACCAAAAAAGGCTCCAATAATTGCTAGGATAGTTGAATAAGAACCTAGGGATGGAATTAAAACTGTAATTAAAACAATGACGAAGGACGCTCCAGCATTTACACCAAATATTTGAGGTGAAGCAAGTGGATTTCTAGTTATTGCTTGCATAAGTAGACCGGCTATCCCCAATGCACCACCTATCACTAACCCTGCAAGCATTCGAGGCATGCGTACGTTATGAATTAAAAATGTTTGTTCTGATTCAATATGTCCAGTGAAGTAACTTAAAATATCATGAAATTGTATTTTTGAAGAACCAATCGCTAAATTCAAATAGATTGAAATAAAAAGAAAGCACACACCCACTATATAAGTGAGTGTAGTGCGCTTTCTCTTTTTTTGTTCAATAGCGGATTGACTATTTTTAATACCCATAGTCATTATTTTCCACCTTACTTATTATCTTTATTACTATCTTTCTTTGAAAGTTCTACAAGTTCTTTTGCCATCTCTTCAGAAGAAATTAAACCACGTGATCTAGCCCATAGGTCACGATCTAACACATCTACACGATTATGTTTAACAGCGTCTAATTTTTTCCATACAGCATCTTTTTCTAATTCTTTAAGAGAAGGCTCATTAGGACTTGCTTTATCAGTCATGATGAACATACGGCCTGGATTTACTTTAGATAATGTTTCAGTGTTCATTTGTAAGTAAGGTCCTTTAAGATACTTACTTAAACCTTTTGTCACATCATCAGTTAATGCTTCTTTGAATCCAAGTTGATTTAAGAATTGTCCTACATATGAATAACTAGGGTGTGCTAATAAACCTGATTTAGATGCAACTGCAGGTAACACTTTCTCATCTTTATTCATTGTAATTTCTTTTTTATATTTTTCAATCTTTTCATCATGTTCTTTTAGACGTTTTTTACCTTCATCTTCTTTACCTAATGCTTTAGAAATTGTTTTGAAGGCATCAATGTTTTGATTATAGTTTCCATCAAAACTCTTAAGTTCAATTGTTGGAGCAATTTTACTTAAATCTTTATAAATTCCTTTATGTCTATTACTATCTGCAATAATTAAGTCTGGTTTTAGTTTACTAATTTCCTCTAAGTTAGGTTGTTTACGTGCACCTACAGACGTATAGTTACCAATTTTATCTCTTAATGGTTTGATGATACGTTCCTTTTTCTTATCATCTGCTATACCTACAGGTTTTACATCAAGTGAAGCTAATGCATCTACGAATGAATATTCAAGTACAACGACACGTTTAGGGTGCTTAGGTACTTTAGTTTTTCCTTCTTCGTGTTTAATTTCTACACCATCTTTAGATGCAGATTTATTACTTGAATTATTAGAACCATTACTTCCACAGGCCGCAACAAGAACTAATACTAGCATTAAGCCAACAGCACTAAAAAATTTTAGACCTCTCATTGTTCCACTCCTTAATATGTATATGCTTACATATACAGTTTATTGATAACGATTCTCATTGTCAATATCATTTTGTATTGTTTTATGAATATATTTTACTCAAATATAATTTAATTCATAAGTCAGACTAACTACTATGAAAGATAAATCTGAATATCACTTTATATTTGCCTTATATACAATTTAGAGAACAATAACTAACTAAAATAAATAAAACTGCTCTTTTAAATAGAAAATTAAAGAGCAGTTTAAAGTGAAATATAATTTAATGAATAAAATTGAGTCTTCATTACGTATTGGCAAATATGGTTGTGTTAAAATTTTCAATCAAAGTTTGAATCTTTGAATCGTCGTAATATGATTTAGTTAAATTTTTCATATACATACTCTGTGACAAAGCTTCATAATTTAAACTAAATTGAATTCTATCCCCAATTTGATAGTGATCTTGATTATTCAAATCAATCATTAAATGATCGCTTGAGGCGCCAACCATTTTCAGATCATTGGCGATAGGCTTGATACCATCTGTAAATGTATCTAAATAACCTATATCCACTATTGCTTGTAAATAGGATTGGTGTGTCACTTGATTAATACGTGGTTTAATTTCAATAATTTCCGCTTCAAGTACAATCGCATCTTGATAGAGACTTGCAATAGGTTCATTCGTGGTAGTATCTATTCCTCTAAAGAGTGCTTCTCCTATTCTTAATTCATTAATCTTGCCAAGATCATTGTACATTGTTTGAGGTAACATGCTTGAGTTACCTCCTGAAATAATTTTAAACTTGTAACCTATTTCCTTTTCAACGGCACTAATGAACTTATTAATCATAAAGACATCATTTTCTTCTGGAGCTTTGGATTTAAAGCACATAAAATTAAATGCTAATCCTACTAGTTGTATATGACTCATACTCATAATTTCTTTAATATAATCTAATACATCATAAGTTAAGACACCTTCACGGCCGTCTTTCCAATCTACCATTAACATGATTTGATGCTTTACATTCATTCTTTTTGCAATTACATTCAATTGTTTAATCGTATCAAGTTCTGTTTGAATACTCAGTTTTACAGTAGAAACCATAGTTTCAAATTCTGTCGTGGGGCGTAATAGTGTAAAGGTGATATTTAAATCTCTTAGTCTTTCAATATTATCAATTCTTGATTCAGCAAAGTGTGTAATTCCAAGAGATTTTATTGTAGAAACGATGCGTTCATCTCCGGCAACACATTTTACTACAGGGGTAAAGTGAATCTGTCTACGTTCAAGTAATGTCTGAAGTACTTTGGCATTGTATTGTATTTTTGATAAGTTAACTTTGATTCTAGCCATGTACTACACCTCTTTTTTAATAGGATTTTCTAATTCAGTGTTTAAATATTTTTTAACTTTATTTTCCATCCTCATACTTAATAACGCTTTAACTGTTATTGTCGGACCAAATAATACTTTCCTCAAAATGTCGGCATGGGATTTATCATCATCAATCGCTAGATCAATCTCTTCACGAACGATATCAAATAACTCTTTTTCTTTAACATCTTCATATTGATTAAAGTGATGAATCAACTCTGCTAATTGATTTTGTACAACAGCATGTTGAAACTTCGCAATAACTTCCTCAATGGATTGAGCTAATAAACTTTCATTCGTTACTTCAATATTTGTTACCTTCTGTTGTAAAGTATCTAAATCTATACGTGAACCACCTAAATCACG
The DNA here is from genome assembly GCF_058790135.1 of Staphylococcus sp. FW104-15G4D. Taxonomy (NCBI): domain Bacteria; kingdom Bacillati; phylum Bacillota; class Bacilli; order Caryophanales; family Staphylococcaceae; genus Staphylococcus; species Staphylococcus sp. FW104-15G4D. Next base: position 15,025 of record NZ_JBYTCH010000002.1, read on the forward strand.
TACTAAGAATTTCATTTGATAGTTAGGACCTAGATTGACAATCGTATTTTGCATATGTGCTTCTAATGCAATTCCATAATCTTGAATGTATGCAATGAGTGGTTGGACTAATGTTTGTGTGTAAGTTGCAATAAAATGTTTAATGTGGTCAATTGTTATTTCAGTTTCAAGCCATTCTAAATAGCTATCTACAATCGCTTTACGATCAATTGGATTAGGATTAACTAAACTTGCTGTGACCACTGTTGAGCCATTTTCAAAGATAACGGGTTTCTGACGAATAATGCATGCAAGTTGTCTTGCCAAATCAGAATCCACGTCGGCATATGCACCAAAGGGTTCCATCGCCACTTGGAGTCCTGGATATTGATCAAGAAGTCCTTGTAATGCATAACTTAATTTAGGTCCATCTACCGTAGTAACCGTAGAAACAGTTCTTACTGCACTAGTTGCTTGAACATTCACAGGAAGTTTAACGTGATAAGGTTTATGAATTAAATCCATCGTTCTAAATGATAACGTTGCTTTAGATTCTACTGTGAATGGTGTTGGTATTAGTATTTTACTAGCAATCCACTGACTAAATTTTCCGCCTATAGTGTGATCGTATTGCCAAGGATGAACAATCATGACTCTATAATCCTCTATATTTAAATTTAAAGGCTCCAAAAATGAATTGAGTTGATGACGATATTCCGGAATGACACGATTTAAAATATATTGGTCATCGTCTTCCATTGACGTAGTGACAATGTGATTCTTTTCAATAAGCATAATTTTTAGAGGAATAACCTTTTCAAACTCTGAAGCATACGCTTTCAACTCGCTTTTATTTAACGGAAGTTTTGTTTTAGTTAAAGGATGGGTAGGATGTCCTTCAACTATCAAACTCTCCGAATAACTTAAATCATCTATAATGCCACTATCTTGTAAATGTTGTAGCCAGGATATAAAGTTTAATGATTCAGGCAATCTTGAAAATTTCATACTTTGATGTATGAGTGATTGTCTGTTGTTAAAATGTTTATATGTTTCAATAAAACTGTCTCTACTATGAATCAATTCTTCATTCAAACGTTCTGAAATTTCAATATTAAAATCCTGTGTTAATGTTTCGAGCAGATCTTCTAAGCTTTCAATAGGTTGTGACTTTTGACCACAACCATACATAATATCGCCTTTAAACACATATCTTTCCATAGCACTTTTACGTTTTACTTGAACAGTTAATCTTTTGCCTTGGTACTGAATTTCCACCACACTATCATCTTTCGTTATTTTCATGCCCTCTGGTGAAATACGTTCCTTAATTATTGCGTTCATGATACGGTATTGTATATTTTTATCTGCTAACAGCCATTCATTACGCTCCATTATTACTTTCCTCCAACTTCGTCATACGCTGTATTAGGTAAAATATTACTGAAATGGCTACGGTAGTTATACCCATGATCATGAATGTCGTCAGTATTCCGAATACATCTGCAAAGAAACTCATAACTAAACTACCGAGAGGTATCATACCACGGTCCATCATAATAATACTTAATACCTTCCCTCTCTCATAGTCTTTAACACTATGTTGAAAATAAACTCTATTCGTTGTTCTTGCCCATTGGCTAAATAGTCCAATTAAAGTGATACAAATGAACATAATAACCAAATTATGTATAACGACGCCTAGTAAAGCTAACCCAAATAGCAAAGAACTTAAATAATACATTTTAACTGCGCTTAGATGATTTAAAATGGTAGGTAAAATAATTGTTGCTACGATACCACCAATAGCACAGAAGGTCATCGCTATACCAAATACTTCTGATTTTCCTGGAAAAATATGATTCGTAAGTACGGGTAATACTGTTGTATAAGAGAATCCTGTAGCCATGATTAATAGAGAAGTAACAAATATCTTACTCCCCTCTAGATTACGTTTGAAATAATTCATAACTATCTTTAATGAGAATTCTTTATTTTCGAGTTGATTTGAAACAACTTCAAAGTGAAGAGGCAGACTAAAAAGTACAGCAACTAAATAACATATCGCTTGTGCTAAGAAAGTTGAAGGCGCATGATAAGCTGCTAGAATGACTCCAGCGATTGCGGGACCTATCGAACGACAGATGTTAATGATAAACGAATGAAACGATACTGCCTGTGTTGTAGAAATTTTATCTGATAAATCAGGTAACACCGCTTGTCTTACTGGTGTTTCTACTGCACTTAGAATACCTCTTAACGATGCATAAATGAGTATTACAGCGATTGGGATAGAATCAATAGTAAATGTCAAAACACATAATACCGCAGTGACTATAAATGAAGAGGAAATCGTTATTCTAAGTAAATTTCCTTTATCATATTTATCAGCAATTGAGCCTGCCCATACACTTAGCAATAAAATTGGTACGAGTCGGCAAAAATTAACTAATCCCAGATAAACTGCGTTATGATATGTAGTAAGTACAAACCAGTTTAATCCTATTTGCCCAATCCAATTCCCCAAAAACAGAAGAAAAGAACTGGAAAAGAAAAATTTTGCCATTTAATTTCCACCTGTCTTTTTTATTGATAATAATTATCATTATCATTAATATGGATTATACAAATCTTATTTATTTTTGTAAAATATTTTTTTAGAGGTGAATTATGAATTTCAATCAATTTATTAACAAACAAGACATTGAGATGACCCAAGATGAGCAAAATGTTTTTCAGTTTTTACAACAATATGATGAACAATGGGCATCTATTTTCCAAGATAAATTATTAACTGGTCGAGATAAAGTAACAAAGCGTTTAGTTACTTCTATACATAGAGAGAATTTAGTTCATGGTAATGATCATAGTCAGTTACTTAATAGACGTAAATTTGCTGGTTATGACACTCATGTAACTGACATTTTAGAAATTCATTTTCCTAAATCAAAGCTATACTTATACGCACCAGTAACTGGTCAGCATGCATTTAATCGTATAGATGTTGAAGGCCCCTTTTATTATAAACGTGAACAATATCAAGATGAATTTAAGCGTATTTTACATCCTAATGACATATTAGACTGGATTCTTACTGAATCACCAGAGTTGGACAATGAAGCGAGCCAACAATTCAGAGATGACCAAACGAACAGTGCAGCCAATATGACATTTGCGCTGAGCTATCAATATTTTAAAATGAAGGATGATCGAGCACCTCTATACGATATTATTAAAAATCATCAAGATAGTTATCTAAGGTCTGAGCAAGCCGTAGTAGAAGGCCACCCTCTTCATCCGGGAGCAAAACTGCGTAAAGGTATGGATGCGTTTGAAACATTTAGATACTCTTCTGAATTTACTCAGCCCATCGAATTAAAAATTGTATTATTGCATCATTCAGTGGCTCGTATTCAAGCTTTAGATGCAAATTACAATGATACGATGAAACATATGTTTCCTGATATATACTCACACTTAGAAAAAGAATTTAGCGGACAAGTCAATTTAGACGACTATCAATTGATGATTATGCATCCATGGCAATACGACCATGTCCTACATCAAGATTACATGGAAGAACTTGATCAACGACTTATGATTGTGAGTGAATATTCTATCCCATATTATGCTGGTTTATCATTTAGAACGTTGGTTCCTGAATTACCTAATAAAGCGCCACATATTAAATTATCAACAAATGTACATATTACTGGCGAAATTCGTACACTTTCAGAACAAACAACTCATAATGGACCTTTAGTTACACACATCTTAAACGATATCTTGACTAAAGATTCAACATTTAAACAGTATGCTTCTACTGTAATTGATGAAGTGGCAGGAATTCATTTTTATAATTCTAATGATAGTGATGAGATACAAACGGATCGTAGTGAACAACTAGGTACGTTATTTAGAAATAATTTCTATCATTCTATAACGAATGATGTGGTACCTGTCATTCCATCAAGTTTAGTTGCAACGTATCCTTACAACTCTGAAACGCCTATTCAAACATTAATTCAAACATATCAAGTTTCTAAGGGATTTCAGTCATTTGAAGAAGCAGCTAAAACTTGGATGAATGAATATAGTAAAGCGTTACTAGGTTTAGTCATTCCTTTATATTCTAAATATGGTATTGCTTTAGAGGCACACCTACAGAATTCTGTTGCAACCTTTAACGAAGACGGTTCACTTAATAAACTATATATTAGAGATTTCGAAGGTTTACGTATTGATACTGAGCGCTTAAATCAATCGGGTTATGAGACGAACCATTTTCATGAGAAATCTAGAATTTTAACAAATTCTAAGACTTCCGTTTTTAATAAAGCATTTTATTCTACAGTTCAGAATCACTTAGGAGAGCTTGTGCTTACAATAGCTAAGTCATCTCATTCTTCTTCACTTGAAAATGAAATCTGGAAGGATATGGCACTCATATTAAAGGATATTTTAAGTAATATCACAGAATTATCTGAAGGTCGTCGTAGTAAAATCGAAGAAGTTATCTTTGCCCCAACAATTGATTATAAATGCGTGACGACTATGCGATTAGAAGATCAAGCACATGAATATACGTATATTAAAGTAAACAATCCACTTCACTAATTAAAATATTAATGTAATTGTAGCTTATAATAAGCAGTCTATGTTTAAGAAAGTCATCTTTTACGCAGACTGCTTATTTTTTGAGGAAAATTAATTATTAATAAACAAAAAGCCTATAAATGGTGTGAGAACACTTTCCATTTATAGGCTAATATCATATAAGTTTCAACTTAAATGATTTATCAAATTGCAATTATGAATTATTGTAAACCTTGTCTATCACTGTGGTTGTTGTCTTTGTTGTCTTTGTTGTCTTTTTCATTTTTTTGTTGCCATTCTTTTTTAGTCATTACATCGTCAACTTGCATGTTCACTTCAACAACTTCTAAGCCAGTGATGTATTTCACTTGTTCTTTAACTAAGTCAGTTACTTTACGGAAGATTTTTGGTGCTGATTCACCATATTCTAAAATAACTTTTAAGTCGATAGCAGCTTGTTTTTCGCCAACTTCAACTGACACGCCAGTAGTCACGTTATTACCACTTGAGAATGCATTAGTGAAGTTGTCAGTGAATCCGCCTTTCATATCTAAGATACCTTTAACTTCACGAGCAGCAATACCAGCAATTTTTTCAACTACTTCATCAGAGAAAGTTAATTTGTTTTCGAATTGTGGTTGTTGATTTTCTTGAACTTCTTTTTGTTGTTCTTGTCTTTCTTTTTCATTTACACCAGTTTGGTTATCGTATGCTTGTTTTGCTTTGTTATTATCTACTGCCATAGTAAATTCTCCTTTACTTTCAAAATTTAGTTATTATTAATAATTAGATTTAATTAATTCCTTTAGAACTGGACTAGCTCCATCTATTGAGGAAATTCATAAAGTCTTGCGTACGGTCTTTAATATACCCGATACCAATTCCAATTAAACACAAGACAATGATTAAAATTGTTTTCCAAAATCCAAGAGTTAGGAATAATATAGCTATAAGTAAAAATGCTAAAAATCCAATAATACGCCACTTAAATGCTTTAAATATATTGATTAATTGTTGTGTAGAGTCTTGTCCGTTTTGATTATTATTTTCAGCCATGATATCCCTCCCTTACAACACACGTGGACCAGACGTTTTCTGGTCACGAACATTAACTTCTAATTTTCGTACTGGAATTTCTGTGAAATGTTCAACATTTTTCTTAATGTCAGAGCGAATACTTTCAGTTAATGATTTCACTTGAACATCATTTGGTACGAAGAAATCTGCTTTAATGTCGATAAATGATTTCTTTTTCTTACTATAAAGCTTACTTACTACATTAGGTTGTCTTACTTGATCATATTTAGTTAATGTATCGTACGCAGATTTTTCAACTGCTTTTCTTGATACATAAATATGACCATCATCAAAAGTTTTATAAAGTCCAGGTTTACGATACGTAGGTTTGAATATGCTTAATACTAATATGAGTCCAATCAATATTAGTAATCCCGCAAGTCCAATTAATAGTGGTTGGAACCAATTGAAATGAAGGAAGTAGTCTTGATAGCTTTTAATACGACTATCCTTTATGTACATAAACAATAGGAACCCAACAATTGCGACTATTAAAAGGCCGAGGATGAAATTTTTTAGTCTTTTCACCTCGCACGGCACCTCCTTATGTCATTGTTGAATTTGTTTACATTTTAAATGAGTACCCTATAAATATTTTTTTGAAACATAAATAAAACAATTTTTTATTCTATTTTTAAAAATATTTAAAGAAGCACTACTTATAATACATTATTCCCATTCTAATTAGATGAAAAACGTATATTTTTATTATTATGTTAAATTTTTTTCGTTTTTAGAACTACGGTATTCTAGAATGTCAGAATTCTTATCCTTAACTAATACCTTATTGCTAGGACGTGGCTTTTCATCACTAAGCGACTTAAAGAGCGACCAAATCATAACTATGATTACGAGTGAAAATGGTAATGCAGCTATGATAAGTAAGTTTTGTATTGCTTGTGTGCCACCAGTGTAAATCATAATTATTGCAAATAGTGCCATGATAATACCCCAGCTTACCTTTACAAATGAAGCAGGATTTATATCTCCACGAGCACTTAACATACCCAGTACATAAGTAGCGGAGTCGGCTGAAGTCACAAAGAAAATCATAATCACTACTAGAGTAATAATACTTAATATAAATCCAAGCGGATATTGTTCTAACGTTGCAAATGTAGCTGTCTCTGTAGCTGCTTTAGCAATATTAGCTATATGATGATCTTGTAAATAAATTGCTGAAGCACCGAAGACTGCAAAGAATAAGAAACATACTAGTGCTGGAACAAATAGTACGCCTAAAATAAATTCTTTGATTGTTCTACCTCTTGAGACACGTGCGATAAAGATTCCAACAAATGGCGCCCATGAAATCCACCATGCCCAATAGAAAATTGTCCATTGTTGTAACCATTTAAATTTCTCTCCACCTGATGGAATTCTCAAACTCATTTTAAAGAAATTGGCTATGTAATTCCCTAAACCATTCGTAAATGTGTTCAAAATATAAAGTGTCGGTCCAACAATGAATAATCCGACTAAAACTAGAAATGCTAACCCCATATTGATGTTACTTAAAGTTTTAATACCTTTATCAATACCTGACCATGCTGACCAAGTAAATAATATAGTAGCAACGATAATAAGGATAACTTGTGTTCCAAAGTTATTTGGCACTTTAAACAAGAAGTTAAGGCCTTCATTAATTTGTAATGCTCCAAATCCTAATGTTGCTGCAACACCTGTTACAGTCGCTATGACTGCTAATACATCTATCGCACCACCTATCGGACCTCGCATAGCTTTTTCACCGAAAATGGGCGTTAATGTTGCACTTACAAGACCGGGATATCCCTTATGGAAACTAAAATACGCAAAGACGAGCGCTACAATGCCGTAAACTGCCCAGGCATGTATACCCCAATGGAAGAAAGAAAATTGCATGGCGTCATTAATGGCTGACTGCGTTCCAGCTTTATGTATTGGAGTTAAAGTAAACGCGTGACTTATAGGCTCCGCAGTGGTCCAGAATACTAATCCGATACCCATACCTGCACTAAATAACATAGCAAACCATGAAGGAAGTGAGAATTCAGGATCTTCTCCTTCTTTACCTAATGTAATTGATGCATATCTAGAGAATAATAAATAAACACTTACTATAAGTATGAGTAGGACAAGTAGAAGATAATACCATGAAAAATGAACTGCTATAAATGAAGTTACAGTTTGCGTAACTTGTTCAAGTTGTTTAGGTAGAATCGCACCATAAATAACAAATGCTGTACAAATTGCTAATGCTACCCAAAATACAATGCTGATTTTACTTGTATTTGTTGATTTCATAAATAAAACAATCACCTCTTTCCTATGTTTATTACCCATCCCAAGTATTATCAATCATTTATACTTTGTATTTTTAAAATATATAACTTTTTAATTGTATAGTTATGATGGCGACAAGATTGAATATAAAATTAGCAGTAAGATGATTCATAATTGAAATCATCTTACTGCTATTCTTTCTAGGAAATATGTCGATAATTATTTTTCCACATTAATAACTAATTTACCTATCATCGTATTTGACTCTAAAATTTGATGAGCTTGGTAAAGTGTCTCGGTGGTTAAACCATTAATCACCTTCGTAGTTGTATGGTGATATTGCCCTTGTTCAACCCTTTCAGAAATATCTTTCAAATACTCATGATGTTTAATCATGTCATTCGTGCGATTGACTGGTCTGGCGAACATAAATTCATGAGTAAAGTTAACACTCTTAGGTTTGAGTAGATTTAAGTCTTGCTTTTCTTTAAATGCAACAATCGTTGCGATATGACCTAATGGTTTAATAAGTTCAATCATTTTCTCATAATATAAATCTGTATCAAATGTGCAGAAAATGTAATCTACTTCATTAATATCGTGATGCTCAAGTTGTGTCTTTAAATCTTCTTTATGATTGATTACAATATCAGCACCCATAGACTTCGTCCATTCAATCGTTTCCTCACGAGATGCAGTGGTAATAACCTTTAAGCCATGTGCTTTAGCAATTTGTGTAGCAATACTACCTACCCCACCGGCCCCGTTAATGATAAGAAGAGATTTACCTTTGTTCTTTTCAGGGTCATGAGATATTTGAAACACATCAAATAATGTTTCAGATGCTGTGAGACCAGTGAGAGGTAAACTTGCCGCTTGTTCAGGCTTAAGATTAGATGGTGCTTTCGCTACTAATTCTTCCTCAATTAACTGATATTCTTCATTAGAGCCATGCTGATTTGGAGAACCTGAATAAAACACATAGTCTCCTGGCTCAAACATTGTGACATCTTCTCCAACTTGTTCGACAATACCTGCCGCATCAAATCCTAATATACGTGGTGCATGGTTAACTGGTAAGATGCGTTGTTTCGTATCAACCGGATTGACACTTATACTTTGAACCTTTATTAATAACTGATTCCTAGTTGGATTTGGAATATTAAATTCAATTTCTTGAAATTGATTACCATCTTCTAGATTGAACGGTGCATTAAATCCTATTGCTTTCATGATTCCACCTCTATGTTGATTTTATTAAATTAATTATAGCATTTAATTCAATTCACTCATTTAAACAGTTTTTTTGAAGATGAAGATACTAAACGTCAGAGACTTTAATTACTTGTTTACCAAAATTATCACCAGTGAGTAAATTTCTAAATGCTTGAGGTACTTTATCGAAACCCTCTTCTACAGATACTTGAGTCTTAATCTTACCCTCTTGTACCCATTTAGCGAGTTGTTCGCTTGCATTTTTAAAGTCATCAGCGAATTCGGCAACTAAGAAACCTCTCATCATCGCTTGTTTCTTGATGAGTGTCCCTTGAATACGTGGACCAATATCTTCTTCAGGATGGTTATAAGAAGAAATGGCACCGCAAACAGGAATACGTGCATGTGTGTTTAGGTGTTTAAATACTTCATCACCTATTTCACCGCCTACATTTTCATAATAGACATCGATGCCATCTGGAACAGCATCTGCTAATGTTTGGGCGAAATCATCTTTCTTATAATCTACACCTGCATCAAAATCTAATTCTTTAGTAAGATAATTTACTTTCTTATCTCCTCCTGCGATACCTACAACTCTACATCCTTTAATTTTAGCAATTTGGCCGACAACTGAACCTACTGCACCTGAAGCTGCTGAAACAACTACGGTTTCACCTTCTTTAGGCTGTCCAATGTCTAAAAGGCCATGATAAGCAGTTTGCCCTGGCATTCCTAGGACGCTTAAATATAAGTCAAGTGGCACATCTGTTGAAGGTACTTTATCGATATGCTCTGTTGATACAGTGTTTATTTTCTTCCACGGAAGCATGCCCACGACAATGTCACCTTCATTATAATCTTTAGCATTTGATTGAATAACTTTAGCTACGATATGTCCATTGAATGGCTCTCCTTTTTTAAAAGGCTGGACATAGGAATCTGCATTCGTCATACGGCCTCTCATATATGGATCCACTGAAATATATAATGTTTCTAATTGAACTTCATTATTTTTAGGTTCTTGTACATCAGTTTCTTCATATTTGAATGTATCATCTTGTGGCATTCCATCTGGAACTTTGTTAAATACGATTTGTTCATTTTTCATATGATATCACCCTTTTTTGAATATTAATTCTGTAAATATCATACCTCGAACAAGGTCATCGCAATCATAGAAAATCACTTGTATAATAAGAGCAAGCATTGAGAAATTGGTTGAATCATGACGTATGGGAGGTTTAATTTTCCTAAAATGAAATTAAGCATATTAGATTATGTACCGATATTTGAAGGTAGAAGTGCACACGAAGCATTTCAGCATAGTGTAGAGTTAGCACAACGAGCTGAACAATTAGGTTATGTGAGATATTGGGTGGCTGAGCATCATCAAGTTCGTTCTGTGGCATCAAGCGCCCCTGAAATGGTCATGATGACATTATTGGAACAGACGAGTAATATCAAGATTGGAAGTGGTGGTGTCATGTTGCCACACTACAGCCCGTATAAAGTAGCTGAACAATTTAAGATGATGGAAGCACGCCATCCTCATCGTGTAGATATGGCGATAGGACGCTCTCCAAGTTTCAACAACGTGAACGCTGCATTAAATGAGAATAAAGAAAGAAAACTAGATTTTGATACACAGTTAGATGATTTGAATAAATACTTGAATGATGACATTGATAAAGCGCACCGCTTCAAGACGTTATTAGCTACCCCGTTAATCCCGACCAAGCCTGAAATGTATATTTTAGGTATGAGTGAACGAAGTGCAAAGTTAGCTGGCAGACGCGGTTTGCCATTTGTTATTGCTAAAATGGGACAATCGTCAAGTGCTATTGAAGAAGTTATAAATGTCTACAAAAATGAGTTTGCACGTTGGCATGGTAGATATTGGAAATCGTCTGGCGATGGCGATAATCGTGCTTTTGGTAGGACATCTCATGGAAGTTCAGAGGAAGATTTTGCTGGGGATTCACATAGAGGTGTTAAGGATTATTCTGGCGAACATGTGCATGAGGCTTTTGAAGAAGAATCTAGAGACCATGTGCATGAAGCTTCTGAGGAAGATTCTAGAGGCCATGTGCATGAAGCTTTTAAAGAACTTTCTGGTGGTGTGAAACCGTATGTGATATTAGCTACATTTGTAGTAACGGGTGATAATGAGGTTGAAGTTGAAGAGCTTTTAAGCGCATTACAACTTTGGTTGTTACGTATTAATTATTTAGATCAACCTCAGTTTTACCCATCTATTGAAACCGCTAAGAATCGAGTTTATAGCGAGCGCGAGAAAGAGAAACTTGAACAGAATAAGCGTAGAATTATTTATGGCTCGCCTCGCGAAGTATCACGTCAGTTAAAGGATATTAAAAGTTTGTTTGGAGTAGATGAGTTAATGATATTGCCAAATGTTTATGGAGAAGATGCGCGTTTTGAGTTAATTGAATTATTGGCACGAGAATTAGATATTTAGTGTGTTTGCATTATTAGGCACAATATTGAATCATTTTATTCGTTGAATAGAGTGGGACTAGATAACTGTATGGAGTGTGGGCTGTTGATTCAACATGATGGTGTTTAAGAAGATATGGTTTTAATAGAGAGGCGCACTGATGCATTAAAATTGTGAGGAGCCAAATGCATGAGTGCGCTTCAACTATATGAATTATTTGCTCCATAGAAATTGAATGATGTCGTTTGCTATATTTTTATTTTCGTGTAATTGGCTATGTTGAGCTGTTTTACCGGTAAATTTATTTTCCGTGTAAGATTTTGGACTATTTCCTAGTAAATATTTCAAAGATTTTGATGAACTATTTGATACACGACCATCAGAATGTGTGCCATCTTGAATATCTCCATAAATATTGAGTACATCAATGTTTTTATCTTTATAAACTTCTTTTAAAGATAATAACTTTTTGAAATCATCGTTCATTTTATTTGGCTTACCATTTCGATCTAAGTTTATTTCATTTATCTTTTCATTAAGATTTAGTACGCCATTATAAGTACCTGCAATATTTACTTCTTTTTGAAGGTGTGGCAAATATTTATCATTTCCATAGTTATTCATATAATAAGCAAATGACATATTCCCCATTGAGTGTGCTACAAAATTAAATTTATTGATATTATATTGGGATTTCAATTGAGACAAGACATTTTTAATCCATCGTGCATTTTCATTAAAATCACCATTGCGATTATTTTCAAATTCGATTTTTATAATTGGATTTTTTACATTTTTATCTATAGAACCAATAAAAGTCACATTACCATTGCGAGATACTTTTGCTATCATCACATCCTTTGTAACGCCCTTTTTAACTGCTTGATTAACCATGAAACTTTCTGATTTTTCGCTTCCTCCATATCCATGCATAAATAGAGTGGCCACAAGTTTATGTTGATGTTGAGTAACTGAAGACGGAATATGTTTGCCCGATTGACGGCTACAAAGTACAGTAAATAATATCAAAGTAACAATAATAATAAGTATAAAGACCATCGCAGAAGATTTTGATTTCATCATCTTACCTCATTTTGTTTATTTTATATATTATATACGATTAGAGAGGTATTTGCTCATATTTAAAGACTCACTACATCTAATGTAATGAGTCTTTGGAACATACAAGCTGTATTTAAATGATAAATTTTTAAAAGGAAATTATTTGATTTCTTTTGTTTTAGCTAATTCTTTGTACCAATAAGCACTTTTCTTAGGATATCTTTCATGTGTATCAAAATCGACGTAGAAAAGACCGTAACGTTTTTCATAACCATTTGACCATGAGAATACGTCCATCAATGACCATAAGAAGTATCCTTTCACATTAGCACCATCTGCAATTGCATCAGCAATCACGTTTAAATGTTTCTTAACATAATCAATACGGGCATCGTCATGTACAGTTTTCTCTTTTTCATCAAATTCATCTTTGTATCCTAAACCATTTTCAGTAACATAGATTTTATGATAATTTGGATAATCTTTCACAACCCTCATAATTTGATCGTATAATCCTTGAGGATAAATCATCCAATCCCAATCTGTTCTAGGTACATCTACATCAAATTCTCTTTGACCGACACCTTTAAGTTGGTATTTAGAACCACCTTTATCTCCAGTCGCATTGTGCGTAATCTCAGATTCACCTTCATAACCTCTCATCCAATCACTCATGTAATAATTGATACCTAAGAAGTCATTTAAATCTTTAGCAGCATCTAAAATTTTATAATCTTCGTCAGGGATATTCAATTTACCACCATTAACAGATAAGATATGTTGAACACCTTCCATTGTTTCACGAGAATACTTACCTAAGTATGTGACATCTAAAATAAATTTATTATGGATAATGTCCTCTAGTTCTGCTGCTTTAACATCTTCAGGATTAGAAGAATCAAATGGATATTTTGTAGGTAAGGCATGAACTACCCCTATTTCACCTGAATATTGCCCATCTTTAAATAACTTTACAGCTCGAGCATGTGCAACCATCATGTTATGGTGAGATTGAAAAACCTTTTCAAAGTCATATTTAATACCTGGAGGGAATTTACCTACTAAATATTGACCATCACCGATTGGCCCTATCTCATTGAAAGTAGTCCAGAAATTAACTTCTGGGAATTCTTTAAAGCAAAATTCTGCATAATCTACGAAATAATCAATGGTTTTACGATTTAAAAAATCTCCATCTTTATGAAGTACTTCTGGTGTATCAAAATGGTGTAAAGTAACGAATGGTTCAACATGACGTTTATGACATTCTTTAAATAGCTTATGATAGTACTCTACCCCTTTAGGGTTTACTTCTCCATAGCCTTTAGGAAAAATTCTTGACCATGCAATTGAAATTCTTATACCGTTAACTCCGAATTTCTCACTTAATTCTAAATCGATTGGATATTTATTATAGAAATCACTTGCTGGTTCTGCTGTATACCAATAATTTTCCTCAAGATATGTATCCCAAGCGACACGCCCCTTACCATCAGTTTGAGTTGCTCCTTCTGCTTGATAAGCTGCTGTTGCTCCACCAAAAATAAAATCTTCAGGTAATTTCTTAGTCATGAATAAAACTCCTATCTAATTTTTAAATTGTTGTTTTACAAATTCGAGTGCTGCTTGACCATCTCTAGTTAACTTAATGTATTCAGCGCCTTGTGTTTTAGCTAATTTTATACCTAATTTGTCAGTGTCTTGTTTAATATCTTCATAATTTGAGGCTACTTGTGGTGCTAATATAATTAATTGATATTCTTTCATAATATCCATATGTGCACCATAACCACCAGCCGCTGCTGTAACAGGTACACCGTATTCATCTGCTGCTTTATTCAAAGCATTAGCTAATAAACCACTTGTACCTCCTCCTGCGCATAATACTAAGACATTTGTTTGTTCAGTAATATTGCTGTCAGAATGATCTTGATTCACTTCTGGTTGTGAATCATGACTTTGCGAAGCTTCATTCGCTCCGGCAGTTGCTAAAATAGCATCAGCTTTTTTAGTATCAAAGTTAGCTGAAACTTTTTCTTTTAATTCATTATTAACTTCTTTATTACCTAACTCTTCTTCCAAAATCTGCTCATCATAAACCTTAACGAATGGATAATAAATAATGACATCTACTACGATTAAGACAATGGCTAATACAAATGACCAAAACGCAAAACCAGTACCCATCACGATACCTAGAGGACCTGGAGTAGTCCAAGATAAGAAGATACTAAAACTATTCATATTCAGAACATCAACAAAAAATTTAAATATCCATACATTGACAATTGGCGCTAAAATAAATGGAATAAAGAACACTGGGTTTAATACTAAAGGCGCACCAAACAAGATAGGTTCATTTACACCAAAGAAAGTAGGAACTACTGAGGCACGTCCAATTGCTTTATTACGTTTAGACTTAGTTAGCCACATAAACATGAAAGGTACGACTAATGTTGCACCAGTACCTCCCATAGTTACAACAAACATTTGAGTACCAGGTGTAATGACTTTATCAGCATGTTCGCCTGCTTGAATTAAATGTAAGTTCGCTTCAAGGTTAGCGTAAGTAATTGCTGCAATGGCTGGTTCAACGATTGATGGTCCATGAATACCTACAAACCAGAAGAAAGCGAATGCACCAAAGATAATTGTCACTCCGACCCAACCATCAGCTGCTGTAAATAATGGTTCAAAGATTTTTAATACTGCGTTAGCTACATTGGTATGAATAAAGGCTCTAGCAATTAAATCTAACGCATAAAGAATAATGATTACTGCTGATAATGGGAATATATCTTTGAAAACTTGTGATATATTAGGTGGCACTTCTTTAGGCATTTTTATTGTAATATTATGTTTGATAAAGAAACTATAAACATTAACAGTTATAAACGCTGATAAGAAGGCTGTTAATAAGCCTTTTGTTCCCATGAAAGCACTTAAAAACCCTCCATCTTTTACAGGATCGGCTGCTAAGAACAAGAAACCACACATTGCAGCCATCATTGTTGAAATAAAGTTAATTTGATTCGTGCTTTCCAATCGTCGATTAAATGAATCAGTCAGTGATTTGGCTGTTGTCCCTGCTACAATGAAACCAACAATTCCCATCGTAAAGTTATAGGGTTTCATTAATATACCTTCCATTGTTTTACTCCAAGTAAATCCAAATACATTCGGTACATAAGTGACTAAAATAAATATACTTGAGAACAAGATAATAGGAATTGCTGCAATAAATCCATCACGAATCGCTCTTAAATAAATATTACGAGATATTTTTTCAAAGAACGGCTTTCCTTTTTCTATCCATGCTATTAACTTATTCATAAAGGTCAACTCTTTCTTTTATATAATTCGATTAAATGCTTCATTAGATCTTTTAATAAAATAGTAGTCATTAAATGATCTTGACCATGCATCATCGTTACACTATAAGCAATGTCGTCTCCTTGAGCTTCTTTTTGTAATAAACTAGTTTGAGCACGATGTGCATCAGCAATGCACTGATTACCCTCTTCTATTAAAGATTCGGCTTTATCATACTCTCCCTCTTGTGCGGCTGTTAATGCCTCTAAAAACTTAGACCGTGCATCTCCAGCGTAAGCAACAATTTCAAAACCTAATAATTGTACTTCTTCTCTATTCATGATGTGTCTGTCCCCTTTCGAGAATTAAACTCTCTCTTTCCATGATGTTGCAGTCGTTTCTAAAACTTTATTCAACTCGTCAATGTTTTTGAATCCTGTAGTACGAAGCCATTGTCTAGCCGCTTCTTCACCTTTTTCGATATATACTTGAACTGCGCCTGCCCAAGTAGCTTTACCACAAAGTACTCCATTGAATTGAGCTCCTGCGTCATGTGCAAATTTTAAAGTCTCTTGGAAAAGTTCAGCAGAAACGCTTGCACTTAAGTAAATATATGGTAATTTTGTTGAAGCGTCTTGGTCTTTAAAATATTGTGCTGCTTCTTCTTTAGAATAAGCTACTTCTCCATCAGTGAATCCTTCAACATATTTCATATTTACTGGTACTTCTACTTTTAAGACATCAACATTAAAGCGATCTTCTGAGAATAGTTTCATCGCTTCATTTACTTTTCTTGGTTTCACTTTCGCAAATTCTAGACTACTATTATCTGGAATATTATCGTCATAAGTGAGAACTTCTAAGAAAAATGGAATATCTTCAGCTACACATTCAGATCCAATTCGTTCAATGTAAGCTTTCTTCTGAATATTAATTTCTTCTGCATCGTCGACGTCATAATAAAGCAAGAATTTAACGGCATTTGCACCTTGCTCTTTAAGTCGTTTAGCTGACCATTCTACTAAACAGTCAGGTAATCGACCTTTTGCGTTAACGTCATATCCTGTTTTTTCATAGGCAAGTAATAAACCACACTCTTTATTACGAGCTTCTGATGCAGGTAAACCATATTCAGGGTCCAAAAGAATAGATGACGCGTATTGCGTTAACTCTTCTGATACTAAAACTTTTAATTGTTCAATTTGCTCAATTGTAGGTTCATCTGTTTGATGTTTTGCCATCATACGTTTTAACGCACCACGTTGGTCAAAAGCTAAAGCTGAGATGACACCTTTATCATTACTTAGATGTTCAATTGATGCCGTTTTTTGAGTTGTTTTTACCATGTTTTACACCTCTATAATTTCAATTTGGTCAAAGAGCTGAGAATAATTAGACATATTTACATAACCTGTTTGTGCCTCTTGAGCATTTAACATTCCTAAAGTGTTCGACTTCTTAAGTAGATTCTCATCACTTTCATGATGAACAATTGCTGAAGCTATTCCTGCAACTGTTGAATCTCCAGAACCCACTGGATTAAGTACTTTAATCGAAGGAATGTTTACTTTATAAAATTGATTATTATGTTTAGCAAACGCACCATTCGCACCTAAAGAAACAATAATCCACTCAATACCTTTAAATAATTGATGATTTAAAGCTTTTTTCAGCTCTTCAGTTGATTCATTAAGTTCTGTAGAAATCAATTGTGATAATTCTTCAATATTTGGCTTTATCACTGTCGGTTTGTGATTATTTTGTAACGCTTCCTTTAATGTTTCTCCAGCACAATCCAGCACGACTGGTTTATCATTTTCATTACATATATCAATAATTTTTGAATAATAATTTGAATCTACACCTTTTGGTAAGCTCCCAGAAATAACAACCGATTTAGCTTTTGGTATTAGATCTTTTAAATGCTTCAAAAACCCGGTTGATTCATCCACAGTTATTGTTGGTCCTTGCTCCAAAATCTCTGTTTGGTTGCCATTATGCAATATAGCAATACAATTCCTAGTTTCACCTTTAATTTTGAAAAATGAATGTTTCACTTGATTGTGATTCAACTTTTCTGCTATAAAATCGCCTATTTTACCACCCAAAAAGCCAGTGGCAACAACTTGTTCATTGAGTTGTGATAACACCCTAGTTACATTGAGTCCCTTTCCACCAGCTGTCTTACTAACGTTTTGAACTCTATTAACTGTATCAATATGTAATTCATCCAATGGATAAGAGATATCTACCGAAGGATTTAATGTTAAAGTTAAAATCATGTTGTACTTCCTTAATCGTGATATTCGCCTTTATCCCACTTTTCTAAAAATTCATCAAAGAAATGTGGATCTTCTTGTTTAGCATTATGACTTTCAAGATGATTAATTTTTGCAATTAATTTTTTATTTTCTTCTGTTGGTTTATACTCAGCATTGATAAATGCTTCAATAATGTCGCACATTAAAAGTTCGCCGATGATTTTACCACCAAAACCAATAACATTTGCATTTAATTCCTCTTTCGCATATAAAGCTGAAGTCATATCACGTACAAGTGCAGAACGAACGCCAGCAACTTTGTTAACCGCATTATTAATACCAACACCAGTACCGCAAATACATACACCTAAGTCAGCATTACCGTTTACAACTTCTTCTCCTACTTTTTTACCGAAAATAGGATAATGCGTACGTGTGAAGTCATATGTTCCAACATCAATAACTTCGTGTCCTTTTGACTTTAAAAACTGAGATACTTCCATTTTTGTATCAGTGACAATATGGTCACAACCTAAAGCAATTTTCATTTATTCTCCTCCTATTAGCACATTTTATTGAGCATATCTACGCGAATTTGGTGACGCCCACCATCGTAGTGTCCATTAACGAAACCTTTAACTACATTCTTAGCTAATGTGTCCCCAACAATTTCTGAACCTAGAGTAATCATTTTTGAATTATTATGACCTCTAGTCATATATGCTGAACGTTCGTCTGAAACTTCAGCTGCAATCATCCCTTTAATTTTTGTAGCAACTATAAAACTACCTGCACCATAAGCGTCGATGGCAATACCCAAATTGTCGTCAGACTTTTGAACTTCACGTGCAACAGATACTGTTGAATCTACAAAATCTAAATCTTTACCCTCTGTTACATCTAATACTTCGAAATCGTTCTCTTTCAAATAAACTTTAATTAAATCTTTAAGACGTTTACCATCTACATCAGAACCAATAATAATTGTCATTTTAAGTCTCCTTTTAAAATGATTTTGAAAGCAAACACATATCAATTAAGAAAAGCGCTTTCAATTACCTATGTTTAAATTATAAACACTATACAACAATAATTCAACATATATTGTTTGAACTTTGTTTATTTAATGTTTGTTTTCAAACATTTAGTGAACTTAGTGTTTATACTGGCTTTGTAAATCAACAAAAAAGAGCGGAAATGAAATCTCATTCTCAAAGAATGAATTCATTTACCGCTCTATAAAGGATAATTAATTAATAGATATTAAATTCTATATTTTAGTCAATGACCTCAACATATTTTTCAACTTGTTCTGTCTTTTCCGAATTATTATTATCCATTAATACCGCATTTAATTCTTTTAATTCACAGAAAGATGAAAAATCATCTTTTCCAATTTTTGAAGAATCAATAAGTAAATATTTCTCTATTGAATGTTTTAAAGCAAGTTGTTGGGTGTAAGCTTCATCTATTGAAGATGTCATCGCTACACCATCTTTAACTCCATTACTACTAAAAAACATCTTACTAAATCTCAAGTTATTCAATAATTGATTCGTCATTTCTCCTACGAAAGCTTCAGTTAAATCTCTCATTTCTCCACCTAGCAGATACACTCTAAAATGTAAGCTCTGTTTATTCATGAGAATTTTAAAAACTGGTAAACAATTGGTGATAACAGTAAGTGAATGGTGGTGAATTTCTTCTGCCAATTTTTGCACAGTAGTACCTGGCCCTAAGAATATTGTGTCACCATTTTCTATAAGCTCTACTGCTTTTTTGGCGATATAGCGTTTCTCCTCAATGTAGTGCGTATGTTTTTCTTGGTGAGACATTTCTTTATATTGAAATGCAGAATTACGACGAGCTCCACCATGTATCTTAGTGAGAACGCCTTTCTCTTCTAACTCTGCTAAATCACGTCGAACAGTCATATCTGATACATTAAGACCTTCTACAATTTCATTTGTTCTAACCGTTCCTCTTTTGTTGATGAGTTTTGTAATTTCGTCGAGTCTATCATATTTATTCATATCTATATCCACTTCCTACGATTACATCATTTACAATCTTAATTTGTTTAAACTTTAAATTACTTTTCTTATGTCTTAATATAATTTTATAACATACTTTAAATACTTTAAAATGATAAAGTAATATTTTATGTGAAGTTGTTGCTACTAAAAAATCATAACATGGAATCTATAATAATATCCCTGCTGTTATTTGAGATAAGAATTACAGATTTCCATTAATTATAAATAAATCAAAAACTGAGGTGATTCAATGGAAAAGGAAATTCAACTATTAAAAAGTATTTTAGAAAGATCCAATAACATTGTGTTTTTTACAGGCGCGGGTGTTTCAGTAGCAAGTGGTATTCCAGATTTCCGCTCGATGGGAGGTCTATTTGATGAGATATCAAAGGATGGTCAATCTCCTGAGTATTTACTAAGCGTAGATCATTTAAATGATGATAAAGAGAGTTTTATTGATTTTTATCATAAAAGATTATTAATAGCTGATAAAAAGCCAAATATTGTACATCAGTGGATTGCTGCTTTAGAACGTGAACACAAATCTTTAGGTGTTATTACTCAAAATATTGATGGCTTGCATTCAGATGCAGGAAGTCGTCATGTCGATGAGTTGCACGGCACTTTAAATCGCTTTTACTGTATCAAATGCTACAATGAATACTCAAAATCTCAAGTGATGGAAAATCACATAAGATATTGTGAAAAATGTGGGCAGATTATAAGACCAGATATTGTATTATACGGAGAAATGTTAAATCAAAACACAGTATTTAGAGCTTTAGAAAAATTACAAAAAGCTGACACGCTAGTTGTTCTAGGGTCTTCACTCGTAGTACAACCAGCAGCCGGCTTTGTTTCAGAATTTAAAGGTGACAATTTAATAATAATCAATAGGGATCGCACGCCATATGATCAAAGTGCTGACTTAGTCATACATGATGATATGACAGAAGTCGTCGAAAAGATCATGAAAAAATAGACCGTATACAAGTAGCGTGAAACAATCATGCTACCTTTTTAATTTAATAATTAGTAACTAAAAATATAGAAAAGCTCGCTTAAAAATGAATATATAAAATAAAAAGTTATAAACGACAACACTCGGATTCTAATTACTTATTTCTATAACTAATGATAATTGAAAATAAAAAAACACTTCCCATATAATGGGAAGTGTTTTTGCGCGTTCGCCAAAATTAACGTTTTGAGAATTGAGGAGAACGACGAGCTTTTTTAAGACCTGGTTTTTTACGTTCTTTCATACGTGGGTCACGAGTAAGTAATCCAGCGCGTTTTAAAGAACCTCTGTATTCAGGGTCAGCTTCTAATAAAGCACGAGCGATTCCGTGACGGATAGCTTGAGCTTGTCCAGTGAAACCACCACCGTGAACGTTTACTAAAACGTCATAGTTACCTTTAGTTTCAGTAACATCGAATGGTTGATTTAAGTCTAAGATTAATGATTCGAATGGTAAGTAGTCACGTACGTCACGGTTATTAACTGTAATGTTACCTTCACCTGGTACTAAACGTACACGTGCTACTGAGTTTTTACGACGGCCTGTACCTTTATATTCAACTTGTGCCAATGTAATTTCCTCCTTCTAATTAACCACGTAACTCGTAGTTTTCTGGTTGTTGTGCAGCGTGTGGATGTTCAGCGCCACCATATACAAATAATTTTTTACCTTGTTTTTCACCTAAGCGTGAACTTGGTAACATACCTTTGATAGAAGTTTCTAATAAACGTTCTGGGTTTGTTCTTCTTAATTCACCTGCTGTGATTGATTTTAAACCACCTGGGTGATTTGAATGACGGTGGTACATTTTATCTTGTTCTTTATTACCAGTGAATTCGATTTTTGAAGCGTTGATGATGATTACATAGTCACCAGTATCAACGTGTGGTGTATAAGTTACTTTATTTTTACCGCGTAAGATAGCAGCTACTTCAGATGATAAACGACCTAATGTTTGGCCTTCAGCATCAATAACATACCATTTGCGCTCAATGTTTGATTCATTTGCCATAAATGTTTGACGCATAATAATTGTCCTCCTAAAAATAAATGCTTCATTCTTAATTGTTTTGTCAATCGATCACATTCGAACCTATGACCAAAAAACGCACAATTTTAATATTTGTTACGATTTAAAAGCGTAAGATTTCATTTATTTTATTAACTGTAGTTCTACTTTGCTTATATATCTAGTAACACAATAAGTTTCCGGGGCTTATCGTGGGGTGATATAAAACAATACCGTTAATAATCTTATAATTTCACAATGCTTTTGTCAATGACATTCAGTCATTTTCCAATGATTTTTTAAGATGTATTTTAATATCATTTCCAAACTCTTCTGTTAGTGATTCTGGCGACAAATAAATCTTTTCTAAGTAAAGTCCTTCTGCCGGAGCAGTAAAAGGCACATTGTTTCTATTTTTTTCTTCAAGTAGTTGCGGAACTTCGTCGGGTTGTCGCTTCCCTTTTCCCACCTCTATTAAAAATGCTACAAGAACACGAACCATGTTATAAAGAAATCCAGAACCAGTAACCACATAATCAAAACCTGTCTCAGTTTGAACCACTTCACTTTGGTATAACGTTCTTACTTTACTTTCCACTTCCGTTTTCTGAGAACAAAACCCCGTAAAGTCATGTGTACCAATAAAATGATGCGCAGCTTCATTCATTTTTGATAAATCTATATCACTATTTATAAATGTTTCGAGACCACTTTTAAAGGGATTACGATGTTCACCTTGATAAACTTTATAGCGATATCTCTTGCCGACACAATCATATCTACAATGAAAGTTTTCTTCTACTGTTTGAACGTTTTTGACGTAAATATCATCAGGTAAAAAACGATTCATCGCATATTGCCATTGTTGATTATCTATATTTAACTCAGTATCAAAATGGAAAAATTGTTGATACGCATGCACCCCTCTATCTGTACGACTGGTAGGATGAATTCGTACATGCCGTTTATGCATACGTTTTAAAATCTTTTCAAATTGTTGCTGTACAGTTCTTCCTTGTTGTTGGATTTGAAATCCTAAAAATTGATTACCCTGGTATGCTATTTCTACTAAAATTCGCAATGTCTACACTCCTGAGAATTTAATAATAAATAGGATAATTGCAATTGGTATTAATGTTAATAAAGCAAATGTATCTCTTAGACGCCAATGTAATAACCTATAACTCGTACGTTTAACATTCATATCATATCCTCTAACTTCCATCGCTATTGCTAATTCTTCGGCTCTTTGGAAAGCAGAAATAAATAATGGAATCATTAAAGGGATGAATGCTTTTATTCTAGTTACTATGCTACCTGAACTTATTTCGGAACCTCTTGATTTCTGAGCTAAGATAATTTTTTCTAATTCATCCATTAACGTAGGAATAAATCTTAATGCAATGGACATCATCATGCTTAATTGATGCACTGGCACCTTAACTAGCTTTAGAGGTGATAATAATCTTTCAAATGCATCAGTCAAATCTATAGGGCTAGTAGATAATGTCATTATTGTCGCAATCATAACAATAAATATAAGTCTTAGAGAGATATAGATACCTTCAAGAACACCATCGGACTCTATTGTAAGGATTCCCCAATGAAAAAGTATCTTACCCCCATTGGTAAAGAAAATATGCATTAAAAAAGTAAATATTAAAAAGAAAAATATAGGCGTGAGACCTTTCATTAAAAATCCGAATGGTATTTTAGCCAATTTCATAAAAACAATTATCAGTAAAAATATCCATGCGTAAGTTCCAAACGAATGGCAAAAGAAAATATAGACTATAAACACAAAAACAAAGATAAGTTTTGCTCTAGGATCGAGATGATGTACAGTCGAATGATTTGGGAGATAACGTCCAATGATTAATTTATTTTTCATTCTGCCACTCCCTATATAAACTCGCAAATTCTTCTTCGTTTAACGCTAATTTAGGTAAAGTAGTATTATACTTATATTCAAAGTCTTTTTGTAATTTTACTATGTTGGGCAAAGTAATATGCCAATCTTCTATTTGGCTTGTAGACCTAAATAACGCTCTCGGCTCTTTAGTTTCTACCACTCGCCCTTTATTTAGGACTATGACCTCGTCAGCATAACGTGCGACATCATTCATGTCATGTGAAACAAGAATGATTGTCTTGTTTTCTTCTATTTGTATGCGTTTAATTAAAGACATGATTTGTTTTTTACTTTGTGGATCTAAACCTGCTGTCGGCTCATCTAAAATAATAACTTCAGGATTCATAGATAATATAGATACGATTGCTATTTTTCTCATTTGCCCGCCAGACATTTGAAAAGGAGAAAGAGACATAATATCTCTAGAAAAACCTAAATCTAATAATAATTGATAAGACTTTTCCTTTACCTTTTCTAAGTCCAATTTAAAATTTTTAGGGCCAAACTCTATTTCTTTTTCTACACTATCTTCAAATAATTGAGATTCAGGAAATTGGAAGACCATTCCTACCTTTTTACGAATAGGTCTTAAGTATTTATCTTTAGTTTTATGAGATATTTCTATTTCATCAAATGTAATAGACCCTTTTGTTGGTTTTAAAAGTGCATTAATATGCTGAATTAAAGTAGATTTGCCACTACCTGTTTGACCGACTATAGCGTAATAATTACCTTGTTCAAATGTTAAATTGACATCTTCTATTGCATTATACTCATATGGCGTTCCTTTTTGATAAGTGTAGCTGACATTATTCATCTGTATAGTCATAACTTTTTGACCAACCCTTCGTAAGTAACAAATGACGAATCGAAACCTAATCGTTGATTTATTTTCATAGAGAAAGGTAAATCCAAACCTATAGCAGTAAGTTCATCTGTATATTTAAATATTTCTTGAGGGGACCCCTGTTTGAATACCGTTCCATTATTCATCACGATAACATTATCTGCTTCAATAACTTCATCTAAATCATGCGTGATTGAAATTATCGTAACGTCATTATCCTCTTTAACTTCATGAACGAGTTTTAAAAGTGATGCCTTTGCATTAGGATCAAGCATTGTCGTCGCCTCATCTAAAATTATAACAGACGGGTTTAGTGCTAGAACTCCAGCTATAGCAACGCGTTGCTTCTGCCCTCCTGAGAGCGAATGTGGTTCATAATCAGCTTTATCTAACATATCTACTTCCGATAAGGAACGATCGACAATCTTTTGCATCTCATCATGAGGTACGGCATGATTTTCAAGGCCAAATGCCACATCAAACTTTACTGTAGAACCAACAAATTGATTATCAGGATTTTGAAATACAATACCTATGTGATTTCTAACTTCTTGAATACTATTAATATCAATTTTTTTATTTTTAAATAGTATATGTCCTTCATTAGCTTTCTCAATTCCGACTATTAATTTAGCAATAGTTGATTTACCTGACCCATTGTGTCCAACAATTGAAGTCCATTTTCCAGAAGGAATTGTAAAACTAACGTTATTTAATGTAAAAGCCGCATCACTTTGATACTGAAATGATACATTATTAAATTCAATGATATTATCAAGACTTTTCACATTAAACAACTCCTTAAACTCGAATATTGAATATTACTTTAAATATTTTACAATAATTCAATTTATCTGTATATCACATATGAGTTATTTACATCGAACTAAATAGGTATTAGATAAAAATAAAAAGCTGGGACATATAGCATTAAAAATGTCTCAGCTTAAATAAAAAAATAAGTGACTGATATTAAGTCCGAATGACTATAACCTCTATATAATATCAGTCTTATTTACTAAAATTGGACAACGAAATAGAGGTTAAAACTGAATTTTAGTCCAATTCAAATAAAAAAGCGCGCACCCCATCAAATTGTTGAGTTCACGCTTATAGAAAATATTTAGTTAGATGGGGTACTCTGAGCTAGACAATATTTGTATGTGGCAAACATTATCGTTGCACTCATTTGCTTTATATATAAGTAGTAAGTGTATTTATTAAGGTAAGGGTAAGGATAATGAAATCTAATTGTAAATTATCCTACCCTATTTAAATTATACTAATTCGATAATTACTGATTCAGCACCGTCACCGCGACGTGGGCCTACTTTAAGGATACGAGTGTAACCACCTTGACGTTCATTATAACGTTCAGCGATTTCACCGAATAATTTTTGAAGAGCAGTTTGTGTTGATTCATCTTCATTTAAGATTTCAACATTACGTAAAGTTTTAGCTGCATTACGACGAGAAGCTAAATCTCCTTTTTTACCTAAAGTGATTAATTTCTCTACAACACTGCGAACTTCTTTAGCACGAGCTTCTGTAGTTTCGATACGTTCACTTACGATAAGAGATGTCGCTAAGTCACGTAACATTGCTTTACGTTGATCAGAAGTACGACCTAATTTTCTGTAACCCATGAGTTAACCTCCTTTATCAATCTTCTTTTCTTAATCCTAATCCTAAATCTTCTAATTTATATTTAACTTCTTCTAGAGATTTACGACCTAAATTACGCACTTTCATCATGTCAGCTTCAGATTTATCAGCTAACTCTTGTACAGAATTGATTCCTGCGCGTTTTAAGCAGTTATATGAACGTACTGATAAGTCTAATTCTTCGATAGACATTTCAAGTACTTTTTCTTTTTGATCTTCTTCTTTTTCAATCATGATTTCAGCATTTTGAGCTTCATCAGTTAGACCTACAAAGATATTCAAGTGTTCAGTCATTATTTTAGCTGCTAATGATACTGACTCTTGTGGAGTGATTGAACCGTTAGTCCAAACATCTAAAGTTAATTTATCAAAATCACTACTTTGACCTACGCGTGTATTTTCTACAGTGTAGTTAACACGTTCTACAGGTGAATATAGTGAATCAACAGGAATTACACCAATTGGTAAATCACTAGTATTATTCTGTTCAGCTAATGCGTAACCTCTACCCTTATTAGCAACAAGACGCACTTTAAGATGTCCACCTTTAGACACTGTTGCGATTTTAAGTTCTGGATTTAAAATCTCAACATCGCTGTCGTGAGTAATGTCACTTGCAGTTACTTCGCCTTCATCTTTAACATCAATTTCAAGAGTTTTGTCTTCTTCAGAGTAAATTTTTAATGTTAATTTTTTAATGTTCATAATAATTGTTGAAACATCTTCTACAACATTGTCTACTGCTGAAAATTCGTGTAAAACTCCTTCAATTTCGATGTACTTAACGGCTGCACCTGGTAATGAAGATAGTAGGATACGACGTAAGGAGTTTCCTAGTGTAGTACCGTAGCCACGCTCAAGTGGTTCAACAACGAACTTACCGAATTTAGCATCTTCACTAATTTCAATTGTCTCAATTCTAGGTTTTTCAATTTCTATCATTTACAAATATCCTCCTTAAATACGTCGACTAGATTTAAACTGTTTGCTCAGTGACCTGTAACAATACAATCATAAATTAGACGCGACGACGTTTTGGTGGACGACAACCGTTGTGAGGTACTGGAGTAACGTCTCTAATTGCAGTTACTTCTAATCCTGCAGATTGTAATGCACGGATAGCTGATTCACGGCCAGGGCCAGGTCCTTTAACTGTTACTTCAACAGTTTTTAAACCATGCTCCATAGCTGATTTAGAAGCTGTTTCTGAAGCCATTTGTGCTGCGAATGGTGTTGATTTTTTTGATCCTTTGAATCCTAATGCACCAGCTGATGACCAAGATAATGCATTACCGAATTCATCAGTGATAGTTACGATAGTATTATTGAATGTTGAACGGATATGAGCTACACCGTTTTCAATATTCTTTTTCACTCTACGTTTACGAGATACTTGTTTACGTGCCATTATTTTTTGCCTCCTTTACCTATTATTTTTTCTTATTAGCTACTGTTTTAACTGGGCCTTTACGAGTACGTGCGTTGTTTTTAGTTTTTTGACCACGAACTGGTAAGCCACGACGGTGACGAATTCCACGGTATGATGAAATTTCCATTAAACGTTTGATGTTTAAGTTTTGTTCACGACGTAAGTCACCTTCTACTTTGTAGCTATCTACAACTTCACGGATACGACCTAATTCGTCATCAGTTAAATCTTTAACGCGAGTATCTGCTGATACGTTAGCTTCTTCAACAATTTTGTTAGCAGTTGAAGTGCCGATACCATAAACGTATGTTAATGAGATAACAATGCGTTTTTCACGTGGGATATCCACTCCTGCAATACGTGCCATATTAATTTACACCTCTCTTTTATTAACCTTGTCTTTGTTTGTGCTTAGGATTATCACAAATTACCATTACTTTACCTTTACGTTTAATGACTTTGCATTTTTCGCAAATTGGTTTTACTGATGGTCTTACTTTCATTTTTATACCTCCCTATATTATGGAGTGACGATTATTTATAACGATAAGTAATTCTACCGCGTGATAAATCATACGGAGACATCTCAACAGTTACTTTGTCGCCAGGTAGAATACGAATGTAATTCATTCTGATTTTACCACTTACGTGCGCTAAAATCTCATGACCATTTTCTAATTCTACTTTAAACATTGCATTTGGTAAAGTATCTAATACAGTACCTTCTAATTCAATTACATCTTGTTTAGCCATTGATTAACTTCCCCCTTTTTGCAATAGTAAGGTAATCGTCAATAGACAACTTAACGATACGAATCTATTCGTGACTAATTAATATAAGTTTAACAAAAATACGGGAATTAAAAATCGTTATTTGTCACTCATTCTATTAAATTTTACTCAAATATTCACTAAGCAATAGACCGTATAGTGTTGATCTATTATAAATGATCTAAGATATCAATGACATCGTTGGTTACTTCTTCAATATCTTTTGAACCATCAATGTTTTTCAAGACACCTTTTTCATTGTAATACTCTAAAATAGGTTTAGATTGTTTTACATTAACGCTCAAACGATTTGATACTGTTTCTGGATTGTCATCTTCTCGTTGATATAACTTTCCACCATCGATATCGCAAATACCGTCAACTTTTGGAGGATTAAATACAAGATGATAAGTTGTACCACATTTCTCACAAATACGACGACCTGTAAGACGATTCATAAGTTCTTCCTCAGGAACTTCGATATTGATAACTGCATCAATTTCTCTATCAAGCTCAGACATAATACTATTTAATGCCTCAGCTTGTTCGATAGTTCGAGGGAATCCATCTAGTAAGAATCCTTTTTTTGCATCGTCTTCAGAAATTCTTTCTTTAACGATACCTACAGTAACTTCATCAGGAACTAATTCTCCACGATCCATATATGATTTAGCTTCTTTACCTAAATCAGTTTCATCTTTAATCGCTTTTCTGAACATGTCACCAGTAGAAATATGTGGTATTGGGAATTTCTTAACAATTTCACTCGCTTGAGTTCCTTTACCTGCGCCAGGTAAACCCATTAAAATGATATTCATAAGTGCCCTCCTACAAATTATCTACCACCAAAGCCTTTATACTCTTTTTGAGTCACTTGAGCTTCTAATGTCTTCATAGTTTCAATAGCTACCCCGATAACAATTAATAAGCTCGTACCACCAATTTGAATTGATTGTGGTAAGCCCATAAATTTAGTTGCTACTATAGGTAAAATAGCTATAACTGCTAGGAATATAGAACCTACAAATGTCAGTCTGTAAAGAACTTTAGTAATATATTTTTTGGTTTGTTCACCAGGTCTTATACCTGGGACATAACTACCTTGCTTTTTAAGGTTATCAGCCATCTTTTCAGGATTAACTTGAACAAATGCATAAAAATATGCAAAAGCAATAATTAATACAATATAAACGATCATTCCAATATTACTTGATGGATTAGCAGTGTCCGCAATATTCTGTGCCCATTCAGCTTTAGGGAAGAATAAAGTCAACGTTCTTGGTAATAAGAAAAAAGCCATCGCAAAGATTACTGGAATAACCCCGGCTGAGTTAACTTTTAAAGGTAGATAAGTTGCTTGTGTACCTAATCGTTGAGTAGATTGTTTCTTTGCATATTGAATTGGAATTTTACGCTTAGCTTCAAGTACGAATATAGCACCAACCGTTAGTAAGATTAATGCTACGATTAAGCCAGCAATTTTTAACCATGCTAGTGAAGTATCATCTTGACCAACAAATAAAGATTGGCCAAATTGTTCTATACTAGATGGCAATGTAGATAAAATCCCAGCAAAGATGATAAGAGAAATACCATTACCAACACCAAACTGAGTGATTTGGTCACCAAGCCAAATTAAGAAAGCTGTTCCTGCTGTTAACACAACTGCAATCAATAAATAACTCATAATTGATTTATCCATAATCAATTTGCCACCAAGATAATTGTTAAATTGGAAAGCCATGCCTATTGATTGGATAAAAGCTAGAATAATAGCGAAATAACGTGTTACATTATTAATTTTTCTTCGACCCATTTCACCTTGCTTAGCCCATTCAGAGAACTTAGGCACAATATCCATTTGCAATAATTGCATTACAATGGATGCGGTGATATAGGGCATAATACCCATCGCAAAGATAGAGAAACGTTTCAAGGCACCGCCACCAAAAGTATTTAATAACTCAGTGGCACCTTGAGAACCCTGTGGATGGTTAAATGCTTCAGGATTTACACCTGGAGCAGGAATATACGTTCCTATTTTAAAAATTACTAACATTGCTAGAGTGAAGAAAATCTTGTTACGCACTTCTTTAGTTGTAAAGAAACGCACAAGCGTTTGAAACATTAGATCACCTCGTGTGCTCCACCTTTAGCATCAATAGCTTCTGCTGCTGAAGCTGAGAATTTATGAGCTTTCACTGTTAATTTCTTATCAAGTGAACCATTACCTAGTACTTTAATACCAGATTTTTCATTCTTAACTACACCAGATTCTACCAATAAAGCTGGAGTTACTTCAGTACCATCTTCAAATTTATTAAGTTGGTCTAAGTTAACAATAGCATATTCTTTACGGTTAATGTTAGTGAAACCACGTTTAGGTAAACGACGGAATAGAGGTAATTGTCCACCTTCAAATCCTGGTCTTACTTTACCACCTGAACGTGCTTTTTGACCTTTTTGACCACGGCCACTAGTTTTACCGTTACCAGTTGCAGCACCACGACCTACACGGTTACGTACACGACGTGATCCTTCAGCTGCTTTTAACTCATGTAATTTCATTTCGGCACCTCCTTAATTATTTTTCTTCAATTGTTAATAAATGTTTAACTTTGTTGATTTGCCCACGGATAGCAGGGTTATCTTCAACAACTACTGAACTATTAGTTTTTTTAAGACCTAATGCTTCAACAGTTTTACGTTGTGTTTCAGGACGACCAATAACACTACGAGTGAGGGTAATTTGTAATTTAGCCATAACTTATTTTCCCTCCTTAATTGTATAATTCTTCTACAGATTTGCCACGTAATTTAGCAACATCTTCTGCATTTTTTAAGTTTTGTAAACCATTGATTGTCGCACGAACCATGTTAATTGGAGTATTTGATCCTAATGATTTACTTAAGATATCAGTGATTCCAGCTAACTCTAATACCGCACGAACAGGTCCACCAGCGATTACCCCAGTACCAGGTGCAGCTGGTTTCATTAATACGCTACCTGAACCATAGCGACCAGTAATAGTGTGAGGAGTTGTACCTTCAACACGTGGAACAACTACTAAATCTTTTTTAGCTGATTCTACAGCTTTTTTGATAGCTTCAGGTACCTCTTGAGCTTTACCAGTACCGAAACCTACACGACCATTTTTATCACCTACAACTACTAATGCAGTGAAACGGAAACGACGACCACCTTTTACTACTTTAGCAACACGGTTTATCGTAACAACGCGTTCTTCAAATTCTTTAGTTTCTTCTTCTCTACGAGCCATGAATGTGTCCCTCCTTTAAATTAAAATTCTAATCCGCTTTCTCTAGCAGCATCTGCTAATGCTTTAACACGTCCGTGGTATAAATAACCTCCACGGTCGAATACGATTTCTTTAATACCTTTATCGTTTGCTTTTTTAGCAATTGTTTGACCTACTTTAGTTGATAAATCAACTTTAGACGCAGATTCGTTTGCAATGTCTTTATCTTGTGATGAAGCTTGAGCTAAAGTTTCGCCTTTAACATCATCAATAATTTGAGCGTAGATGTGTTTGTTTGAACGATACACATTTAAACGTGGCTTTTCAGCTGTACCTGATAATTTAGTACGAACACGAGCATGTCTTTTCAAACGTACTTTATTTTTATCAATTTTACTGATCATTTCAATACTCCTTTCTTTAGAGTGTTATCTATTATTTACCAGTTTTACCTTCTTTACGGCGAACATATTCACCTTGGTAACGAATACCTTTACCTTTATAAGGTTCTGGAGGTCTTACTGAACGGATGTTAGATGCAATCGCACCAACTTGTTCTTTAGAAACACCAGATACTTTAACAGTTGTGTTTTTCTCAACAGCAAAAGTAATACCGTCTTCAGCTTTAATTTCAACTGGGTGAGAATAACCAACATTTAGTACTAAGTCATTACCTTGCATTTGCGCACGGTAACCGACACCAACAAGTTCAAGTGATTTTTCGAAACCTTGAGAAACACCTAGTACCATATTACTTAATAAAGCACGAGTTGTACCATGGTCTGTTCTATCTTCTTTAGAATCAGAAGGTCTTACAACTTCGATTGTGTTTTCTTCTTGTTTGAATGTCATTCTTTCATTTAAAGTTCTTTCTAATTCACCTTTTGGACCTTTAACAGTTACATGATTATTATCAAAAGTTACTGTTACGTCACTAGGAATGTTAATAATTTTCTTACCAACACGACTCATGTTATGGCACCTCCTTATTAATTAATTACCAAACGTACGCGATAATTTCTCCACCTACGTTACGTTTTCTAGCTTCTTTATCAGTGATAACACCTTCAGAAGTTGAGACTAATGTAATACCTAAACCGTTTAATACTTTAGGTACTTCGTTAGCTTTAGCATATACACGTAAACCAGGTTTAGAGATACGTTTTAATCCTGTGATAACACGTTCATTGTTTTGACCATATTTTAAGAATAAACGAATAACACCTTGTTTATCGTCTTCTACGTATTCAACGTTTTTAATGAAACCTTCATTTTTTAAGATTTCAGCGATTTCTTTTTTAATATTAGATGCAGGTAATTCTAACTTCTCGTGACGAACCATGTTTGCATTTCTAACACGAGTAAGCATATCTGCGATTGGATCTGTCATTGTCATTGATTGTTGCCTCCTTTCAGACTCTTAATTATTACCAGCTAGCTTTACGTACGCCAGGAATTTGGCCTTTGTAAGCTAATTCACGGAAACAAATACGGCATAATTTAAATTTACGATATACAGAATGTGGACGACCACAGCGTTCACAACGAGTATATTCACGTACAGCGAATTTTTGTTTTTTTTGTTGCTTAGCAACCATTGAAGTTTTAGCCACTTAATTAGCCTCCTTTTTAGAGATTATTTACGAAATGGCATACCGAAGTTTGATAATAACTCACGAGCTTCCTCGTCAGTATTAGCAGTTGTTACGATAACAATATCCATTCCTCTAACTTTACTTACTTTATCATAATCAATTTCAGGGAAAATTAATTGTTCTTTAACACCTAAAGTGTAGTTACCGCGTCCATCAAAAGCTGTTTTAGAAACGCCTTGGAAGTCACGTACACGAGGTAATGATACTGCAATAAGTTTATCTAAGAATTCATACATTCTTTCACCGCGAAGTGTTACTTTAGCACCGATTGGCATACCTTCACGTAAACGGAATGTTGCAACTGATTTTTTTGCTTTAGTTACTAATGGTTTTTGACCAGTAATTAATTCTAACTCTTCTACAGCATTATCTAATACTTTAGAGTTTTGAACTGCGTCACCTACACCCATGTTCACTACGATTTTTTCGATTTTAGGTACTTCCATTACTGAACTATAGTTGAATTTTTTTACTAAGTTCTCAGTAACTTCAGAGTTATACTTTTCTTTTAAACGGTTCAAAGTGGATCCTCCTTTCAACTAGTTATTAATTATTAGATTTGATTTCTTCGCCTGATTTTTTAGCGACGCGAACTTTTTTACCATCAACAATTTTGTATCCTACTCTTGTAGGTTCGTTTGTTTTAGGGTCTAATAATTGTACGTTAGAAACATGGATTGCTGCCTCTGTTTCTAAGATTCCACCTTCAGGATTTAATTGAGTTGGTTTTTGGTGTTTTTTAATTACGTTAACACCTTCCACAACGACACGGTCTTTTTTAGGTTCAGTCGCTACAACTTTACCTTCTTTACCTTTGTCTTTACCTGCGATAACTTTTACGTTGTCACCTTTTTTGATATGCATGTGGGCACCTCCTTAAATAGTATGATTGGTATTTTTGTATTATAGTACTTCTGGTGCTAATGATACGATTTTCATGAAGTTACCTTCACGTAGTTCACGAGCAACAGGACCAAAGATACGAGTACCACGTGGGCCTTTGTCATCACGGATGATAACACATGCATTTTCATCAAATTTGATATATGAACCGTCGTTACGGCGAACACCTGATTTAGTACGAACTACAACAGCTTTTACAACGTCGCCTTTTTTAACAACGCCACCTGGTGTTGCATTTTTAACAGTACATACGATGATATCACCGATATTCGCTGTTTTGCGACCAGATCCACCTAATACTTTAATTGTAAGAACTTCACGAGCACCAGAGTTGTCTGCTACTTTTAAACGTGTTTCTTGTTGGATCATTCGTTAAACCTCCCTTATCTCTAATCTTGATTAAATAATTACTGACTCTTCAACAATTTCTACTAAACGAAAACGTTTTGTTGCTGATAAAGGACGAGTTTCTTGAATTTTAACAATGTCTCCTAATTTAGCTGAATTGTTTTCATCATGAGTTTTGTATTTTTTAGAGTATTTTACTCGTTTACCGTATAATTTGTGAGTTTTGTAAGTTTCTACAAGAACTGTAATAGTTTTGTCCATTTTGTCTGAAACAACTCTACCTACATAAACTTTACGATCGTTTCTTTCGCTCACTTTCGTAACCTCCTCTTTCAATTATTATTGATTAGCCTTACTTTGTTCAATTTCTCTTTCACGAGCAACAGTTTTTAGACGTGCAATCGTTTTTCTTACTGTGCGAATACGTGCAGTTTCTTCTAATTGACCTGTAGCTAACTGAAAGCGTAGGTTAAAAAGCTCTTCTTTTGAAGATTTGATTTGTTCTTCGATTTCTGAAGTGGTTAAGTCTCTAATTTCCTTAGCTTTCATTTGTTTCACCACCCAATTCTTCACGTTTTACAAACTTAGTTTTTACTGGAAGTTTGTGACTTGCTAAACGTAATGCTTCACGTGCAACTTCTTCAGATACACCAGCTACTTCGAATAAGATTCTACCAGGTTTAACGACTGCAATCCAGCCTTCAACCGCACCTTTACCGGCACCCATACGTACTTCTAAAGGTTTTTTAGTATACGGTGTATGAGGGAAGATTTTAATCCAAACTTTCCCGCCACGTTTCATGTAACGTGTCATTGCAATACGAGCAGATTCGATTTGACGAGATGTGATCCAAGACGTTGTAGTTGCTTGTAAACCATACTCACCAAATGTTACGTAGTTACCGCCTTTAGAACGACCAGTTGTTTTTGGACGATGTTGACGACGATATTTTACACGTTTTGGTAGTAACATTATTATTTTCCTCCTTCACTAGTGTTCTTAGTAGGAAGAACTTCTCCACGATAAATCCATACTTTAACGCCTAATTTACCATAAGTAGTGTCGGCTTCAGCGTGTGCGTAATCGATGTCAGCACGTAAAGTATGAAGTGGAACAGTTCCTTCTGAATATTGTTCAGCACGAGCGATGTCAGCTCCGCCTAAACGACCTGATACTTGAGTTTTGATACCTTTAGCACCAAGTTTCATAGCTCTTGTTATAGCTTGTTTTTGTACACGACGGAATGAAGCACGATTTTCTAATTGACGTGCGATATTTTCAGCTACTAAACGAGCATCAATATCAACTTTTTTGATTTCAATTACGTTAATGTGTACTTTTTTATCTGTTAAAGCGTTTAATTTATTACGAAGTTTTTCAATTTCTGAACCGCCTTTACCAATTACCATACCTGGTTTACCAGTGTGAATAGCAATGTTGATACGGTTAGCAGCACGTTCAATGTCTACATGAGAAACTGATGCTTCTTTAAGTTCTTTATCAATAAATTTACGGATTTTTAAATCTTCGTGTAATAATGAAGCGAAGTCTTTTTCAGCATACCATTTCGCTTCCCAGTCACGGATAACTCCGACACGAAGTCCGATTGGATTAATTTTTTGACCCACAGTATTCCCTCCTTAGAAAGTTATTAAGCTTCTTTAGCTTCTTCTTTACCGTCACTTACGACGATTGTAATGTGGCTTGTACGTTTATTAATTGCACTTGCACGACCTTGTGCACGTGGGCGGAAACGTTTTAAAGTTGGTCCTTCATTTGCATATGCCTCTTTGATAACTAATTCATCAGTGTTCATGTCATAGTTATGCTCTGCATTTGCTAAAGCGGACATTAATACTTTTTCGATTACTGGTGATGAAGCTTTGTTAGTTAATTTTAAAATAGCAATAGCTTCAGCAGCATTTTTACCTCTGATTAAGTCAAGAACTAATCTTACTTTACGAGGTGCGATTCTTATTGTTCTAGCAACCGCTTTTGCTTCCATTAGGATTTCCTCCTCTACTTATTAAAATTATCTTCTAGTTTTCTTGTCGTCTGCAGCATGTCCTTTAAATGTACGAGTAGGAGCAAATTCACCTAATTTGTGACCTACCATATCTTCTGTTACATATACAGGTACATGTTTACGTCCATCGTATACTGCAAAAGTATGACCGATGAAGTTAGGGAAAATTGTAGAACGACGAGACCATGTTTTAATTACTTGTTTCTTTTCACTTCCGTCTTGTGCTTCTACTTTTTTCATTAAGTGATCATCGACGAAAGGTCCTTTTTTAATACTACGAGCCATTTGGGCGCCTCCCTTCTTATTGTGTGCGTGCAGCTTTTAAGCCGCACACCCAAATAAGTTGTTATTATTATTTTCTCTTACGTCCACGAACGATAAGTTTGTCTGATGATTTTTTACCACGACGTGTTTTCTTACCAAGAGTTGGTTTACCCCATGGTGACATTGGAGATGGTCTACCGATTGGTGCACGACCTTCACCACCACCGTGTGGGTGATCGTTAGGGTTCATAACAGAACCACGAACTGTTGGGCGAACGCCTTTCCATCTAGAACGTCCAGCTTTACCAACGTTAACAAGTTCATGTTGTAAGTTACCAACTTGACCGATAGTAGCACGGCAAGTAGATAAGATCATACGTACTTCACCAGATCTTAATCTGATTAATACATATTTACCTTCTTTACCTAATACTTGTGAGCTAGCACCAGCTGAACGAGCAAGTTGTCCACCTTTTCCTGGTTTTAACTCAATGTTATGAATTACAGTACCAACTGGAATGTCTTGTAGTGGTAAAGCATTACCTACTTTAATATCAGCTTCTGAACCACTTTCAACAGTTTGACCTACTTGTAATCCTTTAGGTGCGATGATATAGCGTTTTTCACCATCAGCATATACTAATAAAGCAATGTTTGCTGAACGGTTTGGATCATATTGAATTGAATCTACTTTAGCAGTGATTCCATCTTTATTACGTTTGAAATCGATAACACGGTATTGACGTTTATGTCCTCCACCATGATGGCGAACAGTCAATTTACCTTGGTTGTTACGTCCCGCTCTTTTCGGTAGCGGCTGTAATAATGACTTTTCAGGTGTTGTCTTTGTGATTTCTGCGAAATCCAAAGTAGTCATATTACGACGACCATTTGTTATTGGCTTATATTTTTTAAGAGCCATTGTCGCTTACCTCCTTATTGGTAATTTATTTTTAGTTAAATAAGTCGATTGAACCTTCTTTTAATTTAACAATCGCTTTTCTTCTTTTATTTGTATAGCCTTGATAACGGCCCATACGTTTTTTCTTAGGTTTATAGTTCATGATATTAACACTTTCAACTTTTACATCGAAGATTTCTTCTACAGCAATTTTGACTTGTGTTTTATTAACACGAGTATCAACGTCGAAAGTATATTTATCTTCTGCCATAGCTTCTGAAGATTTCTCAGTGATTACGGGGCGCTTAAGAATATCTCTTGCTTCCATTATCCGAGCACCTCCTCAACTTTTTTAGCAGCAGCTTCAGTGATTACTACACTGTCAGCGCTTGTAATATCTAAAACGTTTAATCCTTGTGCAGTTGAAACTTGTACTCCAGGGATGTTGCGTGCTGATAATTCAACATTTACATCTTCGTCTTCAGTAACAACTAAAACTTTTTTTGGTTGTTCAAGAGTAGATAAAACATTTTTGAATTCTTTTGTTTTTGGAGCGTCAAAACCGAAAGAATCAACAACTGTAAATCCATTTTCTTGAACTTTGAAAGATAATGCAGAACGTAAAGCTAAACGACGCATTTTCTTAGGCATTTTGTATGAATAACTTCTTGGAGTTGGTCCGAATACGATACCACCACCGCGCCATTGTGGAGCACGGATTGTACCTTGACGTGCACGACCTGTTCCTTTTTGTCTCCATGGTTTACGTCCGCCACCACGTACAGCTGAACGATTTTTAACAGCGTGTGTACCTTGGCGTAATGACGCACGTTGTAAGTTAATAGCTTCGAAAAGAACGCTATTATTAGGTTCAATAGCGAATACTGAATCGCTTAATTCAACTGAACCAGATTTAGATCCGTCTACTTTTAAAACATCATAATTAGCCATTATGCAATTTCCTCCTTTCGCTTCTTGAATTATTTATTACCTTTTTTAATTGAAGTTGTGATTTCTACTAAGCCTTTTTTAGGTCCAGGTACGTTACCTTTAACTAAAATTACGCTATTGTCAGTGTCTACTTGAACGACTTCTAAGTTTTGAACAGTTACAGTGTTTCCACCCATGCGACCTGGCATTTTTTGTCCTTTAAATACTTTTGAAGCGTCTGAAGCCATACCTACAGAACCTGGCGCTCTGTGGAAATGAGAACCGTGACCCATTGGTCCACGTGCTTGACCATGACGTTTGATAGCACCTTGGAAACCTTTACCTTTTGAAACACCTGTAACATCAATGATGTCACCAGTTTCAAATGTATCAACTGAGACTTCTTGACCTACTTCGTATTCGTCAACGTTAACGTTGCGGAATTCACGAATGAAGCGCTTAGGTGCTGTGTCAGCTTTTTTAGCGTGACCTTCAGCTGGCTTATTTGCATATTTATTAGATTTAGAACCTTTTTTATATGCTTGTTTGTCTTCAAATCCAACTTGGATTGCGTTGTAACCGTCAACTTCTTCAGTTTTCTTTTGTAATACAACGTTTTGGCTTGCTTCTACTACTGTTACTGGGATTAATTCACCGTTTTCACCGAAAACTTGTGTCATCCCGATTTTTCTTCCTAAGATTCCTTTGGTCATCGAAAGTCCACCTCCTAAAAATTTCTATTATAATTTAATTTCGATGTCTACACCTGAAGGTAAGTTTAAGCCCATAAGAGCATCAACTGTTTTAGGTGTTGGGTTAACAATATCGATTAAACGTTTGTGAGTACGTTGTTCGAATTGTTCACGAGAATCTTTGTACTTATGCACGGCACGAATGATTGTATAAACTGATTTTTCAGTTGGTAACGGAATTGGTCCAGAAACATCTGCACCAGAACGTTTTGCAGTTTCAACAATTTTCTCTGCTGATTGATCAATCACACGGTGATCATAAGCTTTTAATCTGATTCTGATTTTTTGTTTTGCCATAATTTTCCCTCCTTGTTCGTCTACATTTAAGTGATAGACTTCTCCACGAAAACTATCTCACACAACGCCATGGCAAAGCGGCCGGGTGTGTCAGTAACCTTTCGCTTCATCGCTTTTCATAAAGTCCAACATTAGATATGTTACATGAAAAACACCGATAAATCAAGGTTTTTCAGCAACTTTCTATATATCTGTCTAACACATACTTGATTATTGTACTTGAAATAAAGAGCATGTTCAACCGTTTTATTGAAATTTTTTACTTTTATTTTAGTTCATTTCCTAAACGGAAACATATTAATATATTTATAACGTTAGCTTTAATATAATAGGAAGAGAATAGGAGTGATTAGATGAAAAACGGAGTTAAAATGACTTTAGCAATTTCAGGGGTTTTCCTTATCGTTTGTGAATTTTTCTATGGGATTCCTTTTTTAGGTGGTAGTGTCATTTTAAGTTTTGGTTGGCAACCATTATTACTTAATGCTTTTCTCTATCTTATTATTACAATTATCTTACTTGTAGATACTCAAAATTCTATTAAACCAATGGTTATTATACCGATTTTAGGTATCGTAGGATCATTTATTGCATTTATCCCAGTAGTTGGTATGGTAGTACATTGGATTTTATTCTTCTTAATGATATTTTTTGTATTCATTGTTTTATCTGCTCCAACTTATCTACCAAATAAAGATGCTCGAGTAATCTACACTCAATATAAGAACGATAATAGAGAAAAAGAAGAAATTCATAGATAAATATCACTTATAATAGTAGAAAAAGGTCGGCCCATATATGGGTCGACCTTTTTTATTATTTATGAACAAACACAAAGTAAAGTATAAATAATGCCATGAGTACATACATAATAGGATGTACTTCTTTATGTCTTTTGGTGATAACCATTGTAAGTGGATAGAATATAAATCCACACGCAATACCTGTAGCAATTGAATATGATAAAGGCATCATAATAATGGTAATAAATGCAGGAACCGCAACTTCAAATCGCTTCCAATTGATTTCAGCAAAGTTAGAAGCCATTAACACACCTACAACTACTAAAGCAGGCGTAGTCACAGCACTTGTAACCACTTCGATAAGTGGACTAAAGAATAGTGCAAGTAAGAAACAAATACCAGTTACAATACTAGCAAAACCTGTACGGGCACCTACCGCTACACCTGATGTAGATTCTATGTATGAAGTAGTAGTTGTTGTACCAAAAATTGCTCCCACAATCGTAGCAAGTGAATCTGAGAAAAGCGCTCTTCCTGCTCTAGGTAATTTATTATCTTTCATGATACCAGCTTGTGTTGCAACAGCTACAAGTGTACCTGCCGTATCAAAGAAGTCAATGAATAAAAATGTTAAAATGACGATTAAAAATTGAACTGTGAATAATTGACCAGGATCTTTAAATGATTCAAACGCTACACCAAAAGTTGGTTTAATACTAGGAATATGACCTACAATTCCTGATGGAGTATGGATTTGACCTGTAAACATACCTACAATCGCTGTAATAATCATCCCTATAAATATAGAACCTGGTACTTTTTTAGCGTATAAAATAACAGTAATTATAATTCCAAATATCGCTAATAATACTGGCGCTTTAGTTAAGTGACCAAGTGTAACAAGTGTTGAATCATTTTTAATAATGATTCCAGAACTTTGAAGTCCTACAAAGGTGATAAACAATCCTATACCTGCTGAAACAGCCATTTTCATCTGATAAGGTATAGCATTAATAATGATTTCCCTTAATCCTGTGGCAGTTAAGATAGCAAAGAACACCCCAGAGAAAAGTACGCCGGTTAAACCTACTTTCCATGGAATTCCCATTGTAAGCACAACAGTAAATGCGAAGAAAGCATTTAATCCCATTCCTGGCGCTAAGGCTATTGGATATTTAGCGATAAGTCCCATAAATAAAGAACCAACGAAAGCAGCTAATGCAGTGGCAACAAAAATTGCTCCTTGGTCCATTTTCATATCGCTAGAAACACCTTTTACCCCAGCCAAACTTAAAACTTGAGGATTTACGGCAAGGATATAAGCCATAGATAAAAACGTCGTGATACCACCTAAAATTTCATTTCTATAATTTGTTCCATGCTTATCGAACTGAAAGTATTTTTTCACGGTAAATGCTCCTTTATTTGAAATACTTTAATATTTTAATACCTAAATTCACAAAAAACAATACCAAAAACGAACCTTTGGTTATATTTATATTTTTTCGTTCGCTATTTTTTAAAGTTTTAAATTTTTTAAAGCGTCTTTAAATGGATTATTATCTATCTCTTCTGTATTATTCATATATTTCTTCATTTCTTTACGTGAAACTTTACCGTTAGTTTTCTCTTTCATACGCTTATTCATTTGAGCTTGTGTTTCAGAATGACCACAAACACATCTGTATACTGCCTCTTTCCCTCTTCCAAATAAAGTCATTTTCTTCTTACAATTAGGACAACGCGCATTCGTTTTACGTTGAACATTTTTCTTAGTTTTACAAGAGGGGTCTTGGCATACAAGCATTTGACCATTTTTAGTTTTTACTTTGATCATGAACTTACCACATGTAGGACATTCGGTCGTAGTTAAATTATCATGTTTATATTTTTGTTCACTATTTTTAATTTTGTCTACAATTTGTTTAGTGAAGTCTCTCATTTCGTTCATGAATTTCTGAGAGTTATATTTCCCTTGTTCAATAAGAATCAACTTTTCTTCCCACTGAGCAGTTAAAAGAGGTGATGTTAATTGATCAGGCGATAACTCTAAAATTTGTTTACCTTTAGATGTAACTTTGATTTTACCATCTCTTGATTCAAGTGCATTCATATTAAAAAGCTTATCAATAATGTCTGCACGAGTTGCAACTGTCCCTATTCCTCCAGTTTGTTTAAGAGTTTGAGCATACTTTTTATTACTAAAATTAATATAATTTTGTGGATTTTCCATCGCTTTTAATAGAGAACCTTCATTAAAATAATCAGGTGCTTTCGTTTCATGTTCATGAATATTCACTTTTTGAACTTTGAACTTAAGATTTTTAGTAAATCGATGTGATGATGTTTGACGTAATTCCTCTTCTTTAAGTGCCTTAAAACCTAATTGTTTAGGAATGTTTTCTTTCAATGTAAAGATTAAATCTTTTATACCAAAGTTAATCACAACATTTTCATATTCGTAAGGTTTCATTAAAGTTTCTAAAAATCTTTGAACAATAATTGTATAAATTTTTAATTCTCGTTGACTGAGTTGATCAAGTGATGGTCTTACTTCCGTAGGTATAATGGCATGGTGATCTGATACTTTTCCATCATTAAATATATTCATTTTAGGTGAAAATGACTGACTCATAAGTTCTCGCACATGGGCTTTATATTCAGTAGCGAGTAAGGCTTGTAAACGTTCCTTAATCGTATCCACCATATCATTCGTTAAATAATTAGAGTCAGTACGTGGATACGTCACAATTTTATGTCTTTCATATAAGTTTTGTAATGTATTTAACGTGTCCTTCGGTCCCATTTTAAAACGTCGATACGCGTCTTGTTGTAAATCCGTTAAATTATATAACATTTGTGGGTACATTTTCTTATGCTTAGTTTTTATATCTAATATTTTGCCTTCTTGGTTTTTTACTTGTTGTGCAAGTGCTTCTAAACCTTCTTTATTTTTATAACGTTTATTTGAATCTAATTGAAAGTCGTACCCATCTACCTTAATTGATAATGTATAGTACTTCTCAGGTTGGAAATGATTAATTTCTTCCTGTCTAGATTGCACTAATTGTATAGTTGGTGTTTGAACACGTCCTAGTGATAATTGTGCATCATACTTTGTTGTCAGCGCACGTGTGGCATTAATTCCTACAATCCAATCCGCTTCACTCCTCGCTAATGCTGCCTGATAAAGACTATGATATGCACGTCCATCTTTTAAATGTTTAAAACCGTTCTGAATGGCCTTCTTAGTTACCGAACTAATCCATAACCGTTGAATTGGTTTCTTGTTGCCAACTTT
Organism: Staphylococcus sp. FW104-15G4D; assembly: GCF_058790135.1. Lineage (NCBI taxonomy): Bacteria > Bacillati > Bacillota > Bacilli > Caryophanales > Staphylococcaceae > Staphylococcus > Staphylococcus sp. FW104-15G4D. The sequence continues at coordinate 59,322 of NZ_JBYTCH010000002.1, forward strand.
ATCAAGTATGAGCCTTGCGACAAGTTCCCCTTCTCGCCCCGCATCAGTTGCTATAATGATGTTGTTCACCTTTTTATCCATTATTAATGATTTTACAGTTTTAAATTGCTTACTCGTTTTACCAATAACAATAGTCTTCATATGTTTAGGTATAATAGGTAAATCCTCAAGTTTCCATTCTTTATATGAAACATCATATTGTTCTGGTGTTGCATTTGTGACTAAATGGCCTAATGCCCAAGTCACGATATACTTTTCATTCTCAATATATCCATTCTTTTTCTGCTTGATATTTAATGCCTCAGCTATATCTCGAGCTACCGAAGGCTTTTCAGCTAATATTAAGGATTTCATGATAACTTCCCTTTCTGAAAATGAATTTGACGTTAGCTTAATTTTTACAATAATAATTTTTGAATCGTAAAGAAGAACTCTCTCAAAATATTTTTTCAAAATTAAACTTATTCATTGAATAGTATTAGTCATATTGTAACATGTGTATCTATCGATAAACTTTCATTTCTCTATAAATATAATATAATTGAAGAAAGACTATAAGAGGCGGAGGTAGAATGATGAATATCGTTCAATTGCGTGAACCACAAGAAATAAAAGCATTTATAGACTCATCTCGTTACCTATCAACATCTTATTTATATAAACTACCTCAAGAATATGAGGATTTTGACACATTATTAAATGAAGCTATTACTCATCCAGGCGTGATTGCAATGACTGAAAATAATCAAATTCAAGCGTTGATACTTGCTTTCTCATATGATAATCATCGGTACAAAATAATAGGACCATTTATTGCACAAGACTTTACTTTGACTGATAATCAATTCAAATTACTGTTTGATAAATTGATAGAACAACAACCGGATGAATCCATATTCAACTTTTCATTTGAAGAAGGTGCACAAGAATATAAAACCTATATGAAGACAATCCATGCTAGTTATAATTTTACTGATTATTATTTGGAAGCACAAAAAGACCTTGGAGATCATTTTAATAATCAAAATATCATCGAATATCAAAAAGGTTTTTATCGTGCATTTAGCAAATTACATATGATGACCTTTAAACATAACGCAATGACTCCGGATGAAATTATAGAATCACTAGATGAACATAATCGATTATTTATATTTGTAAGTGAAGGTCTATTGAAGGGGTATTTATACTTACAAGTCGATACTGAACGCAACAATGCCGAAATTAAGTACTTTAGTTCCCATATGGATTATCGACTCAAAGGGATTGCTTTTGATTTACTTGAGTATGCTTTGAAATACGCTTTCGAGCATTATACTATTCACAAAGTCTACTTTAAAATACGTAATAAAAATAGCAAATTGGTTGAACGTTTCAACGAGTTGGGCTTCCAAATTAACTATGAATATAAGAAATATAAATTTGAACCTAGACATTTGCACCAGGATTTCTCAAGTTGATTAGTACACTTTCACATAATTAATTTTATACTTTAACCGTAAACGGCTGTTTATAAATATCTTGTATACATAGAGTGTTTATAGACTTAACTTAGTTTACGGTTTTTTTATTAGACATTTCTCAAACTTTTACTCTGAGTTGTCATTCGTAAGTTTTTGTTTTTTACTTATCAAATTTTTTGATTTAGAATAATTTCAAGTGTTAAAGAGTACACTTAATAAAGTTTTTTAGGAGAGTGAGTAATAAGTGCAATTTTTAGACTTTCTCATCGCACTATTACCAGCCCTGTTTTGGGGTAGTGTTGTAATTATAAATGTGTTTGTAGGTGGTGGACCTTACAATCAAATCCGTGGAACGACTTTAGGTACTCTAATTGTCGGTATCGGTTTACTACTAACTGGTAATGCTGCTTTTGATAATTTAACAGTTATTATTGTAGGTTTAATCTCTGGTGCGCTTTGGGCCTTTGGTCAAGGTAATCAGTTAAAATCTGTCAACTTAATAGGCGTTTCAAAGACGATGCCTATTTCTACAGGAATGCAACTTGTTGGTACTACTCTATTTAGTGCCATTTTCTTAGGAGAATGGAGTACCATGGTTCAAGTTGTAATGGGCCTCATCGCAATGGTTTTACTAGTGGTTGGTATTGCTCTAACATCACTTAAAGCTAAAAATGAAGGCACATCCAATAATCCAGAATTCAAAAAAGCAATGGGTATCTTGCTTATTTCAACTATTGGTTACGTAGGCTATGTTGTTCTTGGAGATATTTTCGGAGTCAGTGGTACTGATGCCCTATTCTTCCAATCAATCGGTATGGCCATCGGTGGATTTATTCTCTCTATGAATCATCAAACTTCTATTAAATCTACTGCATTGAATTTAATACCTGGTGTAGTATGGGGTATTGGTAACTTATTTATGTTCTACTCACAACCTAAAGTTGGTGTAGCCACAAGCTTCTCATTATCACAATTACTTGTTATCGTTTCTACTTTAGGTGGTATCTTTATTTTAGGTGAGAAAAAAGATCGTCGCCAAATGATTGGTATATGGTCAGGTATCATTGTGATAATCATCGCATCAATTATTCTAGGTAACTTGAAATAAAACGTTAGGGGGACGTAAAATGTTTAAAGAATTAGAAAACAAAGTAGTTGTTATTACTGGAGCTGGTAGTGGCATTGGTAAATCATTTGCCGAAAACTTTGGGAAAGCTAAATCTAAAGTAGTATTAAACTATCGCTCTGATCGTCATTTAGATGAAATAGATGAACTAAAAAATACGATTCAAAATGCTGGCGGACAAGCTATTGCAGTTCAAGGTGATGTTGCTGTAGAAGAAGATGTTAAAAATCTTGTTCAATCAGCAGTTGATCAATTTGGTACATTAGATATTATGATTAACAATGCTGGTTTTGAAAAACCAATCCCAACACATGAAATGTCTAATGCTGAATGGCAAAAAGTCATAGATATTAACTTAACAGGTGCATTTACAGGTTCTCGTGAGGCGATTAATCAATTTCTTAAAGAAAATAAAAAAGGTGTCATAATCAATACCTCAAGCGTTCATGACACAATTCCTTGGCCTAACTATGTCAATTACGCTGCAAGTAAAGGCGGATTAAAGTTAATGATGGAAACTATGTCAATGGAATATGCTCAGTATGGTATTCGTATCAATAATATTTCTCCAGGCGCCATTGTCACTGAACATACTCGAGAAAAATTTTCTGATCCTAAAACACGTGAAGAAACGTTAGAAATGATCCCAGCACGTGAAATTGGTGAAGCTCAAGATATTTCAAACGTCGCATTATTTTTAGCCTCTGATTTAGCAAGCTATATTCATGGTACAACTATTTATGTTGACGGTGGTATGACTAATTATCCAGCATTTATGGGTGGTAAAGGATAACCCCTTTTAAAATTCACACTCAAAAAAGCATGCGAAGACTTTTTTATAAGTCATTCGCATGCTTTTTTCATACATTGCTATTAGATTTTATTTTTCAAAAATGAATGAACAAACAACTAAACAAAAAGTGCTTGATAAACATATAGAATAACAATACTAATTATTATAGTTAAGTTAGTGACCATCCCAACAAATGGCAACGTCTTATACTTAAATTGAATGGAGTAAGGTATGATAGCTACACCTACTGGTAAGAGCCACGTAATTAATAACGTCGTCTTAATCATTGGATCTGATACCGGTAAAAAGAAATGTACAAGTGTTCCTGCTACAATAGCTAATCCATAATGTAAGCAAAGATACTTAATGGTTACAGGTAAGTATTCTCTATCAATGCTAAAGCTCAACATAACACCTAGTAATATCATAGATAATGGCATATTAGCTTTAGAAAGAATGCTGAAGAAGTCTATAGCTGGCTTCCATATATGAATATTAGACATATTTAGTGTAAACATAACGATATATGTTACTAATGGTACAGACTGAATCAATTTCTTCCCTAAAAATTTAAAATTGAATTGGTCTCCACCTTCACTGAAATAACTTCCCACAAAGTATGTCAAACCGAACATAATCATTGCCCCACCAATATCAGCCATTCCAAAATATACCATACCTTTTTCTGGCCAAATAGCATTAACTAAAGGATACGCGAACAGACCGATATTCATTGAACCTGTCATCATTCCTACAGAACCACGCATTTGGTTACTATACTTCCTAAAGAACCATATCACAATGATTTTGGCAACAATACCATAGACTATCATCATGATTGGTAAGATTGAGAATGACATATTTAGGTCAGCACTATTTAAGTTAACGATGACAAGAGAAGGTAATGTGACGTTTAATACAAGCGTTGAAAGAACTTGACTATCAGTTGCTTTTAAATAATTAATGCGCTTAAGAAAATAACCGAGCGCAATAAGTAATATAATCATGACAAATTGTTCAGTCACATCTATACCTTCTTTCTCTGGATTTTCATTTTTACAGTTGATAACTTTAACATATTTCTCACAATTTTTAGAAGCGTCTTGTTTCGTGATATAATCTAATTTAAATATAGTTACTAAACAATTTCAATGATAAAAGGAGATTTGTTTCTATGGATTTAGAATCTAAATTAACAGAACTAAAATATGATTATGTACGATTACAAAATGATTTAGATAAAAAGGAATCGCTTAATCAAAATGTTGATCCACTACTAAAACAGCTAGAAGATATTGAACAACAAATTTCTGACATTCGAGCTAAAATGAATGAGTAATTTAATGGTAGACAGAAATTTAAAATTTAGTTATTACAAATTAAATGTTAGACATAAATGAGAACAAGACTTTTCTTTAATCATTTATTGACAATGAGCATATTCAAATTAACTTACATATGAATTATTAAACATCCTAGTCATCAATTTTTGAACGTGCTAATATATAATTCGTAAAAGAAAGGATGTCCCAGATGCAATTTTATCTAATTTTGTTGCCCATTTTATACTTAATTGTCGCATATATTAGTATTTTTAAAATGCACTCGATTTTCACGAGAATTTTAAGAATTATTATGGGTATTTTATTATTGTTCGTCGTTGCGATTACGACGCTACAATTTCCGAAAGAAAATTGGTGGGTATTTATCGTGTTATTACTCCTAGTTGGTAACATCGAGGTTACAGGCTTTAAAGAACTTAAAGGCGATAAAAAAGGTGTTAACATTTTAAATATCATTTCAATTATTTTGATAGTAATTTATGTAATTTTAACGCTATTTTTATATTAAAAAATATGAAAATCGACTTAGGCTATAATATGAGGATGCCTAAGTCGATTTTTTCTATTTATTATTCCATTTTCTAGAAAGTTTATTCTTTAGGGTGAACAAGATTTCGTAAATAACTGGAACGACGATGAGTGTCAATATTGTTGAAGAAACTAAACCGCCTATTACAGTAGCTGCCAATCCTTTTGAAATAAGAATTGAACTATCTTGACCAAATAATAATGGAATTAATGCACCAATTGTTGCTATTGCAGTCATTAAAATAGGTCTGATACGAGTGCCACCCGCTTCAATCAATGCTTCTTTCATTTCCAAACCATTCTTCTCATTGTTTATTACTCGGTCAATTAAGACTATTGCGTTAGTTACCACAATACCTATAAGCATCAACATACCAATTAAACTTGGTACGGAAATTGTTTCGCCAGTTATAACAAGAGCCAATACAACACCTACAACAGTAAATGGTAATGAGAAGAGTATTGTAAATGGAGCTAGGCCACCTTTGAAAGTAATGACAAGTATTAAATAAACAATAATAATAGCAGCTAACATAGCTATAGCTAATTGAGACATCGCCGTATTAATATCATCTGTCGCACCACCAACATTCATTTTAACGTTGTTCGGTTTATGAATATCATTTAGTTGAGACATGACTTCGCGAGACTTACCTCCGACATCTTTATCAGAAACTTTACCTGTCACAGTCGTTGCATAGTCTCCATCTTCTTGCGTTAACTTACTTGGTGTCGTAGTTTTCTGTAATGAAGCTATTTTACTTAATTTAATTGTTCCACCTGTTGGTTTTTTCAATTCTATATTATTCAGTTTCTTCGGAGACCAATCAGTTTGCTTATTCTGTTTAACTTTAACATCAATTTTCTTGCCTTTATCTTTAACTGTAGTAATTGTCTTTTCAGGCAAGTTCTCATTAAGATTCATAGCTAATTGACTTGCCGAAATACCATTATCTGCAGCCTTATTCTGATCTACTTTAATTTCATATTGATCATATGTTTGTGATAAATCGGATTTAACATTTACGATACCATCAATATTTTTCATTTTCTTCTCGATATTTTCAACCGTATCTTTAATTGCTTCTGGTGAAGGACCTTTTACAGTCACTTCTATTGAATCATTACCTGCACCAGTTCCTAAATCCTGATTTTTCCAATCTCCTGGTTGCTTAAACGTCTCAATGTGTTTAAGCACTTTATCTGGTTCCTCATCAAAGTGAGGTGTATTTGAATCATATTTAACCATAATTGCCATACTATTTGTGCTACCTGTTGGATCTTGAGGTGTCGGTCCTCCAACAGAATATTGTACGGTTTGAACTTTATCTTTACTATCTAAGTATTTTTGTACTTCCTTCGCATGATTTAAAACTGACTTTTCAGTTTCGCCGGGTTTGGGCGTATAAGTTAATGCTAAGAATTTATTATCTCCCGATGAAATATAGCTTGTTCCTAATGTTGTCGCACCTAACCCAATACTACCAATCAGAATCACTATACTAATCACAATGACTATCCATTTATGATTGAGTGACCATTTTAGTATTCGTCTATATTCTTTGCTAATCACACCTAAACCTTCACGCTGACGCTTCGTTTTCACACCTTTTCTGAAAAGTGTAGAACCTAAAGCCGGCACAACTGTAATGGAAACAAGGAGTGACGCTAAAAGACTAAATGTGATTGCCAGCGCAAATGGTCTAAACATTTCACCGACGGAACCTGATACAAAGACAAGTGGTAAAAATACGACAATTGTCACTAAAGTAGAGGACATGATAGGTTTAAATACTTCAGTTGTCGCATTTATTATTAAATTTTCACCTTGCATTGTCTCATTGGAATCTGATAGTCTACGATAAATATTTTCAACTACGACGATAGAGTCATCAATCACACGTCCTATTGCGACAGTTAATGCACCTAATGTCAGAATATTTAATGATACATTACTTAACTTTAAAGCCACCATGGCTATTAGAATGGACAATGGGATTGATACTACTGAAATAGCTGTTGTTCTAATATTACGTAAGAATAGAAGAATTACTATAATAGCTACAATCGTACCTAGAGCTGCTTTTTCTACCATGGTATAAAGGGAATCTTCAATGGGTTTAGCTGTATCCATCGTCTTCGTTGATGTCATAACCTTATTATTCTTAACAAATTCATCTACTTTTTTCTGGACTTCTTTGGCAACTTGAACAGTATTAGCATCTTGAGATTTCATAATTTGTAAGTTAACTGCGTCTTTACCATTCGTTTTAGATATTGAAGTTCGATTATCTCCTACAGAAATGTCAGCTAAGTCTTTTAAGCTTACTGATGGCATTTTCCCATTACTACTTGCCATTTTTGATCCTGATTGCGAAGAGTTGGAATTTTCTTTAGGCATTAAGCTCTCATTATCAGAATCGCTACTATTATTAGAATCATCACTACTTTGATTGCCTTGTCCTGCTATAGATAAAGGAATCTTTAGATTTTTTAAAGCATTAACTGATTTAAATTGACCGTCAACGACAAGCGATTTATCAGTTTTACCAAATTGGAATAACCCTAACGGTGTTTCACGAGTAGCAGTTTTTATGTAATTTTCGACATCATCAGCAGTTAACCCTTTATCATCTAGAGCATCTTGCTTAAATTTAAGTGTTACTTCACGATTAGTTTGACCATTTAATTGAGCATTTTGAACACCATTAATCGTTTGTAATTTAGGGATAAGTTGTTGATTAAGCTCTTTAGTTACATCTTTTAAGTCATGTTTATTACTTGTAAATGAATATGCAACGATTGGAAAGGCATCCATAGAGTTTCGAGTTAATTCCGGATCTCCCACTCCGTCTTTAAATTTAATTTTATCAATTTCTTTTTTTAGTTGTTCTTCAGCTTTATCCATATCTGTGCCATCATTATATTCAACTGTTACAATTGATGCATTCTGTATGGATTCTGTCTTCACACTCTTTACATAAGCCAAGGAACGTACTTGATTATCTATTTTCCTACTAATTTCATCTTCAGTTGATTGAGGGGTAGCACCAGGCATAGTAGTTTGAACAGAAATCATCGGATTCTCAACATCTGGTAAAAGTTCGAGTTTTAATTTTGCACTCGAATAAATCCCGCCTAAGATGACTAAAACAACCATTAAAAATATAGCGAATTTATTACCTAGCGAGAACTGTAATAATTTTTTAATCATTCTAGTATTCCCTTCTATATTAAAAATTATATTTAGTAAAAAAATCTGAACGATCTAGTTGAGTCACAGAAGCGTTCAGATTTTTGTTGCATTATTTACCTTTTAGTTTACGTGATAATTTAATCTTAGCCTTAGTTAAACGAGGTTTTACTTGTTCAATCAATTGATATAGCGGTTGATTAAGGACATAATCAAATTCACCTATTTTTTCACTTAAGTATGTGCCCCAAACACGCTTAAATGCCCATAATCCATAATGTTCTGAATCTTTATCTGGATTATTATCAGTTCCACCAAAATCATACGTGGTAGCACCGTGCTCTCGAGCATACTTCATCATTTCGAATTGCATATGATGATTTGGTAAGAAATCACGGAAATCATTTGAAGAGGCACCATATAGATAATATGACTTATTACCTGCGAACATCAATAATGCACCCGATAAATAGATGCCATTTGGATGTTCTTTTTCAAGCTCTGTTAAATTCACCTTTAGTTCATGCGTTTTCTTAATTTTATTTTCAGCATCGTTTATTTTATTTAATGTTTTTTTGTCTTGCTTTTTCTGTTGTAGCTTTTCTTTTTCTTTTGAAAGATTATCTAAGTCTTTATTAACTTGTTCTAAAACTGGCTTAGGTTCTAATTTCACTAAGAAAAGTTCTGCATCTCCATCTTCATGTAATGCATCATAAATATTTTCAAAGTAACTAATATCACGCGTTAAGAACCCATCTCGTTCACCTGTAATTTTCATCAAATTAGCGAAAGTTTTTAAGCCCTCACGTCCAGTACGTTCAACTTTAGTACCTCGTTTAAGTGCTAAACGTACTTTAGAACGATTGCGTCGTTCAAAACTTTGGATAAGTTCATCGTCAGATTTATCGATAGGCGTAATCATTGTCATTCTAGGTTGGATATAATCCTTTGATAATCCTTCTTTGAACCCTTTATGTTTAAATCCTAAATCACGAAGGTTTTTTAAAGCCTCTGCGCCTTTATCAACCTCAACGTCAGGATCAATTTTGATTGCATAAGCTTTCTCTTCTTTAGCTACCTGTTTAGCAATTTCCAACAGTGTCTCTAAAGCTTCTTTATTATTATAATCAGTTACAAAACCTCTTGATATATAGCATAAAGTGAATGGTAATTTAGGTATTTTTTTGAATAGTAATTGTCCTACACCTTTAATTTCACCATTTTCACCAACCGCAATTCGTCTTGAGTACCATCCAGTTAATTTCTTAGTATCTGCCCATTTAGATAATTGCAGTAAGTCGCCATTTGGATGAGATTTTACAAATGCGTCATGTTCTTGATTAGTGATATTCATCTTTTCCATGCTTTATAATATCTCCTTTATTTTACAGTAATTTTAATTATACATCCTAACCTTGATACTGTCGATTAAGGACGTTATAAACCTTTTAGTTATGTCTATACAGTGTTGCTTGTTATAATGATGATTATTATTAGATAAAGAGGTTTTCTTAATGAGAAAAGTCATTCTATTCTTATTTATCATTTTAAACTTATTAGCTATTATAACATCGTTAGCTCAACCGCTCACTGTATCAAATTTTAGTTTGAGAGTAATGTTTGTAGCATTATCATTTGTTTTATCTATTTTCTTCTCACTTATAAGAACATCTCGTTTTGACACTATTTTAAGTATGATTTCAGTAATCATTGCATTCATTCACATTGCAATCATTGCTCAAAGTACTTATGAATACCTATATTAATTTATAGGTTCAAAGCGATATTTTGCACCTCTAATTATTATAGAATATGGTGATGTGGCTTCTGAATCTTTAATTACTAGAGTGTGATAGCCTGGGTCTTTTCCATCTTCAATTCTAAAAAGGATATCATCATCCGCTAAAATGAGGTCAGTATACGTATCAGTTTCATCTACAACTTTCATGTCATACCATTTGATCCAATTGTCTACTGTTAAGTTGCGTTTTTCACTACTCACAACAAGCGTTTCTATTGAAAATTGCTTCTGATACAAGTCTTTTAAACTTTCATTTTTATATGCTTCACTCTCATCCCATTGAATGAAGAATGGAGGTTTAACATTATAGCTAGGATCTGCTATATATAAAAGTTGCCATCCTACTTTATCCCCTTTTTTATTTTCCCTTTCCATACGAATAGGTCCTATGACATCAATATTTTTCTTTTGTAAAGTTGCTTTAACTTCTTCTATGTCTTTAGTTCGCAAACAAATTGTCTTGAACCCTTGATTAAAGTCATCTTGGGCTATTTTAGTAGCAAATGAGACACGTCCCTCTTCTGTTTTAGCTACTTTCTTAAGTTTTTCTTTATCTTCAACATCTAACAATTCAATATAATTACCATTAATATAAGATAACTGGTTATACGTACCAAATTGATGATGTTTCCCACCATTATATAACTTTAATAATTTCCCAGGAAATTCAAATTGATTGAGTTGATTAATGTAATGAATAATGTGATCAAACTTAAGCTCCATCAACCTTCCCCCCTCTACCTATAATTATTTTTTATTTTAACAAAAAGCGTGCCATTTTACTTTAAATATCTAAAAGAATAAAAAGGTATTGCAATATTCATATATTAGTTATATAATATTTCTTGCGTTCAAAAAGGTTAGCCAAGCTAACTAAATATCATGAATGAGGTGCTATTAATGTTAAACAATGCTTTCTTCAATAGTTTTATAGGTGTATACAGACCATACACAAAATTAACTCAACCGATTTTAGATAAACATGATATTCATACTGGGCAATGGCTTGTTTTAAGAGACATAGCAAATTTTCAACCAACCACATTAGTAAAAATTTCTAATCGACGTTCTATCGAAAAACCAACTACTCGTAAAATAGTTAAAGTACTCCTTGATAACAAATGGATTAGTACAGAACAAGGTAGTGATAAGAGAGAGAAATTACTAAGACTAACCACTGAAGGACAAGCCCTGTTTGAAACTATAAATAAAGAAATTTCGGTAATACAAAAAGATATTATAAAGAAAGTAGGCTTAACAGAAGCACAACTAACAGAAATTACAAAAGTTATGTCTCAAATACATGAGACACTTATTAAGGAGGAAAAATAATGAACGAAGCGATACCTACTAAAGATCCCATATTTACTAAAAGCTTTAATCTCAATTTTGTAATTAACTTTTTCGTTTATTTATGTATGTATCTTTTGATAGTAGTCATAGCTGGTTATAGTAAAACAGAATTTCATGCTTCTGATTCACTTGCTGGGCTGGTCGTAGGTTTATTCATAGTTGGCTCACTTATTGGACGATTTATCACAGGAAAATACGTTAACTCTTTTGGGCCAAAAAAGATACTCATTTTCGGATTAATTTGTTTAATCATTACTCAATTACTTTACTTCATTCCGGGTTCAGTGTGGTTCTTGATGATAGTAAGATTACTTAACGGTATTGCTACTGCAATCGCTACTACCGCAACAGGTACCATTGCTGCTTACGTGACACCAACTACACGTAAAAGTGAAGGAATTAGTTTATTTTCTTTAAGCTTAGTTTTGGGTACAGCGATTGGTCCTTTCTTCGGCATGTTGCTAATGAATTCATTTTCAATTCAAATTCTATTTATGATTTGTGTAATATTAGGAGTATTGAGTGGTTTACTATCACTCTTTATAAAAATTGATTTTAAAAATGTTGCATCTAAAAATGATACGTCTAATCGAAAAACATTTAGTTTGGGGAATTTTATCGCAAAAGAAGCAATTCCTGTTGCGATTGTCATGATGTTAATTGGTGTCACATACGCTGCGATTCTCACTTACTTACAAGCATTTGCAGTTGAGAGAAACTTAGTAACTGCCGCAAGTTACTTCTTTATATTTTATGCAGTGGCCTCACTTGTGACACGCCCAATTGCAGGTCGATTAATGGATGATAAAAATGAAAATGTAGTTGTTTATCCTGCATTTATTTTCTTAATCATAAGTTTTGCAATGTTAATGTTTAGTTTTGATGGCTGGGTATTACTCATTGCTGGTATTGCATTAGGTATCGGGTATGGTAACTTATCTTCCTCAATGCAAGCCATTGCAATTAAAGTATCACCTTCAACGAAGTACGGTTTAGCTACATCAACTTATTTTATCGGTTTAGATATCGGTATTGGCTTCGGACCATCATTCCTAGGCCTTTTCACACATATGATTACTTATAGTCAATTATATGGCATTATGGCAATATTAGGCATAATTACGTTATTTATTTATTTTGTAGTTCATGGTCGTAATGTTAAGCATCAATCGATTTAATAGGTTTTAAACTATAAAAGCGCCTATCCCTTATATTTTGGGATAGGCGCTTAATCTATTAATTAGCAATACTAATTGTTTCAATTTCACCAGTCATTTTATCTAATAATTTCTTTTGTTTAGCATCAAAGAAATAGAATACTTGTCTTTCATCTGTTTCAGAACGTAATTTAGAAATTAACTCTTTTTTGTAAATCTTTCTTATAATTACATCAATTTTACTTGTATCCCATAACATTTCAAAATGTAATGTATCACGGAGTTCTTTACCACTAATCTTAGTATCTGCATAAACTTTGTATAAAACCACAAATTCTTCAATCGAAATGCGATAAGTCGTCTTTAACCAATGTTTAAGTTGACTTAATTCTCTTTCAGATGCGATAAAACGTTGTACTTTGTTACTCATAATAAAATGCCTCCTAATGTTGATTCTTAGATGTTATGTTTGCATTATAAAATTCAATTGCTTAACTTTATTATATAACAAAGTTTGCATTTAATCTATTACAAATATTAAAATAGATTTTGCTATAGCTATGTTACATAATTAAACGCTTTAAAATATAAACATTTAAAATTAAAACAACACACAATAGTTAATTTGAAGCTATAAAGCGAAAATCGCCAGACTCTAAAAAGTTTGGCGACATAAAATGAGGAGTTAATAAGGAATTCCAATCTTTTTTGACTAGATACAGTTTTCTATGAAATACTCTGTTGGTCTGGCTACTATCCTCCGATATAATTCATATTTATTTTTTTACGTTTGCGATTAGCAACAGTTTGTTCTGTTCGTTCATCAGAATATCGGTCATCTCGAATATGCCACAGCGCTTTGAATTGTTCTTTTAATTCTTCATCTGTTGCTCCAGATCTCATGAATGATTTAACGTTAAATCCATCCACAGTAGCAAATAAACATCCGTAAAATTTACCATCTGATGAGAGTCGTGCTCGAGTACATGTAGAACAGAATGATTGAGACACACTAGTTATCAAACCAAACTTCGCTCCGTTATCATTATGCCTATAATATTTAGCAACTTCTCCAAAATATTTAGGTTCTAGTGGCTCAATATTAAAATGTTCTTCAATCATATTTAGCATTTCATCTTTGGTAACAACTTTACTAAAATCCCAGCCATTGTCATTACCAACATCCATAAATTCTATAAATCGAATTTCAATCTGCTTATCTTTAAAATAGTCTATCATTGGTATGATTTGGTCATCATTCACACCTTTTTGTATGACGACATTCACTTTAACGTGAAATCCGATTGAAACTGCATAGTCTATTTGTTCTAAAATAGTAGAAGCTTTAATATTACGGTTATTAATTGCTTGGAAAACCTCATCGTCAATCGCATCTAAACTTACATTGATGCGACGGAGTCCTGCATTATAGAGATTTTGGCCATGTTTCTTTAAAAGCAAGCCATTTGTCGTTAAGCCAATATCCTCAATACCCTCAATCTCATTGAGCTGTTCAATCAATTGATATAAATTACGACGTAATAAAGGTTCGCCTCCAGTAATTCTAATCTTTTTGACACCTAATTCAGCATAAATACGTGATATACGAGTCATTTCTTCAAAAGTTAGTAGCTCTTCTTTAGGTAAAAAGACAAAATCATCTCCAAATATCTCTTTAGGCATACAATAATCACACCTAAAGTTACATCTATCTGTGACAGATAACCTTAAATCACGTATAGGGCGGCCTAATTTATCTTTAATTTGCTCTACTACCATATTTGGGCCTCCTTAATTTCTTATCTTCGTTTTTAGAGAGTCCAAGTCTTGCTGATAGTTAATATTATCGTACCAATAATGAGGAGAATGAATTTCAGAAACGTCTAACCAGTCAGTGGATAATTGATTGTACACATGTCGCAAACTATAGTCATCTGATTGCAAAGCTGCCTCTATCGTTTTCAATGCATGCGGACTATAAAAGGCAATCGTGGGTATTTTTGTTTCTGCGTCTTTAAAAGCCGCAATATCTAAGTGATCCTCAATGAGATGAGAAATCATAAACTGATATAATCCACTTATAGCTTTACTTGTAATCATAGGTGTATCAACTGAAACTACAAAAAATAATTCCTCATTAGAATATTGTTTCATTACTGAATAAATTCCTGCTAATGGGCCCTTATTTCTACTATTATTATCGTCAATAACAACGTTTTGATGTTCAAATAAAGGCGCTAATTGTTCATTGGTGCTAATAATAACCTCGTTAAACATATTTGTTGAAGTCAAAGTGTTTATGATTTTTTTATAAAATGGTTGCCCTTCTATTTCTGCAAATGCTTTAGGTTTACCAAAGCGTTCAGAATGACCACCTGCTAATATCATTGCTTTCACTAAACTTAACCTCCACTAACTGGTGGAATAAGTGCTACAGTATCTTGAGGTTGTACAATATCATCTTTTCTGACAAACTCCTCATTCACTGCGACTTGAAATTTTTTACTTTCAATTTCCGGATGTTGTTCAAACAGATATGCTTCAAATTCTTGAACTGTCATCGTTTTTTGAGTATCTATCTCTTCAGATGATTGATTCAAAATTTCTTTCAATTCTGCGAAGTAAAGTACTTTCATAATGTTCTCCCCCTCTTCGCTTCTTGATGGGTACCCTTTTGGTGGCCTTGCCACTCTTCACCATCTTCCCAAATTTCTTTTTTCCATATAGGAACAATTTCTTTTATGCGTTCAATTGCATACTCATTTGCTTGATAAGCATCTTTTCTATGTGGTGAAGATACCGCTATAAGCACTGCGATATCAGAAATTTGTAACGGTCCGATACGATGCACAATTGTAGTTATCGTGCCGGGCCAACGTTGCTTAATTTCATCGCCAATTTGGGCTAGTTTCTTCTCTGCCATAGGAGTATAAGCTTCATATTCTAGATATTCTGTTCGAACTCCCTTTGTCCATTCTCTAACATGACCAGTAAAAACCACAACTGCACCTTGATGTTCATTAAGTGTGTAATCTCTGTATAGCTCAGTTTGAATCGGTTCAGTCACGATTTCAAATTGCTTCATTAATTTTTCAATCCTTCTATCTTAATCAATTCTAACAATGCAATCTCAAATTTTTCATAAACATTTGATTCGTTCAAATTGATAGTGAAACATACATTGGTTAGCTTAGATAACATTTCTAAGTCGCTATCATCTCTATATACAACAACTTTTTTGAACGATTCTTCTTTAAAACCTTCTACCAAGATGATATTACAATCAATTGTAACAGATTCTTTAATAATATCAGTAAGATTCTGTTTACTTATACGTGTTACTGTTTGTTGAAATGTTTCACCTTGTACAATGCTTTGATCAGCGCCTGCATTAAAATGTTTCATATGATCAACGTCATCATTTTGCAGTGTAATATCATTACCCAAATGGCCATGATGTTTAATTGTCGCTACAGTAAATCCCTTTTCTTTTAGAAATGAAACCGCATGTGCCATTAAAGTTGTCTTTCCTGAATTTTTATATCCTACAATTTGTATAATCACAACAACAATTCCTCTTCAAACGCATTGGATTCTGTAAGTATTACATCCACCGTGTGCCCTGCTTTGAATCCTCGTGTTCCACTAGGTAACATAATCATCGCATTGGCATGTGCAATCGCTACAACAGCACCTGATTTATTAAAACCTGAAGGGACAACTGTAGTACCTGAAGGTGTTAAAGTCGCTTTAGCTCTGATAAAACGAGTAAAAGGATTAGGCTTA
This sequence comes from Staphylococcus sp. FW104-15G4D, assembly GCF_058790135.1. Taxonomy (NCBI): domain Bacteria; kingdom Bacillati; phylum Bacillota; class Bacilli; order Caryophanales; family Staphylococcaceae; genus Staphylococcus; species Staphylococcus sp. FW104-15G4D. The sequence continues at coordinate 75,865 of NZ_JBYTCH010000002.1, forward strand.
GTAAAATCTTCCATAAGTGTTGCTTTGATTATTTGAGGATAACACTCACTTGCGCCTATCAATTTATTAACAGCTGGTTTAACGTATAATTCAAAACCAGTAAAACAAGCTGAAGGATTCCCAGATAAACCAAATAAATATTGTCCATTACTAAATGCGACTGTTGTAACACTTCCTAGTCTTTGAGCAACCTTATTAAATAAGACATTTGCATCTATCGCTTTATATATTTCTGGTAGATAATCGAAATCACCTACTGACACACCACCTGTAGTAATGACGATATCATGTTGAGATAAAGCATCTTTAACTACTTGAATGCTACTTTCCAAATTATCCTGTTGTAATTGATATGTGCCTACTTCTAAACCAATTTTTTTAGCTAACGCTTTAATCATAGGTCCGTTTGAATTTCTAATCTTACCAGGTTCTAATTCATCTTCTACATCTAACAACTCACTACCTGTCGCTATAATTGCTACACTTGGTTTAATCGTTACAGGAACTTGTGTATAGCCATACGTTGCTAATACTGCAATCGCACCAGGATTAATATGTTGTCCTTTTTTAAGTACGATATCTCCAGTTGTCGTTTCTTCGCCTTTTAGTGATATATTTTCAAGATGATCAAACGGCTTACGTATAGTAAAAGTTGATTCAGATTCAATAGTTTGTTCAAACATCACAACTGCATCAGCACCCTCTGGTATTTGCGCACCAGTCATAATGCGAACCGCTTGATTTTTCCCTAAAGTCTTAGTTGAGACTGAACCCGCTCCTATATGATCGATAACCTCAAATTCAATGCGATGTTCACCGCTAGCATCTTTAGAATCTTCACTACGTATGGCGAACCCATCATATGGTGACTTATTAAAACGTGGAATATCATACGTTGCAACAATATCTTCTGCAAGAACATGCCCCAAACTTTCATCTAAATCCACTTTCGTAGTACGAATCGACACATTTTGTTTCATTATGCGAGAAATCGCTTCTTTTACTGGAATAGGATTTCTTTTTTCAACTGGCATATTTTCATCTCCAAAAATAAATTATTTTCATGATATACTAAATCCTGCTAGGAGGAATAGTATGAATAACTTTACACATATAAACGAACAAGGGAACGCTAAGATGGTTGATGTTTCTGACAAAGAAGTAACTAAACGTCAAGCACGTGCCCATTCAAGTATTACTGTAAATGAAACGATTTATAGGCAAATTATCGATAATACTAATAAAAAAGGTAATGTACTCAATACTGCACAAATAGCAGGAATTATGGCTGCTAAAAACACATCTACAATTATACCTATGTGCCATCCTTTACCTCTAACAGGTATAGATGTCAATTTTGAATGGGATACATCTCAATCACCTCACTATATATTGAATATCACTGCAATTGTTTCAACAACTGGTAAAACGGGCGTTGAAATGGAAGCACTCACTGCCGCATCAGCAACAGCTTTAACTGTTTATGATATGACTAAAGCAGTCGATAAAGGGATGGTCATTGGTCAAACCTATTTAGAATCTAAGTCTGGTGGTAAGTCTGGTGACTATCAAAGAAAAGTATGAGAAATACTTTCATGTCTTGATTGTTGATTGAAATAAGGGATGGTAATGTAAATCAATGTAGTTTACCTGCTATCCCTAAATCTTTATTCACTATTATTTCGTTAATTCATGAACAAGGTGATTTAATTCAGGTTTAATTAGTTTTTCAATTGCAAGTTTGACTGCCCCAGTTGATCCAGGTAAAGCAAAGATTAATTTATCTTTTGCTGTGCCTCCAATAGCGCGTGATAATAATGCGCGTGTACCCACATCCTCTGTGTAACTTAAATAACGAAATAATTCTCCAAATCCTTCTATTTCTTTAGTTAATAGTGGTCTTACCGCTTCAATCGTAACATCTCTTTGAGAAATACCAGTACCACCTGTTGTAATAATGACATCTATATTTTCATTGTCTTCTAACCATTGTTTTATCTGTAATGTAATTGCATTTTTATCATCTTTAACAATCTTATAATGGTGTTCTTCTATACTTACATTAATCTCTTTTAGAAGTGATTGAACTAATTGCCCGCCTTTATCACTATCGAAATCCCTTGTGTCAGAAACAGTTAGTATTGCTACATTAATATTTCTTTCTAATTGAACATGTTCATGTTGATGATTGTTCATGATAATTCCCTCCTTTATTATCCAAACAATTGATTAATTAATTGTATCGCTTGTTGAGGTTGAGTCATATTATGAATAAGGAACCTGCCCCCATTGAATGCAACAATACGATGACCCCTAAATTTGAAAATAGTCATATAATGATTCGTGCGATAATGTATATGATGCTGTTCTAGAAAGGTAGTAAGTATTTCCTGAGAAATATTTTTATTCTTATACTGTACTGTATCTCGCCCACAAAGTGTGGCATAATTTTGGCGTTCCTGATTTAAATATGGAAAATGAGGGCGACTACCGCATGTCGGACATTGATCTTGATGCATTTTACTAAACCCAATCCTATAATGATCACCTTCCCATATATCTCCATAAGTCAACTGAGGCTTAATATCATGACCTGTTAGCAACTTTAATGCGTCTTTTAATTGAAGACTTGTAGTCATAGTCACCGCAGGTTGAATCACGCCTACAGTATCACATGTTAAATTTACTGAAGGCAATTGAGGCATAAGACAATTAAAACAAGGTGTTTGTTTTGGGATAAATGTAGCCTCGGCGTAAGTACTTTGAACTACCCCACCATATATCCAAGGAATATGATGCTTATAAGAGAAATCATTGATTAATTGTCTTGTATCGAAATTATCAGTCGCATCAAGTATTAAATCTACTTCTTTACCATGTTGTTCTAAAAAAGGATAATCCACATGTTCTATCCATGTCTCAATAACGACATCATTACGTATTTGAATTAGCCTGTGCTTTGCAGCTATCACTTTAGGTAATGCTTCATGTGCATCATTTTCTGTGTAAAGTGTTTGTCTTTGCAAGTTACTATATTCAATATAATCTCTATCAACTATAGTTAATTTACCAATGCCTGCTCTAACTAACCCTTCTGCCAAGTGCGTACCCAATGCGCCCATTCCAATAATAAGGCCATGTTGATTTTCAATCTTTCTTTGTCCTTCTTGCCCAATATGTTTAAATAACATTTGCCTAGAATAACGTTCTTGATTCATATTGGATATCCTCTCATCAATATTTGTTTCTATTATAATGTCTATTTTTATAAGTAACAAAATTTATACACACAAACACCTCTCCCATTATAGAAAGAGGTGCTAATGATCATTTATTCATTGCCAATATTTACAATTTCGTGTGCCATCTTCTTAGCTTCATAATTTGAATGTGTAACAAAAATAATAGGTATCTTCCACTCATCAAATATCTTTTGCACTAGTGCAATACTCTCATCCTTCGTCGCATCATCTAAACTTGAGAAAGGCTCATCAAGTAATATCAAATCAGGCTTCGTACTTAATGAACGTGCTAATGCAACACGTTGCGCTTCTCCACCAGATAAAGTCATTGGATATTGAGTAACTAAGTGAGAAATGTTTAGTGTCTGAATTAAATTATTTATATGCTCAGATGGTTCAGTCATAAAAGTGATATTTTTATACACGTTCATATTTGGAAAAAGCTGATAATCTTGAAATAGATATCCAACATTACGTTGTTGAATTTTGACATTAATTTTATTTTCCGTATCAGTCAAGATACGATTATTCACTTTAATTAGTGCTCGGTCAGCTTTCTTTAAACCAGCTATGATATTTAGTACAGTAGTTTTACCTATTCCCGACGGACCTCGAATGGCATATATTTTAGGGATTTCATCATTAATGTCGACACGGATATTGATATCTTTTAATAAGTATTCTAATTGAATCTTCAACATCTAATCGACCTCCCTATATTTATCATGATTGATTAAATTAATCGTAGTAATAACGACTACAGAAAAGGCGACTAGAACGAGTACCCATAGCCAAGCTTCATTTTCCTTACCTTGTTCAACTAAGAAATAAATTTCAAGCGGCAACGTATTTGTCTTATTAGGAATATATCCAGCCACCATTAACGTCGCACCGAACTCACCAATCGCGCGAGCAAAGCTCATCATAATGCCTGCTAATATAGAACGTTTGGATAAAGGTAATATCAATTTGAAAAATATTTTAGTTTCGCTTGCACCCATTGTACGCGCAGTATTTAGCATTTTCTTATCTATCATTCTAAATCCACCAATTGTATGTTGATACATTAGAGGAAAACTAACAATGACAGATGCAAGTACTGCACCTGTCAAAGTAAAAACTACTGGTAAGTGTAGAATATTGGTGAAGAACTGACCTATAGGTCCTCTTGTTGAAAAAACTATTAATAATATAAAACCAAGTACTGTAGGTGGAAGTACTATTGGTAATATTATAAAACTTTCAAGGATTTTTACCCAATGCCCTTTTTTATTATATAACCATTTGGAAACAAATATTCCTAAAATTGTTACAATAATTGTACTTGTAATCGCGACACGTAATGATATCCAAAATGATGTTAAATCAGGCATAGTTTAATACTCCTTAAGCCGAGAATTGGTATTCTTTAAGAATTTTTTTAGCTTTATCAGATTTTAAGAATTTCATCCATTCTTTAGCTAGTTTCTTCTCAGAAGTTGCACCAGCTTTATAAGTGATTGGTTTACTTAATTTAACTTGTTCAATCTCTTTTACTTTATCGGTCTTTTTCTTTTGATTGTATAAGTCAGTTTTATATACAAAACCTTCTTGTGCATTACCTTTTTCAACATAATTCAATACTTGTTTAACGTCTTTGGCATTAATGATTTTATCTTTTACTGAATTATATAAATTATTATCTTCTAAATATTGTTTAGCGTACTTACCTGCTGGTACAGTTTTCACTTCACCTAAAGCAAGTTTATCACCATCTTTTAAATCTTTAACTGATTTATAATTCTTATCCTTGTCACCAATTAATACAAGTTTATTTTTAGCATAATTATATGTATCATGCGCTTTCTTCTTGTCTTTTAATTGATCCACATCTTTAGTGTTTGCAGACATAAATACATCTACAGGAGCACCTGTTTCAATTTGTTGTCTTAACGCACCAGAACCACCGTAATTAAATTTAATATCAGCGTTTTTGTGATCCTTTTTAAATTCTTTCGCAAGTGCTTTACTAACATCAGTTAAACTCGCTGCAGCAGAGATTTGTAATTCTTGCTTTTTACTATTATCAGACGAGCTTTCATCTTTTTTATCACTATCTTTACTACTATTGCTAGAGTTCGAACATCCTGCTAACACTAGACACAGAACTAACATAGCAACTAAAAAATGTTTTATTTTCATAAACTAATCCCTCCACTCTATTTACATTATACTCTGAAGGAGAACCTTGAAAAGTCCTTTTTTTGAAAAATAATTACAATTAATAGAACATTTGAATGAGCATTTTCTTTTATAGTTCTTACATTAATTATTAAAAAGTTTACATAAACAAAAGCATTTAAATTTTTAATATTTAGCATTATGATTGTATTATGACTAAAATGGGGAGCAAAACAAGATGAATAATGATGTTTCGAGTAATCAATCAATTATAAGATATGAAAACGGGCAATTATTTGCAACCGAAGACTTTTATGTTACAGAATTCCCTTTAACTATCATGGTCAACGGCGAAGAATTTGCTACTATTATTTGTAGCCCAACCAATATGGAAGAACTTGTACTAGGATTTCTCGCTTCAGAGGGAGCCATTCTAAAGAGAGACGAATTAAAATCAATTCAAATTGATGATAGTAAAGGGTTTGCTCATGTAGAATTAACTAAATCATTGGGAGATCGTTTTGAATATTCTACGAAACGTATGATTGCCTCATGTTGTGGGAAAAGTCGTGAGTTTTACTTTCATAATGATGCCGCCATTGCTAAAACTTCGATGTCTAAAATCGAATTACATCCTCAACAGATTTTAAGGATGATGACTCAACTTCAAAGTGCTAGTGTGATCTTCAAACAAACCGGCGGCTTACACAACGCAGCAATTAGTGATGGTAATACCTTTTTTGAACATAGACAAGATATTGGACGTCATAATGCACTTGATAAGTTATATGGTTATTGTATACAAAGACATATTTCGGTAAGAGATAAGGTATTAATATTTAGCGGTCGTATTTCTTCTGAAATATTAATTAAAGCAGCAAAAATTGGCGTAGGTGTGATACTTTCTAAATCAGCCCCAACAACATTAGCTGTGCAATTAGTGAAAGACTTAAACATTACAGCAATTGGATTTATTAGAGATGGTAACTTTAATATTTATAGCCATCCAGAACGTATAAAAGGCTAGTGAAATATAGGAAATTTGTTTTTCCTAAATTCACTAGCCTTTTTATTAGATGTTTTCTTTTAAAATTTGATACCTAAAACCCAAATATGTATAACCTTGCTTTATGTACATATCCTTAGCTGTATCTTCACCATCTGCGACAAGAATTACTGGCTTGGTTTTAGCTATTTTACCGACGTGCGATTGAATTGATGAACCAATAGCGTTATGTCTGTATTGCTCCATCACACCTAATCCATCTATTTCCAACGTATGTGATGTAATAATTAAATCAACAATTCCAACAGGCTTTTTCCCTAAGTACGCAATTAACCTATTTTTTCCATCTGACAAGAAGCATTCCTTGATTTGCTTTGCACTTTCTTTGGCATACTGTTCTCCAAAAGGCAGAGCAAAGTAGTTATGAATATATACATAATCATCAATGTTTTGCTTTGTCACTTGCTGAATTATCACTTGATTATTTTGAGGCAATTGCCTTAGTTCATTAGCCTCTATTGCATACAATTCCAAAATACCTAGTTCAAAACCTTGTTGTCTAATAATATCTAACCATTGTTTACTAAGAACTTCATTTTCAGGAAAATAAAACGACAAATGATTTGAACCTTGTTTAAGATGATATTCCTGTTGTTCTTTCAAATCTTCTGTCCATTGACTTATTGTGGGCATTTTTTTATAGATCCATGTATTACTATCAAATTTAAGTGGATGTCCCGGCGTTAAATAAATGATTTTACGGTTGTCTTCTGAATATTTCACACCATCGACATAGATATCATTTAACGTGATGTGATTCATAGATTTCTACCTCGCAAAGTTTGATATATATTAATGTTATTGTATCAAACTTTTAAAACGAGTGTGATTTAAGATGGTCGCACCAATCAAGCTAGATATAATAGCTTTAATAATATCTCCAGGCATAAATGTAAATGATAGTAAAAATGCCTTAGAAATCGGTATATGTATAATGAATCCCATAATGATAGTACCGATGATATCTAAAGCTAGAACCCCGATAATTAATGTAGTGACGAAGAGTATAAGGAAATTAATTTTCCCATAATAACGGTCTCTAATTAATCCAATAAAGTAAGCTATAAATGGATATAAAAATAGGAATCCTGCTGATGGGCCAACAAATACACCTATTCCTCCACGTCCTCCGGATAAAACTGGTAAACCTGTGGCAGCTAACAATAAAAAGACAATCACACTCAATGCGCCCATTTTACGCCCTAATATGATCCCAGCTAAAAAGATACCAATGTTCTGTAACACAATTGGTACCGGCATAAACGGTAAAGGCACACCAGGTACTAATCCTAAAATGCAAATAATGGCAGTCATCAAAGCTGTAAAAACTAAATTCTTTGTACTCACTTGTTCATCCTCCTTACATGAGAATGATTATAACACCAATGTAAACTTTAATAAATAAAAAGTTTACATATCCTGAAATTATTAATTCTACTTATTAAGCTTTTTTCGCTAAATAAGAAATATAATCGAAAAACGCATTATGTTCAACATAATTAACTACATTCACTTTACGCCCGTTATCATCTTTGTATGTCTTTCCTTGACTCGGCCCATGACTTATTACATTCACATTCATTTTTACTGATTTTACTAGTTTAGGCATACCAACATATGCAGTTGTTAGAACATCCCATAAAAAGTATGTAGAATTTGTAAAGAAATGCGTTAATGGTGGTACTGCAGCATAACTTACTCCTAAAAAATCAATCCCTACAAATTCTCTCTCGTCCGCCCATTTTTGGCGCACATCTAATGTCAAAGGCACTTGATTTGTACTTTCCAAAGCTACCATATCAATCTTAAGATTACTATCGAACACCGTTTTAACCGCTTCAGGGTCCCAGAACGCATTCCATTCTGCAGTGCCATCGTGTTCTGGTTCTTCAACATTGCCTTTATCTAGAAAAGTTCCACCCATCCATACTAATTTTTCTACATTTGATAGGAATGATTGATCATGACGCATCGCTTTAGCTAAGTCGGTAAGTGGACCAGTAAAGAGTAATGTCACCTTTTCAGTACTTGCGTTTACTTTTTGGATTATATCTTCATAAGCTTCATAGTTACTTTCATTAGCTCGTTTAGGCGTTTGGCTTTCATTTAAAATTGGTAATGCATCCATAAAGAAGGCGTGCATTCTCCATTCTTTAGGAAATGGATTTTTACCTCTTTCGTAAGATGGTGCAACTTGTATCGATTGATTAGAAAATCGATTAATAATTTTTACTGATGCACTCAATGAAGGTTCAAGATAACAGTCGGCTCCAATTGTACTCACACCAATTAATTCAACATCTTCCATTTGCAGTAATAAAAATAAAGAAATTAAATCATCAACTCCACCATCATGGTTAAAATAAACTTTAGTCATAATTATCTCTCCTCCATTCTTAATTATTATTTTATCAAAATTCTCATAGTGTATTAAAAACAGGTTGCCACTATTGTAGCAACCTGCAATATAACCAATTGATATTCGTTAATTCCCTTTTTTGAATATTATTTTGCATCCATTAATTTTTTCTTCAAGTCTTTACGCATAAAGTCTAACGTATAAGGATCATTATACCAATAAGTTTCAGCTTTTACCTTAACAACGTGGCCTTTTTTAACTGCAGGTAAATTTTTCCAGATATTTGTTTTTTCATAACCTGGAGTAGATTTACCGGCACTTGTTGACACGATATAATCCCCTGCAACTTTCTCAATTTGCTCTTGATTTACTTCTGCCCAACCTGCTTTTTTAGTTAAATCATTTTGACCTTTAGACATCTTTAATCCGAATGCTTGATATAATACTTCGCCACCACGGCCCCAGTTATCACCGTATGTATATAATTTTTTATCAAATTCATCGAAGATTGAAACTGTAGCATCTTTACCTATCTTGTTCTTGATTTCTTTACCGTCTTTAGCTGTTTTTTCTTTCCACTGTTTTTCCCATTTTTTAACTTCGTCTTCTTTACCAAGTAATTTACCTAATTCCTCTTGTTGCTCTAGGTATTTATGCTTTTGGTAATTGAAAGGTACAGTAGCTGCAATTTTTTTATATTTTTTAATATTTTTATTTTGATCTAAAACGATGATTAAATCTGGTTTTTGCTTGGCAACTTTTTCAACATCGTCGTCTCCCACTTTAGTAACACCTTTAAATTTATCTTTTAAAATATGACTTTGATCAACTTGATTACTTACTGCAACGATATTTCCACCTAATTTTTTAATTCCACCTGCGTATGAAGGTGCAACAACTGCAATACGTTTTGGATCTTTAGGTATTTTAATTGTTTTACCATCATCTGTTTTATATGACTTAGTTTCTGCCTTTTTATCTGAGTCCTTTGAGCTGTTTCCTGAGTTGTTTCCGCATGCTGCTAATACTAGGACTAAGACAAATAAAGGTAATAATAATTTTCTCATAGTTCCCTCCTAAGTGATAACGATTATCAATTTCGATATTAATTATACGAAAATCATTGTAGTTTTACAATAGTTTATTAAATTCGTATTTTTAAAAATTAAAAAAACAACATGTTATCCGAGAACGATAACATGTTGTATTAAGACACCCCTTACATCTTACCTGTAATACTTTTAGCAATATTCGTATAAGCCATGTCTTCCATAGGAGGATTATGCAATCCAGCCCTCATATCTCTATAATAACGTTGCAACGGCCGATCCATCTCTAAACTTTTAGCTCCAACGATTCTCATTGCTAAATCTATGACTTCCATCCCTTGATTCATCACCATTACCTTACTAGCTGAAGTTACATTCCAAATTTGTGCATCTTCTTCATATATTTGGTAACCTTGTGCAGTACTCCATAAGAAATGGCGCGCCGACAATAATAAACTTTCCATTTTACCTAAATTCTGTTGAACGGTCGGCAAATCTGCTATTGTTCCTTCGATGCTATTGGGGCTATAATTTTCCGCAAAATGAACTGCATAATCTCGAGCAGCTTGCGCAATACCCAAATAACAACTTGGTATATGAAGAATCCACCCATTCGGTTGAGGTTTACGACTAGCTTCAACAAAATACTCGTATGGTATATGAACATCATTAAGAACTAAGTCATGACTTTCAGTGGCACGCATTCCTACCATATTCCAATTATCAGCAACTTCAACGCCATCAAATTCTCGAGGTACTAAGAAGAATCCAACTGTATCGAGCTCTTCTACATAAGCTCCAACAATGTAATGCGTTAATGCTTTACTCATTGAGGTAAATGTTTTAACTCCATTTAGCACATAACCATTGTCTTCTTTAACAGCATGTGTACCTGGCCGCCCACCTCTAGTAGGACTACCGGTTTCTGCTTCGCTAACAGCACGATTAACTAGCGCTCCATTTACAATCTCATTCGCGAATGTATTGAGCATACTTTGCTCCCACATATTTTGTTCATATAATTGACCAACCACACTGAGATGCCATCCAATTGATAAAGCCGTTGCGCCATCTATTGCACCTAAATAACTTTGTAAGATGACCATATCTTCTATTGTTGCACCTTCTCCACCGTACTCTTTAGGTAAAGTCAATTTAGTATATCCCTCATCGACTAACCATTTTATATTTTCAAATGGAAATTGACCTTGAATATCATTTTCCGCAGCTCGTTGTTTAAATATATCTTCCACTTGTTTAAACTTTGCGATCCATCTTTTTTGAATTTCTGTGCGTACTAGAAACGACTGTACCACTTCTCTCACCTCAAATACATTCCCTTTTAATTAATCCTAGTTTAACACTCGACTTTTATATTTGAAAGTCTCCTTTTTGAAAATGTTTCTCATGATTAAAATATATTTCCGAACCCTCTAAAAAACCCTTGAATGATCTCCAAATTGTATCATCCAAGGCTTTATTTTCTACATTACGTAATTAATATTTAACACTTAACTTAGCGAACAACTTTCCTAAATCGAACTACATCTTCAGCAAAATAATTTAAGTGCGATGTTTCCCTCCTGCAAACAGCATCAACCACGTTGCTAAAATAAACGGCATGGTTAATGCAGGCAAACCAAAAGGTTCAAGCAACGTATTTAATCCGAGATGTATAAATACTGTTAACAATACACCACAACCTGTAACCAAATAGCTATTCATCGTTGTTTTAAAAGTAACACCTAGTGCAATTGCCGTTAAAACTAAATTATAGCCGAATAAACCTTCATTGATGTCTGTATAATTACCACCTAATAATCCAACGATGACGAAACCCACAAGATTAGCAATAACTGCGTAAATGCCAGCCTTCCTAGAACCTATAAATATACCAACTAGGATAAATAAACCACCTATAAAATTTGGTACAAGAAATACTTGGCTAAACCCTTCTATAAGAGATTTAAAAAATTGGATATGTTCATTCCCAAGATCAAATGACGCTTTTTTAATATGACCAGGAATGATATCTAGTTCAGTAGTTAAATGTTTAACTTGTCCAGGTATTAATACAGTAATCCAAGTCATAATGACAAAAGGTGAAGTTAGCATAGATACACCATATGATTTCAGAAATTCTCTAATTGCTGAACCCATAGGTAGTGTTAATATTGTTGCAATTAACGTAATTAATACACCACTCCAATTATTGTCTATGAATAATATTAATGCTATAGCAGTTAGTACCGGACTAAATCCTGCTAACCCATTGTCAATTTCTTCTTGTGAGTAGTTCATATACGGTGCAAGTAAGTAAGCAATACTACTAGCAAGAAGTGCACTTAAACCCACTTTCCAATTCGCAACAAATAAACCAATCAATACTAATAAACCAGTCCATTTACTATTAATCAATAATACCTGAGCGATATTTTTCAATATTACTTCAATTGTTTTCAATTCTTTCACCTTAATTCTTAAAAATTTTAAGTATATTCTAGTGCTAAAATAAAATATCTTAAATATTAATAATCCTTTTTCTAATAGAATATTTTTAAATATTAGATAAAAATTATATTCTATGTTATTTGTACACTAATTGTAAAACATCTTTATTAAAATAACAAAATTATCTTACCGCATTACTTGTTTATTCAATTAAATCGTTCTAAGATTAATTTTGCAAGGCAAATTTTTTTGAAAGAAGGGATTATTTTTGCATTTCACACAACGAGAGCAAGATAAGTTAATGATAGTTGTGGCTGCAGAAGTTGCTCGTCGCCGTAAAGCACGAGGCCTTAAACTCAATCATCCTGAAGCACTTGCTTTGATTAGTGATGAACTACTTGAAGGAGCAAGAGATGGTAAAACTGTTGCTGAACTAATGAGCTATGGCAAAACGATTTTAAATGAAGACGATGTCATGGACGGTGTTGCAAGTATGATAAAAGAAATTGAAATCGAAGCAACATTTCCAGATGGAACTAAATTAATTACTGTCCATCATCCGATAGTTTAAGGAGGACTATATAATGATTCCTGGTGAAATAAAAGTTAAAAGTACAGAAATAGAAATCAATAAACATCATCCTGAAACTGTTATTGAAGTAAAGAACACAGGTGACAGACCTATCCAAGTTGGTTCTCATTTTCATTTCTTTGAAGCTAATAAAGCTTTAGCATTTGATCGCGAAAAAGCTTATGGAAAGCATTTAGATATCCCTGCTGGAGCTGCTGTTAGATTTGAACCTGGTGACGAAAAGGAAGTTCAACTTGTTGAATATGCTGGTCATCGTAAAATCTTTGGTTTCCGCGGTTTGGTCAATGGTGATATAGACGAAGAACGCGTCTATCGTCCAACTGGTAAAAATGATGAAAATGCTGGCATTTTCGGTGATGAAGGCGAACAAAATGCGAATAAAAAAGGTGGTAAGCAATAATGAGTTTTAAAATGACACAATCTCAGTATACAAGCTTATACGGTCCTACCGTTGGTGATTCAGTGAGATTAGGAGACACAAACCTTTTCGCACAAGTTGAAAAAGACTATGCTAATTTCGGTGATGAAGCTACTTTCGGTGGTGGTAAATCAATTCGCGATGGCATGGCACAAAATCCGAATGTAACCCGAGATGATAGAAACGTAGCAGATCTTGTATTAACGAATGCCCTAATTATCGATTATGACAAAGTTGTCAAAGCAGATATTGGCGTTAAAAATGGCTACATTTTCAAAATTGGTAAAGCAGGTAATCCTGATATTATGGATAATGTAGATATTATTATTGGTTCAAACACTGACATTATCGCTGCAGAAGGTAAAATCGTTACAGCCGGAGGTATAGATACACACGTACACTTTATCAATCCGGAACAAGCTGAAGTAGCCCTTGAGAGCGGTATTACTACACATATTGGTGGTGGTACTGGTGCATCTGAAGGTACTAAAGCAACTACTGTGACTCCAGGCCCATGGCATATACATCGTATGTTAGAAGCCGCAGAAGAACTCCCTATTAATGTAGGATTTACTGGTAAAGGTCAGGCCGTAAATCATACAGCGCTGATTGAACAAATTCATGCTGGTGTAATCGGTCTAAAAGTACACGAAGACTGGGGTGCTACGCCTTCAGCATTAAGTCATGCATTAGATGTCGCAGACGAATTTGATATCCAAATCGCACTTCATGCGGATACGTTAAACGAAGCTGGCTTTATGGAAGATACGATGGCAGCTGTTAAAAATAGAGTGTTACACATGTACCATACTGAAGGTGCTGGTGGCGGACATGCTCCAGACTTAATTAAATCCGCTGCTTATCCAAATATTTTACCGTCCTCTACGAATCCTACCCTACCTTATACACATAATACTGTAGATGAACACTTAGATATGGTAATGATTACCCATCATTTAAATGCTTCTATACCTGAAGATATTGCTTTCGCAGATTCAAGAATTCGTAAAGAAACGATTGCGGCCGAAGACGTACTTCAAGATATGGGCGTATTCAGTATGATTAGTTCTGACTCACAAGCAATGGGACGTGTGGGTGAAGTGATTATTCGTACTTGGCAAGTTGCCCACCGCATGAAAGAGCAACGCGGATTACTAGAAGGTGACTCTGAATATAATGACAATAATCGTATTAAAAGATATATTGCTAAATATACAATTAACCCTGCTATCACTCATGGTATTTCAGATTACGTTGGTTCAATTGAACCGGGTAAATTTGCCGACCTTGTCGTGTGGGACCCAGCATTCTTTGGTGTCAAACCTGAACTCATCGTTAAGGGGGGGCTTATTAATTCAGCTGTGAACGGTGATGCCAATGGTTCTATACCAACTTCAGAACCACAAAAATATCGTAAAATGTATGGTCAATACGGTGGTAACATTACTCATACAGCAATGACTTTTGTATCAAACACTGCTTACGAAAATGGTATATCCCGTCAATTAAATTTACAACGCGTGGTTCGTCCTGTTAAAAATATACGTCAGTTATCTAAAGCAGATATGAAAAATAATAATGCTACACCTAAATTAGATGTAGATCCACAAACCTATGAAGTATTTGTAGATGGTGAAAAAATCACTAGTGAAGCTGCTACTGAATTACCATTAACTCAAAGATACTTCTTATTCTAGGAGGCATACAAATGATTATCGAAGAAATTCAAGGCAACATTGCGAATTTATCTCCTGAAGAGAAACAAAAACACATTGAAAAAGTTTACTTAGAGAACTCTGATTTAGTAAAAAGAATTCAACGTGTCAAAACTGATCACGGTAATGAAATAGGTATCAGATTAAAACAACCGATTGATTTACAATACGGCGATATCTTATACCAAGATGAAACAAATATTATTGTGGTCGACGTAAACTCTGAAGATTTATTAGTAATTAAACCTAGAAACCTTAAAGAGATGGGAGATATTGCACATCAACTCGGAAATCGTCACCTTCCAGCACAATTTACAGATACTGAAATGTTAGTTCAATATGACTATTTAGTTGAAGATTTACTTAAGCAATTAGGTATTCCTTTTAATCATGAAGATAGAAAGGTAAATCAAGCATTTAGACATATAGGACATTCTCATGATTGATCATCAACATCTAAGACTTTTTCAGTTCTGTGATTCTCAATTTCCGACTGGTGCATTTAGTCACTCATTTGGTCTTGAAACTTATATTCAACGACAGACGGTACATGATGCTGAATCATTTACACAATGGCTTACACTCTTTTTAAATGAACAGTTGACTTATTCAGATGGTTTAGCAATGCGAATTGTATATGATGCTTTAGAAAATAATAATCAGACAAAAATTTTGGACATCGATAAAAAAATATTTGTTCAAAGTGTGCCAAAAGAAACTCGAGTTGGTACGAAACAAATGGGCACGAGAATGGTTAAATTGGCAATGGAACTTTATGATGCACCGTGGATCCAGTGGTATCATGAACAAATGAATCTCAAAAAAGCAAAGCTACATCCTGCGATATGCTTTACTATTTTAGGTCATCATTTAGGAATGAACATTGACACAATCATAGATTATTATTTATACCAAAACGTATCCAGTTTAACTCAGAACGCTGTTAGAGCTATCCCTCTTGGTCAAACTGCCGGACAAAAAGTCGTAACGAACATGATTCCATATATTGAAAAAACACGTCAACACATATTAGAGCTAGCAGAATCTGATTTTGGTATGACTGCTCCAGGATTAGAACTAAACCAAATGGAACATGAAAACGTGAATGTGAGAATATTTATATCATAGGAGGCATATTTTATGGCTGAACCAATTAGAATTGGAATTGGAGGACCTGTAGGTGCAGGTAAGACTCAATTAATAGAAAAAGTTGTTAAACGTCTATCTCAAGAAATGAGTATCGGTGTCATAACTAACGATATTTACACTAAAGAAGATGAAAAAATATTAGTCAATAGCGGTGTGCTACCTGAAGATAGAATTATCGGTGTAGAAACAGGTGGTTGCCCGCATACTGCAATCCGTGAAGATGCTTCTATGAACTTTGCTGCTATTGATGAATTATTAGAACGCAATGATGACATTGAACTCATTTTCATTGAATCTGGTGGCGATAATTTAGCAGCTACTTTTAGTCCTGAACTTGTAGACTTTTCAATTTATATTATTGATGTGGCTCAAGGTGAGAAAATTCCTCGCAAAGGCGGACAAGGAATGATTAAATCTGATTTCTTCATTATAAATAAAACAGATTTAGCTCCTTATGTTGGTGCTTCGTTAGAACAAATGGCAGAAGATACGAAAGTCTTTCGTCGTAACCGCCCTTTCGCTTTCACTAATTTGAAAACGGATGAAGGTCTAGATGAAGTGATTGAATGGATTGAGCGAGATACACTACTTAAAGGATTAGCTTAATGGCACAATCTAAATGGACAGGAGAACTCGACTTAACAGTCTTTAATAACGGGCATCGTTCCGTTGCTCGAAATATCTTTTTTGAGAAAGCACTGAAAGTCCTTCGTCCTGTGTATCTTAATCAATCTACAATTCCAACATTTTATATTGTTAACGTCGGTGGTGGCTATTTAGATGGAGATCGGTATCGTCTAAACATAAATCTTGAAGAAAACGCCCAAGTTACCTTGACATCCCAAGGCGCCACAAAAATATACAAGACACTAAATGATCGCGTAGAACAATATCAATCTTTTAATTTGGCGAATCACTCTTATATGGAATTTGTAGCCGATCCAATTATCGCTTATGAAAATGCAAAATTCTATCAACATAATACGTTTCGTTTAGAAGCTGAAAGTTCTATGTTTTACACAGATATTCTAACGCCTGGCTATTCTTCAGACGATCATGATTTCACTTATAAATATATGCACTTAATTAATGAAATTTACGTAGAAGACGAGTTAGTCACATATGATAATATGCTATTAAACCCTGAGAAAAATCAACTTAGTTCAATAGGCTATATGGAAGACTATACACATTTAGGCTCAGCTTATTTTATACATCCAAAAGTAAATCAGAATCTTATTGATGATATTTATAAACAAGTATCGCATTATGAAAATGAATTGAATTGTAGATTAGGCATTACACAGTTACCCACACACGGACTTGCAATACGTATTTTAGCGAATCGTACACAAACTATCGAAAAAATATTAACGAAAGTTCAATCATATATCGCTCAAGTACTTTATCAGCGCGAAATAGAATTTTTAAGAAAATATTAACTATTATTCACATTAAAAGACTAGGCATACTACTCCGATAGTAGACCTAGTCTTTTTTTAGAAATCTTCATCCTTAAAACACACATGAAACTTCAGTTCTCTAGTATTTTTTAAATATATTGTTCTAATTCAACAATTAATTTTTTAATTTTCTCTCGTTGCTCCGCTGTTACAAATACAATAACTGTTCTTTCATCATGCACGCTTCGTTTTTTTGATAATAAATTCAAGTCTTTTAATTTTTGTAATGCTTTAGTTAAATAATAAGGTTTAAATTCTGAACATGTAGCAATTTCTTTAGAAGAGATTTCGTTAGATTCACTTTTTAAAATGTGATTAAGAATATAAATTTCTTCATAATTTAAATTATATTGCTTTTTAGTATCTCTGAAAAACTTTTTTACTTGAAATGTAGCATTGACCAAATCATTGATATCTTTGATTTTTCCCATATTAAAACCACTCCTCTGATGCACATCTTGTTGTAGCAAGGTTCACATGTATTTTATCTAACCGAAAATTTCTCCGCCCATGTTACAAAATACATTTTAAACAAATAGGTATAAAAATTCAATATTTTTATTACTACAAAATGCATTTATAGATTTATTTCTTAACCTATACATTTATATAAGTGAATTTGATGTAATTAAAAATTATAATCCAATTTATATAACACTAATTGCATCATAGTAATTTTAAAATTTTATATAATTCCTATCAGTTTAATTAGCTTTATCGCATAGTCGTCAAGAGTGGTTTTTATTGTTTACTATTCTTTACTGTTCATAAGCATACCAATATTTTGGAGTATTAATGAATAACTTAGCATATACTAGTTATTGAATTTTCTGTTTAACATAATCTACAAATGCTTGAACATCTTCAGTTTTAATTTGTTTCATAGGCACTTTACCGATATTAAATTCAAACATAATATCTTTGCCATCAAATTCCACTTGATTTACTTCATCATATCTAATATTTCTATAATAGAATTGACCATTCATATCTACATTCATAATCAAACGTTCATTAGTAGCAATGAATGCACCTTCAAATTCACTTTGCCCCTGTACATTGTATTCAATGATACCTAATACAGAAGGTCCTTTCTTTTCAGTTGGGAACAAATCGTCCGGATTTACATTATCTAAAATCATTATCTATTCTCCTTACTTTATCAAATCAATTTTGTTTTATAGTCGTTCTATTCCCGTTTCCAAGCTATTGTAACATTCACTAATGGTTGATTTAATGTAGTCCACTTTTTCTTCATTAACACTTAAAACAATATTTCTCTCATCTTCAGTACTTCTACTTTTATTAATATATCCTTTGGCATACAATTTTTTGATAATAGGGCTGACTGTAACAACCCCTTTTAATAAATGAGCTTTAATATTTTTATAAGTGGATGGTTCATTACTAATAATCAGTAGCCCTAATATATATAATTCTTCTAAAGATAACTGGTCTTGAAACGGCACTTTTTCAATGCTTTCAAATTGGTCATGACAATTTAAATAATAAGGAAGTGCAGTATGTTGATTAATGTAAGCGATGGATTTAGATTTTAATTCTAAAAATGATTTAAAATCCTCAAACATAAGGGCTATTTTTTCATGTTGCACTGCTGATAGACAAATGATTAATCGTCGTTGATCAAGCGGATCACGTTTTTTAGTGAGCCAATTAAAATCATATAGTTGATTTATTAATTTAAGAAGATGGTTTTTTGAATAATTTCTATAAAAGATAATAGCATTCAAACTTAATCCTTCTTTATGTTTCTCAGTAAAATGGTATATGAATTGTAATAATTTTAATTGTTCCACCGTTAAATTATAGGAAACTCTCAAATATTCTATCGAAATGTGATCTAATACAAAGTGAGCTAGAAAACTTTTAATCTTCTGTTGATGCATATGATGACAATCCTCTCTTAGCAACCAACCACGCTCTACAATGAAATAAGAAATTTAATATGGGCAATACTATCTTTAGGAATTTCTATCGAAGATGTTGAAATTTCTTTGAAATTTAATTTTGCTAACCAATGGTGTTGATGATAAAGCATTAGATTGTCCAGACTATTGTTCTCACTTATCGCATACCTTTGAATATCGAAATACTCTACCTCTGCATGGTTGAGTTGTTTAATATCTGAAAAAATTAATCGATATTGATTCACATTCATCTTTGATTTGATATTTAAAAAATATGTAATTACTTGATACTCGTGTTTATATCGAGTCATTACCATCTGGTTATTTCTATAAACTATTTCGCCTCTCAGTTGGTTTAACATACTGATTACATAAGATACTAACTGGAATGCATTCGGCTCTTGTTGAGCTATATTAACTACCACATATTTTTCTAAATAAGGTAACGATAAACCACTCACTTTATCATATTGGTTCATTAATAATCTTATATAATCAATTGTTTGTATATTTAGTAGTTTTTCCTTATTTTTTATTAATTGGTCTACTTCAATAATTATTTTAGACTGATAAATATCGAGGTCCTCTAATAAGTTAATCGGTATCATTATTTTATCCACATCATTTACTATTCGCGCTAAACCTAACTCTTCATATTGGCCAGGTTTTACTCGATAAATCAATTGATAATCATCAAAATACTTATTAATAGATTGTTGTAACTGGTGGATTAAACTACACTTAACTTCTTCTATTAAAAACCCTAATTGAAAATGATTAAATTGACGCAAAAATATAAATAATACTTCCAATGCTTGATGAAATGACATTTTCTCTGATGAGTTAAATACATCTGGCCTTGAAGTTGATACTTTAAATATAGGATGCATATTTAAATCAGATATAAATTGAAGAAGTTGTAACAACTCTTTTATAAACGACTCTATATCTTTAAATATATCTTTATAATTTAAATCTACTATATAATGTACATTTCCTTTATTGATATTTAGTGCTCTTTTCATGTTTAGAAATGAACATTGGTCAAAATAATTATTGTTAATATGTTCAATATAAAAGTCCGGTGATTGATATATATTGTTACTTTCTGCCACTTTAATTGTACGCTCTTCTATTTCAAGTGAAGTTTCTTCTCTGAATTCACTTAGAGACTTTAGAATATGTCGATTTAAATCAATTTCTTCAGATTTATTTTGGAAGATAGACGTTGCTATATAATCTCTTCTAATTAATTTAGGTGTGTTACCATAAGTATCTTTAAATAATTGTATAAATCGAGAATAATGGTGGAAGCCATGATCAATTGCTATCTCTTCTATAGGTCGACGTGTAGTTAAAAAATCATTTAGACAAAACTTTAAACGTAGATGGTTAAGGTATTGGTTAAATGTTTGAAAGGGCGTTTCTTTAAACATACTTGTAAGTGTTTGATTAGATAACTGAACTGCATTAGCTAAGTCTTGCTTATTTATTTTATTTTCATGGTGATTAACTAAATATTCATGAACTTCTTCTGAAATGTACATTTTTTGATTAAATGGGTGGTCAGTATTCTCAAAATGACTTAGTTCAACAATTAAATACAGAATTAATTTATTGGCCTCTGTTTTGTAAGCTTTTTTTAGAGTATGTAATTCCAATAACTTTATTATCCAAAATTTAACTCTTTCTTGCTCATTTTTATTTATTTTTAGACCATTAGATAACATTGAGTTATTCGCAATTCTAAGATATGAATCATAAGGTATATCAATAACACAGCAAATTGAATCATTTTCACTTTTAAATGAGTATGTATCATTTAAAAGTACGAATGCAATTTCATCTTTAATTAATTCATACTTGTTCAAATTAATAGTTAACTCACTCTTACCTTGTAAACAATAGAATACTCTTACATTTAATGCTTTAGTTGTTTTAATAGCTAATTGATTAAAAACACGTATCGAATAATTCTCTCTCATATGTCTGCCTCACGATGTAGTATTGTGTTTTTGTTTATTAAAATTCTCCCCGATTGTTAAAAACTAAATTTAACTAGACAACATCTATATTTCATTCTTAATTATACAATCTTTAAATTTTTAGCTGTAGCAAATTAGATTAATATTATATCAATTTTCTTTTTAATTTAAATAGCTTTACCTAATATTTTTCGATTAATATCCTTAATAAATCTTTCAATATCCACACAAACGATTTATTGAACAGGCAAACATCATCTAGTTTATTCAATATATAATTCAATAAATATTTAAATACATTTGCTTTAAGAATTTTCTGTAAATTTACAGTGTTGTAACAACAAAATATGTTTTTTAATTCAAACAAAAATAAAATGCCGTCATAATCGTTTTCCAACAGATTCGACTAAAATGTTGGATTATAACAAACCGTGTAACAATATTAGCAAAAAATTACAAAACGTTAACAAGCCACACAAGCATACTTTTTTCTGATAAAGTATTGCTTGTCGTTAAAAAAGAACGAAAGAAATTAGTAACTCATTGGTCACATGACTATTAAATAAAAAAGATAATTTAATTCTCAGGAGGATATTTAACAATGAAAAAAATCGCTACAGCTACAATCGCAACTGCGGGAATCGCTACTTTCGCTTTTGCACACAACGATGCTCACGCAGCAGAACAAAATAATGGTGGTTATAATCCAAATGATCCAACTTCATATAGTTACTCATACACTATCGATCAACAAGGAGATTACCACTACACTTGGAAAGGTAACTGGAGCCCAAATCGTTTAAATTCTCATAACAATTATAGTTACAGTAACTACTCAAATAATAATTACAATAGCAGTAATTATAGTAATTCTAATAACCAAACTGGTGGCTTAGGTGCTAACTATTCTTCAACAAGTCGTAACGTACATGTAACAACAACTTCTGCTCCATCTTCAAATGGTGTGTCATTATCAAACGCATCTTCAGCAGGTGGTAACTTATATACTTCAGGTCAATGTACATACTATGTATATGATAAAGTTGGTGGAAAAATCGGCTCTACTTGGGGTAACGCTAATAACTGGGCAAACGCTGCCGCTTCAGCAGGATATACAGTAAATAACTCACCTTCACAAGGTGCGATTTTACAAACTTCACAAGGTGCATTTGGTCACGTTGCCTATGTTGAGAGTGTCAACAGCAATGGTTCAATTACTTTTTCAGAAATGAACTATGGCCACGGTGTAGGTGTTGTAACATCACGTACTATCTCAGCTAGTCAAGCTGCTTCTTATAATTATATTCACTAATAATGCAATTATATTTAATAACGTCAAGCATTCATTCCATTTTAGGTATGAATGCTTTTTTTATTCATTGAATGCCCTATCAATTTAAAAATAATTAAACATAAAAAAGGCCTATTACTTAGAAAGTAATAGGCTAAAAATAGTTTTTTCTAAAACAAATTCAAATGTTCTTGTTTAGTCTTTCTATATCATTTTAAAATTGATAATTAAGATGTATAAAAGAATTCGTTACATACAGTCAAGTATTTATTCCGCTACAAAATAAATACAATCACTATATAGAAGGATATTAATATGCTAAAACCAACACTAGATATAATCGCTACAAGTTATATCTATGTATATTGTTTCAACATATTTAGTATATTCCACTCTGTAAAAATATTAAACTTAACTTTTATTTAATTTCTTTATACCTATACCTGTAAAACCGTAAGTAATTGCTATTAGTGCACACAAGTAACAAGGTACTGTCCAAATAAAGAAATCTCCTACTGACACATTTAATTGGTGTGAATAATATATACCTGAAGTTCCCCATGGAATAAGTGGTAAAATCATAGTGCTTGAATCTTCAAGTGTTCGAGATAATACCGATCTTGATAAATTCATCTTTTCAAACATTTCTTTCATTAACACACCAACCATGATAATTACAATAGAAGCAACACCTGCTGCAAAAACAAGCATCAAACTACAAACCACTGTAATAAGTATAAGAGTTCCAACTGATTTTACACCTTTAGATACAGTATTTAACATGACATCTAAGCATCCTGCTTTTTCTACAATACCTGCAAAGGCATAGCCACAAAAAATAGTAACAATAATTTCTGTCATGCTCATCATACCACCTTGTTCTATTAAAGTGGTCACATTCTTAGATAAGTGTGATTGATTTACCATACTATGATTAAAACCTTCAAACATTGCTTTCAAACCATCAACTATATTGAAATGATTATTAAATGTCCCAACAATTAAAGCACTTAAACTAGAAATGAGCATGGATGGTACTGTAGAGACTCTTAAAAATAAACAAACCGCAATTACAACTAAAGGAATCCATACAATTAAATTAATGTTATAAACTTTATCTAACTCATGGAGTAATGTCTGTATTTGTTTAGGATTCGTATGACCTTTTGAATGCAATCCCGCAAAGAACCACACAATCATGCCAATGATGGATGCAGGAATTGTTGTCCACATCATTGATTTGATATGAGCAAAGATATTCACTTTAGTAACTAATGCGGCTAAATTAGTTGTATCTGATAAAGGCGACATTTTATCGCCAAACACTGCACCTGCAATAATTGCACCTGCAGCCATACCAGGCGCTACGCCTAACTGATTTGAAATTGAAATCAATGCTATACCTGCTGTGGATGCTGACCCCCAAGCTGTACCTGTAGCGACCGAAGTAATTGCACTGATGATAAATGCAGAAACTAAAAAATAACTCGGATTTAAGAACTTTAAGCCATAATAAATCAATGCTGGCACTGTTCCAGAAAACATCCAACTGCCAACTATAATCCCTACGGCTAAAATGATAAAAATAGCAGGCATAGCTGTAGTAAGCCTCTTAGTTATACCTTCTTCTAATTCTTCCCATCTTAACCCAACTCGATATGCAATAAATGCAGCATAAGCTGATGATATTAATAATAATATCTGAATAGGTATATTAAAGAAGATAAATCCTATTACTACCACTATTACCATAAATATAATCGTAGATAAGGACTCCAAAAATGTGGGTTTCCTGTACTTATGCGTCATATTAATTGCTCCCTTCAGCAGTTTTTTGATGCAAAACCTCTTTTCGTAAACTTGTGATTAAATTTTTATTCTAAATCTAATTTTTCTAATCCTAATTCTTCTATTGTCAACCCTTCTTCAAAGAAGTCTCGTTCGAGAATTGTTGATGCGATAACTATAACCGCATCAATATTAGGTGTTGGTACATCTATAACTCTCCCTAAACTAGACCATAAGACTAATCCATAAGCGATATCTTCAGTTAAATATCTATTTTCTACATGGTTAGGTCCCGGTATTTTAGAAAATACTGGACTCGTATTAAATAGACGATTTAAAGGTTCATCTTCATCTTGTCGTTCTAAATAACCTCTTTGAATACGAGATTCTTTTGCTGTAGATAACTCAAACCCTAATTTTCTCCCTAAATTCAATCGTTCAAGTTCAATCGCATGTAATAATCGAACTGTATGTTTAGTTATCCCTTCTTTATATAATGAGAAATTCTCAGCATAATCTATTCGACCTACGTTTAGTAAAGTAGGACCCGGGTGTACTTCTGGGTTACCATTCTCTAGATTTGTCTTTAACAGACTTTCCTCTTTAACTAGATATTCATAAATTTGTGATACTTTTTCGTAACTATCATTTAATTCACTTCTATCAAATGTTGAGAAAAATACTCTACGTACATTAAGTGATAAATCTACTCGCGCATTTTCAAAATCAACACGTGTACCATAAGTAAGCGTGTTGGCTTCAGCAAAATTAGGGTGTACATCAATGTGACGATCCTCTAAAACGTTCATAAAACGAATAGACCCCATAGAAGCAGCTATGTTGAAAAAGATAAGATGATTATCTGTCACAAAGTGAGACATGACTTTAGCATAATATTCAATAAAGGATGATGGAATAATGACTTGAACGATATCTGCATCTTCTAGAACATATTCAATATCATCACTAATATTTGTGAAAGGTATAAATTTTTCTTGTCCTTCATTATTAAAATCAAAACCGCCTTTTTCGAAAGCAGCATTAAATTTTTCAATTGACTCGTTACGACAATACAATCTTACGTCATGACCTTTGTCTACCATATCGACAGCCGCAGTTACTGCACCATTACCTGAACCTACAATAGCTATTTTCATAATTTTCCTTCTTTCTTCATTAAAATAGTTGCGTTCATGTTTGTTAATTTAAATAATCCAATAAAAAAGGAGTGGGTCTGAATTCATCAATCGTATAGGAAGAATTCTGCGGCCCGCCCCGCGATAACTATAAATAACGTGTTTAATAAGTATGAGTCAAAGCCATTCACTTACTCAAAAACATGACTTCTTCTGTATAATAACAATACTATATAACCGAATAAACCATTTTTTAAACTTATTCAATATTTGAAGTTGAAAATTTAAATTTATCATTTAATAATATATTCTATTTTGATATAGTAATAAGTGTATTATGTATATAAATAATAAATTCGGAGGCTATTCATTATGAATAATAGTGAAAATCATCGTTTTGATCATTCAGAAACAACTTCAGAAGGTCAAATGTCATCTCAAAACTTAAATAGTGAACGAAACCAATCTAATCAAAATAGTGATTACCAACAATATAATAGAAGCAATCAGTATACTTCACAAGAAAACAATCAAATCGCAAAAGATGAAGAGCAAGACGAGCGATTAATGTCAATGTTAATTTATCTATTAGGTTTATTTACAAGTTTTATTGGTCCACTTGTAATATGGTTAGTAAAACGAAAAGATTCTAAACTTATAGATACAGCTGGAAAGACATATCTAAATTACTACATTTCTTATTTTATATATTCTGTAGTTGCAGTGATTTTAGTCTATGGCTTTCTTTTCATATCAACCTTGAGTGATAATAATACAGGTATTCAAATTTTTGCATTAATTTGTATGTTAATTCTCACTCTTGCCTTACTTGTTTTATCAATTATTAGTATAGTATGTACTATTATTGGGTGCGTTAAGTATTTTTCAGGCAAAACCTATAAAATACCATTCAGCCTCCCTATCATAAAATAAAAGTTAGGTCTTATTTTATTACAATAACCTGTAACAAAAGCTTAAGTTTTTAAACAACAAAACCTATTTAATTTTAAGAACAGTGCTTCATTGAAGTTTTGTAACACACTGTAACCTTGACTAACGTTTATTACAACGATGGTCAAGGTTTTTTTAATTGGTTTACGAAAGCGTAACATCAATCACAAACATAAAATATTTTGTTAGAGTTGTTGTGTCGTCAAAGATGACGAATAAATAACATAAAATGATATATTCTTACTCATTGGTCGCTACACCTTTAAGATATATCATATTATTGTTTTATTTTTGGGAGGACTTTTAATTATGAAAAAATTAGTTACAATTACGACATTAACAGCAGGTATTGGTGCATCTTTATTTGGAACTACGACAAACGCACATGCTGCAGAAAATAGTCATGGTAATCAACAGTGGAATCAACATTCTCACCATCCCATGAACAATGGTTTTCAAGAACATAATAATCACTTGAAGCATTTTAACTATCACCCACAAC
Organism: Staphylococcus sp. FW104-15G4D; assembly: GCF_058790135.1. Lineage (NCBI taxonomy): Bacteria > Bacillati > Bacillota > Bacilli > Caryophanales > Staphylococcaceae > Staphylococcus > Staphylococcus sp. FW104-15G4D. The sequence goes on from NZ_JBYTCH010000002.1 coordinate 103,110, forward strand.
GTCCATTTAACTACTACAAGGATCAGCATAGCTTAAATCAAAATACACATACACACACTTTTAAAAATACAATTACAACATCATCTGACTTAAACTCCTCATCAAGCTCTAATTCAAGCAGCTCATCTACTACTTCAACTAAGATAACGTCTTCTTCAGGAAACTTATATACAGCTGGTCAATGTACTTGGTATGTTTATGATAAAGTTGGAGGTAAGATAGGTTCAACTTGGGGTAACGCAAATAACTGGGCAACATCAGCTCAATCAGCTGGTTATACTGTTAATCATACTCCAGAAAAAGGCTCAATTCTTCAATCATCTGCAGGTGCATATGGACATGTTGCTTATGTAGAGAGTGTTGGTAGTGATGGTTCAGTTACTGTATCAGAAATGAATTATAATGGTGGACCATACGTTGTAGATACACGTACAATCTCATCTAGTGAAGCAAGTTCTTACAATTACATTCACCTCGACTAAACACTATATTTACAACTATCTTATAGCTCTAACTCCCGTCAAAGTTGCGATTTATATCTAAGTAACTTGACGGGTTTTTAATTCAATATACTAAATTAATACTTAACTATTACGTCAATTTTTAAATATTGCTACACTATCACTTATTTGAGAAAATAGTGATATCACTTTAAATTGGAGGCAATTGATAATGCAATGGCTAAAGGTAATTATAGCTGGATTTGTAGAAATCATCTGGGTTACAGGATTAGATAATGCGCATTCTTTATTAAGTTGGGTTGTTACCCTCTTTTTTATTGCCCTCAGTTTCTATCTTGTCATTGATGCATCTAAGCATTTACCAGTAGGTACCGTTTATACTTTTTTTGTAGGTATAGGTGCTGTAGGTACGGTACTTGTAGATATGATTTTCTTCAATCAACCCTTTACACCTACCAAGCTTATATTAATCATAATTCTTATTGCAGGTATTATACTACTAATGAAAATGAAGAAGGAGGTCAATAACGATGGCGTGGATTTTTCTTTTAATAGCCGGAAGCTTAGAAATACTCGGTGTGGTACTACTGAATGAATTATCACGTACACAAAATAAATTATTCATCATATTACTTGGCCTCGCCTTTATTTTAAGCTTTAGCACTTTAAAACTTGCCATGCATGAAATACCTATGGGCACAGCTTATGCTATTTGGACAGGTATAGGAACCGCAGGCGGTACCATTATCGGCATGTTATTTTATAAAGAATCGAAACACTTTAGTCGAATTATTTGCATTTTAATGATACTTGTAGCTGTAGTCGGATTACGTTTGATTGGCTAATTTATATAGTGAAATAGTTCATAAGAATCTTATATACTGCCATTAGCCAAGCTATTTTAATCTTAATGTGGTTGAACGCTTTCTATTGTTTGCGCTTTCTTCTTTTACTATACTATTAATAAAGAAGGAGTGATAATTATGGAAAAAGTATATATCGCAGGCGCAATTCCTGAAGTAGGATTAAACTTATTGAAAGAACATTTTGAAGTTGAGATGTACGATGGCGAGGGAATTATTGATAAAGAAACTTTAAAAGAAGGCGTTAAAGATGCCACTGCTTTAGTAAGTTTACTCTCTACTAATGTGGATAAAGACGTAATAGATAGCGGTAAAAATCTTAAAATTATTACTAACTATGGCGCTGGTTTCAATAATGTTGATGTCGATTATGCAAGGGAAAAAGATATCGATGTGACTAACACACCTAAAGCATCCACAAATGCAACTGCTGATTTAACAATTGGCTTGATACTTAGCGTTGCCCGTCGAATTGTCGAAGGTGATGAATTATCAAGAACTAAAGGCTTTGACGGCTGGGCGCCTCTATTTTTCCGTGGAAGAGAAGTTTCAGGCAAGACAATTGGAATTATTGGTTTAGGAGAAATTGGTGGTGCTGTTGCCAAACGTGCACGTGCATTTGATATGGATGTATTATATTCAGGCCCACACCGTAAAGAAGAAAAAGAAAGAGAAATCGGTGCTAAATATGTAGATTTAGATACTTTATTAGAGAATGCAGACTTCATTACTATTAATGCGGCTTATAATCCTGACCTTCATCATTTAATTGATAGTGAACAATTTAAACAGATGAAATCCACAGCATATCTAGTTAACGCTGGTCGAGGACCTATCGTCAATGAACAAGCACTTGTACAAGCGCTTGAAAATAAAGAAATCGAAGGCGCTGCCCTAGATGTATATGAGTTCGAACCTGAGATAACAGATGAGCTCAAATCGTTTAAAAATATTGTTCTTACACCACATATCGGTAATGCGACATATGAAGCTAGAGATATGATGGCTAAAATCGTTACAAATGATGCAATTAAAAAATTAAATGGTGAAGAACCACAATTCGTCGTAAATCGTAAATAATTTATCACTCTAAACGTACAAAAGGTGAGCGGAACATTTAATGTCGTCCGCTCACCTTTAATTATTTTTCTTTTGATTTATATAAAAATGTTGCTTGTGATGATGCATAAGCGTTAGGCATCATTTTCATAATTGAATTGCGTATGTTCACAATTAATTTATTACGTTTCTGTGCAACCTTTCCAATTTTTCTTGATCGCTTAATTACCTTGGCAGTGTGCTTAACACGTAATTTATCATATCGTTCAAGTGCTTTATCGATATCATAAGCTTCCAAGCAATTGACTAAAACGATTGCATCTTCCATCGCTTGTCCAGCACCTTGCCCCATATTTGGTGAAGTAGCATGGGCAGCATCTCCTAATAAAATTGTTCTTCCATATACAAAGGTTCTTAAAGGTTTCATATCATAAATGTCATTTAATAATATGCCCGTCTCACTTTGCTTATCAAGTATTTGTCGTACTTCATTTGGAAAATGATTAAAATATGCTTGTAAATGCGGTTTACCAAATGTTTGATATTTAGGATCCCTTTCTTTAGCTGGAACCGTAATGAACCAATAAGCTTGGTTATTTAATAATGGAACAACACCAACTCTTCCCTTTGCACCCCAATATTCATTAGCTACATGTTCATTTTTAAGATTGACATCATCAACAATCCCTCTAAAGCAAGTATAGCCCTGATAAATCAACTTGGTAGAGGCACCAACAGCTTCCCTTACATTTGAGTGAATGCCATCTGCTCCGATACACAAATCAAATGCTTCACTTTCTTGTGTTGAAAAGTGAACTGTTACTTTAGAATTTGTTTGTTCTAAACCAGTCACTAAATGATTAGTATATATTGAAGAAGACTTAACATATGATTGAATAATATCTATTAAAGTTTGTCGCGCTAGCGTTACATTTAAAGTATTATTTTTTAATTTAGCGGACACTAATTCGCGCCCACGTTCATCATATACATTCATAGCTGTTAGATTTTGACCAGCGTTTTTAATGCCCTTTTGAAGATCATGATTACCCAATTTTTTTAGTACATTATCCCCTATTCCTATCCCTGCACTTACTTCACTAATTGAATTAATCTTCTCGAAAATTTTCACTTCATGACCTTGCTCTTCTAATAATGCAGCGACAGTCAAACCACCAATTCCTGCGCCTACAATTGCAACTTTCATTGTTTTTACACCTCAAATTTATCATTCGTTAATATTTTATCATATGTTTAGTTGTTTAAAAGTTTGTCGTCACACTTTTAATGGTAAATTTTACATATCTAAATAAGGTTAGCGACATTGATGACCATGTGCTAACCTCATTGCTATCTATAGTATTTTTTTCGTATATTTTCTTTTTTAATACCAAAGTTGTCATAATATTTTTTCATCATATCAGCAATATTGTCTACCCACTTAATATCACTCGCATATTGGTGTTGCCCAGGATTCTGTGGATTCCAACGCATTTGATATAAATTAAGTTGATTATTTTCAAAATAATGATTACGTACGAAAGATGCGCCACCCATAATTGCTTTACTAGGTGTAGTCCAGGATTGTTGTTTAGCATAGCTTTTACCAGTATGGACAGCATTTTCATCGAAAGCGCCAATTCCATAAAAGTTGTAGTATCTATGACTTCCATCCTTAACGCCTTTAGCAAGTTCTGATTTCCCGTTCCCAGTTTCTACTAATGCATGACTTATTAAGTAAATAATATTAACTTCATATTTATCTTGAGCTTTTATAAAGGTATGGCCTTGATCTTCAAGAATACCTTTACCTTTTAAAATATGATTGACTTCTGATTCAGACATAGGCACTTTTTCAGAAATATCCATATATTTCAACGGATTGTCTCCATGGCTAATACTCATGGCTTGTTCAACATCTTTTTCTTTCGCATTGACAAACTTTCCATCTCTCTCTTTAGTATTTAGCGTACCTTCACCTATCTGTCTTTCTACAGCTTCATTGAAAGTATATTTGATATCATTTTTGAAAAGATTAGTATCAAAAATGAGGAATAGAATTCCAAATATTACTAAAATAGCTATTATTAAGATTGTCGTTATACGAAATCTAGTATTCTTCATTGTTATCTAACTCCCAAAGCTTTATTTTGATAAAACGAAATATGCGATAACAATTGCAATGACAACAATAAAGAATGATACATTGATTGCAATCTTCATACCTGTGCGATCTCTAAACATGACATTAAATATGACTAGACTAATAGCTAAAGATACTGCGAAGAATGCTATTGCAAGCATAAGTTTTAGCATAATTAGAAATACAATACCAATAACTAATAAGACATTGGAAGTGATTGCCATGGCTTTCAAAATATTAGGATTGATACGACTTCACTCCTTTATTTAAACTTTTCAATATACATTTCATCATACATGAAAATTTATAGATATGCGATATTAAAATAGAGGCTCGGAAGTCATTATAGAATGCTTCTTCGCCCCTATGCTCACATAATCATTGATATGATTTTATTCTCGTGACATGCCCTTAAGTAAATTAAGCATGTAAGTTAAACTACGATTCATGTCGTCATCTTTAAGGATACCCATTAAGTTTCTAATAGATGTACGTGCATTAGGACTTGCTTGGTTTGCAACATGAAGACCTTTGTTAAGACGATTAAGCATTTCACTTAAATCTTTCACATTTAAGTCACCAAGTAAAAAGACCATTTGTGCCATATTAGATAATAATCCTGTGTAAATATCCTTATTTAACTCCACTGCAAACTTATTGATAATTACTTGTCGTGCTTTAAATCCACCATTGAGTGCATCTAAAATTTTCGCTTCATCTAAAGTATGAATTAAACGGATTGCTTTAAGAATGCTATCTTTATTCTCAGCAATAGCATCAAGGACTTCGTTTAAATTTTCATTCTTTATTTGCTCAGGTGACTTTTTTAGACGTTTAATTTCAGTAATTCTTTCAGCCATTATTTATCACTCTGCTTCCCTGGGAATACGTAATCAGAACGATTCCATTTTTTCTGTACTTGAACACTATATTGAGGATGACGATGTTTATCAACACGGAAGTTAGTTGGATTTAATGGTGACTTACCACGTTTAGATATAACCTCCATGCGTGCATTTGTTCGCTTGTATGACGGTGTATCAGTGTATTTATCTACATCACTATTTGTGAGTAAGTTAATTGCTCCCATATCTCCATTTTCTAAAGCATCATTATTAAGTGGAATATAGATTTCTTTACCTTTAACTCTATCTGTAATATGAGCTACCAACGTTGCTTCACCAGTTTCTGAAATCAATTTGATTTCAGCACCTTCATGTATATCACGATCTTGTGCTAGTTCTGGTGAAATCTCAACAAATGGATGTGGTACTTTATATCTAATCATTTCAGTTTGATAAGTCATGTTACCTTCATGGAAATGTTCAAGTAAACGACCATTATTAACATGAATATCATAAACTTCATCTTCTTTGAAGAAATTATCAAATGTTAATGGATAAAGCTTTGCCTTTTTATTTTCAAAGTTAAATCCATCTAAATAAAGAATTGGAGAATCTTTCCCATCTTTATCTACAGGCCATTGAAGACTATTAAAACCTTCTAAACGGTCGTAGCTTACACCTGCATATGACGGAGTAAGTCGAGCGATTTCATCCATCACTTCTCCAGGGTGACTATAATCCCAATCTGCGCCTAATTTATTAGCAATAAGTTGGAATATTTCCCAGTCTGGTTTAGAATCCCCCAGTGAATCTAACGCTTTATATAAACGTTGCACACGACGTTCCGTGTTGGTAAATGTACCATCTTTTTCTAGAGAAGGACTTGCAGGTAATACCACATCAGCATAAGTAGCAGTGAATGTTAAGAATTCATCTTGTACAACCATGAAGTCTAATTTCTCAAAAGCTGCTTGAACAAAATTAATATTAGAATCTACGATACCTGTGTCTTCACCATATAAATAAAGTGAATGAACGTCTCCATTATGGATACCTTCTATCATTTGATGATTATCGCGACCAGGAGTTGCACTTAATTCTACGCCATATTCTCTTTCGAATTTAGCTCTAATTTCATCATCAGTAACAAGCTGGTAACCAGGGAATTGATCAGGCATACTACCCATATCACTACAACCTTGTACATTATTATGACCACGAAGAGGATATGCTCCAGCGCCAGGCTTTCTATAATTACCAGTTACAAGTAATAAATTAGAAACAGCTGTACTTGAATCACTACCGATGTCTTGTTGCGTGATACCCATCGCCCAGCAGATTGCAACTGATTCAGCTTTCGCAACTTCATGAGCGAACTTAATTAATCGTTCTTTTGGAATACCTGTTGTTTCTTCAGCGAACTCCATTGTGAATGGTTCTAATGATTTATAATATTCATCAAAATAATCGACCCATTCGTCTAAGAATGCCTTATCATGTAAATCATTATCGATAATATACTTTGTCACCGCGCCTAACCATACTAAATCAGTACCTGGTTTGGGTTGATAAAATTCATCTGCACGTTCAGCCATTTCATGTTTTCTAATATCAAAGACATGGGATTTTTGACCGAATAATTTTTGAGCACGTTTCATTCTTGAAGCAATGACAGGATGTGCTTCAGCAGTATTTGTACCAATCAACACTGTCATAGCTGCCTTTTCTAAATCATCAATACCACCAGCGTCGCCGCCGATTCCTACTGTACGAGTCAAACCTTTCGTAGCTGGTGCTTGGCAATAACGTGAACAATTATCTACGTTATTTGTTCCTATCACTTGTCGAGCAAATTTTTGCATTAAACATGACTCTTCATTCGTCGCTTTAGAAGATGAAATAAATGACAAGCTATCTGCACCGTGTTGATCTTTAATATTGTTAAAGTTATCTGCCATCACTTGCAGTGCTTCTTCCCATTCTACTTCATGGAAAGCACCATCTTTCCTTACTAATGGCTTAGTAATACGTTGATCAGAGTTGATGTGCCCCCATGAGAATTTACCCTTAACACATGATGCAATTTTATTAGCAGGAGAATCATGAGATGGTTGAACTTTTAAAATTTCTCTATCTTTTGTCCAAACTTCAAATGAACAACCAACACCACAATATGTACATACTGTTTTAGTTTTATTTATACGTTCTTTACGCATTTCAGATTCTGAGTCAGAAAGTGCCAATAATGGACCATATCCTGGTTCAGATTTTTTGATTAAGTCGATCATTGCTACAAGTGACCCTGGCTCAGTATCAGTCATGTAACCAACGTTGCCTTCCATATTCACTTCCATCATGGCATTACATGGACATACTGTTGCACATTGACCACATGATACACATGAAGATTCATTAATTGGTACATCATTATCCCAGATGACACGTGGATGTTCACGATCCCAATCAATGCTTATTGTTTCATTTACTTCTATGTCTTGGCAGGCTTCAACACAACGACCACATAATATACATTGGTCTGGGTCGTAACGATAGAATGGACCATAATCTTTCTCATAAGGTTTTTCTTTATATTCATATGTTTGATGCTGGATGCCCCACTCATCCATAGTATTATGGATTTCACAGTCTCCATTATTATAGTCACATACCGTACAATAAAGCATATGTTTTTCTAAAATACGATCTAATGCTTCTTTTTGACTTGATTTAACATCGTTGTTATCTGTTTTTACATTCATTGGACGGTCTATTGTTGTGCCACATGCACGCGCAATTTCTCCATCAATTTCAACCATACATGTATCGCATGTTTGAATTGGCCCCATCGATTCATTGTAGCAAATCGCTGGAACGAAAGTATCTCGAGATCGAATAAACTCAAGTAAATTTGTGCCTGGTTCGACAAGATAATCTGTGCCATCAAGTGTGACTACCAAATGTTCTTGCATAGGCTCACCCCATTTATATTAATTTTACCGTAATAGACTTTTCATGTTAGCTAGATCTATCTGAAAAATACCCCACATATATTTCAAGATAGAATTATCTAAATTGTATTACTTTACTTGCAAAAAGTTAAGAATTTATAAATAATTTATATTCATAAATTACTTATTTGAAAATCATTATCAATTAATGATCCTTTTACTTATTACATTTAATACTTATATACCTTGTAAAAATACATTATAAACACAAAAACACTGTGAGAATGGTTCTCACAGTGCTCATATACAGTTTATAAATCTAAATTATCTCTTAGTAGTTGCGTGTTGCTATTTTTAGAAGCATCACTTGGGACAAAGTAATATAAACCATCACTTTGAATACCACCTTCTCCGTCAAGTTGATGACGGTTTACGTTATCGTTAGCATCTTTATAATTTTTTCTGACAAGATTCAGATCACTTAATGATAAATCAGTTTTAACATTTTGCTGTATTTCGCTCATTAATGAATTAAAATGTGTTATTGATGTTGGACTTGTCATTTTATTAGCCATAGCTTCAAGTACAAGTTGTTGGCGTTCTTGTCTACCAAAGTCCCCACCAGCACCTTCTTCCTTGCGGCTACGTATAAATCTCATTGCAGCATCCCCATCAACATGTGTTTTTTGCCCTTTTACAAAATGTAAACCACTAATTGTGAAGGTGTCATTACTTACCACATCCACACCACCTAAGGTATCAATCATATCGTGTAATCCATCCATATCAATTGTTGCATAGTGGTCAATTGGTACATTCATTAATTTCTCTAAAGAATTTACCGCCATATTGGGTCCTCCGTAAGCATAGGCATGAGCAATTTTTTCTGTCGTACCTCGTCCTACAATTTGAGCTTGAGTATCACGAGGAATACTAACGAGTTCTGTTTTTTTCTCTTTAGGATTAATTGATAAAATCATAATGGTATCGCTACGCTCTCCACCACCTTGATGTTTTCGCTCCGCATCTGAATCCACACCAAATAATGCAATTGTAAAAGGGTCGCCTTCTTTTAAATTAACCTTTCCTGAGCGTAACTCTGAATGGCTTCTATTTAGAGGATTATGTATCTTATCCCCTGTAATAAATATCTTGGCACAGATGTATATTACTGCAATAACAGCGAGTAAAAATAATACTCCTACTATCCAAAGTAAAATTTTAGTTGGCAGGCTCATTTTTCTTTTATCTGAACGTTTCACTCCTACCACTCCTTTACATTTATTTCATATTCATATTCCATAGATAATTATATTATAAAATAAATTATTTACTATACATCTGTAGACCTATTCATTTATACATTTCGAATAACTTAAAAATGAATTTTAACTCACATAATTATAATTGAGGACAACAATAAAGCCTTAAAAAGAAACTCTTTCTAAGGCTCCGACATTAACAATTCACTTATACAATTATATTAATATAATTGTACTTATTTTTGATAGCCCTTACCGCTATTCAAAATATCCAGTACATCTTGATGACAACCAGGGTTACTAATTATAAAAGGGCCACCCTTACCAAAATCAACTTTGCCACCATCTAAGCTAGTCATTTTCAAATTAAGTTCTTGCGCAAAAAGAAACTGAGCGGCTATATCCCAAGGTTTAGGATTCGTATTCATGTGAGCGCCGAATTGACCTTTAATGACTCTAATTGAATCTAAACCACATGAACCAATAATTCGATAACTAAATGAAGTTTGGAAAAGTGCGTTTATCGTTCTATCATTTAAAACATGTGGGTTAAACGACAATATTGCATCTTCAATGGTTAGTGTTGCAGGCTTTAACATCGGTAAATCATTCTCATATGCTCCCTCACCTGCTATTGCTTTATATAATTTATTATGAGGATAATCGTAGATATAAGATAGTTTTGGCTCTCCATCCACAAAGTATCCTAGTATAATACAATAATCTTCTTGTTGCTTTACAAGGTTAGCCGTACCATCAATAGGATCCATAATCCAAACATGTCCATGATAAGGATCAATATCATCATTATTTTTTTCTTCAGCTAATAGTAGATGCCCAGGTAATTGATTTGACAAGAATGTTTGAAAATGGTCTTGAATCTGTTTGTCTACGTTAGTAACTAAATCAAAACGATCCTTTTTAGTATCTGTATGCATCTCTTGAATAAGACGCGGTAAAATATCATCAACAATTTTTAACCAATCACAAATTAAACGATCAATCTGCTTTAAACTTTCTGTCATCCTATGTTTCACCACCAAATAAAATAAATTTATGTAGAATTAATAAATCAGTTATATATTATAAGTAAACTTTAATTATCGAAATCTCTCTATTTACTTATATTTATTTTATACGAAGTCATCAAGATTTTGGAATAATAATTAATAAGTTTTTAAAAAAGAAAAAATCGGCTAGTCACGAGCTAGCCGACAAATAGAAAGGAAAGTAAGTAATAAATATTGAAGATGTTTTGATGTAACTCGAACGATTACACAGCTATCTGTTATATAGCTCTACCCCTTTGTCTAATCGCTCCCCTGTTACAAATATTATAGTAACATAATGATTTTTATATTGTAAGCGTTTTCTAAAAGAAAAATAAGAAATTTTACACTTTTGTACCGACCAAAAATAAGAAAATGTCATCATTGTCGCTTATATGTTATAATAAATGTAATATGTAATGTTTATGGAGGTGACTTTCATTGAATAAATTAGAACGCCAAAATCAAATCATTCAGTCTATACAAAATTCAGATAAAATGACCGCTTCACAACTTGCAAAACTATTTAAAGTTTCGAAACGTACTATTTTAAGGGATATTGATGATTTAGAAGAACAAGGTGTAAAAGTGTACGCACAACACGGTAAACTCGGTGGTTATCAAATTAAAGATGCTCAATCAAAAATTTCTTTATCTTTAACAGAAAATCAACTGTCAGCGTTGTTTCTTACACTAAATGAAAGTCAGTCTTATTCTACTCTCCCTTATCAAACAGAAATTCAAGCCATTATTAAACAATGTTTAGGTTTACCTCAAACACGATTACGTAAGCTATTAAAAAAGATGGATTATTATATTAAATTTGAAGATAGTAATAATTACTCATTACCACAACTATTTTCGGATATATTAATATACTGTACAGAACGAAATGTCATGCTTGTTGATTATATTGAAGAAGGAAAAGCGCACGCTGAAAATGTTATTTTTATAGGTTTATTGTGTAAAGATGGTCAGTGGCATGCAGTGATCTTTGATATAGGTCGTGGTCATACACGTGAATTATCAATCATGGACATACACGATATTTCTTACTCATTCGAAAAAACTATTAAAACTCAAGATATCTCAATAGATAACTATCAGCAATTTTTAAACCCAGCTGACATAAACAGTTAATGTGAATCAGCTGGGTTTTTAAACTAATTATAAAATATTGACCATAGAGTATAGATAAATGACACTAGATTATTTAACATATGCAAGCTAATCGATGCTGCTAAATTTCTCTTTGAAACTAAATACACTGAGACTAAAGCAATGGCTAAAATAAAGTATGCTCCGAATTCAAACGGTGATTTCGCATCAGTTACATGTATGTAAGTAAATAATACAGCTGATATGATCCCCATTACAATAAAATTAAACTTCTTTCCTAACTCTCCTATTAGTATGTGTCTAAACACTAATTCTTCGACGATAGGTCCTACAATCACGATTAATAAAAACGCGAAAGGTATAAATGCATGTAATTTGAACAATTTATCTAAAGCCATCTCATTTTGCGTATCAGAATATTGTAGATGCTTAGGTAAAAACTGCATTAACCATTCATATAAACTAGACAAACCATACGCTAATAAAAAAGCGATAATAATAATGAACCATCGTCGTTTCAAGTATTGTAAACCTTTTTTAAACCTCTCTCCAAATGTATGGATGTGTAAAAAGTAAAATACAAATATCACAACAACATAAGCCATTAACTGCGCTAATGTACTAATCATCGCTAATTGTAACTGTGACATATGTTTTAGAAAAAGCGCACCTAGCGCCATACCTGCAACGCTAAATAGAAAAAGTCCCACCAATACTACTGCAATTAGACTTAAATCTCTCCACGCAATATCACTAAATTTATATTTTTTCTTAACTTCTTTCTGCCTCATAGACGTTTCCTTTCTATTACTCAATCATTTTTAAAATTTATTGGAGGAATTATGAATTATTTAGAAATCACACGACACATTGAACAACGAATTATAAAATTGCTCTCTCTGACTGAAAATGCTAAATATTATGTACTCAATCATCATAACAAATTTGAAGAAACTTTGAACGTATTTAATCAAGAAGTAGAAGTTGAAAAAATTTGGATAGAATCGCATAAATCAATATTAAGTACCACACCAGAATTAACATCTTACTATTATGTCATTCTTCATTTATCAGAACACCCTCTTATACCAATCAAACAAGGAGACATGCTTTTTTATATTCATATCAAACAACTTTTATTACATGAACAACTTTTAAAAATCAAACCTTCGACTTCCTAATTATTATAAATTTATCTTTAATTTCATTTATCAACGTTTCGATACATTGCACTTATTTAAATTTCATGTAACTTAAAACATCATGTGCTTTAAATTTTAATATTATATTATTCTAAAAATACCTCAAATTGTAAACGTTTAATAATAGCGTTATAATCGTACTGATTAAGTATTTAAAAGGAGTGTTAGATGTGCTTGGCTTCTCAGTTTATTTAGGAAATGCTTTAGATAAAGAGTATATTCTTAACATGGCTTCTATGGGTTATGATGTGATCTTTACATCTTTACAAATCCCTGAAGAAAACAAGCAACATCAGTTGTCATATTTTGGGGAATTATGTCAGCTTCTTTCATCATATAATATCACTTATATCATTGATGTTAATCCTTCTTTACTTAATCCAACGCTTTACAGTTATTTAAATCAATTGCCACATGGGGCATTTTCTATACGTATTGATGATCAATTGGATGTTGAACTCATCCATGAAGTTCAAAGTCATGGTTTCCAATGCTGTCTTAATGCGAGTAATATCACAGAAGATATGTTGAAGCGCATTTATAAACAAGATTATCAGTCTCAACTATTATACTGTCACAATTATTATCCACGACCTGATACAGGTCTTTCATATTCTTTCATTGAATATAAAAATCAACTTATTAAAACTTACGATAAACATGCAAAAATATATGCCTTTATACCAGGAACAGAGCTAAGAGGCCCTTTACATAAAGGGTTACCAACAGTTGAGTCACATCGTTCATCACATCCTTTAGTTGCTACGCATGAATTACAATCCCTAGATATCTCTCATGTTATTATCGGTGACACAGCAATCAATTTATTAATTGCTCAACAATTGTCTGATATGATGCATCGTCGACATTTTACGCTCAAGCTTAAAGACTTGGATCCATCATTTTCTGAGAGAGTCTTAAGAACACATACATCGCGCATTGACGCACCAGAGCATATCATACGTTCTCAATATTCACGTGTTAACAATGATACTCCTATAGATCCTATAGGAATAACTGAAAGAGACATTGGGGATATCACTGTAGATAACCAACTAAATGGGCGATATGAAGGTGAAATTCAAGTCGTTAAAACACCACTCAAAGGACATTCTCATATTAACCATATTGCAACAGTGAGCGATGAAGATCTTCAATTATTAACACTGATTCAGCCTGGAGATACTTTTAAATTTACATATACGAAGGAGAATGACAATGAATCGTTTAACAACAGAAACTCGTAACACTCAAACGATGCATTTAGATGAAATGACTATTCAAGATGCACTACTAACAATAAATCGTGAGGATCAAAAAGTACCAAAAGCCATTGAACAAGTGATTCCTCAGTTATCACAGGTTATAACTAGTGCTATCCAACGTTTTAATCGTGGAGGAAGAATAATCTATATAGGCGCTGGTACAAGTGGACGTCTTGGCGTTTTAGATGCTGCTGAATGTGTACCAACTTTTAATACACGTCCTGAAGAGGTCGTTGGTATTATTGCTGGTGGTCAAAAAGCGATGACCGTCGCAGTAGAAGGGGCTGAGGATGATAGCGAGCAAGGCGCACAAGACTTAAAAGATATTCAGCTAAATGATAATGATATTGTTATTGGAATATCTGCAAGTGGTCGCACACCTTACGTCAAAGGCGCCCTCACTTATGCAAACGATATTCATGCTGATACTGTTGCTCTTTCGTGTAATACAAATAGTGAAATAAGTGCTTGTGCAGAGCATATTTTAGAAGTTAATGTGGGACCAGAAGTTTTAACAGGATCTACTCGTTTAAAATCTGGCACTGCTCAAAAACTCATATTAAATATGATTTCTACAATGACAATGATTGGGGTCGGAAAAGTATATGATAACTTAATGGTGGATTTACGACCTACGAATAAAAAATTGGTCAATCGTTCAATCACCATTATTCAAGATATATGTGATTTAGATGAACAAGCTGCACAAACATTGTATGAAGAAGCGGGAAATCATATTAAAACAGCAGTTGTCATGTATTTATGTAATACAACTAAAGAAGATGCAGAGACGCGTTTATATAAAAGTAATGGAGTGATCAAGCAAGCCATCAACGTTTAAGGGGGAGTTTCCATGAACAAAGAAGAACGTCTTGCTAAAGATATCACTAACGCCGTTGGTGGTAATCATAATATTGATAATATTATTCATTGTATGACTCGTGTTCGAATTAAAATTCATGATTACGATAAAGTTAATTACAATGAATTGAAAAGTATTGATGGTGTTTTAGGTGTTGTTGAAGATGAACGCCTCCAAGTTGTAGTTGGACCAGGCATTGTTAACAAAGTTGCAAATTATATGTCTGAAACAAGTGGCGCACCTTTAGATGATGATACTTCTCATACTGAAAATACAAGCTATAAAGCGCAAGCTGAAGAACAAGCACGACAAAATAAACAGAATTTTCAAAGTCATCGCAAACAAAGTAAATGGAATAAAGTTTTAAAGTCCATTGCTAATATTTTCATACCTTTAATCCCAGCATTTATAGGTGCCGGGTTAATAGGTGGTATTGCAGCGATATTGAATAACTTATTAACAGCTGGAACTCTATCTGGAGATTGGCTTAAACAAGTTGTTTCAGTGCTGAGTGTCATTAAAGATGGGATGCTCGCCTACTTAGCTATCTTCACTGGAATCAATGCAGCGAAGGTGTTCGGCGCTACGCCTGGATTAGGTGGTGTAATTGGTGGTGCAACCTTACTTACTGGTATAACTGATGAAAACCCAATTAAAAATATCTTTACTGGTGAACACCTCGTCGCGGGTCAAGGTGGAATTATTGGCGTTATATTTGCAGTATGGTTGCTTAGTTTAATTGAAAAAAGATTACATAAAATAGTCCCAAATGCTATCGATATTATTGTAACTCCAACTATTTCATTATTAATTATTGGTTTATTAACATTGTTTATTATAATGCCAGTTGCTGGCTTTATATCTGATGGATTGGTGCATGTCATTAACTGGATTATTGGTGTAGGAGGCATATTTAGTGGTTTCATCATTGGTGCTTTCTTCTTACCACTAGTCATGCTAGGATTGCATCATATTTTCACACCAATTCATATCGAATTAATTAATAAAACGGGTTCTACTTATCTGTTACCTATTGCAGCTATGTCTGGTGCTGGACAAGTCGGTGCCGCATTAGCTTTATGGGTTAGATGTCGTAAAAATACTAAATTACGTAATACTTTAAAAGGTGCTCTACCTGTTGGTTTCTTAGGTATTGGAGAACCTTTAATTTACGGAGTCACATTACCATTAGGTCGACCATTCTTTACAGCTTGTATTGGCGGCGGTATTGGTGGCGCTGTTGTTGGTGGTATTGGTCATATCGGTGCTACAGCTGTAGGGCCTAGTGGTATTTCTCTTCTACCGTTAATAGATAATCATATGTACCTCGGTTATATTGCAGGTTTACTTGCTGCTTACGCTGGAGGTTTCATTTTCACTTATTTCTTTGGCACGACTAAAGAAATGAGAAATTCTGATCAAATGGGTGATGAAATTGCCAAACATTTTAAATGAAATTGACAACCAGTACCCCTACCTAACTAAAAATGAAAAAAAGATAGCTCAATTCATACTCAACTCACCTCATAAGGTAGTTAATATGAATTCTCAAGATATAGCAGAAGTTTTAGATACCAGCCCCTCCTCTATAATAAGGTTTAGTAAGAAAATAACTGAAGGTGGCTTTCACGAACTTAAAATTGGTTTATCTAAATTTCTGCCTAAAGAAGCATCTGTATACAATGTTGAACTTGTAGACAATGAAAATACAGATTCTCTCAAAAAGAAAATGCACTCTCGTGCTAAAGGTGCGCTTAACAACGCCAATGAAAAAATTGACGATAAGACGATAGACCGAATTTGCGATTTATTTAAATGTGCAGAAACCATTTTCATCTATGGTTATGGTGCTTCATTTGTAGTGGCTACAGATTTATATCAAAAATTATCTCGCATTGGTTTAAATATACAATTGGTACAAGAAACACATATCTTCACGACCATGTTAGCGACACATAATGCTAAAGACTGCGTCGTATTTATTACAAACAATGGTATGCAAAGTGAAATGCGTTCAATAGCCAAAGTTGTTTCAGACTATCATATACCAGTTGTTACTATTACTAGTACGAAAGATAATCCAGTAGCCAATCGGTCAGATATCGTCTTGTCTTACGGCCAAACTGATGAAAATGAAATGCGCATGGGTGCAACGACTTCATTGTTTGCACAAATGTTTACAATAGATGTACTTTATTATCGTTACATTGCTCTAAATTATCAATCATCCTTAGATTTTATAACACAATCTAAAATGGCTTTGGATAATTACCGTAAACATTTATCAAATATTGAATTTAAACATTAAATAAATAAAAAAAGCGATTTGTCATACTCTAAATTTCTTTATATTAGAGTGTATGAACGAATCGCTTTTTTGTTTAACTATATAGCTATTATTCTAAGCCTTTTTGGTTTTTCTGAGTTAATGCTGCTTTTTTAGCTTGTTGATCCTTTTTATTATAACGAACGAAATAATAAAGTGTCACAACTGCTAGGAACACAATACCAATAACTACAGAAACAACTGTTTCTTTATTAAATAGCATACCGATTAAGACTAAAATTAGGAATGCTATTGTAAGATAGTTAGCAAATGCGCCTCCTGGCATTTTGAACGGATGATTTTTAACTTCTTCAGGATGTAACTTTCTAAAGCGTAAATGACTGAATAAAATCATAAACCAAGGAATCATTCCTGGTAATATAGATGCACTATAAACATAAACGAAAATACTTGCTGCACCTTTAATAAATAAAGGGAGAATGACGTTTAGTAATGCACCGATTAAGATACCGATTGATACTGCAAGTACTGTGTAGAACGGAACACCATTTTTTAATACTTTCGAGAAAATCTTAGGCATTTGTCCTTGCTTAGATAATGTATAAATCATACGGCTAGCACTAAATATACCTGAGTTACAACCTGACATAGCAGCTGTTAATACAACAAAGTTTATTAAACCAGCTGCGAAAGTAATCCCTACTTTAGCAAATGTCGCAACGAAAGGACTTCCTATGTCACCTAATTTGTCCCAAGGATAAACAGAAACGATTACAAAAATTGCACCAAGATAGAAGATTAATATTCTCCAAATAACTCCATTCACTGCTTTAACAATATTCTTTTGAGGATCTTTAGTTTCTCCAGCAGAAATACCAATGAGTTCAACCCCTTGATAAGATCCAATAACTATTGACAGTGCGAAGAAGAAACCAACGATTCCATGTGGCATAAATCCACCATGAGACCATAGATTTGAAATCCCTATTGCATGACCACCATTACCAATTCCGAATAAGATTAAGCCAAAACCTGCGATAATCATTAAAATAATTGTAATAACTTTGATTAATGCAAACCAAAATTCAAATTCCCCAAAGGCTTTAACTGAAACAAGGTTTGCTCCCATTAATAATGCCACTGCTACGATACCAGGTATCCAGTTAGGTAAATTTGGGAACCAATAGTTCATATATTCACCAACTGCGATAACTTCACTCATCCCTACTACAACCCATTGGAATATATTACTCCAAGCCGTCATATAACCCGCTGCTGGGTGTATGTAATCACTTGCAAATGTTGCGAATGATCCAGTTGTAGGATTAAGATAAATCATTTCCCCCATTGCTCTCATAATTAGGAATAAAAATATACCAGCGATTAAGTATGCAAAAATAACTGATGGGCCAGTCCATTTGATTGTACTTGTTGCCCCCATAAACAGACCGACACCAATTGTTCCCCCAAGTGCAATCATTTGCATCTGACGTGCACTTAGTCCCCTTTGTAATTCATTGTTTTCCATAACTTTACCCCATCTCTAAATCTAGATTATTATTTTAATGATAATCTTATTTCCGTAATTATACTACAAATTGACGAAATTGAAACAAAATTTTTACAATTTAATGAAATCGCTTACACATGTATCATAGCAAGCTTTTTGATTTTTGAAAACACCTATTTTGAATATTTTTCTGAAAATTAAAGCTATTTGCATTTTTATTACATAATATGCTTTCTTTCTAATTGAATTATGGAGTATGATATACTTTTTCTAAATAGTTTAAGGAGTTCGGATATGAATAAGGCACTCATTAATCGTTCAATTAAAGTTACATTAATATTTATGATTATATTTTTCCTACTTAATTATTTTACTATGAAACAACCTGATATCATGTCTGTCGTAGGTCGAACACTTCTTGCTACGGTAGCCTTCTTCATTCTTTATTTAGTTGCCTTTACCATTCTAAGTTCTCCAGAACGAAAAATGATTTATGGCACAACCATTCCAATAGCACTTATAATTTGTATATTAGTTGGAGCTTTGTTCTTCACACCTCAAATAGGAATCATTAGTGGTTTAGTTATTGGAATTATAACAGGCGTTATATGGGAGCTTATAACAAGAGGAAATCATGGAGGTAAGTAATCATGACAATAATTATAGGTGTAGTCATTATCATACTATTAGTAATTAGTTTGATACCAAATTATCAAGCAATGAAATTAGCTAAAAACCAAGGTCAGAAACCTACACGATACACAATTATGGTAGGTATAGATTTAATTTTAATCGTACTCATCGCTATAACATTAATTTTAAAAATGAATAGTTAATACAAAATAAAAGTCTATAAATGAATTTTGATAACTAAATTCATTTATAGACTTTTTTAATTTAAGATTCCACTAAGAAAAGATTTCATTACAGTGTTAAATTATCATTTGCTAAAAAATTTATAATTCTTTTAAAGCTTTCCTTGCAATAAAAGAAAATATCCTATGGTTGCAAGTAAAAGATAAACAATAGATCCAATTATGAATGATCTAACTTGAACATGAAATGGTGTACGTTTATTAAAAATAGGACCAAGAACCAGATTCCCTATTGCTAAAATAATTGGACCAGCTATAAAGAAAAGTATAATGTAACCCACGCTTATACCTCCTATTTCTTCTCAAATAAAGATGTCACAATATCTTCAATCGACATATCTTTTCCGACGTAATTAATAGTTGAAAAATTTTGTTCTGCTGTCATCAAATTCGTGTTAACGACAACATCTAATCCTGCCATCATAGCAGCTGTAGCACCATTCAACGAATCCTCAATTGCTAAACAATTTGTTGGATTATAATTAAGGTTTTGAACAGCCATTAAATAAGGTTCTGGATCTGGTTTAACGTTATCAACGTCTTCTCTACCAATAATGACATCAATATAGTTATCTAAACCCAACTTTTTAAATGTTGGATATATATCTTCTCGATAACTACTAGTTGCAATTGCCATAGGTATATGACGCTTTTTAAGATAATCCATTAACTCTTTGATTGTACTGATAATTGGCAAATTACCACTAGTTTGATGATGTTCTTGATATATTTTTTCTTTATTATCTGCGCCTATGGCCTGCTCGAGATGCTGATGTAAATCTGTAGCTGTCCCTCCGATAGATTCTCTATAAAAATCTACTGAAATAGGTTCAGCTTTATGAAATTTGAGATGTTTATTTATTGTCTCAAATAAATGACGTTCTGTATCGATAATTGTTCCATCGAAATCAAAGATAACTGCTCTGTACATTCATTTTTCTCCTTGTAAATGTAGCTATTTATTTCCCATATTAACATAAAAAAATGACTATCGTGACGAGATAGTCATAAGCATTATCAAAGTCCTTACGTAATTTTTAGCGTTTTGACCAATATTTAGCAAGAATAGGACCTGAAATATTATGTACAAAGCTAAATACTGCACCTGGCACAGCTGCTAGAGGACTAAAATGAACAGTTGCCAATGATACTGCAAGACCTGAATTTTGCATACCTACTTCAATTGATACTGCTTTTTGATCACGGCGTTCAAGTTTAAATACACGTGCTAAAATAAAGCCGATAGTATATCCTAGAACATTATGCACTATGACAACTAAAAATATAAGTAAACCAGTTTTAAGAATTTGTTCCTTACTGCCACCTACAACAGATGCAAGAATAAGCGAAATTGCTATTACAGAAACATTTGGTAATATAGCCACAGTTTTCTCTGCAACTTTTTTAGTAATACTTTGGAAAATAAACCCAATTGCTATAGGTATTAAAACGACTTGAACCACTGACCAAAACATACTCAGAAATGAAACCTTTAACCATTCATTTGCAAAAAGATAAATCAATGCAGGAGTCACTATTGGCGCTAACAATGTGGAAACACTTGTAATAGCTACTGATAAAGCTACATTAGCATTTGCTAAGTAACTCATAACATTGCTTGATGTCCCACCTGGACAGCATCCTACTAATATTACACCTATTGCAATTTCAGGTGGGAGATGAAAAATCTTTGCTATTAAAAAAGCCAATGTAGGCATAATTGTAAATTGTAGTATCACCCCAATTATGACCGGTTTAGGTGATTTAAATACCACCTTAAAATCTTTTGGATTAATTGTCATTCCCATTCCTAACATAACGATACCCAAAAGGTATGGCACTAATGTTCCCAAGTGCGCTAATGATTTCGGAAAAACAAATCCTATAATTGCTGCAATCAACATCCAAAATAAAAACGTTTTAGTCGCAAACTGACTGACTCTATTTAACATAATGAACACTTCCCTAAATGCGATAATTTCACATATTATCACAAGACAAAGACAAACTCAATATAATTTTCAGAATTTTCTTATTATTTAACTCGAAATAACTTTTACATTTATATATTTTGTAAAGAAAAGATTACAAAAGAATAAGTTTTTAACTTCGTGCAAAAGTCTTAGTGATTATATAAAAAAAGAGTGGTACAATCTATTTAAACGAACATCGTATGCTTCAGTTATATGCCAAATTCACGGGAGGTCATAACATGTTGATTGATAAATTTGAAACCTACATTATCAATATTGCAGGTTTGAAATCTCGCTCAACGCGAAAAAAATTAACTCATTTATGTAAAGAAATAAAATTTTGTGAGTCATTTCAATTTTCGATTTTCAAACAAAATAACATGTTTGCACTTGAGGTCAGTTTACCTAAGCAACAGTTACCATATTTAATAAGCTTTTTGAGCTTCCACAATTAATCTATTTACCAAATTTTGTCTCCTAAGCATTTCGATGAACTTCTTGATTCAGAACATCTCTATCAATCAGCCAAGCGTTTTGATTTAGCTATCGATGGTTTACAAGATGCTTTCATTAAAGACAAAGTAATTGATATCATGAATATGTTTGCTAACCATCACGATGTAAACTATACATTGAATAACAATTGTGCAAGTGTCGTATGTTCTCCAGAGATATTCGCTCAATTGCTACATACAATTGCAACACGTAATATAGATATTTTATCAGCAAGCTATCGTGCCAAAATGCTTCATAAAGCTAGAATTTCATAATAATTTAAAGACCAGTGTTGTTAATAGCACTGGTTTTTTTGACAATAAAACATCTCAAGAAGATATAATTTTTTCTCCTTGAGACGCTTATTGTGATATTTAATTACTTTTCTTCCTCGTAAACTAAATGTTCAAACGCTTCTCGTACTTGAGGTACAGACATACCGACTACAACTTGCACACTTTTACCACTTTTCACTAAACCGTGAGCCATTTGATTATGTGTAAAATAACTACTATCTTGAACTTTACTTTCATCATTCACTGTTAAACGTAGGCGAGTTGTACAATTTGTTACGTCTTTAATATTCTCTTTACCACCTAGGCCTTTTAAATAGTAAGCTGCTTTGTCATCATATTCGTTCCCAGTTGATTTTGGTTGTTCTGATGAAGCAGTGCCACCTTTCTTATCTTTATAATCTTGTTTAGAAAATAGTTTTACTTCTTCTGTTCCTTTTTTTCGACCTGGAAGTGGTATATCAAATTTAAGAATTAAAAATCTAAATAGGAAGAAGTAGATTCCCACAAATATAAAACCAATCACTACTTGAGCAACATATGTCATCCAGTGATCTTTACCTAACGGGATCCAGTTTGTAGCTAAGAAATCTAGCACACCGCCTCCCATATTACCTACAACACCAAAAGCATACATTAAAGTATCCATTGTAGCTGCCAAGATAGCATGGATCACAAATAAATATGGTGCAATAAATAAGAATGTAAATTCAAGAGGTTCAGTAATACCAGCAACAATCGCTGTTAGCGTTGCAGGTATGAGTAGTGCTGCCACTTTCTTACGATTTTCTTTCGGTGTTGTCGAGTACATTGCAAGCGCAATTCCTAAACATCCAAATACTTTACCATTGCCTTGTAACATAAAACCATAATGGAATTGTTCTTTTAAAGGTTTACTACTTTCAGCAAATTGATTCAAATGCTGTAACCATTCTGCTTTTAAACCGTGATTTACTACCACAGGTCCTACCTCAATTGGCGCGTATATAAAGTGATGTAATCCTGTAGGGATTAATACGCGTTCTAAGAAATGGTATAACCACACGCCAACGTATCCAGAAGCAATGATAAAATGCTGTATTGATGCAATTCCATGTTGAATTGTTGGCCAAACCACACATGTTATTGCTGCAATAGGTAACATTACAAAGAATGAAATGGTAACTACAAATGTGAGGCCTTGGAAAACCCCTAACATTTCTGGCAGTCTTTTACTATAGTATCGATTATGTATCCATGTAATAATCCCTGAAATAATAATAGCCCCTAAAATATTTGTATCTAACGTTTCTATCCCTGCTATAGCTTTTAATCCAGTGACGTTTTCTACGCCTTTCTTTAAGTTAGCACCAAACGTATGAGGCCATTGCGTTAGAATCGCGTTAATAAATGTGTTAAACATTAAATAACCCATCAACGCGGCTAATGCTGCATGCCCAGGTGCTTTTTTAGCTAAAGATAGAGGTAAACCCACAACAAAGACGATTTCCATGTGATTAAAGATGACCCATCCGCCTGACTCTATCACTGACCAGAATTTGAACCAGAATGTATGCTGATCTGCTAAACCGCCCATGATTGTTGGATTTTTGAAAAGTGTCGCAAACCCAAGTACGATACCAAAGAAAGCAAACATCAACACTGGCACGATCATCGCACTACCGAATCGTTTGATAGCATTCATAATTAAAACCTCCACATCCCAATCTATTTCTCACTATCATTTACTTATATGTTTATTAGTAAGTGTTAGTATCTCTAAATAAGTTAATTTCAATATATAGTAAACGCTTACATAATAACAACGACGTTGACGCATTTTGAAACTATTTTGTATAATCAGATTATATTTTCATTGAACGGAAATTTTTTCATGCAAAACAATGAGGTGCTTAAATGATACTAGATGAACGTGTGAACACTCATTTCGATAAATTGAATGATAATGATATACAAATCGCAAGTTATGTTAATACACATATAGAAGAATGTAAAAATATGAAAATTCAAGATTTAGCTGTACATACGCATGCATCAAATGCCACTATCCACCGTTTTACACGTAAACTAGGATTTGATGGCTACAGTGATTTTAAATCATTTTTGAAATTTGAAAATGAAAAAAAGAATCAGCTTCCTTCTGATTCAATGGAACAATTTAAACAAGAAATAGCAAATACCTTTAGTTATTTAGATCGCATTGATTATCAATTATTAACGAATAAAATGCATGAAGCCACTACGATTTATCTTTACGGAACAGGACGCGCTCAAATGAATGTGGCTGAAGAAGCACAACGTATTTTACTTACAATGCATAAAAACATTATAATCCTACATGATGTTCATGAATTAAAAATGGTGTTAAATAAAACTGTTCCAGAGGATTTATTCTTTATTATTTCATTATCTGGCGAGACATATCAATTGACCGAAGTTACACAGCTTCTTCAATTAAGACAGAAATATTTTATCTCAGTAACAACGATGAAAGATAACTCACTCGCTCAACAAGCAAACTATAATATATATGTTTCAAGTAATACATTTTATTTAAATGACGGTACCGATTATTCAAGCTTTATTAGTTACCATATCTTTTTTGAAACACTTTTAAGAAAATATAATGAACGTAAAGAAAAAAATGAATTATTATAAATAAAATCGCAAGCATTATTTGTAACACCTAGGGGCTACTCATTTAATGCTTGCGATTGTTTTTAATTATGCTGTTGTTCTTCTAGTTCTTCTAATATATGTTGCATTTGATCAATCATTAATTCAAAACCATGCGCAGTTGAATCATGATATTCTTTCTTCTTCTGTTTGTACTCCAACGCAGTTAAACGTCTTTCCTTTTCAACTAATGAGCGGTAGTAAAACAACATTTGAGTACCACCATTTTCACGTTCAAAGAATTCTACTTCTATGACATCCTCTTCGGCGCTTAAACCAGGCATACCTATTGTCATTTTAATGTATTCATCCATTACAAGCTCTTCGTATTTACCTTCGATAACATTTTGCTTCCCATTTCTACTATCTACTATACGATATGTACCGCCTTCTTGGACATCCGCTTCAAAAGTCTTATTTGTACGTGGTGTTGTCATGAACCATTGTTTAAGAATCTCCACTTTTGTCCATGCTTCATAAACAACTTCTGGAGTAAATTTTAGTAAACGTTCGATGTCGATTTCTACGTGTTCATTCTCTACATTATATTTTGCCACTCTCTTTCACCTACTTTCACTCTTATTTCTATTTTAACGTATTTAAGCTATGTCACAAACTCTGAAAGCTCTGAAAAAGTTAAAAGGAAGCTAAAATCTAAATGAGTAGCTTCCTTTTAATTTATATTTATTTTTGAGGTTTATCTTTTAAACGAGGGACTCTCAAAATAATAGCCACTAAACCACAGATTCCTAATAAAATTGGATAGATACTATAAGGAACAAGTAAGAATGGAGAAATACCAGCAACACCAGCTGCTGAAATAACTTGAGGACTATATGGGAGTAACCCTTGGAAACATCCTCCGAATATATCTAATATACTAGCTGACTTGCGCGGATCGACATCATACTCATCAGCAATATTCTTGGCTAAAGGTCCTGCCATAATAATAGAAATTGTATTATTAGCAGTAGATATATCCGCGGCACTTACTAAACTGGCAATACCTAATTCTGCACCACGTTTAGATTTAACTCTAGCACGTACAAACTGTAGTAACCAATCTATGCCACCATTATGTTGAATGATACCTACAAGGCCACCAATCAGTAATGCTATCATTGCAATATCTTCCATTCCAATTATACCTTTAGATACGGCACTGAGAAGTCCTTTCCAACCAAAGGAACCATCAATTAATCCTATTAAACCTGCTAAGGCTGTACCACCAATGAGTACAATGATGACGTTTACACCTACAAGTGCGAGTATCAGTACTAATAAATATGGAATAACTTTAATTAAGTTATAATCATAACTTTTGGCATGATCGATTGAAATACCATTCGTTAAGAAAAATAAAATTATAATCGTTAAAATAGCACCTGGTAAAACGATTTTAAAATTAACTCTAAACTTGTCATTCATCTTAGTCTTTTGAGTTCTTACTGCAGCAATGGTAGTGTCCGAAATCATTGACAGATTATCACCAAACATTGCACCACCGACTACCGTAGCCATAGCTAAAGCTGCGGGCACATGTGTTGCTTGTGCGAATCCAAATCCTACTGGGGCTATCGCTGCAACAGTCCCAACTGATGTCCCCATCGAAATAGACACGAACATACAAATAACAAATAGGCCTACAATGATTAAATTTTGAGGAATCAATGATAAACCTAAATTAACAGTAGATGTAACACCACCCATTTTTTCAGCAGTAGTTGAAAACGCACCTGCCAAGATAAAAATTAACATCATCAAGATAATGTTCGAATGTCCAGCACCTTTAGTAAATACTTCTACCTTCTTGGCAAAAGATTCTTTTCTATTCATAAGTAAGGCAACGATTACTGTTATTGTAATTGCAACATTTAAAGGCATAGTTGTAAAATCTCCTGAAATAATTCCTACACCTAAAAAGAGTAATACAAATAGGAGTAATGGGAGCAGGGCCCACGCGTTACCTTTCTTTACTTTCTCCATAAATTTGACCTACTTTCCATAAAAATAGGAGCGAAACAGAAATTTCATTCTCAATGAATCATTTCTTCATTCCGCTCCGGTAAGTGACTTTATTTGAAAACTAACCCAAGTGTGTATCAATAGAGTCAACTCATACCAACAAGTGATTAAAAGATATGTTATTTCACCATTTATACTCTGTTGGCATAGCATTTCAGCTTATCTTCTAACCTTAGCGGTTACTGGAATTGGCACATGATAAAATGTTGCCGAAGCTTCCTAGGGCCAGTCCCTCCACTTCTCTCGATAAGTTATTCGAATTGTGTCTAACGTTACAAGATAATTATAGACACGTCAATACATAAAGTTTATTGTATTTTAAAATTATTCTTCAATCTGTGTAGTGAAAAATTTCTCATAAATCGTGATTGCTAAAGCAACAATAATCAATAACACAATAGCTACACCAAAAACAATCCACCATTTCAAATAAAGACTTATAAATATGAGTAAAATGCTTATAATTGTTGAACATAAAGATACCCTTTTGAAAATTTTTTCAGTTCTAACCGATACAATTTTATATTCACTCATTTCGTCGCCATGAAGAAATTTACCATTTTTTGCTTCACTAATTTTAAGCTTCACTTCAAGGACGTAAGCAATACTTCCAGAACAAATAATGATTAGTAGCATCGTAACATTTGAAAAAGGTTGTGTAATAACCCAACTGAACATTCCAAAATAAGCAAGTGCAGAAACAATTGCTAAAATATAATCAATCACAGGATTAAACCAAGTTATACCTTTTTTTACATTCTCGTTAACTAAATAAACATTAACTGCAGAAATATATGTACAAATAATCACAGCTATAGCTAATATTACTATTAGATTATGATGGCACAATATTAGTGACGGTAAAGCTAAAGCAATTAAGATATTAGGTAACCATCTGATTAAAAAATTCTTCATTTTATAATCACCTTTATTCTATATTTCACCAATCACATACATCTTACATGAAAGCTTCAACTATTATCAAATCACCATTTAATATGGTGAAAACTTTCTACTCTCACACTAAAAAATGGGAACTCAGTCGAGTCCCCATCACCTTAAAATAATCAATATATAATTTACATATTAAAAGTAAATCAATTGTTAGTCGATTTGCGTACCACCTGTTACACCAAAGACTTGGCCAGTAGTATAACTTGAATCTTCTGAAGCAAGTAAAACGTAAGTACCTGATAATTCAACTGGTTGACCGGCACGACCCAGTGGCGTTTGTTGTCCAAATGTAGGAATTGCACTTTGAGGTTGACCTCCAGTAATTTGAAGCGGTGACCAGAATGGCCCAGGAGCAACACAATTCACTCGAATACCTTTCGCACCAAGTTCTTCAGAGAAACTTTTCGTTAATGAAATAATTGCTGCTTTAGAAGCTGCGTAATCATGTAAAATTGGACTCGGATTATATCCTTGAACGGAAGACGTCGTCGTAATTGATGAGCCAGGTTTTAAATATTCTAACGCTTTTTGAACTGTCCAGAATACTGGATATACATTCGTTTCAAACGTCTCTGCGAAAGCTTCAGTATTAAATCCGTGAATATCATCATGATATTGTTGGTGGCCGGCAACTAACGTTACATTATCTAAACCGCCTAATTCATTATAAGCCGTTTCTACCATATCATAGTTAAACTGTTCATCCCTTAAATCTCCAGGAATTAGAATACCTTTCTGACCAGCATCCTCAATCACTTGTTTTACTTCTTGTGCGTCTTCTTCTTCACTCGGTAAATAGTTAATAGCCACATCTGCACCTTCTTTAGCATAAGCGATTGCAGCTGCGCGTCCAATTGCTGAATCTCCTCCAGTCACTAACATCTTATAGCCTTTTAATCTCTCATGACCTTTGTAAGATGTTTCACCACAATCAGGTTGAGGTGTCATTTTCGATTGTAGACCTGGTAACTCTTGCTCTTGTTGATCATAATCAGACGTTTTAAATTTATTTCTAGGATCTTGTGCTGACATCATTCATCATCTCCATATTTAAGATTTAATATTATTTACCCATCATAAAGTATATTTTAATCATCATTTTATCTCTGAAAATGAATTCAATAGCACTTTAAATAGCTACATGGCAACTATTGCCGTATAGATTTACCATTCAATAACTTTTTAACGAGCGTTACAAAATACGTTGGTACTTTCTCTAAAATACGTTCATCTGGGTCATATTTAGGATGATGCAAATCATATTCACTATTTGAGCCAATGATAGCAAAGACACCAGGATAATCTTTCGTATAACCTGAGAAATCTTCACCAATCGTTAGTGGTTCTTCCATCATTTGAATGTTGTAACCTACTTCCTTAGCTGCTTCAATCGCTTGTTGGGTAAGTGTTTCATCATTTACGACAGCACCCGGTAATTGTGTATATTCGAATTTAATGTCTACATTAAATGCTAGAGATAACCCATCTGAAATTTCTTTCATACGTTGCTTTATAAGTTGACGTTTTTTAGAATCAAATGAACGAACAGTACCTTGAATATAAGCTTGATCAGCGATGACATTCCATGTATTCCCACATGACACTTCCCCTATCGTAACGACCGCACTATCAAATGCTGATAAATTACGACTCACAATAGATTGTAGGCTGTTAATCAGTTGACCTACTACAATGACCGGGTCATTTCCTTGTTCTGGTTTTGCTGCATGAGCACCTTTTCCTTGAATATGAAACTCAAAACGATCTACAGCGGAAGTGATTACACCACTTTTAATCGCGAATTCACCAATGTCTAGTGAAGGATAATTATGAAAACCTAAGACTGCTTTAACGTTCTTAAGTACTCCAGTTTCACTTAACTTAATTGCACCATGACCTAATTCTTCAGAAGCTTGAAACAATATTCTCACTCGTCCACTTAATTCGTTTTCAAGCTCTTTAAGTTGAGTTGCTACGCCTAAAATACTTGCCATATGGATATCATGACCACATGCATGCATTACTCCTTCATTTGTAGATGTAAACTCGTGCACAACTTGTTCGTTTATCGGTAATGCATCAATATCAGTTCTTACTGCAATCACCGGTTCACCTCTACCTATTTCAGCCACTAAACCCGTTTCTAAAGGTACATCTAAAATGGTTATATCAAAACTTTCAAGTATACGTTTAAGTCGTTTTGTAGTTTCATACTCTTTATCAGAAAGCTCTGGGAATTGATGAAATGTACGTCTCCAATTAACATAATCTGAATAATTTGGCATAAGCTATTCAGTCCCTTCTTTTTTAAAAAATAAGCGTAAAATGTAGTAAAATAACGTGCCTGCAATAACTCCAATAGCTAAATTATTAGTAATTAAAATTAAAATCATCGTTAATCCCATAACCAATCCACGTTTAACTGGTGCACCTTTAATATGTTGAAAAGTGCGTCTATCAAAGGTATTCAAAGAAATAGTAATGAGTACCGAAGCGAGTACCACCATTGGTATTAAACCAACGAGTTGTCCTAAGACGAACACACATAATAATAAGAAAATACCGGTAGTGAGCGTCGCTACTCGTGTTCTTGCTCCCATACGATAATTAAATTTCGATTGTCCAACTAAACCGCTTGAACCATATCCTCCGAATAAACCAACGATAATATTTGATAACCCTTGTCCTACAATCTCTCTGTCTTTATTAGTTGGATGTTGTGAAATCATATTCATCATATCATTTGTTAAGTTGGTTTGGATTACTGAAATAACGGACATTGTGAAAGCATATTTTAAAGCAATGAAGAAAGCACTCAGTTCAAACATTTCTTGAGGTATATGAATCGATGGCATTGAAAAGTGTATATCCGCCTTATCATGTACGTATTGCAAATTCGGATGAATAAGCCATGTCGCAAATGTTAATACGATAATAGTAATCAGCGGTGCCGGAATTACTTTAATTGTTCTAGATGAAATAAAAATAATTATAAAAGTGAGTGCACTTACCACATAAGTTGCTATTGAGATACCAAATATATACTTCATTTGTGTCCACAATAATAGAAGTCCCAAGGCGTTCATAAACCCCATCACAACAGTATTAGGTATGAGTTTTAATATTTTATCAATATGGCATAAACCATATATAAATAAAATCATTCCCATGAGTATTGTTGCAAGAGCCAAATAATGAACCCCATATTGTTCTACTAAAGGCCCACCTATGATAGAAATACCACTACTTGGTCCTGAAACCATTGCTAACCTTTTACCGAACAAAGAAATGAGACACATCATTAAACCACAACTCATCAGTCCTAACGTTGGCTTAATATGTACTATAAAAGAAAAAGCAATAGCGACCGGTAATAGTGCTAATGCCATGAGTATACCTGCTAAAATATTTTGACCATAATGACCTTTCCATTCCTCTATATAAGCAATTTTATGCAACTCGGTCATTAATACATCCCCTTTTTGCTAAGCTTTAGAGGCTTCATTTCAAACTATTGAACCTCTCATATCGATATAAGTATAATCATTATTTTCACTTTTTCACTATATTATAAACCTCTCGTTTGAATATAAAAAGGCGAGCCCTCAAAGGACTCGCTAAAGACTATAAACGAACGCTTTAACACTTTTTGATAACATAACCGCCTAGCTCATTTACAAGTAACTGATTTACTTTAATCTAACTTAAATTCATTATCCACGATAACTTTACCATCTTTAATCACTTTTTGAGCGTGATTAATACCGAAATGATATGGGATATACTCATGGTTTGGCGCATCCCAAATTACAATATTTGCTTGGTCCCCTTGATTAATCGTACCTGCATCAGCATCAATTGCTTTAGCTGCGTTTACTGTCACGGCATTCCAAACTTCATTTGGTGATAATTTTAATTTCAATGCAGCAATCGCCATCGCAAGTTGTAAATTATTTGTTACGCTACTACCTGGATTGTAGTCAGTTGCTACTGCAATCGCACCACCATTATTCAACATACCACGTGCATCTGCGTAGTCATTTTTATCTAAGTAAAATGTTGTAGCTGGTAATAATACCGCCACAGTATCACTATTTTTAAGTTTAGCTTTACCTTCTTCACTAGAAGCAACTAAATGGTCAGCTGAAATTGCACCTTCATCAATAGCCAACTCTAATCCGCCTAATGGATCAATTTCATCAGCGTGAATTTTAACTTTAAATCCAGCTTCTTTAGCCTTTTCCATATATCGCTTAGATTCTTCAACTGAGAATACACCAGTTTCACAAAAAATATCAGCAAAATCTGCATATTCTTTAACTTCTGGTAATAATTTAATCATTTCTTCTAAGAACGCTTCATTAGATTCAGCTTCTTCAGGCACTGCATGCGGCCCTAAGAAAGTGTGTTTCATGTTTAGGTTATATTTTTCAGCTAAACGGTTCGATACTCTTAACTGTTTTAATTCATTTTCTTTATCTAAACCATAGCCACTTTTACTTTCTACTGTTAACACACCATGTTTAATCATTGTTAGTAAATCATGCTCTGCTTTTTTGAAAAGATCTTCCTCACTAATTTCTCGAGTAGACTTTACAGTTGAAAGAATACCTCCACCAGATTCCAATATTTCTAAATAGGATTTCCCTTGGCGTTTTAATGACATTTCATGTTCACGTGAGCCACCAAAAATGAGGTGTGTATGCGCATCTACAAGTGCAGGAGATACCACTCTACCACTAGCATCAATGACCTCTTTAGCCTCATAGTCATCTGTATGAGATCCAGAGTAAACCACTTTCCCATCTTTAATTACAACTGTACCATTCTCTACAACTTCTAATTCGTCCAACTCTCCCCCTTTTAAAGGTTTGTCAGTAGATTTAGGTAAAATTAATTCTTGAATATTTTGGATTATTAAATCATTCATTATTTATCACCTGCTTCATCAATCATTGGAATTTGGACACCTTTATCTTTAGCCGTTTTAATAGCGATGTCATATCCTGCATCAACGTGTCTCGCTACTCCCATACCCGGATCTGTAGTTAAAACTCGTCCTAATCTTCTATCAGCACGTTCTGAACCATCTGCTACTACTACCATGCCAGCGTGTAATGAATAACCCATACCTACACCGCCACCATGATGGAATGAAATCCAAGAACCACCAGCTGCAGTATTAATCAATGCGTTGAGTACAGCCCAATCACCAACTGCATCACTGCCATCTTGCATACCTTCAGTTTCGCGGTTAGGACTTGCTACTGAACCAGAGTCTAAATGGTCACGTCCTATAACAATGGGTGCTGAAATTTCTCCATCACGTACAAGCTTGTTTAAAGCTAGACCCATCTTTGCACGTTCACCATAACCTAGCCATGCAATTCTTGATGGTAAACCTTGATACGAAATTTTTTCTTCAGCTAAATCTAACCATCTTAATAATTTTTCATTATCTGGGAATAATCTTCTCATTTCTTCATCAGCACGTTCGATATCTTTAGGATCACCACTTAATGCTGCGAATCGGAAAGGTCCTTTACCTTCACAGAAGAGTGGACGGATATATGCTGGTACGAATCCTGGAAAGTCGAAAGCATTTTCAACACCATTATTGTATGCAACTTGACGAATATTATTACCATAATCAAATGCTACAGCACCAATTTTTTGGAATTCCAACATCAACTCAACGTGCTTAGCCATTGAAGCTTCAGATAATTCTACGTATTTTTTTGGATCTTCTTGACGTAATTTCTTCGCTTCCTCAACAGAATAGCCTTGTGGCACGTAACCATTTAATGGGTCATGCGCACTCGTTTGGTCTGTAATGATATCAATTTTGAAACCTTTATCTAAAATTACTTTATGAATATCCACTGCATTACCAACTAAACCAATTGATAGAGCTTCACCTTTGTCTTTTGCCTCTTGAGCCATTTTTAGAGCTTCATCTAAATCCGTAGATTTAACATCACAATATTTTGTTTCTACACGTTTATCAACACGTGTTTCATCAACGTCCACACAAATTGCGACTCCGTTATTCATAGTTACAGCAAGTGGCTGTGCCCCACCCATACCACCTAAACCTGCAGTTAAAGTAATTGTTCCTGTTAAATCACTTTTATATTCTTGATTAGCTAATTCAGCGAAGGTTTCATAAGTTCCTTGAACGATACCTTGTGAACCTATATAAATCCAACTTCCAGCGGTCATTTGACCATACATGATTAACCCTTTTTTATCTAGTTCATTAAAGTGATCCCAGTTCGCCCATTCTGGAACTAAAACTGAGTTTGATATTAAGACACGTGGCGCTTCTTCATGCGTTTTAAATACGGCAACTGGTTTACCAGATTGCACTAACATCGTTTCATCTGCTTCAAGATCACGTAAAGTGTTTTCAATTGCTTCAAACGCTTTCCAATTACGAGCAGCCTTACCAATACCTCCGTAAACAACTAATTCTTCAGGATGTTCAGCAACTTCTGGGTCTAAGTTGTTATATAACATTCTTAATACCGCTTCTTGCTCCCAACCTTTACACTCAATATCTAAACCCTTTTTTGCTTGAATTTTTCTCATATTAATCTCTCCCATCTGGAATAATCATTCAAACCTATTTAAATGAGCTCAGCAACCCTATTTGAAAAATGAACCCCCTTCTAAACGAATATTAATTAAGAAGCTTTAATGCCATTAGAAAATTAATTAAATATTCAAATAATTCAAATTCCAAACATTTAGACTGCTTTAAATATCTTACATTTATAGTATAATGTACTAAGATATAGACAACAAATATAAATAAACTAATTATTTATAACTTAAAACTATAAATAGGGGTGTCACACTTGAAGATTATTCAGCTTGAATATTTTTTAGCTATAGTTAAATATAATAGTTTTACTAAAGCGGCTAATTTCCTTCATATAAGCCAACCTTCGCTAACAGCAACAATTAAAAAGATGGAAGCTGATTTAGGTTATGACTTATTTATGCGTACAACTAAAGACATTAAAATCACTGAAAAAGGCATTCAATTTTATAAGCATGCGACACATATCGTACAGGAATATCGTTCCACAGTTGAAAAAATGTATGACTTAAATATTACATCTGAACCTAGAATTAAAATGGGAATGTTAGAATCCACAAGTCAATGGATGGGTAAAGTGATAAAACAACATCATAATGATTATCCTAATCAACAATATCGTATGTACGAAGTACATGACCGTCATTCATCTATAGACAAATTGCTTAATTTTGATGTTCATTTTGCACTAACGAATGAAGAAATCACTCATGAAGATATCGCATCTATTCCATTGTATAAGGAACCTTATGTGTTAATTACGCCTAAGGATGAATTTCCAAATCAGAAGACAATTACTATTGAGCATCTTCCTCTAATAATGCCAAACAAAAATTCACAAGTACGTGACCATTTAGATGATTATTTCAATCGTATGAATCAACACCCTAATATAGTCTTAGAAGCCGATCGCTTTGAATCAGCAACAAACTTTGTTCATTTAGGATTAGGTTATGCAGTGATACCTCGTTTTTATTATCAATCAAATTTTACTAATGATTTGGATAGTATTAAAATTCGCCCGAATTTAGGACGTAAGATTTTTATTAATTATTTAAATAAGCGTAAGCATTCTGAACAAGTAATGTCTTTAATACAACTTTGTATAGCGTATTGGGATACTTAAATAAACTTATATTAAAAAAAGCCCAATTAGCGTTAAAATTATCTTTGTGACGCTAATTGGGCTGTTGTATATCATGAATATTTATTTTTTCAATATTAGTAATCCATTTTTTAAAGGTATTAAATTAAGAAATGATGAACTAAGTTTGCTACTAGTTTTGCAGTACGATTATCTAAATCATACTCAGGATTCATCTCTGCTATACTAATCGAAGCCACTTTCTCACTAGGAATAATACGTTTCGCTAGCTCAAATACAGTATGAGGATAGATACCTAAAACGGCAGGCGCACTCACACCAGGCGCAAATGCACTGTCTACAACGTCCATACACACAGTAAACATGATGACATCATGATCATGTATAAAATGTTCAATCATATCTTTAATCAGGGGAGAAACTTGGTGTAGCAACTCATCTGCGTACACATATTGAACATTCTTCTCTTTAGCAAAATCGAATAAACCTTGAGTATTACCACCTTGAGAAATACCTAATACCATGTAATCAGCATTATCGTCTTGATCTAGAATCTGTCTAAAACTAGTACCCGACGTAGACTCACCTTCGTCACGAGTGTCAAAATGTGCATCAATATTTATAACACCGATAGACTCATTTGGATAAACTTTACGCGTGGCTAAATATTGTGCATAAGCAATATCATGTCCACCACCAAGTAAGAAAGTTTGTTTATGATTTTGAATTGATTTCGCTGCAAGCTCAGCATACTCTTGTTGCGTATCTATAAGTGAATCATGATCATGTTCTACATTACCGTAATCAATGAGCTCTTCACATTGATTTAAATCTGGCAATCCAGCAAAGGCTTGTTTAATTTTATTAGGTCCTTCTTTTGCACCTACACGACCTTTATTTAATTCAACCCCTTTATCTACAGCATATCCAAGTATACCTACACCTTTGGGGTTATTAGTTTTTTCAACTTTAGTTAAATCTCCAAATTTTACAGTTTGGAAATGTCTAAATTGTCTTGAATCTGTTTCACTATCTAAACGACCTTTCCATAAATCCGGTTCCGCAAGTCTATACATGATATTTCCCCCTTAATTTATTTATTATATAAACTATTTAAAGTATAACTATTGATGTTATCGAATTCAACGCTAGTAGTTAAGTGATACCCTCTATTAAAATTGATTAATTACGATTATCTAACAAAATACTTCAGGACTATTACATTTTTATGATAATTAAAATAGACAATTTAAACATATGCTTGTAAGATGTATAATTGTAAATAAAAGAAATTTGGCTGTTACCTAATGGAGGTTACAAAAATGAAAAACTCTCGAATTTCTGGGTTTCAATGGGCAATGATGGTCTTTGTCTTCTTTGTTATTACAATGGCCTTATCCATTATACTTAGAGATTTCCAAGCGTCCATTGGAGTTAAAAGATTTGTTTTTGACATCAAAGACTTAGCTCCATTTATTGCATCATTAGTATGTATTTTAGTATTTAAGTATAAAAAAGAACAATTAGCCGGATTAAAATTTTCATTCAGTCTAAAAGTTATTGAACGTATCCTATTAGCACTCATTTTACCGCTTATCATTTTTATGATTGGTATGTTCTGTTTCAATACTTTTGCTGACAGTTTTATCCTTTTACAAACATCAGATTTATCAGTATCTTTAATTACAATTCTAATTGGCCATTTATTAATGGCGTTTGTTACTGAATTTGGTTTCCGTTCATACTTACAAAGTGTTCTTGAATCTAAGATGAACACATTCTTTGCTAGTATTATTGTAGGTGTAATTTATTCAATCTTCACCGCAAACACTACTTATGGTATTGAATATGCTGGTTACCATTTCTTATATACATTTATGTTCTCGATGATTATTGGTGAATTAATCAGAGCAACACATGGACGTACAATCTATATTGCGACTATATTCCATGCAGCAATGACATTCGCCTTAGTTTTTCTTTTCAGTGAAGAAACTGGTGATCTTTTCTCAATGAAAGTGATTGCACTTTCCACTACAATTGTAGGCGTATTGTTTATCATTATCAGTTTAATTATTCGTGCCATTGCTTACAAAACAACGAAACAAAGTTTAGATGAAGTGCAACCCAATAATTATTTAGACCACACCGAAGAAGATGATTTTGAAAGTCATAAAAATGATGATTCAAAAAATCATCAATTTGAAAATGATAGCGTTGCTAATAAAGAAGATAATAATTCAGAAGCGAGTTCAGAGCATTCAAACACGAGTGATACAGATTTAAAGGACAGCGCTAAATATACAGAAGATCGTCATTCATCTGTTGTTAGCGATGTAAAGAAAGAAATTAATCAAGTTGAAGAACAAGACATGAGTGATTCAACTAAAAAAGAATAATTAAGTATATTAAAGGCAACTTCTAAATTAATTCAGTAGAAGTTGCCTTTTAATTTTGTTTATTCAAATTCTAAATTTCATTTGCAAAACCATATTTTGATACCAGGATTGATGACAATACACCTATGTAAGTCATTTCAAAAATTTATCTCATCATCTTAACTCAATTTATTTATCCATGATTTTTACGCCATTTTGGGTACCTACAATCACTTGATCAGTCATATCGAGAAAATATCCTGTTTCTAATACTCCTGTTAAATGAATCAAAAATTCATGCATTTCATACGGATCAATGCCTTCTGGTAAATTACAATCTAATATATAATTTCCATTATCTGTTGTAAATGGAACGTCTTCATTCACACGTCTATTCACTTTTACGCCCTTAATACTCTCAATCTTTTTGGAAACTTGATACCAATTAAATTTATCAACTTCAACTGGTAAAACAAACGTTTGACCTAAATAGTCAACGATTTTATTTTCATCGGCAATGACAACAAACCTTTCAGCCATTTCATCAATCACTTTTTCTCTGAACAGTGCACCGCCCCCACCTTTAATAAGGTTGAGATTTGGATCAACTTCATCTGCACCATCTATAGCAAGATCAATTTTTTTTACGTCGTTGACTTCAACAATGTTTATATCTAACTCCTTGGCAAGAAAAGCAGTTTTATTTGATGTGCACACGCCTGTAATTTCGTAATGATGTTGATGAATCAACTCAGCAATTTTAGGTACTAACAACTCAATAGTACTTCCTGTACCGATTCCGAGTGTCATACCATCTTTTATTTGGCTCGTTACATCATCTAATGTCATAAGTTTAAGTTCTTTTACGTCTTTCATTAGCCGAAAGTCTCCTTTTCTCTTTAATCCTTAATATTATTTTACATGACTTTGTTTATTTTTGAATACCCGATTATTTTTAAAAAAGTCTGTACATTATTACTTCATCAATTTTTAAATTTTTGAAAGTGTTGCTGAAACAGCCTTTATATTTTGAGATAATAAATAATTTTAAAACTAAAAAATCGGATACTACTGCTATAAAGCAATGTATCCGATATGAGTTACTTTTCATTGATTTGATAACTTGTTTTAGAAAAATATGGTGTATGGGGGTTTAAAATTGATTGTGCTTTTTCTCCATACATATTAATGTCATTAGGAATATGTTGCGTTTCTACTGTGAAACCAGAATGAGATTTATAAATATTAAAATCGCTGTCCCAATTTTGAGGTTCGTTAAATGTAAATATAACCATATTGGGCATGTCCGTTTCGATCAGAAGTTCAAACTCTTTATTATCTATAGCAAGTTGTTGGTCACCCACTTCAAATGGATGATCTAAACCTTTATAACGTTGCATTTGTTCTTGAAGCTTTTGATTCGTACTATCAAATATATCTTTAAAGAGAATGTGTTCGTCTTCAAATATTTGACTAAAGTTGAGTGGCTCATCGCCTGTCACGATATTTTCATCATCAAGTGTATACATCTTTAACGATGAACTGGACATTCGATGATTATCAACCACATTGTTATCACGATTTAAATTAAAATATACATGGTTTGTAGGGTTGAATAATGTCCTTTTCGTTGATTCAGCTTCATATTGTACAGTCCATCGATGGTCAGCATCATATGTATGCGTTACCTTAATAGTCATATCTCCAGGATAATGATCTTCCATTTCTTTAATTGTTGTAGTGAATATAATTTTAATTTGTCCAATTTCATCAATAATTTCATAATCAAAGATACGTTTATCCAGACCTTTGGAACCACCATGAATATGATGTGGGCTATCATTGTTCTCTAATTCATATGTATGTCCATCTAACTTAAATGATGCATCTTTAATCCTACCTGCATAACGACCAATTGTCGCACCAAAGTTAAATGGATTTTCAAAATAGAATTCATCCGCTTCTACTACATTCCCTAAAATAATGTTATTGTCATGATATTTCCACGATACAATTCTAGCACCGTAGTTCGAGAATACAATTTTTGTTTCATCATTATCGATTTTAATTAAATCAACATCATGTCTTTGATGCTCAACTTCAACTATCATTACATAATCTCCCTTTCAACCACGTTAAATTAAGCTCTGCTAGGTAATAACATGACAAGCACACCGATGATACATATTATAGCGCCTATAACATCATATTTATCTGGCGATTGTTT
The DNA here is from genome assembly GCF_058790135.1 of Staphylococcus sp. FW104-15G4D. Taxonomy (NCBI): domain Bacteria; kingdom Bacillati; phylum Bacillota; class Bacilli; order Caryophanales; family Staphylococcaceae; genus Staphylococcus; species Staphylococcus sp. FW104-15G4D. The sequence goes on from NZ_JBYTCH010000002.1 coordinate 143,590, forward strand.
ATCTACTACATAAGCCCAAAACAGGCTCATTATAATAAATACGCCTCCATAAGCTGCATATACTCTACCAAAAGTAGGAAATGATTGAAACGTTGCAACCACGCCGTAAAGTATGAGTATGATGCCTCCCATTAAACCTAGCCAATATGTATGGCCTTCCCTTAACCATAACCATATTAAATAGCCTCCGCCAATTTCACAAAGGCCTGCTAATATAAAAATAAATACTGGATAAAACACGATACAATGCACCACCCTATCAAATAGTCTCATTCTTTATTGTTTAGAGGTAGATAAACTCAAAAGAAATTTATTTAATATGTTAAGTTACATTGTATCAATGTTAAATTCTATAAATCTATCATTAATTTAACGACGATGTTTTCACTTACATATTGTTACACTTTTTCTTTTATTATTCCATAGGTTAACCACATAAAAAGCCAAATATTTGATGAAAATTCAAATACTTGGCTTTACTGAGTTATTTATTTTTAATGAGTCGATGTATAGATTTAAATAATCCTTTCTCAAATGTGAGAACAGAATCTTTATATGTTTTTACTGCTATCCATAATAATAAGATAATCACAATCACTGATAACCCCATGCTGACAATAATTTCCCATATGTCTAGATCAGATGATTGAGATCGTACTAATAATTCGAACGGTGCTAAAAATGGTATAAAACTTGTAATCTTAGTGAGTAACATATCTGGCTTCATGATACTAAATATCGCGATGTAAAATGCAATCATAGCTAATAATGTTAATGGCATTAAAGTTTGATTCATATCTTCAATTCTTGAGACGAGCGATCCAAGAATAGCTGCAAGCAACACATAAGAGAAAATACCTACAATCAGACATAGCCAGCTCACAACAATAATTTGCCATGCAAGGTGATTCATTTGTATATCAAAGTTTTTGAACAATTTCTTTAAATCAAATGCAAATATACATATTAATGCCGTAAGAATAATCATGATAACTTGAGTGAAAGCAACAGCAATTACTGCAGCAATTTTAGCAAGTATATGTACAACTGGTGAAACACTTGTAATTATCATTTCTATCACCCGTGATGTTTTCTCCGTAGCAATTTCCATTGCCACTTGACCTGCAAAGTTGAAAATGATGAAAAATATTAGCATTAATGTTGCGTAAATCAAAATGTAATTTAGCGTTTTTTGGCCAGAATTTAATTGACTATCTTCTTTATCAGACATGATTTTACTATCTACTTGACTTTGCGATTGCAATTGTTTTAACTCTTTTTGGCTTAAGTCAAGCTTTGAGGCAACTAAATGAGATTGCATTGTTGTTAATACTTCAGTAAACCGCTGTTTATCTTCAACATCAACATTGTCCTTACTTAATATAGTACCTGACAATTGATTATCTTTATTTTGTTTGACTATATAGGCTCTATCTAATTTTTCATTTTTAACTAACTTTTCTGCTTTGGTTTTACTTACTTTTTTAAATTTCGCGTCATCTTCAAGACTATGTCCTTGTTGCTTTAACACTTTATATATTTGTTCATTCTGTGTAACTATACCTACTTTATCTGGACCATGATCAAATAACCCCATAATTTTATCTATGTTTGAAAGTCCAACCATGAGCACAACAACGATGGCCATAAATATAATAAATGCTTTTGATTTAATTTTACTCATATAAGTGAGTTTGAATGTTGACCAAAATTTACTCATGTAGTTCACCTACTTTATCGATAAATATATCATTAAGCGATGGTTCTAAGACTTGAAAACGTCTCACGTATCCTTGTTTAATTACAGTATTATAAATCTTTTCCGCAACCGCTTCATTTTCAATCGTTAAACGAACATCATGTTTACGATGCTCCTTTTTCAAGATTCCTGGTATATCATCAAGACCATCTATCTGGTGATCTGATTCGACGATAACTAATTTATTACCATGTTCAGAGCGAACTTTCTGTATATCTCCTGAAACAACAAGTTGTCCTTTATCAATAATACAAACGTCATCACATAGTTCTTCAACGTGCTCCATTCGATGTGAGCTATATATTATAGTAGATCCTTTATCATTTAAATCTTTAACTGCACGTTTAAGTAATTCAACGTTAACGGGATCTAGCCCACTAAAAGGTTCATCTAAAATAAGTAATTCTGGCTCATGAAGCATACTTGCAAGTAATTGAATTTTTTGTTGATTACCTTTAGATAAAGATTGAATACGTTTCTTTCGATTCTCAGTAATTGCAAATCGCTCTAACCAATAATCAATACGTTGTTGAATATCTCTACTTGATAAACCTTTTAAAGTGGCAAGATAAGTGAGTTCTTCCTCTACAGTCATTTTGGGATGTAGGCCACGCTCTTCTGGCAAATAGCCAACTTTGTTATACATATGTTTGTTAATATTTTTCCCTTCATATGTAATATGGCCTGTTGTTGTTTCACTTAAGCCAAGAATCATGCGAAATGTCGTTGTTTTTCCCGCACCATTTCTCCCTAAGAATCCCAACATTTTCCCCTTATCAAGTCTTAGCGAAATATCATTTACTGCTGTAAAATCTCCAAATTTCTTGGTGACATGTTCAATTAACAAACCCATCGTTTCTACTCCTAACACTAAAATTTCTATTTTGAATTCTTTTTCAATATAACATTATTTAATTGCATAATATAAGTAAACTTCATAAAATTAATAAACTTTACAAATAATTTTGAAAGCCCTATCATTATTCACAAACAATTCATCGTTAAATAGACGTTGATTATCTTCATAAAATAAAGGGGTTAGTAAAATGAGCTACAGTATTGGAATTGATTATGGCACCGCTTCTGGTCGAGTGATTCTGGTGGATACATCAAATGGCGATATTATTTCAAGCTATGAAGAGACATATCCTCACGGTACTATTGCTGAATCACTATACGGGGAAACGTTACCGCGTAATTATTTTTTACAAAATGCTGATGATTATCAGTACATACTTGAAAATGGTGTTACGCATGTATTAGAAGAAAGTCAAGTGAATAGAAATGAGGTAATAGGAATTGGTGTAGATTTTACAAGTTGTACTATTGTATTTTTAGATGAACATTTCGAACCTCTACATAGACATGATAATTTTAAAAGTAATCCCCATGCATATGTCAAATTATGGAAGCATCATGGGGCTCAAGATGAAGCAACACAAATGGTTGAAGTTAATCAACAAGAGAATCAGAACTGGCTTGATTATTATGGTTCAAGCGTCAATAGTGAATGGATGATTCCGAAAATACTTGAAATGAAACATAAAGCTCCTGAATTGTTAGAACACACTCATTATATTATGGAAGCTGGAGATTACATTACCAGTTTACTTACATATAAAAATATACGTTCCAATTGCGGTATAGGTTTTAAAGGCTTTTGGAATAGAGAAAATGGTTTTAACTATGCGTTTTTCGAAGCTGTAGACAAAGATTTACCTAATATTGTAAAAGAAAAATGTGAAGCACCAGTAATTAATATTGGAGAAAGCGCAGGCACTTTAGCTGAATATTATCAGGAATTGTGGGGACTTCCCTCTCAAGTTCAAATTTCTCCATACATGATTGACGCACATTCAGGCGTTCTAGGAGCAGGTGCCATTGAACAAGGCGAATTCACAGCTGTTATTGGAACGAGTACCTGCCACCTTATGCTAGATCCTAAACAAGAACCTATTCCTGCAATTACTGGTTCAGTAAAAGATGCTATTATACCCGGTTTATATGCCTATGAAGCAGGCCAAGCCGCTGTTGGTGATCTATTTAGTTACTCAGAACAACTGGCTCCAAAGTCAATTACTGATACTGCCCTTGAAAGTGATGTCCCCTTACTTGAGTACTTGGAAGAGTTAGCAAGTAATATTAATGTAGAAGATCAACATGTTATAGTACTTGATTGGCACAATGGTAATAGAAGTATTCTAAGTGATAGTCACCTTACAGGTAGTGTGTTCGGTTTAACATTACAAACACCTTTCGAAATGATTCATCGTGCTTACTTAGAATCTACTGCCTTCGGTACAAAAATGATAATGAATCAATTTGAAGACCATCATATTCCTGTTCATACCGTTTATGCTTCTGGGGGTATCCCTAAAAAAAGTAAACTCTTAGTCGATATTTACGCCAATGTGTTAAATAAAAAAGTAGTTGTGCTGGAATCATCAAACGCAACAGCATTAGGCGCTGCTATGTTAGGCGCAAATGTTGGTGGTGCTTATTCGACGCTTAAAGATGCTGTAGAGCATATGAAGCAACCTATTCATTACGTTAAAGAACCTGAAAGCGAAAAAGTGAAAGCTTATAAAAGACTCTTTGATAAGTATCGTCAACTTCATGATATTCTTGGACGTGAACATCCAACTTTATCTTATATACACAAATAATAAATAGTGGTCAAAGTAGATATTTTACTTTGACCACTATTATTTTAAGCTTTTTTTATCTTGTGTACTTTGAATAAAGCAATGGCTATAAAAATGACAATTATAAGAAGTGTAATCAAAGGTGCATACGGCATATGGTGCATAACCACTGAAATGATGATATCTACAATGGATATGATTAATAATGCAGGTAATAACCATATACAATTTTTGGCATATTCCATTTCTATTCTCATTCGTTCATACTCATCGCTAAAATTGTATTGAGGGATTAAATTAAGTAACCTATCTGTGGTATTCAGCTTTTCCTTAGCTGGTGCGGTAGGTGTCTTTGATACTTTAATCCTTTTATCACTGAGTATCAAAATTATAAATGGTACAATAAATGGAGTAATTTGCGAAAATTGAAACCTATCGATATGGCCCTTAGTTACTAAAGGCACAATGATTAAATTTACTAAAAGTAAATAAATGCTAGTAATACCGAAAGCTATCATACGTTTTTTTAAACTCATTTTTTTAAGCCACTTTTTCTCTTCTTCATTTCTAACATATATTTCTTTCGATTCTTCACTATACCCATTTGTCATTAACATACATGCTAATACGATGAGACAAAGTAATACACCTATTAAATAAGGTGATAAATAAGACCTCTCAACATCAAAAATAGCTTCAAAATATAACAAAGCCAACATTAAAATAGATACAAGGGCACTTATTTTGGCAAATAAGCGATTAAATTGTTCTAGTTGATACTCGTCTTTGACATTGAATAGCTTGCTAACCATTTTTATCCTCCCAAAACAAATCGTTCAATGTGACATTGAGTTCTTTAGCGATGTTTATACATAATTTCAAAGATGGATTATATCTATCATTTTCTATCATATTAATCGTTTGTCGAGAAACGCCTACTGCTCGGGCTAAAGCAAGTTGCGATATTTTTTGATGTGCTCTATATTGCTTTACTCTATTCAATGTTACAGCCCCTTTTCCTCAATCATAATTACTTTTATCATAATAAAATGAACAATGAATAGTCAATTATATACGACATCCTTACCTAAAAAAACGACCTCATAAAGAGATCGCTTAAAATTTGAAATTATTCATCTTTATCTAATGGATTATGATTTTCGCCATCTAAACTATGATTGAAATCTGTAAATTTAGGACTCGGACCATACTTATTAGTTTCTTTTTTACTATTTAAACATGTCATCACTAAAACATAAATTGAGAAAACCCAGATGAATATATTTAATATCATAATAAAAGTTAAAGCATATCCATTTTCAGACGTATTAGGATTTTCCACAATAATATTAGATATGATATATATGATAAAATTGGCAACAATAAAACAAATAGGTATCAACATTGAAAGTGACAAATCATGAAATCTACGCACTAAAATAGCTAAATTGGGAATTAATGTTGCGAGTGAATAGATTAGATACCATAAACCACCTATAATAAGACACGCTCCACCGAAGAGAAGACTACCTTCTTTATTACTTATTGCACCAGAAATAATAAAAACGTACCCAAGAAATAGTCCTATGATGCCAGGAATCATAAATATTAAATTCCACAACATAGCATACCAAAATTCACTACGTCTTGAGCGTCCTTTGAAGTTCACATAGTTAGACCAAAATAATTTAAGCGCTTGTCCAAATCTCGCTTTTTGTCGCATATTTAAATCTCCTTTATGCTCTGTTATGTAAAAGTGTTTTAAATTTATTTACTCTTTGATAAATTAAGAAGAGTACACTTGGAAAGTAACTAGCATTTTGAGTATATCAAAACATAAGTTTAATCAAAATATATAATTAAATTTATTTCTCAATTTAAAAAGTCAAAAAGAATTCTTATTATAAATTTCTAAGGTGAGATCACAGTGGACTTTATTAATAAACAAACGATTCAAACAGCAAAAGATTTATTAGGGGTTAAAATCATATATCAAGATGAATACCAATATTATTCTGGTTACATTGTAGAAACTGAAGCCTACTTAGGTTTTAAAGACAAGGCTGCACATGGTTATGGTGGAAAGCAAACTCCCAAAGTCACCTCACTATACAAAAATGGTGGGACCATATACGCACATGTCATGCATACTCATTTATTGATTAATTTTGTTACTCGCACTAAGGGTGTTCCAGAAGGAGTACTCATTCGTGCAATTGAACCAGAAGACGGTATTGAAGCAATGAAAGCTAATCGTGGAAAAACTGGATATGAGATAACTAACGGTCCAGGTAAATGGACTAAAGCTTTAAATATACCAAGAGCTATCGATGGCTCAACATTAAATGATTGCAGATTATCCATAGATACTAAAAACAGAAAATTTCCTAAAGAAATAATTGAAAGTGGAAGAATAGGCATCCCAAATAAAGGAGAATGGACTGATAAACCCTTACGTTATACTGTCAAAGGAAATCCCTATGTATCACGAATGCGTAAATCAGACTTTCAAAACCCAGATCATACTTGGAAATAATTAGAAAGCGAGGAACTCGTTAAAAGCATCCTCGCTTCTTTGCATTTAATTCACTTTAATATCTCCTGAATCATTAAATAATTGTAGTTTTTTACTACCATTACCTACTTTTTTATCTTTTAATTCCCTTAACCCTACATAAGAATCACCTGAATCATTATGTATTTTTAAAAGGGTATCTTTAGGCTTTTCTTTATAATGTAATGAAATATCTCCTGAATCATTTTTAATATTTGTATTTACATCAGGTTGCATTTTTTGCAAATTAATATCTCCTGAGTCATTGATCAATTTTATAAGTTTTTTGGAATTAATATTTGATGTTGAAATGTCTCCTGAATCATTATTCACATAAAGCTGATCAAACTTACCTTTGTTAATTGATATATCAGCTGAATCAGCATTCAATTTTGCTTTTTCAACATTAATATTATTTACTTTTAAATCTCCATCACTCGCATTCACAGACAATTTATTAGTTTTTTTAGGAACTGTTATAGTGATATGATTTTCGACATTATTTAAAGGCCTAAAGTTAATCACTGATTCTTTAGTTTCTTCTTTAAGAATCCACTGTTTATCTTTAATGTAACTCTTAACTTTTACATTCTTATCATCACCTCTAGATGTTACTGAGAAGTGATTTCCTTTTTTGATTGTAACATCGCTCATGTCAGAATTGACTTCAATCGAGCGAATATCTTTTTTATATTTTTTTGAGAGATTTGTCGTTACTTTATCGTTGTAGCTATCTTTTTTTTCAAGTTTTTCTCCTTGTGCATACAGACCTATACCACATATAACAACTAAAGCAAAGCCAAAAATAAATAATGTGATAAGAAATTTCTTCATGACTGAACACTTCCTTTCACAACTGAGACATTCCATTTTAGATATTTCACAATCATAATATATATCCATTTAATAATATAAATAGTTATAACTACGACCATTAATCCAATGCCGAACATTAGTCCAGCCATAAAAACATCGTAAAGAATAATTGAACTAAAACCATCAATAAATCCTTTAACAATTAGCATTATTGGTGCACCTAGCATTGAAATAGTGAAGAGAATTAAAGATACAATTGCAAAAAAGATCATGACAGCGGGGAACAATATAATAAAGAAATTGAATAAACTGAGTCCCATAACTGCAATAATCGCAGAAAAAATATTACTTATTGAGCTATTACTTTTTGCTCTCTCGACCGCTGCAGTAGCTCTTAATTCTTTTGCAATAGATTTTGGATTACCTAGTTCTTGAGAAATCTGTTCTTCAGATTTCCCTTCTTGTTTTCCACTATAGAAATGTGTTTCATACTCATTTAGAATATCTTGCTTCTCATCATTATTGATATGTCCTAAATATCTCTTTAGTAACTTTAAATAATGATCTTTATTCATTTGCTTCACTCTCCTCTATAAATTGATTGACTGCTTTAGAGAATAAATCCCATTCATTTTTAAGTATGTCTAATCTTTCCAGCCCTTGTTCAGTAAGACTATAATACTTTCGAGATGGACCTTCTGATGATGGTTGATAATAAGTAGCAAGTTCTCCACTTTTGACTAAACGTCTTAACAATGGATACACAGTCCCTTCCGCAATAGTCATATAGCGTGAGATATTTTGAACTAAAGAATACCCATATTGATCTTCTTTTTTAATAATTAATAAGACAATTAACTCTAGAGCGCCCTTTTTAAATTGAGTGTTCATGTATCTACCTCCTTTATGTATTATTCAGTATTGAACAATACACAGTAGTTGTTATAACTAATATAGCACCCACTACTGTACATTGCAAGGTAATGATTTTTAACATTATGTAAATTTAACGTGCATTTTTTAATTTATTGTTAAACTTGTATTTAATTCAAATTAAAATGTTCTGAATACTAGATATATATAAATAATATTATTTGATTTCCTAGATTTATTTAAATTCTACATGTATAATGGTTATTATGGCTTTTTATAACGCTTACATAATTATATAGATTAAGTATTAAACATAGGTTTTGGGACTACTTCTAAGGGGGCATTTTTATGATAGAGTTAGATGCAATCACAACCTTGTGTTTAGCATGTGTTCTATATTTAATCGGACAATCAATCATTAATCATGTATCGATATTAAGGAGAATATGTATACCTGCTCCAGTTATAGGCGGTTTACTCTTTTCAATTCTCGTAGCCATTCTTGATTCTTTACATATTGTTAAAATCAAACTCGATGCATCATTTATACAAGATTTCTTTATGTTGGCCTTTTTCACTACTATTGGTTTAGGCGCATCATTAAAGTTGTTTAAAATTGGCGGTAAAGTCATGCTTCTTTATTTCATGTTTTGTGGAATCATGGCGATATGTCAAAATATTATAGGTGTATCTCTCGCTAAAATTTTAAATATCCAGCCTTTATTAGGGTTAACTGCTGGCTCTATGTCAATGGAAGGTGGACATGGTAATGCAGCTGCATACGGTAAAACAATCCAAGACATGGGTATTGATTCCGCTGTAACCGCAGCACTTGCTGCCGCAACACTAGGTCTTGTTTTTGGAGGATTAATCGGCGGACCAGTTGTTAAATACTTAATAAAACGATATAACCTTACTCCAGAACATCGTGATGAATCATATAAGAATTATGGTGAAGTAGAATATAACCAATCACTTCATAATAAATTTAAACCAACACAAATATTTTTCATTCAATTTACAATTCTAGTATTTTGTATGGCTTTAGGGACATATATCGGAGATACATTCACTCACATGACTGGCGTCAACATTCCTATGTATGTTGGTTCAATGTTTGTTGCCGTTATCATTCGAAATGTATCAGAATTTGCTGGATTAAACATTGTTGATTTAAAAATTAACGACCAAATTGGTGATATCTCACTTGGTATCTTTTTATCTTTAGCATTAATGAGTATTCAGCTTACCGAAATTTATTCACTCGCTATTCCTTTAATCATCATTGTATTGATACAAGTCGTCTTCATGGTACTATTCTCTATCTTCGTATTATTCAGAGGACTAGGTAAAGACTATGATGCTGCAGTAATGGTTGGTGGATTTATTGGTCATGGTTTAGGTGCGACACCTAATGCAATGGCTAACCTTGACGTTATTACTAAAAAGTATGGTAGCTCACCTAAAGCATATCTTGTAGTTCCTATAGTTGGTGCATTTTTAATAGATCTAATCGGCGTTATTATTGTAATGAGCTTTATACAATTTTTTAGTTAATACGTAACCTCTAATAGCATGAAAACAATCGTGCATATAATTAAACTAAAAAAGGCTGAAAGAAAGCTTCGTAACGAAGCCTTCTTTCAGCCTTTAATTTATATTTTCGTACATTTTATATATTAAACTTTAGCCTCTGTGAATATCTAAGCCACGTTGTTCAATCCAAGAAAGTAGTTTAGGACTAAATACAATATCTTTGTGAGTAAGTGAATCAATATCTTTAGCATCTAACATCGTCATAATTTTTTTCATATGATTTAAGAAAGATTCTACATATTCAATCGTATTAGTAATACCTGATTGCTCTACTTGATTTAAAAATGGTCTAGACATACCAACAGCTTTAGCACCTAAGGCTAAACTTTTTACTGCATCTAAAGGTGTACGTAACCCACCACTTGCAAATACATTTAATTTATCTTGATAATCTGTACTTTCAAGTAGAGATTCAACTGTCGATTGCCCCCATTGGGTTAAGTAATCCATATCTTTATTTGAACGACGTTCATTTTCTATATCAACAAAATTCGTTCCACCACGACCACTTACATCTACATATTGAACGCCAATTTCAGCTAAAGACTTAAAGGTCTCTTTACTCATACCAAACCCAACTTCTTTAACAATTACTGGTACATCCACGCGATTCACAATAGCTTCTATATTATCCATCCAAGTTACAAATTCACGGTTACCTTCTGGCATAACCAATTCTTGTGGTGAATTCACATGAATTTGTAATGCCTGTGCCTCAAGTAATTCAACTGATTGTAACGCCTTTTCAACAGGCACATCTGCACCAACATTACTAAATATCATACCCTCAGGATTAGTCTGTCTTACAATGTTAAATGTTTCTGCCATTTTAGGGTTTCTTAAAGCAGCATGTGTAGATCCAACCGCCATTGCTAGTCCAGTTTCTCTAGCGACTACTGCTAACTTTTCGTTAATTTGCTTCGTCCAATCACTACCGCCCGTCATCGCATTAATATACACTGGGGATTGCATATCAAAGTGAGAAGTATGACTTGTTAAATCAACTTGATCGACATTAATGCTAGGAATGGAATGATGAACAAATCTTAATTTATCAAAATCAGATTGAGGCGCATCATGTTGAGACATAGCAATTTCTACATGTTCATTTTTTCTTTGTTCTCTCAGTGAATCACTCATTGAAATACCTTCCTTTGTTTAAATTCAAATATTTTTGTTAAAGTTTTAGAACCATTTTTTCCTTTTGAAAAAGACGACTAAAACAATTGTTATCACAAGCATTACGCCTAAACATATAAAATAAGCATAATGCCATTTTAACTCTGGCATATAATCAAAGTTCATTCCATAAACACCAGCTATAAATGTTAAAGGTGAGAAAATAACTGATACAAGTGTGAGTATTTGCATAATACTATTCATTCTAAATGAGGTGAATGACTCATAATTTTCTCGAATTTCATTTGTCATTTCTTGAGCTGTTCTAATGACATTTCTCTGTTTAATAAGGTGGTCATCAATATGTTGAATGTACATTGAGTGTTTAGCATCTTTAATGATATTACCTTCACTCTTAATCGTATCAACAACTTCTTGCATTGGAAACATAACTCGTTTAATTTTAATCAAATCTGAACGTAACTGAAAAACGTTTTCCATCACATTCTTACTATAGCGATCATCAACATGACGAGCTTCAAAATTATAAACTTTATCTTCAATACCATATACGAAATCGAAATATTTATCTACCATACTATCAAGTATATGTATCACTATATCCGCGCAATCTAATTCTGAATCATGGTTTTCAGCATTATATTCGGCGACCCTCTTTAAAGATTGAAAAGGTTTATGATGATACGTGACAAGTATATTATTTTGAAGAAATACATTTAATGCGATGGGTGAATAATCTTTATCAATAATACTGTGAAAAATCATATATTGATATTCTTTATATTCTTTGTATTTAACTCGTGGTATACCTGTAATAGCATCATCAATTTCTAAATAGTTAAAATCGAATTTATTTCTTAGAAATTCATTTTCTTTATTTGAAGCATTTTCAAAATCATACCAAATAATTGTCGCATCACTAGGGACGTCTTGAATATTTGATACTTCCGTAAGAGGTTGTGTTAAAGATTGATATCTTACGGTCATTGTCATCTTACTTCCCCCTCCAATTATCTCAGTTACATTCTATCATGAAATCAATCACGTGTATGTGTTAATTTAATTTAGTAAGATAGAGTTATATTCAAGGGGGATAAGAGATGTCTAAAACATTTACTGTAACACGAAAAGTAACTGAAGATTTGATTGATAATAATAACCATATGCATGATGCATATTATAATGTAATTTTTAGCGATGTAATTAATGAGTTTAATTATAGTCATGGGCTATCTCTTAAAGAAAGAGAAGAAAGTCAATTTACAGTATTTACAATAGAAGCACATACTACATATTTAGCAGAACTGTCTCTTGATCAGTCATTCACTGTAGAATTATACCTTTACGACTATGATTATAAACGTACGCACTTATTTTTAAGAATGTTGCATGAAGATGGAACTATAGCTGCTACAAATGAAGTAATGATGATGGGTATCGACAAGAATCAACGGCGCTCTGCACCATTTCCTGAGAAATATATGGAAATTATAGAAGCTTATGATTTAGAACAGGAAAAAATTGAGTGGCCTAAACAAATAGGACATCGCATTGGTATACCTAAGAAAGGAGAATAGTTATGCCTACTAGGAAACGTATAAAAAACGAGCTTATAGATTTGAAAGATGACGTTAAATTTGAGTTGAGTGAGTTAAACAATCAGAAAGAATTAGTCATCAATGGGCCTGCATCTCAACTTTTTAAACGAGCAATTCATATGAGTTATTTACAAGGACAAAAGTTTGCGATTGATGAAATATTTACGCTTATTGATGAGAACCAAATCGATGAAGAATTTCTTATTCAATATAATAATTTTGAAAAATATCTTCAAGATCAAAACTTAGAAAAGAAATTTACTTTTAGTAATTTTACTGACATACCACGTCAATTTGATGATTTTATGGCATCTTTTTACTATTTAAAAGGACAAAATTTTATTGTCACACATATTAATTCGATAATAGAATAACAATAAAGAACAAGGACTTTGGTAGTTTGATTTAACCAAAGTCCTTGTTCTTTATTTCCGAATAGCCTTCGTAATTTGTTTGATGACTTTATGTGATTGTCTTATTGGATATAATGGAAAATCATGCACCATTTTTGGGTATTCATTAAACTCAACATATTGACCATAATCTTCTAGTAAACGTGCGAGCTCTTTCATATCAGGATTTTGTATTTCCTTGCCTCCTCCATACATGTATACAGGAGGTAATCCTCTTAGCTCACCATAGAGTGGTGAAACACGTTTATCCGTTAATGGTAGACCATTAGACCATACTTTCATAAGTTCATTCACACCAAATCGACTTACTAATATATCTTCGTCTTCTAAGTCTTCGGTAATCATTTTATTTGATAGTGTCGCATCTAAAAGTGGTGAAATTAAGAATAGTTTACTTGGAACAGGTTCATTTTCCTCAATTAAGGATTGTACAAATCGCATAGCTAATCCGCCACCTGAACCGTCTCCCATGATGACGATATGATCAACACCAACTTCAGCTACTAATTCATCATAAACTTCCTTAATCGCGTTGTATGTATCTTCTAGGTGATATTCAGGCGCTTTAGGATAAATAGGTAGCACAACTTCATGTAATGTATTTAATGCTAATTTATCTAACAATCTCCAGTGGAATGGTGAGGGTTGCAATGTATTGTATCCCCCATGTAAATACAGAATTTTATTATTAGACTCATGTCTGAAATTAAATCTGAATACTTGCATATCCCCTAAAGATAATTTATCAAGATTTGCTTTTACATTTAATGATGAGGGTTGTTTATGTTTTTTACTATTTTCGTCTCTTCTTTTTTCTAAAAATTGCTCTACCTCATCGTCATTTTCGAAAAATATTGATCTGTTATGAAGTATATATTTATTGACTACTCTATTCATTAAACGATTTTTCATAGCTTGCTTGACCTACCTCTTTTCAAATTTTAAATTTAGAAAACAATTTGTTTAAAGTGCTATATTCATTTTTCTAAAAAAGATATAATATTATATGAGTTAGATGAATCTTAAACCACTTTATGTTTGCGCGTATATGTCTTGAATAAAGCCAATTATAACAAACATAAAGTGAAAATGATAAATATAGGACAGCAAAATTAAAGGAGGCATCTTAGTGTCTGAACCTAATCAAAATCCAAGTAACTTCAACGCTCAATTTCATGAGCAAGAAATACACCGAGGCAAAAGATATGGGAAGAAAAAGCGTTCATGGGTTAGTATTATCATCCATCTGATCATACTCATTTTAACTGCTATAACAGGTTATAGTATGTTGAAACAACCTATTTTTAACCTTGCTTTCGCTAATAAAACAATTAATTTCCATGAAATTCAAAACTTCCAAGATACTCTAACTAAAATCGGTAATTTAAATATTAATTTGGGCAATATGGATGATCTACAAAAATCTATAGATAACCTCATAATGGTGTTTAATATATTCTTTATTCTTTGTTTAGTTAGTATGTTTATTACTGTAATTACAATTATTCTTAATAGAACTTTATTGAAGATTTTCAATTTATTTATTTTAGCAGCTATGTTACTGATTACTTTGTATTTTAGCTATATTATTCATACAATTGCGCAAAAAATTTCTGAATCTCTTAAACAATATTATTTAACTGTTTCTCCAGACCAAGTAATTAATGAAGCTGATGCAATACATAATGCACTCATTTTACTTGCTTGTAGTATTGCACTCTTATTCATTAGTTTATTCTTCCGTAATCGACTAGCACGTATAAGATAATGCAAAAGACCAATCCAGAACTTTTAATCAAGTTCTGGATTGGCCTTTTATTCGTATTAATAATTTAATCCGTTCGCCTGCGCTCTCGCGCATGCATAAGAGCCACTAACAATCTTCCGATTGTAAGTGGCTCTAAGTGTCCCCACAACACATTTTTATCTCTTAATTAGTTTTTACTCTTGGTGAGCTGTTTTATCTTCTGCGTTAGCTTTTTTAGCTGACGCTTCTGCTTTTTTCTTACTTTGTAAGAATAAGCTTAAGATTAATGCGATAGCACTAATAACAGTAGCAATGATAAATGCATCATTAACACCTTCAACAGATGCAAGTTTATTAACATATTGTAATAACACTTTTAATGCACCTGATTCGCCACCATATTGTTGTGCTAATTCACGCATATGATCTTGGATAACAGGATTGGTTTTATCTAATTCATCCCCGAATGCTGCAACATGATTGGTTTGTTGAGTCGTCATTACTGTTACCAATATAGCTGTACCGATAGAACCTGCTAATTGTCTCATTGTATTAACAAATGCGTTACCATGTGAGATCAATCTTGCAGGTAAAGCATTCATACCTGCTGTCATAATAGGCATCATAATAAATGCCATACCGAACGAACGCAATACATATATGCCCATAATATGAAGATATGGCGTTTCTAAGTTCAATTTACTTAATTCCCATGTAGCATAAGTCATAATACCGATACCAAAGATTGCTAATGGTTTAATACCTATAGTATCTAATAGCTTACCAGCTATAGGACCTAAAGCACCCATGACTAAGGCACCCGGAAGCATGAGTAAGCCTGAGTCTAATGCTGAGAAGCCACGTAAATCTTGTAAATATAAAGGAAGTAAAATCATACCGCCATATAAACTCATCATTACAATCATATTGATAACTGTTGTAAGTGTATATGTTGGATATTTTAATACTTCAAGATTTAACATTGGAGCCTTCATTCTTAACTCTCTAATTACAAATAGAACAATGAAGATAATACCAATAACAAACATTGTTACAATTTCCGTAGAACCCCAGCCTTTATTACCAGCTTCGGAGAAACCGTATAATAAAGCACCGAAACCTATTGTACTATAGATAATTCCTGGTATATCGGCTTTAGGATTTGTGGTACGTTGGTAAAGTTTAAACCAAAACATACCTACAATAATTGCAACTAAACCGATAAAGAACATACCATAGAACATGACGTTCCAATGATAGTTTTGAACGATATAACCTGATAGTGTTGGACCAATGGCTGGTGCTAAGATCATAGCTATTCCCATTGTACCCATTGCAACACCACGTTTTTCAGGTGGGAAAATCGTTACAATAACGTTAGAACCTAATGGCATTAAGATACCTGCACCAATGGCTTGTAACACACGTCCTCCCATCATAATTGGGAAGTTAAACGAAATCGCACAGACAAGTGAACCAATCGTAAAGAGCACTAAGCCCACAATAAATAGTTTTCTATACGAATATTTGTTAAATAAGAAAGCACTAATTGGAATTAAAATACCATTGACTAACATGAAACCTGTCATCAACCATTGTCCAGTTGATGCAGAAATATTAAATTCAGTATTAATTTTAGGCAATGCCACATTTAATAATGTTTGGTTTAAAATCGCAATAAACATACCAAATAACATTGCAGCTAAAATCTTACCTCTTGAAATACCTTTACCAAAAATGAAGTTAGATTCTTGGTTTTTAATTTTCTCATTAACTCTACCTTCTACAGAATTAGGGTTAATAGGATTTAAAACTTCATCTGATTCTTCATTTGATTCTGTAGAATGATTATTTTGATTATCGTGTTTCTCTACGTTTTCTTCTTCATGTTGATCTGAACGACGTAAAGAACCAGGATAGTCATCATATCTACTTTCTGAATGTGTTGCATTAGAAGATCTTTGATCTCCCTCTTTAGTAGATTCGAAGTGATGTTTTCTTTTATCATCTTCGATATTATCAGAATGATTTCTGACATGACTTGAAGCATTGTTAGACTCAGATTGTTTATCTAGATCACTTGCTTTAAATTTAGATTGATAACTTTGATTCTTAGAATCCTTAGTCGAACGTTGTTCCGCTTTTTGACCTTTTGCTTTTTTCCTAGATTTAGAAAGAAAAACATTAATAAGACCAATAAGTATGAGCGCTATAACAATATAAACAATAATGAAGGTCGCTGTCATAAAATGACCCCCTTAATTTTTATGGATTTTAACTTCAGCGTTCATACCTGGAACAACATTTTTAGATGGTTCAGAATCTAGAGAAATTTTAACTGGCACTACTTGAGACACTTTAGTGTAGTTGCCGTCACTGTTTGATGAAGGCATTAATGAGAAACTAGCTGCAGTTGCTTCACCAACTTGTTCAACTTTACCTTTGATAGAAGCTTTTTGACCGTCGATATCAACGTCTACATCGTTTCCTTTTTCTACATCAGAAATGTCTTTTTCATCTACGTTAGCAGTAATGTATAAATCATCTAAATTGTATGCATAAGCGATTGGGTTACCAGCTTGAGCCATAGACCCTTCCATACCATCAGTTTTTACGATAGTACCTTTTTGAGGCATTTTGATGCTCATATCTTTAGATTGACCACCTTCACCTTGAGCTGAAACTTCAGCTACTTTATCACCTTTATCAAGTTTATCTCCTTGTTTAATATCAAGAGATTTAATTTGTCCTGAAGCTGGACTTGAGATTTTAATTTGATCTCCGTCTACTTTTGCGTTGTCAGTAGTTACGTAGCTAGTCGCATTGTTCCAGAACCAGAAAGCTAGAACACCTATAACTACTAAGACAATGATAGTAATGACATTCACTAATACCATTTTCTTCATGAATATATCCTCCTATTTGCTTTTAAAATTCACTTTATCTATTATAGAGATGTGAATCTAAAAATAACACCAACAATTTTTATAATTGTGTTGGATAAAAACTTATATAAAAAAATTAATCAGGTGAAACAATGAAGCAACGTGCTAAATATAAAATCATTCAAAGTCTTATTGAATTACTTGAAGAATATCCATTTGAGGACATTACTATCAAAATGATTTGTGCATATAGTAACGTAAATCGCTCAACTTTTTATGATCATTTTCAAGATAAATATCATTTATTAGAACGTATACAAAATTATCATCTCGATAAATATAAAGCTTTACTTAATTCTTTTTATCATGACTTTCATAGCATTAAGCAAGATCAAAAGAAAATGTATAAATTCTTTTTACTTGTTGCGAGTTATATCAAACGTAGGGAAGCCTTTTATAAAGCAACATTAATTACTCATCCTAATAAAGATATTGCTTTGGATTATATTAATGAAACTAGAGATTGTTATGAAAAGGTGATGAATAGATATGAAACCTCAATTCAGAATAAACACATGTTTGTTGTTTATTCTGTAGGAGGTCAAGCCGGTATTATTATCGATTGGTTACGACGTGGTTGTGTAGAGTCTCCAAAAGTCATAGCAGAAGTCTTACTCGCAAATACTATTAAACTGCAAAGGTAAACATTTAAAGCTAAACTGAAGATGAAAAAAGTCTACTTCGAAGTTAATTTTAACTCTGAAGTAGACTGAGATTAAATCATCTTAAACGGTTTAGCTTTTTTTAAATACGCGTCTATTTAAAAGTTGTAATATAATCAGAATTACAGCTGTTATAGCAATAATAATAATGTAGGGTGTTGGATCATTTTCCCCTTTAATACCTACGAGTGGTGACATCAGTCCACCTAATAATGTTTGAAATAGTCCAAGAAGGCTTGAAGAACTGCCTTTTCCACTTTTACTTTCATCCATTGCAATAGAGAAACCAAGTGTTGCTACACCTGTTACAGGTGCTACAAGTATTACAAAGCCAAACGCTAATAACCAGATATTCCAATGATTGATTAATGTCATACTTACTATGATGACACCTAAAATTTGGATTACAGTCATCATTCTAAGTATAGATTGCCTATCAAAGTAATCTACTAACTTTCCGGTCAGTTGACTTGAAATAATTAAAGTAATACCTATGGATGCAAACATGATACTAAACTGTAAAGGCGAAAATCCATATATTTTTTGAACAATAAATGGTGAGGCTGAAATGTAAGTAAATAATAAAACAAATGACACGCCTTGTATCAACATAGGTAATACAAATCTTGGTGTAGCAAATAAATCTTTAAAGTTCTTAAACATTGTGCCAATGTTGCTATTAACACGGTGTTCATTTTCAAGGGATTCTGGAACTTTGAAAAGTGTTCCTATGAACATAAGTAAACCGAAAATGGTCAATATAATAAAGACCATTCTCCAACCAGTAAAACTTAGTATCAAACCCCCAAGTGCTGGTGCGATAACTGGTGCAACACCGTTAACTAACATTAGAAGTGATAAGAATTTGGTTAAATCATTTCCTGAGTATTTATCACTTGCCACTGCTCTGGATATGACTGCACCTGCCCCACCAGTTAGACCTTGTATAAGACGTAATATAATCATCACCCAAATATTCGTAACAAAAATGATTCCTAAACTTGCCAGCGTGAAAATAACCATCGCAATAAGAAGAGGCTTTTTACGACCTTTAGAATCGGAAATAGGACCAGCAAACAAGTTACCGAATGCTAATCCCACCATGAAAAATGAAATTGTTAATTGAGCATTTGATGCTGTTGTATGAAAATCATTCTTAATGTTAGGTAGACCTGGTAAGAACATGTCAATTGACAACGGTCCTATAGCAGTAAGCGCACCTAAAATGATGATAAATAATAGGGAATTGCGATGTTTGGGTTGTGATTGCTCCAAAGTGAAGCCTCCTTTATACCTTTAAAAGGAAATCAAGCATTTATTTTTTCTTATGCTTTTCCTGATAATTAATTATATTACTAAATAGCTATAAAAAAGCCAAATGCATTTTGCATTTGGCTTTTATTCATCACCTTTTGTAAGTTGCATATTACTATTATCAGAGTCAATTTCTAGTTCATAGTCTTTGTTAACAAAGTTACCTGAGTTATCAATTTGTTGAATCGTGGTTTTAATTTTATCTCCGCTTCTACTGGCACTTAATACTTGTGGTGATAGCATTGAAACAGTTGTATGATTTGCAAAGTTATTTTTCATTTGTTTATAAATAGAAGAATTCTTTTTAAAATAACTTGATATAAAATCAAAATTATTCATATTAAAAGCTGAATTAATCGCCATTGAGTAACCACTGAAGAACTCCGTTAATTTATTTTTGAGACTGTTCTCTTCTTTTTCTTTTTTCTCAACATAACTATTGATTTTATCACTTTCAAAATTTAATGTCACAGTCGTATTATTTTTTAAATCATCAGCACTAATTGTTTTGGTTTCTGAACTAAATTTTCTACCTTTTGCTTTACCTGTGGCAGATATAGTAATATCTTTCGTTTTCGGATACGGACCATACTCTTTAGAATTTGAGTATGACATTTCACGATCATTAATTTTTACTTTTTCTGAACTATCACTTAATTTACTTGCACCTTTTAATTTGATATTTAAATAGGTCTGATCAAAATCTTCCGAAGCTTCTACTGTCTCAGAACTACTTTCTCTAAAATCAAAATTTAAATAGCCATTGAATGTACCATTCTTAGTAATCTTTTTAGCAGGCATGTGATAAGTACCCGGTATGAAATCACCTAATGGTGTATTCTTGTGTGCATCTGCAATGACAGTTTTGCGTTTACCACCTGTTTTAAATTCATATTTTGTTTCTTCTTTAGGTTTAATAATTGGTTGTTTCGTGGGTGCAGTAAAGCTCATATTATCAAAGAACAAATATCTCGTACCATTTTTACTAATTCTCAGTACGTCTTGACCACTTCTCGTTTGGATATACGATGCGACACTTGAATTATTTTTATTCAATTTGTCCACTGTCTCTCGAATATTACTAATAAAACTTTTCATACCTACTTCGTTTTTAATATATTTAATATATTCTTTCGCCTCATCTGGATCTACTTTATTATCTTTAGTACTTAATAAAGTTGCTACTTTTTGCGTATCATTATTATCTACTGCATTAAAAAGAATCTTAGCTTGTGCATCTGGAGAATTAAAGTTCTTTAATAGGAAAAATAAAACCACAATAAGTATTAAAATAAAAAAGACGATTCCTAGTGGAACAATTCTACGTAATTTGAGGTTCGTAGCGTTATTATTTTGCGATTGAGATGATTGCTGTTTAGTTTTATTTTTTCTTTTCTTATCTCTTGATAATGATTGCCCACAATTTGGACAGCTTTCATTATCACCACTAACTGTATGTCCACAGTTTGGGCATTGATTCATTATATCACCTCTTATTCCCACACTACATTCACTTAATTTTTATATTATATAATTATTTTATCCACCTGGTTTATTTTACAGATTTTGATTTAAAATTACAATTTCTAATATATGTAGTTTTCATTTTATTTTAATTAAAAAGCATTTACGCACTTATTCGAATTATATTAATAAAACAGCTTAAGTTAAATACATAATTAGTCCTAAATACATAAAATAATTTACACTTTTCATTATATTCCTATCAATGATTCAGTGTATAGTCTGATTCTCAGAATATTTATAATTTAGAATTAAACGATTTGATACGATGATCAATGACCTCTAAAACATGTCTAACTTTTTCTATTTCCTCTGTTGAGAAATCACTTGTCATATCATTAGCAATATTACTTATGATTGCTTTTCTTTTTACAATATATTCTTTGCCTTTTTCTGATAAAATTACAATTTTTAAGCGTTGGTCAGTATTGGCATTTGTTTTTTCGAGTTTAACTAAGTCAGCATCTAATAATTTTTTAACTCTTCTACTTACTGCTGCTTTATTGACGCCTTGTTTTTCAGTAATTTGACTCACTGTTAATGATTCATTACTTACCATATTCAACACATTAGATTGCTCTATAGAAATGCCATATTCAATTTGTAAATCTTTAAGTAGCTTTGCAGTTAATGTATTTACGTCATTTATGAATTTTTCCAAAAAAATGATATGATCTTCTATTCGTCTTACCATGTAGAATCTCCTAATTTATTTTATCTATTTATATAAAAAAATTATTTTTCATACTTTTAAATAATAGCAAGAATACTATCAAATTGAAACCTCTAATGAGCTCATGTATTTTATAGCTAAAAGATTGCTAATTATGAATAGCTAGTCTACATTATATATACAATAAATGTAGAGGTAATCCATTCATGATATCAATTATACTAACAATCATTGCTTTTATCCTTATTGCATCTTTGTATGTCAATCAACCACTCACTCTTAATTTAAGAGCTTATATTTCTTCTATTATTATCGGATTTATCATTACAATTTATCATTTAATTCATTTAACTATTCCGTATGATTTAACAAGCTTAATGTTGATTGCTTCATTATTTATTCTCATTAAACATCGACATTTATTTAACTTTAAACGTGGACGTCTATTTTTGAAACACATGTTTATTTACCTTTATCGCATCATATTATTCCTATCAGCATGTATATATATCAGTACGGTAGACATCCCAATTATTAATGGATTGGCCTTATGGTTCGCCACCATCGCTTATAGTACTATATTCGCTTTTATTTGTTATATTTCTTGGTCATCAGCTTATGGTAGTCATTTATGTTCTAAAAATGTAGACCTAATTATGGTACTAGGAGCAGGTATTTTTACAGAGGAAGTCACTCCTATGCTTGCTGAACGGTTAAATTGCGCAATCAAAGTTTATGAATCTCAAAAGCATTCTCCATATATGTTAGTAAGTGGTGGGCAAGGTCCCGATGAACCCATTACTGAGGCGCTAGCAATGAAACGCTATCTCATCGCGAAGGGTGTGCCGGAGAAACGTATTCTAATGGAAGAACAATCTACTAATACGTATACCAATTTTCAATATTCAAAGCCAATCATAGAAGGACATTTTGGAAGACGGGCACAATTCTTATGTGTTACAAGCCAATTCCATATTTTAAGATCATTGCGTCTTGCTAATAAAGTAGGTTTAGAATTCTATGGTCTCGGGAGCCATACACCCTATCATTTTTTCAGTATAGCGCTTATCAAAGATTTTTTAGGATTAATGTATCAATATAAAGTAATTCTAACTATTTATTTTGCGATTATCTTTTGGGTAAGTCTTATACGCATGATCATCGTCTAAGAAATGAATAAGCGAGATAACGAAAATTACTATTCAAGTAGACTAACGTTACCTCGCTCTTTTTATTAGTTGATTATTTTACCGTCATAAAGTTCTATAACACGGTCTGCATATTTAAATAAACTTTCATCATGTGTAATCATTATACCAATCATACGTTTGTCACTAATCTGTTCTTTAATCATTGCTACGACATCTCTAGCTCTCTCTGCATCTAAACTTGCGGTAGGTTCGTCAGCTAGTATGATTTTAGGATGATTCATAAACGCTCTCATAATCGCTACACGTTGTTTTTCTCCACCTGATAACATATAGGGATAGCTTTTCACCCTATGTGTTAAACCAATCTCATCAAGTAATTCATTAGCCCGTAACTTTGCTTCTCTTTTAGACATTCCCGCTTCTTTACCAACAGTGATCAGTTGTTCTTCTACAGTGAGGTACGGGATGAGATATGACGCTTGAAATATAAAGCCGATGTCGTTGAGCCTCATTTTAGTATTGTTGTTGTTATTAAATAAAGGGCTTTCTTCATAGATGAGTTTACCAGATGTAGGTGATAATAAACCGCCTAGTATCGTTAATAATGTAGTTTTGCCGGAACCAGAAGCACCATTTAAGATAACGAATTCTCCATCCTGAACTTCAAAATTGATTCCTTTTAAAACTTGCGTTTCAGATTCATTTTCTCCAAAAGTTTTAACAATATTATCTACCATTAATGTCATTATTCATTTCCCCCTATCGCTTCTATCGGATCAATTTTTAAAAGTTTAATGAACGAGAGTGACGCGCCAATTAAACCAACGAATAAAAATATTATTAATACAACTAACATGTTGCTCACTTCTAAATGAAATGGCATTGTAACCGGTAAAATTTGATTTATTAATATAATTAAAGCTTCAGATATAATTACACCAATCAGAGTAATTACTGAAATTTGAACGATTAATGAAATAAGTAAATGTGGTGTGGAAATGCCTATAGCTTTAAGTATTCCTATCTCGGAAATTTTCTGTATCGTCATTACATAAAAGAATGCGCTTAATACTATTGCTGTGATAATAAATAAACTATAAATCATCATTTTCAATGGACTTTGCTCAGCTTTGTAGCTAGCAATATGATTCGTTAATTCTTGTGCTTTTACATGTTGCACACCTTTAATTGAATTGATTTCATGCTTCTGTTTACTAGATAAATGACTCAATGAATAAAATGAAGCCACACCATTATTTTTATTTTGAAATACGTTTTGATTCATAAGAATCACATTACTATGCGAATACATAGCATCTTTAAGAATTCCTACGACTTTATATGGCTTACCTTCTTTGGTGAACTTCACTTTATCTCCTTTTTTAATCCCTTTTGCGATAAGTTTTTCATTCACTACAATTTCATTTTTATGATTTGGATATGTTCCAGATTTTAGATTAAATTTATTTTCGGTCGTATAGTTTAATGCAACGACATTTTCTTCATTACCTTTTATATTTAAAGTTTTTGACATCATTTTTATTGGTTGCTCGTTAACGATTTTGTTTATTTTAAATTGTTGTTTAGAGTTTAATGAAGATTTTTCTAGTTGTGGTTCCTTCATTTTCTGAATAATAAATTGGTTCCCTTTGAGGTGATCAAATAGAGAAATGTTTTCCCTGGCTAGTCCTTGAGCCAACCCACTGATAAATAAAACCATCGTAGACATTAAAAATACGATAAGCATTATAAGAATAAATCTGAATTTATAAAATTTAATTTCCTTCCATGCTAAATTCATTTATAGTCACTCCTTTATCTTTGTCACCAAAATTTTAAGAAGTGAATGTGAACTGAATATGAACGAACTTCGATATGTTAAATTAAAATTGAAAATAGTATAATAAATAAAAAACTTAGGAGCGAAAAGATGATGGCGAGCTGTTTAGTTGTTGATGATGATCGAAAAATATTAGATTATGTAAAATCTCATCTAATAAATGAACATTTTGAAACACACGCTTTTTTAAGTGGTGAGGAGGCACTTCATTTTCTTGAAAAAGAGAATGTCGACATAGCTATCGTTGATATTATGATGAATGGCATAAATGGTTTCGAATTATGTAAAACTTTAAAAGAGGATTATGATATACCCGTTATTATGTTAACGGCAAGAGACGCTTTAAGTGATAAAGAACGTGCTTTCTTAAGCGGGACAGATGACTATGTAACTAAACCATTTGAGGTGAAAGAATTACTATTTAGAATCAAAGCGGTGTTAAGAAGATATCAAATCAATGCTGAGTCTGAACTTAAACTTGGAAATTTAACACTCAATCAACCATATATGGAGATAAGCGTTGATGCTAAAACGATAAATCTTCCTAATAAAGAATTCCAATTATTATTTTTATTAGTGTCTAATCCAAAACACATTTTTACTCGAAATGACATCATTGAAAAAATTTGGGGCTTTGATTATGAAGGTGATGATCGAACTGTTGATGTACACATTAAAAGACTCCGTCAAAAGTTGTCTAGATTAGGTGCATCAATTTCAATACATACGGTCCGTGGACAAGGGTATAAGGTGAATCAAGATGTTTAAAACACTTTATTCTAGAATTGCAATCTATACCATCACAGTGATACTTTTTAGCGCCTTTATAAGCTTTGTCCTTACAAATATCTATTATCATTTTAATTTAAAAGCCTCTAATGATGCTAAAATTATGAAAACCTTAGAAGAAGCACGCAATTATGAAAACGCACAAAACACTCAATCACTCTCCTCTTATTTTAAACATTTGGGAGATATGAATTATCAAATACTTACTGTAGATAATCATGGTACAAAACATTTTTATGGAGAACCATTCCGTCGAGATACATTACCACAATCTGCTATTCAATCTGTAATGAATGGTAAAAATTATCACGGTATTAAAAATAAGCCATTTGAATTATTTGTCACAGGTTTTTTCGATAATGAAACGGATAACACGGTAGGCTTACGCTTTAAAACTAACGATAAACCAGTTGCGGTATTTATGCGTCCTGATATTGGTGAAACATTTAGTGAGTTTAGAATATTTTTAGCCGTGTTACTTGGGCTATTACTTGTCATCTCAATTTCATTAGTTATTGCTTCTACGTATTCAATTATTAAACCCGTTTCTGCTCTGAAAAGTGCAACCCATAGACTGATGAAAGGCGATTTTCAAACTCCTATCAATCAAACACGTCAAGATGAAATTGGCACCTTACAATCAAGGTTTGATACAATGCGCAAACGTTTAGGACAAGTAGATGAAATGAGACAACATTTTGTCCAAAATGTATCTCATGAAATCAAAACTCCACTGACACACATTCAAAGTATATTAACTCAACTACAATTTTCTAAAAGTAAAGAAGAAAGACAAATGCATGTTAATGAGCTATTTAATATTACTACTCAAGTCAGTGATTTAACGCAAGAACTATTATTACTATCTGAATTAGATAACGCAGAACATTTAACTTTAGATAATCGCATCCACTTAAATGATTTAATTAAAGATATTGTCAGACATGAGCAATTCCATATTGAAGAAAAAGATTTAGTAATTATGACAGAATTAGATGAGGTATATTTCCTAGGAAATGAAAGACTTATTCATCAAGCGTTAAGCAATCTTATCATTAATGCCATTAAATACACACCACAATATGGCTTAATCCAGATACATTTATCAATAGAAGCTTCCAATATTATTTTTACCATCGAAAATGAGGGCGCAGTCAGTGATAAAGATATGTCTCACATTTTCGAAAGATTTTATAAATTAAACAATGATCAGAGTAGTAATGGTTTAGGTCTCGCAATTACAAAATCCATCGTAGAATTGCACAATGGTACTATTTCTGTTCAATCTAACGACGCTACAATCTTCACAATTCAATTACCAATTAAAAACACTGTATAAACTAACTCCTAACCATGTTTTAGTTTATACTTTATCTTCATAAAAAAGGCTCTAAGATGATTTCAAGTTTGAAACCATCTTAGAGCCTTTGTTTTTAATTGACTTACTTTATCATTAACTTAGCTTCTACAAATTATTTAACATTTAAATACTTTGTAATTTCTTTATTTACGGCATGGTATACATCTTCATGTTCTGAGAGTTTCAAGCCAAATGAAGGTACCATTTCTTTGATTTTAGATTCCCAACCACTAAATTCTGATTGATAACAACGTTGTAATACATCAAACATAATATCTACTGCTGTTGACGCACCTGGTGAAGCACCTAAAAGAGCTGCTAGTGTACCATCTTCAGAAGTAATAACTTCCGTACCAAACTGTAGGTTACCTTTAGATTTATCAGTATCTTTAATCACTTGAACACGTTGTCCTGCAGTAATTACTTCCCAATCCTCGTCTTTAGCTTCAGGGAAGAACACACGTAAGTCATCAACACGTTCTTCATTAGATAACATTAATTGAGATACAAGATATTTAGTTAAATTAAACTCTTTAACACCTGCACTTAACATCGTTACTATATTATTTGGTTTAACAGATTTAATTAAATCTAAATATGAGCCAGTTTTTAAGAATTTAGGTGAGAAACCTGCGAAAGGTCCAAATAATAAAGAACGTTCACCGTTAACAAAACGTGTATCTAAGTGAGGTACAGACATTGGAGGTGCTCCCACCTCTGCTTTACCATACACTTTTGCATGATGCTGTTTAATAACATCAGGATTTTTACATCTTAAGAATAATCCACTTACTGGGAAACCACCAATGTGTTTAGATTCTTTAATACCTGTTTTTTGTAATAAAGGTAAACTAGCGCCACCAGCACCGATAAATACAAATTCCGTTTCATAATTTGTTATTTGACCAGATGTTAAATCTTTAATAACAACATTCCAATTACCATTATCCTGTTTCTTAATGTCTTGAACTTCATGCTTATAATTCACTTCGACATGTTTCTCTTGTAAATTGCTAATTAATTTTTTCGTTAAAGCACCAAAATTCACGTCTGTCCCTGTTTCATCATAAGTGATAGCAATAGGCTCTTCTGACTTACGCCCTTCCATCATTAATGGTACCCATTTCTTAATTTTTTCAGGATCTTCAGAGATTTCCATTTTTTCGAAAAGAACATTCTTTTGAAGACTATCTACACGACTTTTCAAGAAACGCACATTATTTTCGCCCTTAACAAAACTCATGTGTGGTACAGATTGGATAAACTTACCTGGGCTATCTAATTGACCCGTACGTACTAAATACGTCCAAAACTGTTTAGACACTTGGTATTGTTCATTAATCTTTATCGCTTTAGTGATATCAACTGAGCCATCTTTACCTTCTTTAGTATAATTCAGCTCGCATAATGCTGAATGCCCTGTACCAGCGTTATTCCAAACGTTTGAACTTTCCTCACCAGGTTGGTCCAATCTTTCAAATAATTTAATTTCTTTCTCAGGTGATAATTCTTTAAGTAATGTTCCTAATGTTGCACTCATAATGCCGCCACCAATTAAGATGACATCTGTTTTGCTATGTTGTGTACTCATAACAAATACAGTCCCCCTTTTCAATGAATAAATGGAACGATTGACTCTAATGGATTTGTTTTAATATAGATTTCTATATTAAAGCGCTTTCTAAACCTATAAAAAATATATCCCAAGAGTTATTTAAGGAAGACTTGATTCTCCCTCATCATAACCATTGATTAAACTAGTTTAATTATATACTATAAATTGCTATTCACAAAAGGATAAAAAGTCAGATATCTATAAATTGTTAAACTCTTACCCTTAAATAATGCTATTAATCCATTCTAACATATTACCTTTAGTAGTCTGACTAATGTTATAATGAACTACAAGATTATAGAAACAATGAGGTGTTTTACATGAAATCGTTCACGTTTTTCATGCATAATATATATGCTATGGGTGGAACAGTAAAATCTATTTCCCAGCTCGCTAATACTCTGTCTAAAAAAGGTCACTCAGTTACAATCATCTCAGTATTTAGAGGCGCTCAATCGCCCTATTTTAAATTAAACAAAGATATTAATATTAAAGTATTAGTTGACTATCGTTTTAAAGCCAAAAATTTCAAAGCGATTGTCGCTAATCGTGTAAAATCTTACACTCCACTTTTAAAACCGCAAAAAATTTCTCAACATGAACCAGGATTTAATCAGTTTTCAAGTTATGTCGAAAAGAAAATGATTAAAGCCATCAAAAATGTGTCTTCAGATGTATTAATTGGTACTCGTGCGAGCTTCAATATTTTAATCTCAAAATATGCCAAAACTCATATCACCAAAATAGGTATGGAACACATGAATTTTGATGCTCATCCTGAGCAATATCAAAGAGAAATTATTGCTGCCTATAGAAACTTAAATAAAGTCACTACATTAACTGAAAGTGATCAAAAAAACTATCAATCTCGACTTAAAACTCCTGTATACGTCGTACCAAACATGGTAACTGAGAAAAAAATTGCTGCGCCGAAGAAAAATATTATCTTGGCCGCTGGTCGTTTAGAATATGAAAAAGGATTCGATTTACTTCTTGAGAGTGTGAGACTTATACAAGATTATTTAAGAAGTTTAAACTATGAAGTACATCTTTATGGGGATGGAAAAGAACAACAACAATTACAAGAATTTATCGATCAATATAACTTAAGCGATATTATTCAAATCAATGCGTCTACACAAGAATTAAATAGTAAATTAGCGCAAAGCAAAATTGTTGTTGTACCTTCACGTAATGAAGGTTTTGGGATGATTATTTTAGAAGCGATGCTTCAGGATAATATAGTTATTAGTTTTAAAGGCAATGTAGGTCCTAAAGCTATTATAAAAAATGGCCATAATGGTTATCTTGTAGAGTATGAAAATGTATCACAATTAGCCAAGCAAATTGATTTAACAACACATAATTATAATGAACTTGATCATATTATTCAAAATACCAAAGAAACCTTAAAATTATATCACCCGGATTCAGTATATGAAGACTTTATGAATATGTTCAAATAATTAAACATCTCCAAGCCTACTAAGAACTTTTAAAGGCTTGGAGATGTTATTTTTTATAGTAATAATGATAAGATGAATGTCCATAAACATACGAATACGAGTAAACCGATACTGTATCGTAATGTCATTTTAAGTAACTCAGATTCTTTACCAACCTCTTTAACGGCAGCTGTTGCAATCGCTATAGATTGTGGTGAGATGAGTTTGGCTGCCACACCACCTACAGTATTTGAAGCAACAAGCAATGATCCACTAGTACCTATTTGTTGAGCAACTGATGCTTGAATAGGTGCAAACAATGAGTTGTTGTTGACGACGGAACCTGTCATGAATACGCCAATCCATCCAAGTATAGGTGATAAGATTGGGAAGACACTACCTGCTTTAGAAATACCTTGACCCATCGCACTACTTAATCCACCATATGTTGTAATTTTTGAGATTGCCAGAATAAAGCAAATAGTAAGGACTGGTAGCCAAAGTTCTTTAAAAGTGACACCAAATAAACGACCAGCATCTCCAAAGTTTACTTTCTTAGACATCAATATAGTAATAACGATCGTTAGTAGAATAGCTGTACCTGTTTGGCCAATAATATTAAGTGATAATACAATTGGTTTGTGTGCTATATCACTGAATGTACCTGGTAGATTAAAGTTAAACACAAGTGATGATAATTTACCTTTTGGTAAGAATAACCCTTTAAATGATGGAGAACTCCATATCATGACAATGATTGTTAAAATAACGAATGGGCTCCATGCATATAATATTTCCTTACCTTTATGATGTTTAACTGGTTCTGGTTCAACATCTTTTTGAATTCTAAAGATATGTTTAGGTTGGAACTTTTTAGAAAATAAAGCTAAAGCTAGCATAGATGCAAGTGGCGGAATAATATCTGCTAACTCTGGTCCATTGAATACAGTTAATAGTGCTTGTAAAACTGTATAAGTGACAGAAACAACTAAAATAGATGGTAATGTTTCTTTAATACCTTGGAAGCCATCAATAATAAAAATTAATAAAAACGGAATAAAGAAGTTAATAATGGCTAATGTCAGTGTTGCGGTTTGTGAAACACCCATAGCTGTAACATTTCCCGGTAAATGTAATGTATCGACCACTCCAACTGGTATACCTATTGCCCCAAAGGCACCTGACGCTGCATTAGCTACTAAACATAACATTGCTGCTTGAAGTGGTTTAAAGCCAAGTTGTGATAATAATAAAGCACAAATTGCAATTGGCACCCCAAAACCTGCAGCACCCTCTAAGAACGCATTAAACGAAAATCCTATCAGTAATAATTGAATACGTTGGTCTTGAGAAATACTTGTTATACTATCTTGTATAGTTGAAAATTGCCCAGACTCTAAAGTAATTTTATAAAGTAATACCGCCATCATTACAATATAACCAATAGGTATCACCCCTTGGAAGAAACCTTCTACAACTGCACCAGAAGCGATTCCCACTGGTAATTTGAAAAATGGAATTGCAATGAGCAATGTCACTACAAGTGTAGTTATCGCTGCATAAATTCCTTTCATTTTGAAAACTGTTAAACATAGTAAAAATAAAATGATAGGTATTGCTGCTACTAAACTTGATAATATTAAATTACCAAATGGATTAAATGTTTGTACTAACATATTTTGACTCTTCTTTCCTAAAAAATTTTCTATGAATTTAACTAGCAACATACTAATTTTAAACAGTTAACAAAAATTAAATAAAAATTAGTATGTCATCCCCACAAATATTTGTGAACTTTTTCACAAGAAAAATATATCATCTTTCTTTTAAAAATACAATAGACTTTTTATAGTTTATTCAAGAAGATTTCAAAACCTCAAAGTTTAATATTTTCCTAAAAAAAATATAGTACTAAGTTTTTAGATTTATTACATTGAAAGTCATTTTTAAGCATTGAATTCATGAATTATAGTGAGCCACATGATAAAATAGTAGTAATAAAAGTTTAATAGATAGAAGGAAAACGAATGATAAAACAAATAAACATTTCACATATGGAGAAGTTGGAAGGACTATTAGAAAAAGCTTTACATGAGGGTTACACACATTTTGTACCCTATTCAAATGAAATTCAGATTCATCAATCAATGTTAAAATCCATTGAGCTACCTTCAACTTCATTTGTTGTCGATTATACAATACATAATACGTATCTTAATGATTGTAGATACTTTGGTAAAACATATATTAACTTTGAAGATTGGGTACAAAATATTAATTTATATCCTAATGTTATTTACGAAATCAATTCAGTGCTTAAGATATTGAATAAATTTGAGGTTGAAACGATATTTGACTTAGCTTTATTTACTATTCTTAAGGGCCATGTAGCTGTAGAAGGACATGTGGCACTTGATTTTAAAGACTCCCTCCGAACAAGCAAGGTATTCTGGAGAAGTTTTGACCGTAATGGATTAAATTATAGAGATCAATTCTTTCTTAATAAAATTGCATATGAACATCAACGTAGAATCCCTTTCACACGTGTACCTTTCAATGATCATGATAGTATACGTTATTCTGATTCCGTGTTATTAAGTACTAAATTCAAAGCACCAAGATGGCTCGTAAATCCAATTAAAAATTATTCATTACGTAAACATAAGGAAATTAGTTATATTTATGATAAAGATGATTCTAAAATTAAATCACATGTCGTATTTTTAGGTTTTGATTATCATTATAGAGGAAATTCTAAGTATCTATTTAATTACTTTGTAAAACATAACGCTACAGTAGAATCATATTTTATTACTGATGATAGAACTGGCCCACATTTCATATCTCCTAATGATGAGAGTGCAAAGGAAGTCATTGAAACTGCTAGTGTTGTAATCATAGAAAGCTATCTACCTGATGATGTTCGTCCTAATGGAAAGGTCATTCAATTATGGCATGGAACACCTATTAAGCGTCTCTTTTTAGATAGTAAAGAACCGCATCAAAATCTAAACATTTATAACTATCGAGCACGTAAATATAATAAATGGGTCCATCAAGATTATCTTGTCGTTGATTCTACAGAGGTTGTAAAATATTTTGAATCTGCTTTTCCGAGTCATAAATTAGATATCCTACCTATCGGTTATCCAAGAGTCAATTATTTATTAAATAAATCTCAAGATCTCACCCTAAGAAAAAGAATTATCAAAGGGTTACAATTAGATACCTCTAAGCCAGTTCTGTTGTATGCCCCAACTTGGAAATCAAATACATCTGAAGAAGATATACTACCTTTATCTGATAAGTTACTCAATAAATATAATGTAATATTCAAAGGGCACGTTGAAAGTAAAGATAATTACATTCCTGATGGCGTGATTGTCCCACCTGAAAGTGTAGAAACACAAGATTTAATTATGATAGCTGATATTGTTCTAACCGACTACTCTTCTATTATTTTTGATGCACTCACTCTTAATAAAAACGTATGTTTATATACGCCAAATCATGCTCAATATGTTGAAGAACGTGGTGTATATGAAGATGTACTCAATAGCTTAAAAGAAGTATGGTATACAGATGCAGAATTACTTACAAATCATTTAATTTCTGATTCAATACCACATGTAAATAGTAAATATATTAATAGACAAAATCATTCATTAGACAAACTTAGTCATTTAATAGCTCAGCAAATACATTGATAATTACTTAAATAACGCGCTCACTTTTAAATTAAGTGAACGCGTTATTTATATACTATTGATGATAGTTTGGATCTATAAGTGTTGGTTGACCTTGACGATTCACTGTGACTATTGAATAACTATTGTCTTTTGAGGCATCTTTAAAGCTAAATACATATCTAAATCCATCATTAGTAGCCTCGAGTGAGTAGTCATTATATTTTTTATGTGAGTTACCAAACATGTTTGCCTCATTCTTTGCTATATCTAGTGCTGTTTCAAAATTTGGAAGTTGTTGTAGTGCTTGACCTTCATTTCCATTAAATGGAGACAAGCTTCTAGCGACCTGTGTCGCGTGGTTGCTTTGATAAGGTGCAACATAGTCCTTATTTTTACTATTATCTTGGTTAGATTGAGGTTGCTGTTTTGATGTATTAGTATTTTCAGTTTGTGAATCAGACGACGAAAGTTCATTATTACTACTAGATTTAGATGTACTGTCTTTATCTTTATGATTTTTAGACTTATCCTTTGAATCAGTTTTAGACTTTTTCTCTTTTTGTTCCTTCTTCGAACTATCATCATTTTTCTCATTTTCATCACTTCCACTATGAGAACATGCTGCTAGTATTAATGTTAGAACTGTGATACTTGCGAATAATCTCTTCATGAATCTCTCCTCCAGCTTTTGAATCTATCTACCATTACTCTCATTTTATAACATCGTATTTTTATAAAAAGCATAAAAAAAGAGTATAATATTAATTCCTTATTAATATTATACCCTATATTTATTAATTGAGTATTAAATTTATATACAGACTATAAGAAGTCCTCTCCCATCTAATTAGTATCAAATAAACATTTTCAAATTACTTTCGAGACACCTGTCCCATATATTGATTTAACTTTCAAATGAATTTTCTTAAGTTTAGATACAAAACAGACTGTGACAATAAAATTAGTCACAGCCTTATATATAAATATTATATTTCTACTTGTTTTCTTCGATATCTTTGTGAATAAGCTCTCCGATATATTGAGAAGCTTTACCATCATCAACTGAACAGAATCTATCATAAAAAGCATCAATTTGGTCTTGATATTCATCTTGAACTTTATCTAAGTCTTTGAGTTTTTTAGCCAATCCATATGGTTCAGTATAAATTGGACCTGGTAAATCTTTCATATAGTCCATGTAGAATCCACGTAATCCTTTATCATATTTATCAATGTCATATGCAAAGAAAAATTGAGGACGTTTTAAAATACCATAATCAAACATAACAGATGAATAATCAGTGATTAAACAATCACTTACCAAGAATAACTCTGAAACATCGTTATAATTAGACACATCAACTGCAAAGTTTTCATATCCTGTTAGATCAAGAGCATTAGAGATAAGATAATGCATACGTAATAAGATAACGTAATCATCCCCTAGCTCATTGTATAGATTTTCTAAATCAATTTTTAACTCAAATAAATATTTACCCTTACTAACAAATTCATCATCTCTCCAAGTTGGAGCATACATAATTACTTTTTTATCACTTGGTAAGTTAAGATTTGTCTTGATTTCATCGATATAGTCTTGATCGTTTGCACGATTCACTAATACATCGTTTCTTGGATAGCCTATTTCTAATATTCTAGGTTCATCCATCCAGAATGCACTTCTGAAAATTTCTGAAGAATATCTATTAGGCGAAATTAAATAATCCCAACGTGACGTTTCACGGTTGAAGTTTCGTTTATATCTTGAAGTTGTTGTACCAGGCATACGAACGACTTTCATATCATTTGCAAGTCGTTTTAATGGCGTACCGTGCCAAGTTTGAATATAAGTTTGGTTATCCTTTTTGTTTAAATATAACGGTGTACGTGCATTTGATACCCAATGACTTGCTTCAGAGTATGCTTGATAGTATTCAGCAGAACCACGTTTCACTTTTTTAGCATTACCTGGAATTACACTCTTATCAGGTTTTTTAAGTGACCAAACATAATTGTAATTTGGATAGTATTTTTGCATATATTCATATATATATTTCGGACTATCACTATAATTTTTACCACCAAATGCCTCGAAAACAATCGTTCCTTGATTAACATTTTCTTCTTTATCAGTAAGTTCATATATAGAACGATCTTTATTTTTTCTTCTGAGTAAGACATTTTTAACATGACGCAATGTCTTTCTAAATTGGTTCACTTTAAAAGCATTCTCTGTATCTTGATTCATCAATAAAACCGTTTCTATGATATTGATAAGTTTTTGATGTTTAACTAGTTGGACGTTAAGATATTGTGCTAATTCAACAAGTGTATCTTTGTGAGCCTCGTATCTCGCTTTAATATCATAATGAGTTGGATCAAAATCACGGGAAATTCTATTTTCCATTTTATTAATAATAAATGTTCGCGTCATTTTATTCGAAGTACGTTCTAAAGCATCATAGAAGCTCTTTACATATTCTTCAAAAAGAACATCAAAACTTTGCTCACTTAACGTTACTGTTTCAAAAGGATCGTAAACTTCTCCACGGAAGTAGAACGGGAAGTTAAAAATACGCATAAACTTATTAACATACTTCATATATTCAAGCGTAAATGACCAATCAGTATAAATACTTAAATCTTCGTTGAATTTCAGATGATGTGCTTTGACGATTGCAGTTCGGAATATTATATTACAAGCTGTTTGCTTTCTTAAAAATGAATTAACGTTCGCGTCAGCATTGTAATACTCAACTCTAACACGATCTAAATCAACGTATTGAGGACGTTGAAGTGTAAATGAATGAATAGGCGCTATCAAGCCATCAGTATAATTAAATTTATCTAGATAAAATGTGATTGCATATGAGGCTAAAACGTCATCTGAATCAAGAAACATAAAATAAGGTGTTTCCACTTGTTCTAGAGCAACATTACGTGCATGTGCATGTCCTTGATTACTCTCTAATTTGATATAATTAATATCTTTATCATAATCTTTTAAAGCTTCATTCATTAATTGTTCACTATTGTCAGTAGAACCATCATTAACGATAATCACTTCAAAATCTTGAGTTCTCTGTTGTTTAATACTTTCAATACAACTTTTTATGTACTCTTCTGAGTTGTAATATGTGACAATAATTGTCAGTGTACTCATTTTATACGTCCTTTCTAATAACTCTATATGAATATAACGTGATTTGGCAGACATGCTATTAGATTTTATAAATCTAATATTTGTAATTCCTCTTTCACTTTGTATTACGTATTTAATTCTTCATAAGTGAAATGCTTAGGATAATTAAAACTAGTATACTCATTAAAATAAAATGTACGATTATCATAAACACATTTTAATTCAATGATTAACTGTCATCATAGCAACTGAAACATTGACGATAATGATTACTAGTTATAATAAAATCAACGCCTTGCTTTTACTAAAATTTTACGTAAAATTCATAAAAATTTAACGTGATAATTATATCTAATTTTTAATACCTACGCTAATAATAACAAGTTCAACGTTCTAATTTTATATACTTTTTGGTATATTTTAAATTAAACTTTTTTCCATAATTAAATCTTTATCTACGACATCACCAGTATAAAATTCATGTGAACCTGTAACGACAAACCCTCTTTTTTCATAAAATCGAAGTGCTTGTGGGTTGTGCTCCCATACACCAAGCCAAATCTTAGTTTTATGATATTCCTTTGCTTTTTTGACAGCCAAGTCAATGAATTTTTTACCTCTCCCGCCACCTTGATATGCCTCATCGAAATAGATTCGTTGAATTTCTAAATAATCTTCTCCCTTTTTTTCTGTTTGGGCATGATTAATATTTAATTTTAAATATCCTACTACTTTTTGTTCATCTCTAAAAAAATAGTGAAATGAATCTTTCTCTTGAAGTTCACGAGATAATTGATTAATGTTATACGCCTCTTCAAAAAATTTATTAAAATCTCTATCATCATAAGACGATTTAAATGTATGATAAAAAGTTCTCTTAGCTATATCCTGTAATATTTCAACTTCATCACTTCTTACCTCACGGATACTCTCACTCATACCAAACAACCCCTTTTTGTCGTTTAAACTACTTTAACTTATTTTATCGGACGAGTCACGCTTTTTTGTTTTATAATACTATCATTTTTCTATTGATAATCTTTATCAATGAGTATAAAGTTATAGATGAAAATTGTTTAAAAAATAGAGTGAGGTTATTATATGTTTGAAAATATGTTTGTCGTAGGTATCACTGGTCCTACAAGTTTAGTCGTAATCGCAATTATCGCATTAATTATTTTTGGACCTACAAAATTACCACAATTTGGAAGAGCTGTTGGTTCAACGTTAAAAGAATTTAAATCCGCAGCAGAACATATTGATGAAGATTCACACGAGACTCCCAGTAAAGCTTCTAAATCACAGCGAGAACAATCAAAATAGTTCTTCACTATTAGAGCATTTTGGAGAGTTACGTCACAGGCTTGTCATTGTATTGATCGCACTTATCGTTTCAGTCTTCTTAGTTTATATTTCATCACATTGGTGGATGCAACCTTTTATAAAATATATTAAACGAGCACATGTTACTTTACATACCTTCTCGTTTACCGAAACGATACAAATTTATGTAATGATTATTTTCACAGTAGCAATATGTTTAATTGTACCTATTATTTTCTATCAGCTATGGTCTTTTATAGCACCAGGCCTACATGTTTATGAGCGACAATTTATTTATAAATATAGTTTTTTCTGTGCTTTATTATTCATTATAGGAGTAGCCTTCGCATTTTTTGTTGGCTTTCCAATGATTATTAATTTCTCTGAAAAACTATCTCATATGCTCAATATAGACCAAGTTATTGGATTTAAAGCATACCTAGGAGAGCTAATTAGATGGCTCCTCGTTTTTGGATTTATATTCCAATTACCTATATTATTTATGGGATTAGCTCATTTTGGACTTATAGATGTTAATCAGTTAGGTCATTATAGAAAATATGTTTACTTTGCTTGTTTTGTAGTAGCAAGTATTATCGCACCACCTGATTTAATATTAAACTTAGCATTAACACTTCCATTAATTCTCTTATTTGAAATCAGCATGTTTATCGTAAAATTCACTTATAGAAAACAAAAAATCACAAATGAACTCTAAATGAGTCTCATTTGTGATTTTTCTTTATTGTTGATTCTTTTTACGTTGTTTAAATACAAATAATAGTATTAAAATAACTAAAATGATTTGAGCTACTATTGTTTCGACACTAGGATAGAAACCAATCCAACTCACTGTAGGCAAACCTTCGATACTATGTTGAGGTATCCAACCTAGTAATTGAGCTTTTTGGATACTTACACCTAACATTTTAAATGTCATAATGAAGATTAGTATTGAAAGCACTCGAAATATATAGTGAACTGGAATTAACTTGACAATAAATCTAAATAGTAAAGCGAAGATGATTAAAATTACAATCGCTATTACTATTCCTATTATAAAGTCTTGCGTTTTAATACTACCAATCATACCCATATAGAATATGATAACTTCAACACCTTCACGAAGTACTGATATCAAGCCGATTGTTCCCAATAAAACAAGGTTACCGTTACTAATTGCATTTTGGTACATCGACTGAATCATTTTATTCCAACGTTTTGCACTTGATCGATTATGCATCCACACACCAACCACATACATTAAAATAACGGCTACGATACCAAGTACCGCTTCCATACCCTCACGAATAATACCATTATTGCCAATTGTTGAAATCAAAACAACTGCTAACGCTATACTTAATACTAATCCTAAGAGTGCACCACCTATCACACTAGATGTACCTTTATGGTCTTTCACCTTGCGGGTCATGGTTGTTAAGGTCATGACGATTAATAGTACTTCTAAGCCTTCACGTAAGAAGATTACCATTACATCAACGAAAGTATAATCTCCTGTTCCAACCGTATCTTTAATATCATTATTGATCTCTTTTAAACCGTCTTTGACACGCTCTTTGTTGCTGTCATCTAAAATACTTTGATAATAAGGTATTTTATCTTCAATAGTTGTATATAAGCTATTATTCTTAGTTTGAATTTTACCTTCGACATATGGCCAAATTTGAATAAATTTAGATAAAGCCGCATCCGTTTGTTTTAAATCATTTTTATTGATACCAGTTATCGCCTTATCTAACTCATCATTCAATTGTGACACTTTGTACTTACCATTTTCTTCTGATGATTGTTTTTGGTCCACAGTATCTATACTTGATTTGAACGTATCCCAAGCGTTCTTAACTTTCTTTGGATCTAATGGTTCCTTTTGTATGGCTACACGAAGTTGCATTAAATTCACTTCAATCGTCCCATATTTCCCTTCATCGTAATTACGAATGACAGTTTCATGACTAGTCCAAATTTGGTTCAAACTATTATTAATGGATTCGAGTTCTGAACGATTTTTATTTTTAATCGCTTTTTGAATAGGTTCATCTTTGGCGTCTACTGCTTGCTTTAATTCTTTAATTTGACCTGATGCATCTTTAGAACTTTGTGTATTTTCATATGTAATTAATGCTTTAGTTAAGTCTGATAACTTATCAGCTTGATCATCTGAAGTTTTAGCACTTTCAACTTCCTTCAGTTTATTCTTGACTGCTTTACCTTCTTTATTATCTTTTACTTTTAAAGCATTAATTTCTTTTCTAACTTGCTTGATAGCTTTTTTCTTATCGCTATCCTTTTTTGAATTATCACTAATCGTTGATTTAGCATCCGTAATTGAAACATATACTTCACTCATTGAGGCATTTTCAGCATGTACTGGTGCTATTTTAAATAAACTTAATATTAGAATTAAGACGATAAGTATCTTAATCGAATAGTGTTTCACCGAGGTATCCTCCCTTTTTCACACCAGGTAATACGATAAATGTTGCGGAGGCACGATGTGTAATGTATTCATTTAATTTATCTTTATGACCTAAATGGTTTTGAATATCAATAAATTGTTGAGTCGCCTTTTGGAAACTAATAAATAATAACCCTGTTTCTAAAGCTCCAGTTTTGTCATTTGTTCCTGCAGTGTAGTTATAAGCACGACGTTTAATGGACGTCTTCGCTTCATGCGCTAAACGTGCATGAGCATCTGCAGGAATTACATACTCTCCACTACTATCCTTTGCACCGAGATCCATTTCATCAAATTCTTTCTTACCAGTTAGCGGAGCACCAGAGATTCGTTTACGTCCAAACGTCGCTTCTTGTTCTTCGAGTGCAGTGCGGTCCCATGTTTCGATATGAATCTGTATGCGTCGAATAATACAATATGTACCATTTTTAGCCCAACCGTCATCAATAAATACATAATCCTTGTACTCGTCAGTATGGCGAGGGTTAACAGTCCCATCTTTAAATGCCATTAAGTTACGTGGCGTTTCATGAAGTTGTCCTGAAACAAAACCTGTTTGAGACCATTTAACTTGTACAATATCTCTAAATGGTCTTATTAAGTTATGGATAGCATGGAAAGTAACTTGATCATCCATTGAACATGCTTGAATCATGATATCTCCATCACTAAAATCATCCGATAATTGATCATTAGGGAAATGTGGTAAATCTTTATAATTTTTCGGTATCTTGTCTTTCATACCAATCTTTTTCAAGAAAGATTTACTTACTCCGAACGTAAGCGTTAATTTACTCGCACTTAAGCCAATTGCTTCACCAGTATCAACAGGTGGTAATAATGGGTTACTACTCTCTTTACCGACAGAATCTCCGTCCGTCATCTGCGCTGCCATTTTCGTCCACTGTTTGAACATATCTTTGATTGCAGCTTTATCTTTCGATTTTAAATCTAAAGCTACAAAGTTAATTGAGCGTTGTGTGGGTGTAGTAATACCGGCTTGAACTTTGCCATAAAACTCATATGCATCTTTCTCTTCATCTTCTGGTGTATCAAACATTGATTTAAAAGAGAATATACTTCCTACTCCACTTGCACCAATGACTACACCAGCGCCACCTATGCCTAACATTTTTAGAAATGAACGGCGTGACATTTGTGATGATTGGTCTTTGTCTAGTTTACTCATTCTGTAACCACAGCCATCTTACTTAATGGTTCACCTAAAGCATTTACAGCATCAGCCAATGCTTTTCTATCTTTCTTAGTTACATCATTATAAGATTTATAACCATCACCGTCTTTATATTTATCAAGTAATTTATTTACCTTGTCAAAGTTCTTTTGAATATTTGAACTTAACTTTTTATCTTTTTTCTCTAGAGTAGGTTTAAATAACTCATATATTTTTTGCGCGCCTTCAATATTAGCTTTAAAGTCGTACAAATCAGTATGAGAATAAATTTCTTCTTCACCTGTAATTTTAGATGTTGAAACTTCATTTAATAAATCTACTGATCCTTGAAGCATTAATTTAGGTGTAATATCTAATGTATCAGCTTTTGCATGTAATTCTTTAGCATCTTTTAACAATTGATCAGCATCCTTTTTAGTTGTACTGTCAATTTTATTATCTTGATAAAGTTGTTTTTCAATTTTATGATATCCAGTCCATTGATCTTCTTTTTTTTCTTCTTTCATATCTGCTAAACGAGCGTCAATCTTAGGATCTAAATCACCGAAAGCCTCGGCAACTGGTTCTGAACGTTCATAATACATACGTACCTTAGGATATAATTCTTTAGCCTTTTGCATATTGTTATCTTTAATTGCATCAACGAATTGTTGCGTACCTTTTAAGAATTGATCGAGTTGCTTATCTGTGTACTTTTCATACTTCTTAGTAGCTTCATTTAATTCCTTTTTATTACCACCACTACTATTATTTGTTGAACTTGAACTATCTTTACTATTATTGTCGTTTCCACATGCTGCTAACATTAACGTTGATGCTAATAAAATAACCGGTAACTTTTTCATTACTTCACCTCATAGATTGATAAATAAATGATTAACCTATTGTGACTCACATCGAGTTGGAGTTAAAGTTCTCAATTGATAATCATTATCAAGAATATTATATTCGTGGGTGATATTTGTGTCAATAACAACTCTTTTGATTTTTTATCTAAAAATCCTTTTAAATTTTAAAGAATTTAGGAGACATTTATGTGTTATTTATTTTTAAAAATAAAATGACTGGGTAAACTATGAATAAGGGAATTTAGAGTTGACGATTACTATAATTTTTAGAATTTAAAAAGATACTTATAGGAGTGGCTATACTATGGTAGAAAAGTTTCAAGCATTTATAGTTGATCAAGACGACAAAGGTAACGTTTCTCATGATTTTAAAAAGATAAGTAAAGAGGATTTACCTGAAGGTGACGTTCTCATTAAGGTTCACTATTCTGGAATTAATTATAAAGACGCTTTGGCTACACAAGATAACAATGCAATTGTAAAAAGTTATCCTATGGTGCCTGGTATTGATTTGGCTGGTACTATTGAAGAAACGAATGCACCTGGATTAGAAGTTGGAGATGAAGTCATTGTTACAAGCTATGACTTAGGTGTAAGTCATTATGGTGGTTTCAGTGAATACGCACGTGTGAAATCAGAGTGGGTTATTAACTTACCAGAGGGACTTACTCTAGAAGAAGCTATGATTTATGGAACTGCTGGATATACAGCTGGCTTAGCTATTGAAAAATTAGAAAAAGCTGGCATGACTATTGAAGGAAAAGAAGTTTTAGTAAGAGGAGCAACAGGTGGCGTTGGCACACTTGCTATGCTTATGTTAGAGAATCTGGGATATGACGTGATAGCTAGTACCGGACGAAAGAATGTTGACGCTGATTTAAAAGAACTTGGTGCTACTGAAGTAATCAATCGCCTACCAGATAATGATGAAAAAGCATTGGCATCACGCACTTGGCAAGCAGCCATTGACCCTGTCGGTGGTCAAAATTTACCTTATATTGTTAAACGTTTAGATAATAATGGCAGTGTAGCAGTAATTGGTATGACTGGTGGCAATGAGTTTGAAAGTTCGATTTTCCCATTTATCTTAAGAGGTGTAAGTATTATTGGCATTGATTCAGTTTTCACACCAATCAAGTTACGTCGTCGTGTATGGAGAAGATTAGCAAGAGATTTAAAACCAAATCAACTTCATGATATTAAGCATGTCATTTCTTTTGATGAACTTCCTCAAGCTATTGATAAAGTGATTAACCATGAAAATACTGGTCGCATTATAATAGATTTTAATGCTTCAAAATAATTAATATAAGAAAAAGAGCGCGAGTACACCTCATAGTCTACTCGCGCTCAAATCTTTAATACTTGATATACATTCCTTTTGAATATGGCTCGGTACTTATGAACCCAAACTTTTCATAAAGTTTATCAGCTGGATAATCTGCCATTAAACTTATATATGTTCCTTTTTCAGCCACTCGATCAATATACTTCATAATTTCTTCCATTATAGTACGCCCATGTCCCAAACCTTGGTATTCTTTATTTACTGCGATAT
This sequence comes from Staphylococcus sp. FW104-15G4D, assembly GCF_058790135.1. NCBI lineage: Bacteria > Bacillati > Bacillota > Bacilli > Caryophanales > Staphylococcaceae > Staphylococcus > Staphylococcus sp. FW104-15G4D. The sequence goes on from NZ_JBYTCH010000002.1 coordinate 188,283, forward strand.
CTACAATCTGAAAAGCAGTACCACCATCTCCTATAACACGCCCCATACCAATGAGCTTATTGTCATCATAAATAGTGACATTGAAACAGGCATTGGGTAACCCCTTTTCAGCAGCTTCAATTGACTTAGGACTCATACCAGCGTTGAGTCTTAAATCACAGTATTCTTGAACTTTAGGTGCTTCAAAATTAATTTCTACCATCACTATGCTATCCTTTCAATAAACTTAGTATAGATATTGGTTCACAATATCTTTGTTTGATTCCTTAAAGATATCGTTATGACTTGATACATAACCTTCAGTTGCTGCATGAGGTTCGATGTACGTCTTAGCTAAATTAGCAGCATTACCAGCATCACTGAATGCGCTCGCAATTAAATGTACTTTAGCATCATGGTGCACGATATCGCCACATGCGTAAATACCCTCTATACTAGTAGTCGTATTCCCAAAGCCTTTAACTCGGTATTCATCATAAAGTTCAAATTGTGATGTACAATCTTTGAGTAATGGATTCTCATGATCAAAGCCATGACTAATTATGACTTCATCAAAAGCTTGAGTTTCGATTTTACCGCTCTCAACATTCTCCAGTTTCACTTGATGAATACGTGTATCATTGTCATTTCCAATAAGTTGTTTAATTTTAGTGTTTGGCAGTAATTGTACACCAAGTTCTTTAAGAATCCCATTCATAGCTTCATAACCACTTGTTTCTGATTTTCGATAAATCACCGTTACGCTTTTGGCAATTTTCGCAATATCTCGCGCCCAATCTAATGCAGTATTTCCTCCGCCAGAAATAAGGACATCTTTATCTCTAAATTTTGAAAATGACTGAACGACATAGTGAAGATTGGTAAGTTGATAACGTTCTGCACCTTTAATATCAAGCGGTTTTGGATTAATGATTCCTCCTCCAATAGCGAAAATAACTGCTTTGGATTCATAAATGTGCCCTTCACTTGTTTCAATTTCAAAATGTCTTTCTGAAACTTTACGTATATCAGTAACACGTTCATTTAAATTTACTTTAGGATTAAAATGTAAACCTTGTTCAATCATATCTTCTATAATCTGGTAGCACGGTTTAGGTGCAACACCACCAATGTCCCAAATAATTTTCTCCGGATAAATTTGCATTTTACCACCTAACTTATCTTGCACATCAATGATTCTAACTGACATCCCTCTCAACCCAGAGTAGAAACTTGCAAACAAGCCAGCTGGACCGCCACCTATAATCGTAACGTCTTTCATATTGCTTCCTCCTGTAATATGTAAAGCATATAAATTAATTCCCAGTGATAATTATTATCATTTATTTCATCAATATTATACTATATGTGAAATGCGTATTGAAGATATTCATATTAGCACTACATAAAAAACTCGTGAGTCATTAAAAACTCACGAGTTAAAATTAATCCTTAGGTTCAGTAATAATTGCTTGTCTAAGTAAAAAGAATAATAATAACAGTCCTGCTAGCATTCCCGTATGACCTATACCAGCAAAGCCTGCTAAAGCTTCTGGTGAATATTTTGCACCAATCACTTGTAAAGTACCTTTATAAGTCATCATGCCTATTGTCACTATGACACCTAAATGATAGACGATAAAGAACCAATTAAATAAATAATAACTACTTAATTTAAATACCTTTTCAAGTGGTAATAAAAGTAAGAACATAAACATTCCGAGTATAAGTGTATGAGTATGTACTAATGCTAATTGTGTATCACCCGTAAAATGATGCGCTTTAGTTAATTCTCTGTAATAGAAACCACTTAATAGTCCTATAATCATATAGAATAAAAAAGAATATAGTAATCTACGCATGATGAATCCTCCCTCACGGTTATATTATAGAACATATTACTAAATATTAAAGTGACAAAATCACGAAGAATAGAGATGATTACAAAAAATTCCTAAAAAGATAAAGTAAACTTTTTAGGAATTTTTGAGCTCTTTATTTTTTATTACGTGCATGTTTAAATAGAGCAACTAATGAAATAATTATTGCAAAGATGGACACAATCCATAAAGCGATTGAGCCTCCACCATTTGAAGTAGATGCTTCAGATTTATTACCATTTGAACTTGCACCTTTTTTCACAGTAGTAGTTGGAGCAGGATGTTCGCTATTTTCTTTACCAGTCCATTTTACAACATCACCGTTATCATACGTTTGATATGCTTTCCATTTAAATGTGCCCTCATCTTCAGGATTAGCTGCTACAATCGGAAATTCTATAAACTCGTTAGGTCCTATTCCTTTACCAGTAGCTTTCCATGTAATTTTTGTGATATTGCCTTTCTTATCTTTTTTAAATTGATGTTTAAATCCTTCAACAGGTGCAACGTTTGCTACGTTGACACCTTTAGGGACATTCAATTCAACTTTGACAGTGTTATTATCTTGCTCAACTGGAACCCTCACATCATATTTGTCATAAGATCCTGGTTCACTTTGGTTGGGATTAAGTGTCACGTGCGCATCGGCGTATTTAAAACATCCAATCGCAAAAAATAAAACAATTGTCATTGATATCAATTTGCGTAACATGATTTTCCTCCTTAACTTGGGATATTAATTTGACTCATCATCACACCGGCAAAAATTAAAATAATGCCGATAATAAGTTCTGTAAATAGAGTTACTTTGTTTACATGATTTCTTTTACCTAAAGCACGGTATGTTTGGTAAAATCCTAAAATCATCATGATTAATGTACCAATCACTTTAATAATGATAAATACTGTCCAAGCTTGTATATTATTCCATATAGCTAAGACATTCGTTTCATCAATAGCCATCAGGACACCAGAAATTATCAATATAGCTACCGCTGTAATATTCGTTTTCAAAAGCATATGTCTAACATTTGTTAATTGATTGCCACGTCCATTTTTAGCGTAACAAATCAGATAGACTAACGCGCCTAACCATAGTGTCATTCCTGCTAAATGTAGCGTTCTAATTACTATAGACCAAAGTGGCACATGTTGTGACCACGCATGACCAGACATTGCTACAGCTAATATCATTGCAAACGACACAAGCCAGTACCATAATTTTTCCATATCTTTAAGAACCATTAATATAAATAATACAATAAGCGCAATTGAACTAATGATATATGGAAATTGCATAATGACGTTAGCTTTAAAAGATAAAATATCGTTTAACACATCTGATGTGAGTGTCATCATATAAACGAGTATCGACATAAGAATCGACATCCCCATTATCCATGCGACACCGACCTGTTTAGGTAATATGTTAAATTGCTTTAATCCTCGACGTTTAGCAATACCATTCATCCAGAACAAGCCAACTAAAATAATCGTTGCACCTTCTGTAAGGTATCTAAATACACCAAACCAAAAGCTTGGTTGTTCATAAAAAGAATCAGAGGTATCAACATTTTTAGCAGTCACCTTGCCTACTGAAAACTCAAATTTATTACTCACTTCATGACCATCTGCTGAAATCGCATGCCATTCAACTGTATTTGTCCCTTTAGCAATTTGATCTCCAGGAAATTCTAAAGTTTTTGACCATCCTGAAGTTGTAGGTTTAACTTCACTTATTTTTTTACCTTTATCATTATATAAAGTTATATTTGAATACTTTGCATTGACTGGCTCATTATATTCCAGCTGTATGTCTTCTGGTTTATCTTTAACAACTCCTCTATCTTGCGGTGTTGTTTTTTCTAAAGTTGCATGTGCAGAAGCTTGTTGCTGAAAGGCTGGAACCAATGTCATTAATATTATAACTATCAATGCAATCATGTACTTTGTCATTTTACTATGTACTAACATTGAAACCTCCCCATATAAGTGCTTTTAAATTTTGCCCTGTTCCCAATAATATAGCTTACATTTCCACTTAACAATAACAATTCTAATTTTTCACTATTTCGACAAAAAAGAAGACAAGTAAGAAACCTTATCCTCTAACGTCTCTTAAACTTGTCTTTTAAAATTATACTTCTGGAAGCAACTCTTCTTTATCAACTACTAAATAAACAACGTTAGCTCATTATAAACTAACGCTGTTTAATTCATATTATGAAGGTATTTCAGTACGTTTAGTACTATGTTTTCTAACTATTGCTGCGATTAAACTTGAAATGATACCGAAAATCATAAAGCCAATTAGCATCCAAACTGTACTGTTTAACTCAATTGCTTTATTCATATAAATAAGCTCTTTGAGTGTAGTAGTGTAGTGTGTAAATGGATTCCATCCATAAGCCCATTTTTGATATCCTTCTGGGAGCATTTGTTTTGGTAAAGTAACCATTTGCATACTGAAGAACATGAGTAAGATGAAGATAGGTAGAGATTTCATACCTAACCAAACCATAATTCCTAGTATTAATCCAACAAATCCCATTATTGCTAGAGCAATGAACAAAGCAACTCTATTAGGATGATCGAAATGGAATCCTAATACACCTTTCATAAAGTACACATATGCAAAGCTGCCTAGGAAAGCTGCAAGTACTGCAGTTACCATTTGTCCTACAGATGCAATAATTCTATGTTGTATCGCAAAGTTATTACTAGTTCTAAACGCATAGAATAATAACACTGAAGTAATCATTGAGCCCATCCAAACTGGCATAAACATTAAGAATGGTGCATTACCGCCACCTTGATGATCTTTAACTTTATTTACTTTGTGATCATCAACTTTAACTGGATTAGTAATGCCTTGGATATCTTTAGGACTTACATCTACGTTCTGTTTTTGAAGTGTAGATAAACTTTGTTTAGTAATTTGTTTATTTAAGTTTTGTCCGACACCTGATAGTACATTTGTAACAATGTTTGATGCTTGTAAATTTGAACCTTGGCTTACAATCGTTTTAAGTTTTGCTTGTTTTACATCAACACTTTGATTACCCATTTTTTCTTTCATTTTTTGAGCTTGTTGTGCTGGAATTTCACCAGATTCAACTTTTTCTTTCATCTCTGACTTTTTACTATCCATAACAACTTTTTGAGTTTTACTCATTGCATTTTTTGAAAAGTCTTTTTCAAATACAACTGCCCCATAATATTTCTCATTATCGAATCCTTTTTTCAAATCAGATTCTTTATCAACTTTAACCCATTTAATTTTATCTGAATCACTATCTAATAATTTATCTTCTATTTTCTTACCAATATCAACTTTATTACTTTGAATAGTTGTACCTTCATCATTATTGACGATGGCAATTGGTAAATCTTTAGGTTTTGGATTAAATGCTGGATAAAATGCTAGTGAAAAAATAACTAAGATTAAAATCGCAGCAATTGGTGCTAACCATAATAATTTGCTTTTAAAGATATTCATGAATTGACCTCCTTTTTTTATTGAACAATGTGTTGAATATTTTTTACGTTGTCTATTATAATAGGTAAGAACAATTTAACAATAATCAATTTAATAAAATACGTCTGTTATTGAACACTTTGTTGTAAATTGTCTATTAAATCATTGGGAGGTTATATTTAATTGAAAGAAGATAGGCGAATAAGAAAGACAAAATCTTCCATTAAGAAAGCATTTACAACATTATTACAATACAAAGAGCTCGATAAAATTACGATTAGAGATATTACAACTGAAGCTGATGTGAATAGAGGAACCTTCTATTTACATTATGAAGATAAATATATGTTGCTTTCAGATATGGAAGATGAGTGTATTTCAGAGCTAGCTCATCTAACGGATTTTAATCAAATAGATGGGGACACTGTTGAAGCTATTTCAGAACTCTTTATAGATAGAGTTCTTACTAAAATCCTTCAACATATAGATGATAATTTAGATTTTTATCAAATCATTCTACAGTTAGATCGTCGAAGTAAACTTGAAGAGAAAATAAGTTTATTAATTAAACAAAATATGAATCGATATATGAGTATTAATCATGAAATAGATGGTATACCAGAGATGTATTTTCATAGCTATGTCGCAGGCGCTACAATAAATACTATTAAATATTGGGTTTTAGACCCAAATCGTATTTCAGTTGATGAATTAACACATCATATTTATAAAATTGTTTATAATGGACCATTACGAATTATGGCAGAATATAAATATAAAATGAATCATGCCTAACTTAATCGTTCAAATACTATCTAACTGTTAATCAAATTGAATATAGAAGACTTTGAAAGGAATTATAGTTATGATTACTGCTTATAAACATGAAAGTATAAATTCAAATGAAATCATTGAAACTAAAGTGGATCATAGCGCGTCTTGGATTAACGTTGTTGAACCTGAACGTGAAGAAATTGAAGAATTAATGGAATTCTACAACATTCCAGAGGACTTTATCCGTGACCCATTAGATTCTGAAGAAAGTGCACGTATAGAATATGACGAAGATACTGGCTATTCACTCATTATTATCGACTTACCTATTGTCAACTCTACAAACCGTCGCGTACTTTCGTTTGTTACTATTCCACTAGGTATCATTATAGGTAATGGCATTATCATGACCGTTTGTGATGCCGAAAATGAATTTCTTGAAAATTTTGCAAGACAAGATGATATTAATTTAAAATTTCATAGTCGCTTTGCACTTGAAATTTTATTAACAATTGCAAATCACTATAATAGAAATTTAAGATTATTAAATAAATCGCGAATTCGTATCGAGAAAGATTTAAAGAATAACATTACTAACAAACAATTATTTAAACTTATGGAAGTTGAAAAAAGCTTAGTTTATTTCTTAGCGGCATTAAAAGGTAATGATACAATTATTAAAAAACTATTTCGTTTACCTGCAATCAAACGCTTTGAAGAAGATGAAGAATTACTTGAAGACTTAGTAATCGAAAATAATCAAGCTATTGAAACAACCGAATTACATCAACGTATCCTTGAAAGTATTACAACATCTTATGCTTCATTACTATCTAACGACATGAATACAATAATGAAGACATTAACACTGTTTACTGTATTACTTACTCTTCCTACGCTCGTGTTTAGTTTCTTCGGTATGAACGTACCATTACCTATAGACGACCATAGTTATGTTTCATGGGTAATCGTTGTAGGTATATCATTGATACTTGTTGCAATAGTGAGTATCTATTTATGGCGTAAACAAAAGCTTTAAATCATATTTTATATAAAAAGTCCCACTTGAATTTGATTTTAAATTCAAGCGGGACTTTTTAATTATTTAGCTGCAGCTTTATAGGTCTTTCTTTTCGATAAAACAAATGTAACAACGATTGACACAATAAAGGCAATCATCATACCTATGAGATAGTGTAACCAACCTGCATGCGCTGGATTAATAGATATAAATCCTGGTAAACCTGCAGTACCCAGTGCAATAGCTTTCACTTTGAAAAATGAAATATAAGCTGAACCTAATCCAGATCCCACAACAGCACCTATAAATGGATATCTTAATTTAAGATTGACACCAAACATCGCTGGTTCCGTAATACCTAATAATGCAGAAATTCCAGCTGCAGATGCCACACCTTTTAGTTTTTTATTATGTTTAATTATAAAGAATGCTGCAATGGCTGCACCACCTTGAGCAACATTAGACATAGTAGCAATTGGAAAGATGAACGAACCTCCTGTTTTGGTGGCGTCAGCAATCAAGGTCGTTTCAACTGCGATGAAGCTATGATGCATGCCAGTAATTACAATTGGTGCATAAAGTAAGCCGAATATGAGACCTCCTATAGCCCCACCAAAATCATACAACCAAGTTAGTCCATCTGATAACCAATATCCTAATTGACGTGTAATAGGTCCAACGAATAAAAATGTGATAAAAGCTGTAACAAATATAGATAACAATGGTGTCAGTAAATTATCCAAAACAGTCGGTATCACTTTACGTAGCCACTTTTCAATTGTAGCTAAAATATACGCAGCAACTAACATGGGAAGCACTTGTCCTTGATAGCCCACCTGATTAATATGTAATCCAAAAATATCCCAATGGGGAATAGCTTTCCCTGCTTCCACTGCTTTAGGAAAATCATAAGCGCTCATTAAACTAGGATGAACTAATATCATGCCTAGTGCGGCACCTAAGAAAGGATTACCCCCAAAACGTTTAGCTGCACTAAATCCTATTAAAATAGGAAGTAAAGTAAATGGTGCATTTGCAAAGACGTTTATCATTTCAGCCAAGCCAGCGAATTGACTGTGAACATCAATGAATGATTGTCCTTTATAGAACAAATCTTTGGCAGTTAGAATGTTATTCAATCCCATCAATAAACCACCAGCTACAATTGCTGGAATAATAGGAACAAATATATCAGACAACATTTTCACAAATTTTTGTAAAGGATTCATATTTTTAGTCGACTTATCTTTAACATCTGATGTCGTTGATGCCTCTTTACCAGTAATTTTCTCTAATTCATTAAATACTTTGTTAACAGTCCCAGATCCAATAATGATTTGATACTGTCCCCCAGTTGAGAAAGTTCCCTTTACTACATCCATATTATTTAGCGTTTCTTCATCTACTTTGCTTTCATCATTAAGAACTAATCTTAATCTTGTAGCACAATGTGCAATAGCATCAAGGTTTTCTTCCCCACCTATTGCTTGTAATATATCTTCAGCAGATTTCTTATAGCTCATTAAATAAGCCTCCTTATTTAGAAACCGGTTCCATTTATTTAACTTTATTGTAACCGGTTCCAAACTTTTACGCAATAGCTCATCAATCGTTTATTAGTAATAATATTAATTTAGAAACTTAACTTCTGGGTAACCTTAATAATATAAGATGAGGTGAATAATTTAATGAAAGAACGTGGAAAAATAGAAAAGCTTTGGCGAGAAGAGAAATATCGCGTATTACTACATGTTCAAAATGCCTATAACAAAATTAGAGCACTGCTAAAAGAATCACCCTCTCTTGAAGAAGTACAATTTCAAATTAATGAAGCAATTAATCATTCTCCAACAACTGGCTCAATAATTAATGCCTATGAACACATGTGGGGTTATTTTAAAATTATAGCAACTGATAATGAAAAACATAAGGCATTGATGTTAAAGGATGACTTTATGAATCATCAAATTGAATTGGACGCCCTACTAAGTTATTTGAGTCAACTTGCTAATAAGTATGACATTAAATACCTTCAAGAAAGTACAGTACTAAATTAAAAAAAGACCTAGGTGAAAACACCTAAGTCTTTCGCAATAATGTACGTGTTATATTATTTCTAAAAAGAGTAATTGTCTAAGTTGTTTCACACTGTAATAGCATTAAGGCTTGTTAATAAAACACTAATGGAATATCTTGCCTTATAGCTATGTCATTCGAATAATTAAAACATTAAGCTGATAATTAATAAAATATAAAACTTTACCATGACACTACACGAAATATATTTCTTTAATTTAATAGTACTTCGGGGGAGAGTAATTTTAATTAAAAATCTTCTAATTGTTGCTACTAAACAATTGTTGTTGATCGATTATACTTTAATGTGCATAGATGTTGATTCCTGTTGTTGAAATAGTAAGTATTTCATGTGTTTCAATAATTTGTCTTAACATTAATTAGTCTTGATGTTGATTCCTGATGTTTGAGAAGAATGAATTTTATTCTTGTTGATCTTATTCTTCGATGTTATGCATTCTTCTTATTCCATGGTGTCATTTCTTTCTAGATGACTTAACTTGAGTTGGTTGATGAATAAGTTTCGAGAAAATTATTAAGTATAACTGAATTTTTCTAGTTGTTTATTCTATTAGTATAGTTAAACAATTAAATAATAGAAAATGTGTGCTATTCTTTGTTGTCTCTCTCTTTATGCTGTTGATTCTTGATGTATTAACATACATAGTACATTTATTGCTACGATTTCCATCCAAAAATTAATTCACTATAAAATTAATCGCAAATCGTCTAAAAATTTACATTAACTTCTTTTTAGAATTTCAATTGGGTCGAAATCTATATTTATTATGTACTAAAAAATTCGTTTGCACTCTATCCAAAATTTTCAAAATAAGAACTCTATATTTCTAAATAATTATTTGTATTGTGTGCTACTTATAATTTTTGATTGGTTGCTTAACTTTACAAGGAAAAATTTTTATATTTCTCTATTACTATTTCAAGACGAATCGATTATAATAACATTTATTATTCTATAAGGAGCACAGTGCCGAATTATGACATGTCATTTAAATATTTATCAACAGTATCATTCACCCCCAACTCGAAATATCAATCGAATCATTTTAATGTTCTCACTTACAAATCATCTAGAAATTACGATTAATGGTGAAACTAAAGATTTAGATAATCATATTGCTATTATTAATCAAGCTGATATTTTTTATGTAAATCAATCCTCGAACTTGGTTATGCTCTCTATTCCTGTATTTTATTTCTATAGTGAGGATGAAAATTTCTTCAAATGTTATTTTGATCGACATTTACTTCAATCTAGCGGTTTTGTAAAAAATATTATTTTACAATCAATTCATCATTATATGAACGAAGAAGAGCAAGATACTCAAGCTATTTCAAAAATTATTCAGACTTTATTTAAGGAAACAGTGATAAGATACAAGGAAAAATATATCCCTCAAGTTGCTATCAATCATCCAATATTTATCCAAGGACTTAGCTACATTCATTCCAAAGTTTCAGATACGTTATCATTACGCGAAGTTGCAAATTATTGTAATATTTCTGAATCATATTGTTCAAATTTATTTGTTCGCTACTTAAATATGAACTTTAAAGATTACTTTACAAGTTTAAAAGTCATTTATGCCATAAAATTGCTATTATCTACAGATGATTCAATCAATGCGATTTCTGAACGCTCTGGTTTTAGTAGTCATACGAACTTCACTAATCAATTCAAAAATCATCTAGGCTTTAGTCCCAAACAATTCCGTTCTATGATCTCTAAAATTTCATTAAATCCAGTAATGGATTTTAGCCAAACTCATTTTTTAGATTACAAAGATTTAATCAATCAATTTGAATTTAATGATCAATTAGCAACTGAAATTACTGAGATAGATCTTAATCAATTTAATCCTAAAGATCATACCAAAAGCTCTAAAGCATTTATCCGATTTGAAAACTTTAACAAATTATTCCAGTTCGTTTTTAACGAGTACTACGATATCGATTTCTCTTATTTGCCACAACCCGTAGTATTTATCCAAGATATTAACGATATCGCAATTAGTCATATTAACCTTAATTTGTTAAATCGTTGTTTTGAAAAGTTATTCGAAATGGATATCGGTCTAGCAATGCAAATTAATTCTACGCAACAATTTGAAGCAATTAATCAAATCATATTATCATTTTTACAAAGCAATCAAGATTATAAGAATAATAAAAAGCTAGTTAAACTCATGCTTGTTTTTAATTCAGAATATATGACTGTAAACGAAATCCATTTATGCCATTTAAAAATTAAAAATAAAAATCGTGAAATTAGGTATGGTATCACCGTTGAAGGTTTACTTCGTGATTCGCCTTCCATTGATCAAACTTACGATATAATGAAACGTCTTAACTTTGATTACTATTTCATTGACATTGAGAATCTTCAAACTAAAAATTTGTTATTAACCAAACGTAAGACATATCATCATTCATCTACTCATTTTGAAAATTACAAGCAATTTATGCTAGATTCAGGAATTCCAACTACAAATTTTGTATACAATAATTTATCACTTAAGTGTTTTAAGTATACTAATAATGGCACTAATCCATTACAGTTATCAGATTTAGTATGTCACCTTATCGCCCTTATGAGATACGGTGGTGGCATAAGTTATCAACTTATCGACGATCACTCACAATATATAGCTTTATTTAACAATTATGGTAGCCCTTTACCTTTAATGCACATTTATAAAATGGGTGATTCATTTGTCGACGAACCTTTAGAACTTGGGAATAACTATCTAATAAGCCGTAAAGATGGAAATTATCATATCTTATTATTTAATAAAATCAATGATCGTTATTTATCTGATAGTAAACAGAAGTTCATTTTCAAAAATAATTTAAAACAGAATTCACTCATTATTATAAAAACGTTAAATAATGAGCACGGTTCAATCCAAAATCTACTTCCTAAAAGCAAAGAATTATTATATATAGAACGTAATATACTTGAAGAATTAGATAAATGTAATCGCCCTAAAACAGAATTAGCTATTCAAGAAGAAAACAACAAACCATTCCAAATGACTTTGAAGCATGATGAAGTTAAATATATATGTTTTAAACCCATTTAAGTGTTACAAGTGTCTGAGTTTATCATCATCAATGAATGGATATAGTAACTATTAAGGAGATGATGATTTTGGATAAACAAAAAGCAACTCAAGCAATTGAAAAAGTATTAGAAACTTCTAAAGTTGGCGTATTATCAACTGCTTATAATAACAAACCTAATAGTAGATATATGGTTTTCTATAATGATGATTTAACTTTATATACTAAAACTAGTATCAATTCAGTAAAAGTTGATGAAATTGAAGATAATCCACACGCTTACATTCTTTTAGGCTACAATGAGACAACTAATAATAGCTTTGTTGAAATTGATGCTCAAATTGAAGTAGTTAAAGATCAGAAAGTCATTGATTGGTTATGGGAAACACAAGATAAGACATTCTTCGATTCTAAACAAGATCCAGAATTGTGCGTCTTAAAAGTAATTCCTAAATCAATTAAATTAATGAATGATGATGAGTTAGATACTCCTATCACAATTGAAATTTAATATTTTAAAAGATACCGGAGAGGACAATGACATTGATTTGTTCCTCTCCCTATTTGTTTTTAAAATTTCTTTTGTAAGAAACTCTGTATATTGGTGGCCTTACCAGTAAGGTTTAATATATTTGTAAGAAGAATAATAAAGACGTATTTTCAATTTAGTTATCTATTCCGAATGTTTTAAAATACTAAAATAGTTTATATATTAGCCAAGTTTTACGTTTTAAATATTATAATTTTATGAATTTTGAAAGTGTTTTATTTCGTGATTTTTGAAAATATGATTGCAATGTAATCTCAAGTTCTGTATAAATGAAGTAACAAAAATAAAGGAGTTTTATTCAACTATGAAAAATAAAAAAGCTTTAGGTTTTGGACTTATCGCAATTATGCTTGTGCTGTGTATCGTACTTGTCATTATGATGATGGTAGGTGGTAAAAAAGATACATACTACGGTATTATGAAAAATAGTACTACTATAGATAAAATGATTAGCGAAAAAGATGAAAAAATTGAAAAGAATGTTAAATTACCTTCGAACGCTAATGTTTCTGTAAAAAAAGAAGACTTTGTAATGATCTTTAAAGATGAAAAGTCAGGAAAAATCACAAAAGTTAAAAAAGTAAAACACGATGATGTACCTCATGGTTTAATGTCTAAAATTCATGATATGAAAGGCATGAACCACGGCATGTAAACGAATATTGAAAGAATTAAAAAGACCTTGAAGTGGAATAATGTTCCCCACCTCAAGGTCTTTTTAATTTATTTATGTATATTGTTTTCATTTGTCTTGCGACAAATGCATAAGCGAATCTAAAAACTTAAGTTTTAAGATTCGCTAAAAAAAATGTCAGATATAGATTTTTATAGTGAATTAAGATACTTTTGGCCTTTTTCTTTATCGTATACCTTCTCCCATTTCGCAACAACAATCGTTGATAAAGCGTTACCCATTACGTTAACGCATGTGCGAACCATGTCTAGTAATCGGTCAATTCCGATAATTAATGCAAGACCTTGTGCTGGCAAGTGCATAGAGCCTAATGTTGTTAATAAAACTACAATAGAAACACCTGGAACCCCAGCCATACCTTTAGAAGCAATCATTAACGTAGCCATTAACACTATTTGTTCTGTTAACGATAAATGTACATCATACATTTGAGCTACAAATAATGCTGCAATTGATTGATATAATGCGGATCCGTCTAAGTTGAATGAATAACCTATTGGAATAACGAATGACGTTACATCTTTTGGCGCACCAAAATTTTCCATTTTCTTCATAATAACTGGTAATACTGCTTCTGAACTTGAAGTTGAAAATGCTAGTAACAACTCGCTTTTTAAAATTTTCATGATTGAGAAGATACTAACTCCAACCATTCGAGCAACAATTCCTAATACAACTACAACAAAGAAAATCATTGCTCCAACTACTACTAATAGAAGTTTTAATAATGGAACTAAAGCTGATACTCCAAATGTCATAACAGTTGTACATATAAATGCAAATACTCCTATTGGAGCAAGTTTTAAGATTTTATTAATCATCCAAAACACTGCTTCTAATGTGCCACTTAGAAAACCTTTAACTGGTTCAGCTTTTTCTCCTATTGCTGCGAGACCTAAACCAAAAAATACTGCAAAGAATATAATTGGTAATAAATCACCTTTAGCTAATGATTCAAATAGATTGGTTGGCACAATATTTACAATAGTATCAATTAAATGATTACCGTATGTAGAAGCTTGTTCAGCTGAATGTGCAGAAGATTGATATTTAGAAATGTCACCTTTAGGTAGTTTATTATAATCTAATCCGGCACCTGGTTTGAACAGGTTACCAATTATAATACCTAACCCAATAGCAACTGTCGTTATAATTTCAAAGTAAAGGATTGCTTTCCATCCATAACTGCCTACCTTTTTCGAATCCCCTAAATTCGATATAGACAAAGCAAGTGCACAGAATACAATCGGAATAATGATCATTTTTATTAAATTTAAGAATATGTCACCAAAAGGCTTTATATAATTTGCTAAATTATCTTGTCCAAATAATAAAAGTCCTACGATGACACCTAGTACCAAAGCAATAATAACTTGCGTTGGTAAACTTATTTTTCTCTTGAATAGAGCCATAATGCAAACTCCCCTTCATCTGACATCACTTAATTATATCAGATAATATTAAAATAGCTACTTAAATTTTAAAGCTATTAATAAATAAAATATTTATGACTTGAAGTCAAATATGTTCTTAATAGTGAAAAAACACACGACTTCAAAGTGAATCATGAAGTCGTGTGTACTCTAAATTATTTATTTTGATGGTTTATAATTTTTATCAAAATCACTATGTTTCGCTTTCTTTATGCTTTTCTTCGTTTCACTATCAAAGCCTTCTACAAATATACCTTTATTCGTACTAATTGGTTGCATAACATAAGTGACATTAGATTCGCCTTTGAAAACGATTTCTTTGTAATACATCCCTTTTTTAGCACTATATAAGTTATCTTGCTTTTTAATTTTATCTTGTAAATGATGTTCTTTGATATAACTATCCATAAGTTCGATATTTTTATGACCTTGATAACTTTTTAGACCAAAGAAAAATACTATAGCTAAAATAAGTGAAATGATTAATATAATAATTATTCTTAAAATGACTTGTTTTCTACTCATGATAGAAACTCCTTTTATACTTATCTTATTAAGTATGAACTAAAAGTTGGTTATATAAAAGAGATTATTCAACATTGTAACAAAATGTTCTCATCTCATGAATATTACTTTATAAATATTCTCTCACTTCATGAACAGGTAATCTTACAGAACCATGAGCTTCTTGAGCTTTTTTACCAATAGCAATTGCTAATACTGGGACATATCTATCTGAATCATAACCAATAATCTTAGCGATATTTTCTTTATCAAAGCCACCAATAGGATTTGTGTCATATCCATAAGCTTTAGCAGTTAGCATAAATTGCATAGCCATTAAACTACTATCAATATTTACAATGTCCTTCATACCTTCTCTTGACAAACTTTTATAATAAGGAAGAATCCATTCTAACATTTGAGTTTTAATTTCCTCTGTCATATGGGCTTGGTCTACTGCATCATTATAAATTTGTTCAGCTTTTTCGTAATTTTGTAAATCTCCGAAAATAATCACCATAGCCGAAGAAGTAGTAAGTTGTCTTGAATTAAAACCAAAAGCTTCTTTGATTTTTTCTTTTCCTTCGTCACTCTCTACAACAGCAATTCTCCATGGTTGCATATTAACTGATGAAGGCGCCTTTGTAGCTTTAGTAATCATTTCATCCATTTCTTCATGAGGAATTTTATATTCACTATCGAATACCTTTACTGATTTTCTTCCGTTAAGTACTTCATTGAAATCATTTAATCTTGTCATGAGATAATACTCCTTTATTCTGTATTTATTTGAGTTTCAAAATCAAACAAAATATATTCAAATGTCGTCTAAATTTAATTTAAAACAATTTGATTATAGTGATGAAATCGGCACTTGACAAGTCATACACTTCATAATATTGTTACTTTAACAAGGAGTGATTAATTGTATGTAGAGAATAGTTATTTAAGTAAACAATTATGTTTTTTATTTTATGTTTCTTCAAAAGAAATCATAAAGAAGTACACAAATTACCTCAAAGAGTATGAATTAACATACACAGGGTATATTGTACTAATGGCGATCGAAAATGATGAGAAACTTAATATTAAAAAACTAGGTGAGCGAGTCTTTTTAGATTCAGGCACACTGACACCACTGCTCAAGAAATTAGAAAAGAAAGATTACGTTGTTCGAAGTCGTGAAGAGAAAGATGAACGAAATCTTCAAATTTCACTAACAGAACGAGGTAAAGAAATTAAAAAACCGTTATCTGAAATATCAATGAAAGTCTATAGTGAATTCGATATTAATCAAGATGAAGCTAAAGAATTAATTGAAAACTTGCAAAATTTTGTATCTAAAAATTTTGACAATAGTATAGAAAAGTGATACTTGTAGAGAAAAAGACAAAAGTAGACTTTTTGAAAATCTTAGGCAAATTCAACTTCAGCATTAACGACACAATTTAATAACATCAGTATGTATAGTAAGCTTTTGTCTTATTCTCTCGTACAATTTTTGACTTTTTTTATCCCCTAATTCCTACTAAACTTATAGAATACCTATTTATTATTAAGTGTTATCACTTTACCTCTTTTCGCTCTCTTAATATAATGTAGTTGAAAAATTATTCTAATATATTCTAACTACTCATTTAACACTTTAAGGAGTGAATTCTAATGAATAATAATGATTTTTTCAATAATAATTTCTTCAAAAATGATCCTAGTGAATTATTTAAAGACTTAGGGAAACAAGTATACAATCAATTTTCATCAAGAGCATTTCCTACTAATATTTATGATAAAAATGGTGCTTATGTATTAGAAGCTGAACTTCCTGGTTTAAGCAAAGAAGATATTTCACTTAAATTTGAACAACATATTTTAACTATTAAAGCATACAAAAAAATCAATAATGAAAATTATAAATCACAACTTAATGAACGTTCTAATGGTGAATTAGAAAGACGCTTTGAATTCGATGAAATTGATAAAGAAGGTATAGTAGCTAATTACACTGATGGCGTATTATATGTCACATTACCTAAACAAATCAATGAAGATGACAAAGCTACTACAATTTCAATTCAATAATAATAAAAGAACCCTCAACTCTGAAAAAAAGTTGAGGGTTTTTACTGTATAATATGCATAAATATGTTAAATACAATTATTTATCTACATATTAACTAACATTAGTCACTATAGAGTGTTGTACCTATTTCAGTTTCTTTTTTATATAAATGAACCATTGTGATTAAAGCGATAAGTGCAAATAGTACTAATAAACCAAATGCAAGATGACTTGAACCTGTTAGTCCTGTGACAAATGTAATCACTAAAGGTGGGAAGAAACCACCCAAACCTCCCATCATAGAAACAATTCCATTTGCAGAGCCTGCTTCTTTCGAGAAATAAGAAGGTACTAACTTAAACACGAGGCCATTACCTATACCTGCACAAACGCTTATAGTTAAACAACCAATAGTAAAATAGATGATTCCATCGAATAAAGTTAAAATTAAACCTCCAATAATCATTATTACAAAATCTATAATGAGTACTTTCACAGCATTAAATTTATCCCCTAAAACGCCACCAAGTGGACGTAAAAATGTTGCAAGAGCTATAAAAATACCGGATCGAATCCCTGCATCTACCTTATCGATAGTAAAATGATGCACTAAATAATTTGGTAAGAATAATCCAAATGCCACAAACGCACCAAATGTTATGAAGTACCAAAAACTCAAATAGTATAATTTATAATTTTTAGCCAATACTTTGACTTGAGATATTAACGGTACTTTGACTTTAGGTTCTTTATTATCTCCCAATAAGAACATTAATACTGCAAACAAGCTGATAATGATTAAATAACTTCTTACGGTATTTTGCCACCCTATTAATCCTGCCAAAACAGGTGCACAAAAAGATGAAATTGCTGTTCCTATATTGCCCATTCCATAAATCCCGTTAGCTAAACCAACTTTATCTTTTGTAAAATATTTAGGTAGCGCAGTTACTCCTACTGAGAATATCGCCCCACCGACTCCAAGAAAGAAGCCACAAATTATAAGCATCGTCGTACTTTGGGCTTGTCCTAAGAAAAATATTGGGAATAGCAATACTATAAAACTACTAAAGAATACCCATTTGGCACCTATAATATTTGTAAGATACCCAAAAGGAACTCTTAAAACTGATCCTAAAATAACAGGTATAGCTAAAATAATAGAAATTTGACTAGCAGAAATTTTAATATCTTGAGTGATAAATGGCATTAACGGAGATATAATACTCCACGCCATAAAACCTACTATCAAACTAAACGTTTGTAATGTAAGCTGGTAAACTCCTTTTTTCATTTCTTTTTCACCTTCATTAAGTTGATAGAATAATGATTAGTACCATGTCTATTTTTAAGAGAGGTCAAAATAATGAAATCTATAAATAATACATACGGGAATAGACATAGTACTAATTACAACTTTATTTTAGTTTTATTGTGAAAAAATGAACATAAGGATTTACCCTTAATATACTCAGCTTTTTCCCTATAAAAAGTATTAAAAGTTAACTCTAAAAAATAAACATCGTATGATACCTGCTAATTTTAAAGCACAAAAAATCCTAAAAAATGATGAGCTTATCATCTTTTAGGACTTGATTAATCAACAGTATGTTTTTAAAACTCGAGTAATTTCTTTTTTAATGCATATTCTACAAGCTCAGGTTTGCTCTTAAGGTTGAGTTTATTCATAATGTGCGTTTTATGTGCTTCAACTGTTTTCACTGAAACAAATAACTTTTCAGCTATATCTTTATTACCATAACCTTTTGCAATAAGCGGTAGAATTTCAAGTTCTCTTTTTGATAATATCTTAAAGGGATCTGAAGAATAACTCACTTCTTCCTGATGAGATTGATTAATAAACTCATTTACTAAAGAAGTGGTCATCTTCATATCTACATATGTTTCTCCTTTATATACTGTTCTTACAGCTAAAATTAATTGCTCATCAGGTGCATTTTTTAAAATATATCCTTTCGCTCCACTTTTTAAAACGTGAAATAGGTATTCCTCATCATCATACATCGTTAAAATAAGAATCTTAGTTTCTGGAAAACTTTCTGAAATTTTACTTGTAGCGACTAACCCTGATTCACCAGGTGGCATGCTCAAATCTAAAATTAAAACATCTGGTTTATACTCTAAAACCTTTTGATATGCTTCAACACCATCAGCTGCTGTTGCGACAACTTCCATATCTTCTTGGTAGTTTAATATCATCGAAAATCCTGTTCTTACTACAGCGTGGTCATCTGCTATAACGATCTTCACATTCATTCCCCCACTATTTTAAATAGGTATGTCTAGTGTGACTATGGTTCCTTTATTGAGGTGTGATTCAATATTAATATTTCCATTTACTAATTCCGCACGCTCTCTCATACCGTAAAAGCCTAGTCCTGATCCTCTGGGCTTGTCATCCAAATTAAAACCTTTACCTCTATCTACTACTTCCGCTAACAAGCGATGTTCACTTTTACTAATATGAACCTCTATTTCATTTACTTCTGCGTACTTTAACGCATTTAGAACCGCTTCTTGAATCACACGATAGACAACAGTTTCAACTTCATTATCAAACCGTAATCCTTTAATATTGGAATGGTAATTAATTTGAATACCATAATTTTCTTCAAATTGCTTAAAGTAGGAATTAAAAGCGGCTTCTATGCCTAAATCATCTAATGACGAAGGACGTAGTTCCACTGATAGATTACGAATGTCATCAATGAGTTGCGACACTAAACCTTCTATTTGTTGCGTACTTTCAACAACTGTTTCATCTTGAAACTTGTATTTTAATAGTCGTAGTTCAACATCAATATTTAACATTTCTTGAATCACGCTATCATGTAACTCACGAGAAATGCGCTTTCTTTCATTCTCTTGGGCTTGTATAGATTTGTGAAGCATTTTCTGTTGATACATTTTCTCCTGTCTTTCAATTTGTGGAGAAACATTTTGCAAAGTAAAAGCACTAATTCCTCTTTCATCATCAATAGTTTGATAAGTAGCTGTATAAGGTTCTATTTTATTGTCCTTTGTCTTCATAAATACTTGGAAGTTTGATTTCTGCAAATGATTCGCTTCTAAAAAGCATTCTTCACATGACTGTAAATCATATTCATTGGAATATCCTTCACAGCGATTGCAAATGGCATGCGTCATTGCTTTATAATTATCTTCTTCAGATAATATATCTCTAGCAGCTCCGTTCATTGCAATAATTTTGCCAAGACGATCGACAAAGACAATCTTTTCAGTCGTAGTATCATAATATTTATGCAACAAGTCTTCTACATTTAATTCAAATTTATTTAGCATCATATTCACCTAATTCTTTTCTGTAAAAAACCCTATTTGACTTTGAATATCAAGTTGTTCTAAAGACTGTGGCAGAGGATGATGATTTCTTTGACCTAACAATAATACTCCATACATTTGATGTTCAAGCCATAGTGGAACTGCTACAACAGCTGTTAACGATTCATTCAAAATAATTGGAAAGGCAATTTTCTCTGCTTGAGTTAGTGCTGTATCTACATCAGCAATTACCATGCGTTTTCCAGTTTTCATTACAGTCCCAGCTAAACCTCTTCCTTTTCTTAATATAATTAATTTATATCGTTCATTCGTATTACCTGAAACATATTTCCATTTGATTGGCGATGATCTAAGCGATCGTTCATACATCGCAATCCCCCCAAAATCATAACCACCATCTATTCTCAATCGGTCTAAATTATTCTGTAAACTTTGATTGTTTAATAAGGATTCTGGTCTCAATTTTCCCATCCTCTCGTCATCAAACTTTATTCTTGCGGTAAATAATATATCTTCTGTTCATATATGAAATCGGTACACTCCATACGTGGACTAATCTTGTAAATGGCCAACAAGCAAATATTGTAAATCCTAGTAAAATGTGCAATTTAAAAGACCAAGGGACGTGAATCATAAAATCAGCATTAGGTGTAAACATAAACAGATGTCTAAACCATATCGCTATAGTTTGACGATAATCAAAATCAGGTTGAACCGCGTTGGTAAAAATTGTTGAATAACAACCCATAATTAATATAATCACTAATAAAATATTAACGAAAATATCAGAAGTTGAACTAAGTTTCCTAACATTTTTAATAGTTAATCTTCTTGAAGTAAGAAGTATCATTCCTAACAATGTCATTATACCAAAAATACTACCAATATATACTGCTCCTATGTGATAGATGTGATCATTGACACCTATAGATTCAAGCCAATTTGCTGGAATCAACAAACCTACAACATGACCAAAGAATACTGGAATCACGCCAAGATGAAACATCAAACTTCCCCATTTTAACTGTTTCTTTTCAATTAATTCACTTGATTTAGCCGTCCAAGAAAATTGATCATATTTATAACGAGCAATATGTCCAATAACAAAAATACTTAAACATAAATAAGGATAAATGACCCATGTAAATTGATTAAGCATGATTTCCCACCTCTTTATTAGAAACAATACATGCTTTTAAAGTTTGTCTTAACGCTTTGATGACATACGCATAAGGATTGTTATTTTTAGCAAGATGATTAGCCATCTCATAAGTTCCATCCTCAATAATCATGATGATTAATTTTAAATTGTCTTCTGCACGAACATCATTTTCCCAGCGAGCTACTTGCAAAAATTGAAGCATTAATGGTAAGTAATCCGATAATTCATTGTCTATCATTTTAAGACCAAACATTTCATATAACACTTTAAGTTTAGCTAACATTTGCCCACGTTCTTTTTGAGTATCAAATCGATTATATGTCATGTAAAGAGGATAGTTTTTACTGAAATCAAATGTATCTGTATAAATTGCTTTAATTTCTGACAAAGAATAATTCATTATAATTTCTCTAAATGCACATAAATCTTCGTATGCTGGGTGAGATGCTTCAATTGTTTCTTGAAACACATTAGGGTGAAAGGTTAACTTTTCTGGAAAGTTAATTTGTTGGCCCAAGTAACCTAAACTTTCTTGATATTGAGCTAATTTCTGAAGATTAATCACGGAAAATCCCTCCATAGAAGTTATCATTGTATATCTCTTGTCCTGATTTACCTGAGCCAACTGCTACACCACAACCTTCACAATTTGCACCAAAGTATTCTCCACCATAACCTTGACTACCTTGTGCTCTATAGGTATCTAAATATGTTTCTTTGTGCGAAGTTGGAACAACAAAACGATCTTCATATTTGGCAATTCCTAATAAACGATACATGTCATTTAATTGACTTTCTGTTAAATTCAATCGTTCAAGCTTAGACACATCGAATGGTTGTTGAGTCACTTTCGCTCTCATATAGCTTCGCATCATCGCCATTTTTTGTAACCCTAATTTTATTGGTGCTACATCACCAGCAGTTAATAAATTAGCTAAATATTCAATAGGTAATCGCATCTCTTCTATTGCTGGGAATATCATATCTGAGTTATTTCCAGCATTTTGCCCTTCAAAATAGCTCATAATTGGACTTAACGGTGGACAGTACCATACCATCGGCATCGTTCTAAATTCTGGATGTAATGGAAAAGCCATCTTATATTCCACTGCTAATTTATACACTGGAGAATTTTGAGCTGCAGTAATCCATTCATGACTGATACCTTCTCTTTCGGCTTCGGCAATCACCTCTTCATCAAATGGGTCTAAAAATAAGTCTAGTTGTTTTTCATATAAATCCTCTTCATTAGTTGCAGAAGCCGCTTCTTGCACTCGATCTGCATCATATAACATCACACCTAGGTATCTCATTCTACCTGTACATGTTTCAGAACACACTGTTGACATGCCCGCTTCGATTCTAGGAAAACAAAACGTACATTTTTCTGCTTTATTCGTTTTTCAATTAAAATATACTTTTTTATAAGGACATCCTGTCATACAATAACGCCAGCCTCGACAAGCGTCTTGGTCAACTAATACAATCCCATCTTCATCTCTTTTATACATTGCGCCTGAGGGACAAGAAGCAACACAACTTGGATTAAGACAATGTTCACACAAACGTGGTAAATACATCATAAACGTTTCATCAAATTGAAATTTGATATCTTCTTCAATTTGTTGAATGTTAGGATCTTTAGGACCTGTAACGTGGCCACCGGCTAAATCATCTTCCCAGTTAGGCCCCCACTCTAAGTCAAGCTTGTCACCAGAAATGAGAGAGTGTGCCTTAGCAACAGGAGAATGTTTCCCCTCCTTAGCAGTAGTTAAATGCTCGTAATTATATGTCCAAGGTTCATAATAATCTTTAATCAAAGGCATATCTGGATTGTAAAAGATTTTACCTAAAGCAATTTTTGACCATCTATTTCCAGATTTTAATTCAAGTTGACCTTTCTTATTTAACACCCAACCACCTTTATAATGGCTTTGATCCTCCCAACGCTTAGGATAGCCAACACCAGGCTTTGTTTCTACATTATTAAACCACATATATTCAGCACCAGGTCTGTTAGTCCAAGTGTTTTTGCATGTCACACTACATGTATGACAACCAATACATTTGTCTAAGTTCAGCACCATTGCTATCTGCGCTTTAATCTTCAAGCCAATTCACCTCTTTCATTTTTCTTACCGCAACATATACATCTCTTTGGTTTCCAATCGGACCATAGTAATTAAAGTGATAACTAATTTGAGCGTAACCTCCAACTAATTGTGTAGGCTTTAGGTGAATTCTAGTAGGTGCATTATGAGAGCCTCCACGAGTATCTGTAATTTCTGAACCAGGTGTTTCAATATGTTTATCTTGTGCATGATACATAAACATTGTTCCTTTAGGCATACGATGTGATGTTACAGCTCTCGCAGTTACAACACCATTTCGGTTGTACACTTCTAACCAATCATTGTCTTTAATGTCATGTTCTTCTGCATCTTCGTTTGATAGCCATACTACAGGCCCACCTCTAAATAGCGTTAGCATACGTTCATTGTCCTGATAAGTTGAATGAATATTCCATTTACCATGTGGGGTTAAATATCTAAGTACTAAAGCATCTTGCCCACCTTTAACCTTCTTATCTCGTGTTCCAAATACCATTGGTGGTAATGTTGGTTTATAAACGGGTAAGCTTTCTCCAAACTGTTGAAATATTTCATGATCGATATAATAGCTTTGTCTACCTGTTAATGTTCTAAATGGTACGAGTCTCTCAATATTAGTTGTGAAAGGAGAGTATCTTCGACCATTTTTATTTGAACCTGGAAATACCGCCGTTGGAATTACTTCTCGTGGTTGTGATGTTATATTCAAAAATGAAATCTTCTCTGAAGCACGAGCTTGAGAGATATCCTTCAATGGCATTCCAGTTTGATGTTCTAAATCTTCATAAGATAGTTGTGATAATTTCCCATTAGTCGCAGAGGAAATATTTAATATTGCATCTGCGACTTTACGTGCAGTGTCAATTCGAGGTCGATGATTTCTTACCGAATTTTTATCATTATCATTCCATGTACCGAGCATGCTTTTCAGTTCTTCATACTCATCTTTTACGCTGAAACTTACTCCATGAGCACCTACGTTGGCTTTTTCAAGTAAAGGACCAAGCGTGACAAATTTATCGTAAATTTTAGTGTAATCACGTTCTACAATGGCAAAGTTGGGCATTGTTTTTCCTGGAATACCTTCAATTTCACCTTTCGACCAATCTTTAACAATTCCAAATTCAGAACCTAATTCTTGTTTAGAATCATGACCTAGAGGTGTTGTTACAACATCTTTGAATGTTCCTGGTAAATAATCCTTTGCCATTTCTGAAATTGCTTTACTTAAAGTTTTATAAATATCCCAATCTGAGCGTGATTCCCATAAAGGATCTATCGCAGGATTAAAAGGATGTATAAATGGATGCATATCTGTTGAAGATAAATCGTGTTTTTCATACCAAGTTGCAGCTGGTAGAACGATATCGGAATATAAAGGCGTCGCAGTCATTCTAAAATCTAATGACACTAATAAGTCTAATTTACCAACAGTATCTTCTCTCCATTTAATTTCTGAAGGTTTATCATCTTCATTAGGTTCAGCCATTAAACCTGACCGTGTGCCTAATAAATGTTTCATGAAATATTCTTGTCCTTTAGCGGAACTGGATATTAAGTTTGATCTCCAAACAAATAGTGTTTTAGGATGGTTCTTTCTTAAATCTGGATCTTCAATTGCAAATTGAGTCTCTTTATTTTTTATTGAGTCAATTGCTTTTTTAAGAATAGCCTCATTAGAGTCGTTCCCTTCCTCTTTGGCTTCTTCTCCGAACAACAGACTATTTTTATTAAATTGAGGATATGAAGGTAGCCAACTTAATCGGGCAGCTGTCACATTGTAATCTGCTGGATGTTGATGTTTAATATTCTCAGCTAATGGTGATTTAAATTGATCAACATTTGATTCCTCATATTTCCATTGATCTGTTGCAAAATAGAACCAACTTGTACCATTTTGTAAACGTGGCGGTCCTTGCCAATCCTTAGCAAAGGCAACAGTATTCCATCCTTCAATAGGTCGACACTTTTCTTGACCTACATAATGTGCCCAACCGCCTCCATTGACTCCTTGACATCCACAAAGCATTACTAAATTTAAAATCGAACGGTAAATCGTATCTGAATTAAACCAGTGATTAATGCCTGCGCCCATAATAATCATAGACCGTCCATCTGTATCAATTGCATTTTGAGCGAATTCTTTAGCAACTTGAATGACTAATCCTCTATTGATACCAGTAATAGATTCTTGCCATGCTGGTGTATATTTGGATTTAACGTCATCATAGGATTGAGCTTCAAGTTCATGGTTAAAACGTTGAATACCATATTGACTCGCCATAAGGTCATAAACAGTTGATATATATACTTCTTGATCATTAGACAATCTAATCTTGCGAGATGGAATAGGTCTCTTAAACACGCCGTCACCCTTACTATCAAAGTATGGGAACTGGATAGTTTGTAATTCATAATCTTCTTCAACCATAGATAAAGCCGGATTAATTTTTGTTCCATCTTCATTCTCTAATTTTAAATTCCATTTCTTACCTTCTTCCCAACGCTGGCCCATCGTTCCATTTGGTACTACTAATTGTTGACTTTCACAATCAAAAATAACTGGCTTCCATTCACTATTCTCACTATCAATACCTAAATCACTTGCTCGTAAAAATCGACCTGCTTTATAACCATTTTCATCTTGATCTAACATAATCACGAACGGCATATCAGTATATTGCTTCGCATAATTGATAAACATATCGTTAGGTTCATTTTCATAAAATTCCTGTAAAATAACGTGCGTCATAGCTTGCGCTACTGCAGCATCTGTACCTGGATGAGGCGCAAACCAATTGTCAGCAAATTTCACGTTTTCTGCATAATCTGGTGCAACTGAAATGACTTTAGTCCCTTTATATCTTACTTCAGTCATAAAATGTGCGTCTGGTGTTCGTGTTAATGGTACATTGGATCCCCACATGATAATGTAAGCAGCGTTATACCAATCACTCGATTCAGGTACGTCTGTTTGTTCTCCCCATATTTGAGGTGAAGCAGGAGGTAAGTCAGCGTACCAGTCATAGAAGCTAAGCATTTCTCCGCCCAATAGATTAATAAATCTTGCTCCTGAGGCATAACTAATCATAGACATTGCAGGTATAGGAGTGAATCCTGCAATTCGGTCAGGACCATCTTTTTTAATCGTATATAAAATTTGTGCTGCAATAATATCTGTTACGTCTCTCCAGTTTGCTCTAACATGACCACCTTTTCCTCGAGCTTCTTTATATGCTTTAGCTTTATTTTCATCTTCTACTATAGAGGCCCATGCTGCGATTCGATTGCCGTTATTTTCCTCTAATGCTTGAGTCCATAAATCTAATAATTTCCCTCTAATGTATGGATATTTTACTCTTAGAGGACTGTACTCATACCATGAAAATGAAGCGCCTCTTGGACATCCACGAGGTTCAAATTCCGGCATATCAGGTCCGCAACTTGGGTAGTCAGTTTGTTGATTTTCCCAAGTAATCACTCCGTTTTTAACAAATACTTTCCACGAGCATGAACCAGTACAATTGACGCCGTGAGTCGTTCTAACTACCTTATCATGGCTCCATCTTTCACGATACATTTTCTCCCATTCTCTACTCTTTTGCTCTAAAACTGACCAATTTCCATTAAACTTTTCAGTAGGCTTAAAGAAATTTAATCCAAATTTTCCCATTAATGACATCCTTCCACTTTGAATGCTTTTATCATTTCGCATTTATATCGTAGTATTCGTGTTCACAATGATTGTACATTTTTTCACAAAGTTTTAATATTAGGGAAATACCTAATTGAATAGTTTTAATCCCTAAAAAAGGGACGACAATATTGAATTCGAGTGAATCCAATTTGTCGCCCCACGCTTCCGAGGAGTATCAAAATTAATTCTATTTATACTTGAATATAACTAATATCGTGTTGGTCCATTATATTTTTGTATAATACTTGTTGAGTATGATGGTAACTATTATCAAAATTAAGTAAACAATTCTTCCCTTCTTCATACAATGCTTCAGCTTTTAACATAGCAGTTTCTTTATCTCCATTAATCACGTACAAAATATGATTGATATCTTCCATGGTGCTATCCAATACCATTTTATCTATTTCATTCACCAATGGACCTAATATACAAATTCCCGGTTGTCCCTCTGAATTATCTTCATTTAATAGTTGTTCAATCGTACTTAGATTCCCGGTAATCACTTTTTGATTATAGCAAGTAGCATTAAAAACGATAGCTATTGGATAATCTTCACTAGTATAATTTTTAATTTGTTCGATGATTGCACCTAGTCGTTTAATTCCCATGTAAATGGCCAAAGTTCCACCATTCATTAAATTTCTTATATCAATATCTTTATTAGTAGACTCTTTAAAATGTCCAGTTGAAAAAGTTACACTCGGCGCTATTCCTCTCATAGTTAATCCTATATTGAGAGAGGCCACTGCAGCACTTGCTGATGTCACGCCTGGTATAATTTCATGTTCAATGCCATATGATTTTAAAGTATTAATTTCTTCAGTAACCCTGCCAAATATAGCAGGATCTCCACCTTTTAAGCGTACAACACATTGGTATTTTTCAGCCATTTGAACTATTTTTTGATTGATATCCTCTTGTTGAATGTGTTTGCAGTAAGGTTTTTTCCCTACATCAATCAGTTCAGTTTGAAAACTTGAATACTGTAGAATAAGAGGATTGACTAAACGATCATAGAGAATGACATCTGCATTTCTAATGATACGTTCTGCTTTTTTAGTTAATAAATTAGGGTTACCAGGTCCTGCCCCAATTAAATATACCTTTCCCATTGATTTTAAAGACATATATAAACCTCATTATCGATAACCTCAACAGTATAGGTTTGGACACAACCTGAATCTGGCTCTTGTACTTTTCCAGATAACAAATCTATTTTTTGGTCATGTAAAGGACAGTAAACATAATTTCCACTTACAGTCCCTTCAGACAATGGACCTTTTTTATGCGGACAGATATTACTTACAGCGTAAACATCTCCCTTTTCAGTAAGAAATATTCCAATTTCTTTATTATCTACAATGACTTTTTTACCTATAAGTGGTGTTAACGCATCTAATGTTGTAACTTTCACCTTTTCCATTGCTTTCATCTCTTACACCTTCTCAACTTCAAAGATTTTTTGTGCATTTTTATTTTCTACAATGGCTTGCCATGGTTCATTTTCTATAGCTTTTTTCGCTTCCATAATTCTATTAAATAATTCTTCTTGTCTTTCTTTATCTAATAAAACTTCTTTCACATTTTCAAAACCTAATCGACGAATCCACGGTGCAGTTCTCTCGGCATAAATACCAGTTTCTCTATAATATTGCATTAAAGCACCGCATA
Organism: Staphylococcus sp. FW104-15G4D; assembly: GCF_058790135.1. Lineage (NCBI taxonomy): Bacteria > Bacillati > Bacillota > Bacilli > Caryophanales > Staphylococcaceae > Staphylococcus > Staphylococcus sp. FW104-15G4D. Next base: position 217,783 of record NZ_JBYTCH010000002.1, read on the forward strand.
ATTGAATGACTTCATCTTCAGTTTCTACTGTTGTTAGTAATTGTCCGACTGTAACATCAGTACCTCCATTGCCACCAATATATATTTGGTATCCATTTTCAACTGAGATGACACCGAAGTCTTTCACACCAGATTCTACACAACTTCTAGGGCAACCGGAGACGCCCATTTTAAACTTATGAGGTGTATCAATATATTCGAAAGTTTTTTCGAGACGAATACCTAGACGAGTTGTGTATTGTGTACCAAAACGGCAAAATTCTTTTCCGACACAACTTTTTACAGAACGCGTTTTTTTACCATAAGCGGAAGCTGAACGCATCCCTAAATCCTTCCATACATTAGGTAATTCTTCTTTGTTTAAGCCATATAATCCAATACGTTGTGATCCTGTTACTTTTACGAGTGGCACATTGTATTTCTTAGCAACTTCTCCAAGTTTAATAAGCTGGTCTGGATCTGTTACGCCCCCTCTCATTTGAGGTATGACAGAAAATGTACCATCATTTTGTATATTGGCATGATAACGCTCATTTGCAAATCGAGAGTCTTGTTCATCTTGATGCTCAAATGGATATACCATATTTAGATAATAATTAATTGCAGGACGACATTTAGGGTATCCATTTTTATCTTTAAAATTCAACACATGTCTTACTTCCTTGGATGTTTTAAGACCTTTAGCTCTGATTTGAGTCACAATTTGATCTCTAGTAAGTTCTGTACAACTGCATATTCCTGAAGGTTTTGCAGCTACAAAGTCATCCCCGAGTGTATATTGAAGTATTTCTCCTATTTGTTTTTTACATTTACCACATGAATTACCTGCTTTAGTAGATTGGGTTACTTCATTGACAGATGTAAGACCTTCTTTAGTAATAGCGTTCACTATCGTACCTTTATTGACACCATTACAACCACAAATTGTTTCATCATCTGCCATATCAGCAATTGAAACTGAACATGTATCATCACCTTTGTGTAATAATGAGACAAGCGTATAATCTTCGAGGGATTCATGTTTCTTCATCATATTATAAAATCGAGATCCATCATCTGTATCTCCATAAAGTACTGCTCCTACAACTTGTCCTTGATTTAAATATACCTTTTTATAAATATTGTCAATGCTATTAAAAATCTCGATACCGTGTATGTCATCATTTTCAACAATCTGACCAGCACTGTATAAATCACAACCAGAAACCTTTAAAGAAGTGAAAGTTGTTGACCCTTTGTAACCTTCTGTTTCATTTCCAGTTAAATAGTCAGCAAGAACTTTACCCTGTTCATAAAGTGGTGCAACTAAACCATAAACTTTACCATTGTGTTCAGCACATTCTCCAATTGCATAGATATTTGAATCGGACGTTTGTAGAAAATCATTGACTACAATACCTCTTTGAACATCTAATCCAGCATCTTTAGCCACCTCTGTATAAGGTCTAATTCCTACAGCCATAACGACTAAATCTGTCTCAATCACACGTCCGTCCGCTAATTCAACAGCTTCAACATCCTCATCACCTATAATGCGTTTTGAGTTGGCTTGCAATTCAAATTTCATGCCTTGCTTTTCAAGATCCGCCCTCAACATATCGCCAGCTTTTCTATCCAGTTGCATCTCCATTAACCATTCAGCAAGATGAAGTACTGTGACATCCATACCTTGGTCTAATAAACCACGTGCGCACTCTAATCCAAGTAGCCCACCACCGATGACAATAGCTTTTTTCTTTTTACTAGCGATATCGATGATTTGTTCTGTATCTTGTATCGTTCTCCACCCGATAACACTCGGTAAGTTAGACCCCTCAATGGGTAACACAAAAGCTTTAGAACCTGTTGCGAAAATACAAATATCATATTCTAGTTCTATACCTTTTTGTGTAATAATTTTTTAGATTGTCGATTTACCTTTTCAACTGGGTCATTATTGATAAGTGTAATATGATTTTCTTCATACCATTCATAACTGTTCATAATCGTCTCTTCGACAGTCATTTTATTTTGTAAAATATTGGATAACATAATTCGATTATAGTTTGGATAAGGTTCTTTACCGACTACTGTGATATCATAGCGATTCGCATCTCGACTAATCAGTTCTTCTATAGTTCGTATACCTGCCATACCGTTACCAATCATTACTAATTTTTGTTTAGACATATATATGCTCCTCTAATGTAAAAATTAATCTATAATTTATTACTAAAGGATTGGTAAAAGAGTCTAAACTAAGGAATCTAAGTATTTAGTGATTATTTATACAGCTAATTGTTCTATACGTGCGCGAATAATTAATTTTAAAATGTGGTCAAAATTAATAGATGGTGTAATATGAAGATTACAATGAATATCCATTTCTGATATTAAACGCTTAACTTTATTAACTAAACGGCCATCAAATAAAAATAGCGGTACGATGATTAAATCATCGTATTTTTTAGATATTTCATCCAAATCATTTTTAAATGTCATTACACCATATAGTGCTCTCGCGTATACTGGTTTATTTGAATCAATACTTTTCACAAATTCTTTTAATTCTTCATGGGCTTTTGTGAAACGACCACTACCGTTACCATGTGCAATGATGACTGTTGCTACATTCGCATTAGTTGGTAAGTCTACATCTGCCATTCTTCTTTCAACTAAATCCTTCATATAAGGATGCGTACCAAGTGGCTCACTCATTTCACTATTAATATGAGGATATTTCTCTTTCATGCTTTTTAAAATCTCAGGTATGTCGCCTATATAATGCATCGCTCTGAATATAAGTAAGGGTACAATTCTAAATCGTGTCACACCTTGCTTAATCATTTTTTCCATAGTCAATTCAAGATTTTGTGTATCACTTTCTAAAAATGCAAGCTCATAATGATAATCTTCATCTTTTAAAAGTGTAGTAATAAACTCCTCTAGTGCCTCATTTTGTTGACCTTTCCTCATACCGTGTGCCACTAAGATATTACCTATCACTATTACCAATCCTTTCATCTGCATTGTATAATAATTTTTTGATTAATTGTGATTTTATTCACATTATTTTTGAAAAGTAGGGAATACCCTTATCTCAAACATGAGGGGAATTCCTCATAATAAATGTCATGTCATTAAATCTGACGAAAATTTTAAATTTTTCTTTATAAGTTATATAATCAATATATTGGTAGTTAACAAATATGTCTAAAATTAAAAATAATAAGGTTTAACATCATAACGCAATCACTTCAAACATAAATACTAAATAAATGTTACTTTTAATGTTAGACATAAGTTGCTTCAATAAATTCAATGTTCATGTTAAGAAAGGACTTGTTTAATGAAGAAAATTTTAATCCTTACCATATTAGTATCTTTTATTTTAGCAAGTTGTGGAGGGAAATCAAACTCTGATAAAAATACATTAAATGTTGAAATTCCCTTGAAAACAAAATCAATCGCCCCCTATGAAACCGATATTCCTGTTAAAGTAGGTGCTTTGGAATCACTTTTCAAAATGTCAAAAGACGGTAAAGTTAAACCATTACTAGTTAAAAGCACACATCAAAAATCTGATAACACCCTCGAATTGACATTAAAAGATAATATTAAATTCCAAAATGGTCATAAATTGACTGGGAATGCTGTGAAATCAAGTTTAGAAGAGGGAATGAAAAAAAGTGATTTATTAAAGGGGTCATTACCTATTAAATCAATTTCTGCTAAAGGTCAAAAAGTGACGATTACTACAGAAGAACCTTATCCAGAATTAAAATCAGAACTAGCCAGTCCGTTTGCGGCAATTTATGATACTAAAGCCAAAAGTAAAGTTACCGACAAACCAGTCGGAACAGGTCCATACCAAATAGATAACTATAAACGCGCACAGAAGCTTGAACTCACAAAGTTCAAAGATTATTGGCAAGGAAAACCAAAACTCAATAAAGTAAATGTCACTTATCATGAAGATGGTAATACACGCGTTGATAACTTATTATCTGGTAAATCGGATTTAACCACAGATGTTCCTATCGATCGTATAAGTGATGTAAAAAATTCTAAGAAAGCTAATATCCAAAATACATCAGGTTTCCGAACACATCTACTGTTATACAATCATCAAAGTAAAAAGATTAATAAAAATGTTCGAGAAGCATTAGACATGGTTATTAATCGTAAAGAAATCGCTAAAAACATTTCTAAAAATTATGCTAAGCCTGCCTCAACTCCATTTAATGATCGATTAAAAAATGTGGAAAACGATAAAGTTCAACCCCAAGATATTGAAAAGGCTAAAAAATTATTAGCACAAGAAGGATTTAGTAAGTCACATCCACTTAAAATTAACATGGTCACATACGATGGTCGTCCAGAATTACCTAAAATTGGCCAAGTGATCCAATCAGAAGCTAAAAAAGCTAATATTGATATTCAGTTACGTAATGTAGATGATATAGATGGTTACCTTAAAGATCCAAAAGCTTGGGATGTGTCTATGTATAGTTATTTAACTATACCTCGAGGAGATACTGGCTATTTCTTCAATACTGCATATTTGCCTAACGGTGCACTCAATAAAGGACATTATAATAATAAAGAAGTCACTCAACTTATTAAAAAATTAAACACCTCTTTTGGTGAAAAACAACGTGCATCAGTTACCAATGAAATTTTAGAAAAGTCTAAAGGAGACATTCCAAATAGTTATATTACGTACAATGATCAAATTGATGGCGTAAGTAGTAAAGTTAAAAATTTCAATGTCACTCCTGAATCAATTTACCTTATTGATTACAAAGTAAGTAAAAAAGAATAATTATATAAAAACTCCCTATAAAGTATTCAATTTGAAATGTCTACTTTATAAGGAGTTTTTTATTTTACTAATAAAGACTTTTAATACTTAGACAATGATACTCATAGTTGTCTTAAAATGGTGGTTGCCCTAATATTTGTTCTTCAAAACGTTCAGGGATTAAAATTTTACGCATTATGACTCCTAAATCACCATCATCATTTTCATGTTCAGCATATACTTCATAGCCTCTTTTTTCATAAATTTTAAGTAACCAAGGATGGAGTCTTGCAGAGGTACCTAAAGTTACAGCTGCCGCTTTTAATGTATCTCTTAAAAAATCCTCTTCAACATAACGTAGCAATTGACTACCATAGCCCTGACCATCATAAGATGGTTTAGTCGCAAACCACCATATAAAAGGATATCCAGAAATACTTCTCACACTGCCCCAAGGATAACGTACAGTAATTGTAGAAATAATTTCATTGCCCTTTACCATAACAAAGGTCGTATTGTTTTCTAAATTATTTTTAACCATTTCTAAATCTGCATTGACTGAAGGCCAATCAATTCCTAGCTCTCTTAATGGTGTGAAAGCATCATACATTAATTGATGTAGCTCCTCTGCATCTCCCATGTTGGCAATTCTTATATTTGTCTCTGACATAATTTCACTCCCAAAATCTAACATTCTACTTGAATAATAGGCTAACTTTTAATCAAACGAACGTCCATTGATTAAGCTTAAGAAGCTCAGACTATATTTAAAGTTGTTTTCAATTTTAACCATCTTTTTAAAAAAATAAGCAGATCCATCTATATGAACCTGCTTAACCAATTATTCAGTTAAACTATCACGTTTCCCATTAAGATACGCGTAAACTAAACCAACACATATACCGCCACCGATATAGTTACCAATAAATGCAAAAACAATATTCTTTAACACGTCTAACCAAGACAATGCCTCGATATTAAAGAATATCATTCCTGCATAAAGACCTGCGTTAAATACTACGTGTTCATAACCCATAAATACAAAGACAATCACACCACAAGCGATGAAAAACGCTTTTGCTAAGCCCTCTTTAAATTGTAGAGAAATGAAGATGCCAATATTGATAAAGAAATTACAAAATATACCTTTAATTAATATACTCAACCATGTAGATTCAACTGTTTTCTTATGTACCAGTGTCGTTAAACTATTGGTCATCTCTGGTGTCATTACATGAGAAAATTTAAGTAAGAAGAATAGTATAAATCCACCGACAATATTTCCTATGAAACAAAAGATGAATATCCACGTCACTTTCTTCATACTTATAACTTTATAATACCAGCCGACGGTTAAATACATGAAATTACTTGTAAGTAATTCAGAATGAGTTAATACAACAAGCACTAGCCCTAAACTAAATGAAATTGCACCCATCAAATTGATTAAGCCGTCAATATGTGTTGAAGCAAATTGGGTTTTGATTGCTAACATAAACACTGTAACAATTGAAAGTAAAAAACCGGCCATCATTGATTTTAAAGCATATCGACTCGGAGTTTTATCAGCCATAACCTCTTTCATTTGTACTTGCCCGGCAATATTTTGAACAATTGTCTTTGTTGCATGTGTATCTTGAACATTTTTATTATTATGTATCATGCGATCCTCTCCTTAATTAAACTCAACATTTATAATAATACATTATATTAATTCATCTATGTATTGTGTATCTCTATAATAAAATTTCTAATAAAAATATCGCCCTGTACCTAGGGCGATATAAAGCTATTCACCTTTAGTTATAGTTAATGTTTACGTTGTGCTAAAAAATGTAAACTATACGCGAAAATGCCATAACCCAATGCAGTTCTTAAAATAAATCTCAGCATTTTATTAGATACACAATTTGAGTTAATTACGATAGACGAGATGCCTGTAGTAAATGTGTACAATCCCAATACTTTTAAATATCTTTTTTTCATAATAATACCTCTTTAACAAATAATTGATTTCTATACCAATTATAATTGAAAAAAAAGCGACTGACTCTGACAGATTTTTGACAACTAAGATTTAAGTAACTTATCTAATTGATCTAAAGTTGAGTCCATCCCTTGCTCAACGCCCATATCTAATGCTTGTTGAGCTGCTTCTTGAGTTGGAAATACTGATGTTGAGGTAACTGTTGTTTGGCCATTTTGCTCTTCAAAATTCATGAAAATTTGCATACCAGGCATTGAAGTATCTTTCTCACCTTTAGAATTAGCAAAGTAATCTAGATATTCAATATGATTAGGTTTGTCTACTTTTTGATATTCAATAACAGTATAACTTGTCATGTTAGGCGCTTGAATCGCGAAAAACGCCTCTCCACCCTCAACAGCGTTAAAATGATAAACCTCTATTGAAGCGCCTTTAGGATGAAACCACTGTTCAAATAATTCTTTCTTAGTATAAGCATCAAATACTTTTTCAATAGATGCTTGAAATGTTCTAGAAAAAATAATTCTATTTTTTTCTTTTTTAATTGGCATAACGAACCCTCACACTTTATCTTTTATTTTAATGATTATATAGTAACAAAATTCGTCAAATAACAAATAATAAAATGCCCCCACTCATATGAATGGAGGCTCTCAATTTAACCAACGTAATAAAAAACCATGCTTCGGTGGTTAAGAATTAATTATTGTTCTTTCACATTACTTGATAATGACTTTTCTAAGTTTTTAATATTTTCTCTCATTAATTTTTGATAAGACAAGTCTTTTTCTTCTTGTTGATCTTTATTTAAAGATTCCATGTTGTAAAACTTAAGCGGTTTAGCATCTGTTTCTTTACGAATTGTATCTGTAACTTTATTTGCTACATTATCCTCATAAAGAATATATTTCGCTTTACTAGCTCTTATCTCTTTAACAATTTGAGTTAATTCTTTTTGCGATGGATCCTCTGCATTCATATTTTGAACACCTTCTTGCTTAAATCCGTATCTATGAGCTAGATAACCGATTGACTCATGTGAGATAAATACAACATTATCTTTCTTGTCTTTAGTTACTTTCTTCATTTCTTTATCTAAATTAGCAAGTTCTTTGTTAAGTTTTTTGTAATTCTTTTCATATTCTTTCTTATGTTTTGGATCTTTCTTAATTAAAGCATCTTTGATTTCTTTAGCGAATGTTTGATCCATTTTTGGGTCTAGCCAAATGTGCGGGTCATATTCACCATGATGATGATGTTCGTGTTCCTCATGCTCTTCTCCATGATGGTGATGATCAGGAAGTAAACTACTTTTACTTAATTTATCTTGTAAAGATAATTTCTTATCTTTATCTTTGATTGTTCCTGCTACTTTTTTAGCAACTGGATCTAAATCATCACCTGTATAGATAAATAAATCTGCCTTACTCGCATTTAAGATATCCTTTTGTGTTGGCTCATAGGTATGTAAATCAGTACCTGCTGGATAAATTGATTTAACGTTTACATGTTTACCACCAATTTGTTCTGCAAAAGATTTAAGTGGATAAACTGTAGTATTGATAGTAATCTTACCATCTTCTTTTTTATTATTATCATTTCCACACGCCGTTAAAATGAGGGCAAATAAAGGGAGAATGACTAATAAACTCAATAGTCTTTTCATAAACAACCTCCTAAATAGTAATTATTACGATTTAAAAGTATATACTTTTATTTCTGAATTGACAAGGGCTTTTAAAAATATTTCTCACAATCATTTGGAAAATAGAACTATTGGTAGTTTTATTGTGCATCATCTGCAAGTAACTTTTAAAAATAAAAAATGCCGACAAAAGCTTAAGCCTTGTCGACATTTGCAAAGAAGATTGACATATTATATTCTTTAAAATTATTTATGCCCTACTCTTCATTAAAGAAAATTACTATTCTAAAAGTTTTTGATAACTACTAAAATCATATGGATCTTTAACTTTTTTACCTTCAATGAATACTGTAGGAGTTTGTTTTATATGATGTTCCTTACCTAGTTTTTTATCTTTTTCAGCAGCTTTCCATGATGTTGAATTTTTAGTTTTATAATTTGTTTTAATCTTATCTTTAGTTTTATTACTAATGTTTAATTTATCAATTTGTTTATCTATTAATGTATGTGTAATCCATTTCTTATCTTCGTCTTTTTGATGTTCAAACATTAACTTTTGAAATTGGAGTGAATACTTTGGTGCATAATGATTTACTGCTTGTTGTGCTCTTGAACCAATAATTGAGTCCTTTCCTATAAAGGCAAGGTTCACATATTGAAACTTAACTTTATTTTTATCAATATATTTATTTCTCAACTTTGGCATCACTTTATCTTCTACTTTTTTACAATATGGACATTTAAAATCTCCATACATAACTATTAATGGCTTGCCATCTTGTTTAGCTTTAATAGAACTTGGTTGTTTTGAACACCCATATATAAAAATGATGGTTAAAATGGCTATAATTCCAATTAATTTTTTCATTAGTACTCCCTTTGTAGCTATACAACGATTAATTCATGTTTTCTTCCTTGTAATCAGGTTCATGTTCTTCATAATAACCTTTGGAGTTAAAGTTTTCTTTGTAATGCGCTTTTTTGCCTTTAAACTCATATGTGTAATAATGCACTTCAGCATCATCACTCAAAGGTTTATATGCAAGAATAACGTATTTACCTTTTTTAAATACATAAATATTCGCATCTTTCTTATCAAAGTGTTTTACTTCATCTCCTGTATCGTGCTTAGCTATTTTTTCTTGTTTTTTGTCTTGCATTTTTACAGCTTTATCAATTTTATCAGTATATTTACCACTACTACATCCCGCCAATATAAGTGCTACTACTGATAAAGCAACTGCTAATTTCTTCAAACTACTCACTCCTACCTTTTCAACCTATTTTATCTATAGAAAAAATAAATTACCTTGAAAATCTATACATTCTTCATTTATTGTCCCATGTTAGATTCCATTCTTTCATTATAAATATTATCACATAATGAGTGTTACAACGAAGCTAGTTGTTTTTATTTTTTGTGATTTTTCTATTAATTAAATTTAAGTTGGGGTAAATTTATCTCATACAAAAGTATGATGCAATGTTTTGTGTTATTATGTGTAATGATGACTTGGGTTTGGTAAAATAGATAAATCATGACAATTTAGATAACTAAATAGATTTAGAGGGGAAGATTAATGATGAAATTTGTTAACTTATCTTCTGAAGAATTCGATCAATTTACTTCAGAAAATTTTTCACATTATACACAATCAAGTATACATTTTGATAACCGTAATAAAATGAAAGGCGATGTTCATCTTGTAGGAGTTAAAGATGAAGATGACAAAGTCATTGCTGGTTGCCTTTTAACAGAGGCACGCTCGCTTAAATTCTTTAAATATTTCTACACACATAGAGGTCCAGTAATGGATTATAATAATCAATCATTAGTTCGTTTCTTCTTTAAATCTCTTACAGATTACTTAAAAAAACGTAACTGCTTATACGTTCTTGTTGATCCTTACCTACTAGAAAACTTGAGAAACGCTGATGGTGAGATTATCGAATCATTCGACAATCGACCATTCATCAAAACAATGGAAGATTTAGGTTATAAACATCAAGGTTATACAGTCGGCTATGATACAATGAGCCAAATTCGTTGGCTATCAGTATTAGATCTTAAAGACAAGACTGAAGATCAACTATTAAAAGAAATGGATTACCAAACACGTCGTAATATTAAGAAAACTTATGAGATGGGTGTTCAAGTTAAAACACTTCCTATAGAAGAAACAGACACATTCTTTGAATTGTTCCAAATGGCTGAGGAAAAACATGGTTTCAAATTCCGTGAAAAACCTTACTTCGAAGATATGCAAAAAACGTATGAAGATCATGCAATGCTGAAACTTGCTTATATAGACTTACAAGACTACCTAAATACATTACAAGAAAAACATGATAACTTAGAAAAACAACTAAAAGAAGTTGAAAAAACATTAGAAGAAAATCCAAATTCTAAGAAAAATAAAACTAAACACACGCAAGTAAAACAGCAATATGATAGTAATGAACGTAAAATTAATCAAACTAAAGATAAGATTGCTAAAGAAGGACAAGTACTTAATCTAGCCGCTGCGTTATATATTTATAATGACCATGAAGTATATTATCTCTCTAGTGGTTCAAACCCTAAATATAATGCTTATATGGGTGCTTACCGTTTACAGTGGGAAATGATTAAATTTGCTAAAGAGCATGATATTAATCGTTATAATTTCTATGGTATCACTGGAGACTTTAGTGAAGATGCTGAAGACGCAGGTGTACAAAAATTCAAAGAAGGTTTCAATGCTGACGTTTATGAATATATTGGTGATTTTGTTAAACCAATAAAACCTATATTCTACAAACTAAAAGAAATCTTAGAAAATCGCAAATCATAAATTAAAAAGGATCACATCTAAACTCCCCTTTAGATGTGATCCTTTTATATTATACAAGCTCTATTTTTAAAGCAACTACACCATAATTTAATTCATCAGTTTGGTTATAGATGGAATAAATACTTGCTACTTTTTGCGCCAAGGTCGCGTCTGTCTCATAACCTATTTCAGCATTATCATAGTAGTTAAATAACTTTTGAAATGTATCAAAAACTCGCTTTTCAGTTACTTTGACTCTCATTTTTTTCTCCGAGTCGTCTATATTTGTAAAGACAATCGTGTCACCAATTTTAACTTTTTGTCTTTTCTCATCATTCAGTCTAATTTCTACCGTTTTCCTATGATTACGAATGGCTTCGAATGGCTCCACATTTAACTTCATCGAGTGTTCCATTATTTCACTCCTCAAATCTTCTTTGTGAAAATTAATTTATAATTATTTTAACATAAAAAAGCTATGCAAACGTCAAATAACCGTCAGCATAGCATATATCAAACTTATTTAATTACATTTAAAAAGCGTTTTAATTCCTCAGTTTGAGGTTGATTAAACATTTCGTCTGGCGAGCCTTGCTCAGCAATTTTACCTTCATGAATAAAAACTGTATGATTTGAGACTTCCCTAGCAAATCGCATTTCATGCGTCACAATGACCATCGTCATACCTTCATCAGCGAGTTCTTTAATCACCTTCAAAACATCATTAACTAATTCTGGATCAAGTGCTGATGTAGGTTCATCAAATAGCATGACCTTAGGATTCATTGCTAATGCTCGAGCAATGGCAACACGTTGTTGTTGTCCACCTGATAAAGCATGAGGACGTTGGTCTTTCACGTGATCAAGTCCAACTTTTTCTAATAATTCCATTGATTTACGTTCGGCTTCAGACTTTTTCATTTTCTTAACCGTAACAAGTCCTTCCATCACATTTTCTAAAGCAGATTTATGTGGGAATAAATTATAATTTTGGAAGACCATTCCAGACTGTTTGCGCACTTCGATTTGAGATTTTTTATCCTTTTCAGTATAAGTTTTACCATTAACATAGACTGTACCATCTGTTGGAATCTCTAAAGCATTCATCATACGAAGTAACGTTGTCTTACCAGAACCTGAACGCCCTATTAAAGTTACAACTTCACCTTTATCTACAGTTAAATCAATGCCTTTAATCACTTCGGTCTCATTAAAAGACTTATGGATATTTTTTAATTCAATCATGAGCGATACCCTCTTTCAATGCGTGATTCATACCATCCTTGAATAATTGAGATGATAAAGCATACAACCCAGTACATAATTGCTACTAAAATATAAATAGTTAAATATTCGTATGAAGTAGACGCAACTTCTTGTGCTTTTCTGAACATTTCAGCCACAAGAATGAAACCTAATAGTGAAGTATCTTTAATTAATCCTAAAAATGTATTACCTAATGCTGGTATAGAAACACGTATTGCTTGAGGTAATATAATTCGTTGAACTGTTTGGCGATAATTCATTCCGATTGAATACGCCGCTTCAGTTTGCCCTTTAGGAATTGAAATAATACCACCACGAATAATTTCAGATGCATACGCTCCCACGTTGAATGATAAACCTATTATAGCAGCTACAACCGGTGCTAAAGTCCATTGATTATCCGCATCATTCGTAATGAGTCTTCCTAATTCTGGAATACCATAAAATATAATAAATAATTGAACAATCATCGGTGTTCCACGAATAATTGATACATATACGCGTGCAATGCCTCTTAAAATTTTACTTGTTGAAATACGCATTAATGCAGTAAACAAAGCAATAACAAGGCCTAGAATAAATGTAACTATAGTAATAGGGATTGAATATTTCACCAATCCCTCTAACATTGGACCAAATGCTTGCTTAGCCGCATCTAAAGCGTGTTGCTGTTCATTATTTAGACTTAGAAACATCTTGACCAAACCATTTCTTACCTATTTTAGCTAATTCACCATTATCTCTGATTTTCTTAAGACCATCATTGAATTTTTTAATTGTTTTATCATCTACTTTCTTAGAAAATGCGAAAGCTGATTTATTTTGTTCAGCGTTACCTTTAATAGCTTTGATCTTAGCATTAGGTTTTTGTTTCTTATAATCTAAATAAGATAAACTATCATTAAACGTAGCATCCACACGTTTAGAAAGTAATAAATCCATTGATTGGTTGAAACCATCAACTTTAGTGATTTCGGCACCTTTATCTTTTGCTAATTTACCGTAGTTAGAAGTGAATGTTTGTGCTAATTTTTTACCTTTAACATCATTAAATGATTTAATATTTTTCTCATTATCACGTACAACTAATACTGCGCTTGAATAAGTGTAAGGATTAGAGAATTTATATTTCTTCTCTCTATCTTTATTGATACCAACTTGGTTTGCAATGACATCAAAGCGCCCTGCATCTAAACCTGCAAACATAGAATCCCATGATGTTTCATTGAATTTTAATTTGAGGTTTTCTGCTTTCGCTACAGCTTTAATAACATCAATATCGTAACCAGTTAATTTATCTTGTTTATTGTGGAAAGTGAATGGTGCGTAAGTACCTTCAGTACCTACTCGTAATGTATTATCATCTTTACTACTTGATTTGCTATCTTTATCACTTGATGAATCGTTATTACCACATGCTGCCAATACAAATACTAAAGCGATAATGCAAAATAAAAGTCTCTTCATTTAGTTAAACTCCTTAATCTTATTATTCTAATCGGAATAAAAATATTTTATCCCTTTAGAGTGTAATAGTCAATAAGAAGTTCCCTTATATCAAGTGTTCAGAAAGTTCTAATATATTTTTTATACCGTTCATGATGTTTGTTCTTTTTCTTTTTTAGTACGTTTTTTAAGCATAAATGTGCATAAGAAACTGATCACCGTAATTATCACTGCAAATAAAAATCCTGCATGATAGCCATGCAACATCGTATCTATTTTAATTTGACTGACCATTTCTTGTTTATTCATACCTTTATAATCACTCATTTTAGGTGAAAAATGTTGACTCGCTTGACTTAAAATAGTAATTAATCCAGCTGTTCCAATTGAACCTGCCACTTGTTGTACGGTGTTAGTCATAGACGAGCCATGCGCATTCATTTCAGGAGTTAATTGGTTCATGGTATGTGTCATTACTGGCATTAATCCTAATGCTATACCAATCATACGAATCGCGTAAACTGTAGCTAACATTACTGTTGAGGTATGTTCATCCATCACCACAAAATACGAAGTTGTTATGATTACAATTAACATTCCGATGATAGCTAAAGGCTTAGCACCAAACTTTTCATACATTGCTCCTGAAGTCATTGACATGATAGCCATCACGATTGCTCCAGGTAATAAAATGAGTCCTGAGTCTAATGCGGGCTTATTTAATAAATTTTGAACAAACATTGGTAATACTGTTTCTGAACCGATCATAGAAATCATTGTTACTGCCATAATAAGTAAACCAATTGCAAATTGTTTATTTTTAAAGACACCAAAATTGAGTAAAGGCGTATCCAAGCGTGATTGTCTCCAAATGAATAACACCACTAAAATAATACCGCCGATAATCGTAGACAAGACTATTGGATCGTCCCAACCATCATGTGAAATGGAGCTCGTACCATAAAGTAAACCACCGAATCCTAATATAGATAATATAATTGAGATTACATCAATAGGAACTTTAATATTTTGTCCTACATTCTTAACAGTGAATAAGGCGATAATAAATGTGATTGCTGCTATAGGAGCAACAACATGGAATAAAGATCTCCAATTAAAATATTCAACTAAATAACCAGATAATGTCGGACCAATCGCAGGTGCTAAACCAATCACAAGTCCGAAGAATCCCATATATTTACCGCGTTCATGAGGTTCAAAGATATCTAGAATCGACGTCATCATTAAAGGCATCATAATACCTGAACCTAAAGCTTGAACGATTCTTGCAAATAATAACGTAGTAAAATTGGGACTAAAACCTCCAACAATTGTACCTACAAAGAAGATTAAAATTCCTGTTAGGAAAACTTGTCTTGTAGTAAATCGTTGTATAACTAATGCTGATAATGGAATAACCACTCCATTGGTAAGTAAAAACGCTGTTGTTAACCATTGAACTTGAGAATACTGAATGTGAAAATCTTTCATTATACTTGGTAAAGCTGTTGTTAATAATGTCTCATTTAACAAACCAAAAAATCCACCAAGTAACATAGTGATAATCATGACTAACTTTGTTTTTAAAGACATGACCTTCCCCCCTTTTATAACATCAAACAGATATTTGCCTATTATACATATTTTGAATAAGTTAATCATTTAGTTGGCTCACTTTTGTTTCTAAAAAATACTACGACTTATGTAATTCTGTTAAATCGTAATAATTACTATTTACAAAAGCATTATTTTCTTCCATAATATAGATACACAAGGAGGAAGATAAAATGAAATTAGATTTACAAACTGCTAGACGCAATTTGAATAGTCCAAATATAAAAACAAGAAAACGTGCTCTGAAAATAATAAAACAACATAAAAGAGCGAAATAAAATCTTTTAAATTCTAACACTTATATTTAAACATCTAAATTTGATATGTTAATCATTTACCCGAAATGAGTAAGACATATTTCCCAGACAATTTCCTTATTATTCTTTCAACTTATAACTTCACATAATAAAAGCCATTAAATGATTTAAACTTATCATTTAATGGCTTACTCTATTCTGGTCTATTATAAATAGTATTTATCTTTCACTTCCAAATCATCAGTTAATTCATAAACAAGTGGCGCACCTGTTTTTATTTCATAACCAACAATCTCTTCACTAGATAAATTTTCAAGGTATTTAATTAATGCTCTAATGGAGTTACCATGTGCAGACACAAGTACAGTTTCACCATCTAATAGATGTTGTGAAATTCGATCAGTCCAAATAGGCACAACGCGATCTAATGTATCCTTTAAACTTTCAGAATATGGCATCATTCTTTTATCTAAATGTCTATATCTACGATTGTTTAAATATTCTTCACGTTGTTCTTCACTTTCTGCTGGTGGTTGCACATCATAAGAACGTCTCCATTGATGAACTTGTTCTTCTCCCCATTTTTCACGTGCATCATCTTTATTTAAACCTTGTAATCCACCATAGTGACGTTCATTTAATCGCCAACTTTTATGCACTGGAATCCACTGTTGATTAGAACCTGCTAAAATATATTGTGTTGTTTCTAAAGCTCTAGTTAATAACGATGTATAGGCAACATCAATTTCTAATTTATTATCTGCTACTTTTTCACCTGCAGTTTTAGCTTCTTCAATTCCTTGTTCAGACAACTTCACATCTGCCCAACCGGTAAATAAGTTTTTAGCATTCCATTCACTTTGTCCGTGACGACATAATATTAATTTTGGCATAAAAAAACACCTTCCTAATTTAAAATTACGTAATCAACCACTACACAATCTCAAAACATGAGCGTAAATATAACAATGAGATTGCTAACATGACTTTATGATTACATGAATAACTGACCTCATTTTTCTCTCTCACTACTATTATTATAGACCGTTAAAACTTATTTTCCCAAGTAATTGTATGGCTATTTTCGTAATATATTGTCACAAGACATTGATATATTGAAATGTTTGTTTTATGAATAAAATATCTGACTTTGTATTTTTACTTTGATGTAACCTATGAAAACAATTGCGATGATATAGTGTATTTACAACTTTAGAAAGACACAAATCAAAATAGATCTGTGATATTTGCATCATGAACTGCATTTTCAGACAGATTCTAGTTAAAGGAGTTATTAATTATGAAAAAATCAATACTAGCAATTCTAGCTACAGTTTCAATAGGCGCTACAGGTTTAGAAGCCGGTAATGCACATGCTGCTGAAAATACTAATCAAAATTATAATTCTACAGCTACTCAAACATCATCTAGCCATAGCTCAAATGCAAGTAGTGAGTCAACAAGCGAAGTATATCAAGAATTCATAAAAGCTGGAGGTACAAAAGCACTTTGGGAAAAAATCGTACTTCCTGAATCAGGCGGAGACCCAAATGCATCTAATGGACAATATCATGGATTAGGTCAAACTAATCAATCATGGGGATATGGTTCAGTCGCTACTCAAACTAAAGGTATGATTAATTATGCCAAAGAACGTTATGGTTCTATAGATGATGCTATTTCTTTCCGCGAAGCTAACGGGTATTGGTAATTTATAATTAGGTTAAACCTATAAAAATATAATGATTGTTTAAGATACGATCTACTATTAACTAAAGCTATATTTCAACTATTATCTTAATAATTCAACATCTCTCTACGTATTAATATAGCCAAAACCCCTAAATGAACTTTTTAAAATCAATTCATTTAGGGGTTTATTTTAAATCATTTTCTCACTCTAATTATGTTTTTACTCTTTAATCGTTTTATTATTATCTTCTTGATTATAAGGTTCAGGATGAACATATACTGAAGAAATACCTTTTTCATGTAAATGATGCTCTACTCTATCACAAATTTGATGAGCTTCATACAATGACAGATTCGGTTTCACGACGATAGTTACATCAAGAAAAATACTACTTCCATGATAACGCCCTTTAATATTATTAACGTCGATAACATCTTTTACTTCTAATATATCATTACGATAGTCTTCTAGATCTCTTTCATTAAATCCGTCACTTAAAGTAAAGATTGACTCTTTAAAAATCCCAAACCCGGTATAAATAATTAATAAACCTAGAAGTGTCGCTAAAATAATATCTACAATTGGAAATCCTATTTGCGTGAATATAAGACCTATAGCTGTACCGATACTGACTAAACTATCGGATAAGTTATCTTTTGCTGCAGACCGTAACGAACTGCTATTAGTTTTTTTAGCGAGTCTGTGATTAACATAAAATACACCTAACATAATCACACCACTGACTACACTGACAATAATTGTAATTACATTAGGTACATGTCTATCTTGTGTAATAAGTCTTGGTGCATTTTCCGTTACAACCTGTATCCCGACGAACATAATAATAAAAGATACAAGTAATGTCGAAATATTCTCAGATTTTAAATGACCGTATGGATGATTTTTATCTGCAGGTTTAATAGAAATTTTTAGTCCGACAATAACTGCAATTGAGACGATAATATCTGTCATATTATTTAACGCATCTGCTCGAACCGCTGCAGATTGGTATATATATCCAGTAACATATTTGGCTATTGAAAGAATAATATACACGACTAAACTAAGATAGGCACCACGTTGAGCAATCTTCAAATTTTCACTTTGAGACATGCTTATTTACCACCTTAATATGCTTTAATAACTTTAGTATGAAACAATAACTGAGGTATTACAACGTTTTTTTATTTCTATATTTTTTATGAAAATAAACTAATGAAATTTTTAGATTTGCCTAATTTATAATTTATATTTATTCAAATTTAATCACAATCTCAAATCTCTTTTTAAAAAAAGCAACCCACTCAGTACAACGTACTTAGTCGGTTGCTTTATCTAAACTCAATTAATCTCGTAAGATCCACTTAGACAAAATAAATGTTACCGGTATCGTAATAATTAATCCTACAAATGGGGCTATCTCTGAAGGGAAATGAAACCACTGCACAAATATGTATAAAAGTAATGTTTGCATTCCCATATTAACCACCTGTGTAAGTGGAAAACTTAAAAACTTTTTTAGCGTTGGTTTTACCCTATAAACAAAATAACAATTTAAGTAATAAGAAATGATGAAACTCACAATAAATCCCGTGATATGACTGACCAAGTAATTAACACCTAATAACTTTAGAAGTAATAAATATACAATATAGTAATTTAAAGTATTGATTCCACCCACTATTACAAATTTGATAATTTCAAAATGTGTCTGGGTTAATCTCATTCTCTATCTCCTTTAATTATTCTCCATCATAACCAAATGGTACTACTTTAAACTTTAGATCTTTTGGCAAATCATAATATGCTTTAAAGTCATTGAAATCCGTCTTCGTTGACGGTGTTGTTAAATGCGTATATTTTTCGAAAGGTAATCTCTCTAATATAATACTTTGATGACGCTTACCATTTTTTAATTGTTCTTCAACATTTTCAATTCTATTGACACTACTTTGATAAATCAAGCTAAATCCTATAACTAATATCAAACTATGAGCACATGCAATTGCCTTAACGATAGTCGTTACTTTATTGATATTTCCATCAAATTGCTTTACAAAACTAAGTAAAAATATTAACCACAGCACGTATATGAAATAAAAGTTTCTATTTCCTATTGGAGCCACAACCAATAATGGTAGCGTCGATAACACGATTGAAATTAAACATCCTAAAGCGATGGCTCTTAAATATTTTTCTGATATTAATATGACTGTACTATATATCAAGACCGCAAAGAAAACTGCACAAATCAAGAAGTTTAATAAAGCTATTGAAAATGATTTTGTATATATTTCAAAATGGAATTGATCATAGATGAGTAATTTATAAAACGGTAAACTGTACAAACCATACATAATTGCAAATTTAATAACAACATGTTGGTTTACAAAAATTGTATTACGAACCAAAAGTATTGTAATGATAACCGAAATAACTACGAGTATTAAATATTGATTAAGAAATATATACTTAGGAAAGTCCATTAATAAAGTCGTTCCTATTTTATGTAAAATGCCTACTTTATCTGAAATAGAATGGTAGATTGTTTTACCATCGATGATTTTAAAGTAAATAGGATTTAAAAACATAATGATTGCGCCAATGCAACTTAGCATAAAGCCCACAATTAAATAGTAGTTTAGCTTTTTATGTTGGATGCCATATATACTAGCACCAATTAAAATGATAAGACTATTGTATATAGTGATATTTTCAATAAATAACTGCCCAAACAAACAAGCTGTGAGAAACAGCCAAAGATGATTAATACTAGCCTCTTCATCTCCATAAAGAATATAAATGATAGTATATAAGATGAATAATGAGATTATTGATGAAGGAATATAATTGTAGAATCCTGCTATCCATCCATAAGTTTCACTATAAACTCCACTTGGAATCATTATTAAAAATGTAAAACATATCAAAATATATATAAACTTTTTATTTACATTCACTATCATTGAACAAAAGTAAATCATTAAACACGATAAAGCAGTATAACTTAAATATTTGAAAATAGCGCTATGCATCGCGAGAATCTCTAAAAAATTCCCGAGATATCTTCCATTCGTTTTCATTAAATCTTGCCCAAGTGAACTTATGTGTGAATTTAAATACCAATGCCAGTCAACAAAAGATAATGGTGTTAGAATAGCCATAATGAAATAAAATAATATAATACCTATATACCAACATAATTGTTCGTGTTGTTTAAGTTGTTTCATAAGATGTCCTCTCTGCATGTTCATGATGTTTTATCGTAAGCTTAATTTATTTAATTTTATTATAGACTTAAAAACATATAAATGACTATCCCTTTCCAAAAGATAATGATAAGTGTGACTTTAGTTGAAGTTTATTTTAAAAAAAATAGCAATAAAACATAATAATAGGAAGTGATTGCGTGTCACAATTTAAAATAGTTATTGCCCCAGATTCGTTTAAAGAGAGTATGACAGCGAAAGAGGCAGCTACTGCAATTCAAAATGGCTTTCAAGAAGTGTTTAATGATCAAGTTACTTACGACCTTATACCTATGGCGGATGGTGGCGAAGGAACAACTGAAGCTTTGAAAGAAGCTTTAAAGGCGACTTCCTATACCGTTCAAGTTAAAGACCCTCTCTTTAGAAATATTGATGCAAGTTATGCAAGAAGTGATCAATATGAAACAGCTATTATAGAAATGGCTGAGGCATCTGGCCTTCATTTATTAACCCATGAGGAGAGAAATCCACTTCAAACTTCCTCCTATGGAACTGGACAACTCATTAATGAAGCACTTAAACATGGTGTAAAGAAAATCATTTTAGGGATAGGAGGAAGCGCGACCAATGACGGTGGCGTGGGTATGTTGCAAGCATTAGGAGTTTCTTTTAAAGATGTTGAGCATAATGAAATTAAACCTGGTGGAGCAGCGTTACACACAATTGATAAGATTGACACCTCTCATCTCAATCCTTTGCTACAAAACGTTGAAATTAAAGTAGCTTGTGACGTTACAAACCCATTATTGGGTAACCAAGGCGCTACTGTAATATATGGACCTCAAAAAGGCGCTACTGAAAAGATGATACCAAAGTTGGATTCCGCATTAAGTCACTATCATGATAAAATTAAAGAAGAATTACAAAAGTCTGTCAAAGATATACCGGGTGCAGGCGCAGCTGGTGGCATGGGTACTGCTTTACTAGCTTTTCTTGATGCTAATTTGCAAGCAGGTATAGATGTAGTTCTAGATGAAACACGTTTTCAAGAGAGAGTGAAAGATGCTCAAATTGTTATTACAGGGGAAGGTAAAATGGATGAGCAAACGATTTATGGTAAAACACCCATAGGCGTTGCGAAAGTTGCAAAGGCATATGACATCCCGGTTATTGCAATTTGTGGTAGCCTCGGTGATCAGTATCAAGAAGTTTACCGCCACGGCATTGACACTGTCTTTAGCATTACTGAGTATCCTTCTGATTTAAAGACCACCCTTGAAAATGGACCACAATTGATGCAAAGAACTGCAACAAATATCGCCCGTCTCATCAAATTGAATTTGAAATTAAAACCATAAAATTGAAGTTTACCATTACAATGAGGTGACATTATGAAAAGAACAGATAAGTATAGAGATTCATACAAATACGATAATCAATATCAAAACCACCGACGTCGAGCTGAAGAAGACGAATTTCGAAATCGAGCTCAATCTCCAAATAAAATGAACGGTCAACGTTCTAATCAACGAGAATTTGATGATGAACCAGAACGTTACTATAATGGTCGTGATTATCGTCGTGAACAACAACTTGAAGAGGAAAATGAAAAATCAGGTCGAACTAAAAAATGGCTTATTGCTATCATAGTTATTTTACTTATTATAGTAGCCATTTTTGTTACCCGTGCCATCATGAATCACAATGATGATAAAGTAAATAATGATCCTAATGTGTCTCAAAATTATAAAAAACAAGTTGAAAGTCAAAATGATGATATCAACAAACAAGTTGACTCGGCGAAAAGTGATATTAAAAATAATAAAAATAGTGAATCTCAAATTAGCAAATTACAAAATGAAATTGATAAATTAAAACAAAAAGAAGAAAATAATGCTGATTCTAAATTCACACAATTTTATCAAAAACAACTTGATAAACTAAAAAATGCTAATAACGCACAACAAAACAATGAAAATCAAAGTAAAATTAATAGTATGCTTGAAGATATCAACACTAAATTTGATAGCATTAAATCAAAATTAGAAAGTATATTAAACGGTTCAAGCTCTGATGGACAAAGTAATTAATCACACTAACCTAGCAAGGTCGTTTAGGGTAACGACTTTGCTAGGTTTTTATGTATACACAAATTAGTATTTAAGTTTAGTACTTACAAACACATGTAAAACGTATATAATTGATGTTGTAATTTGTTCAAAGGAGATTATTTATGACTCATTCAAGTGCCAAACACTTTTCAATGATATTAATCATTATCTTAGGTGTCATGACAGCATTCGGTCCACTTACGATCGATACATATACACCTTCTTTACCTAAAGTACAACATGATTTTGGAACTACAACTTCAGAAATCCAATTGACACTATCCTTTGCAATGATTGGACTCGCGCTTGGGCAATTCTTATTTGGACCTATTTCAGATGTCTTTGGTCGTAAACGAATTGCCACGATATTAATGATGATATATTTAGTAGCCACTTTTTTATCTATATTTACCGGTCACTTAACGTTATTTTTAATTCTACGATTGATACAAGGTTTAACAAGTGGCGGTGCTATCGTCATCGCCAAAGCGTCTGTTGGAGATAAATACCATGGTAATGAATTAGCTAAATTTTTAGCCTCATTAATGGTAGTTAACGGTATTATTTCCATATTATCACCATTGCTAGGCGGTTTTGTATTATCTATATCTAACTGGAGAATGATATTTGCATTTTTAACGCTTATCGCTTTTATAGTTTTAATTGGTATTTTCTTAAAAATGCCAGCCCATACTCAAACAATGCAAACACGTCTTCAATTTAAAGATATACTTAAAGATTTCTTGTATTTACTTAAAAAACCGACATTCGTTATTCCTATGTTGCTACAAGGTTTAACCTATGTGATGTTATTTAGTTATTCATCAGCATCTCCTTTTATTACTCAAAAAATTTATCACATGAGTGCGCCTCAATTCAGCGTGATGCTTGCTATTAACGGTGTAGGATTAATCATAGTTAGCCAAATTGTTGCACTACTAGTAGAAAAAATTAGTCGTCAAAAATTATTAATTTATTTAACGATTGTGCAAATTGTAGGCGTAATATTACTTATTGCGACGTTAGCTTTACATCTTCCTTTATATGTATTACTCATCGCATTTTTCATTAATATTTCGCCAGTTACTTCAATTGCGCCATTAGGCTTTTCAATGGCAATGGAAGAGCGAACAGGAGGTAGTGGTAATGCCTCTAGCTTGCTAGGTTTGTTCCAGTTTATATTAGGAGGGATTATCTCGCCATTAGTTGGTTTAAATGGTGAACATGATATGACTCCCTACTTACTTATAATTAGTGTTACTGCTATCTTACTAGTTTTACTACAATTCATTTATTTTAAGCTTTATTCAAAAAACACTATATCTCATTAAAAAGTAAAGCCTCACTTCAAAATGTAGAAGTGAGGTTTCATTATAATTATTGAATTGGCATCCATATCTCAGTGACGTAAGATTCACTTTGTGTATCACCTGGTCCGTATAGCTCAAAGAATGGAGCTTGTTTTATTTCAATATTTTCTCTAGGAATAAGTTCATGATGTATATCATTCATTGTTTGCTGAACACTTTTAGGGACAGGTCCTTTAGCTTCGACAACTAAATACTTTCCACCTTCTAAGTTGAATGTCTCTAAACCATCATGAGGATCTTCTGTACTTGTCACACCTATAGCGTAATCCATTGTTCTATCTTCTTTAGGCAGACAAACACCTAACAAACCGTTCAATTGGTTATCGCTTTTTTGCAATAATCGTTCATCTAATTTCATAGTATGCACATCTTCCCAGAAATCCGGAATATTACTTTGAGCGTGTCCTCCGCTTTTATAATGTCTATAAGCGCCTATGACTTTTGTGCTCTCAATATTTTCTATTCTGTAGTCCATGTTCATCTCCCCCATTTTAATTTTACTCAATTATCTTATAACCCATTTTCAAAATAATAACCTCATCAAATAGAACAAACATTTTAATATACTAAATGAATGGCACGTTATATAATATTAAATATTAAATGAATACCAGTTTGTTGAGGAAGAAATTATGAAGAAAACCATTTTACCAGTTAAACCTATAAGTCAATTATTTCCAATCCCTATGGTTATGGGATGTGAAGGCGTATCGGCAGCAATGTTACTACAATTTAATCATCATTCAATTAAAGCAACGGAAATTATGAGCAAATGGCCTAAACATCCTAACAATCCATATAAAGGTTACGTAGGCCACCCACTGTTAGTGAAGTTAGGTTACCACCAAACCATCTTTCCTGCTGCATTCGTTCCTTTCCTCAAGCAATATGACAATCGTGTTAAAGATGGTTCAGGTTCTAGCTTAAAACAACTTGAACGCATAATTGATCAAGGACAACCTGTCATTATATATCATACAAGTTTAGGTGCTAGACCCTTCCACCGCGTGTTCCGTCTTGATAATAAACCTACTAGACTTGTATCGAACATTCATGTCACATTATTAATAGGTTATGATGATACTTATTACTATTATATTGATCCTTTGTGGACACAACTAACTAAAGGAATTGTCATACCTTCAATCATTCCAAATCAAAAACAGATAATCAGAATTAAAAAACAAAAATTAGAATGTAGTTATAACGCACCAGGCCAAATGTGTGTATTCGTTCAACCATAATAAAAAGTAAAATCTCGAGACAAAGCGTTGTTGTCTCGAGATATTTTTTAATTACAATTAAATTTTAAATATGGAAATCTATTAACGCATGATTGATTTCTTTAGCTAAATCAGACGTTCTCCATTGTCTTTGATAACCTAGACACGGGCACATATAAACTGTATCACTATCTCTTAGTTCTTTTCGAAAATGAACATGCCCCATAATACTATATTTAATAGGATATTTCTCATAAATATAATCAAAATCTTGCGTCCCAATAAATGCATTAAAAAAATCAAAAATTCGATGTGGTGTAGGTACAACAAATTGTGGATGTGTAACCACATGTGTCATTAAAATAATATTACGGTCATCAACGTTCTTGATATCTTCATCTACCATTTGGGCAGCCACTTTTGACAACTGTTGGTCTGACGTAGTCCAGTCAATTCTTACTTTATCTTGCCATGTCGCCCCGTAATGTTTGCCTTTTTTAATTTTGTCTAATGAAAATCGCTTATCTGCATAACTATAATCATACCAACCTGTATGACCAACGATGGCCCACTCATCATTAACAATCAATGGACGTCCTATTAAACATTCTTCTTGTGTTTTATAAAATTCTAAAATCTCAGTTGATGATTTATCCGAGCCATCGGACCACAAGTCGTGATTCCCAGGTATAAAATAAGTTGAAATTTGTATCATGGCTTTTAAATGGACAATAAACTGATAACTCATTTTATAATCATTAGAAATATCTCCGGCAATCAATAATATATCCAATTTCCTCTCATTAACTACCTCTGCCAAAATATTGAGATAGCTTTCCGGTTTGAGTTTTGGGTGGCGATCAATATGTAAATCTGAAATTGTACCTATTTTCATGATTTGACCCTTCTTACATTAGATTACAATAATTTTTATTATTACATATCCAGAAATTAAAGTTAATTAATCAGTTTAGTAATATTACTTGCTATTTACAAAAATAAGATTATAATTAAGTATATTTTTTAGCTTTACTGAATTTTTATAGATACAAATAATATCAATCTAATTTTTTGATTATTCTAAAAAATCATAAGTATTTATTATCATAAACACTCTTATAAATGTATTTACTTATATTTCTGTAAATCATTGCTTTATCAAAATTGTTTCTATAATATTAGACGAAAGAAAACGCTTTCATAAACATTTGTTTTTCTGAGGAGGAAGTCTATGGCTAGACAATTGCATAGGGAGTTAAATAATAGGCATATCCAATTAATTGCTATTGGTGGTGCTATTGGAACTGGATTATTTCTAGGTTCTGGGCAAACTATTTCTTTAACTGGACCGTCACTATTATTTACTTATATGATTATTGGGATTATTTTATTCGCATTTATGCGTGCTTTGGGAGAATTGTTATTAAGTAACTCTAAATTTAATTCATTTGTAGATATCGCAAATGAATATTTAGGACCTTTTGGAGGATTCGTAATAGGTTGGACTTATTGGATTTGTTGGGTCGTTTCGAGTATGTCAGATTTAACAGCCATGGGGCAATATTTCGCATTTTGGTACCCTCAGGTCCCTCATTGGTTAACTGTGTTATTTATTGTACTGATTTTAATTTCATTTAATTTATTAGGCGCCCGTTTATTTGGAGAACTTGAATTTTGGTTCTCAATTATTAAAGTTGTAACTATTGTAGCGATGGTAATTGTTGGGTTGGTTTTAATTTTCCTATCATTTAAAACGCATTATGGTCATGCTTCATTCACCAATTTAGTTAAGCACGGAGGCATGTTCCCACATGGTCCTTTCGGATTCTTAATGTCATTTCAAATAGCAGTCTATTCCTTTATTGGTATTGAGCTTATCGGTGTAACAGCTGGTGAAACGAAAGATCCTGAAAAGACCATCCCTAAGGCTATTAATAACGTTCCTATTAGAATTTTACTCTTCTACATCGGTGGTTTATTAGTCATCATGTCAGTCATTCCATGGGATAACATTGACCCAGATAGTAGTCCTTTCGTAAAGCTATTTAGTATTATTGGCATACCTTTTGCGGCTGGTATAGTGAACTTTGTTGTCCTAACTGCAGCCGCTTCAGCTACAAATAGCGGTATTTACTCAAATAGTCGTATCTTGTTTGGTTTAGCTAAACAAGGTTTGGGACCTAAAGTATTAACTAAAACAAATTCTAACGGCGTGCCCTACCTTTCAATGTTCGTGTCATCGATTACTTTACTTGTAGCAGCGTTGTTAAATTTTATCTTCCCAGATGCAATCAAACTATTTATATATGTTACGACTTTATCAACTGTACTCTTTTTAGTAGTTTGGGCAATGATTATCGTGTCATATATAGTTTATGTTAGAAAGGACCCTGAAGCACATAGAAATAGTAAATTTAAATTATTCGGTGGTCAAGGCGTCGCGTTTGTCGTATTAGCTTTCTTCTTCTTTGTATTTATATTATTATTCTTTAGTGCTGATACACGTGCAGCAATCTTTATTTCGCCAATCTGGTTCATATTCTTATTCTTCTACTATAAAAAATATAAATCAAATGCCAAAGCATTAGCTGAAAAACAACATTTAAGCAATCAAAAGCAAACTAAAAACATATAAATGTTCTCTTTAAAAACATCTTAAAGAATATAATTTGTTATTCTTGCGCTTATATAAGATGTCTTCAATTATTACTCTTTGAGTGGCGGAACTATGAAAGAATTATAAACAATTCTTTTTGTTCCGCTTTCTTTTTTTGGGGTAATAATTAATACAAATTAAAGTTAAATTCTGCTAAAAGTTGTGTATATGTGATTTACATTTTTAAATGGTAAAATATATGTTATTGATTTATAGAGGAGAATCATATGGAATTATTAGAAGCTTTTTTAATTTTTATATTTGCAGTCATTGTAAGTTCTGTCTTACATAATATGTTTCCTAAAATTCCAACTGCATTTATTCAGATTGGTTTAGGTGTTGTCATCTTTACTCTACCTATTCCAATGCATTTCGAATTTGATTCAGAAGTATTTATGATGGCCGTTATTGCCCCATTATTATTTGTTGAAGGAACGCATGTGTCTCGTTCTAAATTATTGGAATACCGTAAACCCGTCATTTTAATGGCAATGGCCTTAGTTTTTACAACGGTTATTGGCGTCGGTTACTTTATACATTGGATTTGGACCGATTTACCAATGCCAGCTGCTTTCGCGATAGCTGCGATTTTATGTCCTACTGATGCTGTGGCCGTATCAGCCATTACAAATGGGAAAGTTTTACCTAAAGGATCAATGTCTATTCTAGAAGGGGAATCATTGCTGAATGACGCAGCAGGTATCATCTCATTTAAAATTGCGGTCACTGCGCTTGTCACTGGTGCATTTTCAGCAATTAACGCTATCGAACAATTTATTATTTCGACAATCATCGGAATATTAGTCGGTGCCATCTTCGGTATTATTGTCGTGAGAATACGTATCTACCTTACAGCGAACAAAGGATTAAAAGATAAAAACACATTAACATTTATCCAATTATTGACACCCTTCGCTATTTACTATATAGCTGAAACATTGCATGCATCAGGTATTATAGCTGTAGTAGTAGCAGGTTTAATTCATGGTTTAGAACGTGATAGATTAATCCGTGCACAAACAGAATTACAAATGAACTTTACACAAATTTGGAATACGTTTAGTTATGCACTGAATGGCTTTGTCTTTGTTGTACTTGGATTCATCGTACCTGAGGTTGTTATGGAAATTGTTAAAGATGAACCTGAAAATATTAAATTCTTAATTATGATTACCCTACTCATTGCGCTTGCTATTTATGTATTTCGTTTTATTTGGGTATTTGTATGGTATAAAGACTTTTATTTCCCGAAAAATATTCAATATTACATGGATAACTCAGATGAAGAAGAAACACCTCCCAATCGAGCACACTATGCTTTTATAATGACAATGTGTGGGATTCACGGAACGATTTCACTATCTATGGCATTGACCTTGCCGTATGTAATTAGTAATGGACATCGTTTTGAATATCGCAACGATTTATTATTTATTGCATCATTGATGGTATTAATCAGCTTAATATTAGCTCAAGTCATTTTACCGCTCATTACGCCTTCTGAAGAAGTATCTCATTTCAAAGGCATGAGTTACCAAGAAGCGAAAATATTTATCGTTCAGAATGTGATAGATCATTTTAAAAATGAATCTAAAAACAATCCTTCCATAGATTATAGACAAGTGATGAACCAATACTTTCAAGAATTAGGATTTCTATTAAATATTGAACCTGATAGTAAAAATACAAAAGAGTTGCGACGATTAGAAGATATTGCAGAAGATGTGGAAACAAATACGTTACAAAAGCTTATCGATAATGGGAAAATTGATGCTACAAATGTTCGAGACTATCGTAATGTCATGGATGCTACTCAAGCTTATAATGAGAAAACGTTTGTAGAGAAATTTACTCGACTCTTTAAAATGATTTACTTGCGTTTTAAAGCTAGAAAAAATCGTAAAAAAGAAGAACGTTTAGTTCATAAACAAGAGCATGCTAGACTTAGAGCATCACACCAATCAACAAGTAACAATAAAGCTAGAATTCGTGAGCAACGTGAAGCATACAAAAATTCAAGACAAGAATTAAAAGAAGAACGTAAATTGAGAAAGCAGCAGTTCCATGATAGTTACAAACAAGTTCAAAAAATCTTGCGCATCGTTAACCACCATATCGTGTTGAGATTACGAGAGGAACAAGATAGCTCGAATGTTTTAGAGGTAAGTTTAGTAATCAATCAATATTATTCATTATTACGTATGTTACGTAGTCGTTCACGCAAAGACTTTAAATCCACTAAATCCCAAACACAAAGTAAAAATGACCTTGTTCCGGAAAATTTAAGAAAGTTAAAATTAGAAGGTTTATATAAACAAAGAACTATTCTGGATAAGTTAATCCAACGTAATAAAATAACGAATGATGTTGCAACACAAATTCGTGAAAATATTAATTACAATGAAATTGTTTTATCTCACGAATTAAAAGAATAAGGCGTATCATTTCAAAAATATGACTTTTAAATAGCTATGTATATAAAAAGGCTCAGAAAGAAGATTGTGATCAATCTTTCTGAGCCTTATTTAGTATGGTTACTTGTTCTCTCATACTGTCTCACATTATTTAGTTAATTTAAATGGAATGGTACATAATATAACGTTTTTTTGATAGATCAAATGCATTTTCAATCTGAAGCTTGTTTGATTGTGAAGTAGATTGTGCCATGGTTTTTTGGGAATGAATTCTGGCACAACTACTGTGATTAAATAGTTTTGATCATTCGCTTTTTTACGAATTTTGTCGATAAATCTTGAGATTGGACGAATGATACTTCTATATTCTGAATGTAAAATAACTAATCTTACATCTGGGAAGTGTCGTTTCCATTTCTCCATTAATGCTTTATCATCTTCATCTCCAAAAGTGACATGGACTGCGATAACATCATTATCAGCTAACATTTGAGCATAATAAATTGACTTATCAACCGCCGTCGTAATACTAGGTATTGGCACAATAGCTAAATTACGATCTACAACAGGGATGTCATGTACATCGATATCGGAGCGTAATTGTTGAGCTATATTTTTATAATGCGTATTAATTCTCATAAATACAGATACTACAAATGGTAAGAAGAATAATATTGGCCATACTTGAGTAAATTTAGTGATTAGAAGAATCATAAATACGATAAAAGTAATTGTTCCACCCACTAAGTTAAATGATAGTTTAATACCCCAACCTTTAGGACGTTCTTTTACCCACTTCAAGACCATACCAAATTGTGCTAATGTAAATGGAATAAACACACCTACAGCATATAATGGAATTAGATTTTCAGTCATTCCGTTAAACACAATAATTAATATAATCGCCAAGACACCTAAAACAATAATTGAATTTGAATATCCTAAACGATCACCACGAACTATGAACATACGTGGCATATACTTATCTTTAGACATTGATGCAGCCAACATTGGAAATGCAGTAAATCCAGTATTGGCAGCTAATACTAATATCATTACTGTTGTTGCTTGAACGAAATAGAATGCAACGTTATTACCAAATATTTTTGAGGCCAGTTGAGATAACACAGTAGTCTCTGTTTGAGGCATTACACCATAAACGTAAGAGAGCCCCACGATTCCTACAAGTAAAACTGCTAGAATAGTCCCCATAGTTACTAATGTTTTGACTGCATTTTTCGGAGCAGGATCCTTAAAGTTGGTGACAGCATTAGAAATAGCTTCCACACCTGTTAAAGAAGAAGCTCCAGAAGAGAAAGCCTTTAACAGTAAGAATAATGTTACCCCCGGTACTGCAGTGCCAACAGTTGAATGCATATGTGGTTGCACGTCTCCTATAGCAACACGATATGTTCCTACAATAATTAATACAATTAATCCTATTATGAATAAATAGACTGGATAAGAAAGTACAGTGGCTGATTCTGTAAGCCCTCTTAAATTCATAATTAAAATGAACAAAACTAATAAACAAGCAATTAACACTTTAAAATGGTATAAGCTTGGAAAAGCAGCGACAAACGCATCTGCACCTGATGAAATACTAACTGCAACTGTTAGAATATAGTCTACTAATAGTGAACCACCTGCGAGCAATCCCCATTTCTCACCGAGGTTCGTTTTAGAAACCATATACGCACCTCCACCTTTAGGATATGCGTATATAACTTGTCTGTATGACATGATTAAAGCTGCAAGTAAGATAAGAACTGCACCAGCGATTGGTAAAGTATACCATGAAGCAACAGCACCAATTACTGATAAAGTGATCAATATTTGCTCTGGTCCATAGGCAACAGATGATAAAGCATCGGAAGACAGGATTGCTAAACCTTTAAATTTAGTAATTTTTTCATCCTTTAAGTCTCTATTTTTCTTTGGACGCCCGATTAAAAGTCTTTTAAATTGATTAAACATAACGCTTACCTCTTTAACTCTTTATCAATGGCTAAACTATACTCCCATCTCTATAAAATGTATAGGTTTTCAAGTCATCTTTTAATATATCATTTACTCCATTAGTGTTAAAGTACACTTATTTTTAGTTGCGTTTTACAAAATTTTTTAACTATACAAAAGATTGATAGCAATGTAACGAGTCTTTTTATGAAGTATTTTTCAAGAAAGCTGGTATAATAATAAACACTTATCGCATTTGGGTTGTACACAATCGAATGTAAATACCAAGATTAATTGAGGAAAGCGCAATGAAAAAGAAACAGTTTATCATCACTATTGTAGCCATGATGATTCTTATATTAAGTGGTATATTAACAAAACATTATACCGCTCATAGTAAAACGGAGAGTATGCTTACCCATCATTCACAGAAACAAATCGATCATATCGTTCACTCAGCAATGAATAATGGTAAGATACCTGGTGTCTCCGTGCTTATTGTTAAAGATAATAAAGTCTTTTTAAACAAAGGTTATGGTTATGCCAATGTGGATCAAAAAATGAAAGTGACCCCTCAAACAAAATTTGAAATTGCTTCAAATACGAAAGCTTTTACTGGATATGGGATTCTTCAACTTGCTGAAGAAGGTAAATTAAATTTAAATGATAAAGTATCAAAGTACATTCCAGACTTTTATATGACATATAACGATGAGAAAAAAGATATCACTATTAAACAATTGCTAGGACATACAAGTGGCATACCGAGTGATATTACTGAAGAGGATCATTATTCGGAAGATTATAATAGTCTGAAACATATCGTTGAATATGCTAAAGGGAAAGAATTGAATAATGCGCCTGGTGACAGCTTCGAATATTCAAATATGAATTATGATATCCTAGGTTTAATTATTCAAAACGTCTCACATCAATCTTATCAATCATATATTAAAGAACATATATTAGAGCCGTTACACATGCGACATACTAGTTTCAAAACTACAAGTAAAAAAGGTAAAAACGAAGCTACTGGCTATGAATTAGTAAGTGGTGAAGCTATAAAGACTACACCTGAATTTAATATTGGTGATACCCCATCAGCTTTTATGATGACGAGCACCAAAGACTTAGAAAATTGGGTTAAACAACAATTAAAACCTTCATCTAAAATGAATTCTATAATCAAACACTCACATCAAAAGATTTCAGAAACTGAAAATCAATCAGACGATGATGGTTATGCTGCAGGTTGGTTTATTAATTCGAGCAGCCACATTATTTCTCATCCAGGTACTCTTAATAATTTCTCGTCAGAAATTTTACTCAATCCTACTAAATCTTACGGAATTGTCGTGTTAGGAAATATGAATTCATCTCAAGTGGCAAATCTAGCTAAAAACTTAAGTTCACAAATTTTAAATAATGATCACTATACAACTATTGAACAAAAAATTGATGAGTCTAAAAGTTTTAATCATACGATAACTATTATAACCGGTCTTGGGGCATTTGTGTTTTTACTTCTGAATTTAATACGACTTAATCACTTAAAACACCAACGTGTAATCTATGATAAAAGGAAAGTTCCATTTATAACATTCCTCCTGATCGTCACATTATTTGTCATATTGAGTATTGTTATTTATTTACTTCCTTTGTTTATATTAGGAAATGTAAGTTGGACATTTGTATTATCATGGTTACCTGCACATGCGAAGTGGCTGTTAACGAGTGTTTACCTTTTCTTGTTAATGATGATGATATGGTTAGCCATTAATGTTTTGACACGTCATCCCAAAAGTTAAATATCAGATTTTAACACTTAAGCAATGAATCTTTACATTTAAGAATGATTGCACATTCTAAAGTTTCAATTTTGATACTTTTAGAGTGTGCAATTTTTTATATCTATAAATACTTTGTACGTAATTTTTTGTTAAAATTCAATTATATTGTTAGAGATAGAGATAAAAAGGAAGATGACTATGCACAAACGACTTGCTTTAATATTGTTAAGTTTAATAATATTTTTAGCCGGCTGTGATTACTCGAAAAAAGAGAATCAAACAGGCTTTTTCTATAATTTATTTGTTAAACCAATGGACAGCTTACTTCACTTTTTAGGTAGATTATTTAATGACAATTATGGTTTAGCTATAATTGTTATTGTTCTTATTGTACGATTTATATTACTACCTTTAATGGTAATTCAAGTGAAAAATATGCATATGATGCGTGAGAAAACGAATGTGGTAAAACCAGAATTAGATGCGATTAGAGAGAAAATCAAAAAGGCTGACACTCAAGAAGAACGTAATGCGGCTAATCAATTATTAATGAAGAAATATAAATCATATGGAATTAACCCTTTTAAAAACATGATTGGATGCTTTCCGGTAATTATTCAAATACCAATACTAATGGGGTTATACATGAGTTTGAAATATCCAACAAGTGATGGAATCACTAAGTATCCTCATTTCTTGTGGTTTAACTTAACTGAACCAAATTTAATTATGACAATTATCGCAGCTAGTATGTACTTTATTCAACCATTAGTCAATTCAATTCATTACCCTAAAGATCAAAGAAAAACATATTATGTAATTATGGTAGTTTCGCCGATATTCATTACATATGCTTCT
This sequence comes from Staphylococcus sp. FW104-15G4D, assembly GCF_058790135.1. Taxonomy (NCBI): domain Bacteria; kingdom Bacillati; phylum Bacillota; class Bacilli; order Caryophanales; family Staphylococcaceae; genus Staphylococcus; species Staphylococcus sp. FW104-15G4D. The sequence goes on from NZ_JBYTCH010000002.1 coordinate 252,877, forward strand.
TTAACTTCCGCTTCAGCACTTGGTCTATACTGGAGTATCAGTGCAGCATTCCTAATAGTTCAAATGCATCTTGCACACTCTTATTATGGGAAACAAGCTAAAAAAGAAGCAGCCAAACTTAAAGATCAATTAGAACTAAACCAAGCTAATAAAACAGAGTAATAATTTGAATTAATAAACCATATAAATAGCACTATTTAGAGCGTGAAGACATCTATACAGAAGACGAACTAAACACTCTAAATAGTGCATTTCTTTTATTCTATAGGATTCATACCATCTTTCCACGTTGAATAGATGAGTTTACCACCTTGTGCTTTGAATTTGTCATTCGTCACACCTCGTTCAAATGGTTGTGCGGGTTGTATTGTTATTTTTGGATTAACCTGTAATTGATTCTTATACCATTCAGCAAAATCAGAACCTTTTACAGGTTCATCGTCTGCTACATTGTAAATACCATTATCAAAATTAATCGCTTGAATAGACGTTTCTACAGCATCATCAAGATGCACAAATGATGTAACACCATCGCTTAATGTAACATCGCCGTCGATAAATTGGTTATAAATCATGCCATCTTTGCCATACCAAGTTCCTGGTCCATATAACCAACCAAAACGTAAAACAACATATTCTCCTAGACGTTTAGTTTCATTTTCAAGACCTTCTACGCCATCGACTGTGACTTTTCTATCTCCGGTAGAATTATAGTCTAAAGGCGTTTCTTCTGTAGCTAATCCTTCACCAGCTTCATAGGTAAAAGCAATGCTCTGCGCGATTACTTTTCTAACGTTATGCTTAATTGCAGCATCCATTAAATTTTTAGAACCATCAATTCTCACTTTAGTATTCGCACTCATATCTACATTTTTTAAATCAGTAATTTGATTGATAATGATTTCAGGTTTAAAAGCTTCTATAGCTGCATCAATTGTGTCGGCTTTAAGAATATCACCGACATAAGGTTGCACACCTGCATTTTCCAATTTCTGTTTACCATGTTCTGATGTAGTAAAACCTGCGACTTCATGTCCCTCTTCTTTAAGACGTTTTACTAATTTCGTGCCAATTAAACCTGTTGCTCCTGTTACAAATATTTTAGTCATTTTATTCACCTTTTCTTTCTATTTTTTAAAATGAATTTCCTCAATAGCTTTATTTTAAAGCTGATCTAACGTAATCAATAGTATTCATCCAAACAATATGACCTAGTAATTCAGAAATACGTTCTTCTTTAGGTAACTCATCAATTTCAGGAGTTAAACCTACACGAGGTAACAAGTATTCATGAAATGCAATATTTATAGCTATGCCAAATAAACTCCCTCTTAAAACAGTTACTTTGGAATATCTTTCAGCAAGAATCGCATATGCGAACGCATGTGCAATTGAAAAGCCATAATGAATGCCCATCACAGCTATTGGTATTTCATTTTGATTGTAGTTATAAGTAGCATGTTTAACCTTCTCAGGTAAGCCTAATTGATTTAATAATGTCATAGGTGGCGGCTCTTCTTCACGTTCAGGAGTTCTCGGCGGTACTAACGCTTCCCATCCCATTTTAATAGCGCCTCCAATGAAGCCTCCAACAAGGCCTGTAACCATGATTCTTTTACATGTACTAGACATCATAACATCTCCTTTTTTACTCAGTTTTGTGTTTACCCTTTTCAAAAAAGCTAAAGCATATTGTAAAAAAAGAAGTAGCACATCGATTAACTTCTTCATCATCTTATAAAAAAGTTAAAACAAATGTCCTACTTCATTATTTATTGTGCGTTTAACTGACTTTCCTTTGAATGAATCAGATTTGTCACAAATTCATTCACTGGAGCGGGTATATGATTTTCTTTGCCTAATCGTGCAACTGCACCATTAATATAGTCAATTTCAGTTTTACGATGATCTTTGATTAAATCTTGATACATAGAAGGATAGTGCGGACCTACCTTTTCATTCAAGTCTATTAGATATTCAAAAACTTCATCAACATTAAGGTGAACATGATCAGATGTTGCAACATGAACAATTTCTTGTGTTAATTTATAAATTAAATTTTTGGCATAGCTACTTTCATTTAAAGTGGCTAAGTTACACTCCAAGATACTGCACAATGCATTCGCTGTGCCGTTAACACAAATCTTCTTCCAAATTGATTGATGTAAATCTTCGCTTACGACTCCATTTAATTCACTTTGATTGAGGATATCTACGATAATTTTTACGTTATCGATCCCCTCTGGAACAAGACAACCAACTTCTACGGGACCGCTTCCCATAAGGTGAGTATGACCCGGAACGTCTATACCGGCTGTCCATGTAGTGACACCACGAACAATACGGACATCTTCTACATAATTGCGAATGAGTCGTTCATGTTTTAACCCATTCATCGTACAAACCACAATGGTTTCTTTATGAATATGAGGTTTGATTGCATCTAACACTGACTCTAATTGCATAGATTTAGGAAATAAAAATATAACATCGTAAAGTTCATTTGACGGAATTTGTGAAAGACAATGCATAGGAATGTCAAAATGATATCCCTCACCATTAATATCAATATGTAAGCCTTCCTGTTGAATAGATGTGACTTGGGGTTCCCAACCATCTATAAGAGATACGTCATAACCATTTTGAAACAGTTTGGCTCCAAACCCACTTCCAAGTGCGCCAGAACCCGCAATTGCTATTTTCATTCCTTACATCCCCTTTATTAAATGATATTATTTTTAAACTACTACTTAAAAGATAAAGCGTCAATGCACATTCGCTCTTTTTTCTAAATTTTCTGTTAATTTTTATTTTAGAAAATGGATGGCCAATACGCCATCCATGATTTTTATAAATTTGATTGTTTTTTCGGAACTAAGAACAAGATAGCTACTAGAGCGAGGAGTGCTACAATTGCGTTAAATATCACACCCATAAAACCACCGAGTGATAAATTTAATTGCGCAGCAAGCACACTATAAACTGTACTTGAAATAGCGACACCAAAGGCATTCCCTAAAGAAGAAGCCATTTTGTATACACCTGAAGCTACACCTACTTTTTCGTCTGGTGCTTGAGCAACAGCTGTATCTGTTGAAGGCGTCGCATAGATACCTAAACCAGTACCAAATAATAAATACCCTACAACACTCGCTGCGATGTACCATGCGTCAGGTAAAAATGTTAAAGAAAGTAGAATTAAACCTATAACTGTAAAACCACTTCCCATAAGTAGTGGTCGTTTAGGTCCTAATGCTTGTAAAATCTTTTCACCTACACGAATCATAATTAATACCGCTACTAAATATGTAAGTGAAATATAGCCTGTTTGTTGAGAATTAAAATCTAATTGCTGTTGATAATAAGTGTTAACCACAATTAACGTACCACCTGCAACACCATTTAACATAAAGTTTGAAACTGTTGCACCGGTATAGCCTTTATTTTTAAATAAATCAAAGTCAACAAGAGGATGTTTGATTCTATTCTCATACATAACGAATACGATGAGTGAGATAACGAAAACGGCAATTAAACCTAATATAAGTGGAGACATCAAGCCATAATTAGATGTTTGAGTAATAATAACATTAATACTTAACATACAAATCACTAAAATGATTAATCCAATAACATCAAATTTCTTAGGTTCCAGAGGTTTATTGCCGATAGGTTCAGCTTTCGTCTCGGGAGTATGTTTCATTAAAAACATTGCTAATATCGTCAAAATAATAGAGATAATAAAAATAGAACGCCAGCCAAAATTTGTCGCCATTAATCCACCAAATAATGTACAGACGCCACTACCACCCCATGAGCCAATAGACCAATAACTGAGCGCGCGTTGTCTAGCTGTGCCGATGTAATATTCATTAATAATCGCTAACGTCGCGGGCATTATACATGCAGCAGAAAGTCCTTGAACTGCACGACCAATAATTAATAGACTCGGTAATGGTGTAATAATGATAAGAATTGAACCAATGATATTTAATGCTAATCCAATATATGTAAGTTTAACGCGTCCAAATTTATCCGCGATATCACCGGCACCAACAATAAATAAGCCAGAAAATAATGCAGATAAACTCACAGCAATATTTATCGTACCGATATCACTGTTATAAGATGATTGTAACGGGACAACCAAGTTAACCAGTGACTGTGCAAATAACCAAAACGTGATAACTCCTAATATGATCCCTAGTAAAAGGCGGTTATCTCCCCTAAATTCTTTTGAAGTATTCATCTATCATTTATTCCTCCTACTTGAATTAGAAACCCTAAATCTGAAAGACTAACTCACTTTAAATATATTTATTTATCTTAATTAACGAAAATACCCCTGATTATTTTTTCGTAATTTTACATTAAGAAACTTTATCACATTTAAATTTACTTTTTAAATGATACCAACAAATATGGTAAAATTTTTAAATTAAGTCTTATTATGTATAGTACCTTCTATCAAGAAATGACTTCTTATAATTTTTAGAAAATTTGTAAATATAGAAACTTATTCTACACTATTTACTTTAATATTTCCATACTATAATGTTTGAACTTATAGGTTTAAGATATGTAAGGGCTTAATTTATTGATTGAATTCTTGGAACTCACAAAAATAAGTCAAAAAAATATAATTTCCATGACAATTTATTTACGTTTTTAGTATTATTTCAATAGAATTACCCTTAAAAAATAAATACATATTACAATGTGTTTTATAGAAAGCAAAGGAGGAATTAAAGTTGTCAAACTCTAATTCAAATAAGGAAGATAATAAAAACCCCCAAGAGAAAACATATAATGTTTTTCAACAAGCCTTAACACTGGCAGTTATTTTATTAATTTCTAAAATAATCGAATCATTTATCCCGATTCCTATGCCAGCTTCAGTTATTGGTTTAGTATTATTATTCATCGCTCTATGCACTGGCATAGTCAAATTAGGACAAGTTGAATCTGTAGGAACTGCTTTAACTAATAATATTAGTTTCCTTTTCGTTCCAGCTGGTATTTCAGTTATTAACTCATTACCAATCTTAAGTAAGAGTCCTGTTTTAATTATTTTATTAATTATTATTTCAACTATTTTATTACTTATTAGCACTGGTTTTGCTTCACAACTTTTAGTTACGAAATCACTTTTCCCATCTAAAGAAAAAAATGAAGAAACTAGTCAAATCGGAGGTTAAACAATGCTTGATCATTTAGGAATTCACACACCATACTTTGGAATATTACTTTCATTAATTCCTTTCGTAATTGCTACATACCTATATAAAAAAACAAATGGTTTCTTCTTATTGGCACCATTATTTGTCAGTATGGTTGTAGGAATAGTGTTTTTAAAGGTAACTGGCATTAGCTATCAAAATTACAAAATTGGTGGTAATATCATTAACTTCTTTTTAGAACCGGCTACTATTAGTTTTGCGATACCTTTATATAAAAAACGTGATGTATTAAAAAAATACTGGATTCAAATATTTGGTGGAATTGCCATAGGTACTGTCGTAGCACTTATTTTGATATACCTAGTTGCTAGATTATTCCAATTTGGTTCTCAGATTACAGCATCAATGCTACCTCAAGCAGCAACAACAGCAATCGCTTTACCTGTATCTGAAGGTATTGGCGGAGTAAAAGAATTAACTTCCTTGGCGGTTATTTTAAATGCAGTAGTTATTTCTGCACTAGGTGCTAAAATAGTTAAAATGTTTAGAATTTCAAACCCCATTGCGAGAGGATTAGCTTTAGGTACTAGTGGCCACACTCTGGGTGTAGCTGCTGCTAAAGATTTAGGTGAAACAGAAGAATCTATGGGAAGTATCGCCGTTGTTATTGTAGGCGTAATTGTCGTAGCTGTTGTACCTATTCTCGCACCAATCTTATTATAAATTTTTAAACTTTATAATATAAAAATAGAGCTACATTTCCTTATACTTTTAATAGGAAATGTAGCTCTTTATTATTAACAATTACAAATCACTGAATATTATCCTAATTTTTGAACTTGGTCTTCTTGTGACTGAGTTTTTTATTTTTGCGAGTTGGATCTAAACGCTTCTCTAAAAAGCGTAATCCAATGTCAATAATTATAGCGATTAATGCAATAGGAATGGCACCAGCTAAAATGAATGTTGTTCCATCTGTAGAATTTGTACCACGAATGATAATATCCCCAAGTGTTGGCGCACCTATAAATGAACCAATCGCTACAATACCAATTGCTACTACAAGTGCGATTCTTATACCTCCAATAATCACAGATAATGATAAAGGAAGCTCAATCATTCTTAAAATTTGGTTGCCCGTCATGCCCATACCTTTACCCGCATCTTTAATGTTATCATCAACTTCTACGATACCTGTGTACGTATTTTTAATAATTGGTAGTAAAGAATATAAGAACACGGTCACAACAACAGTAGTTGGTCCTAGACCCATAGCTAACATTAGAATCGCTAGCATCGCAATGGCAGGTACTGTTTGGATAATGTTAGCAATCGTAATGATTGGCCATGATAAGCGTTTATATTTCGCTATAAAAATCCCAATGGGTATACCAATGATACAAGCGAATAACACTCCATAAACAGACATAAGTAAGTGTTTAAAGAAAAGTTCTAAAAGGAAGGCCCAGTTGAGTGAATAATACTCTAGGATTGAATGCAATAAATTGCCTTTCATTATTTTTGCCCTCCTTTCTCATCATCAAAATAATGATGTTTCTTCAAGTACTCTTCCGCAATCACGGCAGGTTCTTTGCCTTTACCATCCGCTTCATAATTTAATTTTTGCATTTCTTTAGTATTAATTTTACCTTGTAGTTTTTTCAATGCTTTATCAATTTTAGGATTATCTTTAATTAATTTCTCCGTAGCTAGAGGACTGCCATCATATGGTGGGAAGAATTTACGATCATCTTTTAAGATTTTTAAATCATAGGCTGCAATACGCCCATCTGTAGAATATCCTACTGCTACATCTAATTTTTTATTTTTAAGTGCATCATAAACTAAACCAATTTGCATTGGACGAGCACTATCAAATTTAAAGCCATAATCCTTAACGAATGCAGGATAGCCATCTCCTGCACGATTCATCCATTGCGTATCCATACCTAAACGCAATTTATCTTTATACTTTTTAAGATCTGATACTTTTTCTAAATGATATTTCTTAGCTGTTTCTTTAGTAACCATAAAAGCGTATGTGTTAGCAAACCCTAGAGAATCATAATATTTTTGATCATATTTCTTTTTAAATAAGCGTTGCGTTTCTGACATCGCCTTTTTAGGGTCCTTCGTCGGTTTAGCATCAAGTACACTTGTTAGTTCCGTACCTGTGTATCGAACTGACGACATATTCACATCTCCGCGTTGTAACGCATTATGCTGAATAATACTTGATCCTAAGTTACCAATTAAAGTTGGTTTGATTTTGCCATTTGTTTCATGCTCAATCATTAATTTTTCCATATTACCAATAATTTTTGTTTCACTTGTTTCAGTCGTCGTAATTTTTACATCATCTTTTGCATTGCCATCACCAAGGCCTGGCAAACTACACCCAGATAATACTAAGAGGGACAATGCAATGAGAATGACTGTATATTTCATATGTTTCTTCAAAGACGTTTCCTCCCTTTTTAATTATCTAGATACTTTGAGACCTTTAGGCACTGCCCACTTTTCAACTAATGAAAGTAAGAAGTCAACAATTAACGCTAAAAGTGTTACTAAAATAGCTGCACTTATAATCATAGGTGGTTGATAAAGATTTAAACCGTTAAATACCAAGTCACCTAATCCGCCAGCTCCGACATAACTTGCAAGAGTTGCCCAACTAATAACATACACACTTGAAAGTCGGATACCACTAATGATAAGAGGTAATGCAAGTGGTAATTCAACATCTTTCATTAATTGCATCTTCGTCATCCCCATACTTTGACCTGCTTGAATAACATTTTTATCAATATTTTTTACACCTAATACTGTATTATTCAAAATCGGTAGTAAAACATAGATAAATAAAGCTACAATAGCCGGTGTCTTGCCTACACCAAAGATAGGAATCATAATTGCTAATACTGCAAGTGTTGGTATTGTTTGGAGTACACCTGCAATGGTTAATACAACATTAGCTGTGCGAGTCGTTTTAGAAAGTAAAATACCCAGTGGCACCGCTACAACAATTGCTATTAGTAAAGCAATAATTGAAATATAGAAATGCTCAATTGTTTTCGATATGAGTTGACCGCCGTATTCTTGAAAGAATGCTCTCATTATTGATCAACTCCCGTTTTCTGAGTATCATCAGGCTCATTAGCTCCTTTATGTGAGTCAGACTCTTGAGCTACGTTAGCCTCTTGCTCCTCTTGAACACGGTTGTGGGTAGGATGATTATTTAAATGAGATGAGTCATTCCTTAAGCCCTCATCACTCTCACCCCAAATTGAATCGTAAACAATGTCCACTAAGTTTGCACGAGTAATTAAACCAATTAATTCATTATCATCACCCACTACCGGTACGTTTCTTACATTACGTTTAAGAATCGTACGCACTGAATCTTGTAATTTTGAATCAATATGTACCTTATAAATATCACGTTGCATCGTATCAATTAATTCTTTTTTTGCTCTTAAACCTTGATTGATATCTTCAATATCTAAGAAACCTAATAATTTATTATGATTATTCACGACAAAGATGGTATCCACTCGACGTTCTCTCATAATATTAACTGCATCATTTAATGAATCATCCGCCTGTACTGTTACAGGTTTAATCATCGCACCTTCTACCGTCTTCATATTCGGACGATCTTGTATTAAACGATTTTGACCGATAAAGTCTTTAACGAAGTCATTCGCAGGATTTCTTAATATATTATCTGGTGTATCATACTGCACAACTTGCCCTTTAGACATGATACAAATTTTATCTGCCAGCTTAATCGCCTCATCCATATCATGTGTAACGAAAATAAATGTTTTACCAAGCTTTTGTTGTAACTCTTTAACTAAGTCTTGTAACGTATCTCGAGTTATAGGATCAAGTGCGCCAAATGGTTCATCCATTAAAATGATATCCTGTTCAGCAGCAAGTGCACGCACTACTCCAATACGTTGTTGTTGCCCACCTGACAATTCAGCTGGATAGCGATCTAAGTATTCTTCAGGTAAATCGACTAATTTAATTAATTCTTTTGCCTTACTATCTTTCTTCTCTTTAGACCATTTTAAAAGTTTAGGTACTAAAACAATGTTCTCTCGAATGGTCATATGTGGCATTAAACCGATTTGTTGAATGACGTAACCTATGCTACGGCGTAATTCTACTGGATTCATATTACGTACATCCTTACCATTCATCGTAATCTGACCGTCAGTCGCTTCAATCATACGATTAATCATACGTAATGCGGTCGTTTTACCACTACCACTTGTCCCAATAAAGGCGATAAATTCACCAGATTCAATATCCAAGGAAATATTATCAACTGCTTTTTTATTCCCTGAATAAATTTTGGTTAAGTTTTTAATACTTAACATAGTTTTGTTCCCCTTTCCAATAGTTAAAGTGACGAAGTTTCCTCAAATTTCAAAAAATAAAAGGCCTCAAGAGCAGTTGTTAAACAAATAGGTTCATAAGTTAAACAAGAGCACAGAGGCCTTTGCTTTTAAAATTTTGAATATGTAATATTTCACATAATTATGTTAGCAATCTGAATATCATACTAACACTAATATGTGCACACGTGAACTTCGGCAGTTATATAAGTCTATACCCTATATTAATTTATTAAACATCAGTCAACTTACAAAGTCATATTTTTCTATGTTAACTTTTTTATAAAATAGAGCCTAAATAAATATTTACCATCTAAAAGTTAAATTTCGATGAAAAAATAAATCAAACCGCAAAAATTCGTGAATTTTTTCACATAAATTTGCTTTAACCTATTGAAAACCTACCATAATAGTATTATTCTCAAAGTGTGATAAGAATTATTACACCAAATGAAAGACTAAAGATGTAGTTTCGATGTCAAATAAACAATTGAGGGGTTGTTAAATTATGAAAGCAGCAGTCTGGTATGGACAAAAAGATGTTCGTGTAGAGGACCGCGATCCAAAAGTATTAAAAGATGATGAAGTTCAAGTGAAAGTCTCATGGACAGGTATTTGTGGTACAGATTTACATGAATATTTAGAAGGACCTATTTTCATTTCAACAGACAAACCTGATCCGTTGTTAGGTCAAAAAGCACCTGTAACATTGGGTCATGAGTTTTCTGGCGTAGTTGAAAACGTTGGTAAAGATGTCACACGTTTCAAAAAAGGTGATCGAGTTGTCGTAAACCCAACTGTTTCTAAACGTGAAAAAGAAGAAAATGTTGATTTATATGATGGTTATTCATTTATAGGTTTAGGTTCAGATGGAGGGTTTGCAGAGTTTACTAACGCACCTGAAACAAACGTGTATCATTTACCTGACAATGTATCAGCACGTGAAGGCGCACTTGTTGAACCTACAGCTGTAGCTGTTCAAGCTGTTAAGGAAGGCGAATTATTATTCGGTGACACAGTTGCGGTATTTGGAGCTGGCCCTATTGGTTTACTAACTGTTATAGCAGCTAAAGCAGCTGGTGCAAGTAAAATCTTTGTCTTCGATCTATCTGAAGAACGCTTAGAAAAAGCAAGAAGCGTTGGAGCAACTCATACCTTTAACTCTGGAAATGTAGACCCAGTAAAAGCTGTATATGATAACACTGAAAATGGTGTAGATGTTTCATTCGAAGTAGCTGGTGTTGGTATTACATTACAACAATCTATTGAAGTGACACGTCCACGTGGTACTTCAGTTATCGTAGCTATTTTCGGTCACCCAGTAGAATTTAATCCTCTTCTTCAAATGAATAGAGGGGTTAAATTAACTACTACAATTGCCTATACACCAACAACTTTCCAACAAACAATCGATTTAATCGCTAATGGCAGTTTAAATGTTAAAGATGTAGTTACCGATGAAATTGAATTAGAAAATATAGTCGAAAGTGGTTTCAATCAACTTGTTAATGATAAATCGCAAGCTAAAATTTTAGTCCGTTTAAATGGTGATCAAAAATAATTCAACAATTAGAGTGAAATAAATAAGCGAACAGGGTGGAATCTGTTCGCTTTAAAGCTGTCGGCATGGTCTCTGACGATGTCGACAGTTTTTTATTTATGCTTAGAGAATAAAATCATGCGCCTGCTCTTTCTTTTCATCACTTATCTTGCATGCCTTTTCCATTTAAAATATGCTCATAATACTTTTCAATGCGATTAATTCTAGTTTGACTACGTTTCGCTTGTGAAATGTGATATATGTACTGATGCTGACGACCTGGAGTCAGATTATCAAACGCCTCTTTAAATTGTGGATTTTCTGAGAATTTTTCCTCTAACTCTTCAGGCACTTCATAATCTTTAGTTTTCTTCATTTCAACTTTCTTACCTGCTTTTTCAGTTTGAATGGCTTCATTTATATAGAATAAAATCTCATCTTTTCGTTCTTTAATTTCGTCTAAACTTTCAAAACGCAATTGACGGGCTGCTTGAACTTTCTCAGTTTGTTGCACTAACGTATGATATTTATCCTCTAAGATAGCCCCTTTATGAAATAGTAGTGCTACATAATGTTTAAAACCATGAATAAGCACTACATTCTTATTATTTAATGTGTAACATGGGTGCATCCATTTATATGTTTCTTCAAGTTCAGTTTCTTCAAAAATTAACTTTCTCAAATATTTATAACACGCCTGCCATTGACTATCTTTTTGTAAAAATTGTTCAACCTTTTCATTTTTTTGTTTATTCATCATTAGCTACCCCCTTCAATCCTTTTATTAAATATTATTAGCTATTGTATAATTAATTTTCAGAAAAATCTAATTATGTAACGTTAATTAAAATTTTACAAAAACACAATTTGACTATTAATTAAACTCGCGTATAATTGTACCAGTAATTTGTTGAAAAATCTTTCAGCACATAAGAAGGAGTAAATATGGAAAATAAAAATAAATCAAAAAGTAGTAAGATTAACCTCTCGCAACTCGTCTTACTAGGGCTTGGTTCATTAATCGGTTCTGGTTGGTTATTCGGAGCATGGGAGGCATCTTCTATCGCTGGTCCAGCCGCCATTATTTCATGGATCATCGGTTTCATAGTTATTGGAACGATAGCTTATAACTATATTGAAATTGGGACAATGTTCCCACAATCAGGTGGCATGAGTAATTATGCTCAATACACACATGGTTCACTACTTGGATTCATAGCGGCATGGGCTAACTGGGTTTCACTCGTAACAATTATTCCAATTGAAGCTGTTTCAGCTGTACAATATATGAGTTCGTGGCCTTGGGAATGGGCTAAACCTATGGGAGCTTTAATGAAAGACGGCTCAATCAGTACAATTGGTTTATTCGCCGTTTACGTTATTATCGCAATATTCTCCCTTTTAAACTACTGGTCTGTCAAACTATTAACTTCTTTCACTAGTTTAATTTCAGTATTTAAATTAGGAGTACCTTTATTAACTATTATTATGTTAATGATTTCTGGATTTGATACAAATAACTATGGTCACTCAGCAAGTGCATTTATGCCATATGGTAGTGCACCAATCTTCGCTGCAACGACTACATCAGGTATCATTTTCTCATTTAACGCATTCCAAACTATCATTAATATGGGATCTGAGATTAAAAATCCCGAGAAAAATATCGCTCGAGGTATTGCGATTTCACTTACATTAAGTGCAATCTTATACATTGTACTTCAAAGTACGTTCATTACATCAATGCCAAGTTCAATGATTCATGAACATGGTTGGAATGGAATTAATTTCAATTCACCTTTCGCAGATATGGCAATTTTATTAGGTATCAATTGGTTAGCAATTTTACTTTATGTTGAGGCTGTTGTTTCACCATTTGGTACAGGTGTATCATTCGTAGCTGTTACTGGCCGTGTGTTACGCGCTATGGAAAAGAATGGTCATATTCCTAAATTCTTAGGTAAAATGAATGAACAATATAATATTCCACGTGTAGCAATTGCATTTAACGCAATCATCAGTATGATTATGGTTACACTTTTCCGTGACTGGGGTACATTAGCAGCGGTTATTTCTACAGCAACATTAGTAGCATATTTAACAGGCCCAACAACAGTTATTTCATTACGTAAAATGGCACCAAAAATGACACGTCCATTTAAAGCAAATATCTTAAAATTTATGGCGCCATTATCATTCGTACTTGCGTCACTAGCAATTTATTGGGCTATGTGGCCTACGACTGCAGAAGTTATTTTCATTATCATTTTAGGTTTACCAATTTATTTCTTCTATGAATATAAGATGAATTGGAAAAACACTAAAAAACAAATCGGCGGTAGTTTATGGATTATTATTTACTTAGTCGTACTCGCATTCTTATCATTCATCGGAAGTAAAGAATTCAAGGGTATGAACTGGATTCATTACCCATGGGATTTCTTAGTTATCGCAATTGTAGCTTTAATCTTCTATCAATTAGGTACAACAAGTTACTTCGAAAGTATTTACTTCAAACGTGCCAATAAATTAAACAAGAAGATGGGCGATAAATTAAGAAAACGTCGCAGAAAAGCAAGACGTAAAGACTGGAAAGAAAGAGATCGTCAAGAACAAAATAACTAACGCATAACTTATAGCGCTCGAGATAAATATCTCGAGCGTTTTTTTAATGGTATAGTTTAAATTAAGAGATTGATAAGGAGATGGGAATATGGTTAAAGTAAATATCAATGAAGGAACAGTTCTTGGAACAAGTGACGGTGATATCGATACATTTCTAGGTATACCTTATGCCCAATCATTTAATTCTAAGACACGTTTTCAACATTCACAGTTATACAACATTGTCGATGAGATGATTGATGCCAAGAAAGCTAAACCTATCCCTCCCCAACCCTATAATTCACTTGAAGATTTCTTCTCAAATGGCGTTCAGACGTTTGAAACTTTTAAACAAGATGAGAATTGTCTTTATCTTAATATTTGGCGAGCAAGTAATACCCAAAATTTAAAACCCGTGGTTATTTATTTCTATGGAGGAGGATTTACTCAAGGGCACGGAACAGCAGATTTATACAATCCCTATCATCTCGTAGAACAAGAAGATACTATTGTTATTACCTTCAATTATCGTTTAGGTGCTTTAGGTTATTTAGACTGGTCTTATTTCAATAATCATTATGATTACAATAATGGTATGTCTGATCAAATCAACCTTTTAAAATGGGTACACCATCATATTGCCTACTTTGGTGGTAATCCTCAAAACATAACGTTGATGGGTCAATCTGCGGGAAGTATGAGCATAATGGCACTCATGCAAATACCAGAATTAGACCAGTATTATCACAAAGTGATGTTGCTCAGTGGCACATTACATAGTGATTCTCCTCTAACTGCAAATAAGAAGGCGCAACAATTTGAATCTTTAGTTCACAAGCATTATCCTGATAAATCAATTGAATCATTAACTAGTAATGAAATTTTAGATTTAATGAGATTACATAAAGTAGAACGAGGGCCATCGAGAAGTCTTGATTTGATTTATCAACCTATCCAAAGCCCTGAAATGACACGATCTGTAACTGCATTTTCAAAACCAGTATTCGTTGGTTTCACGAATTCTGAGGGAGATATTTATATAGAGAATGATTCACGGAAACTGTCACCATTGCGCTTTAAAGAAATCATGCGCTTATTCGATATTCCCATTTTAGAAGAAGTTCAAAGTGCACAACAACAAAGAGAAGTAATAACGACATCTTATTTTAAAAATATGGCATTGAACTTTCTACAATCTACACATTCTCAACATAAATGGTTAGCACGTTTCGACTGGTGTAAACCTAAAAGCATTCATTTTAAATCTGCTTACCATATTCTCGATATGATATTTTGGTTTGGCAACTTAAATATTTTATCAGCAAATAACTATCATTATACGCAATCAGATATTCAATTAAGTCATGACATGATGGCAGATTTAGGTCACTTTGTAAGATACAATAGAATGCCTTGGTCTAAATACCATGAAGATACTGAATACTTTCATATATATAAATAAACCTGAAACGCTCATCCACTAACATGAGCGATTCAGGTTTTAATTTTTAGCGTAATGAATGTTCTTTAAAGTTAAAACAACAATAAGTCCGAGTAAGCCAATTATAGCACTTGTATAGGTTATGGCTTGAACATTAATATGAGATATCACTAACCCTCCAACAATGCCACCAAAACCAATACCGGCGTTCAGACATGACATATTCCAACTCATTACTTGGCTTGTATCACCTTCAACGTGTTCAATAATCCCACTTTGAATCGCAGGGTTCGTACTCCACTGCATAATATTCCATACAAACAATCCAATGAGTAGAATAACTGTTCCTGCAAGTAATTGGTTTAACACAAGCATCATGATAATGAAGATTGATACTGATATCATCAACCAACGCTTACTTGTAATTTTATCTGCAAAGACTCCCCCAAGTGATGTTCCGATTACTCCAGCAACACCGTTGATTAACAATGCTAGAGATACAAAAGATAACTCGTGTCCCTTAGATAAAATTAATGGGTTAATATACACAAAAGTGACTGAGTTTGCTACTAAAACTAAGAAAGTAATAATTAAATATTTTACGATTTCCATAGGACGTAAGATACGTGAAGGTATTTCGGAATCATTGTCCGATGAATGATTAGAACGATTGGCATGTGCTAATTCGCTTTCTTTAGGAAGATAGATAATCATCAATATACCTACTAGAACACTAACTGCCATAATAAATAGAAATGTAAAGCGCCAACCAACCCAATCACCTATCATTGTTCCAATAGGGACACCAAATACGTTAGCACCACTAAATCCTGTATACACAACACCTATCATCTTACCTCTATTCTTCGGTTTCGTTAACATTGCAGTTAGGGCTAAGACCTTAACAATGATTAATGATGCTGCAGCTGACGATAGTATACGTCCTATAACTAAAATAGTGAAATTCGGTGCAATTGCGATGATTCCGTTACCAATGATAAAGGTGAATAACGTCCATAATAAAACTGGTCGTACAGCAAATCGATTCGTTAATTTAACTAAAATCGGACCACAAATTGCAAATGTTAATGCGTACATTGTAACCAGCTGACCTATAATCGCTTCGGAAACATTAAGATCATGGCTCATTAAATTCATAATACCAGCTACCATCATCTCTACCATTCCCACGATAAACACACTCAATATAAAAGTGGCAATACGCACGATAGACATAAATAAACTCCTTTCTTTTAAAACTAAATTGTATCGCAAAGGTTTGTAGCAAAAATAAAACAGCTACAAACGCTGAAATGTTCATAACTGTTTCATTATATAATAAGAAATTATGTTTTGTGTAGAATGGATTTAGGTATTATTCATCCCCTACTACATCTGAGTTTCGCGCTACCAACTGATGTCTAGCGTTGAAGAATTGGCCATAACTCATGTAAGTTGCAATTAATGCTGACATAATCGTTGCTGTCGTATGAATAAAGACTACTAATAGTTGGAATTTAATGGCTTGTAATGGAGGTACCCCACCAATAATTAAGCCAGTCATCATCCCAGGAATAGATACAAGTCCATACGTTTTCACAGAGTCAATAGTTGGTACAATGGCCAAACGGATACTCTCTCTAATAGAAGACTTTGATGCCATCTTCGGAGTTGCCGATAGCGTTAATTTAGATTCAATACCTGAAATGTCTTGAACAAATGACCGATCTAAGTTTTGATAAGCTAAGTTAATGGCAATCAAGCCATTATTCGCCAACATCCCGCCAATTGGAATAACTTCATTCGCAGTAAATTTTATCGCTCCGGTAGCTAAAGTGCCTGCTAATGGTAATGCTGTACCGATAAATATAGCTACGAATGAAATCCAGAATACATGATGCATCACTGGTGAAGCACGACTTATAGTATTCCATGATGCATTAATAATAATCACTAGCACACATAGCATGAGTAGCCATTTTTCATTAATTTTAAAAATGTAATGTAGCAAGAATCCTAAAATAAGTAATTGTATTGCTGCTCGTATCGTTGCAACTACTAAATCTTTAATGATATGTAAACCTTCTTTATATGAAATAAAGATTGGAATCAATAATAGTAGTGCTGTTAAACATAATGCTGTATTACTCATCACTATTCAACTCCTCGTCCTTAGTGATTTTACCGTCAGTAATGGTGATTCTTCTTTTAAAATGTCTCATACTCTGATCATCACTATGAGTAATCCAAAGAATGGCTACGCCTTTTTTAGCAAAATCAAAGATAATATTTTCAATATTTTCTTTGTTCTTAGTATCTAGTGCACTTGTCGATTCATCCAATAGTAACACTTCTGGCTCATACATTAATTGACGTGCAATCGTAATTCTTTGACGTTCCCCACCAGACATATGTTCAATTTCAGCATCTAAGTCATAATCTCCCAGTCCGACTTGTTTAATAAGTTGTTTTGCTTTTTCCTTATCAAACTTATCCCCTCTTGCCTCACAAGGGAATTTCATATTATGTTCAATCGTTGAACCTATTAAGCCACTTTGTTGCATAAGATAACTTACACGTGATCTTAATTCTTCTGGCGAATAGTCATTGTAATTTTTGCCATCTAGATATAGCTCACCTTCAGTAGGACTAATTAAATTATTAAGTTGCTTAAATAAGGTGCTCTTTCCACTTCCAGATGGCCCTATAACTGCTATGGTATCCCCTTTTTCAATATTTAAATTGATGTTGTTTAATATTGTACGTTTATCCGCTTCATATGTAAGATTCTCAACTTTTAATAGCAAGACTAACGCTCCTTTCTATGAAACTATTGTTGTTTATATTCCCTATTTTAAGTTTTATATTAACATTAAATAAATATTTATATTTTCTGAATATTATATTTATCATTACACAAAAAATGAGTACACACTCACAAATGTGTACTCATTTACATTATAAACCCATTACCATTATTAGAAATGAAACAGCATTGTTTATAGTATGCATCGTAATGGTAGCTGCTAAATTTCTACCAGTTTTGTGATAAACAAAAACGATCATGGACGCGATGATAATATAGGGTCCTATTTCAAATGGTGATTTAGCACCCACACAATGTAAGCTAGCAAATATAAGTATCGAGACTATATACATGAGCCCGTAAGTTAATTTTTTACCTAATTCATGAATAATCAAATGTCTAAATATTAACTCTTCAACAAAAGGTGTGAGTATAACAATATCTAGAAAAAGAAATGGTACTAACCATCCATGTGTAAACATTTTCGCTATATCTTTATTATTTTCAGTATCATTAAATTGAAACTTTTCCGGTAAAAACTGCATTAAAATCTGATAAAAAGATTCAAATACATAAATCATGATGATAGATCCTATAATTAATATAATATGTTTCTTAAGTGCTTTGAATCGTGATATAGCTATAGGTTTAATGTTGTTTTTATGCATGAGATAAAACACAATTAGTAAAATGAATGCTCCAATTACACTTCCAATGGTTGCAGCATTCATATAATAATCTTCAAATATTTTCTTTGACATGTTACCTACTATTGCATAACCAATGTAGGCACCAATAATTCCACATATAATAGGTATCGCTGTTAAGTTTAATATATAAATTGGAATTAACCAGAAGTCTCTCTTCACTATTTTCTTCGAATCAAATTCGTTCATAACTGGTGTATTTGTTTGTTGATGTATTTCATGTGATTCGTTGCTCATTGAATACTCCTTTATTTAATAACTTTAAAAGATATACACTTTACTCAATATCTCTAAAAATATGAAGCATTGCACACCTACTTGGTAAAGATAGGCTACTGCTAAATTTTGACCTGTTCTAATGTATAAATAAGTTGCACCACTCGCAATAAGTAAATACGGAATTATTTCGAAAATAGAAGCCATGTCATACGTATGTACTATAGATTCGATAACAATTGATATCACAATCATTATTTTCTTGTTCCATTTCTTACCTAACTCATGAATAATGATGTGTCTATAGATAAGTTGTTCAATCATAGGGCGTAAAATTACCATTGATATAAACGTAAAGCATAAGGCGATTGGGTGTAGAAATAATCCTTCCACTCGCCGTTCATATTGTGTTACACCAAATCTTAATGAGGCAGGTAGCCACTGAACAAGCCACTCAATAAGTAACATTAGCACAAATGTAATTATAACTACAATAAGTATTTGACGTACATACTTTTTAGCGTTTTTAAACTGTCTCCTTGCGACACTGGCAATATAAAACTTATGTAAGGTAAAAAACAGCATGAGCACTAAACCTTGTGCCAGAACAAAGCTTATACTTAATGAAAGGTTGTAAAACCAGTCAGGTGGTGCATGCTGTGTAATCATTGCAGTAATACCTAGTGTTCCAAAGACTACGATGATAGGTATTATACTTTGACAAAATATGTATGCTGGTATAAGTAGAATGTCTTTTTTAACAACCTTTTTACTGTTCCATAAAGGAATATGTCGTTTTCTCTCTATTGATTGTGTCTCTCTATTCATAGCTCACCTCTTATTACCTATCACTTAAACATTATCACTAAAGTACGTAAATGTAATAATTTAATTGAAATTTTAAAATTAATTTTATACGCTTTCATTGTAAAACGCATACATTAATGTATCATAATAATGAAGAAACTAGTTTAGGGGGAATGTTTATGTCTATATTGACAACGATGCAATTTATAGTCAATATCATCATAATGATTGTGCTATTAGGTATTGTTATCATGAGTTTAATTTGGCTATTTAAAGATAAAGGTCAAGATCAACATAGTGTACTTAGAAATTTTCCAGTTTTAGGACGTATCCGTTATATCTCTGAAAAAATAGGCCCCGAACTTCGTCAGTACTTCTTCGCTGATGATAATGAAGGTAAACCATTTTCAAGAAATGATTATAAACATATTGTTCTTGCAGGTAAATATAACTCTCGCATGACGAGTTACGGTACTCAAAGAGAATATAAAGATGGGTTTTACATACAAAACACAATGTTTCCATTACAAGCCTCAGAATTACATGTCGATAATTCAGATTTAATCTCAACATTTTTATATCAAATTGAAAACGAACGATTATTTAGTCGTGATGAACATAGAAAAAGATCTCAAATCGATCCTTTCTTCTTATCAGATGAACATGCAGTTGTCCTAGGACCTGAACTTAAACATCCATATAAAGTAAAACGTTTAGTAGGACAATCAGGTATGAGTTATGGTGCACTCGGTAGAAATGCTATAACTGCTTTATCAAAAGGGTTATCTAAAGCAGGCACTTGGATGAATACAGGTGAAGGTGGGCTATCAGATTACCATCTTAAGGGTGATGGTGATATCATTTTCCAAATTGGCCCAGGACTTTTTGGCGTGAGAGATAAAGAAGGACACTTTAATAAAGACATGTTTTTACAATTGGCTGATCGTGAAAATATTCGCGCATTTGAATTAAAGTTAGCTCAAGGCGCTAAAACACGTGGTGGTCATATGGAAGGCAATAAAGTTACAGAAGAAATTGCTAAAATTCGTAATGTTAAACCCCATGAAACAATTAATTCACCAAACCGTTTTGACTTTATTAAAAATCCAGAAGACTTACTCAAATTTGTTGATCAAATTAAGAATCTAGGTCAAAAACCTGTAGGATTTAAAATCGTAGTAAGTAAAGTTGATGAAATCGAAAAACTAGTAAAAACAATGGTTCAACTCGATACTTATCCAAGTTTTATCACTGTCGATGGCGGTGAAGGTGGCACGGGGGCTACTTTCCAAGAACTTGAAGATGGCGTCGGATTACCTTTACTTACCGCACTACCCATCGTCTCAGGTATGTTAGAAAAATATGGTGTCAGAGATACAATTAAAATATTTGCATCTGGTAAACTCATCACTCCCGATAAAATTGCCATTGCGTTAGGTTTAGGTGCTGATTTAGTAAATATTGCTAGAGGTATGATGATTAGTGTTGGTTGCATCATGAGTCAACAATGTCACTTAAATACATGTCCAGTTGGTGTCGCTACAACTGATCCTAAAAAAGAAAAAGCGCTCATCGTTGATGAGAAACAATACCGTGTGACAAATTATGTAACTAGTTTACATGAAGGTCTATTTAATATCGCAGCGGCTGTTGGTGTTAATAGTCCGACTGAAATCACATCAGAACATATTATTTATAGAGAGCTTGATGGAGCTACTCAAAAAATTAAAGATTATAAACTTAAATTAATTTCATAACTAAAAAAAGAGTGCGAGATTCACGTCCCGCACTCTTCATCATCTAAAATAATTGTTCAATCAACTTCAACAATTATTCATCATTCATTTTGCTTTTCTCTTTCAAACCATTACGTTTCAATTGTTTAATTAATTTCTTCATACTTACATAATCTTTTTTCTTAGCTTTAGCAGACTCGAAACCTAAATTCTTTTTCAATTTATCTACGTCTACTTCTTTATAATCGACATCTATATGCTCGACAGCTTTTTGATCTTTGTAATCGACTTTATACGTTACACCTTTAACGCCTTTAAAAGCTTTCTCATCTTTTTTTAACATTTCTTTAGCTTGTGATTGATCAATTCCTAAATCATCATATTTAACCGTTCCAATGGTAGATTGCTTAAGTACTTCGTCATCCTTATATGTTAATGACGTAATGACATTCTTACCATTAACGTCTCCCTCATATGTCTTCGTTTGTTCCTTACTACACGCAGAAAGTGCAGCCACACTTAGAACTAACACTGCTATAAGAGAAATCACTTTTTTCATTGTTGTCGCCTTCTCTCGTCTTTTTTTCAAATAAATTATACCACCATCGATACAAATATGTTACTCATATTACTTTCCACTATTTGATTTTATTTCTTGAAAATGAACTCAAAAGCTACTGCCACATCATAAAGAATGTCACATGCATGTTATACTAAAATTGAAAACTTATTATTGGAGGAGATAGCTATGTCTGACTCAAAGGAACTACTTAAATCATTAACAGACGTTAACGGCATTGCTGGACATGAAAAAAATGTTAAATCACTAATGAAAGATTACTTAACTCCTGTAAGTGACGAGATCGTTGAAGATAATTTGGGAGGCATTTTCGGGAAAAAGCGTGCCCAAAATGGTTCAAAATCATTAATGATTTCAGGTCATCTTGATGAAATCGGATTTATCGTGACTCAAATCGATAAAGACGGCTATATTTATTTCACACCTATCGGGGGCTGGTGGAACCAAGTGATGTTATCTCAGAAAGTAACAATCACTACTGAAAATGGTAAAGAAATTAGAGGTATTATCGGTTCAAAACCTCCTCATGCGCTCTCACAGGAAGAACGTAAGAAACCAGTTGAAATTAAACATATGTATATTGATATAGGTGTAGCAAACAAAGAAGAAGCTGAAGCTGCGGGAGTAGAGCTTGGAAATATGATTACACCATATAGTGAATTTGAAACACTTGCAAATGATAAATATTTAACTGCGAAGGCGTTTGATAATCGGTATGGTTGCGCATTAGCTATTGATGTCCTCAACCGTTTAAAAGATGACAGTATTGATATCAACTTATTCGCTGGTGCCACAGTTCAAGAAGAAGTCGGTTTACGTGGTGCTAAAGTCGCAGCTAATCTTATCAAACCAGATCTTGCAATAGCAGTAGATGTCGGCGTGGCATATGATGTTCCAGGTATGAGTAGTGAGAAGAATCAAGGCAACTTAGGTGATGGCCCTCTTGTTATCATGATGGATGCAACAAGTATTGCACATGATGGTTTCCGTAAACATATTAAAGAGGTTGCAGAAGCTCATCATATTCCTGTTCAATGGGCTACAACTCCTGGAGGCGGTACTGATGCTGGTAGCATTCATGTAGCCAATGAAGGAATTCCGACAATCACTATTGGTGTAGCATTAAGATATATGCATTCTAATGTTTCAGTCATGCACACAGATGATTATGAAAATTCTGTTCAACTGATTACTGAGATCGTACGCTCGTTAAATGACGACAGCTATCAATCATTAATGTGGTAACAAAAAGACAAGGAGGCAAATCATGTTTTCTAAAAATGATGATAAAAAGACAACTATTTTTGGAGCAATGAAATGTTCTAATTGTGGCAAAGAAATCAATAAAGATGAAAATCTTACAATACAAGTTAAAGCGAAAGACTTAAAAGGTTATACCCATCTAGCAAATTGGGCTGATTCGCAATATAAATTATGTGAAAACTGCGCCCAACAATAGAATAAATGCCTAAATCTGAAACGCATATAACCCCCAGTTCCTCATTTATGGAAACTGGGGGTTTGTGATTATATCATATATGATATGGTCATCATTATTTCGTTGAATTCTTCCAACTATCGTCACTTAACATTTCACCAGGCCATGTATATGCCATCACACCACCATCGATACGAATCGTTTCACCTGTAATAAATGAACTATCATCAGAAGCAAGGAATGTCACTAGTTTACCTACTTCATCAGGCGTACCCAAACGACCTAAAGGTGTAACCCATTTTTGATTTTCACGGAATGTTTTACCCGCTTCATCTTCAGAGGTACCTGCTAAATTATCAACTAATGGTGTTTCGATTGTACCAGGTGCTATCGCGTTTGCGCGAATATTTTCACGACCATATTCAATGGCAATAGATTTTGTAAAGTTAATCACGCCACCTTTAGCAGCGTTGTAACCAGAACGATACAAGTCAGCTGCTTGACCTGAGAATGATGCCGTATTAATGATAGAGCCACCATGATCCATCATTAAAGGTAATAAGAACTTAGTTACTAAGAAAGTTCCTCTCATATCTACAGCCATAATTTTATCGAAGACCTCTACTGGATATTCATGAATACGACCCGCACCATGATCTACACCTGCATTATTAAATATCACGTCGATACGACCATATTTATCTTTAGCTTTCTCGGCAAATTGTTCTACTTGATGTTCATCGGAAATATCTACTTTATAGGCTGTAGCTTGACCACCAGCCTCATTAATTTCCTTCACTGTGTCATCTAACTTATCAGAAATGTCTAATGCTAAGACATGTGCACCTTCATTGGCTAAGACCTTTGCAGAACCTTGGCCTATACCTGTACTTGCGCCGGTTACTACTACAATTTTGTTTTCTAAACGTTTCATCGCTCGTCACTCTCCCGATTTTTTAATTCCTTCATAAAACTTTCTTCATTATTTACAATATATATCTTCCACTTTTAAATTCTTCTTAAACGCTGTTATATCAATGATATCGCTTTAGTTTATGATATTTATTTTCCGGAAAATGAACTTTAATATTATAGATAGCGTTTACATATATGTATTTATCATGTAAGCTTAGTTTTAAATTTCAGAAAATTCTTACCTAAAGATGGTATTGGTGGGTATAGATTCAATAATGAATCAAAGGGGGCAAATGACTAATGGGGGCAAATGCAAAGGAGAAAAAGTCTTTCGTAAGTAAATTTTTAAATGGAGTCGAATTTGTGGGGAATAAATTACCAGATCCTGCGGTACTCTTCTTCTTTATGTGTGTAGGACTCGCAATCATTACTTGGTTTGTATCATTATTCAACGTATCCGTAAAACATCCTGGTGATGGGAAAGTCATACATATTAAGAGCATATTAAGCCATGACGGCTTCGCTTATATCATGAATAACGCGATTAAGAACTTTTCAGAATTTCCCGCACTAGGTTTAGTATTAGGCGTGATGATTGGAATTGGCGCTGCTGAAAAGTCTGGCTACTTCGACAAATTAATGATTTCAGTCGTGAACAAAGCACCAAAAAAGTTAATTGTTCCAACGATTATATTAATTGGCATATTAGGAAGTACTGCTGGAGACGCGGCAACAATTATCTTACCACCACTTGCAGCAATGTTATTTATTAAGATTGGCTACCATCCTATCGCTGGTTTAGCCATGGCCTACGCTTCAGCAGTTGGAGGTTTTGCTGCAAATTTAGTAGTAGGTATGCAAGATGCACTCGTCTATTCTTTCACAGACCCAGCAGCACGTATTGTTTCTAAAGACATTAAGACAAACGTGGCTATGAACTGGTACTTTATCGCAGCAAGTGTTGTTGTCTTATTACCAACAATCCATTTGGTTACGACAAAACTCATTATTCCTAGATTAGGACGTTATGATGAAAGTCAGGCCCATGAAGACACAGAAGAAACATCTTCTCATATCACACCACAAGAGAATAAAGCACTCTTTTGGGCAAACATAAGCTTTGTAGTACTCATCGTTTTACTCATTATATGCGCAATACCAGAACATAGTTTCTTAAGAAATGCGAAGACTGGAAGTCTACTCGACGATGCACCGTTAATTAATGGTGTCGGATTAATTATTTTAGTTGTGTTCTTAGTACCAGGCACAATTTATGGAATATTAAGTGGAGAAATTAAAAATACTAAAGACTTAGGCAGTATGATCGCAGAATCATTAGGTTCTATGGGGTCATTTATTGTCATCGTATTCTTCGCATCACAATTACTTGCCTTTTTAGAATGGAGTAACTTAGGTGTCATTGCAGCCGTTAAAGGTGCTAAATTATTACAACATCAAAATGGAATAGTTTTAATTATAGGAATTATTTTACTAAGTGCTTTAGTCAATATGTTGGTCGGTAGCGCTTCTGCCAAATGGGGTATTCTAGCACCTATCTTTGTACCAATGCTCATCTTAGTTGGATTCCATCCAGCATTTACACAAGCAATTTATCGTGTAGGTGATTCAATTACAAACCCTATCACACCGATGATGCCATATCTACCGTTATTACTTTCATATGCACAAAAGTATGATAAAAATATGAAACTCGGTACACTACTATCAAGTTTGATGCCTTACTCTATCGCCCTCACTATTGTATGGATAGCCTTTACATTAATATGGTTCCTACTTGGTATACCAGTAGGCCCCGGAGGACCAATTAAGGTGTAAAAAAGGTGCGGAAGTGAGCGGTTAGGTTGCGAGCAATTACTAGCATCAAGCGAAAACTGTTCTTTAGTTTTTGCGCGATGCGTATAATTGTTGAGCAATCTGCTCACTGAAGCCCGTCTATCAAGGTGCGGAAGTGAGCGCTTAGGTCATGAGCAATAACTAGCAATGAGCTAAAATTGTTCCTCAAATTTTTGCGAGTTGTGTATTATTGTCGATTGACCTGCTCACTGAAACCCGTTTATCAAGGTGCGGAAGTGAGCGCTTAGGTCATGAGCAATAACTAGCAATGAGCTAAAATTGTTCCTCAAATTTTTGCGA
>NZ_JBYTCH010000002.1:279503-547285 GCF_058790135.1 Staphylococcus sp. FW104-15G4D
CGAGTTGTGTATTATTGTCGATTGACCTGCTCACTGAAGCCCGTCTATCATTCCTAGCATTTTAAACTCACTTACAATAAAAATAATCACTAGTATATCTTCCCTCTAGATGTACTAGCTTTTTAAACTTTTAAATTCAAAATTTTATTACAGACATCCTTTTATCTGCGTAATTAAATACATATTGTCTAAAATATTATAGTTTTCCCAAATTACTATAAAACTTTAACAAAAAGTTTCTTAAAAATCTTTTCAATTTATCTATATCATGTAAAATAAAATTAAACAGGGGTAATTTCAAACTTCCCGTAAGAATCAGAGGAGGCAGAGATGGAAGAAAGAATAGGTTTAATAGACATTGGCTCAAATACGATTCGACTCGTTATTTTTGGTTTCACTACAGAAACAGGACTAAATGAAATCCTCAACATTAAGACACCTGCACGTCTTAGTCAATATTTAACAGAAGACACAAAAATGAACGATGAAGGTATTGAAGTGTTAAAAGAAGCGCTTCGTAGTTTCAAGAAAGTTGCTGACAAGTTTGATGTTCAAGAATTACATCCTATTGCGACAGCAGCAATACGTCAATCGCAAAATAGAGATGACATCATTAAGCAAATCAAAAAAGATTTGAATATTAAAATTCAAATTGTGCCTGAAGAAGATGAAGCTTTCTATGGATACTATGCCATTTCACATACGACAGATATTGAAAATGGTATTTCTGTAGATATTGGTGGCGGATCTACAGAAGTGACGCTCTTCAAAGACAAGAAACTTAAAGAGGCACATAGTTTTCCATTTGGAGTAGTAACATTAAAACGTCAATTCTTTGGCGACAAAGACCATAACGATAAACCAGCCATTAAAAGTATGGAAAAGTTTTTATCCGAACAGTTTAATCAACTTGATTGGTTAAAAGATCAAGAAATTGCACTCGTTGGTGTAGGTGGCTCTGCACGTAACGTTGCGCGAATACATCAATCAGAACATTCCTACCCTATTGGTGGCGTTCATAACTATACCATGTCACTTAAAGACATCGATGAAGTATATGATATCATCCGTAAAAGCTCACGAGATGATTTAACTAACCTTGATGGCCTAAGTCGAGATCGCGTAGATATTATCCTACCTGCCGTCTCAGTGTTTAAAACACTTTTCAAGAAAATTGATGCTACACAATTCACTTTCTCAAGAAACGGTATTCGTGAAGGCTATGTTATGAACTTGATACGTCAACGTCACCCTAATGAATTTAAAAGAGATAACGTACGTCAAGATGCATTAAGACATCTTGCGAATGAGTATAACATTGAAGAAGATAGTGCGAATCGTCGATTAAAATTAGCTCAATCTTTACTGGATCAACTATTAAAACACGGTAATTTGAAAGTTTCAGCTCAAGAAAAAGCTTTATTCGTCGAAGGTGCTTACATTTATTACCTTGGTAGCTTTATAGATTCAGATTCAAGTTCACCACATACTTATTACTTAATTGCGAATTCTATGATTAATGGATTTTCTCATAAAGACCGTGTGAAGCTAGCATTACTTGCAAGTTTTAAAAATAAATCATTACTTAAGTTCTATGTTAAAGAAACAGAATGGTTTAGTGGTAAGGAAGTTGATACCATTCAGGCTTTAGGTGGCATCATTAAATTTGTGAATGCGTTAAATATTTCACATACCAGCTTTGTAGAAGAAGTTAAACTTAAAGAGAAAAAGGACGATAAATATGAACTCTATGTTTACTACAAAGGAGAGCCTATTGCAGAAGAGTATCAAGCCAATAGACAGAAGAAACATATCGAAAAGATTTTAAAGGGGAAAGTTTCAATCATCTTTACAAAATCTTAAAATTCATATGATATTTTTAGACTACACAACTATAAAGACTAAATAATGAGGTGTATTGAGAGTTATGCAAACTCAATTGGGAGAAAAGGATATTAATTTACCACAGTACTATAATAACAGGGAGTTAAGTTGGTTAGATTTTAACTATAGAGTCTTACAGGAAGCTTATGATAAGAATAATCCATTACTCGAAATGCTTAATTTTGTATCTATTTTCAGTTCAAATTTAGATGAATTTTTCATGGTTCGTGTCGCTGGTTTAAAAGACCAAGTGAAAATGGGTTATGACAAACCTGAAAATAAAGCTCAAATGACGCCTCAAGAACAACTTGATGCGATTAAGATAAAGAATACAGAGTATGTACATATGCAATATCAACGCTACAACGAACTTATTGAAGAGTTACGTAATTATGATATTGAAATGGTTAAACCTGATTGTTTATCAGAAACGCTCATAGAGAAACTTGAAAAAGAATTCAAAATGCGTATTCTACCTACTCTGACGCCACTAGGTATTGACGCGTATCACCCATTTCCAAAATTAAATAACAAAAGTTTAAATATTTTTGTAGATATCGATACTGAAGATGCTATTAATTCTGCAATTGTACAAATTCCATCTTTAATTCCTCGCTTTTTAACACTTAACGAAGGTAATAAACAATATGTTGTAATGGTTGAAGATGTCATTACATACTTTATCAACTACCTATTTACAGGATATGAGGTTTTAAATACATTTACTTTTAGAATTACCAGAAATGCTGATTTAACGATTCATGAAGACGGTGCTGAAGACTTACTGATTGAAATTGAACGCTTTTTAAAAGAACGTAAAAGTGGTTCAGCCGTGCGTTTAGAAGTCGATGGACGTACAGCTCAAAGAGAGAATATCGAATGGCTTAATGAACAATTAGAAGTAGAAGAAAATGACGTATACTTCTTAAATGGTCCCTTAGATTTAACATTTTTATTCGGCTTAGTTGACCATCTTTCAAATAAACTTAAATATCTTACTTATGAGAAATACACGCCACAAGTACCTAGATCATTAGGGAACAATAATATTTATAAATTAGCTTTAGAAAGAGATATTTTCTTCCATCATCCTTATGAATCATTTGAGCCTATCGTCGATTTTATTCGTGAAGCAGCTGACGATCCAAATACCATTGCGATTAAACAGACGCTTTACCGTGTGAGTAAAGACTCGCCAATCATCAATAGTCTGAAAGAAGCCGCTGAAAATGGTAAGCAAGTTACAGTGCTTGTGGAACTAAAAGCTCGTTTCGATGAAGAGAATAACGTTCATTGGGCACGTATGCTTGAAGATGCAGGTTGTCACGTGATTTATGGTATGACACACCTTAAGACACACAGTAAAATCGCGCTAGTAGTTAAACGTATTGGTGGCGAATTAACATCATTTGTACACCTTGGTACAGGTAACTATAATGACAAAACAGCCAAACTTTATACAGATATGGGAATCATCACTACAAATCAAGAAATTGCAGAGGATGCGATTAACTTCTTTAATTATTTAAGTGGTTACTCTATCAAACCTGAATATAATAAACTGATTGTAGCGCCATTTGATATTCGTGATGTCTTTATCGATCGCATAGATAAAGAAATCAGTAATCACTTAGAATATGGAAACGGTAAGATTATGATGAAGATGAATTCTCTTACCGATAAAGCTATTATTGAAAAGCTCTTTGAAGCCTCTCAAGCTGGTGTTAAAATTCAGCTTATTATAAGAGGTATCTGTTGTCTCAAACCTGGTGTTCCTGGAATTAGCGAAAATATTGAAGTAGTAAGTATTGTTGGACGTTTACTTGAACACTCTCGTATTTACTACTTCCATAATAATGGCGACGAACGTATTTACTTATCTTCAGCAGATGTTATGACACGTAACATGATTAAACGTGTTGAAATCTTGTTCCCTGTTGAAAATAAAACCATTGGTAAGCGTTTAGTCGATTACATGAACTTACAACTTTCAGATAATGAAAAAGGACGTTACCAAGATGAAAATGGTGTATATCACTATGTTAAAAACAACTTGTCACCATTAAATTCACAAGTATACTTAATGCAAAAAGCAATCAAATATGGACAAGAGCTCAAGAAACAAACTGCACAACCAACAGGTCAACCCGTTCGTTCAAAACGCGGTGGTAGTTGGATGAGTAGATTGAAAGAATCGTTTAGAAGATAAAATCTTAAACTTTACTTATAGTAACAAGTCTTTCTGCTTGATATGAAGCAACCCCTCACTATACGAAATAGTGAGGGGTTTTTTTATCCACTTTAACCCTTACAATTTTGGATTTACTTCACATTCTATATTACTTCTCAGGGTGCTCATACCAATGTTTCAGAAACTCATATAACACTTCGCTATACTGCTCTAATTCACGTTTCTCAACCTTTTCATCAACACTATGTGCCTCTTCCAGACTACCTGGACCATATAATATAGTTGGAATATCGAAATGCGCAATCCAACCACCATCTGTTACGGTCGTACTCATGCCATGTCTTAACGCACTGCCATGCACATGTTGATGCGCATCTTCTAGTTGTTTAAATCCAAGATGTTCTATTGGCACTGTAAAACTTGGGAAGATTTCTCCCTTGTCTTCAATCATAGATGCTCCACCCCACTCAAACTCAAGTGGATTCTCTCTCATCCAAACATCCGCTTCAGCCACGCGATTTAAGTAATCTTCAATTTCTTCAACAACATCTTCATATCGCTCATTAGGTAAATAATGTACGGTAATCCATAATCGGCATTCATTTGCAATAAAAGCTGGATGACGACCGCCTTCTATCACTGCTGGATTAATGGTATTCGCACCTGGTGGCATGCCTGGACTCTTTTTCATCACTGCCCAATGAGATTCAAGTTCATTTAATGCTTGAATGACCTTTGTCATCTTTTCAATCGCACTTGCACCAAATAAACCACCGCCCGCATGAATCATCTGGCTACGGGCGCCATCATGTATCGTATTTTTACTTTTAACAATAATCCAACCTGTGATAACGCCACCTTGTCCTAAAGCTTGATTTTCACTCGTATCTAATACTAAGGCTAAATCCCCTCTAGGACCTA
Source organism: Staphylococcus sp. FW104-15G4D (assembly GCF_058790135.1). Classification (NCBI taxonomy): domain Bacteria; kingdom Bacillati; phylum Bacillota; class Bacilli; order Caryophanales; family Staphylococcaceae; genus Staphylococcus; species Staphylococcus sp. FW104-15G4D. The sequence continues at coordinate 284,500 of NZ_JBYTCH010000002.1, forward strand.
TCTCACATGCACGTTTTGTACCTGCTTCTCCAACTTCTTCACCTACAACTGATTGTACGATAATGTCACCTTTAGGACGATGTCCTTCTTGATTTAACCTTTCCAAAACATAAAATAAGGATGACATGCCACCTTTCATATCACTGACACCTCGGCCGTATAACCATCCGTCCACTTCTGTTAACTTGAATGGAGGATATTGCCAATATTGATCATCATCTACAGACGCGACATCAACATGGCCATTTAATATTAACTTGGGTGCTTCAGGGTCTTCCCCCTTTAAAGTGGCCACAATGATACTATCATTGTCATAAAGGTGTTCTCGCTGAATAGAGAAACCTAAATCTCTTAATAATAATTCAATTTCATTTTGTAATGGGTCTGTATTTCTTCCTGGAGGACTCTCCGTGTTAAATTCAACAAGCATGTTTAAAATCTCGAATTGACGTTGATTCATTTGATATCCCTTCCTTTATGTAAATTAAAAGTATCAAATAGTTTACAATTCAAGTTTAACATTCTATAAGTGCTTGTCATCTTAATAATATGCTCTTTAATACTTCTATACAGGTCTGACTGTCACTTCATTAACATTTACATGGCTTGGTTGCGTTAACGCATATACAACTGCATCGGCGATGTCGCGTGTATCTAACTTTTTACGTCCGCCAAAGTCATTACCTTCAGTCATTGGTGTTTCAACCATGCCTGGTGATACACTTGTCACTTTTACACCGGTACGTGCGAGTTCTTTTTCAAGGGCTTGTGTAATAGTATGGATTGCTGTTTTAGTGGCGCTGTATACAGCATTTGTCTTCGTAACTTCAAATCCAGAAATAGAAGCAATATTTATAATATGCCCACATGATTGATTTAATAAATGTGGTAATGCTGCTTGTAATACATAAAGCGTCCCTTTTAAATTCACATCAATCATTGTGTCCCATTGTTCAACGTCATAATCTGTGATTTTAGATGATAAACTTTGTCCAGCACTATTAACAACGATGTCGACTTTACCATAGTGTCCTTTAACGACTTGTAGCATTTGGTCAACACTGTCTTTTTGAGTGACATCTATAGGGATGACTTTTGTCTCAGTTTCAAGTTGTTGTGCCACGGTTTGTAGTTTTTCTTCATTTCTTCCAGCAAGCGCAATGTTAACCCCGTGTTGGCTTAGCGCTTTGGCTATAGCTTCTCCAATCCCACTACCTGCTCCTGTAATTACTGCTACTTTATTCTTTAACTCTGACATATCTTTAGTCTCCTTTTTGGAAAATGAATTTCAATATAAGTTATATCTATCTTAACGTTTTTCAATACTCTATAAAATTGTAGTGATTGCAAAAATTAAAAAATGTTATAATTTCAGTGTGGGTACTTAATAATTAATATAAAGTAGTGATATATAATTATGAGTATATACTAGAAGGAGGTAGTGAGAGAGATGTCTTATCATGATCGCGTTCTAAAGTTAAGAGAAGAAAAGCACCGTACTGCATTTGAATTTCCTTTCGAAGATTTATTTACTAAAGAAGAATGGTTAAATATGTCTATAAAAGAACGTCAAAAAGAGGAAAAAGCTTTTAGACATGAAGTTGAGAAGATGGAAGACGTGAGATTACCATTTGCCAGTAGAGATGCAGCAAAGAATAAGTTATTTAATATCACTTATGAATATAATGGTATTAAAAAGAACTTTAAACAAAATGATAAAAAAGAAAACCCAAGAGGTCGTATTACTCAATAGATTAGTCCAGAATAATTCATTAGAAGATGAATATAGTTTGGTCATCGCGCTTTCCTTGGAGACAGTCTCAACCTTGCTATGCAAGTTTTCAACTCGTCTTATCCCCACAGGAGTCGGATGACCTTATTTTTCGTTCACCCTTCAAAAAATATTAAATACTTAAAGTGTAATTTTCGGATTTTAATTTTTTATTTATTAAATAATTAATAAGTTGAATAAACATAGTGAAGACCACATCTTACTGGGGCGTAGGATGTGGTCTTCTAACACATTATTCTAGATTTTAGGGGTATATAGAGTGTTTGTTGCTCTCAATTACTCTTTGAGAGCAAGTTCATTTCATCATTTTCGGGAGTTATCAATAGCGTTATTGGTTTGGTTAACTTGTAACAAGGGATTTACGTTCTAGACTATAATAATATAATCTCTCGGCATCAATATAAGGGATTGAGTCAATTGTTAAATATCCATCTTTAAGATCACCTATAAGACCTTGATTTACGCCAGTGTGTACATAAATTTCGTAACTACTTACATCAGAGTTAATTAAATTCTCAATTACATTTCTCATAGTCAATCACTCCATAATTTATTACTTACTCCTTACAATTCATATACTACACCTTTTCATGTAAAATAAAAGTATTTTGTGATACTTTTCACAAAATCATCACTTCTTATTTTTTATGTAAATTCTCGATAATATTTAAGCATCAACATAATTTATAATAACCTTGTGATAGTTCTTTAAAAAGTTTTAGGTAATATATCTATTCTGTTTCTTGTAAAAACGCTATTCTTGTAGTATAACTATTTTATTATACAAAAATATAGTGAGTAATATTTTTGTTTTGGGGGAGTTTAAAATTAGTAAGTTAATTTCAATTGTTGTTCCTGTTTATAATAAGGAACCTTTTATTGAGAGATGTGTACAATCTTTAGTGGATTTAGAAATGGACCATTCATTAATTGAAGCTATATTTGTAGATGATGTTTCTTCGGATAGATCTTATGAAATTCTTCAGTACTATGATGATAAGTACGATTTTATAAAATGTATTCAATTAGAACAAAACTCTGGAAGTCCAGCTGAACCTCGTAATGTAGGTATCGAGGTGGCAAATGGTGAATACATTGCTTTATTGGATGCTGACGATTGGTTAGATAAAAAGGGCTTTCCGAAATTAGTATTTCAAATGTCTGAACATCATTCAGATATTGGCTTTGGACAAAGCTTTAGGCATAAAGATAAAAATGTTTCTAAAATGGCTCGTTTCGCTTCATATAAGGAAGCCAATGGTTTAATTCCATATGAAATCAATGAAATTTTTCGTGCTGTGGGTCCACCAGGTAAAATCTTTAAGCGTTCAACAGTAATAGATAATCAAATAAAATTTCAACATATGAAATTTGGTGAAGATAAATTATTCTTTGCGGAATTAATTAGTAAGTGTACAAGTGCATCAATGACAACTGAAGCTACCTATCACGTTAATCGCTTTACAGATAATGTCTCATTAGTTAAATCTACTGATGTTATTGAAAAATCAAAAATCAATTTAGAAGTTTTACGTCAAATTGTTAATTTAGATATTCCTAAAATAGCTATGGAAAGTATTTTGAGTCGTATAGTAGAAGTGGATTACATGCAACGCTTCTTAGTGACTAAAACATTTTTAAAATCTGATAATAAAGAATTCTTTTTCAATCAATTTTCTAAAGTAGAATCCATTATTAAAGAAACTGGATACAATGTGGAAGACTTACTTACTATAGATGAGTATAAAAATGTTTATAGTCTTTTTCACTCAGATAAAGAAGCTATGCAAGAATACATTTATTACAAAATTTTTGATTCTAACAAACAAAAGTTTATTAAAAATACAAGTGTTTATTTAAAATATCCTGATAAATATAACCATTTAATACCTCTACAAGAAGCGTGTATGCCTGTGTATAAAGGTACAGAGATGATAGATGATACATTTTATGAGGTAATTGAATTATTTACTAAACCAAGTGTAGAAATCAATAACGTAGAATTAATTAAAATTCGAGACGAAAGATTTTCTAAATCTGTGAATTATGAACATAAAGATAACTTCATATATATTAAAACTGATGATTTAATCTTTGATGAATTTGATTTTAATATTGCTATTAAATTTAATCTTTACAAAACAGCACTTGTATTCGCTACTTATCCTAATTTCAATGATGATGTTAGTCTAAACCGTCAAAACTTTAAGTTAGAATTTATAAATAAACAATTTAAAATTGAGGATGTCCCAACAAATAAACTAAATGATACTAAGTATTTAAGCGAAAAACCCAATTTTATAATTACTAAAAAAACTATTAAAAGTTATATTGATGCAGATTTTAAAGAAGAATTTAATACTATTAAAAAAGGTAGTTTAATTCCCATATCAGATATGAGTCAATCATCTAAGGGAACAATGAGATTAATTACTAAAGATAAGCGATTCATTACTGCTAATGTAAATTTTGTTAAACCTACTGAATTGAAAAAGAAAGATGGCTACGTTTCTACTATTCCTAAAAGAATTAGAGTATTGAAGAAGTGTAAACTTTACACTGACGTTACTTTCAAAAACGAACCAATTCAAACGATGCAACCTAAAGATGAATTAAATATTATCGATATCGATTATACAAATAATTTTACTCCAAGATTAAAAACCGTTGATGGTTATTACATTACTGCTAATGTTAAGTTTGTAGAGGTATTACATTAATACATTAAGAAGGCACACAGAAATAAAATTTCTGTGTGCCTTTTCATATTAATCAATATTAAGTTTTTTGATGAATTGCTTAAGTTCATCTTTCATACTTTCGTCTTTTAGTGCGTATTCGATAGTAGTTTTTACGAACCCTAACTTTTCACCAACATCGTAGCGGTTACCGATAAAGTCATATGCAAATACTTGATGTTCACTATTCATTCGTTCGATAGCATCAGTGAGTTGAATTTCATTACCTGCACCTTTTTTCTGTGTTTTTAAATAATCAAAGATCTCTGGAGTTAGGACATAACGTCCCATAATTGCTAAATTAGAAGGTGCTGTACCTTGTTCAGGTTTCTCAACAAACTTTTGAACTTCGTAACGACGTTCTTTTTTAGATAAAGGATCAATAATACCGTAGCGATGCGTTTCTGACTCTGGCACCTCTTGAACACCTATAACTGAATTACCAGTTTCTTCATATACTTCCATTAATTGTTTAATAGCTGGTGTATCTGATTCAACAATATCATCACCTAGAAGCACAGCAAACGGTTCATCACCTATAAATTGACGAGCAGAATAAATTGCATGTCCTAAACCTTTTTGCTCTTTTTGTCGTACATAGAAAATATTAGCTAATTCAGTAGAATATTGAACTTTTTCTAATAATTCAGTTTTACCTTTATCTTCTAACACCATTTCAAGTTCTTTTTGATTATCGAAATGATCTTCAATTGCTCGTTTGTGTTTTCCAGTAACGATAATAATATCTTCGATGCCTGCGCGTGAGGCTTCTTCTACTATGTATTGTATCGTTGGTTTATCCAATATTGGTAACATTTCTTTAGGCATAGCTTTTGTAGCTGGTAAGAATCTCGTACCTAAGCCAGCTGCAGGTATAATTGCTTTCTTAATTTGTCTCAATATGTAAACCCCTTTATTTATATTGTTTATCGTATTCATTTTAAAGTGTATCATTATTTAAAATGCTTTCATAGTAGAGTTAATCCCTTCACCAATTTACTTAGTGAAGGGACTGTTATTCATATCGATAATCATTCGGTTATATTTAATTAAACAAATAAACTGATAAATAGTATGAAAATAATTCCAGAAACAGAGATGATTGTCTCTAGTAATGACCACGTTAAGAATGTTTCTTTAATCGTGAGACCAAAGTATTCTCTGAACATCCAGAAACCTGCATCATTGACGTGGGATAGGATAACACTTCCTGCACCAATTGCGAGCACAACTAATGCTACGTTCGTATCTGAATGATGTAATAAAGGTATTACAATTCCTGTTGTTGAGACCGCAGCAACTGTAGCTGATCCAAGCGCGATACGTAATACAGCTGCGACAATCCATGCGAGCAATATAGGTGACATGTTGGAACCTTCAAACATTTTAGCGATGGTGTCTCCAACGCCTCCATCAATTAACACTTGTTTAAATGTACCGCCACCGCCAATGATGAGTAACATCATACCTATAGGATAAATTGCATTTGTAACGGATTCCATAATATTCTCCATCTTACGTTGCCTCATTACACCCATGGAGAAAATCGCAAAGATAACCGCAATTAACATTGCTGTACCAGCTGTTCCTATAAGATAAATGATTTGTTCAAACCAGTTTGTTGGATCTTCATGACCTGTCACTAATTGCACAATTGTAGAAATTAACATTAAAATAACCGGTAATGTTGCTGTAAGTAAGCTAATACCAAAACTTGGCATTTCTTCCTCTTTGAATTCTTTTTGAGTACCTAATGAAGTAATATCCCCTTCGCGTCTATAAGCACTAGGAATTATTTTTTGAGCCATATGATTAAAGAATGGGCCTGCGATAAGTGTCACTGGAATTGCAATGATGATACCGTATAATAATACTTCACCAATATTAGCTTTAAGCTCTTTTGCTATCACGACAGGCCCCGGATGTGGTGGTAAGAAACCATGAGTTACTGATAATGCTGTAACCATTGGTAGTCCTAATTTTAAGATTGAAACATTTGCACGCTTAGCTACTGTAAATACTAGTGGTATTAATAGTACTAAACCAACTTCAAAGAATAATGCAATACCTACGATGAAAGCAGCGATGAGCATAGCCCACTGAACATGTTTCTGACCAAATTTAGCGATGAGCGTATCTGCAATTCGAGTAGCACCTCCACCATCAGCTAGTAGTTTACCTAAAATTGCTCCTAATCCGAAGATGAGCGCAATATGACCTAAGGTACTACCCATTCCATTTTCAATCGTTTCCATAATTTTATTTAAAGGCATTCCTAGTAATAGTGCCGTAATGATTGAAGTAATGATTAATGAAATAAATGTATTTAATTTCAAGAATATAATTAAAGTAAGTAAGATAACAATCCCGAGTACAACACTTATGAGTGGCCAAATTTCTCCAAACATAACATTCCCCTTCTTTCTCTTTTAAATGTCTGAGTTGCAACTTTATAGTTAATACTCTTAGTGCTTAATTGCTTATATGTTTACGTTGGAAGTTTGCTATTTCACTATAGCTTTCAGTTATAGAGCGACTTATATTAATAAAGATTTTAACAAGCTCTTGATAAATTGCTACAGTATCTTCATTTGGTTGATGAGCGTTCGTTGTTCCTACCATTTTTTCAATAATAGAGAAGTCATCAATTTCCCCTATTGCTTTCAGTCCTAGTACACATGCACCTAAGCATGAACTCTCATAACTTTCTGGCACGATAAGATTAGTATCAAAAATATCTGCCATCATTTGTCTCCAAATCTCACTTTTAGCGAAACCACCTGTCGCTTTAATTGTATTTGGTGTCTCATTCATAACTTCTATTAACGCAAGATATACAGTGTATAAATTGTAAAGTACACCTTCTAATGCTGCACGTATCATATGTTCCTTTTTATGAGAGAGCGTTAAACCAAAGAATGAACCTCTAGCGTCTGCATTCCATAGTGGGGCACGTTCACCAGCAAGATATGGATGAAAGATAAGACCTTCTGCACCTGGTTTTACTCGACTAGCAATTTGCGTTAACACATCGTAGGGATCAACACCTAAACGCTTAGCAGTTTCTACTTCGCTTGCAAGAATCTCATCACGTAACCATCGTAGAATCACTCCACCATTATTCACTGGACCACCAATGACGTAGTGTTCATCATCTAAAACATAACAAAATATACGACCTTTATAATCTGTACGTGGTTTATTTATAACTGTTCTAATGGCACCGGATGTACCGATAGTCACTGCAACTTCACCTTTTTTATAGCTATTAACACCTAAATTCGAAAGTACACCATCACTTGCTCCCACAACCACTGGAGTATTTTCATCAATATCCATGAGCTCGGCAAAACGTTTCTTCATGCCAGTTAAGATATGGGTTGTTGGTACAAGCTCTGGTAATTGGTCTCTACTAATACCTAGTAGTTTTAGCGCTTTTTCATCCCAGTCTAATTGTCCTAAGTTGAACATCCCAGTTGCTGACGCCATTGAATAATCGATGACATACTTACCAAATAATTGATAGAAAATGTAAGTCTTAATATCAGCAAATTTAGCTGTTTGATTATATATGGCAGGTTGTTCATGTTTCATCCAGAAAATCTTAGATAGTGGTGACATTGGATGTAACGGTGTACCTGTTCGCTGATAAATTTCAAAGCCATTATATTCATTTTCAATTAAATCAGCATAGCGACTTGAGCGATTGTCAGCCCAAGTAATATTCTCAGTTAAACGTTTATTTTGAGCGTCCATTGCCACTAAGCTGTGCATTTGAGCACTAAATGAAATTAACTTAATATCTTTCTTCGAAATACCAGATTCTCGAACGATGTACTTCACCGTCATTAACACTGCATCAAATAATTCATCTGGATTTTCTTCTGATACGTCTACATTGGGTGTATGTAAGTCATAACCAATATTATGTTTCATTATAAATTGACCATTTTCATCGTAAAGTACAGATTTAGTACTTGTAGTTCCGATATCAACGCCAATCATATATTTCATTATAGGGTCCCTCTCTTCCAAATCTTTACCGTAACCAAAAACTTTCTATATTTTTTCCAACGTCATCAAAGTTTAAGTGAAACGCTTCTCTTAATTTCTCAGCATCATAATGTTCAATTGCTTCTATAAATACTTGGTGGTTGCGATGAATTCTTTCAAAATCTTGTTTGTCTGTAGCCATTCGATGTCTCATAGATAGTAATATGAGCGACTCCATTACTGGCTTCAAGTGATTCCAAAATGTTTTAAGATATTGATGATTCGCAGCATAAATGATGACTTCATGAAATTCGAAATCATGTTTTGTAAATGCCTCTGCATCCTCAAACTGAACCGCCACTTTCATCATTTCTAATTGTTTCTTCATTTCTTTAGCTATCGCTTGTGTGTCATGACCTTTTAATCTTGAAAATGCGAAAGATTCAAGCATGAGACGTAAATCATACATTTCTCTTTTCTTTTGATCTCCAAAAGATAAAACTTGAGCTCCCATACGTTCAAGATGTATTAATTGGTCAGTTTGTAACAATTTGAAAGCATCTCTAACTGGAGAGCGACTAACATTAAATTGCTTGGCTATTTGATTCTCTGTTAATAATGTGTCAGCTAAGATTTCTCCGCTTACGATTCCTAAACGTATTTCAGCTGCAATAGACTCTCCGGTTGTTAAACCTTCCATCCACTTTTTAGGATAGCCATAAGTCATTGTCTCCACCCTCCAAACTTGAACATCTTAACTTGTATACAAGTATGGTAATATACACGTTTTTATTTTGCAAGCGCTTTCTTTAGTTGTTATTATTTTTCAAAATAAAAAACCTTAACGTAATATTACGTCAAGGTTAGTATCTGTTTTCTATTTAAGTTTTGGAAACTTCGACACAGAAATGTGTTTAAGACGCCCTTCCGTCTTACTTTTTCATTTAATTCGAAATCCAATTTTTAATATGGTCTACTACGCCTATTTGATCTTTAGAAGTTGTTTCCAACACACTAGGAAAATCGATATGACCTATTCCTGGATATAATATTTCTTTTGTTTCACCACCCAGTTGTTTAAACTTTTCAAGTGTGGCTTGTGAATCTGTGTATGGAATAATTTGATCTTCTTTACCAGACATGAACATGATTTTAGGGAACTGCTTTATTTCATCTATATCGGGTAAGTAATCTGTCTTAATAGTATAGAGTATGTCGGTAATGATGGTTTTTATTGGAGCGACAAATTGTATTAAATCTAACGCATTCTCTTTATGAGCATAAATGGTTTTGTTCAAGATGTATTGAGGAAGATTTTTAACTGCTTTCACTTCGTCCTTCAAAATATCCCTCTTACTATTATTTGTAAATAGACGCGCGAGCATACTAGCATCTGGGGTAATTTTAGCTGCGCTATGTAAATAAATAAGATGAGTAATGGGGAGAGTATTGTATTTAAGTAGACGCGTTGCAATCATACCTCCCATTGAATAACCGACGATACTTATTTCGTGAATTTGTTGTTCCTCAACCACTTGCGTTAAGACATCATAAATACGTTCAGAGTAATCATCAAGCGTGTGTGTATCCCTGTCTAAATCAGAACTCTTTCCTCTACTAGGACAATTCACAAAGATCATTTTATATTCTCTAAAATAGGGTTCGAACATTGTCATTATTTTATAAGTTAATAATGCTCCGTGGATAAAGACAATTACATTATTAGAATTCATATCTCCTGCGTATGCGACTTCGCTATATTCATCTTTAAATCGTTTCAGTGGATAAACCTTAGTTGTAAAATTCTGCTTAATCATAAATAACCTCGTATTTCTAATATATCAATTAAAATAATAATAACATATAAATAATTTTTATATAAATATAGCCAAAATAAAGTGGTTATTGAATTTAACATAATTAAAACCATCTGTGTGACCAGATGGTTAATAAAATTCATTCTATAATACACTTTAATTACTCGATATCTCTGAATGGATTTGTTGCATCTTACTTTCAACATTTGTAATATCAGTCGCACATTGTTCAAGTAATCCTTTATACTTTTCAGTGTCTGCGTCATTCTTATATCGAATCTTATGTTCTAAACTTGCCCACATATCCATACCAATTGTACGAATTTGAATTTCTACTGGCGTCACTTCTACAGCATCAGCTAAAAAGACAGGAATGGATACCACAATATGCAAACTACGATAGCCATTTTCTTTGGGATGTTCAATATAATCTTTTCGCTTCAACAATTTAACGTCTTCTTGTTTGAGTAGCATTTGTTCAATCACATAAATATCATCTAAATAATTACAAACCACTCGAATACCTGCAATATCCATGATATTCTCTTTGGCGCTTTGTGCACTCACTTCAAGCTCTTTACGACTTAGTTTCTTAACTAAGCTGTGCATTTCTTTAACTCGTCTTTCCATATGATGTATGGGATTATGTTTAAATTGATAATTAAAATTTTCATCTAAAATACTTAACTTCGTACTAATTTCTTTAAGTGCGGAAGAATACACATGGTCTAGTTCAACAAAGTCTAATAGTGTATCAAATGCTGCCTCACTATCCTGAAAGTTATTTAAACTATTTTTGAATTCATTTCTTAAGTCTTCGACATATAATGAAGGCTTTCTTTCTACGTACATATATCTCGACCTCCGTTTTCTATACACCTCCATTATATCGGAATTGAAATCGATAGAGAAACGTTAGCCCATCATACTTTCGCCTCATTTAAGTAAGCAAACTAAAACCGCATAAGTATGAGCACTTACGCAGTTCAATTTAATCTATTCATCTTTTTTATGTTCGATGACTTTAGTTCCTTTATTGTCAGCAATCTCGTTCGCACGTTTCACGGCGTCTTGCTTTTGATCGAATGTATCTGAAGCTTGTTTAGCATCTTCAGTTTTAACTTTCCATTCATTGTCTTCGTAATAAACATGTATATTTTCGTCATTTAATTTTGGATTAGCTGACTGATCTTTCTGGTGTTGTGTGATATGTTTATTCTTTAATTCATCTAATGCTTCCTTAGACGCATCTTTATACCATTTTTCAGCTTGTTGTGTAGCAATAGGAATCACGTCGCCTTCTTTATAGCCATCTTTTAGCATAGCATTTCCGATGTCTATTGCCTTCTTACGTTCAAGTTCATCGAAATTTTTCCAACTTTGTGGGTAATCGTCCATTGTCCAAGGCATAACTTTACCTCCCAATAAAATAACTTTTAATAGTATTTACCACTATCATGAGTTATTAAACGAAAGGTTCACTTACTAACCTTTTGATTGAGAGTCATTTGAAGTATGATGTTCTTCCTCATTTTCTGTGATATCTTTACGTGCGTGAACACTGTTACGCTGAATATTAATTAATGCTGATCGAATATAATTATATTGAGGTAAATGACTTAACTCTCTTTCCTCTAAACTGCCTTGTAGTTGGAAATGCTTGGCAATATTTTCAAACGCTAAGAGATACTCGCCCATTTGCTCATCATCGATAGTTATACGATGTTTGTTATTCATCGCTCTTTCTAACATAAAACTAATTTCCTCTAACGCAAAGATACTTGGATAATAATATCGCACAACCTCTTTATTACTGAACAATTCTCCGTTGGCAGAATTATACATTTGAGTGACGTTGCTGATTTTTACGTTTAAATTTAAACGTTCTCCCTTATCTACTTCATTCGTTTCGTATTTATTTTTAGAAAATAAATAATGAAATAGCGTGGCTTCTTTACGAACTAGTTCTGCAATCGCTCCTGGTAACATTGAGGAGGCCGTATTTCTGGCAACTAAGAATATCCCTATAACAGTTATGACAATACCTAATATAACGTCGATAATACGTGTATAAGCAATTTCTATACTTAAGTTATGCGAAGCTAGACCATTCAGCATAATTACTTGAGTAGTAATGAAAATAACAGCAAATGCATAGTTTGCCGCAACAAACGCTTCAGTCATCACTGCTGAAACACCCATGATTAATATTGCAATTAACGGATTAATGTTTAAGGCTAATATGCCTGACAAAATAAGGGCGCCAATAATTGTACCTATTCCTCTTGCTAATGCACGGTCAAGTGAACGGATTGTCGTCATATTTGAGAGTAATACAGTATGTGCTGAAAGTGGTACCCAATAAGCCTTTTGAATATTAAATCCTAGCGCAATAAATATTGCTATAGCCATAATAACCATATATTGTAGCGCATTTCTGAAGACGATTGAATCAAAAGTTAAATTTTGATAAATACGTTTACTATAGAGTGGTTTGCGAATGTCGGCTTCATGTTCAATTTGATTGTCGTTCGCATGTACCATTTCATCGATTTTCAATATATGATTCAATAAATTTTCAAATTCTGAAGGTACGTCCACAGGCTTTGTCCATGGTCTTGAAGTTCGAGGTTGTTGTATTCCATTATAAATATGATCCATCATTTCAATAAGATCTTGTGGAATAGGACGAACATTTTTCTCATTTAATTCGAGTAACTCTGAATAGATACCTTGTGCTGCAGTATGTAGGAGTATTAACTTTTGGAAACGTGAACTTAACTTTCCATTACCACCTGATGTAGAAGTGATAAGGAGCTTTTCCGATGTTCTAAATTCAGTTACAGCATTTCTCGCGTATGTTTTAAACGCTTCAGGGTCATTATAATGATGTAACAAGTTATGAATTGTAGCAAAATCCGCGTTAATCGCTCTATCTTCTGCTTTAACTTTGGTAAATAAGATGGTTAACATTACAGTTATTGTCGCTAATATACCACCAATAAGAATGCCTAAGCCACGTAGTAATGCTTCTTCTGGCGCATGAGGTAAATTAATAGGCAAACAATATGTTACTAAGAAGAAGGTAGAAGACGGTCCAGCTACTTTGAGTGCATTAAAAATATAATACGGTACCGCAACGACAACAAGTAAGATAAGACCAAATACTATCGGCTGTATAATCGTTAACGTACCTAACATCATACAAAGTGAGAACGACAGTGAGCAGATAATAACTGTTCTTAACATAGATTGCGTTGAGCCTTTAAACACATAGACATGTGCAAGTGTACCTGTTGATATTAATAAGCCAAAATTGAAAAATCCAAAAAAATAGCCTATTAAAGCAGGTATAATAAGTAATAATCCTTGTCTTAACCCTTTATAATAATCAATTTTAGATTTATCAACACGGGTCAGTGAATTAAGTACGTGATTCACTTTAATCTTCCTTTCTAATTTACATCCCCAAATAAGAACATAAGAAAGAACGAGACAATTTAATTTTATGAGTTGAATAACATTGTCTCGTTCATTTTTTATAATCTATGATGTTCATAAGTGTTGCATTTACTTACCAATTATAACACTGATTATTCATTTATGTTGAACGTGCGAATTGAATTATTTTTCTACTGTTCGACTTACATCTATCTTAGGTTCCTCAGTAATAAATTTACTAATATTTTGGCTAAATGTTTGGAAGTGTTCAGATTGATTGTGTTCTTCAACAGCATTTTCATCTTTATAATTTTCAACCACCACAAATGTATTCGCTTCGCTTACATCTTCATAGTGATGATAGAATAAATTTCCTTTTTCTTGTCTAGAATGTTCCACTAAGTCAGCCATTAATTGTAAGTAATCTTCGCGTTTATTTTCATCAACTTTAATCTTAGCATTAATGATAATCATTTGAATCATCTCCTCAGCTTCTTAACAGTTTAATACATAGATAACCTGAAACATCATGCTTTAAACTCTTGTAAATTCAGAAGTAAATAAAAAACATACTAAGATGAGTGGTTTGGGAATCTTAGTATGTTCAAGATAAAAATATTAATTTGATTGTTCTTCATCTACAACAAGTGGTTGATCTGGTTTAACGAAGAACCATAGAATAGCAGCAATAACTGCAGGAACAATTAATAATTGTAATGTCATTGACCAACCTAGTTGATCTACTACTATACCGGCAAGTAATGGGCTAATTAATGCGCCGATGTTCCCCCATAAGTTCATCCAACCAGACACTGTGCCTGAGAAGTTACGACCAAGGTCAGTCGCTGCTGCCCAGCTCATACCCATTGAAATACCTACGCCACCTAAACATAAGGATAACCAAACAATTGTCATGTATAAGTTATCAGTATGAACTGCTAAAAAGATTGATACAGAGAACACTACAAATCCAGCGATAGCAATCGCACCACGCGCTACAAATCGTGACTGCCCAGAATTTAAAATTTTGTCTGAGATTGCTCCAGCTGAGAGTATTAGGAAGAACATAAACAACCATGGTAATGAACTGATTGCCATATCTTTGAAATCCACATGATATTGCTCAGCCAAATATGTTGGTAACCAAATTAAGAATAATGCGATAACGAATTGTACTACAAAATATTGTAGTGCAATTGCATAGAAACTAAAGTGACTTAAGAAACGTTTCCAGGGTGGTAAAGACTTTTCAGTTGCAACAATATCACGATGCTCAGTGATATATTTCTTCTCCGCTTCACTTACCATTTTGTGATGCTCAGGTAAATCTTTAGCAATGATTGCCCATAAGATAGCCATAACAATACCAACTGCACCAAAGATATAAAATACTGCTTGCCAGTTAAAGGCATTAACAATTGCAATTGTGATAATCGGTGCTAGTACTGGTCCAAAATAAGACCCAGCTAGAAGAGCACTCGAAGCTCTTCCTTTTTCGTTTTTAGCAAACCAAAATGAGTTAAATACGGCATTCGATGGGTACATTGGGGCTTCGCCGACACCGAATAAAAATCTTACAAAATATAATAAACCGTGATGTTTAATCATACCTGTCAAAATTGTGAATGCACTCCACCATACGAGAGCTATAGTAATCATTTTACGAGGACCAAATTTCTCAGCTAACATTCCAGAAGGCACTTGCATAAATGCATAACCTAGTGAGAAAAATGAGGCTAATAAACCAAATTGTGTTTTTGTCATACCTAAATCTTTCATCATTGGAGCTGCAATATATGAAATATTAGACCTATCCATATATGCAATTACGCCGATGAGAAAGAACCCAATTGCAAAATACCAGCGTACATTACTGCGTTTTTCATTCATATTTGTTTCCTACTTCCATTTAAATTATGTTGTTTCTATATAAGATGTCGTTAAGTTTCAGAAATTCCCTGCGATGACTGTTAAAACTACCCTTTTTAGAACAACTTTTTTAAGTTGTAGCGCTACAATTTTTATATAATATAGCACGTTGCGAAAACGGTTACAATAGTTTAGACGAAATTTCTTTAAAAAATGTATATTTTTCGTATATTTTACTGGAATCTCCAGTTTTAAGCATGTGATTTAGATTCACTTATATAATGGTGTCTAAAACCATATTTTTTATAAAATTGAGTAGCTTAAAACATTAAATTACTTATTTTTTATTCATTATATGAAGCATATATGTAATTTTATGCATAAATTGAATATGATTAATAAAAGCTAAAGAAGTTTGAAGAATATTCCTAAAAATAGTAAACTGAATTCAAAGAAAACGTTTGAAATTTTTTTGATACAATTTCATATAAATCCACTGGAAGTGCCTTTGTTTAGGGCTGAGAGTAAAGAAGTGACTTTATAATTCCTAGAACCTGATCCAGTTCATACTGGCGTAGGGAAGTGGCGACAAGAGAGTTTTAGGACTTATATAGATGATTTAAGCGCTATTTCCCATTCAGGGAGGTAGCGTTTTTTTATTTATAAATTTGAGGTGATGCACATATTTATCGCAATAACTTACGATAAGACACTTACAACACAAGACTTAGAACACTTCTTAAATATCGAGGAAGGCATTGATGCCCTATTATTTCGAACGTCTATGCCAAAAAATGAATTAAAGAAGATTTTGATTCAACTCATTAACCAAGGTTTTCCTAAGGATAAAATGATTATTCATAGTGACACGGCATTATTAGAAGAATTAAACCTTAGTCGTATTCATTTTAAAGAAAATGTTAAAACAGCTTTTGCATATAAAAAATTACATCCAGAAATCCAAGTGGGTATGTCCACACATAGCATAGATACTATTTATACATGTATAGATGAAGGACTTGATTATGTTTTTTACGGTCATATTTTCCCTACTCCCTCACATCCGCATGACACGCCACGTTCACATGATGAAATCGTAGAAGCATTAAATCTACCTATACCTATTTATGCTATCGGAGGAATTTCTGAACATACGATTTCAAAGTTGGAATATGGATTTGATGGTATTTGTGCTATTTCATTTTTCATGAATGCGTCTTTAAATGAAATTAAGGAATTAAGAAGGAAGTGGTCACAACATGCATGATGTACTTATTATTGGCTCTGGTGTCATAGGTATGTCAATTGCTAGACAGTTAAGCGCAACAAATTATGACATCGCGATCATCGACCGAGATGTTCCAGGTAAACATGCTTCATATAAAGCTGGAGGCATGTTAGGAGCACAAAATGAATTTACTGAAGATAACGATTTATATAAATTAGCCATTGAATCGCGTGGGATGTTTCCTAAATTAAGCGAATCTTTATTAAATGAGACTGGAATCGACATACAGTTCAAAGATTCAGGACTTATTAAGATTGCTAACCAAGAAGATGACCTCGAATCACTCACACGTCAATATGAGTTCCATAGACAAATGGATTCTAGTGTCAAGCTACTATCCAATGATGAACTTATACAGCTTACCAATGCGAATGTTGAACCAGCTTATGGCGCAATTCATATACCTAGTGATGGTCAAATCAATGCTAATAAATACACGAAAGCTTTGTTTAAATCTCTACAACAACATTACATCACACGATATTATCACCAAGAGGTTCAATCGATTGATAGAAGAAATGGCTACTACGCTGTGTGTACTGACCAAATGTCACCTATTGAAGCACATAAAGTGATCGTTGCAAGTGGTGCTTGGTCCTCTCAACTATTAAAAAACTACTCTCTTCCTAGAGAAGTCATTGGAGTTAAAGGCGAAGTTCTATTACTGGAACATGATGAACTAGATCTTAAAGAGACATTATTTATGACTAATGGATGTTATATCGTTCCAAAACAACCCAATCGTTTCTTAATAGGAGCAACAAGTGAATTTAACAATTACTCTGTAGGCACATCAGAAGGCGGTTTAAATTGGCTTTTAGATCATGCAAGCGCTCGTGTTCCAGAACTTAAGAATAGTCGTGTACTTAAAGAATGGTCAGGTGTTCGTCCTTACACGAATAATGAAATGCCAATGATGGATCAAATTGATGATGGCTTGTTCGTTATTACAGGACACTATCGTAATGGGATTTTATTATCTCCCGTAATTGGACGCGATATAGCAAATTGGTTAATTTCTGGCATTAAACCACCTCGTTACTCAAGCTTTAGTGTGAAAAGGAGGAGCAATTATGAAGTGTATTATTAACGGAGACTCATTCAGCTTTGACCAAGAACAATCAATTTATGATGTTTTAACAGCACTAGAATTAGATCCTAAGCGCGTTATCGTTGAATTCAATAAAGAATTAATTAAACAAGATAAGTATCATGAACATACTGTTAGAGAAGATGATCGATTAGAATTATTAGAAATTGTTGGAGGCGGATAAAATGTTTAAAATTGGAAATTTAGAATTACAATCTCGTTTATTATTAGGTACTGGTAAATTTGACAATGAAGATATTCAATCACAAGCGATTGCAGCTTCAGAAACCAATGTTTTAACCTTTGCTGTTCGTCGTATGAATTTATATGATCGTGATTTACCTAATCCTTTAGCTAACGTTAACTTAAAAGACTTTATTACTTTCCCGAATACAGCAGGTGCTAAAACAGCTGAAGAAGCAATTAGAATTGCTGAAATTGCTAACCATGCAGGTGTATGTGACATGATAAAGGTTGAAGTTATTGGCGATGACGAAACGTTACTTCCTGATCCATTTGAAACATATGAAGCTTGTAAAGTACTTTTAGAAAAAGGATATATCGTATGTCCATATATCTCAAATGACCTCGTCTTGGCGAAACGTTTGGAAGAACTAGGTGTACATGCAGTCATGCCACTTGCGTCCCCTATTGGAACTGGTCGTGGTATTAATAATCCGCTTAATTTAAGTTATATTATTGAAAATGCTAATGTACCGGTTATTGTTGATGCAGGTATCGGTTCACCGAAAGATGCATGTCATGCAATGGAGCTAGGCGCTGACGGTATATTACTCAACACAGCGATTTCTGCAGCTAAAGATCCTGTGAAAATGGCTGAAGCAATGAAGCTTGGAATTAATGCGGGTAGACTTTCATACGAAGCTGGACGAATACCAGTAAAATATACTGCACAAGCATCAAGCCCTACTGAAGGTTTAGGTTTTCTATAATGTCACGCTACGATAGACAAACGAGATTTCACCCTTTTGGCGAAGACGGACAACATCAACTCTCTACATCACAAATACTTGTCTTTGGTGCTGGAGCTTTAGGGAGCCATATCATAGACCAGCTTGCTCGCATGGGTGCTAATCATCTTACAGTTATAGACATGGACATCGTTGAAACATCAAATTTACATCGTCAGACGCTTTATGACGAAGAAGATGCCTATCATCTTGTTTCTAAAGTTGAAGCTGTAAAAAATAAGGTGAGTCAAATCAACTCAGAAGTCACTCTTACTGCTTATGATGTTGAAGTCACTTCTTCAAATATTGAGGATATAGTAAGTGAGATTAATCCAGACATCATTATTGATGGAATGGATAATTTTAAAGTGAGATTTCTCATAAATGAAGTGTGTCATAAGTATGAAATACCGTGGGTCTATGGAGCAGCTGTTGGTAGTAAAGGAACTGTTTACGGCATTGATTACCAAGGTCCTTGTTTAAAATGTCTCATGCAAACCATACCTGAGACTGGAGAAAGTTGTGCTATTAATGGTGTTCTCCCACCTATTGTCTCAATTGTAGCAAGTTATGAAGTGGCTGAAGTGATTCGCTACTTAAGTGGAAAAGGATTTTCAAAGCAAATGATTACCATCGATGCGTTTGATCTTAGTTATAAAGCGATGAACGTAGATATATTGAAAAATAATGAATGCCCAGTGTGTGAAAACCATCAATATGACTTATTAGAAACAAAACAAGAAAATACTATTGAGCAAATGTGTGGTCATACGTACCTATTTAGAATGCCTAAACATGCATTTGATTACTCAAATCATTTCCCTGGAAATATTGTAAAAGCTACTTCATTCGCTACACTTATCAAATATGAAAATTATGAATTTACTCTATTTAAAGATGGACGCATGAATGCTTACGGGGTTCATAGTGATGAAGAAGCTAGTGGTTTATATCATACTTTAATCAAATCTATTCGATAATTTCGTACAAATCAGGTTTGCCTTTATTATCAATTTTAAGCAATTATTGTTATTATCTATTATAATTAACATACAATGTATTAACATTGCTTAATTTAAAGGAGAAACGAGTTATTAATGGAACAGATTATTACAGAGTTTATTAGTAAGTGGGGCTATACCGCTATATTTATTTTAATCTTATTAGAGAACGTCTTACCTGTAGTTCCTTCAGAGATTATTCTTACCTTTGCTGGTTTACTATCAGTGAAATCCCACTTATCTATATGGACACTATTAATTATTGCTACTATAGCTTCGTTTATTGGTCTACTCATTTTGTACTATATTTGTAGACTTATATCTGAGGAAAAATTATATCGATTTGTGGACCGTCATGGTAAATGGATGAAATTAAAAAGCAAAGATTTAAAACGCGCCAATGATTGGTTTAAAAAATATGGCGCATGGGCTGTCTTCTTATGTCGTTTCGTACCAGTATTACGTGTGCTGATTACTATACCAGCTGGCATTAACCGTATGAATGTAGTTCAATTTACTATCCTTTCCTTATTAGGAACAACAATTTGGAATTTCGCACTTATTTTACTTGGACGCTTATTAAGTGATAGTTTCGGTGCTCTTATGAATGGCATTCATACATACTCACGTATCATGTATGTCATCATCATTATCGCTATTATTTACTTCGTTATCCGTTACTTCATGAAAAGACGCAAAAATGTTAAATAAGTTTAGCTGAGTAATCCTTTTTTAGGGTTTACTCAGCTTTTTTCATACAAATTAAAATTTTTAGTACGCTATCATTGAAAAAACACTACATTTTAAAGATAATTTATGTAAGCGCATTACTTTTTTAAAATAATGCATATGTGATGGAAATATTTAACAGAGGTGACTAAGCATGACTCCTATTACTGAAAGTGAAATGAAACAAAAATATTTAGATTTACTCTCTCAAAAATTTGATAGTGCTGAGAAATTAGCAACAGAGATCATTAATTTAGAATCTATCTTAGAATTACCTAAAGGCACAGAACACTTTGTGAGTGATTTACATGGTGAATATGAATCTTTCCAACACGTTTTACGTAATGGTTCAGGAAACGTTCGCGCAAAAATCAATGATATATTCGAAAATAAATTATCTCAACAAGAGATTGATGACTTAGCAGCCTTAGTGTATTATCCAGAAGAAAAATTAAAATTAGTAAAAAATAATTTTGATTCCATAGGTAAACTCAACGTATGGTATATCACTACTATCGAACGTCTGATAGAACTTATTACATATTGTTCATCAAAATATACAAGATCTAAACTACGTAAAGCTTTGCCTGAACAATTTGTTTATATTATTGAAGAGTTACTATATAAAAGTAATGAATTTCATAATAAGAAGCCCTATTATGAAACTTTAGTTAATCAAATTATTGAATTAGAGCAATCTGATGATCTTATTATCGGTTTATCATATACCGTCCAACGTCTTGTAGTCGATCATCTTCACGTAGTTGGTGATATTTATGACCGTGGACCGAAACCAGACAAGATTATGGATACGCTCATTAACTATCATTCAGTTGATATTCAATGGGGTAACCATGATGTGTTGTGGATAGGCGCTTATGCAGGCTCTAAAGTATGTTTAGCTAACTTACTTCGTATCTGTGCACGCTATGATAACTTAGATATTATTGAAGATGCTTATGGCATTAACTTACGTCCTTTACTTACTTTAGCTGAAAAGTATTACGACGCTGAGAACCCTGCTTTCAAGCCTAAGAAACGTCCTGATAAAGATGCAAGTTTAACCAAACGTGAAGAAAGCCAAATCACTAAAATACATCAAGCGATTGCTATGATTCAATTTAAACTCGAAATGCCTATTATTAAGCGTCGCCCTTCTTTCGAAATGGAAGAACGTTTAGTATTAGAAAAAATTGATTATGACAACAATGAAATTACAGTTTATGGCAAAACTTATCCCCTTAAAGATACTTGTTTCCAAACTGTAGACCGAAACGATCCGGCGAAATTACTGCCTGAAGAAGAGGAAGTTGTAGATAAATTACTTCTTTCATTCCAACAATCTGAGAAATTACGTCGTCATATGTCATTCTTGATGCGCGAAGGTAAACTTTATCTTCCATACAACGGCAATCTTCTGATTCATGGATGTATCCCAGTTGATGAAAATGGAGAAATGGAATCTTTCGAAATCGAGGGCGAGCAGTTAAGTGGACGTGAATTATTAGATGTCTTTGAATATCATGTACGCAAAGCTTTCGACCATAAAGAAATCACTGATGATATATCTACTGACTTAGTATGGTATTTATGGACTGGTAAGTATTCATCTCTATTTGGTAAGCGTGCAATGACAACATTTGAACGCTACTTTATAGAGGACAAAGCTTCTCATAAAGAGGAGAAGAATCCATATTATCACTTACGTGAAGATGTTGATATGATTCGCAAAATGTTGAAAGACTTTGGACTAAATCCAGATGAAGGTCGTATTATTAATGGTCACACACCTGTTAAAGAAATCGACGGTGAAGATCCAATCAAAGCTGATGGTAAGATGCTCGTTATCGATGGCGGCTTCTCTAAAGCCTATCAATCCACGACGGGTATTGCTGGATATACACTGCTTTATAACTCATTCGGTATGCAATTGGTGGCTCATCAAGAGTTCAATACTAAAGAAAAGGTATTATCAGATGGTTCTGATGAGCTATCAGTGAAGCGTGTTGTAGATGAAGAATTGCAACGTAAAAAAATAAAAGATACCAATGTTGGTAAAGAGTTACAAGACCAAATTGATATCTTAAAAATTCTAATGCATGATAGATATTTAAAATAAATAGAAATACTAAGCATAAAATCCTTAGTTTCTTGTCATAAATAAAGTGAATTCTGTTTAAAAGTCATCTTGCTTTCCGTGGGGACGGTCTCAATCTTGCTCAGCAAGTTTTCAACTCGCCCTATTCCCACAGGAGCCGGATGACCTTTTTTATATCTTAGTCATTTCAAAATGTAAAATTCTTTTGACATTTTATGTCAGTACGTTATCATAATAATGTCAAAAACTTTTTACATTACGGAGTGGAATTAATGAAAATTATTCTTTTATTAGTAGTATTCTTAGTCTTTGGAGTATTATGGAATATAATCATAAACAAATATTTGCCAACTATTTTAACCGATGTGAAAAATAAAAAATATGACGAAAGACAATCTCAAATGGTCGTTGAAATATTCGCCAAAACATTATTATGGATGGTATTTAGTTTGATTATTGCTGTACTATTAAAAGTCTGTGATTTTACTGACTCACAAAAAAATGTTTTCACCAGATTTTTTAGCAATTATCCAGAGTTACATTATTTAATTTTAATATCAGGATTTTTAATAATATTCTATTATCATACTAAGAAAAAATATTCAGCTTGAAGGTAATAAAGTGAAAAATAATATTTTGTACTATCGTAAAAAGATGAAAATATCTCAAGAAACATTAAGTAAGAATCTTGGGGTTTCTAGACAAACTATCAATGCTATTGAAAATAACAAATATGACCCATCATTAGTATTAGCGTTTAAATTAGCTAAACAGTTCTCAGTTACAGTTGATGAGTTGTTTACTTATTAATGGGTCATTATGCCCTAACCATATCAATGAATCACAAATAAACCCGTAGATGACTCAACTTCATCTACGGGTTATTAGTTTACATTAAAATGACCTCAGTTATTATCATGCATGGGCATCTCTTAAAATACCATAAACCCCTGTGTCATTTTCTGGTAATTCTCTATTACTACGTTTGAATGTGACTTCTTTATCTTCACTAATGTAGTAAATCAACATGTCTTTATCTGTAAGTTCATGGTACTCTTCTGCTGGCACTTCTACTATATTGTGTTGTGTAATGTAATTATTAAACCAGCGTGGGCTGTGATTTTCATCAAATAAAATATGATTACGAATCGGACCACTCAAGTTATTTCTCGCCTGTTCATCATTGAAAGAAACAGGCATCATATCAACATTATTTAAACCGAATTCTGGTACTAATTCATTAAATGCCAGACTATTGAAAATAAATGACTGTGTCATTAAGATACATTTATTATATCGAAGTAAGTCGGAATAAATACGATCATTACTTGATAATAAATTACCTTTGAAGACTTCAAATCCCGCTTCATGTGCTTTCTCAGATGTATTTTCAAATAAATTGAACATCATAACTGGAATCCCATGATCTCGTAAATTCACGCCTAGGTGGAATGAGAACTCACTCTCACCTACTATAATTACACCTGGTGGTTCATTACTAGCGACACCGAATAATTTACTTAATGGTGTAAAGCTAAAGCCATAAATGACCACGGTAATAAATACTAAGCCGAATGTCACGGGCGTGATATATTTCGCCATAGCTACTTTGTCATCCATAAATAATCCTGAGAAGAATTGGGCCACTGTTAATACGACTATCCCTCTTGGCGCCATCATAGCGACAATCGCTCGTTCTTTCTTAGAAATTTCAGTTTTAAATGTTGAGAAAAGCACTGAAATAGGTCGAACTAAGACAATCATGACAATACAGAAAATAAAGAGTTGCCATGATACTACATTAAGTAATACATCTTTCGTAAGTGATGACGTGATTAAAATAAAGACTGTACTTACTAATATAGAAGATGCATTATCGATGAAATGATCTGATTCTTTAAAGATTAAATCATGACGTTTTTTACGTGCCATTATTAAACCAAAAATTGTCACCGCTAATAATCCAGATTCCGATAATATTGCATCACAAACACTAAATGTTAAGAGAATAAAAACGAATTGGATAGGTGGCATTAAATTTTGTGGAATCATATCTTGGCGTATGAACCAATTAAATAAATATGACGCACCAAAGCCGATTACGACAACGGCTAATATTTTCAGTACGAATATGAGAATAACAATGAAACTTATACCTTGTTCAATAATTTGGAAGATATAAAATGCTGTCAATGCAAGCATCGGACCAATTGGGTCGAGAATAATACTTTCCCATCTTAATATAGAGTCAACATTCCTCTTTACTTTCGCTTGTTTTAATAATGGTTGAATCACAGTTGGACCTGTAATTAAAAAGAGTCCTCCCATGACAAAGGATACGGAGATTGGAAAGTTTAGGATTGTATGTAAGGCTATCGCACCTAAAATCCATGCAATAACTGCGCCGACTGTTATGATTCGAATAACCGCTTTAGAAATTCCTTTAAGTTCCCTAAAATCTAAATTACTGCTACCTTCAAATAAAATAATTGCAACAGCTAAGGAAACGATTGGACTAAACACTTCAGATCCTAACGCTTCTTTAGGATTAGTGATACCTAATATCGGGCCAACGAGTAAACCAACAATCGCCATAACTACTATAGATGGCCATTTAATTCTATCTGCTAACCATTGACTAAAAATCCCTAATGCTAGAAATAGAACTATCATCAGCATAATGGGTAAGTCCAATGACATATGAACACCTTCTTAATATATTTACTTGCCTAATATATTCAATATTGCCTAATACTATCAAAAATGATGTATAAATGCATTATTATTTGCTTAAAACTTTTGTAAATGTATAAAAATAATTAAATTGATTAAAATTAAACTTACAATTACTGAGCACCTTAAGTTTATGATACATATTAATTATACACTAAAGTCAAATTATCGTACGTCACATTTATACAATAGTACATATGTGATGAACTTTACTGTTTATTTTTTCGTCTATATCATCTACAATAGATAGATGTGATTTTTCAATTTTTTAAAATAAATGAATACATACAACATCTTTAAAATATATAAATTTGAAGGGATATGCATGTTAAATGAATACTGTTAAAGAATCCATCATCGTTGCCTTCGCTTTCGTTGGCGTGGTCGTTGGCGCTGGATTTGCGACAGGTCAGGAAATATTTCAATTTTTCACAAGTAATGGTATCTATAGTATCGCTGGAATTATCATTACTGGTCTTATCGTTACTTTAGGTGGAATATTTGTTTTAAACACTGGCTTCCGTCTTAAATCTCAAAATCATTCTGAATCAATCAATTTCTATTTACATCCTTTGATTGCAAAAGTTTTCGATATCATACTGACTATATTTTTATTTTCACTTGCTATTATTATGACGGCAGGTGGTGCATCAACAATTAACGAGAGCTTTGGCATACCTTTTTGGCTAAGTTCTTTAATCTTAGTAGTGCTAATATTACTCACGTTGTTTTTACAGTTTGATCGATTAATTGCTGTACTTGGTGGGGTTACACCTTTCCTAGTCGCTGTAGTAGTAATGATTGCTGTGTATTATTTTGTTACTGGTCACATTGATTTTACTGCCGCGAATCAATATTCTAATAACAATAAATCAATTTCTCCAGGTTGGTGGTTCGATGCAATCAACTACGCCAGTCTACAAATTGCAGCTGCTTTCAGTTTTCTAACAGTTATGGGTGGTAAGTTGAAGTTTCAGAAATCGACTGTTTATGGTGGCTTAATTGGTGGTCTCATCATTACTTTCCTATTGCTAATGATTAATCTAGGATTAATTACTGAGTTCGATAAAATAAAACATGTGGCATTACCATCGCTACTCTTAGCAAAACAGATTTCACCTTCTATCGGCACAATTATGTCTGTGATCATGGTGTTAGTAATATATAATACTGTTGTAGGTCTAATGTATGCATTTGCTACACGTTTTAGCCAACCCTTTACAAAACGTTATTTTAGTTTAATTATTATGATGGCTATCATTACTTTCATTTGTACATTTATTGGATTTATCTCACTGATTGGTAAGGTATTCCCAATTATGGGACTATTTGGTTTTATTTTGCTTATCCCTGTCATATATAAAGGTTTTCTTAGACACTAAATATGAGTCAGGCGAGCTGTTAATGCTCGTCTGGCTTTTTTGTTGAATGTATCTTACTTCCCTTTCACATTTCTCAAAGATTATTACTCTCCATATGTTTTTCATTTTCAAAATTAGGATAAAAAATTTCGGGAATATAAATTGTGGAGGTGTCTTAAATGACAAATCAACTATTTATTAATAATGAATTTATCGAGAGTCAATCGAATGAAACGATGGATGTGATTAATCCTGCTACAGGGGAAAAATTCGATACAATTACATTTGCGACTAAAGAAGAAGTCAATAACGCAATTGAAAAATCTAAACATGCTCAACGTGAATGGGAACGCGTTCCTCAACCTACACGTGCCGAACATGTAAAATTACTCATTCCATTATTAGAACAAAATCGCGATGAAATAGCACAATTATATGTGAAAGAGCAAGGAAAAACGTTAGCTGAAGCTTATGGTGAAATTGATAAGTCTATCGCATTTATTGATTATATGACTAGTTTAAGTATGAGTAATAAGGGCGAAGTACTTCAAAATAGCGTAGAAAACGAAATTATCCAAATTACGAAGAAACCTATTGGTGTCACAGCGGGCATCGTCCCTTGGAATGCCCCTATTATGGTTTTAATGCGAAAAGTTATTCCCGCTGTTGTTACGGGATGCTCAGTCGTTATTAAACCAAGTGAAGAAACGACACTTTTAACATTAAAATTAGCTGAACTATTCCGTGCTTCAACAATACCAGCTGGATTAATTCAAATTGTTCCAGGCACTGGCGAAACGGTTGGAACACAACTTGCAACGCATGAAGATATTCAACTCATCTCACTTACAGGTAGTATGCGTGCTGGTAAATCAGTATATGAACATGCAGCACAAACAGTTAAGAAGGTAAACCTTGAGTTAGGTGGTAACGCACCTGTTATCGTTACACCTCATGCGGATATCGACAAAGCTGTAGACTATATTGTCACAGCTCGTATTAATAACGCTGGTCAAGTGTGCACATGCCCTGAACGTATCTTTGTTCACGAAGATGTTCATGACGAATTTATTGAAAAGGTTTCTAACAAAATGAGTCAATTAACTGTAGGAGACCCACTCGATGAGAATTCAGATTACGGAGCTATTATTAACCAAACTCAACTCAATAGTATTCATGAAAAAGTCGAAACTGCAGTGACAAACGGTGCCAAATTAGTATTGGGCGGACAAAAATTACAACGTGATGGTTTCTTCTACGAACCAACTGTATTAGATCATGTAAATCCTGAAGATAGTGTATTTAAAGAAGAAATATTCGGACCAGTCCTAGCGGTTACAACGTATAACGACTTCGATCAAGTGATTGATGACGCTAATGATACAAATGCTGGTTTATCTTCATATATTTTCTCTGAAAACTTTAAAGAAGTAATGACCGCTTCAGAACGTTTAAAATTTGGTGAAGTTTACGCCAATTGTGAAGCAGAAGAAGTAGTGAACGGTTATCACGCAGGATGGCGCGAATCTGGTTTAGGAGGCGCTGATGGTATTCACGGCTTTGAAGAGTACTATAACACTACAGTAAGTTATTTAAGATATTAGTAGTATATGAAAAGACCCTTTTAGAGTGAACATGTCATTCTAAAAGGGTTTTTAATTATTGATTTAAAGCTTTGTCTAACGATTCAATATCTTTTTTCATTAGTGATTGATAAGTGATTGACTGATTGTCTTTTTCTTTTTTAGTAAGTACTGCTAAATTATGGAAACTTAAAGGTTGGGTATCTGTTTCTTTTTTTATCACATCTGTAATTTTAGAAGTAATATTTTGTTCATATAATACATAAGGAGACTTGGAATTT
The DNA here is from genome assembly GCF_058790135.1 of Staphylococcus sp. FW104-15G4D. Lineage (NCBI taxonomy): Bacteria > Bacillati > Bacillota > Bacilli > Caryophanales > Staphylococcaceae > Staphylococcus > Staphylococcus sp. FW104-15G4D. The sequence continues at coordinate 313,285 of NZ_JBYTCH010000002.1, forward strand.
TTGATGTTCTTCACGATACTCAATATCTTCTTCTGACTTGGTTCTTCATCATTCATTCCATTAACGCCTTCTTGTTTAAAATGATAACGATGAGTAAGATAGCCTAGAGAATCGTGAGAAATAATAATTTTTTCACGTTTAGGGCTTTTAGTGATTTTTTGCATCTTTTTATCGATATTTGCGACATCTTTATCTAACTTTTTATAGTTTTTTTCATAGTATGACTTATGTTTAGGATCTTTTTGAATAAGCTTATCTTTGATTTTCTCAGCGAAAATGCGATCTAATACTGGGTCTAGCCAAACATGTGGGTCGTTTTCAGTTTCAGCATGATTATGACCTTCATCTTCATCGTGATCATCGGAATGGATTAATTCTTTTTGATTTAAATCGCTTGCAAGGGCTAATTTCATATTTTTATTTTCCATTGATTGAGTTATTTTAGCTGAAACTGGGTCTAAGCCATCGCTAGAGTAGATGAATAAATCACTTTTCGCAATATTAATCATATCTTTTTGCGTAGGCTCATAAGAATGTAAATCAGCACCTGGAGGATAAATAGATTCTACATCTACGTATTTACCGCCAATTTGTTCTATAAAACTTTGAAATGCAAAGACGGTTGTATATATTTTCATTTTGTTGTGACTATTGACATTGTCTTTTTTGCTAGAATTTATACTCTTACTACATCCACTTAATATTAAAATTAATGATAACGTAATAAAGATAATTGCCTTTCTTTTCAAAATGAGCCCTCCACAAAGCGTAATTATTTCGTTTATCACTATATCTATAACCTTCTAAAAAAGCAATAGCTAAGCCTTTAAAAAATTAATCATGTTTTAGAATTTAAAAAGAGTGATAAATATATGTATAAACATTTTAAAGGAGTGAACGTTAATGGCTGAAGAAATTAAACAAGGCGATCATAAATTTTATGTGGGAGAAGATGAGAATAATCCACAAGCAGTAATTACTTTCAAAGAAGTAGATAACAATGAAATCGATATTGACCATACTGGTGTATCTGATGAACTAGGTGGTCAAGGTTTAGGGAAAAAATTAGTGAATAGCGTTGTTGAATATGCGCGTAATAATAATTTAAAAATCATTGCTTCTTGCCCATTTGCTAAAGATGTTTTAGAAAAAGACGACCACGCGCAAGATGTATATTTAGGCTAATACATTGATATTTAATCATTCCAAGGAGATATTATTCTTCTTGGAATTTTTTTGATTCAAACTTGCTCTTTTCACCTCCTAGTAGTATATTTATTATACTTAGTATAAATATTAAATGAAGATGACTTTTTCATCTGAGGAGGACTACACTTTGCATACCTTTCACTCATCAGAAGCAACGCAAGTTACAAATATCACTCTGAACGTTAAAGATTTAAATACAATGACTGACTTTTACTCTAATGTTTTAGGTTTTACAATCAATAAACAAACTGAGCAACAAACCATTTTTTATATCGGTAAACATGGACATACATTAACTTTGAATAGATTGATTGATGGTCGTCAACCTGGATTTAGAGAAGCTGGATTATTCCATATCGCCTACCTTCTCCCTTCGCGTGTTGACTTAGCAAACTTCCTTTATCATACTAGCCAACTCAATATCGCGGTTGGTGGTGGCGATCATCTTGTAAGTGAGGCTTTATATTTTAATGATCCAGAAGGTAACGGCATTGAGGTCTATCAAGACCGTCCTGATGAAGGATGGCAATGGAGTGATGGATTTGTCAAAATGGATACACTACAAGTTGATGCCAATGATTTAATTGCTCAACGTTCTAAAGAAGGATGGCAAGGTTGGCCAGAAGATGGGATAATTGGGCATTTACATCTTAAAACACATGATCTAGGACAAGCACGCGCATTTTATATTGATGATCTAGGGTTAGAACAAATTTCTAATTTCCCCCAAGCACTCTTCATGTCCACGCAGAAATATCATCACCACATTGCGGTGAATACTTGGCAGTCAAATATAGCAAGAACACATAATCAACTATCATATGGATTAACTCATGTAGATATATATCAACCTAATGCAGAGATTAAACATTTAACATCACCAGAAGGCTTTGACATTAAGATTCATGGTGATAAAAATTTAGTGTTAAACACATAAAAAAAGAGGGCTTTCGCCCTCTTTTAATTTTTTATTTATATTAATACATACCATTTGGTTGGTTACTTGTATCAATAAAGATATTTTTAACTTGTTGATAGTTTTTAATTGCGTCTTTATAAACTTCACGACCAATACCAGATTTCTTATAGCCGCCGAATGGTGCGCCTGCTGGAATTTGGTTATACGTATTAATCCAAATACGACCAGTTCTCATTGCTTTAGAAACATTTAATGCACGGTTGATATTAGTTGTGAAAATACCACCAGCTAAACCATATTCTGAGTCATTCGCGATATCAATCGCTTGTTGTTCATCATCAAATTTTTCAACTACTAAAACTGGACCAAAGATTTCCTCTTGAGCTAATTTGTGTTTATTATCTTTTAACTCAATAATAGTCGGCTCGAAATAATAACCTTTATCTAATCCATTGTCTGTAATACGATGACCACCAGTTAAGATATTAGCTTTATCATCATCTTCTGCAATTTTTACGTAACCTTGAATTTTTTCTAATTGATCTGGACCAGTTTGCGCACTCATTTTTACATTTTCATCAAATGGATCACCAACTGTGATATTTTCAAAAGCTTCTTTTAGTTTAGGTAATAATTCGTCATAAATTGAAGATTGTATTAGCAATCTTGAACCTGCACTACAAACCTCACCTTGGTTAAATAGAATTCCTAACTGAACGCCTTCAACAACTTGTTCTAAATTCGCGTCATCAAAGATGATGTTGGCACTCTTACCACCAAGTTCTAATGTTGTAGGTACAATGCGTTCAGCTCCTGCTTTTGCTACGCCGTAACCTACATCTGTTGAACCAGTGAATGATAACTTATCTACACCTTCATGGTTAAAGATAGCGTCACCTGATTCAGAACCTTTACCAGTTAAAACGTTCACTACACCTTTAGGTAAAACTTCTTGGAAAATTTTAGCAAGTTCAATTAATGATAAAGGCGTTGAAGAAGATGGTTGAATAACCACTGTGTTACCTGCAGCTAATGCTGGTCCTAATTTCCATGAAGCTAATAAAATTGGGAAGTTCCATGCAACCACTGCACCTACAACACCTACAGGTTCATTGACAACTAAACTCATAGTGTTTTCGTCAATTTCATTGACTGTACCTTCATCAGTAGTTAAAACACTTGCGAAATATTTAAACTGATTTGCTGCTTGAGGTACATCAATTGTAGAAGTTTCACGATATGGTTTACCATTTTGTAATGATTCAACTGTAGCTAAATGTTCAGCCTTTTCATGAATGCGACGACTAATTTCTAATAAGTAATCAGCGCGTTCAGCTTTTGAAATTTTACTCCAGCTATCAAAAGCATCATGTGCAGCTTGCACTGCTTTATCGACATCTTCTTTGCCAGCTCTTGCAACTTTAGCTAAGTCTTCGCCATTAGCTGGGTTAGTTACTGTTAATGTTTCTCCACTACCACTTGATTGGAATTCGTTATTGATAAATAAGCCATAACTTTCGTCGATATAATCTCTTACGTTAATATTTGCCATTTTAACCCATCCTTTATAGTGATATTTGAATTGTTGAAACTACCTTGCTTAACTTAAATATATTTAAAAATGTAAACGTTTACTTTTGTAGTTTTTATTTTACCTTCTTTTCTATATGATTCAAAACAATGTGTTTATGAGCATACTCAAAAAGAAGTCCTAGTCTTGAATTACCCGCATATATAAAGACTTATTCACTTCTGAAAAATTTAAAAATTTTCAAAAAAACAGACTCTACAATCTAAAATTATAGAATCTGTTCTTGAATATTTTAAATTATTATACCCAGCTAATAACGTCATCTTTGTTTTGACGAACTTTACCATGAGCAGGTTCTTCAGCTCTATAACCGAAACCAACCATTACTGAAATACCGAAATGTTCAGTATCTAGGATACCTTCATCAGCTAATATCTCAGTCACTTTATCTAAGTCAAATCCTTCCATTGGGCATGAATCAACGCCTAAGAGTGCTGCAGTCGTCATCATATTACCTAATGCAATATAAGTTTGTTTGCTAGCCCAATCATACAATGTACGTTCATTATCATTAATGTGGAAATTGGTTTGGAAATTATCAAACTTTTCATTAACTGCTGGAATTGTGCTTTCTTCGTACTGTTTAACACCACGAATTAAGTTTTGGACGTATTCAGATTGAGAAGTTACATTTTTACGTGCAAATATCAATACAAAGTGACTCGCTGTATCTAACTGCTTCTGAGCACCCCAACTGTATGGTTTAAGTTTATCTCTTAATGTTTCACTTTGGACTACAACAAAATGCCACGGTTCCAAACCTAGAGAACTCGGAGATAATCTCCCTGCCTCTAAAATTGTTTCAAAATCTTCATCACTCACTTTTTTAGACGGATCAAATTGTTTTGTAGCGTGTCTAAATTTAAACGCATCAATGATTGTTTGATTCATATTACTCATACCAGTGTTTCATCCTTCCTAAAATACATTGTTAACAATATCAATTTTCATTACATCAAAAGTATAAATGACTTTTGTACACGATAAAAGTAAATGAATTTCATAAAAAAAGAGGATGTTTATTTTTAAAATGAGAGATTTTTCACATTTTTCTTTTCCAAAGGTCATTTCGCACTTGATTTGTGAAAACTTTCACAATATAATGAGCTTGTAAGTTTTAGTCTTACTTATTTATTTTTATTCTTATAACTTATTATTTAGTACGATTTTTTATATTTTAGAAATGGGGTTATTTTTTAATGACAAGAATTATGTTTTTCGGTACACGCGAATATGAGAAAGAAATGGCATTAAACTGGGGTAAAAAGAATAACATTGAAGTAACTACTTCTACTGAACTTTTAAGTAAAGATACTGTCGACCAACTTAAGGATTATGATGGTGTAACTACCATGCAATTCGGTAAATTAGAAGTTGAAGTTTACCCTAAACTCGAAGCATACGGCATCAAACAAATCGCTCAACGTACTGCGGGATTCGATATGTACGATTTAGATCTTGCTAAAAAACATGGTATTGTTATTTCTAACATTCCTAGTTATTCACCTGAGACTATCGCAGAATATTCTGTTTCTATCGCATTACAACTTGTACGTAGATTCCCTGCAATCGAAAGACGCGTACAAGATCACAACTTTACTTGGGCGGCACCGATTATGTCACGTCCAGTTAAGAATATGACAGTCGCTATCATTGGTACAGGACGTATTGGAGCTGCCACTGCTAAAATTTACGCAGGATTTGGCGCAAAGGTTGTTGGTTACGATGCTTATCCTAATCATTCTTTAGACTTCTTAGAGTATAAGGATTCTGTTGAAGAAGCTATTAAAGATGCAGACATCATTTCATTACACGTACCTGCAAACAAAGAAAGCTTCCACTTATTTGATAAAGAAATGTTTGCGAAAGTTAAGAAAGGTGCTATTTTAGTTAACGCTGCTCGTGGGGCTGTTATTAACACACCTGAACTTATTGATGCAGTTAACGATGGCACATTATATGGTGCTGCAATCGATACTTATGAAAATGAAGCCGACTACTTTACATTTGATTGGACTAACAAAACAATCGAAGATCAAACGCTTTTAGAGCTTATTAGACACGAAAAGATTTTAGTCACACCTCACATTGCTTTCTTCTCAGATGAAGCAGTACAAAACTTAGTTGAAGGCGGCTTAAATGCAGCGTTATCAGTTATTCAAACTGGAACTTGTGAAACACGTCTAAACTAATATATTTAAAAGGGTGAGAAAAGTTGGTATATCCACTTCTTCTCACCTTTATTTATGCTCATATGTTACTTAGAACTACTTCTTCAATAGTAGTTAATACACCTTGTTTATCATTAGATGGTGCTACACCACTCGCTAATTCAAATAATGATGCGTCGTTACTATTTTCCATAACATAACTAAATTGTGCGAGTTCTAGCATATCTTTATCATTATTAGCATCTCCAAATGCCATTAATTCAGTAGACGACATCCCCCATTCAGTAAGTAATCGTCTTAATGCTTGACCCTTTGTCATATTAGGCATAATGACATCTATACTATCGTGCCCACTTGAGACTAGCTTAATTGTATCTTTAAAAGCTCTCTCTAACTCATCATCCAAGTGAGGATGAGTATCTCGATTGATATTGAAAGCAATTTTAACATAATCGTCTTCAGGTAAATGTTGAAGTGAATCAATTTCTTCTAATTGATGATAATAAAAATGCGCGTCCTCTTTAAAAGTTGCTTGGGTACTTTTTAAAATATACGCACTTTTCACACCACATATGATGAGTTCATCCATCTTGTGGTCACTGCTTAAATAATCAACAACGTCTTGAAAATCTTGTCTATTGAAACTTCGGTAGTTGTACAACTTATTCCCATTATATATGACTGCCCCATTTTCAGAAATAAAGAACATATCTCTAACGCCAAAGATAGACTTCAATTTCGCATATTGATTTCCACTTGCAGCTATAAATTGTATGTTATGCTTCTTTAATTTTTTAAAAATTGTTTCAAACCGTGCCTCATCAAATTGCTTATTTGAATCTAAAAAAGTGCCATCCATATCTACTGCAATTGCGCGTATCATTTTAATATCCCCTTTAATTGACCAACTTTAATCTCATTATATCTGTGTGTGTGAATGGAATGAAGTTAAAGATAAGTCTATGAAACTATATTCACATTTAGAAATTGATTTCATCACTTAAAAATACTTAACTCATGTGAATGTTTGTTAAATGTCTATTAAACTTTATGATTTATTACTATAGTAAAAGGTAGAAGTATCTTGTATATACTCCTACCTGATTGTTCTTAATTCACTTGTGTTGCGATGAATATTTTTCGTTTCTCCCAGACACCTGTTTTCTCATTATAATCATCACAAGTAATCAACGTTAATTGATTTTTTTTACCTTTTTGTTCATCTAAAACTTCAACATCTGATGGATTAACGTCATGAATTTTTGTCATTTTATACTTACGTGTTTGATTACCTACTTTAAAATATACTTTACTTCCTTTTTTAGCTGCTTTTAGGTTAGTAAATTGATAGTGCGGACGGTCAGTAAATGTGTGACCAGCGATAGAAATATTTTGTTGATCTAATGATTCATCACCTTCAGCGAAACTCACACCTCTATTAAGTTGCTCTAGTGTCGCAGGTCCTGGATAAACCGGCTCCTTAATTTCAGCATCTGGTACTTCAATATAACCAGCCATTTTGGATTTATCCTTTGGAATTGTAGGTGTCTTTTGTTTCGTCGAGGTATCCTTTTTTTCATCGTTGTCATATTTCTCAATCTTATTGTCGTTATCTTTTTCATGAAGATAATTATCAATATGTGGCTTTGCAAATAAATATATTGCTAATAATATTAATAAGACACCAATGAACGTCGTTAATCGACTCGTCCATTTTTTCATTACTGTAACTCCTTTAAATGTTTTTAAAGATTTATCGTAGTTTGAGATAAGTATAGCATTATTTTGACACGACAACACTAATATAAAAGGAGCTTATAAAATCTTTTATAAATATCGCATGTGAAATTACTTAACAAATAATTGATTTATTAGAAATAAAGGTATTTAATGGAATGTAAAAAGAGGGGTGCCAAATGATTAGACATGCTAGAAAAGAAGACCTGCCAGATATTCTTAAAATTTATAATGACGCCATAATTAATACTACTGCAGTATATACATATGATCCCAAGGAATTAGAAGAACGACTACAGTGGTTTGAAACAAAATCAATAGCCGAAGAACCTATATGGGTATATGTTAAAGACCATCATGTTATAGGTTATGCAACATATGGCTCTTTTAGAGATTGGCCAGCCTATCTTTATTCTATTGAACATTCGATTTATGTTGATCCCGACTATCGTGGTCAAGGTATAGCTTCAAAGTTATTAGAAATACTCATTCAAGACGCAAAGGCCAAAAATTATCGAACAATTGTAGCGGGGATAGATGCTTCTAATGTAGGAAGTATTGAGCTACATAAAAAATTTAATTTCACTCACGCTGGAACAATTAAAAATGTAGGATATAAATTTGAAAGATGGCTCGATTTAGCATTTTATCAGCTTGATTTACATCAATAAAAAAGAATGAAATTTAACTAAGGAATGTCTTTGGTTAAATTTCATTCTTTGTTTTTATTTTCAATAACAAAACGAATATAGTAGAACATAAAAACGAGAATCATACTTAATGATAATGATTTAAATAATAAGTTGACCCATGTCCCCTCTGTAGTCCATAAATAAGTTATCGTTGTGTTAATGATGAATGCTAGAAAGATAAGGAATAATCTTAGCATTGCATCAACCCCTTTTAAGCTATTTTAGATTGGGGACCCACATTTTGCAATACTAAAGAAGCACTTATGATGGTAATAATTCTTTAGTGCTTCTTACATAATAGTTTCTTGACTATTGTGTTCATCTAATATGCGAATTCTAATTTCGACGGTGTTCTTAATGCAATAGACCATAGTCTATTGTAATCCTTTTTAATCATTCAACTATGTACTTACTAAAACAGTTAATCTTTATAACCTTAGAAAAAAGCACTTTAGTCTTGCTATACACAAAACTAAAGTGCTTAATCATTATATTTATAAGTTATTTATTATTTACCATATTTTCAGCTTCACCGAAAATTTTACGTTTAATTTCTTCACCAGTTGGTGTACCAGCTAGACCACCTAAACCTGTTTCACGAAGAGATGCAGGTAAATTACGACCAACTCTGTCCATCGCACCGATAACTTCATCAACTGGAATACGACTTTCAACGCCAGCTAATGCAAGGTCTGCTGAAATTAATGCGTTACCTGAACCAATAGCATTTCTCATTACACAAGGAATTTCAACGAGTCCTGCTACAGGATCACAAACTAAACCTAATAAGTTACTTATCGCAAGTGCCATCGCATGACCAGATTGCTCTGGCGTACCGTTAAAGATAGCTACAGAAGCTGCCGCAGCCATTGCTGACGCAGAACCAACTTCTGCTTGGCAACCGCCTGTAGCACCAGCAACACTTGCGTTGTTTGCAACTACACGTCCAAATAATGCTGAAGTAAATAGGAAATCTATCATTTGATCTTCAGTTAAATCATGCGTTTTCTCTAATTTGAAAAGAACTCCGGGTATAGTTCCCGAGGAACCAGCTGTAGGTGTAGCACAGATGATACCCATTGCTGCATTCACTTCGTTTGTTGCAACTGCACCTTTAACGGCTTCAATCATTTCTTTCCCTGATAAAGCATGATTGTTTTCGTTGTAATCACGAAGTTTTGCCGCATCATGGCCTGTATAACCTGTAACACTTTCTACACCGTCTCCAGTAGTACCTTTTTCTACTGCATCACGCATCACTTCAAGATTTTGTTTCATGCGTTCACGTACTTCGTCGCGTGATATACCTTCTCTTTCCATTTCTTCGTTGATCAAGATATCAGCGAAGGAAATGTCATGTTCAACAGAATAATCTATTGTCTCTCTAATTGAATCAAACATTTATAATCCCCCTCTAATTGATATAGGAAACGTTTAAGTCACTGTATTTTTCTCTAATTTTGTTTAATGTTGATTCTGAGATTGCTTTATTTAAAGGTAATACAACTAGACCATTATTGTCGCTCGTCTTGACAGTTTCATCACCAAAATCAATTTCCATATCTGTCATGTCGTTGATTAAGTGATTCACCTGAGCTTTATCCATTTCGCCGTCTATTTCTAACATTGGAAGTCCATTGTTAATTTCAACTTCTAAGCCATTGACGTTAATGCCTTTAAGTTTAATTGTACCGCCACCAATTGAAATACCAATGACTTCAATGTGACGTCCACTTTCAGAGTTCGCCTTAATATAAGCACAGTTAGGATGTTGACCGATACTTTCTCCATCTTCTTCGATGATATCAACATCAATATTTTCATCCTTAGCTATATCTAATGCTGATTTAATTCGGCTATCGAAGGTGCTATAGCCCATAGCACCACCAACTACAGCTACGTCTGTACCATGTCCTTGGTGCGTCTTAGCAAAAGATTCATAATAATGAATCTCTAAAGTTTTAGGCATGTCTCCTAAAACAGCACGTGCTGAGTTACCTATTTTAACTGCACCAGCAGTATGAGAACTTGATGGTCCCATCATAACTGGTCCAATAATGTCAAAAGCACTTTGGTAATCATAGCTTTTAGCCATTATTAAACACTCTCCTTAACTCGATTCTTTTTCCCTGGTAATTTGAAACTAATATTCATTAAGTTAAACTTCTTGATAATTGAACTCATAACGAATGCTAGTACTACACTTACTATACCCACTGTGATGATAGTTATGATAGAAGTCACTGCATTATTAAATCCAAATAATACAATCGCACCTGCGATCGGTGTAGCCATACCTTTTACATTGATTACTAGTCCACTGAATGTAACGATACAAGCATTTACAACACCGATGATGGCATTCGTACCATAAAGTTGTAGTGGATATTTTGCAATTAAATCTATTTGTGTCAATGGTTCGATAAATACTGCGAACGCATTGGTTTTCTTACCAATATGCAGTCTACTGAATAGTACTGCGTTAACGAATGAAGCACCAGTACATGTTAATGCACCGATTGCCATTGGTATACCTGTAAGCCCTAATAAGCTTGTTAAGACCATTGAACTTAAAGGCGTCATGCCTGTTACAGGTATAACTAGTCCTAATATAACTGCTAAAGCATAAGGATTATCATTACCTACAGATGAGATAGCTGAACCAATTTGTTTAAGTACAGCGATAACCCCTGGTGAAATTAAATTTGCTAAACCAAATGTAATTGCTGGAGCCAATAAAATTACAACAATTAAATCTAGTCCTTCTGGAACTTTTTTCTCTATCAATTTAATCCCAAAAGCAATAATATATGCTGCTATAAATGCTGGCAATAATTTTGAATCATGTAAAACTAAACCAACGATAACAGCAAAAACTGGAGATACACCCAAGTTTAAACATGTTAAAATACCAACTGCAATTCCGCTTAAACTCCCTGCTAAGTCACCAATTTCTTGAAAAAATTTAATGTGGAACACGCCACCGATAGCATAACTTAAGAATGCTTGTGGTAAGTATGTGGCACAAGCTGCCCCTGATAAAGCTTGTAAACCTTGTTTACCATATGGCGCAAAGTTTAAGAACAGCGTCATGATGATAAGTACAATTACTAGTGTCCCTACTCCTAAGATTATATTCATTTCCCCATAACCTTCTTTCTGTTTTTTTAGGCCATAGCTATCGTACACCCTTAAGAAAGCGATTTCAATAATTTACAACAAATAAATTAGTAGATATTGTGAAATAATTCACTAAGTTATATTTTTATTGTTGCAAAAAGTACAAAAGAGAAATTATTTTGTTATTTGATTTTATTCGAAACATTTTACACCTAACCCTGACGAATGTAAACGCTATCATAAACATTAATTTACCCTTACCTCAAAATCGTCTTCATATGATGTACAGATAACTAGTACATATCATTTAGGCGACTTATATATTCTAACGCTTATTATCTCAAAATGTAACAAATTGCTCACAATTTTTAAGGGCTTATTGCAAATTTCTAGTGCAACCAGCCCTTAAATATGAATGTTTAATTTAAAATTGTATTTTTACCCTTAAACCTATTTTCAGATTCACGGGTGAATTTTATCATTTTCTACTCTTACCTATATCATTTTAATTAATTAGGCGGACTTCTACCTCTATATCTTTTCAATAAGTAAAAGTTACCCTTTAATGAAAAATAATTTTTCGGCTAAGTCATAATTCTTTTGACTCAATGAAAATTCTTGTCTTGTAAGTCTTTCTGGTAATTCAAGTATAAGTAAGAAAAGTTTGTCTACATTTGTTAACACTTCTTTAGATGTAGACATAGATATTGATTCCATTTGCTCAATAAATGGTGCGTATCTACAGTAAGCACTAACAAATATTTGTAGAGGATAGATGCTTTGATTGTTTTTATATAAATTAATGAAGACTTTAACAATATGACTGGGATAGATGATTTCTATAATATTATCTTGAATAGAGAATTTTAAATTGCATTTTTTGAGTTCTGAAAGTAGTTTTTGAAGCATATATAGGAGTAAAGGAATGTCGCGATTTTCATGAGCAGGTGGAAGGTTGAGTTTATCAGTTAATGTATCTGGATCTAATGGGAATGATAATTTAAGTGGTTTAACAGTTGTTTTGATTTTTAATTGGGTCATTCTAGAGTATGCACTCAACATTTCACTGTGCTGGTTGACAGGATAGAATTGTAAAAAACGTAACTTTTCATCATTAATATCACTTTCAGCTTCATCTCTTAGATTGATAAACTGATTATTTACTTGATGCGAAGGTGGTTGATATTGAGGGAATTGAATTGACCTTTGAAGTTGGTATGTAGTGGGTAGTGTAATATCTTGGTGTTCAAGTTCAAGTAATAAATTAGGATAGTCGAGTTCATTCATATACGCAAACGTTCGTGGCGACATACGGCTTAGAAACTCACACAATTCTTGTTTCAAAATTAACATATTATCATCCTCTCGGTGTCTTATTTTTTAATTGTGCTCATATATTAATTGTTAAAATATAATTTTATTAAACGTTCTATTTAGTGTAATGTCAATATTCATTTCCTTGAAAATAATTTTTCTTTTTTGTCGCTCAAACTAAAAATCAATTATTGTTTCCCATCTTTTCAATAATTCACTTTTTTCAATAAATTTCTATATAAAGTCTAGGTTTTGCATTTAGAGTTATCAAGATAAAAAAACTCTCGCACAAGAATTGTCCGAGAGTTGGTACTTTACTTTGTAATCGCTAGCAGTTCCTTTGTTAGTTCTTTCGTTTGCTTATAGACTCGTTGATAAACATTATGGAATTGTTCGTATCGTTTATGATTTTCGGCATTAGGTTTAAAAACTTCTTCAACTTTAATAAATGTCTCAACACAATCAGCTACACTTTCAAACCAACCTAGTCCGTATGCTGCAAGCATAGCTGCTCCCATACTTGGACCTTCTTCATGTTTTAATTTTTTCACTTTCATATTAAAAACATCTGCTTGAAGTTGAAGCCAGAACTTACTTTTAGCCCCTCCACCAATTGAGGTAATTGAATTGATTTCGTGTCCTGCTTCTCGCATTATTTTGATTGAATCATATAAAGAATAAGTAATACCTTCTATAACTGCACGTGCAAAATCTGCTTTTTTGTGTTGTCCACTAATACCAATAAAACTACCTCTAATGTAGGCATCCCCATGTGGCGTGCGTTCACCAGCTAAGTAAGGAGCAAATAATAAGCCATTTGCTCCTAGTTTGGCACTTTCAGCAGAATCTAAAATTTGGGCGAAGGAGTCATTTTCAAAGAATGTGGTCTTCAACCAATTCAAACTATAACCTGCAGCTAATGTAACTCCCATCGCATAATACGTATTAGGAATACTGTGATTGAAGAAATGTAAATTCTGATCATACTCTGTAACATGATTATGTTCAACATTTAATACAACGCCAGATGTTCCTATACTACATAATGCCTCTTTATCATTAATCACGCCAGCTCCTATAGCTCCACAGGCATTATCCCCACCTCCGGCAAATACAGCAACCTGATGCTTTAAACCTAGTTCATCTGCCAGTAATTCGCTAACGTACCCAACACATTCATGTGAATTGACTAATGATGGATAAATATCAGGGATATTGAAAATTGAGCCCACATCTTTTGTCCACAAATTTGTTTTAGGATTTAATAATAATGTGCTAGCCGCATCACTGTATTCCATATTAATTTGATTCGTTAAACAATATCGTAAATAATCTTTAGGTAACATAAATACATTCACTTGTTCCCAAATTTCAGGCTCATGTTGTTGAACCCATAACATTTTAGGTAATGTAAATCCTTCTAATATTGGGTTATAGTTGAGTCTCTCACCATACACTTCTTTAATTTGACGACACTGTTCCGAATTTCTAGTATCATTCCAGAGTATTGCATTGCGTAAGGGCTGTCCTTCTTTATTTAAGACGACTAGACCGTGCATCTGTCCTGAGAACGAAAGACCTTTCACAGCTTTATTCTTTAAAGCATTTGAAGAGATAATGCGCTTAACGCCACGCTTAGTAGCTTGAAACCATTCATTAGGGTCTTGTTCACTATATCCAGGTTGCTCTTGAAATAATTTCAATGGTTCACTTACAGTCTCCAATACTTCGCCTTGGCGATTGACTGCGATAATTTTAATTGCGCTCGTTCCTAAATCAATACCTAAAACAACTTCTTCCATCTTTTGATCACCCTTCGTTTATGTCAAATATGTATTAAGTTATCTCTGTATATTTATATCATATATGCTTACATACTATATGAAAACTTAAAGTTTGGAGTTAATAGTATTTTAGAAAAAATAATAGCTCTAAGATGATTGTTTTAACACAACTTCTTAGAGCATTTTTTTAATTATGAATACGTAATGAAATACCTTTCACTTATAAGACCAGCTAATTATTTATAGACATTGATTACTTCATCTCTAGTAGGAATAGCTGCTTGAGCTCCTTGTCGTTGAACAGTTAAAGATGATGCTTGATTAGCGAATTGGATAGCTTGTTCCAAATTACTCAAATCTTTGTTTAATTGGCTCACAAAAGCTCCAATAAATGTATCACCTGCAGCAGTAGTATCAATAGCTTCTACTTTATAAGCTGGAACAATGTTGGATTCATTCTCAGTGGCATAATATGTACCTTGTTCCCCAAGCGTAATAAGTATTGTTGAAATTCCTAATTTGAAGAAATATTCTACGGTTTCTTTCATGTTATCTTGATTAGTGATAGAGATACCTGATAGTAGTTCAGCTTCAGTTTCATTAGGAATAATAATATCTGTTAATGCTAATAAAGATTTAGGTAAATCAATCGCAGGGGCAGGATTGAGTACAGTTGTTACACCATTTGCTTTAGCAATTTTAAAGGCTTGTTCTATAGCTTCAATTGGTATTTCTAATTGTGCCACAACAAAGTCCGCTTCAGTAATTGGTTGTTCTGCTGCCATGACATCTTTAGCACTTAAAGTCATATTTGCTCCACCATATACTAAAATTGTATTCTGACCGTCTTCTGATACTGTTATGAAAGCTTGTCCTGTTTCTTCATTATCAGCGGTTAAAATATATTCCGTATTAATAGACGCCTCTTTGAAATCTTCAATGATAAAATCGGCATTCCCTTCTTTACCTACTTTAGTAACAAAAGTTGTTTCAGCTTCTAGACGACCAGCTGCAATCGCTTGATTAGCACCCTTTCCTCCACCAAATTCTCGTTGCGCTTGATCAATGTGTAATGTCTCTCCTGGTTTAGGAAAACGCGTCACGTTAATAAATTTATCAACATTGGTTGAACCTACTATAACTACCTTGTTTCTACTCATTGAAATAGCCCCCTTTTTAGATATATAATTCTTCAATCGTGCTTTCTATCAAAAAGTGACATTAGATTCTAATACGATATTAGAGAATGGTGTGGTCTCTCCTGTTCTAATGTTCCCTTTATTATGTGGTGATTGAAGCATCTCTTTCATTTTACTATGAGAAATAAATTCAATCTCTACATGTTCCTCGATTAAGTGTTTAATTGCTTTAAGCTGAGTTGAATTATTTGTTTTTATCTCTTCTGCTAAGTAAATTTTTTGAATCTCCACTTCTGTTAAAACATTTTCAAGTACATCTATAAAACTTGGTAAGCCTTTAGTTACTGCTAAATCAATACGTCTTTCATCATTAGGTATAGGCATTCCTGCGTCGTTGATGGTAATTAAATCATAATGTCCTAAAGTTGAGATAGCTTGTGAAACATGACTATTTAATACTGCTGTCTTTTTCATAAATATCAATCCCTCACTAAGTTATTTAATAAATACAGTTACGGAAGCAGCAATAAGAATTAAAACCAATCCGACAATAGTAATCATTAATTCTTTTGGTGTTTTCTTCTGATTTAAAAAGAAAATACCTGTTAAAGTTGCTAAAACGACTGAAGTTTGGGAAAGAACGAAACCAGTAGCTAGTCCATTCATATTGGGTTGGGCTGAAATTAAATATGTTAACGCGGCAAAGGCGAAGAAGAAACCAGAAATAATTTGTTTCCAACTGACTGCTTCTTTAAAGGCATTCCCTTTGTTCATATTCATTAGAGCATAGATGACTGCTACAATTACCATACCAATAGCATGTGGTAAAAATGCTTTTAATCCACCTATATCTGTAGCTTGTGGTGCAGCTGAATAAACCCAATATCCAATTTCACCAATAAGTAATAAAACCACTGCTTTTCTAAGATTTTGACTATACTCTTGTTCACTTTTCTCTGACCAAACTGTCATGCGTGCGCCAACTAAAATTACTATGAGTGCTACGAATCCAATCATTTTGTTTGCTATACCAGGCCAGTTACCTAAAGCGAATACGCCCCATAACGAAGCACCTAATAATTGAAAAGCTGTTGTAATAGGCATAGCTCTAGATGATCCTACTAACCCAAACGCTTTAAATGTAATAATTTGACCAAATGCCCATCCGGCACCTGAAATAATTGAAAATATGAGTGCCATACCTCCGGGTATTCCAATACCTTTTACCACGGCTAATATAATTGCAAAGATTAATGTCCCGACTGTTGCACCAAAGATTTGGTTCACAGGTCGTCCACCAAATTTAGATGCAATCGTTGGGAACAATCCCCAACCTAATAACGGTCCTAATCCTATTAATAAAGCTATAATATCCATAAGCCACCTCGAAGTCTTAAATAATATGTAAAACTTTTACTCAATCATCATACTATTTATGAATTTACCTGTATACGCTTACACCCAATGTCATAAAACTGTCGGATATGCATAAATTTTTTTACGGTGAGGGAAAATTAATATTGCAATCATAAATCAGTCATTTTAAAATTAAATGTTTTAATCACATGATTCCACTAAATACATAAAAACACCTTCAAAGTGATATGATTTCAACTTTGAAGGTGTACTATTATTTGTATTTAATTTTTAACGGTTACCAACATCTGAACCGACGTCTACTGATTTTTTATTTTTATCATACACGGCACCTTGAACACTACCGAAGTTAGGGTCATTACGTTTTTCCTGAACGCCATAACCTAAACTTTTGAAGATGTTAATATCTTCATCGCTTGTAGCATTTTCATAATAAACTGTACCACCATCATTATAAAAACGTGGTTTATCAACAGATTCTTGCAACGTACCGTTACCATTTAAATAATCTACGATAACCTCATCTAAGATAGTAGGAATTTTGTTACCTCCAGGAGTACCAATACCCATGTAGAAGTTAGGACCTACCACTACTGATGGTGAAATGAATGATCTTGGTGCTTTATGAGGTTCCCCATAGTTAGGACTCGTTGATTCTTTAGAGAAGTCTCCTAATGAGTTGTTCATATAGAATCCTTCTTTCATGAAATCACCAGATCCAAAGTAACTTGAAAGTGTATTAGTCGTGCTTGCTAATTTACCATCTTTATCAATAACTACAAAGTGCGTTGTACTTGTATTATCAGTTCTTATTTGGTTAAAGTCACTACCATTTTCTGTGTTGCTTCCAACATTAACTTTATTTAATTGACCAAGTAAGTAATCATCCGATAATTGTTGGTCGTTACTTGCTTCTGAACCATTAACGATATCACGGTTTTGGTACATTAAATCACGTGATTTAATCATCGCAGTAATAAAGCTAGTACGGTCAGCATTATTTTGGTTTTCTTGTTCATCAACTTTTAAACCTTGTAAAGTTAGCGTACCACCTAATGGGTTAGAAGTTGAATAAATTTTGTTATTTTTATAAGTTGTGCTTACTGGTTCTTTTGATTCAGTTTTGAAGGTTGTGAAGTCCTTTTCAGTCAATTTATTTTTTAACTGTTTAGAAATACTTTTGCCTACGTCTTTGTAGAAGTAATCTGGGCCTTTATCACGGATTTTCTTTAACGTGTCAGCAAGTTTACTTTGCTTAACAACGTCACCTTCACGTACTGTTTTACTTCCTTTGAAGAAAGGTGAATTACGGTCAATCTTAGAGCCGTAAATTTTCAAACTACGTTCAAGTTCTGAATCTACTTCGAAGCCATCTTCTGCTAAAGGAATGACGTAGTTAAAGATTTTCTTCTCATCCATTTTACCTTCTTTTTCATGCATATCATGCATACCTCTAACGAAGCCAGGTACACCGATTTTGTCGCCTTGTTTATAATTGTATGAAGACATTGTCTTATATTCATACATTTTAGGGACTTCTCCATCTTTACCATTATAGGTTAGCGTTGCGCCCCCACCGCCTAAACCAGACGAATGAGGTTCAGTTACAGCTAGAGCATAAGCAACACCTTCAGCTGCATCTGTTGCATTACCGCCATCTTCAATTATTTTATTACCTACTTTAGTTGCAATTGCATTATTAGAGGCAACACCATAATTTTTTTGGTTACCAGATTGTTTATGGTTCGCTATCTTATTTTCATATAACGTGTCTTTGTCCACTTTCTTCTCTGTTGTTAAGAAATAAAAGAGGAACGAAATCACAATTGTTATAACTAAAATGACACTCAAGGTCACTTTATTATATATATTCATATTTAGCTTGCCCCTTTTGAAAGATATTGCTGTTCTCCATTTTTCAATTCATTTTGTTCATAATGATCTAAACCTTCATTTGCTTTGGCAAATGTCACTAATAAGAAAATGACAATAACTAAGATGACAACGACGATTGGCAACCAATGTTTTTTAATATTCAAAAGTATAACCTCCACTATTATCTGATTTTAAATTAACTGTTTTATCTTTGATATTGTTATGGAATCTTACATGATCCAATTTATTCATATCATCTTTAGAGATTTTACCGTCTTTTGACTGAATTGGTGTGATATGGAATTTATTATGTTTTCCGTTCCAATCTTGTTGTACGACCATGCCTTTTTGGTTTTTCGATAAGAAGTCATCTGAAGTTGTATTACCTAAACTATAGAAAATAGGTGTATTTTTATATTTTTCTATTTTCTGTACAACTGAATTATGACCAACAATAATGTCAGCACCAGCATCTGATAATGCGTGCGCATATTCTTTTTGTCTATCAGTTACATTTCTTTCATTAGGAATACCCCAGTCAACATTAACTACTACGTAATCATTGTTTTCTTTTAACTTCTTAATGAGTGGATAAAAAATCTTCGGATCTAAACTGATTGAAGTCGTATTTTTTAAAGGTTTAGTATAATTTGATTCAACATCTGTAAATGATACATTTGCGATTTTCTTACCTTTAATTTCTTGTTGAACAGTTTTACTATTTATAGGATTTGAACCATTTCCTGTTAAAAAGTTATAACCTGCTTGAGATTCAACTTTTCTCATTAACTCTGTCGCTTGAATATTATCAATAGACTTGTTGATGAGATTTACACTTTTAATATTTTGTTTACGTAAGAACATGATATTTTCTATGTTTTTATTAAGATCATCTTTTTGATTTTTTGAAAATTCATTAACCAATAAAGAAGCCGAAGAAAAATCACTATTCTTTAATGTGTCTTGAATTCCTGCAAATACATCATTCAAATTATTTTGGCGAATGTGTTTATTTAAAGTAATGTTGCCTAAGTATGTAAATCGAAGGCTATTTCCACTTTTAGCATCACTTTTGACAGGATCGACATGTATTGCTCTGATCGCAAATACTAATAGAATTAAAGCTAATAAAAGGACAATCGCCGTGTAAAGCGTGTTTCTTCTTTTATGTCTTTTAGACTGTTTAAGTAACCACTCACTGGGCGATAATCGTTTTTTCTTTTTCATTAATACGCGCTCCTTGTTCGTGATTAGTTGATAAAGCTATATAAGAACAAGATGACATAAGTAATACAAGTTAATAACATTGTAGTTGATAATGTAATTACGACACCTTGCTTTTGAACCGTATTTGCAATGATTCCTGGAATGACAACACCAATACCTGAAACTTCAACCATCTCAAATGGCGTGAGAGGATAAATTAAGTCAAATATAAACTTGAGTACCATACCAGTTAAAATCATAGCAGCGAATTTTCTTCTACCATATAAAATCACCCAATTACTAATACCGTTATTAACAATAAAGTAAGTTAAACAACTAATAATCAATACTGATAATAACATTATGGGTTGATCAAAAATTAAAGCTAAGTAACCAGGAACAACAAGTCCTGCCGGGTTGATCCCGAATTTCTCAGCAAATATTAAACTGAGAATAACACCTACGAATAAGGAGAAATATAACTCTGAACCTATCATTTTTTTATTCTATCCCTTCTATGAATTCCGCTATTCTTCCACCCGGGCCGTGGATGTTTCCTACACAAAAGACAAGTGCATTTTCTGACTCATGCATAATTCCTTTTTCAATTTCAGAGAATTCTTGCCCTTCGTAATTTAAATATTTCTTATCTGGCATTTTTTGCATTAGGTTTGAAACCATTTGCGTACTCTTACCAGTACAAATTAAAACATCATAATCAACATCTTCTAAGAAATTTTCAACGAATAATTGTGTTCTATCAATTCTATCTGAACGACAATTTAAAATGATAATTTTCTTTTTGTATGGATAATTATATGATTCAACTTTATTCAAAATTGCCTTTGTAGATTTTGGTTCATTTGCAGCAAAAGCATTAACAAAGACATTTTGCGTGTTATTTGCATGGAAATATTTAATACGCACCGCACCTGGATCGGCTGGGGCATTTAACATACCTTGAAGTGCTGTTTCATAATCTACACCAACAGCCTCTGCTATACCTAAGACAATGGCAACATTATCCGGGAAGACTAAGTAGTCAAATTTTCTTAAGTATGATTCAGGTATTTCGTCTTTATCTACAACGATGATTTCCGAATTTCGCTTTTTAGCTTCTTTCGCGAAGAAATCAGTATATTCATCTTTCATTACAACTAATTTACCATTATATGGAATAGTTGCTGTAAAGGCTTGAGCTACATCTTTAAGAGTTGGACCCAATACATCCATGTGATCTTCCATCACGTTTACAATAACGCCAATGTTTGCCTTTACTAAATCTTTTTGGAATGTAATTTGGTAGTCAGGGTTAACAGCCATACACTCATTAACAAGTGCGTTTGCTTTTTGCTTTACAACCTTACGAATAATATCACGCTGTTCACCAATATTTGCACCTTGAGGTTTTCTAATTACATCGTATTCTTTCTGTGTGAACCAGTACATCATTCTTGCATCTGTTCCAGTCGTTTTACCGATTACTCTGTAATGGTCTTCTCGAAGCACACTGTAAGCCATTCGAGTGATTGTAGATTTCCCACGAATCCCATTGATATTAATTCGTAAAGGGATTTTCTTTAGTCGATTCGCATGACGTCTTTTTTCTTTAATTCCTAGCCATAGAATCAACAGGACACACACTATAATGAGAATCAATCCGTCTTACCTCGCTTTTCTATGTAATATTAAATTGTTAATGGAAAATGATAAACACTAATTTAAATTAATTAACTCACAATTTTTACAAAAATTTAAAACGTTTCCATCATAGTAAAGTCTAAATAAAAAATTAATCAAAAGTCAATATAATCTATATAATTCATCATAATTCATTACAAATTTTTTTATTCTCTAACTAGTAGTAGACTATCATGTGCGTGTTGACTCAGTTTTAAATCTTTTAACCCAACATTAAGATAATGTAAATAAATGTAAAGTTATTGCATATACACTATGCATTTTTTAGAAAAAATGATAAATTTTATTTTTATATTGTAGAATTTTTTAATTCATTTCATATCTTTAGTAAAGTAATGAGAATTTTACTTTGAATTTACATTAGCTTAAAAAACACATGTTATCTTTAATATGAAAGTTACTACGACCTTAGGAGGATATGGATGGATAAACCAGTAAAACTCGCTGTTGGCGTCTATCTTGCAATCATACTAGTTGTTTGTAGTTGTTATCTTGCTTTTATACTTATCGGTAGTTTACAAGGTAAAGATATGAGTAATTCAGTTTTAGATAGTGATCATTCTCGTATCAACAACACATCTAGAAATAGTGATGAGGACGTAAGTTCAACATCAAGTCATTCAGATTCATCTCATTCACATTCTTTCACAACTTCTAACTACAAAAATGTAAATTCGAATAACACTCAAAATAATTATCATCAAACACCAAAAAATGCGAATTCCAGTTATCAGGTATATTGATAACAGAATTCGCATTTTTATTAATGTGATAATTGAAATTGTTTAGGTGTAACTTTGTATTTATCTTTAAACACCTGTATGAAATAACTCGTTGTAGAAAAACCGCAATCCATAGCTACTTCCGTTACATTATTATGAGTTAATTTAAGTTGCTTTGCGCCCTTTTCCAATCGATAATGCAATAAATATTGAAAAGGCGTCATACCTACATACCTTTTAAAGAGCTTAATCGTTTCTGAACTGCTAATGCAGGATATCTTACATAAGTCATGCATTTTTATTTTATATGTGTAATTCCTCTGAATAAAGTTTATGCACTCTTTTATTCTTTGATCAAAGTAATAATATTGTTTGGAATGATGAGTTTGATCAATCAGCATGACGAGATATTTCAAACAAATATAATACTCACTTAATATATTAAGTTGATAATGCTTATCTTTTGCTTCAAATAATTCTCCTACATTTTTTATCTTTTCAATTAATATCTTTTCTTCTACATTGACACCATTTATTTTCATATAAGGATGCTTATCAAGCGTATTAATAATTTGATTTACATATTTATAATTTACATAGTCTGTCGCATCAGGTAAACCAATATTCCAACAGTAAAAGGAAGTATCCGCTTCAAGCCCTTCTATTTTATGAACTACATTTGTATTAATAAACAAAGCTTGATCCTTTTTTAATACAACGGTTTGATTAGCAATTTCAATTTGAATAGTCCCACAAGTGACCACCATTAGCTGTAAATCATTGTGCCAATGCAAAGGGATATAACCTAGAATCGTTTGGTCAAGTTGAGTATGTAACATGATATGTTGCCATAAGGAATCTGGATAATGAATAATTTCTTCTAAATTATCTTTCAATCGGATATTTATTGCCATGAATATCAACCTCAACATATTGATACTTTTTTAAAGTAAAAAGATATATTTCTCATTATATACTATATATCATGAGATTAATCATCATTATGGAGGTGGCGAATTGAAAGGTTATAAACAATCGAGATTAAAAGGTATCTTATTCGCTATTATAGGGGCAAGCTTATGGGGATTAGGGGGAACTGTTTCAGATTTTCTATTTAAGCATGCAGGAATCAATGTAGACTGGTATGTAACTACAAGATTAATAATTAGCGGTTTATTTTTATTAGTCATGTTTAAAATAATGAATTCTAGACAATCCATATTTGTCATTTTTACTCGTGTATCTCACGTGATTACTTTGATAATTTATAGTCTCTTTGGCATGTTAATCGTTCAATATGCTTACATGGCATCAATTAATGAAGGTAATGCAGCAGTCGCTACTTTATTACAATATATTGCGCCTGTATATATCATTCTATGGTTTGCATTCAGAGGTAAAGAAAAGCTAAGGGCATTTGATATAGTTGTTGTACTCTTGACACTTGTCGGTACATTTCTGCTCTTAACAAACGGTTCACTTTCTAAATTAATTGTTGCCCCTTCAAGCTTATTTTGGGGAATCTTGGCCGGATTAGCTCTAGCATTTTACACTATCTATGCGGAAAAATTATTGAATAAATATGCCTCCATTTTAGTCGTTGGTTGGGCAATGATTATTTCCGGTATAATTATGACTTTACGTCATCCTATTTGGAACGTCAGTATGACTCAATGGCATGTGTCCACGTTTCTTTATTTAATATTTGGAATTATTGGAGGCACTGCTCTAGCATATTATCTATTTATTGATAGCTTGAAATATCTATCAGCTAAAGAAACAACGTTATTTGGTACGATAGAACCTGTAGTTGCAGTTGTAGCAAGTGGTTTATTTCTAGGTGTATCATTTAAGGCTTTTCAAATATTAGGAATTATTATCATAGTCGTTCTTATTTTAGTTCTTTCTTTGAAAAAGCAACCCAATATCGACAACTAAAATGATTACCAGCCACTAAAAATTAAAAAACTCACATGAGGAAATACCATAATGAGTGATTTTTCTCATGTGAGCTTTTAACTTATCGAAATTATTTTAGGATAATACGCTTTAATTGTTCTAAGAAGCGTTCTCGTTCTGGAATAGGAAAAATAGGATAAATATGGAACAAGCTATAACCTGGTATAAATTCGTGATTAATACCCTTTTCATTCAACATAGTTGAGAATTTAACAGCATCTGGATACAATGTTTCTTTCGTACCCGTTGTTATAGTAATATGCCCCAAATCCTCTAAATCTCCATACATTGGTGATAATTTGTAATGATCTAAAGGTGCATCGCCAGCCCATAAATTGACTAAATATTTACTACCTTCAATACCCAACATTGGATCTTCTTTTTCATATTTTCGAGCTTCTGGATTACTAAATGTTGCATCTAAAACAGGTGAAATTAATACAATATGGCTTGGTTGTGGTTCACTATCTTTTTTAAGCTGTTGAGCAAACGCTAATGCAATTTGTCCACCAGCAGAATCCCCCATTATTATCATTTGTTTTGAATCATCTATTTTATTTAGCAAATGATGATACAGCTTTGTCAGTAATTCAAATGTAGTACGATAATCCCTATGTGGAATTTTTGGATAAATTGGCATAACAACCTTCGCATTTAGCGAATCAGCCAATAAATCCATGTATTCAAAATGATAATCTAATGGGTCCTGAAACCATGCTCCACCGTGTATATACAAAATAGTACGTTGATCGCGTTGTCCTTCATCATTGACGATATAAACTAAGGAACCATCGTAGTCTTTAATTTGAACTCCATGACTAAATTCATAATCTGTTCCACTATATTTACCCGCTGTTTCGTATTTCGTTTCCTCTAGAGCTTTTTCTGCATCTTGTACATTTTCAAACGTTTTTTTCATTCCAGACATGCGAATCATTTTTTCTTGTAAAAAGCTCTTATAACTTCTCTTTTCTTTGACTCTTGCATATAAAATTGTGCCGACAATAGTGGATCCTATAATGGTTGCTAATTTTCTCAACATCTGAAAGTCGACCTCCTCATTTTCTATTTAATACCATTTTAAATCAAAAATAGAAAAACTTTGAGTAAATGACTTCAACAGTCCCTAATTAAATAAGAAGATTAATTATTTAGTATTAATAAAACCATTACCTAAGACATCACGCACATCGTGTATGACGAGGAAGGCACTTTCGTCATAAGAATTAACAATCTTCTTCACAGTACCAATCTGACTTTGTGAAACAACAGCGTATAATACATCTGTATTGTTTTGCTGATAAGCGCCTTTACCACTTAATAATGTTGACCCTCTGCCAGTTGCTTGATATATGTCAGAGCTTATTTGTCTATTGTATTCAGAAATCACTGTCACAGCCTTCTTAGGATTAAAACCTTCTACTACAAAAGCCATTGCTTTCTCCACTATGAATAGCATAACAATTGTATAAAGTACATTTGAAACCGGTAAGACAAGAAGGAAGGATAGCACGACTAAAGTATCTAAAATTAATAATGCTTGAGAGGTTTTTACTTCTGAATATTTGCTTATAATTCTAGCAATAACTGATGTCCCGCCTAATGTACTTTGAGCAGCAATAACAAGTCCTGTGCCAATACCGATGAGTAAACCAGCGAAAACAGAATTGATAAAGTTTTCATGAATACCTAATCCAAAATGCTCTGTTAAATCTAGGAAAATAGAACTTGCTGTAATCGTTATTGCAGTGTATATAGCAGTCGTTCGGCTTAAAAATTTCCATCCTACAACAATTAAAATAGCGTTAATAATAAATGAACTTAGCGCCGGTGAAATACCTAATGTATAGTTCAAAATAAGCGATAGACCAATTGCTCCACCTTCACCTAAATTACCAGGAATAACAAAGCAATTGACTCCTAACGCAATAATTAACGTCCCTAGTAAACAAAAAATAACGTTTTTAAAGTGTTCTTGACGACGTTTTTTCTCCATTTGAGCCTCCTCCAAGTGTTTTCATTTTTTATATGTTTGATTTTTCTTATTCTTGAAAAAGTCACACGTCTCTAATAATAACACTAAGTTTTTGTCTACCCAATCAATGAAGTTTAAATAAAAAAAAGAAATGAAACAAAAGTTGTTCCATTTCTTTATTTAAGAGAATCATGCATTAACTTAAGTTGATGTTCAAACGATTGCATATCGATAAAACGTCCTTGTCTATGCATTTCCTTACCATTTAAGAAAATTAAATCTACCGGTACTGTAAAAATTGATAATTCTCCAGCAATCTCCTCTACATGAGATTGATTGACGACACCTAATTTTGCAAAAGGATATTCTTGTAATAAGTCTTGAAGTTGTGGAAGGACAGCATGACAAACGCTACAATGATCTCTCATAACATGGATAACTGCTAGTTCATTAGATTGAATAAACTGGTTAAATGCATAAATACTTTGTAATGTTTGAGTCATGGTCATCACCTTCCTTTTATTTTCTATTATTATTAATTAAAACTTTTCTTTTAGCAAAGTTTTTATTTAATTTTTAAGAATATCTTGAAATACTTGTGGCATTTTTGTGATTTTTTCTCTATCTAAATCATAAAATCCACCCATTTGAGACCCTACGCAATGCACTTTATCACCTGACGAGATTTCAAATTTAAAAACCCATTTCAATTTACTAGCTTGAACAAGCCAACATCTACCCACTGGGCGATCGTGAATCGTTATAGGCACTTTATATTCAATTTCAGTTTTCATAAGGATCGGCGAAATGTGATTCTTAATCATCTCTGAGTAATTCATATATTGATTAATAAATACTGTTCGTAAGTCTTCAAACCATCTGACATAAACAATATTACTAACAATACCCATAGCATCAATATCGTAATTATTCACTTCTATCTCTTTCTCAGCTACTAATTTACCTTCATGATTCATAACTCATTCTCCTTTACTATATTCAATTTTATTTTACAACGTTATTTACAGATTTTCATTTAGATAAACTGATTAAGATTAATATGAGTAAATTTACTATTTGTCATAAAGATGACTTAAACCGCTTACAAGAAGCATGGTATAATTATTGTGAAAATATTCACAATATTAGGAGGTTTTGCTAATGAAAGCATACAACTATGTTAAACCCGGAGTGGCTGAACTCATTGATAAAGAAAAACCAGAAATTACTGAAAGTACTGATGCTATTATAAGAATGGTTAAAACAACAATTTGTGGAACTGATTTACATATTATTAAAGGAGATACTCCTGAAGTTACTGAAAATACAACTTTAGGTCATGAAGGTATTGGTATTGTAGAATCTGTTGGTAGCAACGTTAATAACTTTAAAGTCGGTGATAAAGTTATCGTATCTGCTGTTTCTTCATGTGGTAAGTGTTACTACTGTACAAAAGGTATATACGCTCATTGTGAAAATGATGGCGGATGGATTCTTGGGCACTTAATCAATGGTACTCAAGCTGAGTATGTTAAAGTTCCTTTCGCAGATAACTCTTTATATCATGCACCCGCTTCTTTACCTGATGAAGCACTTGTAATGCTATCAGACATTTTACCAACAGGTTATGAAATTGGTGTATTAAAAGGAAAGGTCAAACCAGGAAGCACTGTTGCAATAGTAGGTGCTGGTCCAGTTGGTTTAGCTACACTGTTAACTGCACAATTCTTCTCTCCTTCTAAAATAATCATGATTGATTTAGACAATAACCGATTACAAACAGCCCGCTCTCTTGGTGCAACGCATTTAATTAATTCTAAAAATGTCGAAGAGGCTATACAAAAAGTGAAAGAATTAAATCCTCGCGGTGTAGATGTAGCCATTGAGGCAGTAGGTATCCCACAAACTTTTGACTTATGTCAAAAACTCATTGGTGTCGATGGTACGATTGCGAACGTCGGCGTTCATGGTCTACCTGTTCAATTTGATATAGACAAACTTTGGATTAAAAATATCAATGTAACTACAGGATTAGTTTCTGGTAATACAACTGAAGAATTGTTAGAAGCATTAAAAAGTAAAATTATTCAACCTGAACAATTAGTTACACATTATAGTAAATTAAGTGATATTGAAAATGCCTACGAATTATTTAGAAATGCAACTGACCATAAAGCAATTAAGTTACTTATAGAGAATGATATTACTCCAGTATAATATACCCTTTTTTAAACACTAAAAAAATAAGCATTTAATTCTTACTTAATCATTATGTGACAGATGACCAAGTTTGAATTAAATGCTTTTTGCTAAATCAAAACTTTCATTATTATTTAAAATAGAAATATAAGTAAATAATTAAAAAAGGTAGCGTTGTTAAAGAATTGTTAAATATATGTACCATCATACTGTCCT
The DNA here is from genome assembly GCF_058790135.1 of Staphylococcus sp. FW104-15G4D. Classification (NCBI taxonomy): domain Bacteria; kingdom Bacillati; phylum Bacillota; class Bacilli; order Caryophanales; family Staphylococcaceae; genus Staphylococcus; species Staphylococcus sp. FW104-15G4D. Next base: position 342,191 of record NZ_JBYTCH010000002.1, read on the forward strand.
TCAAGTTTCGCCTTCTATCATAAGCAATATAGAGAATAATTCCCATTAAAAAATAAATTGCATAAGAAAATATATTTGATGATAGATGTTGAGAGCTGAATATCAATGATGAGAAAATTAAGGGTAGCCAAAAGCGGCATTTCATAAATAAAGTTTCCTTAAAGATTCCTCTAAATAACAATTCTTCTAAATATGGTCCTATGATACAAAGACACAATACGGTTACTAATACAATAGTGGGATGAGGTAAATGGCTTTTATCCATAAGTGAACTTAAACTGTCATCTATTGTTTCCTGATTTTGTGTGTTTGAATTACCTGTAAAAATAAACATTAAAGCATTCGCACTAATACTACAGAGAATTACGAGAAAGAAAAAACCAATATTGATAAAGATATCTTTAATACTCATCTTAAAATCTTGATATTCATAAGTACGATATAAATAATAGGATCTTATCCCCCAAATGATTAAAAGTGTAATTCCTAGAATAAACATACTCATCGCTATTGTATACCAATCATTCAGTCTTAAAGATAATGGAAGTGCAACAAGTGATAAACCCACAGGAACTTGTATTACGACTATCATTATTAAGTAGATGAGAACATTGATTATCTTGTTCCCTTGATGTCTAACTCTAGAATTCTTGTTTATTTTAGAATCACACATACTTTTAACCTCCAGCTTTAGTGATAACATTTATGTAACTTACATTACTACATTGCTATTTATTGTTACCGTTGTCAATGTTATACAAAAAAAGTGCACATCTTTGAAATCTCAAAAATATGCACTACCAATTATGTGTTATTTAATTTTCATTATAACTTTTTCTGGATCTACAGATTTAACATCTTCAATTGTTAATGTTTTATCACCTAAATTTGTGATAATTACCGGCGTAACAATACTTGGTGCGTTATCTTTTAGATAAGCTAAATCAATTTTCATTAAAGGTTGACCTTGTGTTACAGTTTCATCAGCTTGAACAAAGCTTTCAAAGCCCTGTCCATTCAATTTAACTGTATCGATACCAATGTGAATTAAGACTTCTACACCTGTATCTGATTCTAAACCAATCGCATGTTTCGTTGGGAAGATGGTTTTAACTGTACCATCAAATGGTGCTACAATTTCGCCTTTTTCAGGAATGAAACCTACGCCATCGCCCATCATTTTTTCAGAGAAAACTTTATCCGGAACATCCGTTAATGGAATCATTTGACCATGTCCAGGTGAATAAATTTCAGTTTCAATGACGTCTTCTACATGAACTGGTTCATCAGAAATCTCTTCAGTTACTGTTGTCTCACTAGGTTTAGTAATTTCTCCACTCATAATCTTTGCCATGTCATGCTTAATTTGATCTGATTTTGGGCCAAATATAGCTTGCATGTTATTTCCTACTTCTAGAACTCCAGAGGCACCTAACGCTTTCAATCCTTGAACGTCTACCTTCGATTTATCTGCGACTTCAACTCTAAGACGTGTAATACAAGCATCTAGATGTTTAATATTTTCTTTACCGCCCATAGCATCTAATACATCAAATGGTAATTTAGCAACACTTGAATTGCGTATCTCTTGTTCTTTATCTTCACGACCAGGTGTTTTTAATTTGAATTTTCTAATTGCAAAGTCAAATAAGAAGTAATACACAATCGCATACACAATACCTACTGGAATAACCCAAAGCGCGTTTGTGCGATGCCAGTTAAGTAAACCGTATAAAATATAATCAATAAACCCTCCGGAGAAAGTCATACCTATTTTTACACCTAACAAGTGCATGACCAAGAAAGAAGTACCTGCTAAAAATACATGAATCACATATAAAATGGGTGCCACAAATAAGAATGAGAACTCTAATGGTTCAGTAATACCTGTTAAGAAAGAAGTTAAAGCTGCTGATAACATTAAACCTCCAACAACTTTCTTACGTTCTGGGCGAGCATTTTTATAAATGGCGAATGCTGCCGCTGGTAAACCAAACATCATGAATGGATATTTACCTGTAGTGAATGCGCCAGCTGTAAATGGCACGCCATCTTTCAATTGTGCCATCCAAATTCTTTGGTCTCCACGTACTAAATCTCCAGCGTGATTTGTATAATGGCCAAATTCAAACCAAAATGGTGCATAGAAAATGTGATGCAGACCGAATGGAATAAGTGATCGCTCAATAATCCCAAAAATAAACGTAGTTAAAGTTAAGTTCTTATTCAATAAGAAGTTTGAAAGCCCATTTAAACCATCTTGAATAGGCGGCCAAACAAAACTTAATATGATACCTGTCGCAATTGCGACAACTGATGTCACGATAGGTACAAAACGCTTCCCTGCAAAGAAACCTAAGAATGCTGGTAATGTAATGTTATAAAATTTGTTATAACACCATGCAGCTAAGGCCCCCATGATAATACCACCGAATACCCCTGTTTGAAGTGTCGGAATTCCAAGAATTAATGCATGAGCAGGATCTTTAGCTGCTTGGCTTAATTCCTTAGCACCATTTGAGTATGAGAATATATCATCAATAGTGATATGTAGAACTTTACCCATTGTCGCATTCATAATAAGGTAACCTACTAGTGCTGCAAGTGCTGCTACACCGTCTCCTCCTGCTAAACCAAGTGCTGTTCCGATTGCAAATAATAACGGTAAATTGTCAAAAACCACTTGTCCTGAAGCTTCCATAACTGAAGAAATTGCTACAAACACAGGATGGTTTAACCACGGTGCAAGGTGAACAAGTTGTTCATTATGCATTGCATTACCAAATGCAAGCAAGATTCCGGCAGCAGGTAATATTGCTACTGGTAGCATTAATGCTTTACCAATACGTTGTAACTGCCCAAATAGCTTTTTAAACATATTAAACATTCCTCTCCATCTATAGTTGATACATGTAATGGCATAAAAAAAGACATGAACAAACAAGACCATCATTTTCTTTAATAACTCAAAAAGATGGTAAACCTCATTTGCTCATGCCTGCATAACCAGTAACACGCAATATTTAATATTTATTTACACTAAGTATACACAGTTAATAAAGCGTTTACAAGACAATTTTTTTATTTTTTATATAAAAAGAACCCGACTTAATAAGTCGAGTTCTGTAAATCATCTATTATAAGAAACGTTTAGCTGCTACAGAGATTGGTGGGATTTGATCAAAGTCTAAGTTTTTATCTTCAGTGATTGATCTGTAAGCCCATCTACTATAACCTAATGCTTCTTCGTTAACGATTTTACCTGGTAATGGTGCAGCGTTTGGATCAACGTGTACGTCTACGATAGTTGGAACGTCTTGAGCCATAGCTTCTTCAACGATATCGTCTAAACGACTAGCATCTCTAACAACATAACCTTTACCACCAGCAGCTTCAGCGAATTTAGCGTGATCCATATCAGAGAAATCAATCGCATATTCTAATTCACCAGCAGCTTGTTGTTCATATTTAATGAATGATAATTGTTTATTGTTTAATACGAATACAGTCATTGGTAAATCATATTGAACTGCAGTTGCGAAGTCTTGCATTACCATTTGGAATGCACCGTCACCAGCGATAGCAACAGCTTGACGGTTAGGGTAAGCAATTTTAGCTGCCATAGCACCTGGAAGACCGCAACCCATAGTACCTAACCAACTTGAGATGATGAATTTGTTATTAACTGATAAGTTTAGGTAACGAGTTGACCAAACTGTAGCAGTACCAACGTCTGCTGAGATAATAGCATCATCTTTTAAGTTAGCATTGATTGCTTTCATTAAGCGTTCTGGACGTAATGGTGATTTATTATTATTTTTATCTTGTTCCATCCATTTATCCCAAACAGCTTTACGTTCTAATGTTTTATCTAAGAATTGACGTTTAGCAACGTGTTTAATATTTTCAGTTAGTTGATGGAAAGCAACTTTACTATCGCCTAAAATACCAACATTGATGTTGAAACGATGACCTAAGTTAGCTTCGTTTGTATCAATTTGGATAGCTTTAATGTTTTTCTTAGGTAGATAGTCTACGTAAGGATAGTTTGTACCAGCCATGATTAATAAATCAGCATCTTGGATTGTTTGATAAGATGTTTTAGTACCAATTTTACCTAAGTTACCAATGCTGTATGGATGATCATCAGGTAAGATTGTTTTAGCTGGTAATGTGTGAATTACTGGGATTTTAGCAGCTTCGATAAATTCACGTAATTCTTCTTTAGCGTGTTGAGTACCCATACCAATAATCATTACTGGTTTTTTAGCTTTATCAATTAATTTAGCAGCTTTTTTAATGCTCTTGAATTTAGGAGATACTGGTTTAGGTTTAGTAGTATCTACTGCACGGTTTGTAGTATCTTTAATTTTTTGAGTTAATAAGTCGTTAGGACAAATAACTACCGCTACACCTTTTTTCTCATAAGCTGTACGGATTGCTTCATTAACGATTTCAAATACGTTGTCACCTTTTTGGATTTGGTGGTTGTATACAGCAACGTCTTCACATAATTTAGAAAGATTAGTTTCTTGGAATGCTTTAGTACCTAATAAAGTACTATTAGTTTGACCTGATAAAATTAATTGAGGAACGTTGTCCATTTTAGCATCATACATACCGTTTAATAAGTGAACTAAACCAGGTCCACCGATACTTAATGCAACACCAATTTTACCTGTCATTTTTGTGTAACTACCAGCAGCTAAACTTGCTACTTCTTCGTGACGAACGTGGTAGAATTTAAATTGATCTCTTACTGTACGTAAGCTATCTACTACTGCGTCAATTGAGTCACCTGGAATACCATATAAGTGGTCAATATCCCAAGCTTGTAATGCTTTAACTAATGCTTCATTTGCTTTAATTTTTGCCATTTTTACAAATAGCCTCCCTTTCTAGTATACGAGTACATCTTTCCCTTTAGTAAAACACTAAAATCAGTATTGGTATTAAGACTGAACTTATGACAGCCGTAAGAATCATACCAATAGAACTAAATGCTCCTGATTCTATATCTAATTCCAATGCTTTTGCAGTACCGAAGGCGTGTGAAGCATTTCCATAAGTTAATCCTTTAGCAATAGAGGATTTGAAACCTCCCATACGCAATAACATTGAACCTAAAATACTGCCGATTAAACCTGTAGTTATAATAAAGAGTACAGTCATTGTATCTGTGCCTCCCAATTCTTGGGAAACTTCAATACCAACTGCTGCAGTGATTGATCTTGGTAACAGGGTGACAATCGTGTCTTTAGAATAACCAAAGATTTTCAACGTTGTAAATACTAACACAAAATTAAGAAGTACACCAGTCAGTACGCTTGCAAAAATGATAGACAGATATTTCTTTATTTTGTGTCTGTTTTCATATAGTGGATAAGCAAGACAGACGACTGTTGCATTTAATACATGGTTAATCCATGTACCACCTTTCATATACCCTTTGTAACTCACTCCGAAAACTAATAGTATAATTATTATCCCAATTGATGCTATCAGCGCAGGGTTTAATAATGGATTTTTATATTTATCTTGGAGTCGCTTAGAACCATAGTACAAAATGACTGTTAATAATATCATGAGAACGGCTTGTAAATAATCATTCATGACTGATCTGTCCCTTTAGTTATTTTGTCTTTTCCTACCATTTTTTCAGCTATAAAGCCTGAAGATAAAGCAACTACACATGTACCTATAATAATTACGATAAAGAATAATACATAATTTAACGTAATATCAGAAGCTACATCCATAATACCTACCACTGATGGGATAAAGAAAAATACCATTGTCTTGAGTAAGAAATTAGCCCCTACATCAATCCAACTTTCTGGAATAATCTTAAACTGTAAAAGTAAGAAGAACAAAATTAAACCAACTATACTACCTGCTAGTGGGATGTGTAATAATTTCTGCACTTCTGTTCCTATATAGGTAATCAGTAATATCAGTGCAAGTTGAAGTACTAACTTAACCAAAAATTTAGCCCTATACATAGTCAACATCCCTTTCTATCAAATTGTGTCTAAATTGTTACTAACTTTTTTCAGTGTTATTTACTATTATAATACTGACTCTTCTATAGTAAAAATACATTTTAAGAATGTTTTCTATTCCTCTAATCTATGAAACCGTTTACATATCATCCTCAATTCTTAATCTCTGAATCGTCAACTGTTATTAGCATTGATTTGTAACGTAAAAATACAAATTTATCATGACTCAATAGCCAACTCATAAATAAAAGATATGAACTGGCTATTGTAGTCTTAATAATCAATTACAATTGCGGCGAACATATTACTCTACTTTTGTTCAGTCAATTTTTCTTTTAAGAACTCTATCCATTTATTTGTCGCATGACTTAAACGCTTATCTTTTTTCCACACTACGCCAAGTTCCCATTCTGTATTAGCATTTTCGAGTTGAATCATTTTCACATCATCATTTAATAACTCTGAGATAGTTGCAGGTAATATTGTAATTCCTAACTTATTGATGATGAGATTCTCGATAACGTTCCATTGTGAAATTTGAGAAGCCATATTAGGAACGAACCCAGCGTTTTTAGCATTTTCGATAATTTTATCATTCAAATAAAAATCTTCATTAAATAGTATAAAATTCTCTTCAGCGAGTTCCTCCATCTTAATTTTAGTTTTATAAGCTAATGGATGTTCCCTATGTAATACTACTCTTAAATCTTCTTTATTGAGTGAAATAGATTCAAATAAATGATGATCGACCGGTAAAGTCGTTACACCGATATCCACTTCATCATTTAAGATGAGGTTCTCTGTGGTTTTCCCTCCACTTTCGATAAGATTGTAAGTGATATTTGGATATAATTGATGAAAATCACCCAAAATCCCTATAAATTTACGCATACTCATAACTGCAGACATACTAATGTTAATATGCCCTGTTTCTAACCCATACAGACTATTAATTTCTGTAGGCAAGTTATCATATAAAGAAATAATTTCTTTACATTTATTGAAGAAAATTTTCCCAGCATCTGTAAGTACTAAATTTCTTTTACTTCTATCGAATAAGGGGACAGCCATTTCTGCTTCGATATCTTTAATTGCTTTACTTATTGTAGGCTGAGCGATGTATAAAGATTTAGATGCGTTTGTCATTCCACCTTGTTTTACGACTTCGACGAAATATTTCATGTGTTTAATGTCCACGCATATCCCCCTTTTTTATAAATAATATATTAATTATACAATATGATTGACCTTTTTAGCGATTAATAATTTTCCTAAAAGAATTGCATAGTCAAAATTCTTTATTAACAAGTATTTTTAAATAATTAAAATATGTTACAATGTCTGTGGCTCATATTACATTTTTTGAGGTGAGGAATTGAGCTTTTACGAATTTATGCAAAGTTTCCATGGTGATGACACACCGTTAGGTGAATTGGTTGATTGGATTAATCAAGATATCAATTTTCCTAAAGAAGTGAAGAGCCATAGTGAAATATTGACATATTTTCGAAATAATCCATGTCCTGAAAACATACCTGTGACAGTGATCAAACGCGCACTTGCTGTTTTCAACCAATTCACCCAAAATGTATAATGACCGTTAATACATTACGTTTAACATATTCTTTATACATGAATGCATGGAGTTAATCATCTCGCAAGACGTCCTACGGGGCGTCTTTTTCATTGTAAATTGCATACAATATTAACTTTATTACAAAAAGAAATACAATATTTCAAGAACATTACATTTGCTTGTACAATTCGTTTCTTATATTGTATTACGTATTTTTAAAGATTATTATATATACGGTTAAAAAATAAATACATTTTTTGGGGAGAAGCAATGAAACTTAAAAAATTATTATCACGTATTATTATCGCTACTGGAATCATGTTCACTGGAACTTTAACATATCAAACTATAGAACATACGCACGTATCACACGCTGCTTCATATAATTATTACAGCAAACATCAATGTACTTGGTGGGCCTATAAACGTCGAGTTCAATTAGGGAAGCCTGTTTCTAATAGATGGGGAAACGCTAGGAACTGGTACTACAACGCACGCCGTTCAGGTTACTCAACGGGACACAAACCAAAAAAATACGCTGTTATGCAATCTACTGCAGGTTATTATGGGCACGTGGCAATTGTAGAGAAAGTATACAATAGTGGAAGCATTAAAATCTCAGAGTATAATTATAATGTTCCTTTAGGTTACGGAACACGTATTATTAGTAAATCATCAGCACGTCATTATAATTATATTTATTAATATAAAATAAGCCATCAAACAAGTATGAAACCATATCAACATTTACTTATGGAATTCATTACCCGTTTGATGGCTTTTTAATTATGATTGACGTAATTCTTCTAAAATTTCTTTAGCTTTAGCTGTATTAGCGCGTGTTTCATGTTTCAATGCTTCCGCAACTTTAGCAATTTCTTCACCTTGTGCTCCAACAACAATTGCTAATGATTTATATTGTAAGCTCATATGTCCTTGCTGTATACCTTCTGATACAAGCGCACGACAAGCTGAAAAGTTTTGAGCTAAACCGACTGCAGCTACAACATGACCTAACTCTTGGGCTGACGCTACATTGAGTAAATCGAGCGAGGCTTTTGCAATAGGTAATACCTTCGTGCCACCACCCACAATCGCCAAGGTCATAGGTACTTCAATTGTACCGATTAATTTTCCACGTTCTTTATCATATTTCCATGCCGCAATTCCTCTATATTGACCATCACGACTAGCATATGCGTGTGCACTCGCTTCAGCACCTCTTGTATCGTTACCTGTAGCAAGAACTACTGCGTGAATACCATTCATTACACCTTTGTTGTGAGTAGCTGCACGATGAATATCAACTTGAGCTAATACTGAGGCACGTTCCATACGGTGTGCTACCTCTTCGCCACTTCTCTCACCTCTATTTAAATCGTTAACATCTATTTCGCCTTGCACTTTAACTACTGAAGCCGTCGCGTGATTAGATAAAATACTCATTAAAACATCTTTTTCAGGGAATTCGTTTTTAAGATGAGCAGTGATTGCTTCAAGAATTGTATTTAACATATTAGCGCCCATCGCATCTTTAGTATCAACATATACTTTCAATGATAGTAAATGTTGCTCAGGGAACGTATCTATTTCAATACGTTGGTAACCGCCCCCACGTTCTTTAATAGATGGATAAGCCTCATCAGCAATTTGATGTATTTGTGGTTCAAGTGCTTGGATATCTTTAGATAATTGTTCTGTATCTTCAATATCGTCAAACACAATTTGACCGATCATTAATCTTTGACTTGAGATTGTTTTAAAGCCACCACTTTGGTTAACAAGTTTCGCTCCATAACTTGCGGCAGCCACTACTGAAGGCTCTTCAACCATCATTGGCACCACATATTCTTTATCATCAACAATAATTTTAGGTAATAGTCCAACTGGTAGAGTGCCTTGACCAATTACATTCTCAATCAAACTATTTGCCACTTCTTCATTAATAAGAGGATGACTAAGTAATGAATCATAATTATCAGTATTGAGCCATCCATACTCGACTAATTGCTTTAATTTATCCTCTCGAGATAAATGTCTAAATCCTTTTTCTAAACTTTTCATGATTAAACTCCTTTTATATGTATCTTTCAAGTTATTTTAAACTTTTAAATATTTATTTTCCGGAAAATTAAATTTCCAATCATACCATATAGACGATTAATTTAATGATAACAATTCATCGTGTAAAACGCTTACATTTCTATTATACTTTGATGAAATATTCTGTTATATTTCATTGTATAACATTGTATTGGTTTGATATGATACTAATGCTACTTTAAAACTGAAAGGATGATTCGCCTTATGAACATAGGTATCGATAAAATAAACTTTTATGTACCAAAATATTATGTAGACATGGCAAAGCTTGCAGAAGCACGCCAAGTTGATCCAAATAAATTCTTAATAGGAATCGGACAAACTGAAATGGCAGTAAGTCCTGTCAACCAAGATATCGTATCGATGGGTGCTAATGCTGCTAAAGATATTATAACAGACGAAGATAAAAAGAATATTGGAATGGTAATTGTAGCAACTGAATCTGCTATTGATAATGCCAAAGCTGCAGCAGTTCAAATCCATAATTTATTAGGTATTCAACCCTTCGCACGTTGCTTTGAAATGAAAGAAGCATGTTATGCTGCAACTCCTGCAATCCAACTTGCTAAAGACTATCTTGCACAACGTCCCAACGAGAAAGTTCTAGTTATCGCAAGTGATACTGCACGTTATGGTATTAACTCAGGCGGAGAACCTACTCAAGGGGCTGGTGCTGTAGCAATGATGATTTCTCATGAGCCTAGCATATTAACATTAAACGATGATGCAGTTGCTTATACCGAAGATGTTTACGACTTCTGGCGTCCTACAGGTCACAAATACCCACTCGTTGCAGGTGCACTATCTAAAGACGCTTACATTAAATCATTCCAAGAAAGCTGGAATGAATATGCACGTCGTCAAGGTAAAACACTATCTGATTTCGAATCACTTTGCTTCCATGTACCTTTCACCAAAATGGGTAAAAAAGCTTTAGATTCTATCATTGATAATGCTGATGAAACTACACAAGAACGCTTAAAATCAGGATATGAAGATGCAGTATATTATAACCGTTATGTTGGTAACATCTATACTGGTTCATTATACTTAAGTTTAATATCATTACTTGAAACACGTGACCTCAAAGGTGGTCAAACAATTGGTTTATTTAGTTATGGCTCAGGTTCTGTTGGCGAATTCTTCAGTGCAACACTTGTAGACGGTTTCGAAAAACATCTAGACATTGAAGGACACAAAGCATTGTTAAACAATCGTACAGAAGTTTCTGTCGAAGAATACGAATCATTCTTTAAACGTTTTGATGATTTAGAATTCAATCACGACATTGAACAATCAGATAAAGACAATGATCTCTTCTACTTGAAAGACATTAATGACGATATTCGTGAATATCATATTGCAGAATAAATCATGGACAAATATCAAAGCTTGGAAGTCTTACCTAAGACTCCCAAGCTTTCTTTATGGCTTTGTACTATATTTCGGTCTATAAAGCTGAGACATATCAACATTTTCAATTTCTAGCAATTTAATTTTATTATCTATCGTGCCACCGTAACCTGTTAAACTTCCATCCTTACCTACCACACGATGACAAGGTATGATGATAGAAATCGGATTACGACCTACTGCCCCTCCTACAGCTTGAGCAGACATTTTTGGCTTACCTAACTTTTGACCAACACTTTTTGCAATGTTTCCATATGTTTCTAAGTCTCCATATGCTATTGTTATTAACTCATCCCAGACCTCACGCTGAAAGTCGCTTCCATGTGGTGCTAATGTAAAATCTATAACTGGATGATTACCTTCAAAATATTGTTCTAGCCACTGTGTCACTTTTTGAAATAGTGGTAAGTCCCCTTTTGTTTTAACATTTTCTATATGTTGGTTCGGATATAAAAGATGCGTAAGTGCAGAACCATCACTAATTAATTGCAGTTCACCTAGTGGGGATTGAAATTTCGTTTGATATTGCATTTCAATAACTCCTTTATCATATAATACGATTGCTAAGTTTAACTCTATTATTGAATGGGAATTTTTAACTCAATAAACATAGTGGAGGTAATAATATGATTCAGCATAAAAACGATGTGGATCTTCATTTTAATAAAAATAACTTAAGTCCTAAAAGTCAAAACCATGCCAATGAAATTACTATTTTTTACAAAGCACTGTATCAAATTAATGATATCGTGTTAGGTTTAATATTTCTGGTTGGAAGCTTTCTCTTCTTTAGCGATAAAACAATGATAGCCGGCACAGTCCTCTTTGTTATCGGTAGTCTTCAAATGACAGCACGACCAATTATCTCATTTATACATGATCTCAAATTATCTAATTATTATAGACGCCTATATAAAGATGAATTAAAAAATCAATCTGAATGAAGGTTGTGTGGTGATAGCATTCTTAAGTTTGTTTTAATATACTAGTGAATCGTAATAATTTTAATAAACATAAGTTGAATACTTTAAAAGCTGAGGCAATAAATAAATGCCTCAGCTTTTCACATATCATAAAAATTAATTATTCAAAATTATATAGTTCATAACCTTTATCTTTCGCATACTCTAAAGCGACAAGTTCTAAAATATTTATAAAGGCAGGTTCATCTTTAACTTTAATATATTGGAAAGTTAAACTATGTTCTTGAGCAGTGATACTTTTTAAATCAGATTGATCTAAGTTTTTACTTTGGGCAAACCCTTTTCTAAACTTTGTTGTACCACTATCTGAATGAGAGTTATATTGTCCTAATTTAGTGTATAAGTCTTTATTTATAGGTTTATAAGTCGTTGAGTACCCACCAGTTTGTCCTACGTAAACTGGTTTCTTTTGATCAAAAATAACATAAACCCCATACTTATCTTTGACTTTCTCACGATCTTCTTTTGTGAAAGCCAAAGCTTCTTTTTTATCATATTTAAATAACTTTTTTAATTTCTTCTTATTATCCTCTAGTAAGCTATCTAGTTTCTTGCTACCTTTCATTTATTAAATCCTCCGTATTAATAAAAATTTACATTCTAAAAAAATAGTTACATATAATATATCACTTTTTAAAAAGTTTAATCATTAGAAAAGTAAATTAATAATAACTCAATATTTACTTAATATAAAAACTTCCCTACTCTTATTTATTAAAATGAGTAGAGAAGTTCTTATTTGAGGAGGATTTTATTTAGTTCTAAGATGGCGAAGACTTTTTAGAAGAAGAGGTATTGCAATGACATTGCGATTTACAACTTCCACATTGACCTGCTTTAGATCGTTTAAAGAACTTAAATAATGTATACACTGTATAGCTTACAATAACTGCGATAATTAAAATGTTTAATAATACATACATAGAATCACTTCCTTACGTAAATAAATGGCTAACTTGATAAAACATTAATGTTAAAATGTACGCTGTTAATACTGGATAGATCACAGCAATAAGTGTCCATTTCCAAGAACATGTTTCTTTTCTAATAGTGGCAACCGTAGAGATACAAGGTACATATAATAGTATAAATATCATAAACGCATATGCTGAAATTGGAGTGAATTGGTGTTGAATCACATTGACTAAACCATTCTCATTGGAAGAATAAAGTATAGCCATTGAACTAATAATAACCTCTTTTGCTAAAAAGCCTGGTATCAATGTTGCTCCTGCCTGCCAAGTTCCAAAACCTAAAGGAGCAATGATAGGAGCAAAAACTTCTCCCAGTATATGCATAAAACTTTGGTTAATTTTCACATCAAATCCATTAGGGCCCATATAAGTTAAAGCCCAAATCACTACTGAACCACCGAAAATAAATGTACCTGCTTTTTTCACAAAACCTTTTGCCTTTTCCCATGTACTACGCCATAACGTTCTAATTGAAGGTACACGATATGTTGGTAATTCCACGATAAAAACCGAGTCTTCATTTTTCAAAATAAATTTATTCATAAAAGTACTCACTAAAAGAGCAATCAGAATGCCAATTAAATATAAACTAAGTACGATAAGTGATTGGTATTCTTTAAAGAATACACCTACGAACAAAGCATAGACGGGTAACCGTGCTGAACACGACATAAATGGCGCGATTAAAATAGTAATAAGTCTTTCTTTTTCATTTTCAATACTACGCGCAGCCATAATACTTGGAACATTACATCCAAAGCCAATAATCATAGGGATAAACGACTTTCCACTTAAACCAATGGATTCCATAGTCTTATCCATCAATACGGCAATCCTAGCCATATAACCTGAATCTTCGAGCAATGAAATAAAGAAGAATAAAACTACGATTTGAGGAATAAATACTAATACTGAACCTACTCCAGCAATAATACCATCAGTAATTAAGTCTTGAAGAAACGGTAATAGATGCAATTGTTGCATCAGTAGTTTTATCCAATCGGTTAATTGACCACCGATGAAATCGTCCATTTTATCAGATAAAGGCGTCCCCACCCATGTGAAAGTGGTTTGAAATATTAGCCATATAATACCTAAGAATATTGGAATTCCTAAATATTTATTCATAAGAATTTTATCTAATTTAGCTGTGAAAAATTGTTTTTCTTCTTCCGGATATTCAACAACATTTTTTAAGATATTATCTATAAATGCTTCTCTTATAACTTCTATACGTTCGCGTACGCACATATTAGAGTGTTTATCTAAGTTTGTTTTTATGGGCTCTAGAAGATTAATCAACTCAGCCCCTAATTCTTCGTTAATTTTGACATTATCAAGCAAATATTGAATTGCTATAAAACGTATTCGTTCATTTGGATACGACGTTTCTTTCTTGATAATTGAGCTAAGTCGTTCGATAGCTTCTTCAATCTCATTGCCATAATCAATTTTGAAGTGTTGTCTTTGATCAGATTTCAAGAATTGAAGTTCATGCAATAAAGTGTTTGTACCTTTAGCTTTTCTTGCTACTATAGGAAAAATAGGTACTTTTAACTTTCTCATTAGAGTGTCATAATTAATCTTTAAACCATGTTGAATAGCTACATCCATCATGTTTAAACCAATGATTATAGGAACATTGAGTTCTAGCAATTGAACAGTTAATTGCAGATTTCTTTTAATTTGACTAGTATCAATGATATTAATCATTCCAGTAAATGATGTTTCCATCAGAAATTCTGTAACAACTGTTTCATCTTTAGTGATTGGTGAAAGATCGTATACACCAGGTAAATCTATTAATTGTCCTAGATTTTCTTTTAATTTACCTACTTTTTTCTCGACCGTCACACCGCTCCAATTCCCAACGTACTCATAAGATCCTGTCAATGCATTGAATAGAGATGTTTTACCTACATTAGGGTTACCTAAAATGCAATAACTTTCATTCATATCATCTACTCCTCTAATGCAATTTGACGAGCATCTGATTGTCTAATACTAAGATATTGACCATTGATTTCAATTACACTTGGTCCATTAAATAAGCATTTACGCTTAATACTCACTAGACTGCCCTTCTTTAAACCAAGTGCTCCCAAACGATATAACATGCTTTTATTATTCAGATTGATACTTTTAACTTTATATTGTTTATTTTTCATCCCAGTCATTAAATTCAACATCATACTCACGCTTTCTAACCTTAATTAATAATCATTATCAATAAGAAAATCATATGCCTATTACCTATGATTTACAATATCTACAAAAAGATAAATGTGTCTATTTTTAGAAATGATTATCTATACATAAATCTAAGTTATTGCGTAATGGTTAATGCGACGATATAGTTTAACTATACAGTGTAGATGAGCGAGGTTATATTTATGAATGAACAAGACTTAAGAGTAGTGAAAACTAAAAAGGCGTTATCATCGAGTCTTTATCAATTGTTAGAGAAAAGAAGTTTCGAATCTCTTTCTGTTAATGAAATTTGCGAATCTGGAATGGTTCACCGGACGACTTTTTATAAACATTTCTATGACAAATATGATTTGTTAGTTTATCTATTCAAGTTACTCACTAAAGATTACTTTTCAACCGACTTAAAAGATCGGTTAAATAATCCTTTCCAAACAATTGAAGCTACATTTACAAATAAAGAAGAATTGGAAAAAATCGAAAAAGTACAAAAAGATGATGTATCATTCGGTAAAATATTTAAAGAAGTTTGTGTAGATATTATGAAGGCAGATATTAAAGAAAATATTCATCGTATCTCTGTTGATAAAACAATCCCAGAAGATTTAGTATTTTATATCTATGGTTCTACATTAGATGGATTTATGGAGTGGATTAAACAAGAAAACATTCAATGGCCCGCTTCAGAAATTGATAAAGTTTTCCATAAAGCAATCAACATTAGTATTTCTGAATAGATTTTTGTACTCTAAAATTAATTAGAAAAAGCCATCAATAGGAAGCATTTGAGTCAACACTCATTTTACCTTCCTATTAACGGCTTTATTTATTTTATCAGAACATTTCTGAAACAACTTTTTGTTCTAAGAAATTAAGTAAGTAGTCCGGACTACCTGTTTTAGCGTCTGTACCTGACATTTTGAAACCACCAAATGGATGATATCCAACTACGGCAGCAGTACAACCACGGTTGAGGTAAAGGTTACCTACATCATATTCATTTACTGCTTTAATCCAGTGTTCACGGTTATTTGTGATGACTGCACCTGTCAAACCATAATCAGTATCGTTTGCAACATCAATTGCTTCATCAAAGCTATTAACTTTAATAAATCCGACAACTGGTCCAAAAATTTCTTCTTGCATAATACGGTCAGCTGACTTAAGACCTGAGAAGATGGTTGGTTCGATGAAGTAACCTGTTGAGTCATCCGTGCCTCCACCTTGTTCTAATTTACCTTCCTCTTTACCAATTTCGATATAATTTTTAATTTTATCGAATTGTTTCTGATTAATTACTGGTCCCATAAATGTATTGTTTTCCGTGTTACCTAAATTTAAATCTTTAGTTAGTTTGACTGCTTTCTCTAAAATTTCATCATGCACGTCTTTATGGATAATTGCTCGTGAACATGCTGAGCATTTTTGTCCTGAGAATCCGAACGCAGACGTTACAATTGCCTCTGCTGCTAAATCCGTATCAACGTTTTCATCTACGACAATAGCATCTTTACCACCCATTTCAGCGATAACACGTTTCAAGAAGTTTTGTCCTTCTTGAACTACAGCACTACGTTCATAGATACGTGTACCTGTTGCACGAGAACCTGTAAATGTTACAAAGTGTGTATCTTTATGATCAACTAAATAATCTCCTATTTCTTTAGGATCACCAGGTACAAAGTTAACAACACCTTTAGGTAAACCAGCTTCCTCTAAAATTTCAATTAATTTATATGCTGTAAGTACAGTGTCTTCTGCAGGTTTTAATAGAACTGTATTACCAGCCACCACTGGAGCTAGTGTTGTACCCGCCATAATTGCAAATGGGAAGTTCCATGGCGGAATTGTAACGCCAGTACCTATGGGTTTATAGAAATATCTATTATGTTCACCTTCTCGATCTAACACAGGTTTACCTTCTGCTAAATCCATCATTGAACGTGCATAATATTCGATAAAATCGATACCTTCTGCAGCATCGCCTACTGCTTCATCCCATGGTTTTCCAGATTCATATACCATAACAGCAGAAATTTCTTCTTTACGACGACGAATAATTGCTGCAACGCGTAACATCAATTCAGCACGATCTTTATGAGACCATTTCTTCCATGATTTATAAGCTTCGTTCGCTGCTTGAAACGCATTTTCTACATCGTCTTTTGTAGCTTTAGAAACTTTAGCAATTAATTGAGCTGTATCTGCAGGGTTTAGAGATTCAAACTTGTCACTCTTATCTATTTTTTCACCATTGATGAATAGCGGAATATTTTGACCAAGTTCCCCTTTTACCTTCTTTAATACTTCGTTGAAGCGGTCTACATTTTCTTGTACTGAAAAATCAATCCCAGGTTCATTTTTGAAAGGTACTACCATTATCATTAACCCCCTATGTATTATTAAGATTATTAAAACCACAAAACATTGACATACATTTCAAATGATAGTTCATATCATTTACCTTATTCTACTATGTTCACACCCGGTTTTGCAATCGCTTACATTTATATTATCTGAAAAGTCTTAAAAATAATTTGGAGTTAATGTGTCTTTTTATGATTAAATTTACAATTTTATGCATTTCAATTATTTTGTTTAGTAAAAAAGTTGTTGAAAATAAGAAAATTATTGTATAGAATTAATGGTTGAGCCCTATATTCTAAAAAATAAATAAATTCAGAAAGGTATAAACATATGAAAACTTATACATCAGTAATTTTTTGGATGCGCGCCATCGCGTGTTTAAGTATAGTAATCATTCACTCTATTACTACCACTTTTTCAAAAATGCATTCCGTCCCTCATAGTACATCACTTCGTCTATTCCAATTATTATTAATGTTTAGTACGCCAATGTTCGTTTTTATATCAGAATTTTTACTAGCAAAAAATTATGGCTCAAAATTAAAAAAGGGCTTCTTCAAAAATAAATTGATTTATTTGGGCATACCCTACATTATTATTAATTTAAGTATTTCTTATTTTTACTTTAGTCCAAATAATTTACATGAATATTTATTCCATGTTAAAGAAACAATGTTTCATGGAGGGGCTGTTACATATTTTATAGTTATTATTTTTCAATTTTATATACTACATTGGCTATTTTCTAAATATCTAATTGGTTTGAATCCAATTGGGATGATTGTTATATCAATTTTTATCACCACAATGTATTGGGCTATGAGATCCTTTGTATCGCCTCCTGATAATCCTATAATAGCAGCTATTTGGGATCGAGAGGGATGGATGATTTTCATAGGTTGGTTAAGCTATTTTTTACTCGGTTTCTATATAGGCACTTACTATGAAGTATTTATGGAAAGAATAAAAAATTACTCTATTCATATAATTATTGGAGCATTTCTATCAATTCTTTTCATGTTTTCAAATTATTTACTTGGTATTAGCACATGGGTAGAATCTAAAAGAATAGATACACCTATTTATGTAACAATGATTATTTTATTATTTTTCCTCTTTTCTTCCTATATTAAGTATGTACCTAAGTTTATTGTATTTATAAGTAATTACTCCTATTGTATCTACTTAGTTCATTATTTTTTTGTGCATGATTTAGGATTATTAAGCCATAACCCAATTAAAAATGTAATATTCAATACTATAGTTACATTATCTCTAGCTATTACAGTTGGATACGTTTTTAATTTATTTAAATTTGGAAAATATATTGTAGGTGGTATAGGAAAAGTTAACTACACTGCCGTTTATAAAAGTTACAAAAATAATCTTATGGATTAAGATCAAGAATGAAGAGCTTTATCTCATTTTTAAAATTAAAAGACTAAGCTAAAATCATGAGAATGTACATTTAAAAATTAGAGTTTATAATAGAATAAGCAATATAGCCCATAAATGAAATCATAGTACATTTATGGGCTATTCGTTGTTTTTTTAATATTACTGCTCAATCTTTCTAATCACTTTACAAGGATTACCTACTGCTAAGCAATGAGGGGGTATATCTTTGGTTACTACACTTCCTGCACCAATAACGGTTCCTTCACCTATCGTCACCCCAGGCAACACAGACACATGTCCCCCAAACCAAGTGTTACTTCCTACTACAATGGGTTCTGCTAGTTCTAGCCCTTTATTACGTTCCTCAAAATTAAGTGGATGTGTAGCAGTGTAAAATCCACAGTTAGGACCTATAAATACATTATCTCCAAACGTGATGCCACCGCCGTCCATTAAATAACAATTGGTATTAATAAATACATTTTTTCCGAACTTAATATTCCATCCATAATCTGTATCAAACGGGATTGAAATCCCCACATTCTCAAGTTTATAGCCGAATAATTTCTCCATTATTGCGTTGCGTTTTTTAACATTACTAGGGCGTGTGTGGTTATATTCAAAGCATAACTCTTTTGCTTGTAACCTATCCTCTTTCAACTCATCATCAAAATTAGCATCGTACCACTGATGTGCTAACATTTTTTCCTTTTCAGTCATGACTATCCCTCAATTCAAATAACAATATACTAAATAAAGCTGAGATAATCATTCATATCTCAGCCTCTAAACATATTTATATTTATGTCGTAATATAATCTCCACCATTAACATGAATGACTTGTCCTGTAATATATGAACTATCTGCTTGAGTTGCTAAGAACACATATGAAGGAGCTAGCTCTGCTGGTTGGCCTCGGCGACCCATTGGCGTATCTCCACCTTGATTTTCAACCTTTTCCTCATCAAATGTAGATGGGATTAATGGAGTATATATAGGTCCTGGTGCTACAGCGTTAACTCGAATACTTTTTTCCATTAATGTTGTCGCAAGAGAGCGAGTAAATGACACTATCG
Source organism: Staphylococcus sp. FW104-15G4D (assembly GCF_058790135.1). Lineage (NCBI taxonomy): Bacteria > Bacillati > Bacillota > Bacilli > Caryophanales > Staphylococcaceae > Staphylococcus > Staphylococcus sp. FW104-15G4D. The sequence goes on from NZ_JBYTCH010000002.1 coordinate 362,292, forward strand.
CACCTTTTGTCGCAGAGTAATCAATAAGATGACCTGAACCTCTATAAGCCGTTACACTAGTAGTGTTAATAATTGCGTCACCTTTTGAAAGATGTGGAACAGCTGCTTGCGATAAGAACATCATTCCAAAAATGTTCGTCATAAACGTCTCTTTGACTTGATCAGGCGTAATATCCTCAAAATTATCTCGTGGGAATTGAACACCACCATTATTTACTAAAATATTTAAACTACCAAAATCTTTAACAACATCATCAATGAGTTTTTTAGATTGTTGCTCGTCTTTTAAATCATGTGCATATGCTTTTGCATCTACGCCTAATTCTTTTAAACGTTTAACAGTGTCTTCAGCATCTTGATGTTCATCATAATAACCTATAGCAACATTTGCTCCCTCTTTAGCATATAGTATTGCTACGGAACGACCAATACCAGAGTCGCCACCAGTAATTAAAGCAACTTTGCCTTTTAATTTACCTGCTGCTTTATATTCATCTAATTCAGCTACTGGCTTAGGATTCATGTCCGCTTCTATACCAGGCTGTCTATCTTGAGTGTAGCCTTTTATTTCTTTATGAAAATCTAATAAACTCACTAAAAATCAACCTCCTCTATACTTACAAAACACATTCCCATATCGCACAACAAGCAAACACTTACACTACCACATAGAGATTTTATTTATTAAGATAGTTCTAAAGTACGATAGTATCTCAATACTATAGGCTCATGACCCTTAGAAAAAAATCACATATACTATATATTAAGAAAGAAACAAAGGAGCCACCATTATGAAAACATTACTAAAAGGAGTTATCTCAGTACTTATCATCTTAGGAATAGTTAAAACTTTTCAAGACCACGATATCCTTAACGAAGCCAGCTATTATTATGAACAAGCTAAAAGTGGTGAGCTAGTTCAAGACATCTCAAATTTAGATTTCAATAATTTTAAAAATTTAGATCTAGAAAACTTGAACCCATCAGACTTTTTCTAAGAAATGAATTGATTATTTATAAATCGAAATTGAAATAACAATCTAATAAACATTTACTAACGATATAACAAATATTCAACTATTTTTTATCCCTCTATCATTCATGATTGTAAAACAATTTCTTAAATATAGATTATAGACGCGTACCTCATCGACATTTGATGATGTGCGCGTTTTTTTATTACTAAAAGTTAGAAACTATTAAATTGACTTTAATACCTATAGGGGGTATATTGAAATTAAGAAAAACGCAGAAAGAAGGTATACCTTTGTCTAATAAAACTACCACATTGGATATTACCGGAATGACATGTGCTGCGTGCTCTAACCGAATAGAGAAGAAATTAAATCGATTAGACGATGTTACAGCTCAAGTGAATCTAACAACTGAAAAGGCAACAATTGAATATAATGCCGATGAATATCAACCAGAAGCATTTGTAGAACAAATCAAGAAATTAGGTTATGATGTTGCAACTGAAAAACAAGAATTAGATATTACTGGGATGACATGTGCAGCCTGCTCGAATCGTATAGAGAAAGTTCTTAACAAAATGGACGGCGTTCAAAATGCAACAGTCAATTTGACAACTGAACAAGCATTAATTGAATTTTACCCTAGTACAACGAATACGGATCAACTTATTCAAAGAATTCATAAATTAGGTTACGATGCTAAACCAATCACAAATAATAATTTAGAAAAGTCATCTCGAAAAGAACAAGAATTAAAATTAAAACGAACTAAATTAATGATTTCAGCAATCTTATCTGCACCACTTTTACTTGTAATGCTCATTCATGTATTTCCTGTTCATTTACTAGAAACTATAATGAATCCATGGATACAACTCATTCTAGCTACACCTGTACAATTTATTATAGGTTGGCAATTTTATGTAGGTGCCTATAAGAACCTACGCAATGGTTCTGCCAACATGGATGTTTTGGTGTCTCTCGGCACAAGCGCGGCATACTTTTACAGTATTTATGAAATGATCCGATGGTTACTAAATAAAGTGAATGAACCTCACTTATATTTTGAAACAAGTGCTATTTTGATTACGCTCATTCTATTTGGGAAGTATTTAGAGGCACGTGCTAAATCTCAGACTACCAATGCATTGGGCGAATTATTAAGTTTACAAGCTAAAGAAGCTCGAGTATTAAAAGATAATCAAGAGATGATGGTTCCTCTTAATGAAGTTATAGTGGGAGATACTTTAGTAATTAAACCTGGTGAAAAGGTTCCTGTAGACGGTGAGATTATCAAAGGAAGCACCTCCATCGATGAATCCATGTTAACTGGTGAATCTATTCCAGTTGAAAAGACAATCGGAGATGCAGTAATTGGCTCTACACTAAATAAAAATGGTTCTTTGATCATAAAAGCTACTAAAGTGGGCAGTGACACTGCATTAGCAAATATTATTAAAGTCGTTGAGGAAGCACAAAGTTCTAAAGCACCAATTCAAAGATTAGCGGACATCATTTCAGGTTATTTCGTACCTGTGGTTGTTGGTATTTCATTGATTACATTTATTATTTGGATTATTTTCATTCATTTTGGTCAATTTGAACCTGCGTTGCTTGCTGCGATATCAGTACTAGTCATTGCATGTCCTTGTGCACTTGGTTTAGCAACGCCTACATCTATTATGGTAGGTACTGGTCGCGCGGCTGAAAATGGTATTTTATTCAAAGGCGGCGAATTTGTAGAACGAGCTCACCATATAGACACTATTGTATTAGATAAAACAGGTACCATCACTAATGGTAAACCAAAAGTTACAGATTATGTTGGCGATCAAGATACACTTCAGCTGTTAGCTAGTGCTGAAAATGCATCTGAACATCCTTTAGCTGAAGCCATCGTCAATTATGCTAAAGATCAAAACTTAACACTTTTAGGCAACGAAACTTTCAAAGCTGTACCTGGCCTGGGTATTGAAGCGACAATAAATGGTCATCGTATTTTAGTTGGAAACAGAAAGTTAATGCATAACTATGACATCAATATAACTCAAGAACTCAATAACAAATTAATTCAATATGAACAACATGGTCAAACTGCAATGGTAATTGCAATTGAACATGAACTGAAAGGTATTATTGCTGTTGCTGATACTGTTAAAGATACTGCAAAACAAGCCATTAATCATTTACAAAATATGAATATTGAAGTAGTCATGCTCACTGGAGACAACAAACAAACGGCACAAGCAATTGCTAAAGAAGTAGGTATAGACCGTGTTATCTCTGATGTGTTACCTGAAGAAAAAGCTGAACAAATAGCTCTATTACAAAAAGAAGGACGAAATGTTGCTATGGTTGGCGACGGTGTCAATGATGCACCTGCTTTAGTTAAAGCTGACATTGGAATTGCAATAGGTACAGGTACTGAAGTAGCTATTGAGGCTGCAGATATTACAATTCTTGGTGGTGATTTACTACTACTCCCTAAAGCTATAAAAGCTAGTAAAGCAACAATTCGCAATATACGTCAAAACTTATTTTGGGCATTTGGATACAATGTCGCAGGTATTCCTATAGCCGCTTTAGGTTTACTTGCGCCTTGGATAGCCGGAGCAGCCATGGCATTGAGTTCAGTTAGCGTAGTGACAAACGCACTGCGTCTTAAAAAGATAAAATTATAAATTCTCGATTACCATTACTTTCATTAATCGGAATAGCGTTTTAAGATTATAATATAGATGAAGATATCGATAAAGGAGTGAAGTCTTATGACTCAAGAAATAATTCAAGTAGAAGGTATGAGCTGTCAACATTGCAAAAATTCAGTTGAATCAGCATTAGCAAACTTAAACGGTGTACAATCTGCCGAAGTTAATTTAGAAGAAAATAACGTTCGTGTAGAATTTGATGATTCAAAAGTGAACATCACACAAATGAAAGATGCTATTGAAGATCAAGGCTATGATGCAAAATAGTTATTAAATATAAATGCCTCAGAAAGATAGGTAAAATCTTACTGAGGCATTTATATTTTTTATTATATTTCAAAAATCTCTTTTAATATCTTTTCGCAACTATCCGTTGAATCGTTAGTCATTAATAAGTTAATCAATCTGGAATAGTCAACACTTTCATGTTCCACGATTTGTTGAGCTAACAGCTCTTCGTTCTTACTGCCTATAGTAAAACTACCATAATCGAATATATTAAAGTAGTAGCCAGTTTCTTTTTGGTATAGCTCTTCATCTTCTTGCAATAATATAATTGGTTTATTTAAATGCGCATAATCAAAAATGGTTGACGAATAATCGGTTATAATACATTCACTGATTAAATATAACTCTTGGATATCAACTAATTCATTAAAGAAACAATGCACGCGTTCATTAATATGACTGTAGCATTTACGTAGAGCCCCTTCATTTGGGTGAAGTTTAATAATAATATCATACTCTGTAGGCAAATAATCTATTAATTTCTCGATATCTATATTAGTAATTGTTTCCCTTTCGTTTCTTCTCCATGTTGGACAGTATAAGATATATTTCTTTTTATCAGATAACTTAAATAGGTATTTAAGTTTAATTCTATTTTGTTCTTCAAGTGTATTATTTTTTAATAAATACGTATTTCTAGGCGCACCATAATTAAGGATGTTTAACTTAGGATTTTTAGAGGTTTGGAAAGCAGACTCAAATAATTTCTTATTTAAATCTGAAGAAACTAATAAATAGTCCCACTTTTTCATTCTAGGAAGAAAATTTTTCAACTGAATCATACGTTCTTTCTTGTTATTAAGATCATTAACCATTTTCTTCATAGGTAGACCGTGCCAAGTTTCTACAAAAACCTGATTTCGATGTTTATACACTTTATCAATAGCATTACCATTTATAAATATATATTTACTTCTACGAAATTTATTAACATAATCGTCACTTGAGAGTCTTGTTGGGATAAACCCATTCTCTCTTATTTCCATGTCGACTAATGCATTGACAGAACTTACGAAAATCTCTTTTTCAGGATACAGACGACGAATTGCATGTGCAATATATTTCGGATCACCACTAAATGATTTACCATGAAAACATTCTATAAATACATATTTTTTACTAGGTTTAATTTTATTTAATTTTCTAAGATAAAATGGTCTATGTATAACATGAAATACTTTTCTTATACATTGATAACATTGTCTAGCTCTTTCTTTTAAAGTAACTTCATTTTTATCCTTTTTCAACTTACTTTTTCTTGCTACTGCGAGTTTGTAATTACTATTAAACCTAACTTCCTTAGAATTAATAGCAATATCTATATTTTTTAAGTAAGTTTCGGCATAATTTTTGTAATTAAATTTTTCTTGTAGCATTTCACAGTCTTCTATTCTTTCTTTATCATTATAATTTTTTTGTGCAAATGCTAATAAAATCTCACAATCTTTTTCAATGTCTTTAGTTAAAAATTCAGTACAATGATATGATTGATAAATTTCTTTTAGAAGTCCATCATCTCCACCATATATCAATGCTCTGTTACCTTTAAAAATCGATTCAATAATAGAATAACCAAGCGTTTCATAAGGGGATGTAGAAATATAAATATAATTCTGAGGTTGGTACCCATTAATGTAGACGTATTTATTCAGATTATAGTAGTTAACCAAGTTTTTATATAATGTTTCTGATGGGCCATAACCAATAATATTGAGTCTGATATTTATCGTATTTTTATTTTTTATTATGTAATTAAATAATTTTATCGCGTACGAAATATCTTTAACTTCATCCTCAAATCGTGATTTAATTAAAAAATGTTTATGTGTATTTTTGGTAATTTTATCAATGGGAATGTGTTCAGTATTCACGTATTGGTTAAAAACATTTTTATAATTAAACCTTTTAATAAAATCCGATTTTATACTTTTAGTACTTACTCTCACACAGTCAATTGTATCTAACGAAAGATCTATATCTTCAGTAATATACTTTAGTGGTCCATGTATTTCTCCAACAATTTTTATTTTGGGGTTATATTTTTTAATTAATCTCGAATATTTAAAAAATGCTTCTCTAGTAATAATTAATAATTGAGTTTTTGCTAATTGCTTTAAGTTGTTTAAATAAAAAATATCAACTGAATTGTTCGCTAAGTCTTCCTCTTGGATTAGTAAATCTTTCTGTGCTTGATCGAATTTTTTATAATTAAAATAGTTAACTGTATGTTCATTTTTCAAAAAAGCTTTAATTAAATTGATATTACTTCTAGAAGTTCCCCCTTTGGCAAATATGTTAAAACCAAGTATAGTGATTTGCATTGTTGTTCCATCCTTTATATGTTGTTGAATCATAGTTAGTGTTATTCTTATAAAAGCTCATTTTAACTAATTCACTCTCAGACGAGTATCTCCAGTATTTATGACATCCATAGCAGCATCTAAGGCATCAACAATAAGATTCTCCACTGCTGCTTCAGTATAGAAAGCAATATGCGGTGTTATAATAATATCTTCCCTTTGTATTAATGAGTTTAATAATTCATCGTTCAAATCTTCTCCACGTCGGTCTGTTGTAAATACACCTACTTCAAGTTCATAAGTATCTAAGGCAACTCCCTTTAATCGCCCTTGGTCTAACGCCGATATCAGTGCTTGAGTATCAACTAAAGAACCTCTTGCACAATTTACGAATACCGAGCCCTTTTTGAAGTAACTAAATAAAGCCTCATTAAACAAATGATGATTATATTTTGTAGCTGGAATATGCACAGTCACAATATCCGCTTCTTCAATCGCTTCTTGCAAAGTATCTTTGTAAGTTACATACTTAGCCACATTTTCATTCGGAAATGGATCATATGCTACTACTTCACTACGATATCCTTCGGCAAATATTTGAGCTACAATACTACCTATACGTCCAGTACCAATTACAGCAACTTTTAAATCACTCACAGACTGCGATAAAATCGATGGTTCCCATCTAAAATCGTACTCTTGCATCTTATTTTGAATGCGATTTGAATAACGTACGACATTAACAGCTTGAGTAACCGCAAATTCAGCAATACTACGTGGTGAATATGACGGCACATTGGAAATAATTAGATTATATTTAGTCGCTAAGTCTAAATCATAATCATCAAATCCAGCACTTCTTTGAGCGATTTGTTTTATCCCAAATGATTCTAACTTCTTATAAATTTCTTCAGAGATAGGTAAAGTTTGAGATAATGAGAGACCGTCACTACCTGAAACTGTCTCGACATTATCTTCTGTTAGTTGCTCTCTTGATAAATCAACTTCTATATTATTACGCTTAGACCATTCTTCAATATAAGGTAAATCCTCATCTCTAACACTCATAATTTTAGTCATTCTCAATCATCCCCTCTGATTAACATTTAGCCATTATACATGTTGGCAAGGTCTGTTAATCTCTCTGTAGCTTCTTCTAGTTGCTTATCGTCTAATGCAAGAGAAATACGCACATAATGCTTGCCGTTTTTCCCAAAAGGTATACCTGGTGCTACTAAAATAGATTTCTCTTGCAATAAAAACGTTTCAAATTGTTCACTATTATACCCTTGTGGCGTACGCAACCAAGAATAGATACCACCTTTAGAATGAACAAATGGTAATTTTGCTTCTTTAAGTTTTGCTTCAAATGTGTCACGTCTTCGTCTAAATGTTTCATTTTGTTGTATCAAAAAATCATCATAATTATTTAAAGCATACGTGGCGGCATCTTGTAATGCTCCAAACATGCCAGCATTAGTATGTGTTTGATACTTTTTCAAAGCTTGAATCATGTCTTTATTTCCTACAGCAAATCCGACTCTAAATCCTGACATATTATATCCTTTGGATAAGGAAAAGATTTCGATAGCGACATCTTTACCATGTTCCGATGCAAGAATACTTGGGTTTTTATCATCAAACCCAAAGGCACTATATGCAAAGTCATGTACAATTTTAGTATCTGTATCTTTAAATCGTTGTACTGCTTCATCAAATACGGATTGTGTAGCTGTAGAACCAGTAGGATTATTAGGGTACGTTAAATAAATTAATTTAGTGTCTTTTAAAACTTGTGGATCAATTTTATTCCAATCAGGTAGATAATCTGGTGGCTCTAGTTCTAGGGGTACAGGGTTAGCATCTGCTAACATGACGCCAGCTAAATAATCAGTATATCCTGGATCTGGTAAAAGCACCGTTTCGCCAGGATTGACTACACACGTTGGTAATGCAACTAAACCATTTTTAGTGCCATATAAAATGCAAACTTCTTCGTCTTTATGAAGTGTGACACCATATTGTCGTTCATAAAAATTTACAATGGCTTCTTTAAAAGACTCTTTCCCGTGAAAAGCACCATACTTTTGATTCTCAGGAATACGTAACGCTTCAGAAAAATGGTCAATAATACCTTTAGGTGTTTCTCCATCGGGAATTCCTACCGCCATATTAATAAGCGGAAGAGATCCATGTTCAACTTTACGCCCCATTGTCTTTCCGAAATAACTATCAGGGATTGTAGCAAGTCTATTTGAAATTACCATTATAAGCCCCCTTTATTAAATCTCAATCCTCTTATTATTATCAATTTTATCAACAAGATTAATTATGTCAATATTAACAATTTTCAGATAAGTGAAGTTAATTATCTCCCTTTCCCTAATTCTAGAATAACGGTAATTATTATGAATCAGCAAAAAAATTCCCACTAAATATATAAAAAATCCATAAACGAATGATTTATTTTCAAACATTTATGGACTCTTTTTCAAATTGAATGACTCCTAATTTTCACTAAATATTATTGTCTATATCTTTCAACATTTCATTTACAGTAATTTTAGCGCTAGTTAATACAATAGGTACTCCGGCACAAGGATGTGTACTCGCTCCAGCAAAATATAAATCTTTGTAATCTCTCGAAACATTTGGAGGTCTGTAGTAGTTACTTTGGGCTAATGTCGGCATTAAACCAAATGCTGTACCAAACTTCGCATTATAATCATTTTCAAAATCGATTGGTGTATAAACAGTTTCAGATATAACATTTGATTTTACATCCTCTAATACGTCAATTGTCTCTAATTGACGATAGATAATATCTTTAACTTTCCTAATCACATTTTCATCTTTCCAATTAATATGACCTGTTTTTAATTCTGGCGTAGGCATTAAAACATAGATACCGGTTTGACCTTCAGGTGCCATACTCCGATCTCCAACTGCTGGCACATAAACGTAAATAGATGGATCTTCAGATAATGAACCGTTAAATATTTCATCTATGTTTTGTCGGAATTGTTGGGAAAAAATGACATTATGTAGCAACATCTCGCTAGTCACATCTTTATCAATACCAATATACATTAAAAATGCAGAACAAGAATAATCTAATTTTTCAATTTTACTAGGTTTATATTTTTTTACGGGTGAATGTGAAGGCATCAATTTTTCCGCTGCATAAGGAAAATCTGCTGTACATAATACTTTATCAAATCGTTGCACAAGACCATTAACCCTTACGCCATCAGCACGCTTATATTTAGGGTCGATGATGATTTCTTCTATATTAGAATTTAATTGAATATTCACATCTAAATCTTTATTTAATTTAACAAGTCCACGTGTTAATCCATACATGCCCCCCTTAATAAAGTGAACACCAAACATCATTTCTACCATAGGAATAATTGAGTATAAAGAGGGGCCGCGTTTTGGATCAATTCCTATATATAACATTTGAAATGCTAATAATTTTTGTATTCGTTCATTATCAATATAATTTTCTATTAAATTATCAGCATTGTTTAATGTTTTTAATTTCAAACCTTTAATAAGCGAATCTACATTATAGAAATCCGTAACCTTTCTATATGTTTTCTCTAAAAAATGATAGCGCGCAATTTCATATCGCTTGTAAACATCAGTTAAAAATGACATAAACCCATGTGTCGTACCTGGTTCAATACTTTCAAGCGTTTCTTGAAGTTCGGCTAAATCAGTAGGTACTCTTACTTTGTCATTTTTCCCAAAGTAAACATCATAAATATAGCGCAATTGTTCCATATCTACGTAGTCTTCAAATTTCTTACCGCTTTCTTCAAATACTGCCTTGTATACCTCGGGAATCATCACGATAGAAGGACCTTTATCAAAGGTAAAGCCATCTTTAGTGAATTGACTCATTCGACCACCTGGATACCCATTTTTTTCAAAAATTGTTACATTATTACCTTGCGAAGCAAGTCTTGCTGCCGCTGCTAATCCAGTGACGCCTGCTCCTATTACAGCAATATTCATACTACATTCCACCTATAAATGATATTTCTTTTTTATTGTTTTATACATTTTTACCTTATCTAATTTAGAAACGTAGACACGACGATGTAATGTATAGGAAGCTTTTCTCACTTCATCTAATATGCCGCGGTAAATAATTGAAGCTAATTCAATAATTGGTTGCGCTTCTTTATTGAAAACACCAAGATTTGATAGTGCAATATCATAGTCTTCTTGAGCTAGTTTCGCATGATGCTCCCATAAATCAATATATTGCTGTGACACTCCATTGTTAAAATTATTTTCAATAGAGACATCAAATCGAGACAAACTCGACTTACTGAAGTAAATTCTGTCATTCTCAAAATCTTCTCCTACGTCTCTTAAAATATTGGTTATTTGAAGTGCTTCTCCTAGTTTACGCGCGATTCGATACGTTTCTTCATTTGGTTGCTCTGCTAGTACAGGAGTTAATACTTCTCCCACTGTACCTGCTACGCCATAGCAATAGTTTAATAATTCATCATCAGTTTCAAACATCTCAAAATCCTGGTCTTCATATACAGTTTGAATGAGATTATAAAAAGATTGATATTCAATTGTGAAATTTTGAGAAACTGTATACAAAGCTTCCATAATCATTTGATTGCTTTTAAATTCGTAGTTTTCAACGTCATGATTTTTCTCGATAGTTATAATATCTTCGTGTATATTTTTAAGTATTTGAGGATTTTCATGTACGTCAATACTGTCATCTATAATTCGACATACTGCATAAATCGCCCATACTGCTTTGCGTTCATTTTCAGGTAAATAATCAAAAGCATAAGAAAAACTTTTAGAATGTTCTTTCATAATTTGATGGCAGTATTTAAAGTTTTTTTCATTCGATGTCATGGAATTCCTCCTATAATTTAATGGCCTAGTTTAAAATTCAACTTATATCAAATGTACGACCCTTCCATTTTACCTTTTTTGAAAAATGAGCGTGTCGCCATGAGTTTATAAAGATAATAATAAAGAACACAAACAAAATTGGATGAAGAATGAGCAATATTATCGAAAAAGCACCCACTCTTCTATGTAAACTTACAAATTCCCATGTATATAAAATATAAACAATTCCGGAAAATATTAACGATATCGGTTTAGCAATCCATCCAAGTAGTAAAGCCATTGTAGATGTGAGTGAGCCCATTAACCACATTACAATCGCCAACATTACTTTAGGTTCAGTTTGATTGGCTCCTACTGAAAAATGCTTTGTCCATCCTTGTATAAGTGAGCGAAGTCCTTCTTCATACATGCGAAACTTAACATATTCACTACCTTCGTATACTGTAACAGGCAAGTTAGATTGACTAAATGCCTCTCCTAATGCAAAGCCTTCTATAATAGTGTTGCGTGCGTTTTTATGACCACCTGTTTTAAAGTAATCCTCTTTATTCATTATTGTGACAGGACCAAAAGCCGTATAATTATTAAATTTACCCGCTAAACTTGAAAATCGATTCATTCCGACAATCGTCATTAAATTAAAGATAGCCGAAAGACTCTCATAAAATTTAAAAGTCTCATGGTAAGGTTGAATACTTAATAGTCCTTGATTCCCTTGCTTAGCAAATGAATTTAATATCGCCTCAATAGCATGACTATTAAAGATGACATCTGCATCAACAAACATCATTAATGGCGTTTGAACATGTTGGGCTCCTTGATAGCACGCATGAGATTTACCATACCATTGGCTATCTTCTTTAGTTTCATAAACAGTTGCTCCATAAGCTTTGGCAACCTCACTCGTCCCATCTTGAGACGCATCGTCCATAACTATAATTTCATAGATGCCATGTTGCTTAGTCAAAGATCTTAACAAGTGTGGCAACCTTTGCGCTTCATCTCTAGCTGGTATAATAACTGTTAATTCATTGCTATGAATAGTACTATGTTTCGAGCGAGATAATGTATGTCTTCTATTATATATAAATTTTCCACAAATTAATGAAATAACAGATGCTAATGATAAAAGGAGTTGTATAAGTTTCAATTCTTTCTAACTCCTTCCCGCTTCAATAGCATTAATTTTGTCTGCAACTTGCATGCCACTTAACGTTACCATTGGCATACCTCCACCTGGATTTACAGAGCCTCCCACAAAGAAGAGATTGTCAAAGTACTCACTTTGCTTAGGAAATTTAAACCCTTTATTTTTCTTCTTATCTGCGACTACACCATATATGGCCCCTCTATTTGAGCGATAATTATGTTGGATATCCTCAGGCGTCCAAATATCTTCATATATAATATGCGCTCTCAAATCAGTCAGTCCCATTCGTTCTAATTTCGTTAGTACACGTTCTTTAAACGCTGCATATTCTTCTTTTTTAAATGGTTTATCTTGAATATAGGGTATATGTGGTAAGACTTTAATATTTTCATATCCTTGTGGCGCTTGTTGTTCATCCGTTTTATTAACATTTACTAAATAGATTGTCGGATCTTGAGGTAATACCTTTTGATGGAATACTTCATCATAGTTTTTCTTAGAGTCCTTTGAGAAAAAGAAATTATGATGAGCAAGTTGAGAATAGGATTTGTCTATCCCTAAATGTAATACATAACCTGAGCTTGCAGGTTCATATGTTCTTTCGAGTTGGTCAATTTTTTGTTGATTAAAATGCAATAACTCTCTATAGGTAGGGATGACCTCCATATTGGAAATTATATAATCCGCTTCAACATACTTCCCACTACTTAAACGTACGCCCGTAACGCGTTGATGATACGTTTTAATATTTTCAACAGCAACCCCCATTTGTATGTCCACGCCTTCTTCAATAGCCAATTGTTTTAGCGCTAGTGCCAATTTATGAATTCCACCTTTGACATACCATAATCCTTGTTCTTGTTGCATATGAAATAACATTGAGAGAACTGCAGGTGCATCATAGGAAGAAGAACCTACATACTTAATAAAGTAACCTAGCATATCTCTTAATTTTGGATTCGAAATATAACGGTGAATTGCTTGTTGCATTGTTGAAAAGTAATCAAAACCTCGCAATGCTTTAAAAGGTCCATGATATTTTATAATTTCTCGTAACGTATCTAAGTCAAAATTGAAATATCCCTTTTCAGTAAAACGATGTATACGCTTAGTATATTTTAAATAATTGTCGAGTTCCTTCTTATCTTCTTGACCTAACTGCAAATTATTAAGTAAAGTTGCTTCAGTATTTTCATATAGATCAATGATTTCACCATCAGGAAAGAAACTCCGCCATTGTAACGGCAATCTTTCAATTTCGATATAATCAGCCATATTTTTCCCGCTATAGTTAAAAAGACGCTCAAATATGTATGGCATGGTTAAAATAGATGGACCTAAGTCAAAGCTAAAACCCTGTTTCTCTAGACGATTCACCTTTCCACCAATATGATTATTTTGCTCAAATAATGTTACTTTATACCCACTTTGAGCCATTCGAATAGCAGCGGATATCCCTCCTAAACCACCACCAATAACTAAGATGGATTGAGTCATATTACTTACCTCGCTTTTCAATTATACGTATTAAACGTTCGATTCTTGGACGATTATATCGTTGTGCTACAATCACTGGAAGATGGCTAAACGTTACGTACGCAATGTTAATCATTTTGATGTACCGTGGAGCTTTAACAAATAGCCACACAGATAAAATGGAAATCCAATGTATCAATTCTGCACGTCTCATTTCCAATAATAAGCGACGCGTCTGTTCAATATTTACTGATAACTTGCTTTTATCATAGATATCCTTATTAATTTGAGCACCTTCAGGTATCAATCTTTTCCACTTACTTACCTTTAAAGTATGATCCCAAAGTTCACCATTTTCTTCCCATTGAAAAGATCGAAATAAACATGAATATTTTTCAAAAAATGATTTAGGGATACGTGTACCTAAATGTGCAATAGACATTTGAACGACAAACCAAAATAGACTGTGCAAAATAATAAGGCGAGTTATAGATTTAATAGCTTTCATACTTTCACAGCTTTCTATTTACAAATAAAACCTTAAATAGTTATTCGATTATATTCCCTCTCATATCAGATGCGAAACGCAAATGCCATGTTATTCTACACTACTAAAAAATTGCATAAAAAAAGAGGATGACATATTGTCATCCTCAAAGATTATAACTCGAATTGTCTTTCCAGTTATAAACTATATCTTACCACCAACCGTTAGATTGACGGAAAGAAATTGCGTTACCGATTGAACCATAACGTTCTTTAGCGTAGTTAATCATACCTTTAGTTTGGTTAGATACTGAACCGTAACCCCAAGATTGGTTAGTTTGACCTAAACCATGGTATTGACCGTTAGAAGCGTTAACGTTACCACCTGATTCAGGCATTACAATAGCGTTCCATAATTCTTCAGTACCACCAGCAGCTAAGAATTGAGCTTTAGTAGAACCACCAGTTGAAGCTGAGCTTGATGGTGCTGAGTATGAAGTTGTTGAAGTGCTGTAATTATGAGTTGAAGTAGTTGGAGCTGAAACAGCTTTAACACTTGTATTGCTTGATTGTTGGTTTGAACTTACTGATTGGTTTGAACTTTCTTGGCTGTATGAATTAGTGTAATCAGCTGATGATTGAGTAGTTGAACCAACTTGAGCATAGTTCCATGACCAGTTAGTACCATTAGAAGTGAAGTTGTATTGGAAACCATTGTTTACGAAGTGGATATCGTAAGCACCAGCTTGAACTGGTTTAGAGTTTAATTGTTCTGGGTTGTGTTGAGCTAAATCAGCTAAGTGAGCTTGATCTACGTTAGTAGTTTCAGAAGCGTGAGCTTCGTTACCTGTTAATGCATAACCTGCAATTCCTAAAGATACTGCTAATGATGAAGCGATAACTGTCTTTTTCATAATATAAAATCCTCCAAATATGTTTTAAAATTAAAATTTGTAAATTATATTCTAAGTGTTTGATTTCGTTGTGCTACATTGAAAATGTTTTTTGTTAACTTTTGACGGTATTCACTATACCACAAAAATCTCGTTTGTATATTACACGTTCCTTACAAAAAATTACAATAGAAGTTTGATTTTGTAATCTTGAAACAAAAACATTTCTCTTTGTAACATATAATTTCTTAAAAATTGTTTAAAATTACATTGGTATTTGTGGTTTTACATTAGTTTTTAGGTTGGTTTGACCCAACTTTCAAATAGTCTGTAATATTACAGATTTCATTTTTGTTACACTACCGTAATAATTCTATAATCTAATTTGACCCAACAAAAAAGTAAAAAAGATGAATTTCAAAGAAATATTCTTGAAATTCATCCTCTGATACAACTTTTTCTTATCTATAAAACGTCTTCGCATCTTTTAATAATCGTTTTGAGAACTTCGAGACGACTTGTTTTTTTATGATCTGCTTTTATCACATGCCATGGCGCTAACTTCGTATTCGTATACTTAATCATATCTTGACTGGCTTCTAAATACATATCCCATTTTTCTCTATTACGCCAATCTTCGTCTGTAATTTTCCATTGCTTATTTGGATTTTGTTCTCTATCTTTAAAACGTTGCAATTGTTCTTCTTTATCTAAGCATAAAAAGAATTTGATAATTATGGTACCTTCATCCGTCCACATTCTCTCAAACTGATTAATTTCATCATATGCGCGTTTCCATTCATGATGCTCTGCAAATCCTTCGACTCGTTCCACCAATATTCTTCCATACCAACTGCGATCAAAAATTTCGATGTGTCCTGATTTAGGCATTTTTTTAGCGAATCTCCATAAATAATGATGATTCTTTTCAACATCTGTAGGCGCACTGATTCCATTAACTTCATAACCAGTCGGATCTAACTTTTCTCTGATACGTTTAATATTCCCACCCTTACCTGCAGCATCCATACCTTCGAATACTAAAACTAAAGGGATTTTACGTTTGTACAACGCAAATTGAATTTCTCTCATACGGGTTTGTAATTCTACTATTTGATGTTGGTAATCTTTTTTCTTAATTTTAGATTCTTCAATATTAAATAACGACGTTGAGAAATGACTATTAAATTCTCCATCTATATATTCTTCATGTTTTTGGTATTTTTCAAGCGCATATTCTAATCTTTCTATTATATTTAGATACATGTTTGTTATTGCTTGTTCTCTAACCGTATAATCAATGATTTGCCAATCATTACAATTGTGTATGATACGTCTCATTTCATTTAAATAAACATCTTGGGGTATTACCTCCTCATATTCTTGAACCTTCCATCTCATCAACGGGTTACTTTTAGTTTGTTGAATATGAGCTTGACGTTTCTCTTCATTTATTTCTATAAAGAACTTAATTATTTCATAATTATCTTTCTTCAACATTGATTCGAAATTACTAATTTGTTTAAGTAATGAATCATAATTAACATATTGATGATGTTTGATATTATTTTCCTTATAATCAAGATAATGTGAATACCAGCTTCTAAAATAAATGTTGATGTCACCTTTTTGTGGCAGAGTATTCCAATATTTTTGTAAAAATTGATATCTTAAATCGTATGTTTCTGGAGATTTCGTAGCGATAAAGTTTGTATACTTCGCGTCTAATTGAAGTAATAAATCATTTGATAAACGTGTCTTACCAGACGCGGGTATCCCTTCAAAAATGATCATGACAGGTATACCTAACTCATGGGTCTTTCTACTCAACTGTGCCACTTTTAATTGTAATGTGTCGATGTGATGCGACATGATTTCACCCTCTATATTTTTATTACAATAAACATCCAATTTTACACTTTTATTTTAGCACAGAAAAAATCTCCTCAATGTATCACACATCGAAGAGACTCTACTCTATCCCATAAATTTAAATATATCATTACGATATAGATGAATTACTTTCCGTAATAATAAATCTAAAATCCAAGCAATTAAAAACGGCACTACAAAAAACGCAACTATAATCAGTAACAGACTTAACCATACTGAATCAACATGCATAAATTTAAAAGCATTAATAAGTCCTACCATACCTATAAATCCGAAGCCCGCTGATTCCTTTGTTCCACCAATACCAATGATACCTGATGCGATACCTGATAATGCTGCTGTGATAAATATTGGTACCATAATCACAGGATATTTGACCATATTAGGCATCATCATTTTTACGCCACCAAAGAAAATTGATAAAGGAATGCCTAAGCGATTCACTTGGCTCGTACCAATAAGAAGGACAGCTTCTGTAGCAGCAATACCTATTGATGCCGAACCAGCTGCAATACCTGATAGGCCAATTGCCATTGCAATTGCGACGGTTGATAATGGCGATATAATAATAAAGCTAAATACCATAGATATCAACATACTCATAAGGACAGGCTGTAATTCAGTAAAGCTATTCAACATATTTCCAATACCTGTAGTAATTAATCTCACATAAGGTAATGTAAAAATACCTATCGTTGCTGATAGGCCGCCTACAATTGTCGGAAAGACTATCAGGGCCATACTTCCTACACGTTCTTCAATTAATAATATGAATAATACTGCAATTGCAGCTGTAATCATCGTATTAATAAGGTCCCCTATACCTGCGACGATCCATACACCATTTTTAAATTGAGCTGCACCACTTCCAACATAAGAAGCACTAGCAACTACGGCAATTGCCAATGGTGTTAAAATAAATTTCATAGCAATAAGTGCACCGATAAGGGCCGGTACAGTAAATTGGATGGCTTGCACGACTCCTAGTAAAGTTTTAAAAATAGGCTGATATTGCATTAAATATTTAAAAATCTCTCCCAAAATCGCATTTGGAACGAGTCCTGCGACAATTCCAATTGCTACCCCTGATAAAACTCTAAAAATAAAATCCTTTGGTCCGTCGATATTTCTAATAGCTGACATGACTTAAACCTCCCAATGTGCTGAGTAATAATTATGTATAAAGACAAAGTCTTGATTCGCAAAGTATGATTCAAGTAAATGATTCTTAGATGCAATAACTTAGAGGGATATTTAATGATATTCATACACGCGTCTCAAGACTATGAGTAATAGTATATCACGTTTTCAGAAAATTTAGATAATTATTTTTGCTATTATCTTACAAATTTTCAAATTATGCGAAAACCGTATGATTTAATATTTACTCGAAGATATACTACAATCATTGACACAAGGGAGGTAACGTTATGTGGAAGAAAATTGTATGTTCTGTTGGGGCCACAACAGGTGCTGCTATTGTGGGCTCTTACTTATATACTAAATTAATTGAAAAACGTAGTTATAAGAGCTTTTTAAAAGAAAAATTTAATCATGTTTCACGTGGCAAACAATACTTTATTAAGCCGAAGAAGATTGATCAAATGCTTAAAATGGCTCAAATCGAAAATAGCAAACCTTTCAAAGCTACAAAATATAGATTTAATCATAGAGTGGATATACGAGAATATTATGGTACACATACGTACTATGTTAATCATCAAAATGATCCACATCAGTTAAAGATTTTATATATGCATGGTGGTTCTTGGGTCGCAGGTCCATTCAAAGAGCATTATCAAATGATGGATCAACTTGCTACTGATTACAACGCAGAAGTTATTGCACCTATATACCCTAAAGTGCCTCAAAGTGGCAAACGCGCAACATTTGATTTAATGACTCATATTTATCGTAATCTTTTAGATTCTGTGTCTTCATCCGACCATATTATCATTATGGGAGATTCTGCAGGCGGTAACATCACATTAAGCTACGCGCAGTATCTTAATGAAATTAATTTACCTCAACCAGGTCATATTATCACTATATCACCAGTGGTTGATGCCACATTTACTAATCCAGAAATACCTCATTACGAAAAGGTAGATAGTATGATTGGTAAAGAAGGACTTAAAACATTTGCTAAAATATGGGCTGAAAGTGATGAGTTAGACAATTATAAAGTATCTCCAATTAATGGAGACTTTAACAATCTCGGTCACATCACTCTTTCAGTAGGAACACATGAATTACTTTATCCTGACGTAATTAAGTTATCTCGTAAATTAAACTCTGAAGGAATTAGCCATAATTTACTTATTGGAAGTCATATGCTTCATGACTATGCGATTCAGAATATTCCAGAAGCAAAACAATTTAGAGAAAACTTAAGATATATCATCAATGACAATCGAAAAATTAAAGATAATATTATTTAAGATAAATGATTCCCTAAGAAAGATATTATTTTTACTCTTTCTTAGGGATTTTTTTGTATAAAAAACACTCCCTCTGTAATAGAGGAAGTGTTTTTAACTATTATTCTTCTGTAGTTTCTGCATCATCTTCTGTTGGAATTTCAGCTTTACGAGATTCTTTTTTGTATTTTTGATACATCAAGAATAATACTAGAACCCAAACTGGAATAAATAGAACTGCTAATCGCGTACTACTATTAATAAGTAAAATAACAAAAATGAAAGCAAAGAATACTAAAATACCATAAGCCGTGTATTTACCACCAGGCATTCTATAATTACTTTCTTTATGTTGCTCAGGATTGTGCTTTAAGTATCCAATATAAGCTACCATAATAACTGCCCAAATTGAAATATTCAACACAGTAGAGAAAGTAGTGATTTGAACGAATACTTTAGTAGCATCTTTAAAAATCGCATTTAATATTACTGCAATGCCTAATAATCCACAAGTAACTAAAATTGCATTGTAAGGAACGCCATTTTTGTTTGTTTTATGTAAAAACGGTGGACCTTGATTTCTTCCAGCTAAGCCAAACATTGTACGGCTATTCGCAAATATACCACTGTTACATGATGAAGCCGCTGCTGTTAGTACAACAAAGTTAATAATACCAGCAGCAAAAGGAATTCCTATTAATCCGAATAATTTAACATAAGGACTTTCTGCAGGATCTAATTTGTCCCAAGGAACTACTGACATAATGACTGCTAATGAACCTATGTAAAAGATTAAAATTCGGAATGGTACGTTATTAATTGCTTGAGGTATTGTTTCATGAGGATTTTTAGTTTCCCCTGCTGTAATACCTATCAATTCAATACCAATAAATGAGAATATTGCCATTTGGAATGACATAAAGAATCCTGAGGCACCATTTGGGAAGAAGCCGCCTTCTTTCCAAATATTAGTTACCGTCGCTGGACCGTAATCCGTCTTCATAGCAAAGATTACCATTACAATACCAACAATAATTAAAGCTAAAATTGTAATAACTTTTATAATAGATAACCAAAATTCAAGTTCACCAAATAATTTGGCACTAAATAAATTCAATGCTACTAATACTAATATTGTAGCTGCTGCAGTAATCCAGTTAGGCATGTCTGGATACCAGAAGTCGACGTATTTGGCTACAGCGGTAACTTCCGCCATACCTGAAATAATCCAAGTTAACCAATAAGTCCAACCAACCATAAATCCTGCCATTGAACCTATGTGATGATGGGCAATGTCACCAAATGACTTGAAACCTAAGTTCGATAAGAGCAATTCTCCCATCGCTCTCATAAACATAAATAATATAAAACCTACTATAATATAAGTAAGTAATATGGATGGTCCTGCTAAATGAATAGAAGCACCTGCGCCCAGGAATAATCCTGTACCAATAGCACCACCAATTGCAATTAATTGGATATGCCTATTGCTTAATTCTCTTTGCAGTTTATCTGCCATAACCTTTCCTTCTCCATTTCATGGAGTATATTTATGACTGAAATCGATATGTAAAATTAGATACCCCTTTTTAATCTAATAAACAATTTTTCTCAAAATCAAATCATTTATTCTTATAAGTTATATAATACCCCAAACAATCAAAAACAATCAAATACTAGAATAATTTGTCTTTTTTATCTTTTCCAATACTTCTAATAATTCCTTTATTATAAACATTTATAACAAATTGAACAATTTCATTAATATTCACCGTTTTATGGTAAATCGTACAACTTCAATATGTATCTGATGAAAGTTGATATTTTTCTTCATAATCACGTCAATTCCTCACAAA
Source organism: Staphylococcus sp. FW104-15G4D (assembly GCF_058790135.1). Classification (NCBI taxonomy): domain Bacteria; kingdom Bacillati; phylum Bacillota; class Bacilli; order Caryophanales; family Staphylococcaceae; genus Staphylococcus; species Staphylococcus sp. FW104-15G4D. The sequence continues at coordinate 383,635 of NZ_JBYTCH010000002.1, forward strand.
TTGTGAGAAGTTTTCATTTTTTAAAATCAAACCAAAAGATATAGTAAAAAGCACCATGTACTGAATGAGAATACACGGTGCCTATTTATATATTTTTCACGCTTATTTAACAAACAAGAAAATTAAACTTATGCCCATCAGGATCTTTAAACATTGCTCCATAATACCCTTGTCTTACACCTGGTTTTTCAATAATTGTTCCACCAGCAGGTTCCACTTTCGCTAATAATTCATCAACGTCTTTATTTTCTTTAACACCTAACGAAACCATCACTTCATTAGGGCTTGAATCGACATCTTGATGTGATACAGACTCGAAGTGATTATTTTCTATCAATATCACAATCGTTTGTCCAATTGTAATACCTAACATTTTATCTAGCATTTCTGGATTTTTATTAATTTCAAATCCTAGAGACTTAAAGAACTGTTCGCTACGATCTAAATCTTTTACATTTAGATTAAACCACATTGAATGCATCGTACATGTCACCTCTCATTTATAATTAGACGATTTCAAGTTTAAAATGCCGCTTGAGCAATCCATTGATCAAGTGTTAAGCGCGTGGGATTAAGACGTTCCATTTGTACAAAATCTATAACATAACCTTTATTTTCAAGCCAACTTCTTTCAGCAGTGCCACTCGTAAATTCGCCTTCAATTTCAGTTGGTTTACCTGTTACGGTTGCAAAAGTTTTGACTACTTCATTTAGAGTCAGCTCATCAGAAGCAATTTCTATATCTTGATGATTATATGTTTTAGGATCTTTGAAAAGTGCTGACGCAATTTTAGCAATATCGATAGAAGAAATCATTGAAAATTTCACTTCAGGATTAATAAATTCTGGGATTTTAATTTCTCCATCTGAAACTTTAGTGATTCTTAAGAAGTTATCCATAAAAAACGATGGTTTAATAATTGTAAAATCTAAACGAGATGCTTTTATCTTATTTTCTAATTGTGCTAATGCTTCAAAGTGAGGACCTGTTCTATCACGATTAACACCACCCGCTGTGCTATAAACGACATACTTAACTCCTTGTTCTTCAGCAGTTTCGATAATATGTTTACCTTGCTTTAATTCCTCTTCAACATGGTCTGGAATAATAGGCTGAACGCTATATACTCCATATTGGTCAGCCATCGCTTGAGTCAAGCTTTCTCTATCACTCAAATCGCCCTCAAAAATCTCTAATCGATCATTATGAATTGATGTTAATTTTTCATTATTTTTATTTCTAGTAAACGCACGCACATGCCAACCATCTTCCAATAATTGTTTAACAACAGCATTTCCTTGTTTACCAGTTGAACCAATGACTAATATACTTTTACTCATGTTTATCTCTCCTATTGTAAGAACCAATAATCTTCTTTTTCGCCTTTTAAATAAGTATATTCTTCAGGTGTTTGACCATTTTCTTTAATATTTGAATTTATAATGTCACGAACATCCCAAACGCGATGGATAAATCTTTGTAACTGATTACCAAAGAAACCGCTAGGAGCATTCATGTTTAATACCTTTTCCACTTCTTCAACCGAAATACTCATTTTATTTGCTATGTCTTCAATATTTAAAGTTGAATTATGGAAATGTTCTCGTAATTCTATAGCAGTGATACGTCTTTGCTCTTTATTTAGTGACATATTATAGTGTCCCACTTTCATCTTATTTTTTAATTAGCATTATATTTGAATTCTAAGTAAGTGAGATTTATAATAAACGGAGCATTATCCGTTTGTCAACATTAGCTCATTAAGTAGGTGAATACATTGCGTAAAGATGCTCTTCTAAACCGTCAACGTATCGAGAATAAAGCGATCGAACTATTTAAACAATACGGCGTTGAGACAATCAGTATGAATAGAATTTCTAAAGAACTTGGTATCGGTATGGGAACACTTTATCGGCATTTTAAGGATAAAAGCGATTTGTGTTATCACATTATCGAGCATGATTTCGATGAAATTATTCAAAAAATGAATGATGTAGCTGCTTCATCTAATTCTAAAGAAGAGAAGATGGAACACTCCCTAGATGTTTTTTTGACATTTAAATATGAAAATAGTGATTTATTAAACTGTATTGAGGAAAGTAATAGTAAGTCTCAATTTCATCAAAGCCAATTTTTCTCTGATTTATTTAATTTTTACTATGATTTATTTAAAGATGGCGAGGATGATTCTTGGGCCATATTCAAAACTGATATGTTATTAAAATCACTTTCTACTAAAGCTTATGAAATTCAAAAAAATAAAAGACAACTTTCAAATAATGAAATAAGAGATAACTTAATAAAACTATATTTAAATTAATTGAGGTGTTCATGAATGGAAAAAGTTACGTTAATTACTGGTGGAAATAAAGGTTTAGGTTATGAGACAGCTAAAGAATTAAAAGCGAAAGGCTACAAGGTTTATATAGGATCTAGAAATGAAGAACGTGGTCAACAAGCTTCAAAAGAATTAGGCGTCGACTATGTTCAACTAGATGTAAGTGATGATAAATCAGTTCAACAAGCCTTTGAAACTATTTCAAATAAAGAAGGCCGTGTTGATGTACTTATAAACAATGCCGGTATTTCAGGAGGATTCGCTAAAGTCGCTGATTTTACTGCTAAAGACGTCGAAAAGGTATATAACACAAATGTTTTTGGTATCGTACGCATGATGAATACCTTTATTCCATTATTAGAGAAATCAGAGCAGCCTGTAGTTGTAAATGTGAGTAGCGGATTGGGTTCATTTGGAATGGTTACAAACCCAGATACTGCTGAATCGCAAGTTAATTCACTTGCGTATTGTTCTTCTAAATCAGCGGTCACAATGATGACTGTACAGTATGCTAAAGGCTTACCACACATTCAAATTAATGCAGCAGATCCAGGTTCTACTAATACTGATTTAGTTGGTGATTTCAGTAACAACTCTAAACCTGCTTCAGAAGGTGTAAAACCTATCATAAAACTTGCTACTATTGATAAAAATGGTCCTACAGGAACATTTATTGATGGTAATGGCACAATGCCGTGGTAAATCATTAACAAGTTTGGCCTCATGTTTAACGGGAAAAATTTTCAATGAAATCAATGAAAATTACACATATATAATTAGTTATTAAGATATTTATTATCTTAGGGAGGAAATACACAATGAAAAGTATAAACTTTGAAGAACATTATGTTGTTGAGGATATACAAAAAGAAACAATGAAACATATGACATCTGATCCTAAAGGTGTACCTATGCAAACGATGTTAAAAGGCCTTGAAGAAAAATCTGGTTTTACTGATGCAGATGAAATCAAACATCACGATGCACGTATTCAATTCATGGATAAACATGACGTTGAAATGCAAGTATTATCTTATGGAAATGGCGCCCCTTCCAATCTTGAAGGCGAACGCGCAATTGAATTATGTAAACAAGCAAATGATACGTTAGCACAATATATCAATGAACACCCAGATCGATTTGTAGGATTTGCTACATTACCAATTAATGAACCTAAAGCAGCAGAAGAAGAATTTAAACGATGTGTAAAAGAATTAGGTTTTAAAGGCGCATTAATTATGGGACATCCTAAGAGTGGCTTCCTAGATCAAGATGAATATGATGGCATCTTTGCTGTAGCTGAAGAGTTAAATGTTCCTATTTATTTACACCCTTCTCCAGTTCAAAGCGATGTTTACCAAGCTTATTACAAAGGTAACTACTCAGACGTAACAGCAGCTACATTTGCTTGCTTCGGTTATGGTTGGCACGTAGATGTAGGTATTCATGCCATTCACCTTGTGCTATCAGGTGTATTTGACCGTCACCCTAACCTCAACATGATCATCGGTCACTGGGGCGAATTTGTTCCATTCTTCTTAGAACGTATGGATGATATTTTATTTGCTGACCATCTAGAACATCCTATTAGTTATTATTTCAAAAATAACTTCTATATTACGCCAAGTGGAATGTTAACTAAACCACAATTTGATCTAGTAAAAGCAGAAGTTGGCGTCGACAGAATTTTATATTCAGCAGATTACCCTTATGTTGAACCTGAAAAATTGGGTACATTCTTAGACGAATTAGATTTAACTGAAGAGGAAAAAGAAAAAATCAGCTATAAAAACGGAGCTAAATTATTAGGTCTTGAGTAACACTTACACGAAATATATAAGTGTGTCTTTTCTTTAATACGAAAAATATTTAAATGGAGGTTTCAATGATGGAAACATTAGAATTGCAAGGCGCAAAATTACGTTATCATAAAGTTGGCAATGGACCACTTCTTATTTTAATCCCTGGTGCGAATGGAACTGGTGATATCTACATGCCACTAGCTAAACAATTACAAGAAAAATTTACAGTTGTAGCTGTAGATCGTCGAGGATATGGACAAAGTGAATTAACTGAATCATTACCAGAGGAAGTATCTAACCCAGAGAGTCGTTATCGCGTGAAACGTGATGCACAAGATATTGCTGAATTAGCTAAGTCATTAAGTGACGAACCCGTATATGTTTTAGGCTCAAGTTCAGGTGCTATCGTTGCAATGCATGTCCTAAAAGAACATCCTGATGTTGTGAAGCAAATTGCATTTCATGAACCACCGATTAATACATTCTTACCGAATGCTAAATATTGGCAAGATAAGAATGCTGAAATTATTGATATTGCTGTGAATGAAGGCATGCCTCAAGCTATGAAACTTTTCGGTGAAACATTAAATATTAGTTCTATTGATGCACAATCAATGTCTAAACCTGCTCAAGCAGAAGATGATGCAGAGAGTAAAAAACGTTTTGAAGAAATGTTAGGTTGGTTTAAATATGAAATTCGCCAATACACAGAATCTGATATCTCTTTAGAAGATTTAAATCATCATAAAGATATCATCACATTACTTAATGGGACTGATTCCAAAGGTTCTTTCCCTCAAGAAGTTAACTTCTATATTAAAGATGAAACGGGAATTAATATTGTAGATATCCCTGGTGGTCACTTAGGTTATATACAAAAGCCTGAAGGATTCGCAGAAGTATTACTCAAAATTTGGAACTAATCTTAGCTTAAAGTATTAAAGGGAGTTTATTAAATGTTATTTGAAAGAAATAAACCTTATACTCAAGAAACTTTGTTAGATAAAGAAAACATTTTAGAATTAATTCAATTCGAACGTTTTTGTCGCGATAATGCCTTATGGGATAGCATGAGAACTTGTTTCGCTAAAGACTCACATGTGAACATTTCTTGGTTTAATGGTACTGGAGAAGAATTTGTATCCTCCTCTGAAGCAATGAATCGATACGCGCCACATCAAATTTATAATACACAAATGTGGATTAATAACCATCGTGCTGTAGCAATTATGCAAGCAACAATCCAGTTTCGAGTAGATATTAAAAACGTAGAAATGCAATTGGATTCAGACACTAAAATTATCTACTGTCTTGATAAAGACAATGATGACGTTTGGTATATTTCTAATTTAAGTTGTATTTATGAAAAAGATAAATTAACTCCTGTCATTCCAACGACTATTAATTTACCTAACTCAGAATTTAGTGAATACCGAGAAAGTTATGCTTGTTTATCATATGCGCTCAATGAACTAGGGTATGATGTTAACCATGACTTACCAGGTATAGATAGACCTGATGAAGTTAATAAATACTATCGCCAATTAGATAAATGGTTAACTGAGAAAGATGATGATGAAGAAGAGAAACATTAGAGTTATAAACCAAACTCAAAATAAATAAGTAACGTTTACTCTTATATGCAGAACTGCTGCCTAGTTTTAAAATATCGCAACATTATACAAAATATTTAAAATCACTTATTTCTATAAAGGAAGTTTGCTCAATGAAGAAGATAGATTTACATGCACATTACATTTCACCTGGTTATAGCCAATTTCTTGATGACTATTTTAATGGTGAAGGTGACGGCGTTAAGACGCCCCCATTTTCAGTAGAATCATATTTAGAATTAATGAAGAAGCAAGATATTGAATATGGCGTATTATCGATTTCAAGCCCGCACATTAGCGTTGCACCTGATGACGAGATGTTAAAACTTGCTGAAGAAGTGAACGACTATGCTTCAAATATCGTGCAGGAACATAGCGAACGTATTGGTTTCTTCGCAACATTACCCTTGCCCTTAGTCAATCAGAGTGTTCAATTTATAGATAAAGCATTAGATGAACAGCATGCGTTAGGGTTCACGTTACCAACGAATGCACGTGGCGTATATTTAGGTGATGAGCGTTTAGCACCGATATTTGAAAGATTAAATGAACGTCAAGCAACTGTAGCCATTCATCCTAATGAACCTAAGCCAGCTATTAAAGCGATGAGCGAAGAAGTACCTCCGCCACTTATGGAATTTATCTTTGATACAACTCGTACAATTATTTATATGAGTCAAAAGAATGTATTTAGTAAGTATCCGAATATTAAGTGGATTGTACCTCATTGTGGTGCTTTACTCCCTATAATCGCACAACGCGTAGCGATGGGCAACAAGATGTTTGGATCAGAGAAGCAACCTGATGATTTAGAACAAGTAATGAAAGAACTTTACTTCGATTTGGCCGGTAAGGTTTTACCATATCAATTACCTACTCTATTAGAAATGGTTGATAAAAATAAAATTGTATATGGTTCTGATGCACCATACACAACGGACCAAGTAGTCTCAATGTTAGCGAATGAATTTGAATCTACAGATTTAATTACAATTGATTCAAAAATTCATATGCTTTATGACAATGGCAAATCATTATTAGATAAAATGGAACTTTAATTTATTAAGATATAAAATCACCCCACACAAGCGCTCATATATATCATCATTAGAGCCTGTGTGGGGAATCTTTTTATTTTAAAATTGTATCCATTGAGCGATTAACACTACCTGCGTACATATTACCGAATTTAACTAAATGAACCATCAATAAGTATAATCGATAAAATTCTAATCTTTTTTGTGCACCTTTGGCTAAAGGAAAATGCTTTTCATATTCCTCATAAAAATCTTGAGTAAATCCACCAAAAACCGTCGTAATACCTAAATCGAATTCTCTGTCACCATATAATGGTGCAGGATCAAATAGTGCAGGGCTACCATCAGTTAAAAACATATAGTTACCGCCCCATAAATCACCATGTAATAAAGATGACTTACTTTCATGACTATCAAGTTCATTTACCATCACAGTTCTTACTTCTTCATAGACTTTATTATCTTCTTCATTCCACAACTCTTTACGCATCAATTCATCTCTTAAATGATCCATTCTTCTTTCTATGAAAAGTTCTTTCCAGCTATTAGTCCATGAATTATCAAATGAAATATCTCCGCCTTCATGTGGTAAACTGAAACCAAATTTACCCTCTTTTTGTTGTTGACTATGCATCTTAGCTACAAGCTGACCGAGCTCTCTTTGACTTCCACTTCCACCTTCTTCTAAATAGCTCAAAATAAGATAAGCATCTCCGTTAATTTCACCACTAGCAATCACACGTGGTGCTGTGATACCTGCATTCTCAAATTCATTTAAGCCAGCTATTTCAGCCGCATAGAATGATTCTGGACGATTACGCTGAACAAGTAAAAAGGAGATATCATCCTCAGTAGTTGTAACTTTGAATGCTTCATTAACATCACCACCACTTACTGGTGAGATATCTTTTACTCCGTCTATGGGGAGTTTCTCTTTCCATTCTGCTTTCATACTTTCACCTTCTTAAGAAGTTTGTCGTTATACCTTATTATATTGCCAACTCTCATTATAATTAATCTTTTAAAAGTAATCGGTATATATGAAATAAAACTGACCTAAGAATTAAGTCAAATTTTCAACTTTCACTAATTTAGCTATGAAAATTTTTATTAAAATGCTAGTCTATTAAAGGAATGTATTTCAAATATATTAAATTGAGGATAGTAAGCCTCAAATATAATGAAATAGGAGCGTTAACATGTATAAATTAGTTAAACCTTTATTATTTAAATTAGATCCTGAAAAAGCACATGGTCTTACCATTGATGCATTGAAAATGGTACAAAGAGTTCCGAAAATTTATCCTATCATGGACAAAATTTTTAATTACAATCACCCATCACTCTCTCAAACCATTCATGGCATCAAATTTAATAATCCCATTGGTCTCGCTGCAGGATTCGATAAATCTTGTGAAGTACCTAAAGTATTAGAGCATGTTGGTTTTGGAGCCATAGAATTAGGTGGTATTACCCCTAAACCGCAACCAGGGAATCCTAAACCACGTATGTATCGCTTAATTGAAGATGACGCGTTAATTAATCGTATGGGCTTCAATAATATAGGGATGAATAAAGCACTTAGTCATTTACGCCGTCATGCCTATACGATCCCAGTAGGTTTAAATGTGGGTGTTAATAAGAAGACGTCTTACGAAGACCGTTATCAAGATTATATAAAAGTTATCGATACATTTAAGAATGACGTGACATTCTTCACAGTTAATATCAGCTCACCTAACACTGAGAATTTACAGAATTTCCATGATAAAGATGAATTCACGATGCTTTGCGAAGCGCTCACTACTTTTAAATCTGAAAATGATATCAACGTACCTATATTCTTGAAATTAACTTCAGATATGGAACTTGAAGGATTCAAAAACATCTTACCTTCCATAACTAAGACTTTTGATGGCGTTATACTAGCTAACACGACTCGTCAACGTGACGGTTTAATTTCTAAGAATAAAACTGAAGAAGGCGGATTAAGTGGTAAACCTTTATTCGAACGTAATTTAAAACTCGTTAAATACGCGTATCAACAAACTAAAGGTAAATTCTTAATTATCGGAACTGGTGGAATCTTTAGCTCTGAAGACGCAATTAAAATGTTAAGAAATGGTGCTTCTTTATTACAAATTTATTCTTCTTTAGTCATTGAAGGTCCAGGTTTAACTAAGTCAATGAATAAAGACATTGCTAAATATTTATCTGAAAATGGATATCAAAACGTAAGCGATATTATTGGTTTAGACGCATAAACTTTAAATGATTATAACGCTTTAAAATATTTCAAAAAAATGAACGTTTAGTTAATACTCCTGAAATTTCTTTACTTATAATATTTACGATTTATACTAACGAAAGGTATATGTTTCAAGAATTTAGGAGGCAACAATATGAGTGATGAGAAGAAAGAGACAACATCTCAAACTAACCAACAAACGATTTCTGAAAAGCCCAATCATCAATCTAATGATGACAGAATAGGTTTGAATGGTTACCGTAAAACAGACCTCGATTTAGATATTGAACGTGAACTGCGTGAAATGATGGAATCAGGAGAATCAGAAACAAAGACGGAAAGTAGAAAGTTTAAGATATTCTCACTTATCTCGATGATTGCAATAGCAGGCTTAGCGATTTTTAGATTTATACACAGAATGATATAGTTTTAAAAAAATTATCCCAAATGTAATAAGATAGTATTGTCTTAAATATTATCTGTACATTTGGGATTTTATATTAATTAAAATTGTTGTAAAAATGCCTTTGCTTCTTTATTAATTTGTTTAAAATCAATACCCTGTCTCATTGTAGCAAAGACGCAACCACAATAGCATTGCCTAAAAATATGATAGTCTTTGCACATTTCAATTGAACGTTCGTACCCTTTATTCTTTTTAAAATCACTAGGCAAATATTTAACATTATAAATATTTTGAACATCCATTCCTAGTTCATTAATAAGTTGTGCGTTTTTCTTTGGAGAGAGTGTTATGGCACTTCCAAAATAGTCGTAACCATATTCAACAGCTGCTTGAGCTACAATTTCTAATCGCATTTCAAAGCATGCTGAACATCTCAATCCACCCTCTGGCTCATCAGTTAGCCCTTTCTCTTTAGCCATCTTCATAAATTCATGTGGTTTATATTCTGCTTCAATGTATTCGACATTGCTATTTGTTTTACTATTGAAATCTTTAACAAATTGTTCTTGAACTTTAGCACGTCTTAGATATTCATTCTTAGGATGAATATTTGGGTTCGCAAAGTAAATTGCAATATCAGCATATTGAGTTAAAAATTCTAGAGTATATGTGCTACATGGTGCACAACAACTATGTAATAAGATACGTGGGCGTTCCCCATCACGTTGCCACTGAGATATCATTTTTCTTAGTACTCTATCGTAATTAATCTTCTGGTTTTTCATTTTTGCCAAAATTTTATCCGCTTCAATCATAATAAAACCTCCCTTTAACACACATTTTTATTATATATTAACTTTATTATATAATAACATGATGTATAAAGAGAGGTTGTCTATCATCAAAGTAATAATTACTAAAACAATTTACTTTTTTAATCAACTATACTTGTGTTCATGTTTATTTTTTAACAAACTAGTATTCCTTTTTAAGCTTAACTAAATAGACGCAAAACATAAAGCCACCAAATATTACTCCTGAAATAAGTCCATTCAATAAATGGCCGCTCCAATCAATAGGATCATTCCATAAATAATCTATTATCACACCGATGAGAGTCATGCAAACACCAAAATAAACCATAAATACAACACTCAAGATACCATATCTTCTTATTAATTTCTTATATTCTTTGGGTGAATATGCGACTTCCTCAAAATGTTTATTCTTACCAAAGTTAATGATAAGTATAATATTAAATATAAAGAATACGGCAAATAACACTATCGTATGCATTGTAATTGTATGATGATACATATCAATAATTGTAAAGAATACAATTGTTAGAACTGTAACCAAATAGTTAATAGCAAACATGTTTGCTAGTTTTTGGTTAAGTTCTGACTTTTCTCTTTCATCCTTTTTTGTAGAGGTACTTGTGATCCAATTAAGCATCAAATCATTAAAATTACTCATCTCGTTTCACTCCTCAATATCCTTTGTTAATGTCAAATATATATGACAATATTGGAAATGTCAAATATAGACGACACTTTTATATAATCATAATATTAGAATTATTAAAATTATATAGTAAGATTGCGTTAGAAAGATATTTCATAAAAAGGGGTTAAAATATATGACACAATTACATCCATATTTATCATTTGATAAAGCAAAAGATGCACTTGAATACTATGAAGACGTCTTTGGAGCAACTAATGTAAACAGATTAGCAGTAGGCGAAGAACAAGCTGAAAATTTTGGTTTAACAAAAGAACAAGGTGAAGAAGCAACGATGCATGCAGAATTTGAGATTTTAGGTGTTAAAATCTTATGTTCTGATTCTTTTGGACGTGTAGATAATATAAATAATGGTATTTCTTTATTAATTGATTTTGATACTAATGATAAAACAGATACTGAACGTGTTGAGAATTTCTACAATAAAATTAAAGATCACGAATCTATCAACATTGAAATGCCATTAGAAGAGCAATTCTGGGGCGGTAAAATGGGAACTTTTACCGATAAATATGGTGTGCGTTGGATGCTTAACGGCCAAGATTATTCTCAAATGAATTAATCATATTCATGCAAATTAAAAAAGTGGCACATCTCTTACAAACTTCACAATGTAGAGATGTGTCACTTTTTATCTATATTATATTAAATTCCCTTTTCTCGTCTTATAAGTGTTGCTGGACCATTATTAACGATTTCATAAAAATGTTGAATCAATTCCTCTTTTGAAATTCTATTTTCATCCTCAACCCAATGACGTATTAAAGATAAACCAGCGCCTGAGACATAACTCATAAAATACGGAAATGGAATATCTCCGATTTTATCATTATCGTTAACTACATGATTCAAGTGCCCAGTTAATAGTTCGTATAATTTTTCATGTAAATTGGACTCTTTACCTAAGTTTAACATAAGTTTATAGAAATCTAGATGTTCTCCTATACTATTAATCACAAAATCCATTGTCTCTCTTAACTGGCTTTCTGAAATTTTCAGTTCGTCATCATTCTTACTACTCTCGAGAAAACTTCTAATTTCATCAATTTTCTCATTTTCCATCTTATCTAATAAGTCATATTTATCTATAAAGTGAGTATAAAATGTACTTCTATTTACGTCTGCTAAATCAGATATTTCTTGAATTGTAATTTCTTCAAAACGCTTCTTTTCTAATAATGTAATGAGGGCATCTTTAATTGCAGTTTGTGTTTTTCTTACTCTTCTATCATGAGACATCTTGTCACCTTCTTTTTATCTCTTTCCACAATTATAAGCATTCTGTTGGGTTTTAGACAAACTTAAGAAAATGATTATTGTTAATTATAAACACGCTTAGTAAGATGAAAGTGTATTGAAAACCATTCTCAATAAAAGGAGGTCACATTAATGAATCATTTATTAGGTAATCCAGAATTAAATGTAACTGATGTTAATGATGTTCATAAAGGGCTCAATTATATCGTTGTAGATAGCGTCCAATATGGTAATCAAGAGATGATAATGGAAAAAGATGTAGAAGTTATCATGAAAGACGGTGAAACTCTATATTTAAATATTTTTAGACCTAATAAGGAAGGTCGTTTTCCAGTTGTCATGTCAGCAGACACATATGGTAAAGATAACAAACCTAAAATCACTAACATGGGGGCAAAATGGCCTACCTTAGGTAATATAGCAACATCTAGTTTTACACCTGAGGAATCCCCTGATCCTGGATTTTGGGTACCAAATGAGTATGTAGTAGTCAAAGTAGCACTGAGAGGTAGTTCAGGTTCAAATGGCATTCTATCACCTTGGTCAAAACGTGAAGCTAAAGATTATTATGAAGTCATTGAATGGGCGTCACAACAAGAATGGTCCAACGGTAATGTTGGAACGAATGGAGTCTCTTATTTAGCAGTGACTCAATGGTGGGTAGCCTCCCTCAATCCTCCTCACTTAAAAGCTATGATTCCTTGGGAAGGATTAAATGATATGTATAGAGAGGTCGCTTTTCATGGCGGAATTCCTGATACAGGATTTTTCCGTTTTTGGATTAAAGGCATTTTCGCTAGATGGCCAAATAATCCAAATATTGAAGGTTTAATTCAAGCTCAAAAAGATCACACACTTTTTGATAGCTATTGGAAAGCACATCAAGTACCTCTTCCTCAAATTCGAATTCCGTTATTTACTTGTGCCAGTTGGTCTACACAAGGTTTACACAATCGTGGTACATTTGAAGGCTTTAAACAAGCAAGCTCAGTTAATAAATGGTTATATGTTCATGGTCGAAAAGAGTGGGAAAGCTATTATGCGCGTGAAAATTTAGAGAAGCAAAAGTTATTCTTTGATTATTACCTTAAAAAAGAGGACAACGATTGGAAAGATACCCCAACTGTGACTTATGAAGTCCGTGAGAAGTTCTATCAAGGACATTATCGTGAAGCATCTGATTTCCCTATACCTAATACACAATATACAGCTCTATATCTAGACGGAGAGAATCATTCCCTCAATTTAGATAAACCAAAACAAACTCATGTTTCACACTATCACTCTGAAAAAGATAATGAGTCACTACGTTTCACATATACATTTTCTGAAGATACAGAGTTAACTGGAAATATGAATTTAAAACTATGGGTTTCTTCTAACGAAGCAGATGATATGGAGATATTCGCAGGTATTAAAAAATTAGATAGACAAGGTAATGAAGTTAATTTCCCTGACTTCAACCATATTGAACAAGGACAAGTTGCTACAGGTTGGTTAAGAGTATCTCACCGTAAATTAGATGATGAAAAATCTACTATTATACAACCATGGCATAAACACGAACAAGAATTAAAATTGAAAAAAGGCGAGATTGTACCAATTGAAATAGAAATTTTACCTTCAAGTACTTACTTTAAACAAGGTGAAACGCTCGTTGTAGTTATAAAAGGAAATGAAATTATTAAAGGCACTAGCTCTCCTGGTTTAAGTACACGTTATGAACATCATGAAACAGTTAATAAAGGACATCACTATATTCATACTGGTGCTAACTATGATTCTCAATTAATTATCCCAATTATACCTCAATAAATAAAAAAGCTTTAGGAAGTTAAGACAATTTTATGCCCAAGCTTCCTAAAGCTCATCTTTTAAAAATTATTTTAGTAATTAAATTCCTTCATAGACTCCTGATGAAATGTAGTTGTTGTCAGAGTCTGTTTTATATATAAATTTAATTGGAGTGTTAATACGGTATGTATAAACAAGTTTCCCTTTATTATTCTTTACCTTTACGATATTTTCACCGCTACTTTGGTAGGGTTGCAGCTCAAAAGAATAATCTTTACTTTCAAATTTATCATTTTCATACTTCTTAATGATATTTATCGCTTCTGTTTGCGTTAAGTCAGCCTTCACTCTTTTCTCAGTATTATCTTCTTTATCTTCTTTATCCTCATCTTCTTTACTTTTATGATCTTCAGATGTACCTTTGTCGCCATCGTCCCTATCTTTCTTTTCTTTGTCATCTTTATCAGAGCCACTAGAGTCATCAGACTCATTAGATTCATCTTCGTATTTATTGATTTCTTCACTATTAAAAGATAGTTCGATTGTCTTATACTCTTCAGTTCCTTCCGGCAATCCTACACGTTCACTATTTGTCTTAACTGTATGTTTTCCAATTTTTCCCTCTAAATGAACCATAATATTATCATTTGAATTGTATGGTCCATATACTTTATTTTCATCGAAACGTTCATCAACTTTATTATTAATAAACAACTTAATATCATTTACTTTATAAGTATGATTAGGCTTAATCATAAAGCGTTTTTCTTTAAAATTCTCCTTAACGATAGAACGTGCTGGTGTCATTAAAATAGTTATATTACCCTTGAATGTTTGATTACCAACTTGTTTTTTGGCATCGAGTTGATAATTACCAAGTGGAAATGTGCCTACTTCAACGGATTCATCCTTTTTTAAATTGATAGTATGAGTTTGACCATTGTAATCATAATTAATTTTCCCATCATCATGTGAATACATTGCTATAGAATATTTAGGAATATTAAACGTGTAATGGTCAAACACTCCAAAACGTTTACCATTTTTCTCTATTTTAATAATTGCTAATTGATTGATACTTATTGTATGCGTCTTAGCTTTAGACGTCTTCAAATTTTTCAGACTATCTTTTAAATCTTGAGAAAGTTCATTTAATTTTCCTTCATTTTTTAAAAATCGAAGATATGCATGTGCTTGATTATCATTAAGCTTCTTTCCATCAGAAGTGAGTAATTTAGAAAGTTGACGATGGTCTTCTTTCTTAAGTGCATCTGAAATTTGATCCACACTTTGTTCTGGAGACAGTTGATGCTTTAAAAATATGAACACACTTATTAAAGTAATGGCGATGACTGCTACTAAAATTGAAATAATAATTAATGGTTTATTCGGTTTCTTAAATTGATAAGCATCACTATAACGCCCTGGGGGATAAGGTAGACGTACATCATTTCTAGACATAGACTGTTCAGAGTATCCTGTAGGTTTACCACAACGTGTACATACTTTATGATTGGGATTTAATGGGTTTCCACAATATTTACAAAATCTCAATTAAATCACTCTTCCGAACAATCTACTTAAGTCTTGCATTACTACACTTTCAATCACGTTTTCCCCAAAGATTAAAGCTATGATGGCTAAAGCAAATATCAAAATAATCACGCCGTAAACACCTGAAATTCTAGTTTCATACAATGAACTATATTTCCCGAGGATATACGCGGGTGATATTGTAAAAAATAGATACATAACAATAATAATAAGTGCCGCAAATTTATATGAATTTAATGCAAAAATTATTCCTGAGAAAATTAATAAAGCTACTGTAAACGTATTGATGATTACATAATCTGATAATAATTTATTGAACTTGATTTCAGGAATAACTGTTAATCTTACCACCGCATATGTAATTCCAATATGAATTGCTAAGATAATAGCTAAACTTAAAACAAATCTAAGTAAGATATCTTCTTTTTGTATTTCAAATAAACCTACTTGACTCGGAATAAGCATAGTAGTAAATAAACTTATCAACAGTAGTCCTGCAACAATAAGAGTAATCAGTATTCTAAAACTAAATGTTTGATTATCTTTAATAACTTGATCTGGTCGTTTAAAAGCATTAATAAAAAATTCTTTTAATTCATTAAGAAAATCTTTCTCATTTGTACGTGCCTGTTCAAATGTTTGATTAACAGGATGATGTGTATCATTTTGATTGACTACAGATTGATTAATATTTTGATGATGATTAACATCCGTAAGTGTTGATTGTACATGCTCCTTAGTTTCTTTAGTTCGTTTATCTAATGTCTCTTTATTTGTAGTTTCTGATGATGTTATCCCAGTAGTTTCTGTAGTAACAGATTGAAGCTTAGTACCACAGTTACCGCAAAAGACGTCTTCTGGTTGAATATTCTGGCCACATTTAGGACAATTCATAGATGTTTGGACCTCCACTATTAAGATATTTTAGATTATATACCATATTTATATTGTTATCTATATAATTTTATATTTATATAATAATATTAGTTTTATCCTAGTTTTTAATATAAAAATTGCCGAGCTACTCATTAGTAACTCAGCAATAATCTTTCATATATCTTTAAGTTTTAGGTATTGCTTTTTTATGGCACAATCGAGTTCTCTTTCTCATGTATCATTTCTATAATTTCATTGTACTCATTCATAACTGCTACTTTGGGTGAATGATTTTTAACTTCTTTTTCATTTAATTGTGCATAAGTCATTATAATGACGATATCACCCACTTCTACTAAACGAGAAGCTGCACCATTTAGACAAATTTTACCGCTTCCACGTTCTCCAGCAATAACATATGTTTCAAATCTGGCACCATTATTATTATTCACAATAGCGACCTTTTCATTAGGTAAAATATCCACCGCATCTAAGATATTCGAATCTATCGTAATACTACCTACATAATTTAAGTTTGACTCCGTGACCCTCGCTCTATGAATCTTAGAATTCATCATCGTTCTTATCATTATTTGCCCTCTCCAATAATCATATTATCTATCAAACGTGCTTTTGAAAATTTAACTGCTAATGAAATAAAAACTTGTCCGCTCATCCATTTCTGTTCAACTAATTCTGGATAACTGTAGATAGCTACTTCATCAACGTGTCCACTAGTATTGTTGTTTAAATAAGAAGTAATACTTTGAATGATGACACAACTTTGTCTCTCACCTTTTTCATATAAATCACGTGCAATTTGCAAACTTTTATTTAAATGAATAGCTTCTTTTCGTTCTTCTTGAGTTAAGTATACATTTCTAGAACTCTTAGCTAACCCATCCTCTTCACGTACAATATCGACACCAACAATTTGAATAGGATGATTAAAATCTTTAACCATTTTTTCAATTATTGCTAACTGTTGCGCATCCTTTTTCCCAAAATAAGCATAATCAGGACTAACGATATTAAATAGTTTATTTACTACTGTGACTACTCCTTCGAAGTGCCCTGGTCGTTGTGCACCTTCAAGCACTTCAGCTAAACGTCCTACCTTAAGCGTAATATCTAACTGATCAGGGTACATTTCCTCCACACTAGGATAAAAGACGTAATCAACATTAATACTTTCTACAGCTTTAACATCCTGGTCAATTTGACGTGGATATGCATCAAAATCTTCGTTAGGTCCAAATTGTAAAGGATTAACAAATATACTAATGACTGTTACATCATTGTTCTCAACTGACATACGCATCATTTTCAAGTGACCATCATGTAATGCTCCCATTGTAGGTATAAAGCCTATTGTCTTCCCTTGAGAACGGTATGACTTCACAATCTCTTGCATATCATTAATAGTTGTAACGATTTTAGTCATTGATGTCGACCTCGCTCATAATCTTTTTCCTATAAGTGTGAGCTTCTGAAGGGAATTCACCTGACTTCACTTCATTATCATATTGTTTTAAACCATCCACACCAACTGAAAAGTCAGCATATTGTTTTACAAATTTGGCCTGTCGATCTATACCATAATTCAACAGATCATGGTAAACCAATACCTGACCGTCAGTCTCTTTCCCAGCGCCAATGCCAATCACTGGTATCGTTAATTGTTGGCTAATGACTTGAGCTAAATCACTTGGAATTGCTTCTAATACTAGAAGCACTGCGCCTGCTTCTTGCATAGCTTTTGCATCTTCAATCAGTTGTACTGCCGCTTCCTTCGTTCCCCCTTGTAATTTATATCCCATCACACCAACACTTTGTGGTGTAAGTCCTAAATGAGAAACAATGGGAATACCCATACGTGTTGCTTTTTGAATAAATGAAACAAGATGTGCACCTTCTACTTTTAAAGCATTCGCCTGTGTTGCTTGATAAAGTTTAAGTGCATATTTCAAATCATCTTCATCACATACACCTACAGTCCCTATAGGCATATCAACAACTACAAATGTGTTAGGTGCGCCCCTTCTCACAGCCTTTCCATGATGAATCATATCTTCAACGGTCACTTGAACTGTACTTTCGTATCCTAATACGGTCATTCCAAGTGAATCTCCAACTAAGATCATGTCAATCCTAGCTTGTTCTGCTTGCTTTGCACTCGGAAAATCATAAGCTGTTACCATAGAAATTTTAGTTTGCTCGTCTTTCATCTTTATCAATTGACTTAATGTTTTCAATTCATTTCAACCTCAATTTCCTTTATTATTAGCAATAGTATAATGAATTGCACCAAGAAAGGAAAGAATTATATTATGACAATTGCCGTTATTGGTCCAGGGGCTGTTGGAACAACGATTGCTGCTGAATTAAAAGCTGCCTTACCTGATACACAACTCATTGGTCGCCATAATAAAACAATGACCTATTTCCCGGAAAATACTTCTCAAGCACAAAACATTGATGTTGTTTCATACGATAACACGCATCATTCATTCGATGTCATAATCATCGCTGTTAAAACACATCAACTTCAAAACGTCATTAAGCAATTACCAACTATAGCCCATAAAGATTCACTTATAATCTTAGCCCAAAATGGTTATGGTCAATCACAACATATTCCTCACCAACATGTTTATCAAGCTGTTGTCTATATTAGTGGTCAAAAAAGAAACGATAAAATCACTCACTTTCGTGATTATCGCTTACATCTACAAGACTCATCAGATACTCGTAAGTTAAAACAGCAGCTTTCTTCTTCTAAGATTGAACTTATTTTAGAAAGTGATATCCAAAACAAAATTTGGTATAAACTTCTTGTTAACTTGGGAATTAATTCAATTACTGCTATAGGGCATCAACCCGCTAAAATATTACAATCAACACACATGAAAGAAATATGTCGTTCTATTCTTAACGATGGGTTACAAGTTGCTCAATCAGAGGGGATTCATTTTCCAGATCAGACAATCGATGACATTATGAAGATTTATCAAGGTTATCCTGATGAAATGGGAACAAGTATGTATTATGATGTTTTAAATCAGCAACCCTTAGAGGTTGAAGCTATTCAGGGGTATATCTATCAAAAGGCTAGATTTCATAAACTTAACACGCCTTATCTAGATACAGTTTATACTTTCTTAAAGGCTTATCATCTTAAATTTATAGAAACCAAAGATTTATAATTGAATATCAATTCATAAAAAAATCCCAAAAGCGACATTATCTATCGCCTTTGGGATTAACTTTTGTTATTCAGCTTCTCTAATTTCATCTTCAATATCTTGATAGTCAATTTCAGCGTCAGTAAATGATTTCGCATCTACTGGGAAGTGTTGTTCAAACGTTTCAAAGTTTTGAATCTCTACATTAACATTATCTACTTCAAAATCTAATATGTGACCACCAAAGTCGCGATCATCATTAGCAAAGTGAATGTGGAATCCTGCTGA
Organism: Staphylococcus sp. FW104-15G4D; assembly: GCF_058790135.1. NCBI lineage: Bacteria > Bacillati > Bacillota > Bacilli > Caryophanales > Staphylococcaceae > Staphylococcus > Staphylococcus sp. FW104-15G4D. The sequence continues at coordinate 403,558 of NZ_JBYTCH010000002.1, forward strand.
ACCCACCCCATGGAACAATTCTGGTGTGAAGAATCCAACAATAGAACCTTTGATATTTTCACGTGTTTCTTCAGGTTGTCTACGTGCTGAATCAATAAGACGTGTATAAGGTGGTTCTTGACCAGGCATCATACGTACATGCATTTTTTTAAATGTACCTGAAATTTTCACAGCAGAAAACATATTTTCGCTTGTCATCTCTTTTTTAACTTCATCAAAAACATCGTCTTGATTTTTATCTGAAATACTGAAATTTTTGTCTGCCTTAAACTGAGTGACTGTAGCATATGGTGTCATTTCATCGCCAGTTAATTCAATAAATTCTTTATGTTCATTTGCATGGTAAGCTTTACCATCTATAAAAATGACCTCACCATTTGAACCTGTAAGTGTCCCAATACCTAAATCCCCATGTTCTAGTAACTCATTAACTGAAGCAGTTCCTTCTAATAAACCTGCCATCAAAGTTCCTAGCGTTCCGTGTTGGTACAATACATTAGTCATATTACTTTTCACTCCTATTAATATTCATTTCTTATTACTTTAAGAAACGCAAACTAAAGATGACCTATCTCTCTAGAATGCGTTCTTTTTTATATCCTGGAAAATGATTTAACAAACACATACGCTTTCAAATTAATTTAAAGCATTCGGTAACATGTTTGTAGATAATTTAACATTATCTTCGTAGTTAACTGGGATATCGATTAATACAGGACCATCTGTTTCATAACCTTCTTTTATAGCTGCTTCTAACTCTTCTTGGTTAGATACACGTAAACCTTTTGCTCCAAAAGATTCTGCATATTTAACAAAATCAACGGCACCAAAGTCTACACCTGAAGAACGTTGATATTTCATTTCTTCTTGGAATTCAACCATATTATAGCGCCCATCATTCCAAATCAATTGAATAATGTTTAAGTTTTTACGTACAGCTGTTTCTAAATCTTGAGCTGAGAATAGGAAACCACCATCACCAGCTACAGAGACAACTTGTGTGTTAGGACGGACAAGTGCAGCTGAAATTGCCCAAGGAAGTGCCACTCCAAGTGTTTGCATACCGTTACTAAATAATAAATGTCTTGGATTATAACTTCTAAATTTACGTGCCATCCAAATGTAGTGACTTCCAACATCTACAGTTACTGTAGTATCATCAGTTAAAACTTTTTGCATAGATTCAATGATTTCAACTGGGTGCATCACATCATCTTTATGCGTCGCTTTAATACCAGTAGCCTCAATAATCTCTGCTCTTAATTTTTCAAGTTCATCTAAATGATCTTGATTAATAAATGGTTCATCAACATGTTCTGAAATAAGTTCAATTGTACCAGCGATATTACCAATTAATTCTTTGACTGGTTGCATGTAGTTTGTGATTTCTGCTTGAACTTCATCGATATTAATAATTTTAGTGTCTAATTCTTTATTCCAGTTACTTGCTTCATATTCGATTGGATCATAACCAATTGTGACTACTAAATCACTTTTTCTTAATAATTCATCACCAACTTGGTTTCTAAAGAGACCTACACGACCGAAGAAGTGATTTTCTAATTCACGACTAATCACACCTGCACCTTGGAATGTTTCAACGACAGGGAGACTTGTTTTTTCAACTAACTGACGAATAGCTTCTGTTTCAGCTTGGCTTGAACTTCTCATACCAGCTAATAAAACTGGGAATTTTGCATTTTTGATAGCATCAATGACTGCTTGAACATCTTTTTCAGCTGGTACACCAAGTTGAGGTTGTTGACAAAGTGAAATTGCTTTAGCTTCAACTGGTGAAGAGATAACGTCTTGTGGAAAACTAATAAAACTTGCACCATTTTTACCTGACGTTGCTGTACGCATGGCATTAGTCATCACTTCTGATAAAGATTCTGGGTCTTGTACTTCAGCACTATATTTTGTAGATGATTTTAATAGTGCTGCGTTATCAATACTTTGATGTGTTAAACGTAATAAGTCATTGCGTTTAACTTGACCACCGATTGCTAATACTGGATCACCTTCAGATGTAGCAGTAAGTAATCCAGTTGTTAAATTACTAACTCCTGGACCACTCGTTACAAGTGCAACGCCTGGTTTACCAGTTAAGCGTCCGATTCCTTGTGCCATCATTGCAGCATTTTGCTCATGACGTGTAACAATTAATTCTGGACCATCATCTTCTAATGCATTGAATAAGTAGTCAATTTTTGCTCCCGGAATACCAAATACATATTCAATTCCATTATTTTTTAAAGTGTCAATTACCATATCTGCTGCTGAATATTGTTTGTCAGCCATTCATTTCATATCCTTTCAAAAATTTAATTTCTTTATTTCTTTTGAATTTTAAGCATGCGTTATACTAAATGTTTAATTGAGTCGTATGTTTCTTCAAGTGTTTGAACTGATTGCTTAAATAATTGTTTCTCTTTATCGCTTAAAGGTGTTTCATATATTTTAACTGCACCATTTTGGTTAATTAATGTTGGGACACCTAAGTAAACTTCTTTATGTCCATATTCCCCATTAAGTTGACTTGATACAGTTAAAACACTATTTTCGTTATTTAATAATGCTTTAGAAATTCGTAAAAGCGCTAAAGCTATACCATAATAAGTAGAACCTTTAGCTTGGATGATATCGTAAGCAGCATCTCTAGTGTTCACATATATTTCTTCAGCTTTAGCTTCACTGCCTGTTTGTTCTTTTAAAGTATCAAATACTGAGATACCTGCAACATTTGCTTGAGACCAAACTGCAAGTTCAGAGTCACCATGTTCACCGATAATGCTTGCATGTACACTTGATGGCACAACATTTAGCTCTTGGCTAATTAAATATCTAAATCTCGCACTATCAAGAACAGTACCTGAACCAATAACGCGTTCAGCTGGTAAGCCTGTGACTTCTTTAACATAGCGAGTTAAAATATCAACAGGGTTAGCTGCGATTAGGAAGAAACCATCGAAACCACTATCCATTACACTTGATACAATACTTTTCATAATTTTAGTGTTTTTCTCTACAAGTTGTAAGCGTGTTTCTCCTGGTTTTTGTGGTGCACCTGCTGTAATGACAACTAAGTCTGCATCTTTACAATCGCTGTATTCCCCAGCTTTTACTACGACTGGTGATGCACTGTAGAGTGCGCCGTGATTTAAATCTTTCACGTCTGCTTCTACTTTATCTTTCGCAATGTCAATGATGACAAATTCATCTGCAATCCCTTGAGTAACCATAGCAAATGCATAGCTAGAACCTACTGATCCATCACCAATTAATACAACTTTTTTACTAAATTTTTTCATTTTAACGACTCCTTCGCAATAAAGTGACACAATTAATGTGCTTAGTTTTATTTTTATAATATTTTCATTAAAATAACTAGAATTTTAATTGTCCTTAGTTATAAAATCACTATTTCAGTGACGAAATTGTTACAATTTGTTCAAAATGTTTTATTTAGTGACTAACTTTATTACATAATTAATTATAGTACGAAAACATGTATTAATAAAATACATAATAACGATTATAAGTATTCTTAAAAGGAATGGTTTATATATAGAAAAATATAATATATCAATAGCTATGAGATCTTTTAATCGTAAATCGTGGTAAATAATATACGCGTTATGGAAACATTTTTCTTTAATTTTATATTCTCTTATAAACTAAAACGACCTCTAACAAATTAATTAGAAGTCGCGTTTAAAATTTATTTAACTGGTTGGAGTGTTGAAATAAAGTCTATCCACTGGCGTGTTACATAATTTAAATAAGCATCTTTTCTCCATATGGCACCTAAATGCCATGAGAGTTCTACATTTTCTAATTGAATGGACGTTACATTATCTCCCATTAAACGTACTAAACTTTCAGGTACAATACTAATACCTATACCTTGTTGAATCATGTTAGCAATAAAGCTAATTTGTGAGATGTTAGCGACTGTCTTAGGATAGAAACCTATACGTTTACAGTTTTCTATAATTTGATCTTTAAGATAATAATCATCGTGGAACAATACAAATTCTTCATTTTTTAATTCTGCTAGGTCTACCTTTTCCATATCCGAGAGATGATGATCGTTACTGACTACTAGTAATAACTCTTCATTGTATAAGGAAACAGAATGGAATAATGAATGGTCCACAGGCAACGTTGTTATACCTATATCTACATCGTCATTAGCAGTTAAGTTCTCTACTATTTTCCCTCCACCTTCAATGACTTCGTATGTCACATTAGGGTATAACTTGTGAAATTGATTAAGCGCATTTGTAAACATTTGAACATTCATCATGGGTGAAAGTCCTATCTTAATATGGCCCTTTTGAACATTGACTACATCGTTCATTTCTAATGATAGTTTCTCAAATAGAGCCAAAAATTCTAGACTATTGTCATAAAATGTTTGGCCAATATCTGTCAATTTAATTTGTTTCTGAGAACGATCGAATAAAGTAATATCATATTCATTCTCGATATTTTTTATAGCTTTACTAATCGTTGATTGAGCAATATATAAATGTTCTGACGCTTGTGTCATTCCCCCTTGGCGAACGACTTCTACGAAATATTTTATCTGTTTAATTTCCATTTCTTTACTCATCCTTATGCAAATTAATATTACTGAATATTACGTTCTCTGCGATAAATCAGAAAGCTATAAAATATTAAAACGCTAATTAAAATGAATGCAGCTATTAAAATTGTATAGATTCCCATATATTTTTGAAGTAACGCAGATATAATAGCCCCCACAACAAAACTTATTACTATTCTAATGTAAAGCAATGATTTACTCAATTGTACTTTGTCTTTATTTATAATAAATTCACTTAGCGCAATCACAGCTTTTTTTAAATTACCTGTTGAAAATGTGTTAGCATATCCTTCACCTTCTATTTTACCAAACGCAGTAGTAAGCATGGCCATACTAAATGCTAAAGGTGGAATAATATAGATGTTCGGTATTGATGCAGGTATAAAACCCACTGTGATGCTACTCATTGTGATTGGTAGTAAAGCGATAAGACGCCAATATCTTGTAGCTATTTTCGCATGTATTAATGAAACAAACATGACACCTATCATAAATGAGATAACTGAAATAATCTTTAACAATCCACCATCAAGGTTATGATGAGAGACTTCAGAAGCTAGAAAGATGAGGTTACCAGTTTGACCCGCTGCTAAAGTGCCTCCACGTTCTAAAAAGGTATAAGCATCTATATATCCACCAACAAATGTCAATGCAATAGCCATCTCTTTAAATTGATAAATATTTTGTGTGAGATATTTGTCTAATGAAATAGCTACCACCTCTTTTCTATTTTTTCAATCATATTTTACACCTTGCCACTATAGAATGTTAATTTATCCGTTTTATAACCCATAAATGTAAATTGTAAAATATTGGTAAAAATTTCGTTAAAAATTCTATTTTTATTTTTTGTATATCTGATATAATCAAGTTTATCATTTCGTGAAATGCTTACATTTGATTTATTCATCAAAAGAGAGATAGAAAAGCTTTAATTTTTCAGAATTTTTAGACAAAATAAGAAAATTCTATGCTATGATATAAATTATTAGAAATAGCTGGTCACTCGTGATGTTTATATAAGGACTATAACAATCTCTATAAACACCATGACTGCTCGAAATAGATGTCTTATTAGTAAGTGGAGGTTTATTATGTCTAGTTTTTTTAACCGGATTACTCGTAAAGAGAATCCAACAATTTATCAAAATAAAGATGGACACCTTAAACGCACATTACGTGTTCGTGACTTTCTTGCGTTAGGTGTCGGTACAATTGTTTCTACATCCATTTTCACTCTACCAGGAGTTGTTGCTGCAGAGCACGCCGGTCCAGCAGTAGCTTTATCGTTCCTATTAGCAGCTATAGTGGCTGGTCTTGTAGCTTTTACATATGCTGAAATGGCATCGACTATGCCTTTCGCAGGATCAGCATATTCATGGATTAATGTATTATTTGGAGAATTCTTCGGATGGGTTGCTGGATGGGCATTACTTGCTGAGTACTTTATTGCGGTAGCCTTTGTTGCTTCCGGATTTTCAGCTAACTTAAGAGGTCTTATCGCCCCGATTGGTATCACATTACCTAACGCGTTGTCGAATACTTTCGGCAATAAAGGCGGTGTAATAGACATCATCGCTGCTGTCGTAATTATATTAACTGCGTTATTACTTTCTCGTGGTGTGACTGAAGCCGCTCGCATGGAAAATATCCTAGTTATACTTAAAGTTTTGGCAATTATCTTATTTGTCATTGTTGGTTTAACAGCAATCAACTTTAGTAACTTCGTACCATTTGTGCCTGAGCATAAAGTTACAAAATCAGGTGATTTTGGTGGATGGCAAGGTATATATGCTGGTGTATCAATGATTTTCTTAGCATATATTGGATTTGATTCAATTGCTGCAAACTCTGCAGAAGCTATTAACCCTCAAAAAACAATGCCTAGAGGGATTTTAGGTTCTCTTGCAGTAGCCATTGTACTATTTGTAGCCGTGGCATTAGTCTTAGTTGGTATGTTCCATTACTCACAATATGCAGACAATGCTGAACCAGTAGGTTGGGCTCTACGTAAAAGTGGCCATGGAATTATAGCGGCAGTGGTTCAAGCGATTTCAGTTATCGGTATGTTCACTGCTTTAATCGGTATGATGTTAGCCGGATCACGATTATTGTATTCATTTGGTCGCGACGGATTACTACCTTCATGGTTAAGTCAATTAAATCATAAGCACTTACCAAACAGAGCTTTACTTATTTTAACAATTATTGGTGTGGTAATAGGTTCAATGTTCCCATTCAACTTTTTAGCACAATTAATTTCTGCAGGTACACTCGTAGCATTTATGTTTGTATCACTGGCAATGTATCGCTTAAGAAAACGTGAAGGTAAGGATTTACCAAAACCAGATTTCAAATTACCATTATATCCAGTATTACCAGCTATTACATTTGTACTCGTATTACTTGTATTCTGGGGACTAAGCTTTGAAGCTAAATTATATACTTTAATATGGTTCGTTGTAGGTATTGTTATTTACTTACTTTATGGACTGAAACACTCTAAGAAAAATGATGAAGAAGAATATCACGCACCGAAATAATAAATACTAAGTGGCACAAGTGTTGTTTTTACAGCACTTGTGCCTTTTTTTATAAAAAAAAGATCCTCATTTAGTTTTAATAAAATGAGAATCTTTTTGATTCATTACCATCCTTGACCGGTAATTTCATACTGATCTAAGTTACCTTTTTCCAATGCTTTAAGTGCATTCTCAATGGTATCGAGTGCTGTATCAAGTTGTTCATAAGTAATTACTAGTGGTGGTTGAAATCTCAATACATTTCCTGCGACTGCAATGATTACAACTCCATGCTCAAAGCAATAATTACAAATTTTCAATGCTGCTTCTGAATCTCGTGTCTTAATTTCCTTATCAGACACAATATCTATACCTATTGATAATCCAACACCTCGTACATCTCCTACACTCTCAAACTGTGTCATCCATTGATTCATTCGCTGGCGTACGTAGTTCCCCTTTTCAGTGGCAGCGGTTAATAAATCTTCCTCTTCTATCATTTCTAATGTAGCTAATGCCGCTTCACAACTAACAGGGTTGGCACCTGTAGTAAATAAATGCGCTGGCGCTTCAAGGCTTTCCATAATTTCTTTACGACCTACCAAAGCTGACATTGGTAAACCTCCAGCTAGAGACTTTCCAAAAGTAATTAAATCAGGAGTAAAGTTAAAATGATCCACAGAACTCCATCTACCTGTACGTCCTATTCCTTGTTGAATATCGTCAACTGCAATTAAAATACCATGCTGGTGACATAAATCTTGTAGGGCTTCAAAATAACCTGATACAGGTTCAAGTAAGCCTCCATCACCTTGTATTGTCTCTACTACAATGCATGCGACCTCTTCTGCTGGAACGTATTTCGCAAACATTTCTTTGAGAGGCGCAAGATATTCTTCCACTGTATTAGATGTTGATTGTTCAAACATCCCTCTATATTTGTCTGGAAATGGAATATGATAAAAACCATTAAGTAATGGTCCATAGTGTTTTCGCATATTTAAGCTAATAGCTGACATCGATAAAGCGCCAAACGTTGAACCGTGGTATGCGTTTGTGAAACTAATCATATAGGGACGTCCGGTATAGGCACGAGCAAACTTAATAATACCGTCATTAGCATCAGATCCAGTTAAACCAAACGTTACTCTTTTTTCAAAATCTCCAGGAGCTATTTCACAAATCTTCTTTGATAAACGTACAAGTGGTTCATGATACATATATGCTGGCGTATAATGAACAAATTTTTCTGCTTGTTTTTTAATAGCATCTGTGACTTTCTTAGGTGCATGCCCCACATTTTGCGAACTTGCACTTGATAATAAATCTATATATTCCTTTCCATCTACATCTACTAGCGTCGCACCATAGCCATAATCAATAGCTAAAGGATAATATTTAATACGTCCTGACTTAGCGAAATACTTTTCATCTTCATTAATTAAATTTTTTGCTTTACTCATGATAAATTCACCTTCCCTAGGCTTTATCATCCATTTCTTATACTGTATTATTCCTTCTCATAACGCTTTTGAGTCACTTTTTATCAGTCTTAAAATGAATTCCCAGTAATATGATAGTACTCAATATACTAATAATTTTCTGATTTGTAAATATTTTCTGAATTATTAAAATATTGTTTGGGTTTATTAATTTAAAAATGAATTCAACCACTCAAATAGAAATGTCTAAATTGTTTAATTATGGGAATAATAAAAAGTAAAATTATTATGGAGGATAAATTTATGTGGCTTAGATATGGTTATCATTTATTAAGTGCAATTGTCATCAGCGCTATATTATTAATCACTACTATTGTGATGGACGTTCTATTTCAAAAGACGCATTTAACCCAGCTATTACTTAATATTGATTTCTTAATTGACCCGAAGAAAGTGCCTACAATTGTTGAAGGGTTGATTCATTTAAGTATAGGTATCGTAATCTATATCGTTTTTTTAATTATTTATCATTACTCCAAGCCCCTATATTACTTAGCATTTGTTCCTTTAACGATTATTTTTATAGTCATGTACCCATTTTTAATTGCGATTGCCCAACGTTCATTGTTTAAATTCAGTTGGAATGCATATGCATTGTGGATGGAAGCTCATATCTTATTCATGATTCTCATGGCTATCAGTATACCTACGATTGCTAAGAAACACTTATAATTAAAAGGCCCAGAAGCTATTTGTTCTGGACCTTTCTTACTATTTATTATTCCTCATCACCATGTTTATCATACTTAGTAACAATGCCATCTTGATCTATAATGTAAGAGCCTGCGAGTTCCCCATCTTTATCTGTAAATGAGAATCCCCAATTGCCATCACTGTCTTCTTCAGGCTCTTTGTAAGTATATGTGTCAGTATCTAATTTGTGTCCTTCATAATCTTCCACCAAATCGATTACATTACTTCGTGTCACTGTAGTACTATCTGAACTATTATCATCATCTGAATCTGAACTTGATTGAGTATCGATTGGATCTCCATAACTTGCAGGTTCTGATGACATTAATGCACTTATTTTATTAATTTCACTATCACTTGCGTCATATAATTTTACAGTTGAAGCTTTGTCTAGTACACGTTGTGATTCTTTCTTGCCATATTCATCACCGTAAATCGGACCGTTAAATTGTGATGGCACGGGATAAATCGTTATCGTACCGTCTCCATTATTTTTATAATAGACTGACCCAGCAGCATGAACGCTTGCAGTCAAAATTTCAGTTCCTTCTGGAAATTTTACAGAAACATCAGGTAAATAAGGATCAATTAATTTACCTGAAACATCCCCATGTTTAATATCTAAATCGTCAAATTTTATATCACTGTTTCCCCTATAGCTTTCTAATGCCGTTAACCATACTTTCGCATAATAAGTATTTGAATGCGTATTCTCCTGATTAGCGTCCTCTTGACTCTTGTCATTAGAACTTTGACTTGATGCATGATTTGAATTATTATTTTTAGAATTTTTATTACTTTTAGATGACTGAGATTTATCGTCTGAAAGATTTGAACTTCCTTTATTGTCATTACTTTGCCCCGTACTACAACTTGCTAATAATAAAGATGTCACTAGACATGCACTCACCATTTTTTTCATACCTATTAATCCCCTTTTTTCTGAAAATGAATAGCTTGATGCTTAATACATATAAACTACTATATAAATTAATTATATAGTGTATGTAAACTAAAGTGTATAGTTATTTTAAAATTACATATCACATGTTGATTGCACTCTATCGAAGACATTTTATGAATAAATTGATAAGTAAATATGAACAAATCGTGAGGATATATTAACTTCTTTAACTTATCTTAAAGTTTCAATAATGTTTCTTTTAAACCGGTATGATTATTTTATTCAGGTGGTACACTAAAAGCGTAGAAAACATTATTTCAAATTCTAAATTCTCAAATTCGAAATGGGGTTATCATTGTGAACAAGGTTTCTCTTATTGCAACAACTGTAATAACTGGGGCAGTATTATTTACGACTGCAAATGTTTCTGAAGCAAAAGCGGATGAAGTAACTGCAAATAATGCAAAAGACGTAGCACAACAAGCTATGAAAAACAGCGGTGGCAATCCCAACTTACAGAATTTCAATGCCGTAAAAGATAAAGGGGACTACTACGAAATCGGTATTAATAATAAATCTGGTGCAGGTGTGGGTACTTATAAAGTTTATAAAGATGGTGAGGTTCAATATAAAAGTGGAAACTTTGGTAATTATAGCACTTTGAATAGCGAAGATTGTTATACTGGCCAAGATATCACAACAAAACCTTATAAAGAACCTAAACACGTGGCCAAAAAAGAAGTAGCCGTTGATTCTACTAGAGAACTTAATTCATTCTATGTAGGAGACGTAAAATCTTCTGATTTACCAAAGCATTCTAAATCTTCACTTCCTGAAACAGGTCATAATGACACACATGTAGGGATGGATTTAATCGCTGGTACGTCACTTCTAGCAGGCGGATTATTAATTGGCGGACGCAAACGTAGAGAAAAAACTTCATAATCTAATAAATTTAAATTTTATTGATAGAGGGTCATATGATAGTGTTTCATCACTATGGTATGGCCCTTTTTTGACGATTTTTTGAAATCCAACATTATAGCAATGATAAATTGAATAATCGATAATTAAAACGGAAATAATAATAATGTAAACATTAATTCTAATAATGCTTACGCATTTTACTATAGATTAACAAAGTCTTAAGGAGGAATTTAATCATGAAATATGTAGTCGTTGGTACATCACATGCTGGTTATGAAGTGATTGAAACACTTTTAAAAGAAGATTCAAATGCTGAAATTCATGTATTTGAAAGTGGAGATAAACCTTCATTCTTATCTTGTGGTATTCAAAGCTATTTAGAAGATGTTTCACCGTCATTAGATTCATTACACTATGCTTCTAAAGCTTCTTATAAAGAACAAGGAGTTAACATCCATGTAAACAGTACTGTTACTGACTTAAATACAGATAAAAAAATGATAACTGTAGAACAAAATGGACAATCTAATGAAGTAACGTATGACAAATTGTTCTTAAGTCCTGGCGGTAAACCAGTTACTCCTCCAATTGACGGCATTGATCAGTATAATAACGTACTATTTATGCGTGGTCGTGAATGGGCAGATCAAATTAAGCAACGCATGCCTCAAGCTAAAAAAGCGGTTGTCGTAGGTGGTGGCTATATTGGTATCGAAGCTGCCGAAGCCTTCGCTAAAGCAGGTATTGAAACAACGATAGTTGACATTGCAGATAGAATTTTAAATACGTATTTAGATCAAGAATTCACTGACATTTTACAACAAAATTCAGAAAAACATGGTCTTTACTTCAAAGGCGGTGAAACCGTTCAATCATTAACTGGTGATGACAATGGAAACGTAACAAAAGTTGTAACCGATAAAAATGAATATGAAGCAGATACTGTTTTATTCGCAGTCGGTGTTACACCTGCAACTGAATGGTTAGATGGCAAAATTGAATTAGGCGAAAAAGGTATTATCAATATTGACCATCAACAACAAACTTCTGCTAAAGATGTATATGCCGGTGGCGACGCAACACTTGTACCATTCGCTCCAGTTGAAGAAGATCGTTACATTGCTTTAGCGACAAACTCTCGTCGTCAAGGTGTCGTAGCAGCAAAAAATATGACTGGTAAAAATATGACTATGCCAAGAGTATCCGGAACATCTGGATTGCAATTATTTGATTATAAATTTGGACAAACTGGTGTACACGGTACAGAAGCTGATAGTTATGATGGCAATTTAGGTCAAAAATATGTTGAAGAACTGATCCATCCAAAATTCATGCAAGACGAAACTACAATTCACATGAAAATCATTTACGATGAAGATAGTCATCAAATTTTAGGTGGACAAGTCATGTCTACAGAAGATGTTACAGCTTCTATCAATACAATTTCTATGGCGATATCAGCAGGATATACACTAGAACAATTAGCCGTACAAGATTTCTTCTTCCAACCTGACTACGATCGTCCATGGAATTACCTCAACGTGCTTGCTCAACAAGCGCTTGGTGATACGTTCGGTAGTGACAAAATGCTATTCTAAACTGATTTAGGTTGCATATATCAATACTCAGTGTGAAAAGTACACAAAACTTTTGCACTGAGTTTTTTATATTCATGGTATAGGTTTCTTAAAGTTTCAGAGCGATGTAAGGAATATTCTTAAAAACATTTGAGCTATATGAAGACCTTATGTACCCTATGAAATTTTCACTTCAACTTGATAAGAAATAAGCCTTATACTTTTACATTGTCAGCAATATAATTCTAATTTACGTCAAATTTATGACTTAATACAATATTCAGAATACTTTTACACATTTTTCGAGTTGAAAAGCTTGAGATAAAAAATATTTTTTATCATACTATAAATGAAAGTTAAGTTAAGGAGTGGAAAGTATGAATAAAGAACAATTAGAAAAAATGACTAATGGCAAAGGATTTATCGCAGCATTAGACCAAAGTGGCGGTAGTACTCCTAAAGCGCTTAAAGAATATGGCATTAATGAAGACCAATATAGCAATGAAGATGAGATGTTCCAACTTGTACATGATATGCGTACTCGCGTAGTAACTTCACCATCATTTTCACCTGATAAAATCTTAGGTGCAATTCTATTCGAACAAACAATGGATCGTGAAGTAGAAGGTAAATATACTGGTGATTACTTAGCTGACAAAGGTATTGTACCTTTCTTAAAAGTCGATAAAGGTTTAGCTGAACAACAAAATGGTGTTCAATTAATGAAACCTATCAATGACTTAGACGAAACATTAGACCGTGCAAATGAACGTCATATCTTTGGTACTAAAATGCGTTCTAATATCTTAGAATTAAATGAACAAGGTATCAAAGACGTTGTTGAACAACAATTCGAATTTGCTAAAAAAATCATTGCTAAAGGGTTAGTACCAATCATCGAACCAGAAGTAAACATTAATGCAAAAGACAAAGCTGAAATTGAAAAAGTATTAAAAGCTGAAATCAAAAAAGGCTTAGACGCATTAAATGATGATCAATTAGTAATGTTAAAATTAACCATTCCTACTGAAGCTAACTTATACAAAGAATTAGCTGACCATCCTAACGTTGTACGTGTCGTTGTATTATCTGGCGGTTATAGCAGAGACGAAGCTAACAAATTATTAAAAGACAACGATGAATTAATCGCAAGCTTCTCACGTGCATTAGCAAGCGACTTACGCGCTAGCCAATCTCAAGAAGAATTCGATAAAGCGTTAGGCGACGCAGTAGATTCAATCTATGACGCATCAGTAAATAAAAATTAAGGTGCGGAAGTGAGCGCTTAGGTTTTGAGCAGAACCGAAAAGCGAGCAAAACTGTTTTGTAGTTTTGACGAGACTTTGAGAGTTTCTGCCGAAAAACCTGCTCACTGAAGCCCGTCTATCATTCCGGTTATGCAACATTATCTTGCTTAACCTAATATAAAATGCCGTGTGGTAATCTATTTGACCACACGGCATTTCTTTATACTTTTTATTATTTATTATCTAATTTTTGTGCTTGATGCTCTTCAAACAATTCACCAATGTGATTAAAGAAATCGCCAAATTTTTGAGCAGCGTCATCACCAAACATTTCTTCTAAATTAGCTTGAGACTCACTTGCACTCTGTTCTGAAGCTTCATACATAGATGCTTCATATTCTTTCAACGCATCTTGTAAATTATTATTCTCTTTAAGTGCTTTCGCTAATAAATATGCATCGTAGAATGCCATATTAACACCCTCGCCTGCAAATGGACTCATTAAATGCGCTGCATCTCCGATTAAAGTGAGATTAGATTGATTCTCCCACTTAAACCCTATAGGCAATTTGTAAATTCGACGTAAGAGTACATCATCACCAGCATATTCAATATATTTTTTTAAATCTTCGTCCCAGTCCGAGAAATCTTGTAACAACTGTTCTTTAATTTCTGACTTACTCATTCCTTTAAATTTTTCAAATTCCTCATAATCCATTTGATAAGACATATATACTTTAATTCTTCCATTGCCATTCACTTGACCAAGAATTGCTTTATGGTCACCAAATGCCATCATTTTCCCATTTTTATTAAACGCTGCTAAATCAGGATATTGATTGTATGCATCTTCTACATTTAGTTCAACCATTGAAATACCATTATATTCTACGTCCACATTTGCTAAATAAGGTCTCACTTTTGAAAATGCTCCATCAGCCCCAACTACAAAGTCAAACTCAGCTGTATCTCCCTCAACAAATGAGACTTCAACTTGTCCATTGTCTAAGCGACGAAGTGATTCGAACGCTTTACCATATATTACTGTGCCTTCACTTAATTGTTCACTGATGATATCACATAGTTCACCACGATCAATTTCTGGACGTCCTCCCTCAACTTCAGGATCGGCTGTTTCTTCATAATAAACCTTACCATTTTTATCTAAAACGCGAGTATCTTCACCCTCAAAACGAGCAAGCTCTCTAAATCGATCAATAATACCTGTTTCTTTTAATGGTAACTGGCCACTCTCCTCATGAATATCTAAGGAACCTCCACGGTCTCGATTTACATCTAACCCAGCTTTCTCAAAAATTGACACTTCAAATCCTTGTTGTTGCAAAAGAAGTCCTAGCATTAATCCACCAGGTCCTCCTCCAATAATACCTACGCTTTTAACATCTTTTATATTCATTTGAACTCCCCCACTATCTATTTTTATTTAGAAAATTGTTCCAAACGTGCTTTTGTTTCTTCTACAAATTGGTCAAACTCTTTTTTCAATTCTTCATCTTGTAGTGCTTGCTGACTCGCTTTCATAAATCCTTGGAACACCTCATGTAATTGTTCTCTTGATGCTTTTAATTGCTCAAAGTCTATATTTTGAAACTGTTCCATTCGTTGTGTAAATTCATCATTATTAATATTCTCCTCTAAGAACTTCTCACCTTCTTCAGTGATTGAGTACACTTTCTTTTTACCATCTTTAGAGATTGATACAAATTCTCTATCTTCTAACATTTGTAAGATAGGATAAACAGATCCAGGACTAGGTGAATAGAAGCCTTTAAAACGTTCTTCTAAATCTTTAATAATTTGATATCCATGACGTGATTCTTCCTTCAACATTTTAAGAATGACAAATTGTAAATTGCCTTTCTTGAAAAAGCGGTCACGACCGCCGCCTCTCGGACCACCAAATCCTCTGCCAAAATCAAATCCTTCAAATCGCTCCATTCTTTGTCTTATCATTTCAGGTCTTCTTCTGAACATTTAAATCACCTTTCTTTATTTGTTATTTCGATATATCAATATCCTAAGCGATATATCGAAATATGTCAACGATATATCGTAATAATTTTTCGAAAAATAAATACCATTTTAACAAATACTGTTAAAACGGCATTTAGAAGTCGTACCTTCAATACATTTAGTCTTGTAATGTGATAAGTACTTTCCCAAACTTACCACCTGTAACTACGGGTACATGATCGCCATATTTATCTCGTAAATATTGTTCAATACTCTCTTTTTGTTGCGCATTCATTTCAATTTCCACTTCTTTTAACCAAGAAGGTAATTGACGCATGACTTCATCTACACTTTTTTCAGCATGTTGTGTATGACGCTCAATTAAGGTTTCATACGTATAGTTATTGCAATAAAGTAGCTGCAATAAATAATATAAATCAGCAGTCATCGGCGAAGGTTCTAATTCAAGAAAAGCAACGACCTCATCCACGATTGAGTTTTCTTTAGGTCCTGCTATTAAGCTGACATAAACATATTGATGAGCTATATCTATAGCTTTTTCCACGGCTTCCCATGTTGTTACTGCAGGACACATTGATGCAAAGACTAAATCGAATTTTTTAATCTCTGTCGTTTCAATATTTTCAAATGATTCATTAATTGTTTCAATCTCTACACCATAATGTTGCGCATTATCTTTTAACATACCGTGCAATATGGATGAGGGTTCAAGACTAGTAACTTTAGCGCTTTCTTTTGAGAACGGTATACTAAACACTCCTGAAGCAGCACCAACATCCAGTATACTTAGGTTTTCAAATCCTCCTGTTTGATTCTGAATCCATGACATAATTCGTTTTACTCTTTTTTGACTCTCTTCAGTAAAAGAATTTTTATTAAAATTTTCAGCCCATTTTTCAAAGCCTGGAGCATCAGGTTGACCTAAACCTGCACGTTTCATTCTTTTATCTTGTGTATTAGGATCATTGTCCCAAGCCTCTTTCCAAAACTGTTGATCAAAGATATTTTCATTTGTCATATCATCAAACTCCTTCGACTCTAACTTTGACTCCATTGTATCTCTTACCTTTATTTATTAAAATTAATTAATATTCTAGGCATGAGGTGAAATATTTGTATATAAAAAAGACGTGTGAGACATCTTTACATCTCACACGTTAAAAATATCTATTCTATTTTTTAGCTTTATCATAATAACCTAGTTCTAGGTCTTTTGAAGTTTGTTTACGGATTTTTCTCATTAATTGTTCATCATTAATTAATGATTCTCCATAAGAAGGAATCATTTCTTTAATTTTCGGTTTCCAATCAGAAGTATATTCAGGGAAATTACGTTCTAATACTTCTAATGCAACTGAAACTGAAGTAGAAGCTCCTGGTGATTCACCTAATAAAGCGATAACTGAATGATCTTCAGAGTTCACAACTTCAGTACCGAATTGAATGAAGCCTTTACCATTCTCTTCAGTATCTTTAATAACTTGTACACGCTTACCTGCTGTGTATAATTGCCAATCTTCATCACGTGCTTCAGGATAGAATGTACGTAAGTGATTCATGCAACCTTCTTTAGTCATAATCACTTGATCAATTGAATATTTAATTAATGGCACATTCTTAATTGCTGCAGCTAATAATGTTGAGATGTTATATGGCTTAACAGATCTGAATAAATCAAGGTTAGAACCAAATTTAAGGAATTTTGGTCCAATATTCGCGAATGGTCCAAATAATAATGTTCTTTCACCATCGATATAACGCGTATCTAAGTGAGGAACTGTCATAGGTGGTGTGCCAGGTGGTTCTTTACCGTATACTTTGGCATCGTGTTGTTCAATAACTTGAGGGTTAGTACAAGCAATAAACTGACCACTAATTGGGAATCCACCTAAGTGTTTACTTTCTGGAATGCCAGTTTTTTGTAGAAGTGGAATCGCTCCACCGCCGGCACCAATAAATACATAATCTGTTTGATGTTCAAATACATCACCAGTATTACGGTTTTTAATTTTAACTAACCATTTACCATTAGATAAACGTTCAAAGTCTACAACTTCATGATTGTATTGTACTTCAACGTTTGAAGAGTCATGAAGGTTTTTAGCCATTTTACGAGTAAGAGCACCGTAGTTAACGTCTGTACCTTCATCAATTTTACTAGCCGCCATAACGCCACCGTTATTTTCACGACCTTCCATCATTAACGGAATCCATTTTTTCATTTCTTCAAAGTCTTCTGTATATTCGATATTATCGAACATTGGGAAGTTTTTCATTGCTTCATAACGATCTTTTAAGAATTTCACGTTATTTTTACCACGTACGAAACTAATGTGTGGTAATGGATGAATAAACTCTCTAGGATTTTCAATTTGTCCACTTTTTACTAAGTGACCCCAGAATTGTTTAGAAATCTCAAATTGTTCGTTGATTTCTTTTGCTTTTTCGATATCAATTGAACCATCTGGTTGTTGAACTGTATAGTTCAATTCACATAACGCAGCGTGTCCTGTACCCGCATTGTTTCGTTCATTTGAACTTTCAATACCGGGACGATCTAGACGTTCATATAAATGGATATCCCATTCAGGTTCGATGCTTTTTAACATTGAACCGAATGTTGTACTAAGTACACCGGCACCAATTAATACAACGTCTTTTTTCTCAGACTTTGCCATGTTGTTCACCTCTCAAATAATTTAAAATATATTACACCAGTACATTAGAGTTGTTCTTTTATTAAATCCCAATTCACAACTCCAAAAATTAAAGAGCATCTTAAACTCTTTACTAGTTACTACACTTCTATGTTAAAGCAACAATAAGGAAATGTAAATTATTCTAACTAAGATTATTCAATTGTTTAATAATAATTTTTTTATACTAAAATATATTAATTACAAAATATTTTTTCTCTTTTAATCCGACTACAATATTGCTCTTAATGCACACCCACATCAACATGAAATAACAGCACAAAGTTAAAGTTTTCTACTTCAACCTCGTACTGTTAAAATAAGCAATTTAACGTTGCATTAAAAACTTTTCTATATAAAATGCAGATTCTTCAATAGATTTATACTCAGTATTGATGACTGTAGCATTCAATTTTTTGAAAACTTCTTCTGCATAAGAGAGTTCTTTCTTAATTCGTTCCAAACTATTATATGTAGACTCAGCAGATAACCCTAACGTTTCAGCACGATTGCGACGAATGTTTGCAATATAGTTCGGACTTGCAGTTAAGCCAAACACTTTTAGTCCCTTTTGTTGAAATACATTGTCTGGAATGGCAACTTCCGGTACTAAAGGGATGTTTGCTATTTTATAACCTTTGTTGGCTAAATACATGCTTAATGGTGTTTTAGACGTACGTGAAACTCCTACAATTAACGCATCCGCTTCACCAATATCTGTAAAATGTTTACCATCATCATATTTGACTGAGTATTCAATAGCTTCAATACGTTTGAAATATTCATCATTAAGTTTACGTAATGCGCCACTTTCCATTAAAGGTTTAGCATCTGTATGCGTTTCAATTATTCGAATTAACTCTGACATATAATCGACGTATGGAATATCATGTTCTTTCGCAAACTGATGACCTAAAGCATTAAATGATTCGCTCACTAATGTTGTCGCTACAATTGCATTTTGTTCTCGAGCAAGTTGAAGCACATTAAGAAATTCTTGTTCATCTTTAATGTACGGAAATTTCTTAATCTCAACTTGGGTCAAATCTGGGAATTGGGTTAATGTAGCATGAATCATACGTTGTGCCGTTTCCCCAATTGAATCCGAAACAATAAATAACTTTAAAACTTGATCGTTCTTCTCTTCCACCTTATCGCTCGCTTTCCTCCGCCTGACTTTGAGCAGTAGCTAATATCGCACCAGGTACTCTGAATGGCGAACATGATACATAGTCAATAGACCATTGATTAAATTGATGAATTGATTTAGCATCACCACCAAGTTCACCACATACGCCTATCTTGATCTCTGGTTTTATTTGCTTAGCTTGTTCAACCGCGTATTGAATCAATTGTCCCACACCATCTTTATCTAATGTTTGGAATGGATCAATCTGTAAAATGTTACTTTCAGTATACACGTTTATAAATTTCCCTGCATCATCTCTTGAAAAACCATAAGTTAATTGTGTTAAATCATTTGTACCGAAACTAAAGAAATCACAATGTTGTGCGAGTTGTTGCGCAATTAAACATGCTCTCGGTGTTTCGATCATTGTACCAATAAGATAATTCACATTTGTTTTTGCGTCATTTTCCAATTGAGTAATTGTTTCTGCTAAACGGCCTTTTAGAGTAATAAACTCTTCAACAGTTGAAACAAGTGGAATCATAATTTCAGGATGACACTCTATGCCCTCTTTCTTAAGTTTCAATACACTTTCAATAATCGCCTCTACTTGCATTTCGTATAACTCAGGATAAGTTATAGCTAAGCGACAACCACGGTGACCTAACATAGGATTAACTTCGTTGAGTTCAGCGATACGCTTACGTAATACATCTTTAGGAATATCAAGTTGTTCGGCAACGCTTGCGATGTCTTCATCTGAGCTTGGCAAAAATTCATGTAATGGTGGATCTAATAAGCGCACAATTGTAGGTCGGTCTTGAGAAAGTCTAAATATAGCTTCAAAATCCTCTACTTGATACGTTCTAATCTTCTCTAATGCACCAATACGTGCTTCATGGTCTGAAGCTAAAATAAATCGGCGCATCTCTATTAAACGCTCAGCTCCAAAGAACATATGCTCTGTTCTTACAAGTCCAATCCCTTTAGCACCAAAATTATATCCTGCTTTAATATCTTGAGGTGTTTCGGCATTCATTCTGACTTGTAAGCGCGCAGTTTCTTCAGACCATTCCATAAATTGTTCAAATGCTTCACTGTGTTCTGCATTGACCGTTTCAATCTCACCTACATATAAATCTCCTGTGGAACCATCTACCGAAACCACATCACCTTCATTCAATTCGCCATCTGAATAATAAACCGTTTTATTTAGAGTATCGATTTCAACATCTGAACAACCTGTAACACAACATTTACCCATCCCTCTTGCCACAACTGCTGCATGAGATGTCATACCTCCATGAGTTGTAACGATAGCTTCACTAGCAATCATACCTTCAATATCTTCTGGGGACGTTTCCGGACGCATCAGAACTACACGATGACCTTTTTCAGCTTGTTCTTTCGCATCTTCAGCTGAGAAGACGACTTGGCCTGTTGCTGCACCTGGACTTGCAGGTAACCCTAATTTCGAAATAACAGTTGCTTGCTCTAAGGCTTCTTCCTTAAAATTAGGATGCAATAATTGATCGATTGATTTTACATCCACATTCGCTACTGCCTCTTTGCGAGTGATTAAACCTTCATTAACCATATCCACAGCAATTTCAATGGCAGCTCTTGCCGTACGTTTCCCATTACGTGTTTGAAGTAAATAAAGCTTGCCGTTTTCAATCGTAAATTCGATATCTTGCATGTCTTTATAGTGTGTTTCAAGTTGCTTTGTCACTTCAACAAATTCTTGATGAACCTCTGGCATTTGCGCCTTTAATGTATCAATATCTTGTGGTGTTCTAATTCCTGCTACAACGTCTTCACCTTGCGCATTAAGTAAGTACTCTCCAAATAATTGGTTATCACCAGTAACTGGGTTTCTGGTAAACGCAACACCTGTACCACTCTGTTCTCCACTATTACCAAATACCATTTCTTGCACATTGACTGCAGTTCCAATATCATGCGGAATATCATTTAATTCTCTATATACACGCGCTCGATCGTTATCCCAAGATTTGAATACCGCTTCAATCGCTTCCTCTAATTGCTTTAATGGTTCTTGAGGAAATGGCTTATATACCTCTTCTCGGTAAATCTCTTTAAACCTTTCACATATCGTTTGCAAGCCGTCAGCAGGTATATCCGCATCGTTCTTGTAATTATGTTTATTTTTGAAATCATCAAAATATGTATCAAATGCCATCATAGGGATACCATAAACGACTTCACCAAACATTTGTAATAAACGTCGATAACAGTCATAGGCGAAGCGTGCATCATTTGTTTTATCAGCAAGTTTCTTCACGTTGTCATCGTTCAAACCTAAATTAAGGATAGTATCCATCATTCCAGGCATAGAAATTTTTGCGCCACTACGCACTGAAACTAATAATAAATCTTCGTCAGAGGAGAATGATTTTCCTGTTCTTTCTGAAAAGGACGTTAAGTGATGTATCAATTGTGTTTTAACTTCTGTTGGCAATTGTTCATTTTGTTTTAAGTAATCAATACATGCCTCGGTTGTAATTGTAAATCCATCAGGTACCGGTAAACCTAAACGTTTCATCTCAGACAGGTTAGCACCTTTCCCACCTAATAAATCTTTCATTGAAATGCGTCCTTCGTCAAATGCATAAATATATTGTGTCATCATAGACCACCTCTTCTTTTAATATGTCATACTAATCATTTTTGAGTATGTCATATTAAAAGAATAATTACAACTATTTTTATGAAAAGGATTTCATAAAAATTACGATTACGTGAATAAAAGCCTTTAAAACAACATTAGTGAAAATATAAATATGTTATACACAAAAAACTGTCGACTCAGTTTAATACTGAATCGACAGTTTAATACATAATTATAACTTTATAGTACGAATTAAATTAATCTTGGTTATTGTATTTTGCAATTTCCGCATCACGCAGTTCGACACGGCGAATTTTACCAGAATTTGTTTTTGGTAAATCATCGACAAATTCTATTGCTCTAGGATATTTGTAAGGGGCCACTTCATTTTTACAGAATGTCTGAAGTTCTTTAACTAGTTCATCATTGCCTTCATAGTTATTTTGTAAAATGATAAAGGCTTTAACAATATTACCACGAATCTCGTGAGGACTAGCAACCACTGCACATTCCTTAACAGCAGGATGATTCGTCAATGCGTCCTCTACTTCAAATGGACCGATTGTATAGCCAGAGCTGATAATAATATCATCACGACGTCCTTCAAACCAGAAATAGCCATCTTCATCTTTATGCGCTAAATCTCCTGTGACATAATAATCACCTGCTGAAGCCGCTTTCGTACGTTCCTCATCTTTATAATATCCTTTAAATAATGCAGGCAAATCTAATGGCACAGCGATATTACCTTTAGTTTGAGGTGGAACTTCATTACCATCATCATCAATAATTGTGACAAAACTACCTGGAATGCCTTTACCCATAGACCCCGTACGTGGTTCTGTATCTTTAAGAAAACCGATAAGCAATGTACTTTCAGTCTGACCATAACCATCTCTTACTGTAAGATTAAAGTTGTTCTTAAATTGCTCTACAACTTCACGATTAAGTGGCTCGCCTGCTGAAACCGCACTGTGTAGATGTTCTAAATGATAGTCATTTAGATTACTTAATTTTGCCATCATACGATATTCAGTCGGCGTACAACATAATACATTAATTTGATAATCTTGTAATAATTCAAGATACGTTTCTGGTTGGAAACGTCCATTATATACAAAGGCTGTTGCGCCAGTTCCTAGTATTGATAAGAACGGACTCCATACCCACTTTTGCCAACCTGGAGCAGCCGTTGCCCACACAAGATCATCTTCTTTGATACATAGCCAATGTTTCGGTGCCATTTGTAAGTGCGCATATCCCCAGCCGTGAGAATGTGTAACAGCTTTAGGATTACCAGTAGTTCCCGAAGTATATGAAAGAATTGCTAAATCATCACGTGTCGTTTCAGCACTTTCAAGTTCATTACTTTCGTTAGCTTTTTCATCTTCAATAGAAATCCAACCATCTTGATGACCAGCAATAATGAATTTAGTAAGTTCCTCGTATTCTTTAACGCCTTCAAATTCTTTAGTTAATGTGTGAAATGCAATCACTGCATCAATTTCACCATGTGTAATTCGATATTGTAAATCTTTTGTACGTAACATTTCTGAGCTTGGTATAATTGCGATACCCAATTTTAACGCAGCGATGTATAATTCGTATGTGGCGATAGCGCGTGGCATCATGATTAATACTTTGTCACCTTTTTTAAGACCATGTTTTAAAAAGACATTCCCTACTTTATTTGCATTTTGCAATAGCTCTTCATAACTTACTGAAATATTATCATGTTCGTTATCTTTATAAATAATCGCTTTTTTAGATGAATCTGAAGCGTATTTTTCAATTTCAGAAATAATATTATATTTCTCTGGAGCAAGTAAATCTGATTTGTTCATAACTGTACTTCCTTTCAATTCACATTCATACTCATACTATCAGAACTTAAAGTCCATTCAAATGGATTAAACTTATATTATAGTAATTTTCTGAATTTTTAGTATTATTGGGGTTATATTGATAATTGTTCTTGTATTACTTATTAGAGCACTGTATATGCGTAAGGAATATGATGAACAGAATCAGAAACAGTTACTTATAAGTCACTTTTAAAAATAATCCTTACGCGGTTAGGCATTAAACTAGCCTTTTGTGTCTATATTGATACAATCACTTATTTAGAGAAGAGAAACTATAGATAACTAAATAGATAATTATAATGACTATGACATGAATGGCTCCTAGAAATATTGCAAAACCATCTGTCGAAAATGGGGTGAAATAACCTGATGAATTATAAACATTCATAAATAAATGAACACATATCCAAGAGAGAAATATCCCAATGACCCTACATATTACAATGCCTATGTTATTTTTTATACCAGTTTTAAAAATAGATAAACTCACTAAGAGCGCGACAATCACAAATGGAATATAACCTATTAGTGACCCCGTATGATAATCAATATTTAGGCCGATAAACTCTATTGGAATTAAGGAACAAATTATCGTAATGAGTTTGAAAAAATTCATTTTAGATTCGTGCTCTCCTAACTATTTAAATTTGTCTATTTTTCAATATTTAATCGTATTTGGAAATCGTTAATCGACTTTATAACTATTAAAGTTGAGAAATGTCATATTGTCAAAATGATACAGTGACCTCAAAACCTTCTATTCTAATTATGAGTGAGGGGCACGTTTACCAATTTAAACTTGTAAAAGCAGTTTAGAATTAAATGCCTATAAATAAGAAGGCTAAGACACAAATGATTGTCTTAGCCTTAATTAACATATTAGCAATGGATGACTATTTTAAAACTGCGCTTACATCAATTTTCTACAATTCTAAACATTTTTATTGGTGGACTCCCAAATCAAAAATTATTTTAAAGATTTCAACAAGCTATGTAAGTTGGATGCGGGACAATAGAATTATATTTCTGCCCTTCTCTCCACCTATTTACCTATATGACGCTTTCAAAATCTATATGATGATGAAGTTTTTCAAGTTCAATTCTAACATTATATGATAAATCGCGATTAACAATGCGATGATCCACACCTTTTGATGTTCCACGTTTCTTATGTGTTTCTGCGTACTCAGCAGAATTCTGCCAATCATAAAATGCTTGTCGATCTTCCCATAAAGTTACGATTATATAATGTCGACCTACAGTTTTAGGTCTTAAAAATCTCAACGCTCTAAATCCTGGTACATTTTCTAAGTGTTTGTTTCTTTGTAAAAACTTTTGTTCAAAAGCTTCTTCGTTTCCTTCATTAACAAAAAGATGATTTAACACGCAAAATGCGTCGTTCGATAGTGTATTTATAGATTCTAGCACTTCGTAATATTGTTTATCATTATTTTTCTCTATCATAAAAGAATGATCAGTTTCTTCTATAATATATGCCTTGTATGCATCATTGATTAACATATATAATTCCTTCATTTCACTTCAATTTATAAGTATTACATCCTACTTTGTTCATAAAGGGATAATGAGCGTTTAACAATTTCTATGAGTTCATGATCGAAATCTTTAAGTTCATTGAAATAATTGAGTATATTATCAGCTACAGTCTCTTCAATTGGAAAATGAGCATCTTGGTTAATCCACGCCGCTAACTCTCCCAATGGCGTTTGATCTCCCACAAAGTTCTGAATAAATTCATAGAAACTCACGCTAACACCCCTTTTTTCGTAATATAAATTTATACTATCACGAAATGACTCATAAAACATCATATCAAAGAATATTCAGTGAAATTTATTTGCATTTTCAAAAAGAAAACTCTTTAAAACGTTTGTTTAATTTAAAGAAAATAGACGATTCTTATGAGGTCTTTTTAGTATTAGGAAGTGTGAGCCATACAATAAAGTATGCAGTGAAAGCAATCATTGTATTAAACCATAGCCCCATCATTGCTCCTAATTTTGGATCAAATAATGTTGAAAATATGCTATAAATTGAACCTGAAATGGCCACACCAAAAGCGCCACCTATTGAAGAAGCCATTTTATAAATACCTGAGGCGACGCCTACCTTTTCCTCTGGAGAATGAGAAATGGCTGTATCAGTCGAAGGCGTTGCAAATAAACCTAAACCTAATCCAAATAATAAAAATCCTATCACGCATAAAGTGATATACACTGGAATAGGTAAAAACGTAATCGACATTAAGAATATTCCCACTGTTGTCGACATCGTACCAATTAGCATAGGTTTTCTAGGACCAAACTCTTGTAAGATTTTCTCTCCTACTCGAATCATTGTTAATACTGCAATCAAATACGTGAGTGACAACAAACCTGTTTCAAATGAACTTAAACCTATACCTTGTTGGACAAACGTATTCGTTATGAGAAGCGTACCAGCAACTGTATTAATTAAAAAATTAGCAAATGTCGCACTCGTATAGAATCGATTACGAAATAAAGCAAAATCGATGAGTGGATAGCGTTTTCTATTTTCAAGGATGATAAATAATATTGTAGATAACACAAATGTAACAAATAATGACACAATCGCTACGGAAAATAAACCTAAATGTGCAGCTTGTGTAATCATAATATTTAGACTGAGCATCATTACAACTAGTAAAATAAGACCCACAATATCAAACTGTCTTGATGATGCATGTTGATTCTTAGATTCTGGCGTACCTTTAATTAAAAGTACTGCAATGAGGGAGACGATAATTGAAAAGACAAATATCCATCTCCAACTTAAGAATGTAGCTATCATCCCTCCAAATAAAGATGCGAAACCAGAACCTCCCCAGGAGCCTATAGACCAGAAGCTGAGCGCACGCTGACGTTTGTCACCATGATAGTATGCTTTAATTAATGATAGTGTCGCAGGCATAATCAATGCAGCAGAAAGACCTTGAATTGCACGTCCCATCAATAATAACGGAATGTAGTCAGAAACGATAATAAGTAATGAGCCAAAAATATTTAACCATAGTCCAATTATCGTTAAACGTACACGTCCAAAATAATCTGCCAAACTGCCCACTCCAACTACAAACATGCCACAAAATAGAGCTGTTAGACTTACCGCAATGCTTATTGTACTTAAATAACTGCCAAATGACGTTTGTAAATTTGGAATTACATTGATTAAAGAATTAGCAAATAACCAAAATGTGATGACTGCTAATACGATTCCTATTAAAAGTTTACGAGTCCCTATGTATTCATGTTGCTGTTTCATTGATGATTAAATCTCCTTTTAAGTTAAATAATCTAAAACAACAGTGCCCACTGCTTCAGCAGCAACAAGCATTGATGATTCATTAATATTAAATTTAGGATGGTGGTGAGGGTAAATATCACCATCTTCAGGTGCAGCACCTGAATAAATAAATGTACTTGGTAATTCAGTAGCATAAAATGCAAAATCTTCTGATGGTGGCTGAGGTTCACATATCTCAACACCTTTAATATCATCAATTTGTGCATTTTTGATTGTTTCTGCGACATATGAAGTGAATTCTGGATCATTATATAACGCAGGATAATCCTTTTTGAACTCGAATTCACATGTTACTCCAAATGTTTCCTCTATACCTTTAACAATTCTAGTTAATTCTTGTTGAATTGTATCTCTAGTCTGGTCAGTTAGAGCACGAACGTCTCCTTCTATTTCAATTTGATCTTTAATCACATTGAATTGACCTTTACCATCAAACGAACCTATAGTGACTACACCCGTTTCAAATGGGTTCAGACGTCTTGATACTACTGTTTGAGCAGTAGTGACAAAGTTGGAACCAGCCACAATTGCATCATTAGCCATGTGAGGTGATGAACCATGACCACCTTTACCTTGTACAACTAGTTTAAAATAAGCACGACCTGTTTGAACATAGCCTTCTTTGTAAAAGACTTTACCTGCTTCCATCGTACTCATAACATGCGCACCTAATACATGATCCACACCATCAAGCACACCATCTTTAATCATACCTTGGGCCCCACCTGGCGGCATTTCTTCTGCAGGTTGATGAATGATAACGACTTTACCTTTGAATTGTTCTTTCATTTCTATCAATGTTTCTCCGAGAATAAGCATATATGCTGTATGCGCATCATGGCCACACGCATGCATAACGCCTTTATTTTTTGAAGCAAATGACAGTCCAGTTTGTTCTTCAATAGGTAATGCGTCAAAATCTGCACGAATCGCAATCGTCTTACCTGATTTCCCACTATCAATTGTTACTTTAACACCATTGGGTCCTACATTCGTTTCAACGTCACAATCTTTCTCTTTATAAAAATCGGCAATGTATTGAGGCGTTTCAGTTTCATGAAAAGAAAGTTCAGGATGTTCGTGAAGATATCGTCTGATTTCAATCATTTTACTTTCTTTCTCACGTAAACGTTTAATTAATTCTTGATTCATTTATATCCTCTCCTCAATTCAATTATAGAACTTAATCGTCAAGGAATGTTGCACAGTGTCTTTTTACTATATTTTTTATTTATGATATTAACAACTACAATATTATACTTTTTGAAAATTAATAGAAAATGAATTACCAAAACATAAATAAAAAGCCTTTAAATGAATTTGAATTCAATTCACTTAAAGGCTTCGCTAATTATAGAATAGCTTTTGTTCATTTAATTGACGAACTTAGTTCGATTAATATTGATAAAACGGATCGTCTTCCATTGCGCCAGCTTTCTCATCATGAACACCATGTTTATAGTAATCTACATATTGAGGTTCTAATGGTTGTCTACCACGAATAATGTCTGCTGCTTTTTCAGCTAACATTAAAACTGGAGCATGAATATTACCATTTGTTGTACGTGGCATTGCTGATGCATCTACGACACGTAAGTTTTCCATGCCATGAACTTTCATAGTTAATGGATCTACAACAGCCATAGGGTCTGAAGAAGGGCCCATTTTAGCACTACAAGATGGGTGTAATGCTGTTTCGCCATCCTTACGTACCCAATCTAGAATTTCTTCATCAGTTTGTACTTCTGGTCCTGGTGATATTTCTCCACCATTAAATGGATCCATAGCTTTTTGTTTAAGAATATTACGTGCAACACGAATTGCTTCTACCCACTCGCGTTCATCTTCTTTAGTTGATAAGTAGTTAAACACGATACTTGGTTTTTCAAATGGATCTTTAGATTTAATTTTCAAGCTACCTCTTGAATTTGAATACATTGGACCTACGTGAACTTGATAACCATGCGCAACAGGTGCTTTTTGGCCATCATAACGTACAGCTATAGGTAAGAAGTGGAACATTAAGTTAGGATAATCCACTTCATCATTTGATCTTACAAATGCGCCACCTTCGAAGTGGTTAGATGCTGCGGCACCTTTACGTGCAAAGATCCATTGTAAACCGATAAACGGCATACGTTTTACATCAAGACTTGGTTGTAATGATACAGGTTGTTTACATTTATGTTGAATGTATACTTCTAAGTGATCCTCAAAGTTTTCACCCACACCTGGTAAGTGCATACGTGGCTCTATGCCTTTAGATTTTAAGAACTCTGAATCACCTATACCAGATAATTGTAATAATTGAGGTGTGTTGAACGCACCGCCTGATAAGATGACTTCGTTAGCTTTAACCGTTTGTTCTTTACCATTTTTCTTATAAGTGACGCCTGTTACCTTTTTACTATTGTTATCATCGAAATTAAGTTTCGTAACGAATGCACGTGTCTCTACGTCTAGATTTCTACGTCTCATTGCTGGGCGTAAATACGCTCTAGATGCTGACATACGGCGACCATGATGAACTTGACTATCGAATGGACCAAATCCTTCTTGTCTAAAGCCATTTACATCTGGTGTTTTATGATATCCCGCTTCAACACCTGCATTAAAGAATGATTTAAATAATGGATTTGTAGCAGGTCCACGTTTTAATTTAACCGGTCCGTTATGTCCACGTACTTTATCATAAGGTGACGCACCATAAGTTGTTTCTAACTTTTTAAAATATGGTAAGCAGTGAGCGAAGTCCCATGTATCCATACCTTCTGGCTCTGCCCAGCCTTCATAGTCCATTGGGTTACCTCTTTGATAAATCATACCGTTAATTGAGCTTGATCCACCAAGCACTTTACCTCTAGCATGGTCAACTTTACGTCCCATATGAGGTTCTTCTTCAGTTTGATATCTCCAGTCATAGAATGGGTTACCAGATGGGAACATTAATGCTGCGGGCATTTGAATAAATAAATCCCAGAAATAGTCACTACGTCCAGCTTCCAATACTAATACATTTTTATCTTTATCTTCAGATAGACGGGCACCTAGTACTGAACCTGCGCTTCCGCCACCAATAATGATGTAATCATATGAATCATGTTTTCTACTCATCAAATTCGACCTCCAAAATTGATAGTTTTCTTTGTTTTTCAACATCTCTTTCTTAAAAGGTTTTACATATTGAAGTGAGCGCCATTATGTTTTTCTAAGCGCTCACTCGCAATGAATATTTTTTAATTTCGAAAATTAAATCAGCATACTTTTTCAAATGGAAGAATTATTTACTAAACCAATTCACTGGTTCTGGATTCGTGTTTGTTAAGATGTGTTTAGTAATCAAGTATTCTTCAAGTCCTTCTTTACCAAGTTCTCTACCGATACCTGATTGTTTATAACCTCCCCATGGCGCTTGAGCGAAATAAGGATGGAAATCATTAATCCAAACGGTACCTAATTTTAATTTGTTAGCTACACGTTGTGCTTTACCAATATCTTTAGTGAATACCGCACCAGCTAATCCATAGATTGAATCGTTAGCTAAACGAATTGCTTCTTCTTCATCTGAGAAACCTTCAACAGTTACGACTGGTCCAAAGACCTCTTCCTGAACAATACGCATTGATGTATCACAATCTGTGATAACAGTAGGTTCAAAGAATAAACCTGCTTGTAAATCTTCACGTTCAGGACGTTTACCACCGATAGCAATTGTAGCGCCATCTTGTTTAGCAACTTCCATGTAATTTTCAATTTTCTCACGATGTGCAGTTGAAATAACTGGTCCCATTTCAGTGTCTTGATCGAAACCATTACCAATTTTAATTTTACTTACACGGTCGATCAGTGCCTTTTCAAACTTATCTTTAATATCGTTATGAACTAAAATTCTAGAACCTGCAGAGCAAACTTGACCTGCGTGGAAATAACCACCATTTAGCGCTTGATCCACTGCTAATTCAAAGTCTGCATCGTCAAAAATGATGTTTGGATTCTTACCACCAAGTTCTAAAGCAACTTCAGTTACATTGTCAGCAGCTTGTTTCATGATGTGTTTACCTGTTTCAATACCGCCTGTGAATGATACTAAGTCAACTTCTTCATGGCCAGACATAACGTCGCCAACTTCTGAACCTGCACCTAGAATTAAGTTGATTGTACCTTTAGGGAAACCAACCTCTTCCATTAATTCAAATACACGAATTGTTGTTAATGGTGTAATTTCACTAGGTTTCATAACTAAAGAACAACCTGTAGCTAATGCAGGTGCAATCTTCCATGATGCTTGAAGTAAAGGATAATTCCAAGGTGTGATTTGTGTAACTACACCGATAGGTTCTTTGATAACTTTACTTTCAGAATTTGGGATTGGCGTATTAATGATTTCGCCACCATCTTTATCAGCTAATCCTGCGAAATACATGAATACATTATGAATATCATCCATATCTGCATAAGATTCTTCTAATGTCTTACCAGTATCTAATGTTTCAAGTTTAGCTAATTCTTCTCTATTTTCTTTAATTTTATCTGCGATGGCTCTTACTTTTTTACCTCTAACTTCACTTGTTTCAAGTGACCATTCGCCCTCTTCAAATGATCTTCTTGCAGCTAAAATTGCTCTTTCCGTATCTTCTTTAGTCCCCTCAGCTACTGTAAAGATAACTTCTTGATTATAAGGATTTATAATATCTCTTGTATTTTTATTTGAACTTTCAACCCATTCACCATCGATATACTGACGGTTTGATAATTTATCTACAAGTTCCATCAAAACAACCTCCGTTAAGTTTGTTAAATTTTTATTTAACGAATTTTACAAATTTATGTTAGCATAGGTATTGAAAACGTGTCAATTTCTTAAAATACATTTGTAATACACAAGTAAATATCCAAACTTAACATTATTCTCCTTACTTACAACTTTAATTTGATAAATTAATTTTAATTTTTGTAAAAAGGTTTTATAATAGTTTGGCATGTAAAATTTTCAATTTTAAGTTATTTAACTTAATTGACGTGGTAAAAAAATTGAATATTAGAATTGGAGGTGCAGTGATGACACGTACGAATAATGACGCGCACCAAGTCGAACAAGCGAAAGATTTAGTGATAAACTCTATTGGAGAAACGATGGATTTGTATGGTATTAATCGTAGCGTCGGCAATTTATATGGCATCATGGTTTTTGAAGGCAGCATGACACTAGATGAGATGCGTCAACAACTACAAATGAGTAAACCAAGTATGAGTTCAGGTGTAAAGAAACTTCAAGAATACGACATTGTTAAACAACAATTTACACGCGGAAGTCGTAAGCAACATTTTATCGCAGAGAAAGACTTCTTTAATTTCTTTAGAAACTTCTTTACAAGAAAATGGGAACGAGAAATCGATACTAACATGGAAGCAATTAAAGATGCCGAAAAGATCATCAACCCACTATTAAACAAAGAAAATTTAGATGAAGAAGCAAAAGAAAATGCGTTAAATGTTAAAGCTCAATTAGATCATTCAAAAATATATTATGAATGGTTAGAACAATTAAGCGAGTCATTGGAATCTGGAGAAATATTCAAATACTTCCCTATTCCTGAACATGAAAATGAATAAAATTAAATTTAAATTATAACGTAAAAAAGCCAAGGGATATTCAAACGTATTTAAACGTGAATATCCCTTGGCTTTTTTGAATTAGTATTTATAAATTATCGTCTTCTGGTTCTTCTTTGACTTGAACGATTCGAAGTGATCGTCGTTCAACTTCTTTCAATTTATCTGCACGTGTTTCAAGTTTTATTCGATCTCGACCCAGTATGATGAGGAAGGAAATCATCATAAAGGTGAAAATGACGAGTAAAGGTACACTGGCCAATATTGATGCTGTTTTCAATACTTGAAGTGCTCTCTCGCCACCCACTAACATGAGTGAGAATGGAAGTAAACATAATGCGAATGCCCAGAATAAACGATTGGCTCTTAAAGGTTCCCCGATAACTTTTTTCTGTGATGCAGCTGCTAGGATATAAGAACCAGAGTCAAATGTTGTTGCTAAGAATAAGAATGCTGAGATTAAGAATAAAATAATTGTAATTGTTGGGAATGGTAACTGATGCATTACTTCAATAATTGTTGCTTCAGTACCATGACTATTTAAATAATTAATAACATTAAATTGTCCAGTAATTTGTAGGTAAACTGCATAGTTACCAAAAATACCGAAGAATAATACACATCCTAATGTACCGTAACACATTGTACCTAATACTACTTCTTTAAGTGTACGACCTTTAGAAATGCGGGCGATAAATAAACCGATGAACGGTGCATATACTAACCACCAAGACCAATAGAAAATTGTCCAATCTTGAGGGAAATGAGTTTCCTTACGACCATGAATACCGCCAAATGGTTCCATCCAAGTCGCCATGTGGAAGAAATCTCTTAACATGTTACCGAACCCAGTTACCGTTGTTTCCATAATAAACACTGTTGGACCAACGATAAACACGAACGCTAGTAATATGAATGATAACCACACGTTGACGTCACTTAATTTTTGGATACCTTTTTTCAATCCAGTATAAGAACTAATTGCGAATATAACTGTAATGGTTAATAAGATGATTGAACGTAACACCATATTAGTTCCATCTAAACCAGTTAACTTCTCAACACCAGCTGAAATCATTGGCACACCAAGTGCTAATGACGTAGCGGCACCTCCAAGTAAACCAAATATAAATAATATATCTACAACTTTACCGATAAATTTATCAGTTTGACCTTTTAAAATAGGTCGACAAGCTTGACTAATTTTATAAATCGGTTGTTTCTTAACGAACACAAGATAACCGATTGGTAGTGCTGGTAATACATAGATAGCCCATGCAATAGGGCCCCAGTGGAACATACCATACTGTGTCGCATATTGAAGTGCTTCATCTGACATTGGTTTTGCACCATTAGGTGGGACTTGGTAGTAAAACGCCCACTCAATCACACCCCAATACAAGATATCTGAGCCGATACCCGCACAAAATAGCATCGCAGCCCATGTGAAATTATTAAATTCTGGCTTGTCACTTGCTTTCCCTAATGTGACATTGCCGTATTTACCAAACGCTATGTAAAGAACGAAACAAAAGATTGCCAGTCCCATAAATAAATACACAGAACCAATTGAATTAGAAATGGCACTATTGATGTCTGTGATGATTGTTTCACTTGCTTTCGGAAAAACCATCATAGGTATAACGGCAAAAAGTAATACTATGACTACGCCTATGAAGGTCGTCCAGTCCATAACTTTTTCCTTTTTCAATTGTGATCCCCCTAATATTATTTTTATGAATCGTGTGTTCAATTACGCTCAATATTTATTGATTCACAAAAAAGACAATAACGAAGTTTTAATAATAATGCAAATTACATACAAAGATTTTTAACCGTTATAGTGAATATTTATATAGTTTGAGGCATTTTAATGCTCATTTAAAATGACTATGACAACAGTGTTAAATTAAAATTTAACAAAATAAACGAATTTTACAGAATGTTGATTATGCATAAAAATACGCATTCAAAGAATATTTATTTATTTTCAAAACTTCGACTCTTAAAGAAATAATTCCTTATACAAAAGAAAAACTACTTTCCAATTTCATTGAAAAGTAGTTTATGTAAACCGTAGAGAATGATTTAATTTTTAATAACCTAATAGTGCTTTAATAGTGAACCCAATGATGATAGATACAGTAATCACAAAGAATCCTGGGACGGCGAAGCTGGTTGGTCTCGTTCTGCCTGTTTCATCTAACTCCACAGCAAATAGTAATGTAGGTTGAGCTGGTATCACGAAGTTAACGTTCAATGTTTGTACCATGGCTACGAAATAAATAGGTGGAATGCCTAAACTCATAACGATCGGCACCATAATCGATGCAGTGGCAGTTTGAGATATTACAATCATCGCTACAATGGAAACCAATATAATGACTAACCATGGAACTTGGCTAATCGTTTGTCCGATATCATTTTTTAATATTTTTAAATTTTGTGGCGCATTAAAGATTGTTGCACCTAACCAACCCGGTCCAAGCACAGCAAATAAAGCTCCCGTTGCTGATTGCGTAATATGAGAAGTTAAAATATCTGATGTGTTAATTTTGACTAATAGTAAATTAATTGCTGAACTTAAATACATAAAGAATTGTACTATCTCAGTCATTTCTACTTTGACTGTCTTTCCATTAACATCGAATGTAGGCATAAGATGTGGGAATATACCAAATGTTAAGATGCCTAACACACATAATAGAAAGCTTAGCACGCCTATTTTTACTTTTCCTGAAAATTGATTTTCAAGCTCGTCCTCCGGCATTTGAACTAAACGCTCAGATGA
Source organism: Staphylococcus sp. FW104-15G4D (assembly GCF_058790135.1). Lineage (NCBI taxonomy): Bacteria > Bacillati > Bacillota > Bacilli > Caryophanales > Staphylococcaceae > Staphylococcus > Staphylococcus sp. FW104-15G4D. The sequence continues at coordinate 439,608 of NZ_JBYTCH010000002.1, forward strand.
ATCATGTACTTTCTCTTTACGCCCTACAAAAGTACAAAAAATACTAAGTAGCAACATACTAATAAGAGCAGTTGGTAAAACGATACTTAAATACTTACCCATCGATATATGATATCCTGCTAAAACTGAAATGATATATGCGGTAGCTGAAGCTGCAGGGCTACAAAGCAGTGCTAAATTTGCAGTTAAAACTGATGCAGTTAAGGCTCTCTTAGGTTGTATATGTGCCTTCTGCGCCGTTTTTGCAATAATAGGTTCTAAGGATAAAGCTATATTAGCCGTACCTATACCAAAGACGAAAAGGAAAACAATCATCGGAGCAATAAATATAATCGATTTTGGAAAGCGTTCAATCACACGCGAAGCAATATAAACGAGATAATCAATACCACCTGTTGCTTGAAGAGTTCCGCCTGCGATACCAATAGATAAGATAATTAAAACTGCTGTAACAGGAGCTGAACCTGGAGGTAATCGAAAGATAAATATCATTATTAACTGAGCCACAATCGCAAAGATACCACATCCAAGTGCGCCAGCTGTTCTAAGACCTAATAATATCGCAAGAATCATTATTATGATTTCTATGATAAATAAAACCATGAGAAGATCTCCTTAAACTTGGTGAACAAATTTTGTATACATTAATATTTTATCACTTAAAGATGTAAATAGTATATATATAGGTAGAATATTATTTATTATCACTTTAAATTTGATTAGGTATTATCATTTTTCCTACTTTAGTGATTAATATCTCTTTTAACATTTTAGATTATGAAATAAACTGAAGCGAGTGTTATCACCCGCTTCATTATTACACATATTCAATAATCCCATGGCTACGCAAAGAATCTTGAACGTCTATCACGCGTTGGTTAAGAGAGCCTTTATAAGGTAAATTGGGTTTATATAGCTGATACATAAATAGTCCATCAACCAAAATATCAGTAAGTTCAAGTAATTCTCGTCGTTCATCCGTTTGATGTTTCAAATATTCGAATAGAAAGCCAGTCCATATCCAAATCGTTTTACTGTAACCAAATCTCTCTCTAAACGCTCGTGCAATCTTTAAAGATATATTCAAATTGCAAAAAGGCTCTCCACCCAAAATACTGATTCCAGAAATATATGAGGGGGCACAATTTTCAAGTATTTCTTGCAAGATATCTTCAGAAAATGTTTCACCATATTTAAAAATCTGTGCTTTTTCGTTATAGCACTTTTTACATTGAAAAGGACATCCTGATACATATACACTACAACGTACACCCTCGCCATCCACAAAGCTATGACTTTCAATTTTAGCAATGTGATTTTGTCCTGTTTTAATGTCTAACATGCTCATGAACGTGGTTCCTTCATATGTTTAACTCTTGCACAAATTTCTTTTTGACGTCCTTCTATTACTGGTCGTTGTACTGGATTTCCTAAATAACCACATGTTCTTTTCACGACATCGACGGTCTTAGGATCGCTATTTCCACAGTTCGGACATTTATAACCATTTTCAGTAGTTTCAAAATCACCATCATAATCACACTTGTAACAATGATCAATAGGAATATTCGTTCCTAAATAGCCAACTTTATCATAAGAATAATCCCACACTGCCTCTAACGCTTTAATGTTGTGATTAAGTTTAGGATATTCACAATAATGAATGAAACCACCACTTGCATAGTAAGGGTAATCCTTTTCAAAATCTAACTTCTCGAAAGGTGTTACATCTTTACGCACATCATAATGGAAGGAATTCTGGTAGTATCCTTTATCGGTAATATCAGGTATTTCACCAAAGCGCTCTTTATCTAAGCGACAAAATCGGTCGGTCAAAGATTCGCTTGGCGTACTATAAATACTAAACCAAATATCATATTGGTTAGTCCATGCATTCTGATAATATTTCATTTCTCTTAGAATATCTAATGTAAATGTTTTAGCTTCAATATTATCCTCCCAATCAGGACCGTAAAACATTGTTGCGGCTTCATATAAGCCAATGTAACCCATTGAAATCGTCGCACGTTGGTGTTTAAACAGTTCTTCTACATTTTCAGAAGCGTTTAATTTGTATTTAAAAGCACCACTTTTATAAAGAATTGGCGCGTTATTAGGTATTGCATCTTTTAAGCGTTTAATTCTATAAACTAATGCATCATGCATCAATTGCATTTTTTGATCAAATAACTCCCAAAACTTGGCCATATCACCATTAGATTCTATTGCAATTCTTGGGATATTCAATGTGACAACGCCTAAGTTACAGCGGCCATTATTTTCAAAGTTTCCTGTTGCATCTTTCCAACTAGGTAAGAATGAACGGCAACCCATTGGCGCTTTAAAATCACCCAAAAGCTCAACGATTTTGTCATAATTTAAGATGTCAGGATACATACGTTTCGTTGAACACTCAAGCGCGAGTTGTTTAATATCGTAATTGGGATCATCTGGGCTAAAGTTAGTACCCTTTTTAATTGAGAAGACAAGTTTCGGGAAAATAGCTGTCATACGGTCTTTACCCAGTCCTTTAATACGCGTACGTAAAATAGCTTGTTGTATTTTGCGACTAAGTTCATCTGTACCTAAACCAAATCCTAATGTTACAAATGGCGTTTGACCGTTGGAGGTATAAAGTGTATTAATTTCGTATTCCAAACTTTCGATGGCATCGCCGATATCTTTAGTCACTTGTTGCTCTACGTAAGATTCTATTTTATCCGGTTGGACATATTGTTGTGCCATTTCACGATGATGTTCTGCATTTAATTTAGCATATGTACTTAATAATTCATCTACGCGGTCAACTGTACAACCACCATATTGGCTGCTTGATACGTTTGCGATAATTTGAACAAGTTGTGCAGATGCGGTTTGTATTGATTTAGGGGAGGTCACATGTGCATTACCTATTTCAAAGCCATTTTCTAACATATCTTTAGCATCAATTAGACAACAATTCGTTAATGGTTGAAAAGGATGGTAGTCTAAATCATGGAAATGTATATCTCCAGATAAATGTGCTTTAGCTACGTGTTTTGGAAGTAGATTTTCTAGTGCATATGATTTAGATACAGTTCCAGCTGTTAAATCTCTCATTGTAGAGAAAGTATTACTATCTTTATTTGCATTTTCATTTAATATTGTCGGGTCTTTTGTTATCAATCGTGTTAATGATTGTTCTAAAGCAGTCATATTATCACCTTTTTCTATATATGGTATCTATTTACAAAATATAACACTATATATAGTATTACAATCGATAACTTAGACGTTAACGAAAGTGTCAAAAAGATTTTAACGTTTCATGAACTATATGTAGAAAGGGCACTTTATTGCGAACAATTAGAAAACTCTAACATGTGTGATTATCATCTACATGTCAGAGCCTTATGAATAAAAAATATTCTACTTATCTATCTTTGTCTTTAAACCGTTCTTCAACTTTTTCATTATCTACTGAATGATGTGCTTTATCTTCAGTTTGATGGTGTGGTGCTTCACTCTTTTCACTTTCTTCATCTGTGTGACCTTTTGCCATTTGAAGGTTCTTTTCTGTGTTTTTACGTTTTTCTTCTTTTGAACGTTTATCGTAAGCACGTTCTTCATAAACTGAACCAACTGTTAATATAAGAATAACAGCTATAGTGACAATGATAATAACTGCTAAAATAATCCACATCCAAATGTTAAATTCCATGTTACTTCACCTTCCTTAAAGCTAAAAATAGCTCAACTCTAATCTCTTTATTTTTAAATTTCCCTTTTAAAATAACTTCAATCACATAATCATTGACTTAACTCTTTATATGTATAAAGTTTCTTATCTATATAAAAAAGCCATGAACCGTTTAAGTTCATGGCTTCAGTACTAAAAATATTTCTAGTCACTCGATTATGAAATGTAGTTATAAGCGCCAGCTTGGCTTGCTGAGATTGTACGAGTAGATACAACTCCAGGTCCACCGTTATAGTTCATTTCAGATACTTTTACTGAACCGTCATTATTTACGTTCTCAACGTATGCAACGTGACCGAATGCACCTTGTGAAGTTTGCATGATTGCACCTTGTTTAGGTGTATTGTTTACAGTGTAACCTGATGATGCTGCTGCGTTAGCCCAGTTGTTAGCGTTGCCCCAAGTTGAGCTGATTTTGCCGCCAACTTTGTCATAAACATAGTAAGTACATTGACCTGAAGTGTATAGGTTTGAACCTGAAGATGTTTGACCTGCGAATGCAGCTGATGCATTGCTTGAAGATTTTTGAGTTGGTGCTGATTGAGTTGTTACTTTAACGTTTCTATCAGAAGTTGAATAATTTGCACCTAAACCTCCACCATTATTTGAGTTGTAGCTTTGAGTTTGGTTATTTGTTCTATAATTATTGTAGTTATTGTATGAATTGTAGCTTTGTGTACTTTGGTTAGCATTTGAGTAGTTAGAGTTGTTTCCTTGTTGAGCTTGTTGTGGACTCCAGTTACCTTTCCAATCGTAATGATAGTTACCTTGTTGATCGATTGTATAAGTGTAGCTGTAAGAATAAGGATCGTTAGGGTTATATCCATTATTGTTATTTTCCGCTGCATCTGCATCGTGTTGCATGATTCCAAATGTTGCAATACCTGCTGTAGCGATTGTAGCTGTAGCGATTTTTTTCATTTTAATATCCTCCTATAATTTGGGTAAATCTTTTAACTATCTCGTGGCTACCTTCAATTATCTTTAACATTTAAGTTTAATTTTTTCTTCGTTAATTAACGACAAGAAACACTGTAACAGACACACAACCGTTTGTGTACAATGTTAATACTTTGTAAATGAATCATAATAATGTAACGCCCTCTTGTAAAAAACGTGTGTCAATTTTACACAATTTAAACCACTTTCATGACAGTAGTTATAGCGATTTAATCAACATCGTTGTTACAGTTGTTGTAATTTATCTGATAATTTTTAGAGTAAATTATTTCATTGAAAAAGGGATGAAAACTTCGTTTCATCCCTTCTGTGATAGCGCCTTCACACTAAGTATATGATTTAATTAAAATCTAAACAGTAACGACGCCCATAAGTACTGCGATGAGTAGTAGCACAATAGCAAATCCCCAAATCCAAAAGAATGCATACTTAATGTAAGTACCCATATTCGCTTCAGCAAGTCCAATGGCTAACCATAATGCTGGTGAAAACGGACTTACGAATGTACCAATAATATTACCTATCACCATTGCATATGCTGTAGAAACAGCTGAAACATGAAATTGACTAGCAGTTTGTTCAACAATAGGTAAAACAGCAAAGTAATATGCATCCGTACTTGTTAATAAATCTAACGGCACACCGAATATTCCAACAATGATATGCAAATATGGACCTACTGCATCTGGAATAATCTTAATAAAATCAGTAGCAATCGCTTTAAGCATACCCGTTTCATTAAGAACACCTAAGAACATTCCAGCTGCAATAATGACTGCCGCCATCATTAAGGCATTAGGAGCATGAGCCTTTAATCGATCCATTTGTTCATCAACACTTTTATAGTTGATAATTAGTGCGAGTGAAGTGCCTATCATGAAAGCAAACTCTGGTGGCGCTAGATTTGCTAACATGATGACGATAACTAAAATCGTTAATACTACATTTATCCATATAATATAAGGATTATTCCTAGCACGGCCTTTAACTGGAAACTTAATATCTTGTTCACGTTCATAAATATTAACTAATCTATGTATATCTACATCTTGCGTTTCTTCTACTTCGCCTTTTTCTATCGCCTTCTTAATAAGTTTCTTTTCACGAAATCCTAAGTATACTGCGAAGATGATTACGAGGACGAATCCAATAATTTGAATTGGAATCAGACCATACCATAATTCATTCACACTTTTCACTTTCAATACTGTTGCCACACGTGCCATAGGTCCACCCCACGGAACCATGTTCATAATTGCTGCACTTAATGCAAGTAATAATATTAGTAGGTATTTATTCATATTTAGCGCTTTATATAATGGAAGCAATGCTGGTATTGAAAGTAGGAAAGTCACTGCCCCAGCGCCATCTAATTGTGCAAATGAACCAATTAACGCAGTCATAACACAAACAATAATCACATTACCTCTCGTCATTAATATCAATCGCTTCACTAAAGGCTTAAATAATCCACTATCAGTCATAATGCCAAAAAAGATGATGGCAAATATAAACATTATGACAACGTTCATAACTTGTGATAAGCCCTTATCAAAGAATTTTACTAAATCTCCCACACTGTACCCCAATATCATTGCACCGATACATGGTATCAATGTCATGCCAACAACCGGGCTAATTTTCTTCGCTATGAGTAAACCTACAATTGAAACAATGATCGCTAACCCAATCATCGTTAACCATATATTATCTCCATGCATATTTAACATCCCCTTGTATTAACTCCGCTATGTCATACGTAGGTTTAATAAGTATTACTATACACAGATGTATAAAATTTTAATCATCCCCCAATAAATCATTCCTCATCATACTCGTTAAATCCCCTTGTATTTTGTAAGCGCTTTCTATAATTGTAACAAAGATTTTCAAAATAAAAAATATGTATAGACATATAACAATTCAAACATAAAGCATGTATGTTCATTGACATACATGCTTGTGAGTTAAATATATTGATGTTGCTTAAGGTATTGAATCACACGATCAACTGATTGATCAATTGATTCATGTTCAGTATCTAAAATGATTTCTGGATGATCTGGAGCTTCATAAGGGGCGCTAATACCTGTAAACTCAGGAATTTCTCCAGAGCGTGCTTTCTTATACAATCCTTTAGGATCGCGGTTCTCACATTCTTCAACACTACATTTCGTATATACTTCTATAAATTCATCATCTTTGAGAATCGCGCGTACATTATCGCGATCTTGTTTATACGGTGAAATGAAAGCTGTCACAGTGATTGAACCTGCATCAACCATGAGTTTGGCAACTTCACCTATACGGCGTATGTTTTCAGTACGATCTTCAGGACTAAATCCTAAATTTTTATTAAGACCATGACGCACATTATCCCCATCTAAACGATATGTTTGCTTTCCTTCATTGAATAGCGCTTTTTCTAAAGCGACAGAAACGGTCGATTTACCTGAACCAGATAACCCCGTAAACCAAATAACTGCACTTTTATGACCATTACGATTTTGTCTTTCTTCTTTCGTCACTTCTGAATCATGCCAAGTAATATTGTTAGATTCACTCATGCTATCTCTCCTTTTACTTTATTATTTTTCTCGTAAACCTCTAATTAGTACTTCAGCGACTTCTGGTCTTGAAAATTGAGTCGGCAAGGATTCTCCGTTACGTAATTTTTCTCTAACTTTTGTACCACTTAAATGTAAATGTTGAGAGGCATCATGAGGGCATGTCTTAGCCGTCGCCATATTACCGCATGCTTCACAATAAAAAGCATGTTCAAATTTTAAGATTTGAATATCTAGTTCATCTTCAAATTGAGTGATAAGCTCTTGCGCTTCATATGTGCCATAGTAATCACCCACACCCGCATGATCACGTCCCACTATAAAGTGTGTACAACCATAATTCTTACGCACTGTTGCGTGCAATATTGCTTCACGAGGGCCGGCATAGCGCATTGCTGCAGGATAAATCACTAGTCGTGCTCTATTTTCAGGGAAATAATTCTTGAGGATAGCTTGATAACTTTCCATACGAACATCAGCAGGTATATCATCTGATTTAGTTTCTCCAACTAAAGGATTGAGAAGTAATCCATCTACAATTTCTAAAGCTGATTTCTGGATATATTCATGTGCACGATGAACTGGATTTCTAGTTTGGAATCCGACAACCGTTTTCCAACCTAAATCATGGAATAATTGTCTTGTTTCAGATGGATCTAGATGATAATCAGAAAATTCATCATGTTTAGGGCGATTGATTAATTGAATAGGTCCAGCTAAGTACACATTACCTTTTTCATACACTTTCTTGACACCTGGATGTTGTTCTTCAGTAGTTCCATAGACTAATTTTGCTTCTTTTTCTTTATCGTACGTGTACTTCTCTTCTAATTTTAATGTTCCATATAATTCACCATCTTCACCGTATAAAGCAATGTCATCACCAATTTCTAATTGATTCGCTTCTTCTTCAGATACTGGTAAAGTAATGGGAATACTCCATACTAATCCATTTTCTAAATGAGTGTCTTCAACAACTTTGGTATAGTCTGCTTTATTCATAAATCCTGTTAACGGACTAAAACCACCAATACCAATTAATTCTAAATCTGAAATACCCCAAGGATTTAAAGTAATTGATTTATATGATGATGCTTCCTTAATTAAACGTTCTCTTTCCTCACCTTCAACAACTCGGTTAATTAATTCACCACCATGTGGTTGAATTGTATAGTTAATTACTTCTTCATTTTTAGACATCGTTTTATAACCCCTTTATCCAATTAATTATATTTGTTTACTCGGCTTTTCTTGTAAGAAAAAGACAATTTCTTGTTTCGAATCACCTGAACGATGAGTAAAACAAAAATTGCTGCTAAAATAATACATCTAACTGTATTTGAGATTGTTGTATCTTTAATGAAATAACTTAATAATGCATTACTATTTGTGAAAATAATTAACCCACCCACACATATTGCTAAAATATTTATAGGTAAAATTTTAACTAAATATGCTGAAATTGGAGCAGCAAGCATGCCACCAACACTTAGTGCAATGACAGCAAACCAGTTAATCTGAGTTAATCCTAAAAATATAATAAAACTAATTGCTGCAGAAGATGTAACAAAGAATTCACTAGCTGAAACCGTACCAATCGCATAACGTGGTTGAATTTTCTTGCTTGAAAGTAAGAGCGGTGTATTCACTGGACCCCAGCCTCCACCACCGATAGCATCTAAGAAACCTGCAATCGCACCTTGTGGAATCACTTTGAAACTACTCAAATCACCAACATGCGTATGGTGTTCATGTGTTCTTTTAAATAAGAATTGATATAAAATATAGAATCCCATGCTTAATAAAAAGAGTGCAATGAATGGTTTAATGTAATTACCGTGAATAAACGTTAAAACGCCTGCACCTATGAAGGCTGAAATAGAACCAGGTATCGCAAGCTTTAACATCGTTGGCTTATGAACATTTTCAAATTTCCAATGAGATGTACCAGAAGCTGCAGTGGTAGCAATTTCTGAGAAATGAACTGTTGCAGAAACTACTGCTGGCGCAATACCATAAGTGAGTAAAATGGATGATGATGATGCACCAAATCCCATGCCGAGTGACCCATCTACAAGTTGTGCTAAAAATCCCGCTATTGCGAATATTAATACTTTGCGCATATATCAAATGCCCCCATTCTTCATTAAACCTGTGATTGAAGCCATCGGATGAATTCATGTTGCTTATTCTCATCTAAATATGTGTCTGATAAAATTTGTTCAAGTAACGCATGTTTATCAGATGGCTCTATGCTGAGTGCTTTAATGTATTGTCTACTTTCATATAGAAATTGAACATAAGTTACATACTCCTCATTATATGTATCCTCTAAATGATTAATAATACGTTGTCCTAACTTTGGACTCGCACCTTCAGTGGATACACTAATCGTTAAGCGATCCCTTCGAAAAACATTAGGAAACGTAACATTACCTAATTCAGCTTGTTCTGCATGATTAAATAACACATGTTCAGGTACTGATAACCTTACCTCTTCATTGACCTCTGAATGATTGGTAGCAGCAATTACCATATCTGCCTCTTCAATATCAGTAGGTTCGAAACGTTTTTCCAAATAAGTGATGCGCTGAGTTTCAACCCATTGTGCTATTTGATTAGTGATAACCGGGCTTACAACGTGAATATGTTCTGTGTAATTTAACAATGTTTTAATACGTCGTGTAGCAATTTTCCCACCACCGACAACAACAACTTTTTTGTTTGTTAAATCTAACATTAATGGCATATTCACGGTAAATCCCTCCTCGTATTTGTCATATTCATCTTACTATTTTTCTTCATTTTCAGAAAATAAATGATAAAACTAAAACAGTCCTATTTAGATGTCACTTTAGGAATTGACAATTTGTTTACATCAGCTTGCTCCACAAACCAATTGATCTTCTCTCGCATATGGACTACATCACCAATGATGATCATAGCTGGGTTCGTTATTTGATGTGCCTTATCTACAATATTACCAAGTGTACCAGTAATCGTTTTTTGTCGTATTGATGTACCCATGTGAACGAGTGCGACTGGCGTTTCTGATGAACGACCATGTTTCGTTAATAAATCACAAATTTCTGGAAGTCGTTTAACTCCCATATAAACGCATAACGTTTCTGGTCCATTCGCTAAATGTTCCCAATATTGTTCTTTATCCATACCTGGTTTATTGACTGCGGTTACGAATGCGACAGATGAACTAAAATCTCTGTGAGTGACAGGAATACCTGCGTATGCTGGTGCAGCAATACCCGATGTAATACCAGGTACAATTTCAAACGGAATATTGTGATTTGCTAGTACTTCCGCTTCTTCGCCACCTCTACCAAAGACGAAAGGATCGCCACCTTTTAATCGTGTAACAGTATGCCCTTTCTTAGCTAAAGTGACCATCATTTTATTCGTTTCTTCTTGTGGTAATGAATGCTTATTAGGATCTTTACCACAATAAAAGAATTTAGTGGAAGGAGAGGCGAATTCTAAAATTTCTTTATTAATCAAACGATCGTAAAGAATCACATCTGCTTTTTTAATTGCTTTTAAACCTTTAATTGTTAATAAATCAGGATCACCAGGACCTGCACCAACTAGAAATACCTTGCCCATATTAATCACTCCCCCTTTAGATTAGCTATGGAAGTCGCGACCATCATGGACTTTTGCTACCACACCTGAACGTATGACGAAATCACCAAAGTGCTCGCCTTCAAGTCGTTCTTTACCGTAACTCATCAACAATGGACGTAAACTTTCTAATATTTCATTTTCACCGATATTTTCTTTATACAATTTATTGAGACGCTCACCTTTGAAGCCACCACCTAAATACATGTTATATTTGCCAGGTGCTTTTCCGATAAATGCGACTTCAGCAAGTGCAGGTCTTGCACAACCATTTGGACATCCTGTCATACGAATTGTAATTTCTTCTTCCTGAACTCCAGCTTCATCTAATAAATCTTCAATTTTAGAGATTAAAGATGGTAAGTATCTTTCCGATTCTGCCATCGCTAATCCACAAGTTGGAAAGGCTACACATGCCATAGAGTTTCTACGTAATCCAGTATAGTTCTTACCATCTGTAAGACCATACTTATCAATGATAGCTTGGATTTCATCTTTTTTCTCAAGTGTAACGTTAGCGATTACTAAATTTTGATTCGGTGATAATCTGAAGTCACCTGTATGCATTTCAGCAATTTCTCTAAGTGCTGTTTTCAATTTATAATCTTCAGTATCTTTGACTCGTCCATTTTGAATAAACAACGTAAAATTCCAATTGCCATTACCCTCAATCCAACCTAAACGATCACCATTATGTTCAAATTCAAAGTCACGTGCATCTTCAATATCCCATCCTAATCGACGGTTCAATTCTTCTTTGACCCAAGCTTCACCAAGACGATCGACTGTATATTTAAAGCGTGCATTTTTACGATTTTCACGATTACCGTAATCTCTTTGAATTGTTAAAAGCTTTTCACAAACATCTACAGCTTTTTCTTTTGGTATGAATCCTATTAAACGCCCTAGTTGTGGATACGTTTGAGTATTACCGTGAGTCATACCCATACCTCCACCAATCGTGACATTAAATCCTAGTAATTCATCGTTATCTACAATAGCAATAAGTCCGATATCTTGTGAATAGACATCGATATCGTTAGAGGGTGGTACAGCAATACCGATTTTAAATTTACGTGGTAGATACGTATTACCGTATATCGGCTCCTTTTCCTCACTGGAATCTAATACTTTCTCGCCATCTAGCCAAATTTCATGATATGCGCCAGTTCTTGGAAGTAAATGATTACTAATGTCAGTAGCATATGTGTTCACTTCTTTGTGAACTTTTGATTGATAGGGATTTGGGTTACACATCGTATTACGATTTACATCGCCACAAGCAGCTATTGAATCTAAGACAGAGTCGTTGATCTCCTTCATAGACTGTTTTAAGTTACGCTTTAAAATTCCGTGAAATTGAAATGCCTGTCTTGTGGTCAATTTAATCGTTTGATTAGCATGATTATTAGAGATGTCATCCATAGCAATCCATTGATCTGGTGTCGCTTTCCCCCCTGGTACACGAACACGTATCATAAAACTATATGCTGGTTCTAATTTTTGTTTACGACGTTCATCTCTTAAATCTCTATCGTCTTGCATGTAACTTCCGTGGAACTTTAATAGCTTAGCGTCATCTTGTGAAATCGAGCCCGTAATTGGATCGGCAAGCCCTTGTTCGATTGTTCCACGTAGAAAGTCACTGTCGGCTTTTAAAAATTCCATTTCATCAAGATTCTTATCAAGTTCTTCTGAAATTTGTTTATTTGTTCTAGCCATGTATCCCCCATCCTTTCTATTAATACACGTCTCGTTGATATCTCTTATCTCGTTTCAATTGCTTCAAGTATTCTTCTGCATCTTCTTCAGAAAGATTTTGTTCTTTCACTAATACATTACGAATAGCTTGATGAACATCCTTAGCCATCTTACTCTCATCACCGCACACATAAATCGCTGCACCATTTTCAATCCATTGGTTAAATTGCTCACTATTTTCAGCAATTTTATGCTGTACATACACTTTTTGATCCGTATCTCTTGAAAAGGCCACGTCTAACTTAGAGAGGGTGCCATCATCGAGCCATTCTTGCCATTCAGTTTGGTATAAGAAATCAGTAGTGAAGTGTTGTTCACCAAAGAATAGCCATGTGTGACCTTCAAATCCTAGCTCTTCACGTTCTTGCATATACGATCTGAATGGCGCAACACCAGTTCCTGGACCTATCATAATCACTGGGGTCTCTTCGTTTTGAGGGAATTTAAAATTTGGATTACGTTTCAAGTAAATTGGAACCGTATCACCTTCTTGAATTCTCTCCGCAAACTGTACTGAGCATACACCTGTACGATCACGACCATGCGCGTTATATCTTACAGCGCCCACCGTAATATGCACCTCATCAGGCGTTGCTTTATAACTACTTGAAATTGAGTACTCTCTCGGTGGTAACTTTCTGAGTAATTGATACATATTTTCTGGCTGAAGTTCAGTTGTTGCAAAATCATTTAATAAATCAATGAGGTCGCGACCTTCAATATAATTTTGAATCCATTCCTTGTCTTGAACTTTCTCGCTAAGTTCATCATTGTTAAAGAACGTTGCCGCATTCTCAACTAAAGGTTTTGTTAACTTCGTTATTTCAAAATGAGAAGTTAATGCATCTTCAAGATTAAGTGTATCGCCATCTTCATTAATTAACACTTGCGTGTCCGGACTCCATCCTAATGTACTGACGAGCAAGTCGACGAGGGCTGGATCATTTTGAGGTAAGACAACAATACAATCGCCAGGTTCATATTCTTCACCGAAATTATCAAGTAATAATTCAATGTGTCTTGTTTCTTTATTTGAACCTCTACCATTTAAATTAATATTCGTTAAGACTTCGGCTTCATAAGGATTAGACTTTGAATATTTCTTCTCCTTTGCGGATTTAATAGACTCACTTACCACTTGTTCACTGTCAGTGCCTGCTGGTGTTGAATCTATCGCATTGATGACATTCGCCATCCACTTTTCAGCATCTTCATCATAATCAACATCGCAATCGACACGGTCATAAATTCTCTCAGCACCTAATTCTGCAAGGCGGTTATCAAAGTCTTTACCAGTTTGACAGAAGAATTCATAAGTTTGGTCTCCTAATGCTAAAACTGAGAATCTTACACCATCTAATTTAGGCGCTTTACGACCATGGATATATTCATGCAATTCTACAGCATTATCTGGAGGGTCACCTTCCCCATGCGTTGCAGTCACAATAAATAAATCTTCAACTTTCTTAAGATTTTTAGGCTTGAAGTCGTCCATAGATTTAAGTGTGACATCATTTCCAATGTTAGATAAACGTTCTTCAAAGATTTCTGCTAACCCTTGTGCATTACCTGTTTCAGAACCATAAAGAATAGTAATCGAGCGTTGTTCTGGCGTTACTTCAGGCTCTTTTCGATGTAACATGGCTTCAGTTTCTTGACTTACTGAAGACGTTGAAGATGATGCTATATTGTCAGAAGCTCCCTCACTCGTAGCATTCGATGATTGGTTTGCCATGAGGTAGCCACTTAACCAAGTTTGTTGTTCTGGTGTTAAAGTTTGGAGTAATTCATTAATCTGTGCTGCTTGCCCTTCAGTAAAGGGGCTATTAGTGACACTTAAGTTCAATCATATACACCTCTTATCTTAATTATCCCGATATTTGATTATATTTATTTCTGAAAATGTTTCCAATATCGTTTATTCTAGTATGTACTAAATATTCACGACAGTAAATGAAAGAGAGTGATGCACAATACATCTATCCCTATTCATTAACCGCCGAGAATCATTTTATGTTTCAACAATTTTTAAATGAGTTTTACTATAACAAAGTAAGTTTTTGGTTATATCTTATCGGAATACTATGTTTTAAAGTCAAAAAATTTTGATTACCTTATTATGGTTTGTCTGCAACATGTAAGCCACATTCAGTTTTTTCGAAATTAGACCATCTGCCAGCACGGGAATCATTTGAGTCAAATACTGGTGCAGTGCAAGGGATACAACCGATACTAGGATAATGTTGATCATGCAATTCATTGTAAGGTAAATCATTACTCTTGATATAGTCCCAAACCTCGTCTTCAGTCCAATAAATAAGCGGACATACTTTAACTGATTTAAATCGTTCATCTTTATTAATAAAGTCCGTGTTTGCACGTGTTGGTGATTGGGCACGTCTTAATCCTGAAACCCATGCTACCGCGCCAGATAAAACTTCCTCAAGTGGTTTAATCTTGCGAATATAACAACATTGATTAGGATTATTCTTCCATAGAGCGGGATTATATTTATCAGCCTGTTCTTCTAATGTAAGTTCTGGTTTTTTCATTTTAATTCGAAGTCGTGGATATTTCTCTTTCACTCTATCAATTAAATCGTAAGTTTCTTGGAAATGTAAGTCTGTATCTAAAAAGACGATCTGTGCATCTGGTTTAATTTGATAAATTAAATTGATAAGCACCATGCTTTCAGTCCCAAAACTACATGAATAGACGATATCGTCACCATAGATTTGGTAAGCCCATTCTAATATTTGGTAGGCACCTTTGGTTTGGTCGTCAGCATCGATAGTGTCGATAAAAGGATCACCCGTAAAACTATCATACGTAATCTTATCTACTGACATCAATTTATGATCCCCCCTCATTTCATAAATTCATTCAAACACTTAAATTCCTATCTGAATTGTCAGAATAATTATGTTTACTACTTTAACTACTTTTAATTTGAAAGTCAAGATACCAGTGTAAATATTCATCATTAATTTTAAAATTAAATACTAAAAACTCTCTTAAAAGTCACTTCGACTTAAAAGAGAGCTAACACATCATCATTTATTCATTTAATAATTCTTTAATGAATTCCTCCATCTCTTCTGGAGAGTCATAAGGAAGATACTTGCCTACTACTTTACCCTCTCTATCAATAACAAACTTTGTAAAGTTCCACTTAATTTGCGAACCAAATAATCCAGGTTTCTCGCGTTTTAAAAGCGTATATAAAGGATGTTCATTGTCACCATTTACAATTGTTTTCGAGTGGATAGGAAATGTAATACCAAACCGTCGACGGTAAGTATTGTAGATTTCATCCATCGACCCAGGTTCTTGATTGTCAAAGTTATTACAAGGAAAACTTAAAACAACTAATCCATCATTTTTATATTTTTGATATAACGTTTCCAATCCTTCAAATTGATCGTTTAATGCGCAATTAGTTGCTGTATTTACGATAATAAGAACCTTTCCTTTATATTCTTCTAAAAAGTAAGTAGAACCGCCACACCTTTCTACTTTTATATCATAAACACGCTTACTCATTGAGATACACCTCTACATCATTGCGAATTTTAATAAATCAATAACGCCACTAGATGCTCCAGGGAAAGCAAAAATATTTTGAATTAATTTTTGAGCTGTCATTTTGTTATTAATAATAAATTTACTAAACCACTTGCATTATTACTGTGAATTTCTACAATCATTGCTTGTGATTATCTAAGATAATAGATATTTCCGCTTCAGTTTTATTATTATACTCAGAAATCATTTGTTTACCGCGTGATACGGCAAATGATATCGACTTCGACTCCTTTTTAAACATGACAGATACGAATTCTATACATATGATACCCGCTACAATAAAAGTTATACTTTTATGACTTCGTTACCTCGTCTTAGCGAACAGTATTTCGGACTGTTTAACATTTAATTCTTAGTTTCTTTTCATTAAATAGGTCTAATTATTTATTCATGCCATTGTGAGTTTAAGTGTCCTTAACTCATAAAACAAGTCACACGAAATATTACGAATTGGTTAAACCAAACCATTTAAATTCTCTCTTTCATAATTGCGTCAATCATCGACTCACATGATAAGTTTAAAATATAACTAGTTTTCTAGTAACATGTGTTACTTATTCACACATTCACCTCTTTTCAATCGAGTACGATTGGTTGAATTCTATTACATTGTATTTCACAATTCAAAATATTTGCATAATTTTATATAAACAAATAGAGTTGCTTTCGCAACTCTCTATAATTGATCAACATTTTCGATAACAGATATTTTCCCATTTTTAACATTAACTAATACAGAGAAATCATTATCTTTATTGCTATCATAGATTAATTGATTTGGCTTTCTGTCATCAGGTTCGTTATATTTTTGGATAAATTGATCTTCTGAAATATCATTAGGGGCCACCCCTACATGAACAACTTCATCATTCTCATACGCAACTGCTAAGTTCCCATACTTTTCGTAAGTATAATTTGAACTATCAACATTTCCATCGGATTTACCAAATTTTTCTTCAACTTCTTTACGTGTCATACCTGTATATATACCTTGATAACCACTCGTTGACGCAGATTTCATATACCCTTTATCAAATGCTGTACTAAAGACATCAATATGCGGACCTTTAGAAGTTGAATCTTTCTCACTTTTTGAATCATTTGTATTAGATGGACTTGATTGAACAGATTCTGATGTCTTATCATCATCTTTGACATAATGTTCATAAGCATAATATGCTCCGTAAAGCATAGCAGCAATGAATCCTATAAAGATGAGTGATAATAAAATAATTAAACCTGTTGGCTTCTTACTACGAGATGCACGTTGTAAGTTGTAGTTAGAATGGTTTTGGTTATAATGAGGTGGGTGATTTTGATATGATTGCCTAATATGTGCTCCACATTGATTACAAAATGATTGGCCCTCTTTTAATTGATGTCCACAATTTGAACAGTACATAACTAACCCTACTTTCAATTTTTACTCAAATTAAGTTGTTAAACAATATTTTAAAATATTTTTTATAGAAAATCTATGCTCTTAATAGTTGAAAATACTGTTATTCATCTTGCTTCTAATTTTTAATATAAATTATGAAAAGAGTTAGTTATAAACAAAGCCACTCCCAAAATTATGGAGTGGCTTTATATACAATCATTCATATTATACATATAAATTTATGTCATATTCTTATTGAGTTTTATCATGGGTATCTTCGTAACGAATACGTTGTCGATAGCCATACGTACTTTCTTTAATTAACTGATCATTTAATAAACCTGCACCTATAGCACCTGCAACTGTAGAAACAGATGCTGCAAACCAAGGAATACTTAAATAAAGATCTGGACCTGCTGGACCTTTAAGACTTACTTGTTGTCCTAAAAAGTCTGCTGGTAGCAACACTAACTCTGCAATCAAGAACAGAGTATATAAAATAATATAGTAAATGATAATGGCAATAATTAACGTCATAATTGTCGTAGCATTATATAACCAAGTTATCCTTTTATTTTTACTTGATTTAACAGATTCCCAAAGATCGTGAGACATCATAATCCATATTAACATGCCAATAATCGCGATAATGGATATACCAAATAGACGCCACATTGAAAAGTTATTGGCCATTTTCCACATCGTTGTAAAGACAAGCCCGAAAGCGCCTGTCGTAAAGGCAATGGCAACTATATTACTTAAACTTGCCATCATATTTAATGGGTTATTAGCAAATGTCATACCACTGACAAGTCTAAACATACCTCTAGAACGAGAACTTGATAAATATCTTAAATGATATGACTCAGTTTCTTCTAAATACACTTGAGTTTTATCTATTTTAGAGAGAGGAAATTGTTTTTTAACGGATGTCTCTATATTGTTATTATCATCGTAATTACGACTTTCGTGTTCTGCTTCATGGAGTTCTTGAATGATACTAAGAATTGCTTGTTTAAATCTATTTTTTACTGGGCGCCAGCCAAATGCTGGATATGAGAAGATTGCTGCGCCGTTATACATGTTGATATCTAATGCCATCACTTGATGATCAGCAAACATCGGCAAGTCAGTAATTGAAATGACGTAATCCCATTGACGCTTATCATGATAATCTGCAACTTTCTTAAATATTTCATCTACAGATTCTGCGAAGCCAGTTAATGGATCTGTAACCAAATCAAATGTCCATTCTTTTTCGTTGTTGTATTGTTCAGACAACATATCTGGCAACTCTTCCATCAAACTTTCTGCTAGACGTTCTGTAACCCCTGGCGCTACAACTAGTCCAACCGTTCTTTTCTCCAAATCTGCCATTACTCATCCTCCTCTCTGTGACCTTGTTTTTTACCTTCATATTGTTCATCTTGCTGATCATTACTTGAAGCTTGTTGTTCAACTTTCTGATGTGATACGTCTTGAGATTGTTGTTGTTCTTTTTGTTCTTCTTCTGCCTCTTTATAGCGATGATATTGTCTATATGAATACGTAATGCGTCGTATTTTTTCTTCATCTTCAACTGTAGAACCCATAGCGCCTGCTAATAGACCTAATGACGCGACAAACCAAATCAATCTTAAATAATTAGTAAAGGTAAATTGAGCCTTTGCACTTGTCCAACTATTAAATAAATCAACTGGTACAAATAGCGTAATACTGATAATGAGTAAAATGTATAGAATAAAATAATTCATTAAAGTAATCACACTCAATGTAACTAGTGTCGTTGAGTTATAGATATAACGATAAACGCGTTGGGATTTCGCAGTCTTTCTTTCTAATAATTGATGTGCGTATAGTAACCAACCTGCCATACCTAATATCGCAATAATCATAAGCAGTATAAGTCTGAAAGGTGAATAAATGACACTGAGTTCCCAAGGCATAGAGAAAATTGAAATATACGTACCTGTAGCAAATGCAACGGAGATAATCTTTTTAAAATTAAAGATATTCTTCCATGGCTGATTGGCTCGTGTTAAACCACCAATAAGTTGAATCCAACTAATGATAAATAATGTATTAATGTAACGTCTTTTTTCAGATTCATCTTCATTAGGTTCAACTGATTTCATGCGTACAAATGGATGTGGCGCATTTTTACTTTTCGGATCTTCATAGTATAACTGTTCAATCAAAGATGTCACAGTCTTAACTAATTTACTGTTCAAACCCATAAAGCCAAGTGAAGGTAGAGATAACATAGCTACTTGCTTATCATTATTATAGTCACTAATCACGACTTTATTATCAGAAATACTCGGTAAATCAGTTAAACAGATGACATAATCCCAGTGATGGTCGTCCTTTAATTGAGCGGCCTTGTCCACACTTTCATGTACATCTTCAGCTGAACCTATCATTAAATCTACTTTAATATCGAAGTTCCAATGGCTATCACCTTCGATACGTTCAGTAAGCAATTTTTTTACTTTTGGTATGATTCTCTTCGCATGATGATGTGCAACACCTGGTGAAGGTATGATGCCGACTGTATGCATATGCGTTAGAACCTCCTTTCGTTTTTCATTTTCAGGAAAATTAAATTTAATATAGATAAAGTGTACGTTAACACTACCTCTAGCGTGCCAACGTACACTTCTATTCATTCATTTATCAAGTTCCAATTGTAACATTTATTTCGCAAGTACGAGTGGTGAAAAGATGATATAACTTATTACCACTAATGCCAAGATAATTATTCCAGCAACATAGCGATATTTCCATGGTGTCATATCGACCTGTGCTTGACGTGATTTTAAGTCATATTCACTAGAAGGTTTAATCTTATTGAAAATTAATACAATAATTAAATCTACAAAGAATAATACGCTGAATGTATATAGATAGTTAAT
Organism: Staphylococcus sp. FW104-15G4D; assembly: GCF_058790135.1. NCBI lineage: Bacteria > Bacillati > Bacillota > Bacilli > Caryophanales > Staphylococcaceae > Staphylococcus > Staphylococcus sp. FW104-15G4D. The sequence continues at coordinate 460,152 of NZ_JBYTCH010000002.1, forward strand.
TTCTGTAAATACGAGACTCACAATCGCATATATTATAATGTGTGTAGCAAGTGCAACTTTAGCACCTAACTTAGATGTCTTCTTAGAATAGAATGCGACAAACACAAGTACGAGTACTGGCATACTATAAACACCATTGAATTGTTGTACAACAGCGTATAAACCACTTGGGAATAATGAAATGACTGGCGCAAGCCCTACTACAATTGCGCCAATAACGATTGTCGCAATGTGACCTACACGTGCAATATGTTTATCAGATTTATTCTTTCCAAAGATGGGTTTATAAAAATCAAGCGTAAGTAATGTCGTTGTACTGTTTAATGAACCTACAAATGAGCTTAAGATTGCTCCGAAAATCACGGCACCAAATAAACCGAAAGCCCAATCAGGTAGTACTGAACTTACAAGCGCTGGATACGCATTGTCTGGAGTTTTAATACTGCCATTAAAGTAGTTGTATGCAACTACTCCTGGAAGCACTGTAAATAAAGGCCCGAACACCTTGAATAAACTTAAGTATATAGCACCTTTTTGTGATTCCTTTAAGTTCTTAGCAGCAAGCGCTTTTTGAACAATCATTTGGTTTGCGCACCAGAAGAATAAATTGTTGAAGAACATACCGAAGAATAACGTAGGCCATGGCACAATATCAGAATCGATTTTACCGAAGCCATTCAATTTCTCTGGCGTTTTTTGAACCATTTTATCGAAACCATGGATAAAATTACCGTCACCTAGATGTCCGAGACCTAGAATTGTAATCGCAAGTCCACCGATAATAAGCGCCATACCATAAATAGAGTCACTGAATGCGCTAAGAGATAAACCACCGACAAATAAATAGATGATTCCTACAACGCCTATGACCAAGGAAATAATGATAACGGCAGTTGTACTGCTTACTCCTAAATATTTATCAATGTTAAACATTTTGTTGAACACGAGTGAACCAGAGTAAAGTACAACGGGTAAGAATGAAACGACGTATGTGAAAATAAATAAGATAGATACAAATCGCTTAGTAAAAGTATCATATCTTAATTCTAAGAATTCAGATATAGTCGTAACACCATATTGTAAATATTTAGGTAAGAAGACCCAAGCTAATAGTACAACCGCTACAGCTGCAGTAACCTCCCATGCCATAACTTCCATACCTTGTGAATAACTTTGTCCATTCTGTCCCACGATTTGCTCCGTAGATAAATTAGTCATAATAATCGTCGAAGCAACTGTGAATCCTGTCAGACTGTTACCTCCCATAAAGTAACCATCTGAACTATCTGTTTTAACTTTTTTCGATTGTAGATAAGCGTATAATGAAATACCACCTACTACCAGAATGAATAAGAGTATCGATATCCAATTCATCCTCAATAATTCCTCCCTCAATCATTTTGAACATTAGCATGCAAAAATATATAGACTTAAATATAATCATTTAAACTTCGTTTTTAAATGTACATTGAATTGTGTGCATCGAAAAATTCTAGACTAATTCATTAACATTTTCAATAGTTGTATGTAAATTTCATTTTCGATAATAAATCTGTTCAAAGTTTTATATTATATAATAGGAAGAAACTCGTTCATCATATATTTATAGATATTGAAAAAACCGACCCACTCATTTTGGTGGATCGGTCTTTGTACTTAATAAACTTATACAGTTATTAATTTAATATTTAAATGGATTGTCTTCTTTTTCGTTTTTACGATGACGCTCTTCTTCTTTAATAAAATCATCACGTTTAGTGTCATTAGAATTAAAATCATGATGATTATCTTTTGAATGATTGTTTAAATCACGAGACTCTCTGTCACTATTGTGTGAATATTGATCTTTAATTTCTTGTTGTTCTTGCTTTTTGTCATCACCAGATAAAATAAATGAGTTATTCTTCTCATTAACTTGTCTGTTACCATTTTCATAGTGCTCATTATTTTGATAATTGTCATGAGAATGTGTATTATCATGAGCATTATGGTGATCATGATTATGATGATTGTCGTCGTGACTATGATTTCTATCATATTCATTATGATTGTTATTGTAATTATTGTTTCTGTCATATTCATTGTGGTTGTTATTTCTATGGTGCTCATTATTTGCATAGGCATTGTGATTATCATTGTATTGATGATTTGGATCATTTTTAGGTTTACGTGCTAATAGCATGATACCTGCAATTATCCATAAAATACCTGCTAAGAAACTTGAAGTAAGTAACGCAATAACACCTACGATTAATAAGATGATACCTGCAATTTTAGATTTTTTACTGATTAATAATGTAGCAATAATTGCAAGAATTAATAATACTATAAAACCAATGATGTACCATGTACCCATACTTGATAACATTCCATATGACTGATTAAGTTGGTCAGATGATACACCTTGATTTGAATCTTGAGTATTATGAATCATTTCATGTTTAAAATCTTTATTACCCATCATTGAAACCATTAAAGCAATAAAACCTAAGTATAAAAGATGGAGTATATTTCCTATCCAAGATAGAACTTTTTCAACAGTACGTTTTATCATGTTTATAATTCCTCCTTTGCAAGATATTTGTTTAATACCCTAAAAATTTAGATTTATTCTTAAAAATTAAAAAAAGAATTTAACATTTTATTTGAAGTTATTAATTTCATGAAAATATAAAGGTCATTTCAATTAAATTTAAAACAATATTAGCACTAGAAATACAAGTTTTATAGTGTATAAAAAAGACTAAGACACGATAAGCATGTCTTAGCCTTTGAAATATTAATGTTTATTATTAATGATCATATAGTAAATACGTGAAGTTACCCAGTACATAAGAGAATATATAGCGATAAATGCTAAAGTAACTCCTATAAAGCTTGTAGCAAATACTCCACTATTTTTAGGTGTTATAAATCCAAGAAGATTAAAAATAATTTTGGAAGCAACTAAGGTATGGATAATTGCTACAATAACAGGTATTGAAAATATCCATATAATTTGTTTATTGATAATTTTCTTAATTAAGTCTTGTTCAAGTCCAATTTTTCTCATTACTTCATATTCACGTCTATCATCATAACCTTCAGAAATTTGTTTGTAATACATCATTAGGAAGATAGCGATGAATAATACGAAGGATACCACAGTCCCGACAAATATCAATCCGCCATTAACGCCAGTCCACTCCTTTTCAAATCTGGGTCTATCCTCTACAAACGCTCCATTATTGCTATTTTTATTTATTTTATTTATTTGAGAAGCACTGAGTTTTTTATCCCCCATAACATTGAATTCTAAAAAAGATCGTGGATAGTAGTCATCATCTTTAGAAAAATTATTTAGGTAATTATATAACTTTTCTTTAATTTTATTATTTTTCGTTACTAAATAAGCACCGTCCATAAAATTTGATAGTGTATTTATATTCATTTTCTTAATATGCTTCAACCTATATTCAGTTCCATTGATTTTTATTTTATCTGTCTTATTTAAAACGGAATTATCTGTATTAATTGCTATCTCATTACTTTTAAGACTTAAGTTAGGGTGATATTTATTATAATCATTAAGTGTCATAAAATATGTCGTAATATAGTGAGGTACTTCTTTAGATAAATAGAATAATCGACCATCAAACTTTTTTGAGTTCGGCCTTAATATAGTGTTATTTTTATTATTTACAAATTCAGCCTTATTGCTTTTTAGACTATACATTTTAAAGGTATCGGTTTTAACGTGCCTTTGAATATCATTTTCTAATGAATCCATTATTTTTTTTACTTTTTTATCTTTATGAACGTCTCCACTCACGCTGATAAAATATTCATTTGGCCATATTTGATCTATTCGTTCATTGAAACCTCTATAAGTGTGAATTGTCATACCTAAAGTAACTATGAGGAATGTAGCTAATAATGATATAGTAGCTAAGCTTACTGCGTTAGATTTTAATCTACTTCTCAAATTAGATACAGTAAAAAAATTATTAGTCTTGTAATAAAAGTTAGGTATTCTTTTTAACCAATCTAATATTAATACGCTTAAAGATATAAAGAGGAAGTATGTTCCTATAAAAACACTAAGCATAGCTACAAATATACTTGCTAATGAACCAATCATAGTATTGTTCTGTAAGGCAATACTATACCCAAACCCAGTTAGAAGAATTCCTAATAACAATGAAATGTAAGTAAAAATTTTAGACGTTTTTCCAGTTTTTTTACTATTTTGGTTAACTAATTTAAGTGGACTTTGAAAGGTTACCTTTATAATATTTATAATATTAAGCACGATTAAAACTACCACTAGCATGATTAAAGTTATCCACATTGCTCTAATATCAAACGGGTAATCAACTAAACTTGCACTCTTCCCTATCCATATTTTACTTATAAGCATAAAAAATAAAGAACCGAACAAGTATCCCCCAATTAAACTTATACAACTAATAATTACGAAATTGATCAAAGATTCAATAACCAAAGAAACTTTTATATGTTTTTTCTCCATCCCTAAAATCATGTATACAGCAAACTCTCGTTGCCTTCTTTTAATTACAAAGTTATTAGCATATACAACAAATATTAACGTCAACATAGACATGAGTACATTACCTAAAACAGCAAATAGCGGAAGCGTGACGCTGTGTCGCTGAGTATACGTATTTTGAGTTATCGATATTAATATATACTCAATACCAAACATGATACTCACAGCAATAATAAACGGAATAATAATATGACGTTGTGTGACATACCCACGTTTTATCATTTTCCATATCATCTTGAATGTCACACTAATCACCTCTTCCATTTAGGATAGCTAAGCTATCTGCAATCCGTTTCTGATATTCATCTCGAGATTCTTCACCACGATAGATTTCATGATAAAGTTTCCCATCTTTAATAAAAATAACTCTTTCGGCATATGACGCATCGATATTAGAATGTGTCACCATTAAGATAGTTTGATTATTTTGGTTAATTTCTCGAAATAATTTCATAAGGTTTTTAGAAGTTTTGGAGTCTAGTGCTCCAGTAGGTTCATCGGCTAGTAATAATTTAGGCTGAGCGATGAGTGCGCGTGCTATAGCAATTCGCTGTTTTTGCCCGCCTGAGATTTCGTATGGATATTTGTCCAACAAATCATTAATACCTAATTGAGTGCTTATTGTTTCAAGTCGTTCATTCATTGTTTTAGGACGTTCATTAGAAAGGACAAGTGGCATTAGAATGTTGTCTTTATTGGTCATAGTGTTTAAGACATTAAAATCTTGAAAGACAAATCCTAAAGTTTCTCTATGAAAACGGGCAACTTCTTTATTTCGCAGTTTGTTGATTGCGGTTCCATTAAGCGAAATAAAACCTTCTGTTACCTTATCGAATGTCGCAATGAGATTGAGTAGCGTAGATTTTCCCGAGCCAGATTCACCCATGATAGCTACAAACTCGCCGTCATCAATTTCTAAATTCATATTATTTAATGCGGTAGTTGAGTTAAGTCCTCTTCCATATACTTTTTTTACATTTTTCACTTCTAATAACATCACGAATGCCCCTTTCTCATTTCACTTAATATCATAAAATAAAAAAGTGCCAACAACATTCATAATTTCTTACAAATATTGTTGGCAAACTTACAATTTTGAAAGTTAGCTAATCTTCGTTGGGAAAATGTATTTTAAATGTCGTACCTTCACCAAGTCCTGAATCTACATCGACCTCATGATTCAAATGATTAGAAATATGCTTAACAATGAACAATCCTATGCCGCTTGATTCTTCATTAAGTCTGCCGTTGTAACCAGAATAGCCTTTATCAAATATTTTAGGAATATCTGCTTTACTAATACCTACACCATTGTCTTTAATGATTAATGTTTGTTTAGCAGAATCAAATTCAATCCAAATGTCTTTTCCACGCGCGTACTTCAAAGCATTATTTAAAATTTGTTCTATCATAATAGACGCCCATTGTGCATCCGTTAAAACAGTTGCTTCACACTTTTCATAGTGTATTTTAGTATGTTGTTCGATAAATTGAATTCGATATTTCATGATTAACGGACGTATTAGTTCATTCACTGTCACTGATGAAATTGTCATATCAGATTCTTCGTTGAGTAATTTTAAATAACTCAATGCTAAGCTTGTATAGTTATCAATTTGAACAATTTCTTGTCTTACGCGATTGACAACATTTTCTTCATTACGTTCGAGTAATAGTTGTGACGCTGTGATAGGTGTCTTAATTTGGTGTACCCATGTTAAAAAGTAACTTTCCACATCATTACGATATTCTACTTGGCGATTTTTTACTTCAGTTAATTCATTTTCCAAATTATCTACCTTCTCTTTAAGATCCTCATTTCTCTTAAATCCAAGGTACTTTACCCACCAATGAATAACAATGATGAGTAATACGATTCCTAACGCAAGACCGAAGGCACTAAATGGTAATGAAAATAAGTAAAATATTAATGCAAATAATAAAAATATACAAAATATAATTGTAATCTCATTTCGAATCGATTTTATAAAAGATAGTAACATAATCATTAAACCCTATATCCGACATTTTTCTTAGTTTCAATAAAATCATCAACGCCTATAGATAATAACTTCTTGCGTAATCTAGTCATATTAACTGCTAAGGTATTGTCATCAATAAAGTTTTCAGATTCCCAACACTTTTCAATTAATGCTGTACGACTCACGTATTTTCCTTCATTTTGGAATAACATTTTCAAAATTTGAAGTTCTGTTAATGACAATTGAACAGCGTCATCATCCTTTACGAGTTTCGCCTCATCAAGAATCAACTTGCAACCTTTCACATCTAATTCATCATTTGATACGGATAAATCGTATGTACGGCGAAGTAACGCTTGTATCTTCGCTACTGTTAGCGATAAATTGAACGGTTTCTCAATAAAGTCATCGCCACCCATTTGAATAGCCATAATTTGATCCATATTATCGGTTCTTGAACTAATAAACATGATAGGAACATTAGATTCTTTGCGCATTTCTTGGCACCAATGAAATCCATTGAGTGTAGGTAAATTGATATCTAACAATACTAGTTGTGGTTCTGTTTCACGAAAATCTTCCATAATTTGATCAAAGTTTTCAACAACATTCACTTCATAATTCCATTTTGAAAGTTCATTAGCCAAGCTCTCAGCAATAACTAAATCATCTTCGACTATGAGAATCTTCATAACTGTTCACCTTTCAACGACATACTTTAACTATTTGTTCTCTTCTGAATCATAAACTTTATTTTTATCTTTTTCAATTTGGTCTTTTTGATCTTGAGCTTTTTTACTTCTTCTTCTTTCTTCAAAAATACCTAAAGCTATAAATCCAATAATCAATATTGGAGATAACATAACAAGTATCATTATTTCACCTTCTTTGAGGTTGTTTCGTCCTCATCGTTTTATAATAAAATTTCTATTTATCACTATTTTACATGTTTGTATCTAAAAAATACATTTTTAAATAAACACGATTCATACAATTTTTTGTCCTAAAATATTGAATGAAAAAAGGTAATCTCTGTATCTTTTAGTATAATAACTCAATTTAATTTTAAGCAATTAGAATTTAAATTCTTTTCAAATTTATATACATTTACAATTCATTTACTTAAAAATTACTTTTAATCAAAGTTCATACCCTATACTTAAAAATGCAATACATAACTTATTTAGGGGGCACATTAATTATGAGTTTCATTAATAAATTTGGTAAAACAACGATAGCAAGTTCTATTGTAGCTGCATCTGTAATAGGTGCTTCAAATGTATCACATGCTTCAGGAAGTGGTGCGGGTCCAGGTGAAAATGCTCAAGGACAGCAAGGACAAGATGATGCAGTAGCATTTGGTAATACTAAGAATCCTAAAAATGTTATTTTCATGGTTGGCGATGGCATGGGCCCATCTTTCAATACAGCATATCGTTATTATAAAAATCAACCTGGCGCTAAAAAAATGAATGCAACTGCATTTGATAAATACCTTAAAGGTACAAATCGTACATATCCTAATGATCCAAAAGAAAACGTAACAGATTCAGCTGCGGGCGGAACTGCTTTCGCGACTGGTCATAAAACATACAATGGCGCAATCAGCGTTGATAATAATAAAAAGGCATTAAAATCTGTTTTAGAACAAGCTAAAGAGCAAGGTAAATCAACTGGTTTAGTTACAACGGCTGAACTTACTGATGCAACTCCTGCTGTTTACGCATCACATGTTGACTCTCGTGATAAAAAAGATGAAATTGCTCAACAATTTTATAATGATAAAATTAACGGTCAACATAAAGTAGACGTTCTCCTAGGTGGCGGTTCTAAATACTTCGGTAAAGAAAATGGCAACCTTGATAAAAAATTCAAAAAAGACGGTTATGATTTAGTAAGTAATAAAACACAACTTCTTAATTCTCAAAGTGACAAAGTATTAGGAACTTTCTCTGAGAAAGATATGCCTCTTCAAATTGATGCACCATCTAAAAATCCTTTACTCGTAGATATGGAACAAAGTGCATTAAGTAAATTAGATAAGAACAATAAAGGCTTCTTCTTAATGGTTGAAGGTGCTTCTATAGATAAAGCTGCACATCCAAATGATGTTACTGGTGTAATGTCAGAAATGGGAGGCTTTGAAAAAGCATTCCAAAACTCTATCGACTATGCGAAAACACATAAAGATACTTTAGTTGTGGCAACAGCTGACCATTCAACTGGTGGTATGACGATTGCTAAAGGTAAAGATTACAAATGGAATCCAGAAGCTATTCATAAAATGAAACATTCTGGTATGTATATGACTAAAGAAATTGCTGCAGGAAAAGACCCTGAAAAAGTCATCAACGAAGGTTACGGCATTGACTTCCCTAGCAAACAAATGGATAAAGTGAAACAAGCTGCCAAAGATTTACGCAAACTTCAAAAAGAAGGTAAAGATGATAAAGATCCTAAAGTAGCAGAAGCTACTACAAAATTACAAAATGCCATCCAAGAACCAATTAATGATGCGTCCCACACTGGATGGACTACAAACGGTCATACTGGTGAAGATGTGAATACTTACGCTTACGGTCCAGGATCTAGCAAGTTTAAAGGCAACATGGAAAACACTAAGAGTGCTCAAAACATCTTCGACTTTTTCAAAAATGATGTAACATCTAATCAAAATCAACAATAATTCAGATATTTAATGATAAAGACGACTTGGTATATGCCAGGTCGTCTTTTTTAATGAAAAACCAGTTAGAACATCTTAGTGTCCTAACTGGTTGATATGCTTATTAATCTAAGTTTGCTTTATATTTTTTCATTACGCTATTTAGATCATTTTCATCTGGATAGAAGTACAATAAGTTGTCATTACCAACTATTTATAATTCTGCGTTTGACATACTTTCTTTTTTCATTTGATTGCGCTTAATTAAAGCAAACGCTCCTGCTCCTCCTGCCACTAATGCAACTGCTACTGAAACACCAATAATAATATTTCTTGTCATATCTTGCTCACCTAATCCTTTCTTTTGTTTTGATAATTTTGCCATTCTATTCTTAAATATGTTCATTACCGTTTTATGGGCTTTCGCTTGTGTTAATTTATAAACGACCCATGGTAATGTTGGTTCATATTCTTGAAGGGCAATAATCCCTTCATTTGTATTTCTCAATCTGCGAAATTCGAAACGTGCATTTCCTCCATTATCCGCATGTGCTAAATCGCCACCGACAATGCGATAAACTGCCATTTCTTCACTTGAGTCATGTTCATCTTTTTTCATTTTCAAAATAAATTTATTAATAAATGGTACATTCATATTGAATTCATGTTCATTAATCGTACCTTTCACTAAGTGCAATGTAATATTATTTATGAAACGAGCATATTCCGTTGTCACATCTTTAATACTATATCCATCAGGAATTTCAAATCGTGTGATGGCGCGCACATCTTTAATTTCTTCTTTCTTAGATTTAGAGTGACTAGAACTTTGTTTCGCCTTCTTCTTTTTCTCTTCTTTCTCTTCGTCTAAAGCACGTTTCACACTATCTTCAAATGTAATATTTCCTAATGACAATTTAGGTACGATGCGTTTATCATGCGGTACCATATCATGAATTAAACTATTCATTAACGGATAAACCATTTCTTTCGGTACACTTGAAATCAATTGAACCCAATAACGACTTACAATTATCGGTATAATGGGCAAGTCAAGCATAGGTAATGGTTTGTCTAATACTTTAGCTGTTCGCTGAATCAACTCTTTATAATTCATTGTCTCAGGCCCACTAATATCGATAGATTCATTTTCAGATGGAGAGCGTTCAACAAGTGCTGCTAACCCATCTATGACATCTTCTATCGCTACTGGTGCTATCATGTTATATGCCCAACTAGGTAATACCATAGCTGGTAAACGTTCAACTAAACGCTTAAGTATCGGATAAGAACTTCCCTTCGCACCAATAATTAATCCAGCGCGTAATGTACTAACCGGAATACCATAATCACCAAGAATCTTTTCACATTCAAGACGACTTCTTAAATGAGCTGATAAATGATTGTCATCTGGAATCAAACCACTCATAAAGACAATATGTTTAACACCCTGCTTTTTCGCTGCACGTGCGAAGTTATCTGCAAGCAGTGCATCCATATCTTCAAAGTTAGCTTGTGTTAACTTTGCTGATGGCATCATTGAATGGACGAGATAAATGGCTGTATCGATCCCTTCCATTACTTCAGTAATTTCATCTAAATCAAATAAATCTGCAGATTTCCAAGTAACATTCTCCTCATTCTGTTTGTTACTCGTATTTCTAGAAATCGCGATGATTTCATGTTGATCTTTTAATTTATCTTTAAGGTGACCACCGATATATCCCGAGGCCCCAGTTAATAAAATTTTAGACATCTTTCCACCCCTCTTAACTATTGTGGATTCTTGATGCTTTTGAAAATGAAAGCCCCCTACTTCAATAAGTTGATATTCATTTCCTATATCAATATATATACCCGAAATTTACAAAAAAAGACAAAATCCAAATGGATTTTGTCTTTTATCTTCAATATAATCACTTACTTTGATAAGTAAATTTTAGTATTCGATATTTGGTGCTTGGTTAACATGGTTTTGGTATTTTTTAAAACCATAATAAGCTGCGCCAGCTAATGCTAAAATAACTGCTAATTTTTTCATCTGTTACACTCCTTTCTAGGATGCTTAATATGAACATGTAAGCTGTTCAAATCTTTAATACTATTATACACTTTTTAAAGTTAATTTTAAAAACTTCAAATTCAGATAATATTAATTTCATGAAAATAAATTGTGTACTTGTAGAAATAGGCACATATAAAATTATTTTATAGTCCATTAGGATGATTTTTAATTTAACATATTGTGAAATCTCCCTGACTAAGTATAATTATTATATCAACTATACAACATTTTTAAGGAGAACTAAAAAATGGCAAAATTATTATACATTACAGCTCATCCACTCGATGAACTCGTTTCAAATTCTATGGCAGCTGGCAAAGCTTTCATCGACGCTTATCAAGATAATCACTCAGGAGATGAAGTTAAACACATCGACTTATTTACTGAAGATATTCCTCATATTGATAAAGATGTATTAATTGGTTGGGGAAAAGCTGCAAAAGGCGAAGAACTTACTTCTGAAGAAAGTAAAAAAGTTACTCGTTTAGGAGCCATTCTTGATGAATTTTTAGAAGCTGATAAATACGTATTTGTTAGCCCAATGTGGAACTTATCATTCCCACCTGTTTTAAAAGCTTATATCGATGCAATTACAGTAGCAGGTAAAACATTTAAATACACTTCAGAAGGACCTCAAGGTTTACTCACTGATAAAAAGGTACTTCACATTCGATCTAGAGGCGGATACTATAGCGAAGGACCGACTGCAGAAATTGAATCTGGAGACCGATATTTAAGAAACATTATGACATTCCTAGGTGTACCTTCATACGAAACTGTTATTATTGAAGGTCATAACGCTGAACCTGAAAAGGCTGAAGAAATCAAATTAGCCGGCGTTGAAGAAGCAAAAGAACTAGCTAAAACTTTCTAAAATATATTAGCGAAAAATCTCAGAAAAGCATTTGCGATTCTGAGATTTTTTATTTTCTACTATTTTAATTTTTGCATTTAATATTCTTTCATATAGCCACACTTTATCTATCTTTTCCTGATTCATCAACTTGTTGTACGGCTTTATCAATGGCATCTGAAAAACGATACATCGCCGGTGACCAATTACTTCTATTATTTCTAGATTTCGCAGATAGTTTTTCATTCACAAATAAAGATTTTCTTAAAGCTGTCGTTAATTCAAGTTGCACACCTTTCCCTTTGATATCTTCATTAATGAAATTTTCTTTTAAGTCTCCACCTAAATAAGTTGGTGCGATTTTAACAACAAAATGATGTTTAACTAATTGTTTTTTAATTGCTTCTTTTAAAGGTGTATCTAATCCTCCAAGATAAATGACAGGTTTATCCCCTTTAGCACCATGTATGGAAACTGCATAATCTTTAGATTTAACCATATTTAATAATGTAGGATCATTATAATGACTTGAAGTGACATGCAAATCTTCAGCATGTTTTTTTCTTAAAACGGTAAATGAAAAATAATCATAGTGATTATCGTTAGCTATTAATTTAGTTAACTCTGTGGTACCCGCTTCAATGTTTCCTCCGTGAGGCGCAATAATTAATACATGACTTCCTACTTTTTTAACTTCTTTCTTCCAATCCACATTCCGTTTTGTATGCTTAAATAAATCAGTCATAGATTTAAAACGGTCTTTATGATGTACATCTTCTTGTGCTGATTCTGAAGGCTCAAGATTGACAGTGGATGCCTGTCCCTTATCTTCTCCTTGACCTACAATCAGTGGTACATGATGCAACTTTGAGTGATGCGTTGCAGAATTCTTATGTTCATGTGTTATAGCACAGGCGCTAGTGATTCCTATAATTAAAATGACTAAGCAAATAAGTATTGATAATTTCATTTTACTTGAGGTACTTATTGATATTCTCTTTTTCAAAATCAAACATTTCCCTTCTTACCATTTATAAAAGAAGTATTTCAAATCAATTTATTAAATTTGAACAATTTCTATTAGTTATAAATATAAAAAATAATAGGGCTATCGAAATCATCCTTTAGCCCTATTATGACAATATTGTTATATAGTTTTTGAATTAATTTACTTCTACAAAATTAATGATTTGGATAAATATTGTTGATACTCGTATATAACGCATCAACAAATGTCTGCATCAGCGGCGTCCAATTACTTTCATTAGAACGATTCTTAGTACTTGTATCACCATTATTGAAGAAAGCTTTTCTGAGTGCAGTTGTTAGCTCAAGTTGAACGCCTGTATTGTTTTCTTCTCTGTTTATAAAGTTATTTTTCTTTACTCCTCCGATATAATCAAGTGGAGCCATCACTGTAAAACCACTACTTTTTAATTGTGTTTCCATTTCATCTCTTAAAGTGGAAGGTGGTCCTCCTAAATAAATAATTTGATCTGTACCAGCTGCACCATGAATAGAAATTGTAGCTGTGCGATTTTGAATCATTTGGTTAAGAGTAGGATCATCATAATGCGTTGAAGTAACGTGTAATTCAGTATTATTTTTAGGTCTTATAGCTTCAAAAGAGAAATAATCATAATTTCCTTTTTTCGCCAAAGCTTTCGTTGCTTCTGTCGTTCCTTGTTCAATGTTTCCTCCATGAGGTGCAACAATAAGTACTTTCGTACCATTATCTCTTGTATCTTTTTTCCAATCTACACCTTCCACCGTTTCACTCTCAAGTTGTGTCATCGATTGATACTTATCTTTTATATGTCCTTCTGGTGCAGTACCAATCATTTCTTGATTATTATCTGTTTGATTAGTGGTAGGCACGGTAGTTGCCGGTGTTGTTGTAGGCTGCTTAGTTGATGTTGATGGCTTTGTCGGTATCGTAGTTGATTTTGTTGCTGAAGTTGTAGACTTCGCTGTTGAAGTTGTAGGTTTAGTCGTTGTCGTAGTTGATTTTTTAGATGTTGATGATGTTCTTGAAGTTTTAGCTGTCGGCTTAGTAGATGTAGATTTTACTGCTGATGTAGATTTTGGTCGAGTAGTAACTGACTTAGTAGTTGTCGTTTTACCCGTAGAAGTTGTGGGTGCTTTGGATACAGTAACTGAAGTTTTACTACTCGTAGCTTGTTTAGTTGGTGCTTTCGTAACTACAGGTTTTATACTCTTAGTCGATTGTTTAGTAGGCACGACTTTCTTAGTAGTTTGAACTTTGCTTGTCTGATGAACTGGCTTAACTACCTTTGTAGATGTTACTATCGGTTTAACTGTAGTTGTTTTAACCCTCGATTGCGTTGATGTACTTTTACCATTAGTCGTTGTTCGATGAGATTGTGAATAACTCGAGTGCGTACTAGCTTGAGCTTGATTACCCATTGCGCCTATAGTGCCTAATCCAATTAAAGCAGTGACTGCTCCCAAAGTCACTTTTCTAAATGAAAATGCACGAGTATGTCCTAATATTTTCATACCATTTCCCCTTAAAAATGAATTAATATAAAACAATAATATACCATTTTCTGTTAAAAGCAATACTTTTTTATTTAGTTGTAGTAAACATTTAAAACATACTTACCTTTTTTATTTCTTACATTATTGAAAGTTAACCTACAAATCATTGAATAACACTTATTACCTAATTAACCTAGAATTAAGTAACTAAACCAAATGAGGAGGAATCGCAATGGTATTAGGTGCTTTAGGGTTAATTGCATTACTTATTTTATTAATCCCAGTAGGTTTTATTGCATTAGTTGTAAGTCTAATTAAAAAGAATAGCCAATAATCATCATTATATATATTTTGAAAACAAAGAAAGCTGAGACCGTCATTCATACAGTCTCAGCTTTTATCAGTTTCCTTTAAATGTTCTACTGTTTTAAATCCTTCACGATAATTCGCTAATTCTTCCATTATGGCATACCAGTCATTACCAACATTTTGCTTGGTCTGATGAAATAAATCATCTTGTGCTTTATTCAACTTATGAATTAACGCATCGCCTTTTTGTGTAGAATATAATTTTTTTACACGACGATCCACTTCAGACGTTTCTTCATAAATCAAACCTTCTTCTTTCAATTTACGTAACGTTCCATGAGAGCCTTGTTTAGATATTTCTAGAGTTAACAATAATTCTTTAATAGTAATGCCTGGTAATTTATTGATGAAAAATAAAAAGCGATGATGTTGACGACTCATACCATATTCTTCAATAATTTCATCTGCCGTTGTAATAAAAGTTTTGTACGCGAAATAAAATAACATGTGTTCATAATCATTTTTATTCATCGACATTTGTGTACTTTCCCTTCTCTTCAATATCGTCATTATAATAAAAATAATTCTATTCGTCATCAATTTCAGATTTTTTCAACTTTTCAATAAAGGTCAAGTTTATTGACTTTAATTATTATAACAGATAATATTTTAGATGTAATATAAATACAATACAAAGGTGGAGTTGAATATGAAACAACGCGTAGGACAATATTTAATGGACGCAGTTTATGCAGCCGGAGTAGATAAAGTCTTTGGTGTTCCCGGGGATTTTAACCTAGCCTTTTTAGACGATATTATTTCACATGAACATATAGAATGGATTGGCAATACGAATGAATTAAACGCGAGTTATGCCACAGATGGTTATGCACGTATCAATGGTTTAGGTGCTATGGTCACTACATTTGGTGTTGGTGAACTTAGTGCAGTAAATGGCATTGCAGGTTCTTATGCCGAACGTGTACCAGTAATAGCTATCACAGGCGCACCAACTCGTGCAGTAGAAGAAGCTGGAAAGTTTGTACACCATTCACTTGGTGAAGGTACATTTGATGATTACAGAAAGATGTTCGAACCTATTACAACTGCTCAAGGTTACATTACTCCTGAAAATGCAACAACTGAAATTCCTAGATTGATCAATGCAGCAATTCAAGAGCGTCGACCAGTTCACTTACACTTACCAATTGATGTTGCATTAGCTGAAATCGAAGTTTCAGAAACATTCCAACCTGAAGACGTGCCTCATCAAGATGTTAAAAAATATATTGATATGATTGAAGATAAATTGAAATCAGCGAACCAACCACTTATTATTGCAGGACATGAAATTAATAGTTTCAACTTGCATAAAGAGTTAGAAGAGATTGTTAATCAAACAAATATTCCAGTCGCTCAATTATCACTAGGTAAAGGTGCCTTTAATGAAGAAAACCCTCATTATATTGGAGTATTTGATGGTGAAATTGCTGAAGATAAGATTAAAGATTATGTGAATAACAGTGACGCGATTTTAAATATCGGTGCGAAATTAACTGACTCAGCAACAGCTGGCTTCTCTTACGAATTCCACATTGATGATGTCGTGATGATTAATCATAAGAACTTCAAGATGAATGATACAGTTGCGAATGACGTTACATTACCTAGCTTAGTACATGGTTTGAAGGATCTTCATTTTGAAAATAAAAACGACTACCCTCAATATGAAAGACCACAAAAGAATAATTATGAACTAAGTGATCAGCCATTAACTCAAGAAACATATTTCAACATGATTCAAGATTTCTTACAATTAGACGATATCTTAATCGCAGAGCAAGGGACATCTTTCTTCGGTGCATATGACTTAGCAATGCATAAAGATAATACATTTATAGGTCAACCACTTTGGGGTTCAATTGGTTATACGTTACCAGCCACATTAGGTACTCAAATTGCTGACCCTCAACGTAGAAATGTCTTACTCATTGGCGATGGTTCATTACAATTAACGGTACAATCATTATCTACAATGATACGTCAAAACTTGAAACCTGTTATCTTTGTTATCAATAATGATGGCTACACTGTTGAGAGAATGATTCATGGTATGAAAGAACCATATAATGATATACGCATGTGGGATTATAAAGCTTTACCTGCAGTATTTGGCGGAGACAATGTCGAAGTACACGATGTTAACACGTCAGAGGAATTAAAGCGTGCATTTGAAAAAATTAATTCAAATAGCGATCGTATGCACTATGTAGAAGTAAAAATGGCAGTGGAAGATGCACCAGTAAAATTAAGTGAAATTGCCAAAGCATTTGCTTCTCAAAATAAATAAATTTCATACTCATTGTAATTGAATGAGACATAACAATGCCCTCCTATCAATGTATTGATAAGAGGGCATTTTCTTTAAGCTTTATTGTTTTGAGCAATTAAACGTTTTATTACTCAGTAAATTGTGTAATGTCTTCTAAAATTTGTTCTGCTGCTACTAAACCACGATGTTTAGCCCATGTTTCACGATTAACTTCATGAACACGATTGTTTTTAACAGCATCTAATTGATTCCATACATCTGACTCTTTAAAGTTATTGAAATCTTTTTGGTTATCTTCATCTACCATAACAATTAAGCGTTCTGGATTAACTTCAGCAACTTTGCTAATAGGTAATTTATGATAATCAGCACCCATATATCCAGGTAAATCATTTTCATTTTCTTTAGAAATACCAGCTTTAAAACCTACATCTTCTAATAATTGACCAACATAAGATTTAGAAGCATGAATGATTAAATCTTGATCAGTAACAACGCCAGCGATTGTAGCAACATCTTTATCTATACGTACTTTAGAACTTAAATCTTTAATTTCTTTTTCATGATTATCTAAAATTGTTTTACCTTCATCTTGTTTAGAAACAACTTTCGCAATATAATCGAATGATTCTTTGTTTTGTTTATAGTCTGCATCAAAACTTTTAACTAATACTGTAGGTGCAATTGAATTTAAATCTTCAAAGATAGATTTATGTCTATCCTCATCTGCGAAAATCACTTGTGGCTCAGCATTTTTAATGTCATCAACACTAGGTGTTTGACGATGGCCAACTGATTGATAACTACCTACATTTTTACGAGTTTCACTGTCTAAATTGTCTACATTGTTATCATCTGCAATACCAGTTACATTTACGTCTAATTTCACTAATGCTTCTACAAATGAATACTCTAAAGCAACTGCAGATTCAACTGTATCAGGAACTTCAACTGTGCCAACATTTTGTTTAATTTCTTTAGTCATGCGAAACATTCCTCCAAAAATTAATGATTAGTTCTATTAAGTGCTTTTGTAAATGGTTACATATGATGTATGTCCGAATTTATCATTTTTAAACATCAATATGATTTATAGACAAAAAATATTGATGACAACAGAGCGGACGCATTGTACAATAAATTGTACAATGTTTAAAGGAGCTGTTAATATGCCTTCAGTTAATTATTCAAACGCTAGACAGAATTTCAAAGAACTTATTACTAAAGTGAACGAGGATAGTGTGGCTTACACTATTACGACAAAGGAAAATGAAAATGCAGTGATTTTAGCTGAAAAGGATTATAATGCGATGTTGGAAACGATGTACCTTCAATCCAATCTCGCTAATGTGTCTCACTTAAATCAATCAATTATGGAATTGAATCATAACCAAACAATTACAATAGAGATTGATGATAATGAGTAAGTTTAGTGTAACTTTTACAGCTCAAGCATTTAAAGATTATCAATATTGGCAACAACACAATCAAAATTATTTTAAAAAAGTGAATGCTTTACTTAAAAGTATTGCAAGAGATGGTTGTGTCGATGGTATTGGAAAACCAGAAGCATTAAAAGGAAACTACGAAGGCTATTTCAGTAGAAGAGTTTCAATAGAACACCGATTAATATACAAAATTAAGGATGATTCAATATTCGTAGTGTCTTGCAGATTTCATTATCAATAAAGTAACCGTTTCGCGTGAAACAGTTACATAATTAAAATTACTTTGAACAATATAACCCTTAGTTACTATTATTTAGTCATTTACTTTAATAATTAAAATGTATATATTTAAAGTAAATCATACAAAAAGGGGCTAAATGATATATGAAATTGGTGAATCAATCTAAAAATCCTCATGCATTTAAAGATGTTTCTGATAATGAAACTACGATTGCTATGGTCATTTGGTTATTATCATTTTTCACAACTTTCTTAGGGCCACTCATTATTTGGGTATTAAAAAGAGATGATTCTGCTTTTATCGATCAACAAGGTAAAAATTATCTTAATTACTTAATTAGTTATCTTATTTATACAATTATTGCATCCGTTTTAGTCTTTGTACTTATAGGCGTCGTCTTATTGTTCATCCTTGGTATAGCAATGATCATTTATTCAATCGTCGCAATCATATTTGTACTCAAAGGTGAAGACTATGTCGTGCCTTTTACAATAGAATTCATTAAATAATTTAAGTTACTATATAAAAACGGCGCTTAAACGTTTTGACGTTTAAGCGCACTTCTATATCTTCTATAAACTTTCATCATCTAAGAATTCTTTATCAATAACTTCTTTAGTAATGTCTTGCAATCTTTCTTTTGTCATATTTGCTCCATTAACATAATGTAAACCATGTTTCTCTGCTAATTTGTCAGTATAGTCATGTAAAGGATATATTTTAAAATCTTTTTTAGAATTCTTATCATATACATTGGCTAATTCGTAATGATTAACCATACTTCTCCACTTCACGTTTTCCACTTTAACGCCTTTTGGATTTTTAACTAATTTAAAATTAAGACGCCCTAATAAATCATTGCTTTCATTACCTGTAGCTTGGCCGTTTAAAAAGTTACCAAGTGAATATGCAACAAGTGTTTTATTGCCATCTTTCCCTTTCACCCATTTCACCGGCTCGATAACGTGAGGATGCATTCCTAACACTACATCAACTCCTGCATCTGCAAAGACTTTTGCGTATCTTTCTTGAGTTTTATTTTCCATATGATGACCTTCGTTGCCCCAGTGAGCTGATACAATCACTGCATCACTTTGCTTTTTAGCCTCTTTAACATCCTTTTTAATTTGTGTTTCATCAAATGTATTAATTGTGTATGGATGGGAAGGTTTAATACCATTAGTGCCAAATGTATAACTTAACATTGATACTTTTATACCATTAACTGTTTTTGTTGGAATCTCATCTCGAGCTTCTTGAGAGTTAAAAACACCTGTAAATAAAACTTTGTCTTTAAATTTATCCCATGTATGTATACTGTTGTTTATACCAGATTCACCTTGATCCATTGCGTGATTATTAGAGCCATTTACAAAGTTAAAGCCTGTATCTACTAAGTCCTGAGCCACACTACTTGGTGTATTAAAACGCTTAAATCCATGATAAGGTCTATCATCGCCACCAAGTGGAGATTCTTGGTTAACATATGCAATATCGGCATTTTGAATATCTTTTTTAACAGGCTCATACATAGGTTTGAAATCAAAACTATTTTTACCTGTTTTCGCATCATTATAGACTTCAGGGTGGATCAAGTTATCACCTACAGCTACAACAGATGCTTCTGACTCTAGATTAGTAGCTAATGTTAATCCACTTACACATAAAAAAGCAATAAAGAATATAACTGTAGAAATATAGTATTTCA
Source organism: Staphylococcus sp. FW104-15G4D (assembly GCF_058790135.1). Classification (NCBI taxonomy): domain Bacteria; kingdom Bacillati; phylum Bacillota; class Bacilli; order Caryophanales; family Staphylococcaceae; genus Staphylococcus; species Staphylococcus sp. FW104-15G4D. The sequence continues at coordinate 480,806 of NZ_JBYTCH010000002.1, forward strand.
ACAATGGCGTCACTCCTAGTTAAAGAATCCAATCTTCAAAACATCTAATATATATTACTCTTATTTTAAACTTAGCAAGATTTTAAAACAATATAATGTAAATTATTTTAAGTTTTCTATAAAATTTTACATTTTCTTTACATTTTAAAAGTTAGGTTTAGTCGTTTGGTTTTGAATTTTCCAAGGTAAAAATCTTATATACAAATACCCCGCGTCAAATTAATCATGACACGGGGTAAATAAATTATTTTCTAGGAAATAAGATTACTACGGTTATAAACTAAATATCTTTGCGTAATCATATAATCTTTTATATCAATTTCAAGAAAATAAGAGTAGCGACTGACAAAATCTTTAGAGTCATACTTAATACGATATGTGTTTCTAAAGTTATACCTAAGTCATTCATTGTCTTAATACAATAAGACAATATCTTATTATGACTAGGATATTGTGTGTCTACCACAGAGTAGAATTTTCAAACTGAAAGCGCTTTGAGTTCATATAAATTTCAATATATTTAGATAATCGTTAAATTTTAATATTCAACTTTAATTATTCTACAAACCATTCAATGGCCCTTTTAATCGCCTTATCCAAAAATGCATAATTATGCTCACCCGGGCTATCCTCGAATGTATAACCAATACCCTTTTCATCAAGCGTGCGAATAAATTCTAAATTATCTTCATATAAGAAATCCTCAGTTCCACACATAATAAGAAGTTCTGGTAATTGCGCATTTGAAACAATTGCTTGTTCTAAAAGATGATACGTATCTAGATTTGTACCTTTAATATCAGTATTCTCTCCAGTGATAGCTTTAGCAGAAAAATCTATCCACTCCAAATCTATGAGAGTTTGCGCTTGGAATACAGCAGACAATGGTGCTGCTTTGGAAAATTTATCTGGTTGGGTAAGCGCAAATTTAATCGTTCCATAACCACCCATTGAATGTCCCGCGATAAAATTATCTTCACGTTTTTTAGAGAGTGGCAAAATTTGATGTACATACTCATATATTTCTAAAATATAGTCATAATAACTATGACCATAGGCCATATTAGCGTAACCACTATGATCTACATTAGGCATAATAATTGCGAGCTGATGTTCATTAGCATATCGCTCAATACTTGTGTATCTCACATAAGTGGTTTCATCACTCGACAAACCATGTAAAAGTAATAATGATTTAAGTTGTTTAGGTGAAGTGGAGTTATCAAAGTAAGTTGAGTCCTCCGGTAAGATGACTGTAAGATTTTGATGCATACCTATTGTCGGTGAACTATAATTCAATGTCATTAAAGCCATGTGCTTCACTCCTTCATTCGTGTTCAATTCTATTTTACATTTACTTTGTTTTATTTCATAGAAAAACCCGAGCAACAAAGCTCGGGTTTAAAAATTAAATAGTAAATGATGGTTTAGTATTTCTTACTTCTACGTTTGCTTCCTACTAAAAGTAATGATCCTAATGCTGCAAGAATACCTCCAAATAACGTACCATTATTTGCCACATCATAACCAGTATCTGGTAGTTCTTGCTTATGATGCTGCTCCATCACTAGATTATTATAATGATGGTTTGAGTCATGATGAGATGTCATTTCATGATACTGTGTTGGTACTACTGGTACTTTATGTTCTGAACCAGAATCACAATTTGAGCCGCTGTCTGAATCTGAGTCACTATCTGAGTCTGAGTCGCTATCTGAATCTGAGTCGCTGTCTGAGTCTGAATCGCTATCTGAGTCTGAGTCACAGTCTGAATCCGAACCACAGTCTGAGTCTGAATCGCTGTCTGAGTCTGAATCGCTGTCTGAGTCTGAATCACAGTCTGAATCCGAACCACAGTCTGAGTCTGAATCGCTATCTGAATCTGAGTCACTATCTGAGTATGAATCGCTGTCTGAATCTGAGTCACTATCTGAGTCTGAATCACTGTCTGAGTCTGAGTCACAGTCTGAATCCGAACCACAGTCTGAATCTGAGTCGCTATCTGAATCTAAATCACTATCTGAATCTGAATCATAGTCCGAATCTGAATCATAACTTGAGTCTGAATCACAGTCTGAGTTGTAATCACTATCTGTGTTGTAATCACAATCAGTATTATATTCACTGTTTGTGTCGTAACCACTATCTGTGTTGTAATCATAACTTGTTGAATCAGTATCATAGTCTAAGCTACGATCCGAGCCGTAGTCACAATCTGTATTGTAATCACTATCTGTGTTGTAATCATTGCTTGTTGAGTCAGTGTCATAGTCTAAGCTACGATCCGCGTATAAATCGCAATCTGAGTTGCTATCTAAAGCTGAAACATTTTCAGCAACGTCTCCATTAGCTGAGACATCAGATGAATTATCTAAATCATCATTATTATTTTCGGAAACACCACTTATTGCTTCTATATCGTAATTGTTAGAACCTGCTTGAATACCATTTTCACAGTCTGCTGATTCTGACAATGATTGATTAGCATCATTATTTTCTTCTTGAGTTTCATATTCTTGGGCTTTTTGTAATTCATCTATATTATTGTCGTTGTTCACTTGGTTATCTGTTTGTTCTTGCACTGATTCGTTGTCAAAAGTTTGTTCATTTGCAATGCAGTTATCAGTTGATTGGGCGTCAACTGATTCATTCTCCGTATTACGTGTGTTAATATCTGTTGAAACATTTTCTAATGATGTAGCATCTTCTTCTTGGGCTTTGGATGATGCATCATCACTATATTCAACTTCGTTCATAGGAACTTCATCAATAATACAATCGTTGTCTATTTGCTGAGTTGGTTGTTGCTCGTTATAGTCGTTTTGTGTGTTTTGAGTTTCTGTTAACATTTCTTCTTGCTGGCCTTGATCAGTAATACCCGAACAATCTTCATCCACTTGTGCCTGAGTTAATTCAGTTGAAGTCTCAGCCGCTTTAGCTTCATGATTCACTCCGAATATTAATGTTGCACCAACTAATATTGATGCCGTTCCTACTGTAAATCTTCTAATGGCATACTTATTGTGCCTGTTAGGCACGAAATCCATTCTTTTTCTCAAATTACTTCTCTCCCTAAAAAAATTTTGTGATTTATATAATCACACAGAATATAATACTACAATTTCTTTTTATATAAAAGAGTTAATTAAAATGTTATTAATAATTCACAAAATATATGAAATTTGTTTTTGGTGTTATTTTTTGAATTTCAATTTTATTTCAGAATATTTAGCGTTTCAACGTATTATTTTTATATTAGTAAATTTTTTAAGAAAACAAAAAGCGTTAGTTAAATAATTCATATGAATATCATTTAACTAACGCTCTAAAGTAATTATGAAATATTAAATTTTTTAAGTGTCATTATAAATCTTTGCTGATTAACCAGTTTTTATTACTTTTGAATAGAACTTTATCCTCTCGAAGTTCATTAATGATATGACCTGTGGTTTCTCTAGATATACCGGCCATATCGCTCAACAGTTGTATCGTCATGAATTGCTTAATTTCATAAAATTCATCATTATCATAACCAACTGTTTGGCAAAGATAGCGTAATATCTTTGTTACGCGTTCTTTCGCAAGCTTGCTGGTTAACGCCATATTATATTCAATGTGTTGGCATTGTGTTGCACTCAATAATTCAAATAACCTTACAAAGATATCCTCATGATTTTTACAAAGATATTCAATTAAATCTTTAGGTATGCCAATCACTTCGCAATTCGTCAATGCGGTGCACATTTCATTTGGCGCCTTATCTTGAAATAAATTGTTTAAGGGAAATAACACTTTTTCTCTATTTAAATAACGATACACATCACCATTAAGATTAAAGTTTTCTCTCATTATATTCCCTTCTATTAATAAATAGATATGCGTCGTTTCATCTGACGAAAAGTAAATTACCTGACCCTTACTATAATGTCTCACAAAGCATTGGCTTTTAAATGGAAGTAAGACACCTACAGGTATATGAATATATGACGCTAATTGTTTAAAACTTTCATCAAGTTCATTTTCTCTACAAAACATTTGATTTCCAGCCATAACATAAACTCCTTACTACCTAAGCTATTGGATAGAGGAACAACCAAACATCTTTTACAAGTTGTTAACGGGGTAAGTGTCAAAGAAGAACCGCTTCAAAGATGTTATATTTTTTGATTAGGGGGCCATCGTTCTTAAATCTCCAATAGCATAATCATTCATTATTTATGAATATGTGTACCTGCTTGCTTGTCGAACGCTTGATAAGCATTTTCCAAATTAGTGATGATCGCTTCTTTATGCTCCCCACTTTCAACGAAATCAATCGCCGCTTCTATCTTAGGTAGCATTGATCCTTCAGCGAATTTACCCTCTTTCGCGTAACGTTTCAAAGTTTCAACATCAATATCTGTTAACTTTTCTTCATTAGGTTCTTTAAAATTAATATACACGTGCTCTACATTGGTTAAAATCATTAGCGTATCCGCATCAATTAAGGCAGCTAACTTCTCGCTAGCGAAGTCTTTATCAATGACGGCGTCAACACCTTCATAAGTATTATCTTTCTTAATAACAGGTACACCGCCACCACCACATGCAATGATGATATTTTTTTGTTCAACAAGTGTACTTATCAATTTATGTTCAAGTATTGAAATTGGTAAAGGTGATGCGACAACCTTTCTATAACCACGACCAGCTGAGTCTGCTTTATAGATAGCCTCAGGTTGCGCTTCTTTCAATTCTTGCATCTCTTCTTCAGTATAAAATGGACCAATCGGTTTAGTTGGTCGATCAAATCTCGGATCATCTTTATCGACTTCTACACGAGTAATAATAGTACCGACAGCTCTGTCACTGCCAATCTCAGATAGTACACGGTTAATTTCTGTTTCTAACCAGTAGCCTATCATACCTTGTGTCATAGACCCACATACATCAAGTGGCATAGCGGGCGTTTGTTCACTATCAGATTGAGATTGTTGAATCAATAAATTACCTATTTGAGGACCATTACCATGCGAAATGACAATATCATTATCGGATTGAAATAGTGGTTTAAGTGTTTGCATGGTCATGCGAATAGCCCGTCGTTGTGCTTCTGCTGAACCTTCAGACGTCTGAATCGCATTACCACCTAATGCGATGACAATTTTTTTATCCATAACAGTTCGCTCCTTTTTCTAGAACACGTTAATCGCGCCACTACATAGTCGTATAAGTCCGACAATAGATAGAATGATAATGATAGCGAAGAAGATATAGTCAATGCGTGTTAAGCGTGTTTGGTTATTTTTTTGAACGATTGAATAAACGATAAGACCAGGAATGTAAAGCAACATTGTTAATAATAAATAATCAAATCCTGCAGCATAGACTAGCCATACTGCGTATAATGAGGCGAGTATACCTATTGTCCATTGTTTAGGTGTCGCGTGTTGTTTATGTTCAATAGTGTACTTAACTTGGTAAAAGGCACTGAACATATATGGGTATAAAATGGCACTAGATGCTAATGAAAATGCAAATTGGTACGCGCTGTCAGTGAACAACATACTAATCAAGAAAATTTGAACTAATATGTTAGTGATTAATAATGCATTGACTGGTGCGCCGTTTTCATTTTCCTTAGCAAACCATTTCGGGAATAATCCATCTTTCGCAACGATAAAAGGCAACTCTCCGGCAAGTAGTGTCCAACCTAACCATGCACCTAAAACTGAGATAATTAGTCCGATGTTTACAAGTGTTGAACCCCAATCACCTACGATGTAAGCAAGGACATGTGCCATAGATGGTGCGTTTAATTGAGAGATATGGTTTTGAATGATAACACCTTGTGCTAATACAGTTAATAAGAAATAGATGAGTAACACTGAAATTAATCCTATTACTGTTGCAGTACCTACATCTTTCTTACGTTTGGCACGACTTGAAAAGACGACAGCACCTTCTATACCGATAAATACCCATACAGTGACGAGCATTGTACTTTTCACTTGAGACATTGTGTCTCCAAAGTTAAATGGTAGTGCACCATGTGCATTCATTCCGAAGAATCCTTCTTTAAAAGTTTCAAAATTAAAGGCAACTAACATGCATATAATGACTAATAATATAGGTATTAACTTGGCAACCGTAACAATACTATTAATAAACGCCGCAGTTTCTACCCCTTTAAGTATTAAAAAGTGAACACCCCATAATAAAATTGAAGCAACGAGTATACTTGGGAATGTGTTACCACCTTTAAAAATTGGGAAAAAGTTACCGACGGAAGACATTAGTAATGTTGCGTACGCGACGTTCCCTAAAAATGCAGAGAACCAATATCCCCATGCACTTGCAAAGCCGATAAAATCGCCAAAACCAGCTTGGGCATAACTGTATATACCGCCATCAAGATCCGGTCGTTCATTTGTAAGGTTTTGGAAAACGAATGCTAATGAAATCATGCCTATGGCTGTGATAACCCATCCTATAATAATGGCTAAACCACCAGCTTGTCCTCCCGTATCAGACATGAGATTGAATGCACCGCCACCTATCATTGATCCTATTACAAGACCTATCAATGATGATCGACTTAACTTATTTTCTCCTTGTTCGCTCATATTCATTTCTCCTTTAGAAGTAGGAATCTATAGACTTACTTTTCCCTTTAATTGTTATCATTGTGCTGAAACTAATAGTGTATTTTCTTTCATTCATATCCTGTCATTAAGTCAGTATGCGAGAGTGGGTGTTGTGGAAAGGTGTGAAAGATAGTTACGACCGTTACATTAAACGGGTTAGTAAACATGTGACTACGGACGGATTGATAACGGTCAATTCGTAACGACTTAATGATGATGAACGTTTAATCTTGATTCATCACTGCTCGAATATGATAAACACAATCACTCATTTGACTTCATACACTTGGAGTGGCTCAATTTGTTTTGTATGTTGTAAGTCTATAGTTCCTCATGATGTTGTGTAGATTTAATCTAGCCTAGTGTAGCAGCCATAACAGCTTTAATTGTGTGCATGCGATTTTCGGCTTGATCAAATACTTTAGAGTGCTCACTTCTAAAGATTTCATCAGTAACTTCCATTTCACTGAGGCCATATTTATCATATATATCTTGACCGTATTCTGTTTGTGTATCGTGAAATGCTGGTAAACAATGTAAGAAGATTGTACTGTCTTTACCAGTTAATTCGAACATCGCTTTATTGACCTGATAGTCCTTCAATAAATTAATGCGTTCTTCAAACTCACTTTCTTCGCCCATAGATACCCATACATCTGTATAAATAACATCGGCATCTTTAACTGCTTCTTCGATCTTATCAGTGACTAACACGGAACCACCATATTTAGAGCCACAATCTCTAGCAATTTCTACATAAGCATCTTTAGGACTTAGTGCTTGTGGTGTACAAATTCTAATATTTACACCAAGCATCGCACCAGCTACCATTAATGAATGTGCCATGTTATTACGTCCATCACCGACATAAGTCAAATTAATGCCTTCAAGATGTCCGAAGTTTTCTTTTACTGTCATAAAGTCTGCCAACATTTGTGTTGGATGCCAATCATCTGTTAATCCGTTCCAAACTGGTACACCAGAGAATTCTGCAAGTTGTTCTACTTTCTCTTGTGAGAAACCTCTAAACTCTATACCATCAAACATTCTGCCTAATACTTTCGCAGTGTCTTCAACAGATTCTTTTTTTCCTAATTGTATATCATTTTTTCCTAAAAATTCAGGATGTGCACCTAAATCAATAGATGCGACTGTGAATGCAGCACGCGTACGTGTAGACGTTTTTTCAAAAAGTAATGCAATGTTTTTACCTTCTAAATAACGATGCGGTGTGCCTTGTTGTTTATACGTTTTTAACGTCATGGCAAAATCTATTAAACCTTCAAATTCTTCTTTGGTAAAATCACATTCTTTAAGTAGTGATCTTCCTTTTAAGTCAAATGGTTTCCGGATTTTTTCCATAATATACGCCCCTTTCATCTAATTAGTCGCAGTGTAAATCATCAGCGCCTTCAAAACTTAATATGATTAGTCTTAAAATTGAAAGCGATTTCAACTACACTATAACAGGTGTTTGAATACTATTCTATAAATCTTCTCTGAATAATGGTTGACTCATACATCTTGGGCCACCACGTCCGCGAACTAGTTCGCTTCCAGGAATTTCAATTACTTTAATACCGCGTTTTCTTAACAAATCATTTGATACATAGTTACGATCATATGTGACTACTACACCTGGACGGATACATAATGTGTTTGAACCATCATTCCATTGTTCACGTGCACCATCAATCACATCACCATTACCAGTTGGGATTAACTCGATATTATCAACACCAAGTACTTCCTCCAATGTTCGTTTAAGGTGACTTGAATGAGTGATTTTAATGTCATCACTAGCTTCATCATTTTCAATAATGAAAATGTTCATATTACCTTCAGCTTTAAGGATTGCAGAGTGCGTTGTGAACTTATCATAATCAATCATTGTACAAACTGTATCTAAGTGCATAAATGTACGGCTAGTTGGAATCTCAATTGCTACTACCTTTTTAAAAGTGGATAACGGATCTTTAAATATACGTCGTGCTAAGCGTTCGATAGCTTGAGCTGACGTACGTTCTGATATTCCAATTGCTAGTACTTCTTTAGAAAGTACAAGTTCGTCCCCACCTTCAATGTTGAAAGGACAATCACGGTCTAACCATACCGGAACATCCGCATCTTTGAAGCGAGGATGATGTTTTAAAATGTATGAAATGAAGATTGATTCTCTACGTCTAGCTCTCCAAAACATACGATTCACTGTAATACCTCGACCTATTGATGCTTGTGGGTCACGAGTGAAGTATAAGTTAGGCATTGGGTCTAAATAGAATGGATACTTGTCATCCATATACTCAACTAAATGCGTAGATTCTAATTTTATCTCTTCTTTACGCACACCAGCCATAACTTTATCAATCAACTCTTGATTAGATAATGTTGAGAATAATTTTTTTATTTCTTTCTCATGACCAAGAATTGTTTTACGAGATTCTGCTAACACATCATTGATGAATTGTTCTCTAATATCTGAATCTTCAATGCTTTCTGCAGCAAGTTTCTCTAAGTATAGTACTTCTACTCCTTCATCTTGTAACACTTTGGCGAACCGATCGTGCTCTTGTTGAGCAACCTCCAAATAAGGAATATCGTCAAATAGTAAACCACCTAAATAATCTGGAACTAAATTTTCTAACTCTTTACCTGGACGTTTAAGTAAAACGGTTTTAAGTTTACCAATTTCACTGTTTACTTGAATGGGTCCATCTGCCATATTCATTTCCTCCTTTTCTGTAACTTCAACATGAGTATATAGTGATTTCACATATATTTATGTGATTATATTCACAAGTTCAATGTAGAAAGTTTTGTACAATTTGGTTATTCAATACATTTATATGATTGTTTATACATTTTTGTATTGTTATTTCGTATGGAAAATGAATATTCAGCTAATATGAAATAATGAATGTTTCGATAAAAAGTTTTTTATTCACTTAAATGAATAGTTAGTCAATATGTGAATTAATAACTTTAGTAATATAAAAGACCTAGCAAACGCATGCAATACGTTTACCAGGCCTTTCGATTCATTATTCAGATATGAGAGATTATGAATAATTATGATTGAATATTTTGTAATACACATATTCAGCCATTGCTTTAGAATGAGTAAGTATCATAATAGTGTCGTTGCCACTTATAGTACCAACAATCTCTTTAAGTTGTAATTGGTCAATATAATAATTGATACTTTGCGCAAATCCTGGTGACGTCTTTATAAGTATATATGATTCTTTAATCACGGTACTAATGATTTCTGTTTCTAGATAATCATCTAGCTTAATTTTAGCGTCGATTTGCGATTGATTATTTAAAATTTTGTATTCAAATTGTTTGCTCTCAGCTGGCAGACGAAAAATATTAAGTTCTCTCAAGTCTCTCGCAATGGTTGTCATACTATAACGAATGCCAAAGTGATCATCAATATAATCAATGATATCTGCTTTTTTATAGATGTGATTTTGTTTAACAATCATGGTTACTAAATCCTGACGTTTACTCTTTTTCATTAAATGATAAACTCCTCACTAAATCTAATTTAAATTCATTTAAACTTTAATAATTCTTTTTATTTAATAATAATTTATCATTCTAATGTTAAAAATATATGAGAAAGTATGTAAAATTTTGTGACAAATATTGAGTAACACAGGTAGTACTATACATCACTTTAATGTATAACTGACATTGAACAATCATTTGTACAATGTCTAAGATGTCTTATCTTTATAAATCATTCTAATCCATCCAATCATTAATAAAGCCGAATTAATGATTGATAATAAGTTAGAATAAAATGCAGATACGTGAATCAAATGAGTGAATATTAAAATATTAATGAAGAAAAGAATGATTAGTGGTGTAAATAAAATGAAATCTATAATATTCAGACCTTGCTCAGATTTATTCAACCCCAATCAACTCCTAAACCTTTCTATCATTGATCGTGTTTATCTTTCTTATTTATTCGAATCAAACTAATAAAAACGATAATGGTATAAATAGTGGCAACATAATTAGATTGGCTTTCTGACAACTTTACTATGTCAAAGGTATTTAAGAAGCACATCACTGCAACTATAAATAAAATGACAATCAATACGAAATCTTTTTTAGTTAACTTCTTTAATAATTTACGCACTTCTTATCTCCTAACACTTTATTTTCTATTTGGAATGTTTATGTTCATCCAATGACTTAAACAGATTAAGGACGACAATGATTATAAGAAGTATTAACGTAATGATTGGCGATACGTGTATTAAATTAAATATCTGCAAAACTCCAATTAAAACGGCTAATAAACTAATAATGATTAACAGAATATCAATAACTTCAAGTTGTTTTATCTTTTTCATCCTCTTCTCTCCTAGTAATATTGCTTTTAGAGCATAATTTTTCATTTATAAAAGATGTCACAATAATCATAAGCAATGCTAATAATACGACATTTAGTAAAGGCAACTTAAAAAAACTAACGAATCCCATAATCAATATTCCTATAACGTCTCTTAAATTAAAATCTTTCATTGGATCATTCGTGTTTATAACCCCTCATTTGTATTGTCTCTTTCACTCTTTATAACATTTATAAGATAGAATAAAAAGGTTAGGTAGAGTTAAGAATATCTATTAATAGTTTCAATCAATAGACTGCCGTCTCACTTCAGCTAGACAACCCGCAGTCTCCTCCCTAAGAATATTTTAAAGCCCCTACTCTACTGTTAGAGTAAGGGCCACATGAAGCCAAACATTGTTTGATCATCATTTATTAAGGCGTTTAATATTTGTAAGTGTTTAACATTAATTCTTGTTTATTAAGGCGTTGATTATGTTCGTTGATAGATTGTTTATGGCTGATTTAAACGATTTAAAGTTTCAATTATTTATACACCAACGTCGTCCCATGCATCTGCTACTTGGTTAGCTGTGTTTTTATCATATAAATCTAAAGCTGATTGATACAGCGCTTCTTTAGCATCACTAAAGTTTGAATTTGAACTTAAATATTCTGTGAGCGCTCTGTAGTAAATTTGTTGTGCTTTACCCTTTCCAATACTACGTATTGTATTGTAAGCTGCTTTATTAGGAATTCCAGAGTTAGTGTGTACACCACCATTATCTGATTGTGTATTTACATAATCATCCATGTGAGATGGTTGTCCAAATCGTTCGGGATTGGACATACTTCTTAGTGCATCTCCATTTTGTCCTGGTGTATACACATCCTCACCCATTAAGAAATCTTCATCATCGACAAAGTAACCGAAGGCATCCGAGAAACTTTCATTTAAAGCACCTGATTGATTACGATAATTAAGATTCGCTGTTTCTTGGGTTACACCATGTGTGATTTCATGAGCTACAACGTCATTTGCACCAGATAGTGCTGTAAATGTTCGTCCGTCTCCATCCCCATATATCATCTTATCGCCAATCCATGCGGCATTATTTCTATTATCAGAACCTTGGAATTTGTTTACGTGGGCTAGAGAGATAATTGAACTTCCTCTATCATCATATGATTCACGACCGAAAGTATCTTTATAGTAGTCATACACTTGTTTAGCGTAGTAATTAGCGTCAACACCAGCACGTTGATTATCATCTGTGAAGTTTTTATCGTTATCTTTGATGAGCGAATGTTGGCCAGTGTTATCACTATAATTGTAAGCTGCTAATTGTCCTTGATGCGTTAAATCTTGTAACGCATATCCTCCATTTACACTATTGATATTAATTTGTTTCGTATCACCAAGCACACCTTTACCGGTACCTGTCGTCGCTGCTTCTTTGATGAGATTTAGTTTATCGACAACTTGGCCTGTTTCTGCATCAACTTTGATATTCCAATGTGAAATTTTAGGTATTGTGGTAATCAATTCTACATTGTAAACATACTTATTTGTTTTACCATCGATTTCTACTTTATTTGTTTTGACGGCGTCTTCTTTCATATTTTTCGCTTTTTTAGGATTAAGGTTAACCGCTTCAAACGCTTTTTTAGATGCTTGTTCTTTGTTGATCGACACCTCATTAGTTGGTTTCACCTTCTTCGCATCAGTGTCACCGTTAATTAATACAACTTTGCCTTCAGTATTCACATGTACTTTAACCTCCTCATCAGGAGCAAAGACGTTACCTACCTTAGGTTGTAAAGTGTAGTGCGTAAATCCTTTGTTGTCTTTTTTTACATCAGTGACAACATAGTCTTTATAATGGTTCTTAACGTTTTCTGAACCAGGCAATGCTTTAAGTGCTTTTGGTGCGTCAGTCTGTTGAGTAACCTTCGCATCAATGTCTTGTTTTACTGACTTGTCTTTAGCATGGCCATCCATAGTGACAAAGGGGCTTGCGACCGTAAGTGCTGCGATACTTGTAAGTGCATATTTTGAAAAATTTTTCATCTCGTAACCTCCTATAAATTTTTGAAAAAGCAACTTACGGTGCCATCGTAATTTTAATTTTCTGTTAAGTAAATGGAAACTGCATTTTATTCACATACTTTTCATTTATAAATTATTTGTATAAATAATATGTTCATTATGTCAAAAACTTATGTTAGTATTTAAACTTTGATAAACTGTATTTATTTATTTTTATTAATTAAACTGCAATAAAATTAATAATTATATTATGCATAATGAAATTAAGCGAAAGTGTATTGTGCGTAATACCTTTGATATCAAGGGTTTTGAAACATAAAAAAATTACTCGACATTCAATCGAGTAATTTCCATCAATCATTTTTTAATATTTCACCTTTAATAGGATTATTATAATCTTTAAATTGAATCTTCAATGATTGACCATTTTCCAAATCAGGGGCATTCATAACTTGAAAGTGTAAATGAGGTTCGGTAGAGTTTCCTGAATTGCCACACTGGCCAATCACTTCTTGCGCATAAATTAAATCCCCTTCATGTACAGTAATCGAATGCTTCTTTAAATGGGCAAGAACACTATACTCATGATCGCCATGCTTCATCATTACATAATTTCCATATGGCTCACTCTCATTTGTGTTTCCAGGCGTATTATCATTAATATGGTTCACAACTTTGACAACCTCTCCATAAATCGGTGCAACCACATTCGCCCCAAAACTATAATAATTTGAACAAAATTGACCACCATCATACATCGTTTTACCATTGACTAGTTTCACTAAATCATATGCATAGCGTTGCGTTTCATAGTTATAGTGGTAATTAAATAATTCGTTATCTCCACCCCAATATATTAGCCATTCATCTTTAATAGGAAGATCATAAGTCTGTTTCGTCCATTTATCTTTAAAATAATAGAGGGGTTTCAGTATTAAACTATAAATAACATCATTTTCCAATAACACGAAAATACCATAATTTTGGTATTCATCTAGCCAGATTTTTTCGCCACTCTTTTCATTACCTATATCAACATACAAAGTATGTTTCTTCGCATATTTCATATATAGATCTAATGTTTCCTTTAACATGCGTTTACTAATAGAGCGCTTAAAACTTTTAGAAAACATCCTATATAACTCATTGTGCTTTTTATTTTCGATTAGAGTAATTAATTTATTTAAGTCCATTTTCATCCCCCCAGATGTCCTATACATTAATATATATTCCCTAATTTATATATAATTATCATATTTCATCTTTATATATAAAAATTAGACCCTTACAAATAAAAGCCTATGAATTCACTAAAAATATCCATTCAATCAAAAATGCACAAAAAAGCCCACCTCACTTTTTCTAGCGAGATGGGCTTTCACCTTATCAATTAATACTTAAAATTCATCAGTAAATGACGTTAAGAAATCGATATAATAATCAACAAAATCAAGATAATTTTGTTTTTCAACACATTCGTCAACTTGATGAGGTCTAATACCAGGGCCGAACATTAAGAATGGGAAGTGCTCATCCTTACCACGAAGTAAGTTAGACGCATCTGTAACCGCAACAGTCGGCGTAATAATTAAACCTTCCTCATTAGGGAAATGTGCTTGTGCTTTCTCATGGCCAAGTTCTACCAATCTATTTTTACCAGTTGTTACAACAGGCGCTAAATCAAGATAGATTTCTTGAGATAAACTTGAACCATTTTCGTTAGCTTGTTTTAAATATTTATTAAATAATTCTTTAACTTTGTCATTATTATATTCTGGTATAGTACGCACGTTAAATTCAGCAGTCGCACTATCCGGTACAGAATTGACTTGTGAACCACCGTTAAAGATACTATTTGTCATGACTAAACCTTCAATTAAATCTTTAGCCTGTTCTTTAGTGACATTTTCAGGTAATTGACCTGCTAACTTATTCACCATATTACTGTAGTCTAAAGACTCACCTTTAACAGTTTGCGTAAGTTCTTCATATTCTTTATCAATATTTTGAATAAATTCGAGTAGTGGTTTAATCGCATTTTCACCTAAGAATGGCATTGAACTATGTGAAGATCTACCTTTAGAAGTGATTCGGAAATCCATAGAACCTTTATGCGCATAGACTAAACTTGGATAAGACGGTTCAGCGATAAGTAACGCGTCTAAATCGTCTGCATAGCCTTTTTCATATAATTGTGAAGAACCTGCTTGTTCCATTTCTTCACCAACAGTCGCCATAAATTTAATTGTACCTTTATTTAACTGGTTACTTTCTTTAATTTCGATTAACGCAATGGCTAATGCTGCTAAACCTGATTTCATATCAGCAGCACCGCGTCCATACAAGTAACCATTATCTTCAGTCAATTCAAATGGATCGTAAGTCCAGTCATCATGATTTCCTTCAGCGACCACGTCCATGTGACCTGAAATACCGATGACAGGTTGACCTGAACCAACAGTGGCAATTAAATTGGCACGTCCTTCTGAAACTTCATCTAATTCTGATTCAATTCCATACTTGTCGAACCACTTTTGTAAGTATTTCGCTACTTCCAATTCATTGTCGTTCACTGTTTTGATTGCGACGATATCCGATAGAATTTTGACTCTCTCTTCATTTGTTAATACACTCATGAATGATTACCACCTTTCCATGACTTCTATACCCACTCACTTTGAAAATTAATTTTCCGACAGAAAGTGAACTTTATCAAATTTTAATATTTCATTGATACAACTTAAATTACGTATAAGGAAAATTAAAATTCTTAAGCGCTGGTGCACTTTAATAAGGGGGAGGATATCATCATCATTGACCTTTATCAGTGTCTCTCTATTCATCATATCAGTTTTCCCTACTCTAATTTTATAGATTTGAATAAATATTTCTCCACTAAATAAAAAAGAGTGGCACAGAAATATAATTTGTCAAAATTAATTTCTTTGTACCACTCCGGCAAGGATGACTAAGATTGAAAGAAGCTTAGCATAAGTGCACTTTCAATTCAGATATCTACTGCCAATATGTTAATTAAGGTTGAGACAATTATCTATGTTACAGCCTCCACCTATAAATCTTATTTACTTGGTGTAGAAAGTGAGTAGCCAATCGTCACTGCTACGACACGACTATTATCTACTACAAACAATACACCTAAACCTTTACCTGAAGGTGTATAACAAAAAATACCGCCATCCTTGTTTTTATTATGACTTTTCTTAATTAAATCTTTGCCATAAGCTTTTTTCAGCTGATTTAAGGTTAAATCTTTAGTCACAGTAAATTGGACTTGTTTAGCCTTAATCCCATCATTTGCGACACCTTCGAAATGTTGATCATACTTATCGACCATTTTAGTACCAGTCGAATGTGTCAATTTAATTCCATTAAATGTCACATTATTACTCTTAACGGCTTTAATAAATTGCTCTTTAATTAAGAATGATCCATTTCCTTTAACGTAACCTTGATACGTATAGTAATGTGAGTTTGTAGCTTGAGCAATGCCATTAACTGGTGAAGCCGTAGAAACACCCACTCCTACTAATGTTCCCATTGCGATAGTTGATGCTACAAATACTTTAGTTAGTTTTCTCATGATAAGCTATCTCTTTTCTAAATTTAATGTTGCTTGTTCATTACGTATTAATAAATGATTAGCTAGAATTTTTCTCCAGTCACACCTAGTGTTCCGATTGTAATTTTAGTTACTTTATTATTCTTAGTAGTAAATGATATACCATAGTGTTTATTTCCTGGGCTATAAGCATACGTTTTAGTGCCTTTGTGCTTGTTAGGTAAAGCTCTCAAACCTTTACCATAAGCTTCTTTAAGTTGTTTCACAGATAGATGACTTGTAACTTTAAACTCTACGCTACCTGCTCTCGTTTTCTTAGTATTAACTCCACTAAAGCTTTGGTCATATTTCTTAACCGTGCCTTTATATTTGTTCACATGATTTTTACCAGTTGTGTAAGGAATTTTAATTCCATTCATTCTAAAAGTGTCATACTTTAACGAATTAATAAATAGTTGGTTTAAAACAAATGAGGCATGATTACCAGCATATCCTGTAAATGAGTAGTAAGGTGCTGTTGCTGCATGGGCTTGATTCACTGGTGGCGTATCTGTTGAAAGGCCAACTCCAAATACTGTTCCGGCTGCTAACATTGACGATAAGATTACTTTTGTAGTTCTGTTCATAAATGGATCTCTCCTCTGTTTTTATTGGAATCGCTATTTATGTACAACAAAGATGGGATATTACGATTCAATTACAATATTACAATGCGATTACATAAAGTGCAAATTTTTCTTTAATGTTTTTTATTACATTCTTGTGATTTTTTATATTTTCAAAAATAATTGGTATGATATATGTAACTTATTATTTCAAAATAGTTCTACTTATGACCCGAAAACGATTATAATAGAATACAGAAAAATTTAATAAGGACGGAGGACAACCATTTGAAAAAGATATTAGCAAGCATCGTAGTGATCCTTCTTGTCGCTGCATTAAGCTTCTCAATTTATGCAGCAATGACGCATGAAAGCAAATCTTCTAATACAGACTCAAATAAAGACAATCAAAAAACTGAAGAGAAACATAAGAAGAAAAATAAATCTAATCAAGACAGCGATCAATATAATGGAAATAATAACGCTAACCAAAGCCAAGAAAATGCGCAATCAGAACCAGCATCTGGCACATATAACGGAAACTCTAATATCAATCATTCCAACAACACAACTAAGCAACCTAGCAATAATCAGTATCAAAACGATAAACAACAAACCAAAACAAACGAAACTAAAGATAAACCATCTAAGAACAACTACAAACCAAGCACGCAAAATAACACGAGCAATAATAACTACAATAACCATTCACAACAAAATAGTCAGAACTCTACACAACCATCAACATCAGAGAAACCTAACAACCAGCAATCTAGCTCACAAAACTCTGAAAACAAACCAAGTAACCAACAAAACAATAACAACAGCACACAAAATAAACCAAGTAACCAACAAAACAATAACAACAGCACACAAAATAAACACGAGTAATAAAAAAACGTTTATGCAAACAGATGTATGCATAAACGTTTTTATTTTTTATTAATGGAATCTCATACCACCATCAACAATGATAGTTTGTCCTGTAATATAGTCTGAATCACTACTTGCTAAGAAGCTGACAACGTTAACCACATCTTCCGGTTTTGAAAGACGTTTTAAAGTGATTTGATCAGTGAACTGTTTCCAACCCCACTCTTCGGGTTGATTGTTCTCTTTAGCTAATTTTATTGCAATACCTTCCATCATTGGTGTTTCAACAATACCAGGTGCATACGCATTAACTGTAATACCTTTATCAGCTAAATCACGAGCAGCAACTTGTGTTAAACCTCTAACAGCAAATTTAGTACTACTATATAAAGATAATCCCGCATTACCCTCTACACCAGCTTGAGAAGTAGCATTAATAATTTTACCGCCATGACCTAACTTATTAAATTGTTCTAATGCAGCTTGTATTCCCCAGAATACGCCACCTAGATTGACTCCAATAACTTGATCAAATTGTTCAGGTGTCACTGTATCAATTGGCGTCATTGGACCTAAACCTGCATTGTTAACTAATACATTAAACTCTCCAAAGTGCTCGACCACTTTTCTTAATACTGAAAAGACTTCATCACGATTTGAGACATCAGCTTTAAAGGCAATTGCCTCTTGTTCATTTGTAGTTAAAGATGACGCAGCATTTTTAGCACCTTCTTCATTGTAATCAACTATGGCTAAATTAAATCCATCTTTAAATAAACGTTCAGCAATTTTCAAACCAATACCTTGAGCCGCTCCAGTAACAACAGCTACTTTTTTAGAATTACTCATCCAAATCACTTCTATAGATAATATATTCAATTATTATATTATCACTAAGATATAAGAATGATTTGTAGAGATTGTGAATACTTATTTAAATTTTATATCTTATTTGGCAATTACATATACTTATGAGTTATCATAAATTATAAATAATTTTAAAAAGGTGTTTAACGTTGAAAAAGTTAATTTATATCGCTCTTGTAATTATAGTAGTAGCCATTTGTTATATGATTCTAAATTTCTTATTTTTTGATAAATGGGTTATGTATTCCAGTGAAAAACAATTAAATACCTCTATTAAAAATAAAGATACTAAAAACTTAAAAGAAATTGCTAAAGATAATAAAACTTATCAATTTCTAAAAAGCCAAGATAAAGTTTCTATTAATGGACAATCAGATAATCAAGGTAGCGGTCATATAGGTTATTATCAAGTGAATATTAATGACAAACTAGCTACTCTAACTGTTAAAATTAAGTATGCATTACTACCAGAAAAACCAAAAATAAAATCAGTAGAATTAAATGACTAACTAACAAAAAGACTCTAATACATATCAAATTGTACTAGAGTCTTTTTAGTTAACATAAATGACTTATCGGAAGTTAACTCTCATCGTATATTCGGGGATGATATAATATATAGGTCGCCTATCCCTCAGGCGTCAATTTGACGTAGAGAGGAGGTGTATAGAGTGATGCTTATTTTCGTTCACATCATAGCACCAGTCATCAGTGGCTGTGCCATTGCGTTTTTTACTCATTGGCTAAGTAAACGCAATAAAAATAGGTGACATATAGCCACACCAACAAAAATCCCCTCACTACTCGCAATAGTGGGGGATTGGTGTATAAGTGAATACTTATTTTCGTTACCTAAATTATAACACTGGTGAGTGAAGAAATGCAAAAAGTGTGTATAAAGGACGTCCTATATTATACTCACCTAATGCGAAAAATCCTCAAAAACGTATTGTCTATCATAGAGTTGTAGAGAAGACTATTTTTTAATTCCCATACTACAAACAAACTAAATAGTATGATAAAAGTTATTAAATTCCCATAAACGAGTAAACTTTTAATAGAATTATGAGACCATGCAGTTAGACTGATTAATAAACAAAATATAGATAGAAATAACAATATATTTCCTCGCAAATCTAGGTGAATAGATGTACTTCTATTTTCTTTAATATTTCTCTTCAATATTAAACAGCCAACTAACCCTACTACGATAAAGGGAATATTCATCCAAAATATCCATCTCCAACTTCCTAAAGAGAGTAAACTCCCTCCTACACTAGGTCCTAAAACTGGTCCTATTCCTAAAAGTATACTTAGCGTTCCTAGGGCCGATCCTTGTCTATCTTCAGGAATACTAGTTGTAATAATAGCAGTGGCAGTGCCTTGCAACATTGCTGCTCCGATGCCTTGCAAACCTCGAAATGTGATCAATTGGATAATATTACTTGAAAAACCACATAAAATTGAAGCTATTAAAAACACAATAAGCCCGATACTATAGATATTTATTCGACTAAATTTGTCACTCAATCTTCCAAATATGATAATCGTTCCCGTCAATAATAAAGTATATAAAGTGACACTCCATGTTATCAATGATGTATCAACATTAAATGATTTCGATAAAGTAGGTAATGCAACGTTAATAATCCCACTATCTAAGGTAGATAAAAACATTCCTATGCCTGCGGTAAAAACAACTAAATAATCAAAATATTTAGAAGAAATGTTCAACTATAATACCTCCTCATCTAACTAATTTACTCATACCCATATAACATTTTGCTTAACAATATAATGAAGAAACTGTTATTTGAGCAAGTCAATTAAAATTAATGTTTGATGGGAGTAGTTGTTGAGTCAATTGTTCTAATGTAATGATTTAAATTTGGAAGTTCGTTGTCTTGAATATCGGAGACTTGAAGTCTATTAATTGTTTGATTACAATGATCGATAATTTCGTACTTAATTCTTCAAAGTTGATTATCATACCTACTTGCCTATCTCCTCGCTAACAAGTAAACTTTGATTGTGGAGTAAGCGTTTTCCTAATCAAACTTTGTGGGAGAAGTGAGATGGACTATGATAAACAGACAGATTAAACTCATTCAACTCTTAATCAATAACGCTCAAACGTACATTAGCGGGAATGAAGTTTCGGCTTATTTAAATGTGTCTAATCGCACAGTTAGGAATGATATTAAAGTTATTAATTCTACATTCATTGATAATCTTATAGTGAGTGTTAAATCTAGAGGCTATCAATTAAATTTAGATGCATATTCTATTAGTTTTATTGAGGGACAATTAAATGACAGTATTCTTAAAGAGAGAAAGTTATTAATTACGATTGCTTATAAATTATTGATGGATCATCATACATATACTTTGAGTGAGCTTGCATCACATTTTCATCTATCAAAGGCAGATGTACTCGATTGTGTCACACGTATCCAAACTTGGTGTGAAAAATTTGATGTCACCATCACTTTGAAAAGGAAACAAGGCATCATTATCGATGCTAGTGGTTCGGATTTAAGTAATGCGGTTCTTCATCTGAATCAACTCTCTTCGAATGAAATTAAAGTGGAAGATTTGATTCTGCAAGAATTACCACAGGGACATATTCAGCGTATTCATCATATTATTAAGAAACATATTCAAGCTTCCGAGCTTCAAACGTCAGATAATCAAGTGCGACAATTACTTGTGCATTTAATCTTAATTATTAAGCGCTCTAACTCTGAGGAGTTAGATTGGGAGTCGAATCCAACTTCTCTAGCCATAGCACGACAGTGTATTAAAGATATTAATCAACAACTAGGTTACCAGCTAACTGATGAAACGAGTCAATTGTTTTCATTCTTCATTAGTTATCATTTCAATCAATTTGATTTAAGCTTCCAACAACTCTTTATTCAAAGTTATATTCAACGGTTAATACAATTGATGGAAACGAATGTAGATATTCCTTTTTCTAAAGATTCAATTCTAAAAGAAAATATTTATACGCACTTTAGTCGTACCTACTTACGATTAATGCGCAATGTTTACCTCAACAATCCGCTGACATCTGAAATCAAACAACTCTATCCTTTTATCTTTAACACGCTTTACGATGTAATTCATCAGTTATCTAAAGACACTGACATACAACTTAGCGAAGATGAAATTGCCTTTTTGACGATTCATTTTCAATCATCAATTGAACGACAAATGCACTCGACCATTAACGTCGTCATTGTGTGCTATTACGGCTTAGGGGTTTCAACTTTATTAGCTGAAAGAATTAAGAAATTAAGTCCTTCAATATCAATTGTTGATACATTGAAACTTGAAGATGTTGAGACATATGACTTTGCGCAAGTGGATTTACTCATCACAACGCATGATATCGACTTAAGTCACAAACGTTCATCACACCTTCCGAAAGTGATTCAGGTGTCGCCATTATTTTCGAAAGATGATGAACGCCAAGTTGAACATGTAATTAAAACGTTTAAAAACCCAACGTTACAAAGAGATGCCCTGTCACCAATAGAATTTGTGGTTGAGTCCGACATCGAACAAGATGAACCTTCCATTGCACTCTCAATCTTTAAGAGAACTCAAGAGATTCTAGAAGAACATCAAACGACTTTAGACGGTTACATTGAATCTGCGATGGAACGCGAACGTCAGTCTTCAACTTTCATAGGCAATGGTATGGCGATTCCTCACGGTAATCCTGAGAAGGTGCTGAAATCTCATGTGATTGTCTATAAATTCAAGCACCCCATTCCTTGGAAACAACATGATGTGAAGTTAGTATTCTTCCTAGCGATTGCGAAGAAGGATGCGCAAATGATGAAAAATATGATTCAGTCACTAGCCCAACTTGATGAACATACGGTTGATCAGTGGTGTATGATGGAGAACCATGACTTTAAAAATAAGTTAATCGCTCAAATTCGAGAATAATTGCCACTAATAACGGCAATTATTCTTTTTTATATAGCATTGAATACGCTTACACTTTAAATAAAGGAGAGTGAAAGCGATGAAAATACTTGCTATAACATCATGTCCGAACGGTATCGCTCATACATATATGGCTCAAGAAAAGTTAGAACAAGCTGCTAAAGAAATGGGCGTAAATATCAAAGTAGAAACACAAGGCGGTGTAGGTGCTGAAAACATTTTAACTGCCAAAGAAATTAAAGAAGCAGACGGCATCATTATCGCTGCTGATAGACAAGTTGATCTTTCACGTTTTAATGGTAAACGCCTCATTAATGAGAACGTGCGTGAAGGTATCCATCATCCAAAACAATTAATTCAACGTATCATTGATCAAGACGCCCGTATCTATCATGGAAATGATTCAGAAACTCACAGCCACAATTCTGAAGAAGATAATGAACATAAAAGTGGCATGCAAATGGTCTATCAACACTTAATGAATGGTGTCTCTTTCATGGTGCCATTCATCGTTGTAGGTGGATTGCTGATGGCCATTGCTTTAACTATAGGTGGCGAAGCGACTTCTAAAGGCCTCGTCATTCCAGAGCATTCATTCTGGAAATCAATTGAAAATATTGGAAGCTTATCTTTTAAATTTATGGTTCCAATTCTAGCCGGTTATATTGCCGTAAGTATTGCTGATAAACCCGGACTTGTTCCAGGTATGATTGGTGGAGCTATCGCTGCTGACGGAAGTCTCTATGGCAGTACTGCAGGTGCTGGTTTCTTAGGTGGTATTGTTGCCGGTTTCTTAGCTGGTTATATCGCTAAATGGATTAAGCAAATTAAAGTTCCTAAAGCGATGGCACCGATTATGCCAATTATTATCATACCTATTATTTCTTCACTTATCGTAGGACTGATATTTATCTTTGTCATCGGTGCTCCGATTTCAAGTATCTTTGCTGCATTGACGACATGGTTAAAAGGTATGCAAGGCGCAAACATTATTATTCTAGCGTTGATTATCGGCGCTATGATTGCCTTCGATATGGGTGGTCCGATTAACAAAGTTGCCTTTCTCTTCGGTTCTGCATTAATTGCTGAAGGTAACTATGCAGTGATGGGAATGGTTGCTGTAGCAGTATGTACGCCTCCAATCGGTTTAGGCTTAGCCACATTTATTCAAAAACGTAAGTTTAATAAAGCTGAACAAGAAATGGGTAAAGCCTCATTTACAATGGGTCTCTTCGGTATCACTGAAGGTGCGATACCTTTCGCTGCCCAAGACCCACTTAGAACGATTCCAGCTAATATGATTGGTGCTATGGTAGCATCTGTCATCGCCGCGCTGGGAGGTGTTGGAGATAGAGTTGCCCACGGTGGTCCAGTTGTAGCAGTACTTGGCGGTATTGATAAGGTCCTTTGGTTCTTTATCGCTGTCATTATCGGTAGTTTAGTCACAATGATGACGGTTTTAATTTTCAAGAGACATACACCTGTGAATGAAGTGAATTCACACGAGACTGACCCTACCCTTGAAAATGATTCTACATCAGCAAACGATACAACAACACAAAGTAATGTAGCAACGACTGCTCCACAAAGTGAGCCTACAAATGAAAGTAAAGAACATGAAGTATTTGCCGAGAATATTATTGAAATATCAAATACTGAACTTACGCGTGACAATGCGATTGATACGCTTATTTCTAAATTAAATGAACATCACTATATCTCTAATGTTGAAGAAGTTAAAGAAGCTATTCTTAAGCGAGAAGCAGAGTCAACTACTGCCATTGGTATGAATGTGGCGATTCCTCATGCGAAATCAAGTGCAGTCAATCAACCTGCCGTAGCTGTTATGCAAAATAGAAAAGGCATTCAGTGGGAAAGCCTTGATGGTTCATTACCGCAATTGGTCTTCCTTATCGCTGTGCCAAATGACAGTAATGATACGCATTTAAGATTATTGCAACGCTTATCAAAAGCTTTAATGCATGATGATACAAGAGACAACCTCGTGCATGCTCAAGATAAAAATGAAATCTACAACATTTTAAAAGAGATATAAAGGAGTGTAAGATATGGTATTGTTTCTTAAGCCTGTATTTCAAGAGCGCATTTGGGGTGGCAATGCTTTAACTCAGTTTGGTTACGATATTCCAAGTGATCAAACTGGCGAATGTTGGGCTATTTCAGCACATCAGAACGGACCTAATGTCATTGAAAATGGCAAACATCAAGGTAAGACGTTAGATGAGGTATGGGAAGAAGATCGTGCGTTATTCGATAACGATTCTAGAACACACTTCCCGCTTCTAACTAAAATTCTAGACGCTCATGATCAACTTTCAGTACAGGTTCATCCTAATGATGACTATGCACTTAAACATGAAGGTGAATATGGTAAGACAGAGTGTTGGTATATTCTTGATGCAGAACCTGGCTCAGAAATCATCTATGGTGTAGAAGCACAAACAAAAGAAGAATTAGAACAACTCATTGATAATAAAGACTTCGACCATTTATTTACTCATGTTCCAGTTCAACCTGGCGACTTCTATTATGTTCCTGCTGGTACAGTACATGCGATAGGTTCAGGCATCCTCATCTTAGAGACACAGCAATCTTCTGATACCACATATCGTATTTATGATTACGATAGAAAAGATAAAAATGGCAACACACGTGAATTACATTTAGAACAAAGTAAAGAGGTTATCGATATTTCTAATCGACAGCCGAATACTTCTCCACATACTAAAGAGATTGATGGTAACACTTATACGCAATTTGTGTCGAATACGTTCTTCACAGTAGAGAAATGGGATGTTTCTGAACATCTAACTTTAACGAAACCTCATCCGTATTGCTTAGTATCAGTCATTGAAGGTGATGGTCAATTAACAGTTGATGACGAAACATTCACTGTTCAAAAAGGTACGCATTTTATTTTAACAACAGAAGATAAAGCAATTCAGTTTAATGGACACATGGATCTAATTATAAGCCATCCTTAAATAAGCATTGCTTATAACTAAAATAATCCCTCGAATTGAATCTTACAATTCGAGGGATTTTAGTATATTATTCAGTTACTTTACTTTCTGCTGCACGTTTAGCAATTTTACGCATAATTGGATCCATCACAGGTTTCATACATATACCGAATATAATAAATCCGAGGCCGAACAATGTGAGTACGACAACTTTAGTAATTAATATTTCAGGTACAATACCACCTACAGTTTCACGTAAGGCGTCAATGGCATAAGTGAAAGGCAGATATGGTGAAATGGTTTGGAAGAACTGTGGTGTCGTTTGAATTGGGAATGTTCCTCCACCCCCTGCGATTTGTAATACGAGCAAGATAATCGCTACAGCTTTACCTGGATTACCTAACATGGACACGCATGTATAGATGATTGAGTTAAATACGAGTGAACTAAATACAGCGATGGTTACGAATAAGACTGGTGATTCCACCGCCGCTTTAAGTATCACTAGGTCACCTATCGACACGATAAGTGCTTGAATGATACCTAAGAGGAAGAAGAAACCAGCTTTACCCATATAGATTTGTCGTGCTGTTAATATAGGTCGCAAATGTTCATGTTTGTTATCTACTGAAAGTAAACTTACCATTAATAAGCCACCTACCCATATTGATAACGCTGTATAGAATGGTGTCATTCCTGAACCATAATCTTTCACTGGGAAGACATCCGTAGTCTTTTTATTAATTGGATTTGCAATTGTGTCTGCTTGCTTTTTCAAATCATTCTTTAATGTGTCTATAAGTTTATCGATAGCATCATCTTTGTCTAGTTTCTTGAAGACTTTATCTGCTTTTTTAAGATCCTTCTCAACGTCTGGCAATTTATTCTGTGCGAAGTCAGCTAGTGAAGCTAAACCTTCTTTCGCGCGTGGTTGATTCTCATTTAATAAATTAACAGCGTTGTCATATCGATTAAATAATGCCGGTAAATTTTGGTTTACTGATTGAGTGACATTGGCTAATTCTTGTTCCAATTGTGGTAAGTCATTGCGCACGAAACTAGCGGCTTGTGCAACATCTTTCTTCACAGTTGGGAAGTAAGCTTGAGCAGTTTTCATGGCATTGATGTAAGTTTGTTCAATACCAGGTAAAGTGCTTTGTATTGTATCAATACGTTCTTTACCATCACTTAAGATATCTTGACCTGCATTAATCACTTGGTTGATTGAGTTCAATTTCGATTGAATTGTAGATAAAGTATTCTGACCTTTATTTAATTGATCTGTAATTTCGTTTGAAACAGCTAATAAATTTTTGTTTAGTTCATTTTTAATATATGAACGGAAGTTATCAAGATTATCACTCAATTTTGGCAGTCCACGAAGTACTTTTACTGCTTCAGACTGGCCTGAACTACCATTTGATAAAGCATCAATTAATTGATTAGTTGTTCGTAAACTATCATTAATTTGGTTATTCGCCTTTTTAATATGTTTAATTTCTGATGATAAATCTACATCTTCACTTTTCTCTAGTTCTGAAAGAATATCGATCATTTGTTGATTATATTTAGTAGCATTTTCCAATCGAGATTTAATATTCTCAAGTGGTTCTTTAAATTGTGTAGGTTTATCTGATGCGATAATACCATATGCCATGTTCTTCAACGCTTTAATATCTTGTTGAGTGGCTTGAGCTTGTTTGTCTGTCTGATTTGATAATGATAATAACGATTCTGCTAAGGCGGTGTTCATTGATTTAATGTCGTTTTGTGTTAAATCTGAATCATTGTTAGATGAATCACCCATCGTACTCATTTGACTGGTCTTTATATTAGAGTAACTATGCCCTAAATCTTTATGGCTTTGGGTAGCACTTTGTTGCTGTGTCGTTGTCTGATTGTTTAAATCTTTATTCACAGCACCATTCACTTCTTGTGCTCTACCGGCAGCTTCTTGATAGTCTTTCACACGCTGCTTCGCTTGAGTTAAATATCCTTGTGCGTCGTTTAATTGACTACTTGCTGCATCAATGCCTTCACTAGCAATGTCTACACCTTTATTAATCTTAGGAAATTGTGCTGGCACATCATTCGAAGCTACATTGAGTAGTCGTTCGATATTCGGCATATAATCATTAAGTGCTAGGATGAGTTTCGCCTTCTCATTTAAAGCGGGAACAGCGGAATTGACTGCATTGAGTTTATCTTGAGCATCAGTAATATTAGCCTTATATTTACCTAAATCTCTAAATTTATTCGCATATTGATCTAACTCGTCTTGATGATTGTTAAGATAAATAACTTTGTCAGCGAAGTCGTTTATCTTAGGTAATGCATCATTCGCTTGATATACCGCATTTTTAATCTTATTGATTGTCGGCACATTGTCTTCTAATGTTAGACCGACTTTATTTGCTTCAGTTAACAATGCTTTCGTAACTGTTTTATTAAATTGCTCATTGGCTTTCTCTACAACGAGCGATGAACCTGTATCTGTCAGTTTCGCTGCTACGGCATTAATTTTTTGGTTCACTTTGAAATTAACGTCTGCTTTTTGCGGATGCTTTCTTAAGGTGCCAGTAACTTGATGTGTAAACTTACTTGGTATGTATATACCGGCATAGTACTTACCCATCTTAATTTCATGGTCTGCTTTTTCTCTGCTAACAAATTGCCAATCGAAACTGTCATTGTTCTTTAACGATTTGACCATTGTATCGCCGACGTTAATTTTTTTACCTCGAACTTTGTCACCACTGTCTTCATTTACTACTGCTACTTTAATATGGCCTGTATTACCATACGGATCCCACATCGCCCATAAATTGAACCATGCATAGAACGAAGGTAGAATAGCTAGACCTGCTAAGATCACCCAAACACCCGGCGTTTTCGCTACCCTCTTCAAATCCGTGATAAAGAGTTTTAGTGCGTTCTTCATATTCACACTCCTATTGAGAAGGTCTTTAATATTCATTCTTTATAATAACTCTATTTTTATTTTTGAAAATGACTCCCCCATCATTACTTGATCATTGAGGAGATACTTCTATTATTTTATAAAATTTCTAGGAAAGTAATTTATTTTTACAAGTAAGATTTGTATAATAAATGTATTAAGGCGCATTACGTTTCGTTGATAGATATCAACAATATAAGTTATAAGTTAAATTATACCAAATTCTCAATTATTATCACACCAAAATTAAACTTTTCGAGGGAGAAAAAATGTGATGTCGAAAAACAAATTGTTAATTTATTTACTATCAACTACGTTGGTATTTCCAACATTCACTACCCCTACGGCCGTTGCGAAAGATAATACAGATGACATGAATCAACAAACAAAGGTAACTCATAAAAGTTCACAGTCGAAAGAAGATAAACAAGAGCAAACTGATAGCAATCAACGTGCGCACCAAGCTGAAAAAGCTTCTTCTGAGAAATCTCCTTCTAAAGAGAACGGTAAATCTTCTAAAACGCATAAAAAAGATAATGATGTTAAAGCGGATAAAAACAAAGCATCCAATCAGTCAGATCAGAATTCTAACCAGCCGCATCAAACTACAACAGCAGTTACTGATCAAAATAAGCAAAAAAATACAAATTTAGTTGACCAATTTTACCATAACGTTGCTCAAAGTCAGTCTCATATGAACGACCTGTTAAAACCTGATAAATATGATGATAGCTTTAGTTTAACTACATTAATTCAAAATCTTTTTAACTTTGATTCTAATATTTCAAATTATGAACAGTCAGACGATCATACAAGTCAATCACCTTCCACTTCAAATAGAGATGATTCTACTGATAGTGATAACAATGATTCTAAAGAGGTAACATCGAATAAAAATACTAATTCAGACATTCCTTCTGAAGGAAGTCATTCCTCTCATTCTGAAGATCAATCACATCAAAGTAGTACATCATCTTCTAAAGCAGAAACAGATGATTCAAAGGTGAGTGACGCATTATCTCAATGGGAACAAGACGATGATAAAAATACTTCCCAGTCACAAGGTCAATCGTCTCAACAAGATGAATCTAAACAGTCATCAAATCAAACGCATCAATCATCTTCTAATCAAACAACATCACATTCATCAAGTGACAACAACCACTCAAGCGTATCTGATTCAGCACTAGATACCATTCTTGATGAATACAGTGAAGATGCTAAGAAGACCCAATCTAATTATGAGCAGAAATCTAAACATCAGAAGAACACATCGCAGTCTTCTCAAAATAATAATCCGCAACTACCTACAGAGAATGAATTGAAACATAAATCTAAACCGGTTCAATCGTTTGAGAATGATATTAAAAAATCTAATACGCGTTCAACAAGTTTATTCCAACAAGTACCACAAATTGAAGATGGCAAAGTGTCAGACGATAACTTTAATGTGGTAGACAGCCAAGATACTCGTAAATTTATTAAATCGATTGCTAAAGATGCACATAAAATTGGCCAAAAAGAAAAGATTTATGCCTCTGTTATGATGGCTCAAGCTATCTTGGAATCTGACTCAGGTAAAAGTAGTCTAGCTCAATCACCTAACTATAATTTATTCGGTGTTAAAGGCAGTTATAATGGGGAATCTGTGAACTTCAATACACTAGAGGCTGGTAGCGATAACCAAATGTTTAGTATAAACGCTGGATTCCGTAAATATCCTAATTTGAAATCTTCACTCCAAGATTATGCTGACTTAATTAAAAATGGTATTGAAGGCAATCCTACAATTTATAAACCTACTTGGAAGAGCGAAGCATTAACATATAAAGAGGCAACGTCACACTTATCACATTCTTATGCGACAGATCCGAATTATGCTAAAAAGTTAAATAGTATCATTAAACATTACAATTTAACTGCATTTGATAAAAAACGTATGCCAAATCTGAAAAAATATACTCAATCAATTGGAACAGAAACTTCAGGAAGTGATTTCAAACCATTTGTTGAAGCTAGTGGATCTTCTCCATATCCACAAGGACAATGTACGTGGTATGTTTATCAACGTATGCAACAATATGACTCATCTATTTCTGGTGATTTAGGTGATGCACACAATTGGAACAATCACGCTGAAAGAGAAGGTTACACTGTAACACAGTCACCTAAAAACCATACTGCTGTTGTCTTCGAAGCTGGCCAACTTGGTGCAGATACACAATATGGTCATGTTGGTTTCGTTGAAAAAGTCAACGACGATGGTTCAATTGTGATTTCAGAATCTAATGTTAAAGGTCTTGGCGTTATTTCATACAGAACCATTGATGCAGAAGATGCCAATGATTTAGATTATATTCAAGGAAAATAATAAGAGTTACTCAAGATAGCATGTCTCTTCATAGAGCTTGCTATCTTTTTTATTTTCCAGGAAATAGTTGAGTTTGATGTGTATTTAAAATAATCCCTCCATAAACAATGTTTACGGAGGGATTGCTCAATTTGTATTTCATCGTTATATAAGGATGTTACTTTACTATAAATGGTTTCTCCATGATTCGACTGATTCTATTTCGCATGAACGATTTAAAATTTGTTCTATTATGAAATCATGCTTATCATCTGAACGATCTCCCACAGCATCTTCTAAAACTGTGATTTGATAATCTTTATCTGCAGCTTCAAGTGCGGTACTTAGCACCACTCCACTTGTCGAAATACCTGTTAAAACAAGGTGATTAATTTGATTCGCATTCAAGAAGACCTCTAAACCACTACCTGTAAACGCACTAAAACGTCGTTTAGTCATGATTGGTTCATCCTCTGCAGGTTCTAATTCCTCAAGAATTTGTTCAAACGCATCATCCTCTGTCATGGATATACCGCGTTGTTTAAAACTTGAGAACACACGATTATGAGGTGAAACGTCTGCAAAGTTTTTCTCTAATGCAACACGCATAAAGACTACCGGAATTTGGTGTGCGCGTGCTGCTTCTATTGCACGTTGATTTGCTTTAATTAAACTATTAATTTGTGGCACATTATTTGCGATACCTTTTTGCATATCCATCACTAATAGAGCTGTTTGATTTGTCATAGTCATACTCCTTTAACTCTTTTTTCATGAACAGTTTCTACATTATAACGATATGAGATACTCATTCTCCAATTATTTATATTTATTTCCATTGAAAAGTCACCCAAACATTTTAACAATTTTAAGACGTCCGGGTGACTAAATTTATTAATTATGATGCATGATGTTTCTTACGGCGACTTACCCAAATCAACGTGCTTCCAATCACTAAAGCAATGATTGCAAATGGTAAAACACTCAATTTAAGAACTTTACCTGCAGCTGGTAAAGAGATATTGCCGTCGTCATTTAATATTCCACTCAATAAGCCATCACCTGAACCTAATGATAAATTGTTCTCTGGGGATGGTGTATCCATATTACCAATACCATCTAGTATAGAATCTTTAGAGTTTAAATTATCTAATATACCTGATCCATTTGTTAAACCTGCGAGTTGGTTTAATATATCAGCGAGTTGACTACTGTTGTGATGATTACCATGGATTCTATCAAGTAATGATGGGCGATCTTTTATTGGTGATAAAATATAATTTAAATCACCTTTAGCTCGTTTAACACGATTTTGAAGTTGCAATAAGTCATTTGCTTTACCATTTAAAGCGGATTGTATCAGTTGTAACGCATCTGTTTTATCATTTTGAATACGTGTAATGACACTTGCTAAAATTTTCGCTTTATCTTGATTCAATCGTGTCGCTAATATCGTTTCGATTGCTTCTTTTTTATTTTTAGCATTATTTAATACGCCATTTAAAATATCATCTGCTGTTGCGTGACCATTTTTATCAAAATAGTGTTTTAATTGATCAACAATTTGAGATTGACTAAAGTGACCATTGGCTAATTTCTTTGCTATTTGAGAAGCTTCATTGTTTCCTAGTCGCGTAGATAATAGTTCTTTAATCAATTTTTCTTTATTATGTGATTGATCCAACATTGATTTAAGAATATCATCACTTGAAGTAGTGGCAACGCCATCAATCTGCTTCGCGATTTGATTAGCAATGTCTTTATCAGATTGACCTTTAATTTTAATGTTTTTCAATGCACGTTGAGCTTCATTGTTACTCATGATGCTATGAAGTATATTTTCAGTGGTCTTAGCTTTATCTTTATCATTTTTAAGTTGATTTAATATCGCGTTTTGTTGTCCATCAAGTTTTTGATGCGCTCGATCAATTTCACGTTTTAATTTTTGCTTATTATCGTCGGATAAATGGTTATCTTCCTTAACTTTGCTTTCTAAAGCACCTAAATCATTCAATTTACGACTTAGATAGTTCTCATTATTATCATTTTGTCGTGATTGTCTCTGTGCAAGCGCATGTGTGATTTTATCACTACCTTGTAAGTCCTTAGTGATTTTTCCAATCGTATCCTCAGCATTATCCCTATTTTGATTAGCTT
Organism: Staphylococcus sp. FW104-15G4D; assembly: GCF_058790135.1. Classification (NCBI taxonomy): domain Bacteria; kingdom Bacillati; phylum Bacillota; class Bacilli; order Caryophanales; family Staphylococcaceae; genus Staphylococcus; species Staphylococcus sp. FW104-15G4D. The sequence goes on from NZ_JBYTCH010000002.1 coordinate 514,165, forward strand.
CTGATTTTAGTGTTGCTATATCATGCTCAATTTGATTTTGACGCTCTTTGTTATCAGATTGATTTGAAGTCTTTTTATCACTTTGACTCGTACTAGAACTTTCATTTGAGCGGAGAGAATCCACATCATCTTTGATAGAGTCTAATTTCTTGAAAATGGTCGTATCATTCGCCTGTGCTTTAGTATCATTGTCTTTAGCTTCTGTATTCTGTGTATCTTCTTTATGAATAGCGTCTTTATTGGGATGGTCTTCATTTACACCATTGTTTTGTTGATAGTTATCAACATTATTAGAAATGGCATCCAAATCTTCTAAAAATTGATCTAACTCCTTAGACGCTTTTGAATTGTTGTTACTATCATTAGAGACCGTTGAATTTACTAACTTTTCATTATGTTGTCTCGCATCTTCAATAATAGCATCTATTTTAGAGTCATCTTTGGCACGATCTATACGAGTTTGATAATCTTTGATATCTTCTTTTGATAAGTCTTTTAAGTGATTTAATTTATCTTTAGCTTCTTTAATGTGTTTACTTAAAGAATGATTTTGATCTTGCGATTGTGTCATCGTACGAGATGTCTCTGTAGAATCTGCGTGTGTATTGTGGGTAAATCCATAACCAATGATTGTCCCGCTGACAAGTAGTGCTGTACATGAGATTTTTAAATATCCGCTAAGTTGGTGTACACGTGTTCTCTTCATATATTTACTCTCCTTCTATAGATTTCCCAATTACTCAATTCAATGCCATTATATACCATTTTACATAAAGATACACTTATCATTTTTATTACACTCTTTTAGATTTCTGTAGATTATTTAAAAATAATATTAAATATAAAATCACATTTCTTGTAAGTTTGACTTAAATGGTATTATACTTCGTTATAACCTTGATTAGTTAAACAAAATATCTAATCAAGCGTAATCAAATAAGGTAAGGAGTTCTCAAAATGGCAAAACCTTTATATACTACGACAATGATTTCAAATGGTGGCCGTGATGGTCGCGTATTTAGCCCTGATAATACATTCGTTCAAAATCTAGCCACACCTAAAGAAATGGGTGGTCAAGGTGGTAATGACACGAACCCTGAACAATTATTTGCTGCTGGATATAGTGCATGCTTTAACAGTGCTTTATCATTAATTTTATCTCAAAACAAAGTAAACGATGCTAACCCAGAAGTAGAAATCACTATTGAATTAATTAAAGATGACACTGACAATGGCTTTAAACTTGCGGCAGATATCAAAGTAACACTTGAAAATATCTCACAAGAAGACGCTGAAAAATATGTAGAACAAGCTCATCAATTCTGTCCTTATTCTAAAGCAACACGAGGTAACATCGACGTGCAATTAGAAGTAACAGCACAATAAAAAATACGGTAAAGCCAAGCCATTAAAAAATCCCCTTACTATCACCAGTAGTAAGGGGATTCTTTGTTTATCCTACTTTAATTTAACGCGACGCTCTTGAATTTTAGCATCATCATCAGAAACCTTCACAGAATATTGTTTCTGCGATGTTAAATCTAGTAATGTTAAGTATTGATTATGACCTGCGCCAGTATCAATATCTATGACACGAGGTTCAATATGAATGTGATCTTTCTTATATCCTAATCTATAATTCGGCACATGACCGTGAACAATAACTTTATTTTTAGGTAAGAAGTGGTTTAAATTTTCTGGAGCATGGCCTGTAACAACTGCTCTTGATTGTTTGCGCATCGACTTACTTGTATCAATTCCTGCATGTACAAAAATATATTGACCAATGACTTTATAATATGGAAGTTCGTTGATAAATTGATGCCACTGTATCGCTGGTTTGTCTTTACGTTCGAGCCATCTTAATTCATGATTCCCCACTAACGCGATAGCCCCGTCGTTTACTAATTGTTTTACAAATTTTAATGTCCCCACTGAATCTGGACCATTATTGACATAGTCTCCGATAAGTACTAGTTGGTCATCTTTTGCATCATAGTGAGCTGCTTTCAGCAATCGCGCTAGAGACTTACCATGCCCATGAATGTCCGATACTGCTAATAATCTTTTAGGCATCTGTGCATCACGCTCCTCTCACTACTACTGAACTCTTAAAGCTTTTTCTTTCTTTGATACGTTTCTAATATGAATAAAATGATTGAAGTAATACCTATAGACATTATTGCCATTGCCATACCTTGGGCAGAATCTCCTTGCTCAAATTGACGGTAAATAAACGTTGAAGATGTATCCGTATTAGGTGGTCTCAACATTAACGAAGCAACTAATTCTCTCATAGATATGCAAAATATAAGTATCCATCCAGAAATAATGCCTGGTCTTAACAAAGGAAATGTAATTGTTCTGAACAATGTCCATCCTTTACTACCTGAAATCTGAGCTGCTTCAATAAGATTTTTACTTAAACGTTGATCAACCGTTCTTATGTTTTGAACAGCGTATGGAATATAAAGCACTGTGTAAGCAACGACTAATATTCCGATTGTATTATAAACCGGTAAGGGATTATGTTTATTATTCCAGAAAAGGATTAGCCCAATAACCACAATAATACCAGGTACTGTGTTTGGTAATAAACTTGAAAAGTCAATCACCCGACCTAAAGAATTACGTCTTCGTGTGATTAATACAACCCATAGACCAATTAAACTTGCTAACGTAGCCGAAATAGTAGCTAACATGATGCTATTAAATAAAGCTATGCCACCATTACCCGATAATACATTAACAAAGTTTTGCAAAGTAAAGTTACTTAGATGAAATCCTGACGATAACTGTTTCATAAAGGCATTCATAAAGATACTTGCATAAGGTAAAACGATAGTAACGATAATTTCACAAATAATAAATACATAACATATTATATTCCACTTACTGCGAGAATGAACTTTCACTTTATGTCCTTTTCCAGCATTAGAACTTAAGTGATTTCGCGATTGAAACCATTGTTGAAATGCCCATACTGTCATACTCACAGCTAATAATAAAGTAGATAATAACGCTGCTCTTTGAAAATCAATCGGCCATATAGAAGCACTATGATGAATTTCTGAGGTTAATACCTGAAAGCCTATTCTGTTTCCCATTGTGACTGGTGTACCAAATTCTCCGATTGTTTTAACGAAAATAAGCAATGCTCCCATACTATATCCTGATGCAAAAAGTGGCGCTATAATTTTACGAAAACGATAAAAGAATGTACCTCCGTAAATTTCAGCTACTTCTTCTTGTGATTGATGAATTGTCATGAGTGCATTTTTCAAAATAATATATAAAAATGGTGTCAAGTGGCAACTCATGATCAACACCATCCCAAAAAAGCTAAAGAAATATGGTGTCACACGTGAGAAAATGGGGCTGAGTTGTTCCAACAGCCCATTTCTCTGCATTGTTAGCATCCATCCCATTGATCCGATATAAGGTGGTGTCATAAATGGAATCATAATAACAAGATCTAACCATTGATGTTTAGAAAGTGACGTCTTTGTCATAATATAGCTCAGTGGTAGTGCAATGATTGTGCATAATATGACGACTGAAATACCTAAAATAACTGAGTTCCATAATATTTTAAGGTGGTAAGGTTGACCTAGTTGTTGGATGTGTTCCCCAAATGTGCCATCCTCACTAGACACAAACCCTTTAAAAAGTATTAAACATAAGGGCAAGATGATGAGGAGGAACAACACAATGACTGCTAGTACTTGGTTCACACGATAGAATGAAGAATGATGTCGCATATTATCTCATCAATTCCGTGAACTTTTTCAATACTTTTTCACTCTTATCACTTAAATGATTCCAATCATATTTATACTCTTTGATATCTTTAAGTTTAGCTTTACCTTTTTTCTTCTCTGCTGTTTTGTCTGCTGGAATTAAATAGTGATCATCCACTTGCTTTTGGCCTTTAGAACTAGTGACATAGTTCATATATTTTTTAGCTAACTCTTTATGTTTTGATGATTTTAGAATAAATGCTGGACGCGGTGAAATCGCTGTCCCTGATTTAGGATATTTGATGTCTACCGGTTCACCTTTTGCTTTCGCTGCATATACCATGTAGTCTACACCACCATATACAACATCATTGTCACCTTTAATCACTGATTCTAATGCAGGTTTATTCGCACCAGCAAGTTTCATGCCATTTTGCTTCAATGCTTTATATTCATCCCAAGCTTTACTTCCTTCGTTATTCACTTTAATAGATAATAAATCTAATGCCGTACCAGATTCTGAAGGATCAGGAATGGCAATTTTATTTTTAAATTTAGATTGAGTTAAGTCTTTGACGTCTTTAGGTGGATTTTTAACGTTTTTAGTATTGTAAGATAAACCTAATGCACTGCCACTAAATCCATAATAGTATCCGTCTTTATCTATCCAATCTTTATATAATTTTTTATGATTTTTAACTTTATAAGGTTCAATTAACCCTTTCTTCTTATAATCTAATGCTGCAGGTAGTGATGCGAGTTGAACTACATCTGCTTTAGGATTATCTTTTTCAGCTTCTAAGCGACCAAGAATTTCTCCAGTAGTTCCTTGGAAAACTTGTACTTTTTTACCTGTTTGTTTTTCGAATTGTTTGACCATATCATTAACTAAATTATCTGGTCCTGCTGCATATAAAACGAGTTTATCTTTACTATTTCCGTCATTTGAACTCGATTTAGAACTATTACTCCCTTTGTCGCCATTCTCTGGTTTATTTTGACATGCTGCTAATAAAACTACCGTTGCAATTAAGATTACGATATATTTAGTGAACTGCTTCATGTTTAGTTTCCCCCATTTTTATAAAGTAATTTTCAGGAATATCAAAGGTTAAATTGACCGTCTCATTCTCTTGAAAATAGTTACTATCGTAAAACATAATCGAGACACCATGCGATGATGCTGTATATTGATAACGTTCACCTGTGAAGCTCACTGTCTCAATGACAGCGGGTGTCGCTTTCGAATGAGTTGCTTCTTCTATATGTACGTGTTCTGGGCGAATTAATACGCCATATTTCCCCTCTTTAGTTTGGATAGAATGATTAAGTTGAAAACCTTCATTCGTGCTTAAAACTTGATTATGACTCACGCCTTCTAAAAATGTCCCCTTCCCAATAAATGTGGCAACTTCCTTGTTCTTAGGATGTTGATACAATGTTTCAGGCGTTCCATATTGAACGATACTTCCATTCGACATGACTGCAATATAATCTGACATACTCATAGCTTCATATTGATCGTGTGTGACGAATATAGCGGTCATGTCATATGTTTTAATTAATCTTTGAATTAATAACTGCATATCTTCCCTTAAACTTGCATCTAAAGCCGATAATGGTTCGTCCATCAATATCAGTTTGGATTGTGAAATAATTGCTCTGGCTAATGACACACGTTGTTGTTGGCCACCTGAAAGTTGATGAATCGCTTTATCATAGTGTTCTTCCAAGTGTACCTCTTTCAGTGCTTGCATCACACGTGTTTTTAAATCTTTCGTATCTTTATTTACCTTCAATGGATACGCAACATTTTGGAAAACAGTCATGTGTGGCCATAGTGCGAAATCTTGAAAGACCATCCCTAAGTCTCTCTCAGCCGGTGATACATATGTATGTTGGTTAGAATCATAATAAGTGCGCTCATCATGATTTATACTTCCAGAATCTGGTGTTTCTAAACCGGCAATTAATCGTAACAACGTAGTCTTACCACATCCTGAGGCCCCTAGGAGCGATACAAATTTACCACTCTCAATCGTTAAATTAATATCTTGAATCACAGTCCTTGAACCAAATGATTTTTTAATATTTTTAACTTCTAAAACCACATCCTCACCTCTTTCAATTACTACTATAGAAAAAGATTGTTAATAATTATTAAACAGAATGTTAACGCTAACTCAAAAAATTATATGTAATATGTATAAATGTATAGAGAAAATTTATATTTGAGAGGTGACATGCTTTGAATACAAAGCAGATGATGATATTTAAGCAGTTTGTTGAATTTCAAAATGAAAATGCGGTAGCTGAATCAATGAATATTACTCAACCGACCGTGACATTTCATTTAAAAAATTTAAATAAATATTATGGTATTCCTTTATATTACAAAAAAGGAAAGCATTTTAAATTAACTGAAGCTGGGGAATTGTTATATCGAAATACAACTAAATTATTAAATTTAATGCAGGAAACAAATGATGTCATGTCAGACTTCAAAGCTTCTAAGCGAGGAACTTTAAAAATTGGTGCAAGCCATGCGCCTGTTTACCACATTTTGCCAGAAGCCTTTAAAAGTTATATGAATAATCATCCAAATATACAAATTGATTTAACAGTAGATACAGCGCCTCATATCATTGATAAATTGAGAAGTAGAGAAATTGAGTTAGCTGTCATTTCTGAAAATGCCTTTTACGAGAATGATTTAAAGGTAAAACGTTTTATGGAAAATGAATTAATGATAGCTATGGACAAAGAACATCCACTAGCTCATAAAGAAGCGTTAACTATGAAGGATTTAGAATACTATGATTTTGTTATACATAGTGGAGGATCTACCAGAGAAAGTATTGATGAGTGGCGTCGTGATAATTTAGTACAACTTCGTGCACGTATGCAATCGAATAGTTTGAGTAGTATTTTAGAAACGATTAAACATTCTCATTATTTAAGTTTAATTAGTCATAGTGCAATTCAACATCGTCAAGACATCGTAAGTAAAAAGCTACCTAATGGACCCAGACCTCGATACATATCAATAGTTTACCGTGATGATATGTATTTAACTCCAGTTATACAGAATTTTATCTCACTCATATACAATGTAAATTTCGGGGAAGCTCCAAATCAACGTACGTAGATAACGTAAAATAAAAAGCAGGAAGTGTTTGAAACACAAAGTAGAAATTGAACCTAACTTTGTCTCAACTCACTTCCCTACTTTCATGGAAGTAACATTTAATTCTTAGTAATTTTCAAATATCAGATTGGTTTTAAGTTGATCTTTCTTCTCATGAATTCCTAATTGATCTAACCTCTTAATGATAGCACTTTGAACTTTTTTCGCTTCCGCTTCATTGGTAACTTTAGAGGAGATTTCTACAACATTTTGATCTTTAATATCCCAGTTTTCGATCTTCACTTCATTACCATCAATATGACCTTTATGTCGTTCAAAATGGACCGGTCCAATTAAATGAGGTTGTTTGATTTTATCTAATGCATCACTATAAGGTTGTTCAGCATGAGTCTTTAAAATCTTTAAACTATCTTGAGCATTAGGCATAGCTAAACTTCCTGAACCTAGTTTTTCTTTTGCTTCTTTTGTCACGCTTAATGTTTCTTTACCTTCACCATATTCTACTTCGTACTCATCTCCATTATAGCCATCTGCTTTTGCTTGTTGAATGGCGCTAGACACATCATGATTAGAAATAGCATATCTCTTTTTATACTGCAGTTTATGTTTACTATCATCTTCAGATTTGCGTATACGATAAGTGACGTTGTTTTGATAATTCGTACGGTTGGCATCATCTAAATATTGAACTTGAAAGTCTTCATCTTTGTCTTCTGAACCTAAATCTTCTAAGACACTGTGCTTAATATGGCGATTGTCTTTTACTATTTTATGACTATCTGCATATACTTTAACTTCATATTGATCTGGTTGATTTGTCTCAGCTTGCGCATTATGCGTTACTCCGCTACCAAGTAAAATTGCTGTTGTAACCATTCCAACTTTAATTAATGAACTTGTCATTCGCTCCCACCTCCACTTTCAACATAAACGATGTTTATGTAGCAAACATGACATTAAAATAAATAGATAATAAATTTTTATAAAGTTTTTGAATATATACTTTTATAAAGTTTATATTCTCACTACTATATTTCACAGTTTGTTAAAAATATTCTCCTATCACATTAGATATTTCAAGATTAAAAGGGAATATGAAAGTAACTTCATAATCTATTTCTTCATTATATATATCCGGAACTAGGCGACAACGAGATACTGTAGGAGGACGATGTATGTTAACAACTTCCATTATTTTTATGATAATTGGTCTATTACTTATTTTAGTGAGTAGAATCGTGTCTAAAGCTGAATCATTTGATTTAAGAGAGAAAATTTATGTACCAGGTTTGTGCTTACTCTTAATAGGAACGCTTTGTTTAATTGGGCATTTTGTTAATGCTTCACTCTAAATATCTTATTGCTTAATCATTTTCTAAAAAAGTAACAACAATTCTGACTATCTGTTGCATTTTTCAACGTCTTACTCAAATTAGTGGTGTTTAGAGCGTTGGGAAATTGTTAAATTAGTATATGTAACTTACAAGCACCTTAATTTTAATGCCTCCAAATCGCGTTAAAATTATTAAGAATTCCATGCTCTGTTGCAAAATAATATACAAATAGGAGGAAATGTCTTGGCAAAACTTTTATACAAATTGGGCAAATTCATTGCTAAGAACAAATGGGTGAGTATCCTTGCATGGTTAATCGTTCTAGGCGTTATTATCACCCCGCTAATGATTAACTCACCTAAGTTTGATGATGACATCACAATGAATGGTCTAAAATCATTAGATACAAATGATAAAATCACTAAAGAATTTCATCAGGATAGTCAAAAAGCCTCGATGAAGATTGTCTTCCATTCCGATAAGAAGAATGGTATTACAGACAAAGATACTAAGAAAGATATTGAAAAAGCACTTGATAATATCAAACAAGATGATGATTACCTACAAAACGTAAGTAACCCTTATGATTCTCATCAAGTTAATGATGATAAAGATACTGCAATCGCAACAGTTAACTATGTCGTTAACCAAACAGCGTTGCAAGATTCTTCTAAGAAAATTATCGATAGAGAATTAGATGATGTAAAAGCAGATCATAATCTTAAAATCGAGCAAACTCAAGGTGGCTCAATGAATTCTGAAGTAGGTGGTTCTTCAGAACTTGTAGGTATTGTCACTGCCTTCATCATTCTACTGATTACATTCGGCTCATTAATTGCAGCTGGTATGCCAATTGTCAGTGCACTCATCGGACTAGGCTCCAGTGTTGGAATCATCGCTCTATTAACATTTATATTCGATATTCCAAACTTCACACTGACTCTAGCTGTAATGATAGGTTTAGCCGTTGGAATAGACTACTCTCTATTTATACTCTTTAGATATAAGGAAGTTCGTAAACGCGGTCTAGAGCCTGTCGAAGCTATTGCGACAGCAGTTGGTACTGCAGGTAGTGCCGTTATCTTCGCCGGTGTGACCGTAATGATTGCAGTTTGTGGTTTATCACTAGTTGGCATTGATTTCTTAGCTATTATGGGATTCGCATCAGCAATTAGTGTATTATTCGCTGTCCTTGCTGCGTTAACACTCTTACCTGCACTTATTAGCGTGTTCCATAAACGTATTAAGATTAAAGATAAACCTGAAAAGAATAAAGATCCTAAAAATCATCCATGGGCTAAATTTGTTGTAGGTAAACCAATTATTGCTATTATTATTAGTTTACTTATCTTAATTGCAGCTGCCCTTCCAGTGAGTGGTATGCGTTTAGGTATCCCTGACGATAGTCTTAAAGCTAACAATACATCAGCACACAAAGCTTATAACTTAATTACTGATAACTTTGGTGCCGGTTATAATGGTCAAATCGTTATGTTAGTAAACACGAAAGACGGCGGAAGCAAGAAAGATATTCAACAAGATCTAAATAATATTAGAGATGATATTAAGGATATGGATAATGTAGATAAAGTGGCATCACCACAATTGAATGATAATAATCACTATGCATTGATTTCTATCATTCCTGAAGATGGTCCAAATGCACAGTCTACAAATAATTTAGTTTATGATTTACGTGATTATAATAAAACTGCTAAAGAGAAATATGACTTTAATACAGAGATTTCAGGACAAAGTGTAATTAACATTGATATGTCAGAAAAACTTAATGAAGCTATCCCAGTATTTGCTGGCGTTATTGTACTCTTAGCATTTGTGCTACTAGTATTTGTATTCCGTTCAATCCTAGTACCATTAAAAGCTGTACTCGGCTTCGTATTATCACTACTAGCAACACTTGGATTTACGACACTCGTGATGCAAGATGGCTTCTTAGGTAGCCTATTCGGTGTAGAAAATACGGGTCCTTTATTAGCATTCCTACCAGTCATCACCATTGGCTTACTCTTCGGACTTGCCATTGACTATGAACTCTTCTTAATGACACGTGTACATGAAGAGTATAGTAAAACGGGTGACAACGATCATTCTATCCGTGTAGGTATCAAAGAAAGTGGTCCAGTCATCGTTGCAGCAGCACTCATTATGTTCAGTGTGTTTATCGCCTTTGTCTTCCAAGAAGATTCAGCGATTAAATCCATGGGTATTTCACTCGCATTCGGCGTTCTTTTCGATGCATTCGTTGTACGCATGACTTTAATTCCAGCACTTACTAAATTATTTGGTAAAGGTTCTTGGTATATCCCTAAATGGTTAGGCGGTATCTTACCTAAGATTGATATCGAAGGTAAAGCTTTAGAAGAAGGTCATTCAAACACGAATACTTCTACGAATGAAGCACATCGCTATAACCGTCGTAATCGTGATGAAGACATTTATTATGATGACCAAGAATATACACGTCGTCATGGTCAGGCTTATGACAAACGTGATGCACATGATGAGAGACATAGACGTTATGATGACCGCGAGCGCTATTTCAATCGTGATCGCTATGGCAATAATGATAAAGAGGACTATCCTCGCTACGTTCGTCTAGATGATGACCGTCGTGGCTATGGGGAAGATCATTTTCCGGAAAATGACTCACAATATCGTAGATCACAATATAGACAAGATGAGAGAGAATCAAATGTAGATGAACCATCTCGTCAACGACGTGAGCATGTAGATTATGAATCTCTCTACACACAACAAGGTAATCATTACCGTAGTGAAGGCGAAAGAAACAGATATGAACGTCAACCTCATCGTGAGGAAAGATATGATGACCCTCAATCTCGATACGAGGATGGCCGATACGAAGAACGTCATTATAGAGATCATGCGCAACGTTCTGATAGTGAGTCTCGTACAACTGATTTATTTAAACAATTGTCTCGCGAAACTAACGATCAAGATATGTTATTTAACGCATTAATGTTATATGCACGTGAAAATAACAAAGATTTATATGATGACTATGCGCGTCGTGCACCTCGCAGACATGATAATGAAGATGAGAGAGAGTAAAATCACAAAGGAGGAAACGCCGAATGTTCAAGAAAAGTAGTTTCAAAGTTTTAGGACTACTTGCCACACTCGCCTTAGCAATTGTGCTAAGTGCGTGTGGTAATGGTGGCAATGGATCATCGAGTGGCGGAAATACGTCACTAGGTAAGAAAGATGTTAATATCCCTTATATTGCAAGCGATAATTCTACACCACGTTCATTAGTTATTGCGGAAGTCCTTAAAAAAGCTGGATACAATGTTACTACTACGCCAGTACAAGCGAGTGGTCCATTATATGCGTCAGTATCTCAAGACTCTGACTCATTCCACGCATCAGGTATCTTCCCTTCAACAGATAAAAGCTTTTACAATAAATTTAAAAGTAATTTAACTGTTTATGATAAGAAGAATTTAGTTGATAATGTTAAAGTTGGCTTAGCTGTTCCTAAGTATGAACAGGATATTAATTCAATTTCAGACTTAAATAGCAAGAAATCTACTACTAGTAGTAATACTGGCAATAGTAGTAACAGCTTTGGTAAATCTGTCGATTGGACAATACAAGGTACAGATGCTAGAAATGGTGTTATGAAACAAACTAAAAGTGAATTAGATGATGGTCAATTAGACAAATATAGTCTTAAAGAGTCATCTGACCAAGATCAATTTAAAACGATTCAAAAAGCTTATAAACAACAAAAACCTATCGTCTTTACTGCTATGGAACCAAGTTGGTTCTCTAAGGAACTTGATATTAAAATGTTGAAAGATCCTGAGAAGATTTACGGTAAAGATGATGAACATATTAACCTAGTGTTTAATAAAAATTTCAAAGATGATCATCCTGCTGCATATACGATTGCAACACGTATTTCCGATAATTGGAGCAAAGATGATGAAGAAAAATTAGCGAAAAAAATCTTCAAAGATAATAAAAACCCTGAAGACGTTGCTAAAGATTATGTAGATAATCATGATACTAAAGTCGATAAATGGTTAAAAGGTATTGATCACTAACTAAAAATCGATAGTATCATTAACCCCTTCACATTGAATGACAGTGAAGGGGTTTTTCTTTGTTCACTTATCTTAAAATGATAATCATCAGGAGTTATATTTGGTAAAAACACGCTACTTATGATAAATTAACGTATATTCTAAGTCATGAAGTATCCTTTGAGAAGAAATATAGAGGAGAAATGTGTATGCCTACATCAACGCAAAAACGTATGATTCGACATATCAATAAAACTGTTTCTGAACTGTTATATGATTATCACTTTGATGAAATTACTGTACAAAAGATATGTGAAGTAGCTGAAATTAATCGCAGTACCTTTTATCGTTATTTTCAAGATAAATATGACCTACTCTATTCATTACCTCCGTATATGACAGGCGAAATCATGGGTGATCCAAATACAGAGCACTCTATTGATACCGCTGAGTCATTTAAAGCGTTTATTTATTATATAGAACAACATAAAACTGTTTTCAAACACTTGCTCGTATCTTCAAGGCAAGTAGATGTATTTAGAAGTCTGACACATGCAAGTCGCGAAATGATGTTGTATGGTTCAAAAAATAATCACAACGATCCACTAGCACTTAAAATTCGAGAAAGTAAGCACCCTGAAATTTTAGCTGACTTCTATAGTAGTGGCGTCATAGAAGTTTTAAGACGCTGGGTTGAAAATGATTACAATTATTCTGTTGATGAAATCTTTGAAACATTAAATGCAACACTAGAAAGTTCTCTAAACGGTTGTAAAAATTCATAAATGAATAAATTTTAAAAAAGCACGTATCTCCTACTTACCTGCTCACAAAAGTAAAAGATACGTGCTTTTGATTTAATTTAGGATAAGAGTTGTTTTTTTAACTGCTTCAGCAACTTGTGATGGAGACTGAGGGTTTTGTCCTGTAATGATTCGATCGTCGACTTCAAGTGTAGATGTAAAAGGCACACGTCCGAAATGATAGCTGGCACCACGGTGTTTGATTTCATTTTGTAAATGAAATGGAATCATTGTATCTCGTTTAGCTAGTACTTCTTCAACATTTGAAAAACCAGTCACATTTTTATTCTGTAGGAGAAATGTGCCTCCTGCATCTTTAACGTTTAGCAACGCAGCAACACCATGACAGACTGCTGACACAATACCACCTTGCTCATATATCGTGTTCACTGCACTTTGTATAAATTTATTTTCCGGGAAATCATACATGACACCGTGACCCCCAGTGAAATATACAGCATCATATTTATCAGGTTGAGCTTCGCTGATAGGTTGAGAATATTTCAACATATCCATGAAATGCTCATTGTTATAATATGCCTTTGTAGTATTGTCTAACATAAATGGACTAAGGCTCACTGGGTCAATAGGTGTATTGCCTCCTGTGATGTTGAATAAATCAATATCTACATTCGTATCTTTGAAAGCATCATAGAAATGAACAAGTTCACTTAGCCAAAGACCCGTGGGCGTTTCCGTATTACCGAAGTACTCTGTACTTGTATTAACAATCATTATTTTCTTCATTTGTTTCACCTCTTTTATTCATCTTCCATCTTCACAATAATTTTACCTTTAGCTCTGCCGCTCTCAGAGTATTCTAAAGCTTTTTGTGTTTCTTTAAAGTCATATACTTTACCAATAATAGGTTTAATTTTTCCAACTTCAATGAGTTCTGTGATTTCTCTTAATTGTTGACCACTTGGATGCATAAACAGGAATTCATATTGAACATCGTATTTTTTAGCTAAACGTTGATATTTATATGAAGCTGCTTTGAGTATGCCACGTTTAAAGATACTTTTATCTAATTTTCGTGCATTACGTTCAGTTGGCAGTCCTGAAATGGACGCGATGATGCCTTGTGGCTTAAGAATTTGGAACGATTTCTCGAGGTTCTCTCCTCCAAGCGTATCAAATACACCGTCGAAGTCTTTGAGTACCTCTGAGAAGTCTTGTTCTTTATAATTAATAAATTCATCTGGATTGAGTGACTCAATGAGTTCTTTACCACTATCGCTTCCCGTTGTTGCAACATAGAGTCCTTTAGCTTTCGCGTATTGGATTGCAAAACTTCCAACACCGCCAGATCCAGCTTGAATAAGTACTTTGTCCCCTGGTTGCGCTTGAATAACTTCATTGATTGCCTGATACGCTGTTAAGCCCACTAAAGGTATACTCGCCGCTTCTTCATACGATAATCCTTTAGGCATTGGCGCGATTTCTTCTGCATTAACTGAAATATATTCAGCAAATGTACCAATTTTAGATTTTCGTGGACGACCATAAACTTTGTCCCCTACCTTAAATTGAGTGACTTTGTCTCCTACTTCATACACTTCACCAGCAAAGTCATTGCCTAAAATGAGTGGAAATTGATATGTTAATAACATTTTAAGCCCACCATCACGAATTTTAAAATCGATGGGATTAATGCTTGCTGCTTTAATTTTTACACGAACTTCGTAAGGACTCATACTTGGTAATGGCATTCTTTCAAGTGATACAGGTCCTTTACCATAATGATGGATGACCATTGCTTGCATATCTGTTTTCATCTTTTTCGCCCCTCTTTAAATGTAAATTTCATTTAATTCCTAAAAGATTGTGCGTCTGATAAATTTAAGTTTCATCAAGTGTAAAGTGCATTTGTATTCATTACAAGAAAAATGCATGCCACTCCTGAGAGCGTCATGCATCCTAATATTTTAAATTTACTCTTCCGTTTTATTATCAAAATTTCGGCCTTCTAATCCAGCTAATTCTTCTTTAGTAGCAGCTGGTGCTTTCATCTCAAAGATTTCGTCCACTACTGTATAGTCATAATATCCTAAACGTGCGATAGGTCGAATGGATTGAATGTCTAATTTACCATTATCGAGAATGACTTTGTCATCGATATGGACTTGTGCCACACGTCCTATAACAATATCCACAGTTGATACAGGATCACCTGTTGGTATACGTACTGTCTGAACATATTCACATTCAAAGTGTATTGGTGATTCTTTAACTCTATATCCAGGCGCTTCAATACATTCTTCTTTTGTAACGCCGGCGAATTCAAATTCATCTTCTTCAGGTGGTAAAGCCTTCGAAGAAAGATTAACCGCTTCACGTAAGTCATATGTAGCCATATTCCATACAAACCAACCTGTTTCTTCAGCGTTCTTTACTGTATCTTTCCGTTCATGATTACCTAATACAGATTGATTAGCTGCGAACATAACCATCGGTGGATCCCATGTTAAATTTTGATATTGACTATAAGGTGCTAAATTATCTTCACCATCTTTAGATACTGTCGAAATCCAACCGATAGGTCTTGGTACGGTACTACTTTTAAATGGGTCATGCGGTAACCCGTGACTTCTCGTGCCTTGCTTTGGAGAATAATTCAATTGACTCCACCCCAATTGTTTTAATGTTGTTATATTCAGACTACATGACATTGTCGCTTAACGTCTAATATTAAAAAATGATTTATCTATAGCTTCATACTATAAACAAATCATTTTCTTATACTCTATAACTATGAAATGTTGAGTCATTTTCCTACAAAATTAATTCACATAATGGTCATTCGGCATAAATATAGAAACGATAACTGCTAGAACACCTATTATTGCAATAGTTACAAACTCTAAGAAGAAATTAGGAATTTGCTTAACATAAATCATTAAAATTGGTGCAATAGCCGTTCCTAAGAATAAAATCACTGTATTAACTGATAAAAAGAAACCTTGATTACTGTTCACCACAACCCCCACTTTAGAAATCACTGTAGGTATAGCAAATGCAATACCTGCTACAAATGTCACACTAAAAATAGTGATGAGTACAATGTTCGTGAAAGTTCCCATGAGTATAAGTGATACCACGCATGTAGAGAGCGCTAAAGTTAGGACACGTTTCGTACCTAATCGACCACTCAAACGTCCTGCTAATAATGATAAAAACATTCCTATCACACCAAATAATTTTACGACTGATGCAACTGACATATCCCCACCAACTTTATTAGAGGTTATATATGAATTCAAGATACTATACATACTAATAAACATAATGAGTAGCGTAAGAGAAATAAATAAGCAATACAATACTTTAAGATTTTGACCAAAGTCTTTAAAGTTATTGAAGAAATTAAGTAGTTTTAGATCTGGCTTTTTATTAGGGCTTTCTGGCACATGTTTATAAATAATAAATGTCAGTGTTAAATATAATATCGTTAAGATAAAATAAACCCAATGCCAATTGAGATAACTGACTACTATTTCACTCATATTTTGACCGAGTACACCTGATAACATAAAACTTGTACTAATAAAGCTGATTGCTGTAATTCGTTTGACTGGAGGATATGTTTCAGTTGTGTACGTAATCGCTACTGGAGAGAATGCTGCAGCGAAGATACCTTGCAATGCGCGCATGATAAGTAAAAGCATAAATGAATGTACGAATCCTATGATTAAGCAAATGATGACTAGCGCGCTAATACCCATCAGTATCGTTTTTATTCTGCCGAACTTTTCAGAGATGGTGCCGTAGAAAAGACAACTTATTGAATAAGTGAGTGAGAAAACAACACCATTCAATGTTGCTACTGATTGAGGAACATGAAAGTCTTCTGCAAAAGCTGCGGTTAAAGGCAATGCTGTGTATAAACTACCCATCACGATAATTCCTGAAATAAACATAATTGTCGTGATGAGATTATAGTTTCTACTGTCTTCCATTCATCTTCATACTCCTTTCAAATTTTTAGTCAACGTTACTATTATGCCAGTTTGATTTTAAATTCTAAAGGGGAGATTTAATTGGTGAATATTACCTATATTAAAGATAAATTAGCTGAAGTCTATAATGATGCATATGATGCTCAATATTATTTTTTATAATAAGGAAACTTTTATATTGACATAGTAAAAGTGTAAGCTTAATATATACCTAGTATAAAAAATATACTAGTGGGGTGTGAGTGATGAAAATAGAATTGGGATTAACATCTTTTGCTGAGAATAGCGATATTGTTATGCCTGATGGCAAGCATGAATCTATTAGTCATGCACAACGAATTCGAAATATTGTCGAAGAAATTGAACTCGCCGATCAACTTGGTTTAGATATCTATGGTTTAGGCGAACATCACAGAAAAGACTATGCAGTTTCTGATCCCGTAACAGTTTTAGGCGCTGCAGCTGCAAGAACACAGCACATTAAATTATCATCTGCTGTTACGGTCTTATCTTCTGATGATCCGGTTAGAGTATATGAGAGATTTTCGACTTTAGATGCTGTATCTAATGGCCGAGCTGAAATCATGATTGGTCGAGGTTCATTTATCGAATCTTTCCCTCTATTCGGTTATAATTTAAATGACTATGAAGATCTATTTAATGAAAAACTTCAAATGTTGCTTAAAATCAACAAACATGAAATCATAAGTTGGGAAGGTAAATTAAGACCAAGTTTAGAATACACTGGCATTTACCCACGAGTAGAAAATGGCGAATTACCTATATGGATTGCTACAGGTGGTACGCCTGAATCATCACTCAGAGCTGGTGCGTTTGGCTTACCTATTACGTATGCTATCATTGGGGGAAATCCTAGACGATTTGCACGTAATATTGAAATATACAAATCAATTGCGTTATCTTACGGACATGATCCTTCAAAATTACCTATTGGTGTACACTCATGGGGTTATGTAGCTGAAACAGATGAGCAAGCTAAACGAGAATTCTTCCCTTCACTTAAAGCACATCAAGATATTATAGGTAAAGAAAGAGGTTGGCCAGCTTTCGATGAGAATGCATTCGAAAGAGAAATAGGCAGTCATGGTGCTATCTACTTAGGTAGCCCTGAAACAGTTGCACAAAAGATTATTGATACAATTGAAACTCTAGGTATTAATCGCTTTATGATTCATACGCCTGTAGGTTCTATGCCACATGAGTATGTGATGAATTCAATTCGTCTTTTTGGGGAAAGGGTTAAACCTATAGTAGATAAATATTTTGAAGATAAATAGGAGGAAATATTTTATGATTTTACGTTATGCTACAAATTTAAAACTTGCTAAAGAATTATACAATGCAAGCAAACCAAAATTACAAGGTGACCAAGGTATGGTAGATACTTTCACTAACACATTCGGTTTACCAGCTAGTTCAGTTAAAGTAGCGGGTGGTGTTGAAGCTACTGCAGCTGCATTATTCGCTGCAAGTTTCTTAAACAAAAACATCTCACGTCTAGGTTCACTTGCTACTATTTCAGTATTAGGTGTTGCAACTTATAAACACTTTGAAGCTGGCCACGGTAAAAAAGGTGCTCAACATGCCCTTGATTTACTAGGTTTAGCTACTTTAAGCTTATTAGATACTTTCACTTCTAAAAGATAAGAGTTAAAAATTAAGACTCTCCGCATCGGCGGGGAGTCTTATTTATTATTTAAATACTTCTTCATAACTCTAAATGCATTTTACGTATCTTCTTGATACTTTAGTTAATAAATTTACTTTTTATATTTATTTAAAAGTGATTCAGGAACATGACAAAGATATTGATCTTCAGGATGCCTATCAAGATGATCTTGATGTTCTTCAGCACTTTTCACATAGTTTAATAATGGTTTAACTTCCACCATAATTCGTTGTGCGTCTGATCTACTATCAATAAAATCGCGAGCTTCATTTAAGTGATTAGAATCATCACTATATATACCGGTACGATATTTTTCACCTACATCTTGTCCTTGTTTATTCAAGCTATATGGATCTATCATTTCAAAGAGATAACTCATTAACTCTTTAATGGTTACTTGATTTGAGTTAAATTCAACTTTTACACATTCTGCATACCCGTCGTACGGGCCATCTAAGTTATTTGTAGTTCCATTAACTCTTCCTGCCTCAGTATTAATCACGCCAGGTATCGTTTTAAAAAAGGCTTCTGTACCCCATAAACATCCGCCTGCAAGATATACGATGTCCAACTCTATCACCTCGTATACATTGTAGCATTTAACTAAGATTAAATAACAAATGATATAAAAAAATGTGTTGCCATTTGATTGACTGCATACTCCAAAGTGACTTGCCATTGCTATATTAATATATAAATAAAATAAACCTCCATATCGTTGTTAACAATATAGAGGTTATTATTTAGTAAAATTTAATTATCATTATTTCAATTACTCACAAATTTATATCGCGAATCCTTGTAAAATAATGCACTTGTTATGTTATTAAGAAATTAAAGTCAATTTTTATTAACCGATTTATTTTCTTACCAACGCTAGTATACCTGCTACTAAAATCAAGATTCCTGAAAGAATTCCAAAAAAACTAATAAAAATAAAGTTTAGGATCCCACCAATGATTAAAAGCACACCAATTAAAACTCTTTTTTTGTTAATAATACAACTTAAAATAAGAGTTATAATGCAAGTAATAATTACAGCTACGCCTAATCCACCTACATTGCCACCATCAGTATCAAGTTGAGAACTAACACCTTGGAGCATAATAGCGAACAAACCACCTAATATACCAAATATACTACCCATGATCCCTAACACCATTTCAGCAACTCGATTTGTAGGTTTAACTTTTTGCATTTCATTCATAATTTTCCCTCCTTTATTAATTAAATTAAAAATAGTTAATAAGGATTATATATAAGACTAAATTCTTTATGCGATACTTATTAACATATGCGTTGCAATACATTAAAGTATGCCCACCTTTTTATTTCATTATATTATCTTGTAAAATCAATATTGTTTTCTTTTAATCTACATTTTTGTATATTTTGTATAATTTCAAAAATCTTAAATATTACTATAAATATCAAAGTGACAATTTTGTCATAGATTTGATATCTCATACACAGGAGTTCATAAATAGCTTGTGATATCTTATTTATTATACATAGAGAACGTGAATGATTTGTAAATTTGTTGTACTTTAAACAATGCTTCTTGGGAGACTTTTATTATATTTCTCTAATGTATAGATTTTAAATTTTAAAGGAGAGATTATTTTGACTCAAAAATTTGTCGCTTGCACTATTGGTAGTGTCTTAATTACTCTCGCTTTTCTTGTGGTATGCAATCAACCAGTATCTGCTGCAACTCCTAATGAGAATCAAACAATGAATCAATTACAACTACATTCATTAAAAGATGATTCAAAAGATGCCAGTTCAGAGCCATATTTTTTTAAATCCAACGCAGTAGAACATAAACATCCTATTTATCAAACGACATCAAAATCCACACTTCCTGAAACAGGTAAATCTATATCTCATTCTCCTGTTATGGCAGGAATTATAGCGCTCGTTTTGGGGTTAGTTATTTTGATTCATAAAAAGATTTCTGCTAGAAAATAATAACTATTTTATTTAAAAAATGGGCTTTTCGATTGATCATCGACAAGCTCTTTTAAATTACATAAAAAAAGAGTTGGAACTAAACGCTCCAACTCTTCTTACATACATTAAATAATGAGTAATTTAATACCTCTAATTATATTTGTAAAGAATAGGACAATTGCCCATATAAAGAAAATTGCTGCAACGATAAATGCAATTGTTATTCCTATTCCAGAATGCGCGCTATCAAATAACGCTGGAATAATCATAAGGCTTAACAATCCAATAGCTACAAATACCCAAGTGAAAATATGATTAAATAAAGCATTTCTAGAATGAGTAGAACCTGGGGGTTTCGCTATAATCCATACAACGAGTGGGAATAACACAGGTGCAAAAAACACACTAAGATAACTTAAAGCGCCTAATACATTATTAGCTTTTTCATTATGTCTTTCATCATATCTTTCATCAAAATTGTTCATTTTTTTCACCTCAGTTATATCTAAACATATCATTGCACACAATTTAAGATATAATGCTTAAAATTACAACTCTGTAAGTTTAACAACGTAATACTTAGCATTTTTAATTC
The DNA here is from genome assembly GCF_058790135.1 of Staphylococcus sp. FW104-15G4D. Lineage (NCBI taxonomy): Bacteria > Bacillati > Bacillota > Bacilli > Caryophanales > Staphylococcaceae > Staphylococcus > Staphylococcus sp. FW104-15G4D. The sequence continues at coordinate 535,457 of NZ_JBYTCH010000002.1, forward strand.
AATGCTTGATTGAGTGCCGTCTTAAATGTTGAAACCGAGATTTCATTCGCGTGAGACGACTGTTGATCAAGTTTATCTTTAAATATATCTTTATTAGAACCTACCTCAGTAAGTACTCGGCTCAATTCTGCAACATTTTCAGCTGAAAATAAGTGTGATGGTGAAGTTATAGTTAAATGGTGTGCAGTCTCTTTATACCCAAGTATGAGTAAATTATAATCAAATGCTGTTCTAACAGCATTCAATATTTCCCCACCTTCATTAATATCTAGATAAATATCGCATCGTTGATAAAGTTCCTCTACCATATCTCTTTTAATTGTCGGATAAAGTTTCGCATTCGGATAATGTTCTAGGCTTGTAAGTACAGTAGACATTTCTGTCACTGCACCAATGTGAAAGTTAAAATCATCATGACGTTGTATTAATGCCTCTAAATGCGGAATTTGATCGGAATTAGTTAGAATTAAAATATTTTTTGATAATTGATTTTCTTTCTTTTTACTATATAAGTACCCAGAGGGATATACGAATTGATTTTCAGTTGAATTCAGTTGATTAGTAATCATTTGATACTCTTCTCTTTCAGGAATAATTACTGAAAACTGGCTGAAATTATTTGGCTCAAACATTAATTTCATATTTCCCGGGACATGCCCTTGAGACTGTTCTTGCCAAAATAACACGACTTGTTGTGCAATAGATTGATGATAAAGCGTAATAAACGGTGTTGAAAGGGAATTAATAACGACTTGTTTATAATCAATATTTAGTTCATTTAAATAAAATGCTATAAATTCTTTCGTCGTTTCAAAGAAATAAGACTTCCCTCTGTAATCCAAAACTATATTTTGAGTCACATAGTTTTCGTATATAACTTCTTTACCATTTCTATCCATATATTTTTTTAATATGGGTGTACCGGACAAATCATAGACCTTTTCAGCGTATTTGAATCCTTCTTTTGTGTAGTAATCGACCGAACGAAGTCGTTGGTGTTTATCTAACCATTCTACATAACTTACGACTCTCGTTTTATAATATTCTTTATAGAATATTTTACCTCGCAACTCGCCCATGTCTATGACTTGAGCCATCGTACCGTTTCCTTTTATTTCCCAAAAGGGCGGTGTAGTTACATCATTAAAAAATGCTGGTTTGTCATCATCATAGATTTGATAATTTGCAAAGTATTGATAAGGTGAAGTCACTTCATCTGGTAAGAAACCATCATCATTTAATACAATTGTAAAAGGATGATAGCCAGCTATTTTAAGTGATTCATGTAACTCACGGGTATTACTATCATAATTCTCGAATAAATTAATCATGTAGCACCTCTTTAATTAATTGTTCCCATTTTTCAACTATATGAGTTGTCTTAAACTCCTCAGCAATTTCGTATGATACATCGTGCGGGTGTGAGGGGCCATTTTCAAAATATTGGATGATCTTAGTCGCCATATGATCTGTGACGTCGTTGATGGATTCTCTATCCAAGTTAATAGGAATAAGGTAACCATTACGAGCATCTTTAATAAATGTCGGACTACCATAATTGACATCAAATCCTATCATGCCTAGCCCTGAACCTACTGCTTCCATCAGTGTCAAACCGAAGCCTTCGCTTTGAGAAGCAGCAACAAATAGTTGATAATGACGATAGACATCTTGAAGGTTCACGTGCCCTTTTAACCGAATATAGTCTTGGGCATGATGTTCTTGGATTATCTTCTCGATTCTTTCTTGTTCAGGACCATGGCCGTAAATATCAAATGTTAATTCAGGTAGCGCTTTTCTCGCTTTAATTACCGCTAGAGCTATCCAATCCACATGTTTTTCACTAGCTAAGCGCGAAGCAGTGATTATAGAGAAAGGCATTCTAGGTTCTTGCGGATAACTTAATTGATGTAGACTCCCCACTGGTATCGTTCTGATTCTAGGAGAATCATGCGTATAATTTTTAAACTGTTCGTTTAATATTTTATTTTGTAAATCTGTTGCTGTAATAAAGAAATCAATGTATTTTGCATTCTCAAATTGATATTCATAATAATTATTCCATAAAATATGTGTATCATCAGTTGAGTTCATACTATAATGCTCGGCATGGACAACTACACCCACTTTGCTGTCGCCCTTATTTTGTAAAATAGCCTGACCTACATCTGTAGCGCGATCAATAATGACAATATCGTCGCTTTCTAAGTGAAGTTTGCGAATAAAATACGCGATAAATTCTTCTTTACTATATAAACGTGCATCATCAAATACATATACATGTGCATCATCATCTATGTATTCTTTATAAACAATTGATCCGTCCTCATTATAGAATTGACGCATATATAGTTTAGCTCTCTTATCATACGGCGCATAATACTCAGAAAATGTACGCACATAACTATAAAAATCTTTACGAATTAACATGCCATTCACTACAAATTCTGCACGATCGACATAGTTTTCTTCAGGATTTTTTAAATAGCATGTAACGAAAGTCTCATTATTGTCTAAATACAGTCTCAATACTTTCCCATTTCGCTCATAACTTGAGACCTCGTTACCAAGTTCAGATATTAAATCATTAACTGTATATGTAGTGGGAGCGATATTAATATCTGTGAAGTATTGATATAACCAGATAATTTCATCATCTTTGAACCCAATATTACTCGTTAGAGTTTGAATATTTTCAGATTGAATAAAATCTAAAAACACAAACTTGATTGGATAGTTGAGTTGACGAAGCAGTTGAGCTCGATAAGCTTGCGCATATTCAACCCCACTACTTGCCCACCCAATACCAAAATTTATATTATAAATCGTCATGCCTTTACACCTCTTTATTTATGGAAAATGGATGACCATATCATCAGATTTATCGAATGTTAGAATACTTAAGCATAAATTTCGAATGATTTTTCTTTTGATGTCCTTCGCCATTAATTCATACGTTTCTAAAGCAACTTTGTGATATTCATAAATGATGTTTCGTTGACCATTTTGTCGATTATTGACACTTGCTTTAAGTTGTTGCAAGTTATCCACTTGTTCTATCCACTCACTATCAATTGCTTTTATAAAGGACTTTTGTAAAAAACGGCGTTTTAAGTATGGGTCAGATACTTCTTTCAGATTATGATTAAGTTGTTGCTTAAACTGTTTTATTAAAAACTGTATAACCTCTTCACGATTTTTAATGTCTATATTTGAAACAGTTTCATTAAAAACAAAACTTAAATTTTTATAAATGTAATTAATCAGTGCTTCTTCGTTGATTAACTTTTTGTATTTAATATCATTCGCAAAGACGTCTCGCGCTAATTGTTCAAAGTTAAAGTCCTCAAAGTGTTCTCTCTCAAGAATTTGATCTCTTAAGTCATAAATTTTTTCTCGCTGAATACTAATACTTTTTTCAAATTCATTAGCCATTTCTCTATTAACCATGGCAGTTTCTTCAGAAACCCGTTGCGCTTTATTAACGATTGACTTCACTCGTCTTTGGAATAGTGTACTATTTTCTAATTTTGAAGATTCCAACGATAGTAGTTTTTCATTTCCCACTAAATTAGAATTACTCCAACGTTTTACTAAATAATCATCTAATGATACGAAAATTTGAGAATACCCTGGGTCTCCTTGACGTCCTGAACGCCCTCTCAATTGACGGTCTACTCGGCTATTTTCCATGTGCTCATTAATTATGACTGCTAATCCACCAATTTCGAAGACATCTTTAGCTAATTTAATATCAGTACCTCGTCCAGCCATACTTGTCGCCACTGTTACCGCTGATAATTGCCCAGCTTCTGCTATCATTTGTGCTTCTTTCGCAACATTTTGTGCGATAAGCAAGTTGTTAGGTATGTCTTTTTTGAATAATTGCTGTGAGAAATATTCTGCAGCTTCAGCTGTTCTAGTAATAAGAAGTACTGGTTGCTGTGTGCGATGAATATCAACGACACTTTTTAAAATCGCTTCATTCTTAATATTTCCATTCGCAAAGACTCTATCTGGACGATCGTCACGTTTAATTGGACTATTAGTTGGGATTTCTACCACTATTTTGGAATATAAATCGAAGAATTCTTTTTCCCCTAGTTTACCGGTCCCTGTCATTCCGGAAAATTGATTAAATTGTTTAAACAAGTTTTGGAATGTAATCGTCGCCATCACACTCATATCCCTAGAAATCTCAACATCTTCAATCGCTTCAATCGCTTGATGTAAACCTGACTGCAGTTTAGTACCCTGCAACATGCGCCCTGTTATCCTATCAATTAACACGATTTCACCATCAAAGATAAAATAATCCAAATTATACTTAAATAAATACTTTGCACGAAGCGATAAGTTGATAATTCTGACTAAATCAAAATGTTGATTCTCGTACATATTATTTACTTTAAAGTAATGATTCGCCGCTTCTATCCCTTCTTCAGTTAACCAAACTTCCTTTTTATTAAATTTCACTTGAAAATGAACATCCTCTTCAAGTGTTTCTACAAATGATTTAACAATATGAAATAAATTAGATTGTACACGTGGTGCACCTGAAATAACGAGTGGTGTTTGAGCTGCATCTAAAATAATTGAGTCGACCTCATCAATAATTGCAAAATTTAAGTCTGGTAGAAATTTAGCTTGTATATCGTCAGCCAAATTATCAATTAAATAGTCGAAGCCAAGACGACCGTTCGTCGTATAGACGATATCATGATGATATAGATGATACTTCTCATTTTCTTCATATTCATAGTTTGGTATATCGACGAAGCCAAGAGATGCGCTAAGGCCAAGCCATTCATATAATGGTTTCATCTCTTGATAATCACGTTTCGCAAGATATTCATTAGTAGTAATAAGGTAGGCACCTTTTCCTGCGAGCCCGTTTAAATACAGTGGCATCGTAGCCGTTAAAGTTTTACCTTCACCCGTTTGCATCTCAGCAATATTACCTTGGTGCATGACAATTGCTCCAAGTACTTGAACATCCTTTGGATACATTCCAAGCACACGTTTCGACGCTTCACGTACAGTGGCATACGCTTCAGGCAATAACTTGTCCAAGGTAGTTTTACTAGATTGTAACCGTTCTTTAAATTGTAGCGTTTTCGCTTTTAATTGTTCATCTGTATAGTTCGCATATTCCTTGCTTAATGAATTAATTTGCTTTAAAGATTTACTCACTCGACGCAATCTCATGTTGTTAATGATTGTGTTAATACCGCTATTCACGGTTTTCACCTCCAGCATCGGAAAGTGCATCCAAGTCATACGTTCTTGCATTTTTTATCACACGATTCATAATTTCAAACTTCTCTTTAGTGTTAATGCCTTTTGCAGTACTTGGGTTACGGTATGTCCCATCTCCTAGTTCCACAATCGTTATATTTTGAAAGTGAAGATGATCCATTCCAGCATTAACTAACTCCAACTGATAAGAATGCGCTTCTAACGGATAAACGATTTCTTCTTCCTTATTTTTAATAATTTTGTATTCAAATTGTTCTTTGTTTTTACGATAAAACTTAATTTTGAAATAGGCTGCTCCTTCAGGCTCAACTTGAAAATTAAATTTAAATAAGTAACGATGTCCTTTTTTTAATATCGGAAGTTTAGGACTCACACGATCTTCTGTAAAGTTCGTCAGCATATACCAATTGTGAATCACTGTACCTGAAGGCATGAGTGGATTTTCAAAATAAATATCATCATTATTAAAATGTAACTTAGTGCCATACATAAATGTAGTTAAATTGACTAATCGCCATTTCACTTCAAATTGTTTAGCTTCTTGCATGTGATTCTCTCCCAAATTGTTGTGCCATGATTAAATGATAAAAATTGATAAACCAGTTAGTAATTGTCGAAGAATCATCATTATGTCTCCCTGGTACACTTCTACTCATTACACGCGCATATTGTTTTGTAAGTACTGGTAATAATTCATGAAAGGCATTGATATCATAATCATCGTGCTCCATATATGCAATCGCAAATGTTGTCTGGGTGAGTTGACTGTTGTGTATTTGATTCCAAAATTTTTGATCAAGTTGGTTGATTTCATTTTCAGAAATACCGCCTTCATTAGATCTTAAAACATCTAAAGATGTACCAAAGTCGTTAGGACGGACTAGCTTCATATTATTAGCAATCGTTCCGACATTAATCAATGGTTTACCTACTATCACTGCTGCCGGCTGAAGTCGTGTCGCATAATATAAAGCACCAAAAGATCCCATTGATAATCCTGAAAGTATCAATTGGTCATGGGTAAAACCTAAATAATCTAACGCACCCAGGATGACATCTTTAATGCCATTCTCATAATCTTCAGATCCTAAATAAAAGGCCCCACCCTCAATTCGAGGATCACTAATTAAAATGAAAGGTGCATTCAAACGGTTCATCATAAAGAAACCTTCGAAGCCTTCAGCAGTTCTATAGCCACTAAAATACACATTCAATGGTGGTTTAAAATCACCTGGATTGAAGTAATGAAAGAACTCATTACGGTTTTTATCGCTAAACCGTTGTCCTCCTAGAATAAATTGACCTAATTCCAACCTAGACCAACGCTTGTGAATTGAACCTACAAACAACGTACCTTCTCCTTGCGCTTTGAGAGAAATACTCACATTAGCTTTATACGGTCTCACAGGCAACTCTATCGGTTGGTCTAATTCATTCTGTTCAAAGATGAATGTTTCAACTGGTTGCTCAGTAGAGTAGACCGGTATCATACGTAGCGTATACTGTATCTTAACTTCACCTTCAATTTTAAATTCTGGCCATATTTGATTGACTTTATTTTCATCAGCAATAATGTTTCGACTCCATGTGACAAGAGGTGTAAGTTGGTCGCCAAAGTTTCCCGAAATCTCTAACGATTCATTACCGTTAAATTGGTATTTTCCAATAAACGCTGTATTTACACGACAATGTATAGGTGTTACTTTATCACCATATTGCCCAGGAAATGTTATCGCCTGTAATTTCTGATGCAAATCTTCCTCATTATCATACTTGAGAGGTTTGATAAAATTTTGCTGAACGACCTTTTCTTCTTGAAAATGCACATCCCAATATGCCTCGTCTATCACCGTGTTATAGGGCGTGCTAACGATTTTGAATAAATTGATAAGTGACTCAGAGTACGGCGCTTGTGTAAACACAAAATCAAATGCCCCGTTTTGTTCTATAAGAGCTTCTACTGCTTGGAGATAACCACTTTCAAAATCAAATACAGCCGTATCTATATAATCCCATTCGACTTCTCTTTTATTTTCAAAAAGGTTTTCTAAATCATTCCCTCCAATTTGGAGTACTTTAAATGTACGTGGCATATTTATCATCACCTTCAAACAATTGATTAATTTGATGAATGATATTTATAGAACTAAATTCATCTACTAATCTCATGGAATATGCATACGAATAATTCCACTTTTTTAAATGTACTAAAAAATAATCTAAAGCTGAGACGATTTGAGAAATATCTTTTATGATTAAACCATTCTGTTCATGTTTAACATAATCAGTCCCTCTATAATTAACTTGTGGCACACCTGCGCCTATACAACAAATTTGTAGAAAAAGGTCGGGTTCATTTGATAAATCGACAACTAACCTTAAATTGGAGATAGCTCTAACAAAGTCTTCTGAAAAAGGTACATACTCCAATTCTATGACCGTTTCTTTTTTTATTTGTGATGCCAATATATCCTCAATTTCATCAGAATGTTCTTGTTTTTCTTGGTGGTACGTATCATTGAGTCGAGCAATTTCTTCCATTAACCAATCGTTTGGATCATTCTTGTATTTGGTAAGTAATTTTAACTTGAAATGATCTTTTTGTTGTATATATTGAAATAATGAAGTTAAAATCACTCGCAATTCATGTTTAGGTAATTGATCTATCCATAATCCTACATACGTATCATAGAGTTGACTACTTTTATTAGATATCGTTTGCGCATCAAAGGGCGTTACTCTTAATAAATGTAGATGCGTTTGAGACTCCTTAGCATAACGTTGAATCTCTCTCTGATTGTCTTGCGTATCGACCAGACAATAGCGTGCTTGAGAGATTGAATCAAATAGTTCAGGCGTCACTTTCTTATTTCGCTCTGTAAATACTGAAAAACATAAAGAAGACTCATCTATCGTATGAGCCATCACTGAATTGTGTCTTTCATCTGATGCAACGATGATTAAGTCATCTTTTTTAATCTCTCTTTCGGCATACTCTTTAAACTTTTCTTCAATTAAATCTGCCATAGTTGCATAAGTTGTTTGTTTAAAATTTGATTGGAATTGCTCCTTAATTGTCACTGTTTTATTTCTCAAATCTTCTTTAAATATTTCTTCTCCTTTGATTGAGAAGTAATGTTTCATTTTACTTTGACCCGTCTCAGTATATGTTCTAACCGCTGAAATAAAACCTCTATCATCAATGACATAGCGTCGTTGGATTATATTGTGTTGAAAGTCTTCTATCCACATTAAATATCCTTCTTGACTAAAGTGTATCTTTGAAAAAGTATGTTCCCCTGTGACCGCCTGAATTTGATAAGGAGTAAATATAAATTCTGTATTTTCAGGCCACGCTAAATCTCGATAATCAATTGCCTGTGGGGTTTGATGACTAACACCTTGAATATCATCAAACACTGACCAATAGTTAGTTTCAAACAAATCATATCTGTGAAGGAAAGTTCTGAGATAAGGACTGAAACTAAGTATCATCAACTGATAATCCACATTATTTTTACTATGCATTGTCATTAAACTGATCATATCATCAAAGTCTGTGTATTGACGCTTTTGATAGAAAGGTACTGATGTACTTTCCCACCATTTATCATGACTATACCATGCAGGAATAAATCGCTTCATAATTTCCTCCTTACCAATATTTATCTAATATTTGCTTGTAACCATCAAAATATAAATACGCACGCAGTGTTTCTGCGATATTAATACCTATATAAACAAAGACAATCAATTGAATCGAAAAGTAAATTTCTTCAAATAAATGTGGCACAAGTAATGAACAATATAATGGAATAGCTAACACAATAGCTACAATGATTGAACCAGACCAACATACACGGCGTGCTTTTTGTGATAAAAATCGTGTCGTATGCTTACCTGGATATATCCCCTCAAAATAATTTCCGTTTTTAAGAAATTCTTTCGATTTACGTCGCGTATTAATTAAAAATCGTGATAAGACATACCCTAATACGATTTGCATCAATAAATAGATTGTAATACCTATAGGGTTTGAAAAACTGAAAATAGTCGTCTCAAAATCCTTATCTACGGCAAGTCTACCTATGAGATTAACTATATTATTCTCAAGTATGAAGATAGATAAACTCATCATTATCGTTATACTTCCTGCCGGATTTAACTTCCACGACAAATAAGTTGGTGTATCCTTTGAAGAAATATTCATAATATCATTGTATTCTAAGCGATACTCTGACCGTTCTATAAAGAGTAAGATGAAGAGTATCAAAGCCAATGAACAGATGATAATGACCAATAGTATTGGATTTAAATTTAATTTAGCAAAATGACTATTGAACATTGATTTAACAAGGCTCATTAATACAATTGGCATAGGTCCAGCAATACCGTATGTGGTATTTTGGTCAGCTAACCATACTAAAAATAACGTTCCTGTAATTAAGACAAGTAACAATATAAAAATATTTGTATCAGTTATCGCCTTTTTATTAATAAATGAATGTATGATATAGAATCCCTGAATCGTACTTAAAAGAAGTGTTAATAATCTTTCTTTAAAATGACGTTCCACGCGCGTTTGCGTTTTCACTTTATCTTCATTTTTATAATTCATTAGGGTAATGATAATCATTGAGCTTAACCACGGTCCAAGTCCTAGTGAAAAAATATTCAATGTATTTAAGTCTCCACCGACATTGGAAATTGCTAGCTTAAAGAATGAATCCTTATGTTGTTTAATTGCTTCATTACCGACAATAGAAATATTACTGCCAAGTATGTAAATAATTAAAATGAAACATGTAAATAATATTCTTTTATATAGAATTTTATATTCAAATTCTTTCAACATATTTTCACCCTAATCAAATGGTTTATTTCATTTTCAAATGATATCAAAAAGGCTAAGGAGATAAATAAATTAGTTTTACTTGTAATAGTAATCATTTTATTTATATTACCCTAGCCTTTTTAATATTAAGTAACTAATCGCTATGATTAATCTTCATTATTTTTTCTATCTTTATTTTTGTCTTTTTTAGATCTTCTAATTAATCCTAAACCAGCTAGCATTGTTAATACTAATGAAACTAATCCGCCTCTATTTGTTTCATCTTCACCAGTATTAGGTAATGCTTTGTCATTTTGTTGATCTGAATGTTTTCTACCATGTTGAGTCACTTGATTATGATTGTGTTCATTTTCAGAAGTGAAATTAGATTCTTTATTCGACTGATTAGAATTAATTAATTCTGAAGAATCCATACTACCACTAAGATGTTGTTCACCTGGATTTTGGTGACTAGGTTTGAATCCACTAGGATCCACAAGCGAACCTTGATGGTTTGAAGAATCCGAGTTGCTTGTAGATGTCGATGTGCTTATTGATTCAGACGTACTTGTGCTCATTGAAGTACTATCTGAGTCGGATGTGCTCGTAGATGTACTTAAACTATTAGAAGTGCTATCGCTGGTTGACGTTGATCTACTCATTGATGCGCTATCTGATGTTGAGTCACTTTCTGATGTCGATGTACTGTCTGTTGAGCTTCCTCTTTCAGAGTTGCTCATACTTGTTGAATCGCTAATTGATGTTGACATGCTATCTGAACTTGATGTGCTACCTGACGTAGAGACACTTTCTGAACTTGATGTGCTACTAGAGTTAGAATCACTGACTGATTGAGAATTTGATGTTGAATCACTGTTTGAAAGCGATACGCTCGTCGATGTCGAATCACTTAAGGAATCTGATGTTGATGTACTTAGTGATTCTGAACTACTCATTGATGTTGAAGCACTGATTGATTCTGAAGCCAAGTATGATGGTAAATCAAATTCTGGCAACGATGTGCTAGTCGGTTCAACCATCGAGGATGAGAATTGACTCTTAGATGATATTGACTCACTTTCTGATTCAGATGTACTCATACTTGTTGAATCGCTAATTGAAGTGCTTGTGCTTATAGATGTACTTCCTGAGGTAGAATCACTTAATGAGCCTGATGTACTGTCACTTAGCGAATTACTATTACTTAATGATGACGATATCGAGTCACTTAGTGATGTGCTAGTACTGTTTGAGTTACTTAGACTTGTGGATGCGCTGTCGCTTGTTGATGTTGATGTGCTTTCTGAGTCTGAAGTGCTTGTTGATGCGCTTGCACTTGATGAGTCGCTTTGTGAACTACTTAAACTATCTGATGTTGATGTACTTAGTGATTCTGAAGTACTTGCGCTAACTGAAGTACTACCTGAGTTACTTAGACTTGTTGATGTACTGTCGCTTATTGATGCGCTTGCACTTGATGAGTCGCTTTGTGACGTACTTAAACTATCTGATGTTGATGTACTTAGTGATTCCGACGTACTTGCGCTAATTGAGTTACTATCTGAAATACTTATTGAGCCACTTAATGACTCGCTTGCACTGTTTGAAGTACTCATCGAAGCACTTGTACTATCTGAGTTACTTAGACTTGTGGATGTGCTGTCGCTTATTGATGCGCTTGCACTTGATGAGTCGCTTTGTGACGTACTTAAACTATCTGATGTTGATGTACTTAG
>NZ_JBYTCH010000002.1:547383-686786 GCF_058790135.1 Staphylococcus sp. FW104-15G4D
AGTGATTCCGACGTACTTGCGCTAACTGAAGTACTACCTGATGTACTTGTTGAGCCACTTAGTGACTCGCTTGCACTATTTGTAGCACTCGTCGAAGTACTTGTACTGTCTGAGGTACTTAGACTTGTTGATGTTGATGTGCTTTCACTTGATGAGTCGCTTTGTGACGTACTTAAACTTTCTGATGTTGATGTACTTAGTGATTTCGACGTACTTGCACTAACTGAAGTACTACCTGATGTACTTGTTGAGCCACTTAGTGACTTGCTTTCGCTATCTGAATCACTCATCGAAATACTTGTACTATCTGAGTTACTTAAACTTGTTGATGTACTGTCGCTTGTTGACTCTGATGTACTTTCTGATAATGATGTACTCGCACTGCTTGAGTCACTTAATGATTCACTTGTACTGGCTGAATCGCTTATGCTCGTAGAAGCTGACGTACTTGCGCTTGTTGACTCTGATGCACTAGCGCTAGCAATGGATTCACTTATTGACGTGCTTGTGATATCTGAGTCACTCGTGCTCACTGATGTTGACGTGCTTGCACTTGTTGATCCACTTAGCGATTCACTTATACTACTTGAGCCACTCTCGCTTGCTGAAGTTGATGTGCTAAGGCTAGTTGAATCGCTATTGGATTCACTTGTTGAGTCTGACGTACTATCTGATAATGATGTGCTTGTACTACTTGAGTCACTTTCTGATGAACTTGTACTGCTTGAATCTCTCATGCTCGTAGATTCTGACGTACTTGCACTTGCTGATTTGCTCTCACTCGCTGAAGCCGAAGTGCTTACGCTATCTGCTTCACTCGCACTTGTTGATGTACTTTCTGACATGGATTCATTTTCCGAATCCGATGAGCTCATTGACTCTGACCTACTATTTGATAATGACGTACTCGTTGATGTGCTTAAGCTGTCTGATGTAGAAATACTTAATGAATCCGACGTGCTTGTACTTTCTGATGCACTCACTGATTCTGATGAACTTGTTGACTCTGAGGTACTGTTAGATGTTGACGTACTCTCACTCGTTGAGCCTGATGTACTCTCACTGCTAGAGCTACTTAATGATTCACTTGTACTGCTTGAATCGCTTGTGCTCACAGAGGCTGACGTACTTGTGCTATTTGAAGTACTAATACTCGTTGAAGTTGATGTGCTTGCACTAGCTGAGTCGCTCTCTTTAGTTGAGTTACTCTCACTCGTTGATACTGACTCGCTTTCTAAAATAGAATCGCTTGTTGATTCTGATATGCTCGTTGATTCTGACGTACTGCTAGATAATGATGTACTTGCACTTCTTGAGTCACTTTCTGATTCACTTGTACTACTTGAATCACTTGTGCTCGTAGAAACTGATGTACTTGCGCTTGTTGACTCTGATGCACTAGCGCTAGCAGTGGATTCACTTATTGACGTGCTTGCACTTGCTAAGTCGCTTGCACTTGTTGATACACTTAGCGATTCACTTGTACTGCTTGAGCCACTCTCACTTGCTGAAGTTGATGTGCTAAGGCTAGTTGAATCACTTTCTGATTCACTTGTACTGTTTGAATCTCTCATGCTCGTAGATTCTGACGTACTTATGCTATTTGAAATACTAGTACTCGTTGAAGTTGATGTGCTTTCACTTGATGAGTCGCTCTCTCTAGTTGAGTTACTCTCACTCGTTGATACTGACTCGCTTTCTAAAATAGAATCGCTTGTTGATTCTGATATGCTCGTTGATTCTGACGTACTGCTAGATAATGATGTACTTGCACTTCTTGAGTCACTTTCTGATTCACTTGTACTACTTGAATCACTTGTGCTCGTAGAAACTGATGTGCTTGCGTTTGTTGACTCTGATGCACTTACACTAGCAGTGGATTCACTTAATGACGTGCTTGCACTTGCTGATGTACTCTCAGAGAAAGATTTGCTTTCTGAATCTGATGTGCTTGTTGATTCTGAAGTACTATCTGATAATGATATACTCGCACTTTCTGATTCACTCGTACTTGTTGAAATTGACCTACTCTCCCTAATCGAGTCACTTAGTGATTCGCTTGCTTTACTTGAATTACTTGTACTTATTGAGACAGATTCACTGCCTGATTCTGATGTACTTAGTGAATCAGACACGCTTACGCTTGTTGAATCACTCTCACTTGTTGATAATGACGTACTAGCAGATTCTGAATCACTTATTGATGTGCTTTCACTGTCTGATGTACTAGCACTGCTTGAGCCACTTAGTGATTCACTTGTACTACTTGATTCACTTCTGCTTGTTGACTCTGATGTACTGTCAGATGTTGACGTACTGAGTGATTCAGACGTACTTGCGCTTGTTGAATCACTCTCACTTGTTGATAATGACGTACTAGCAGATTCTGATGCACTTATTGATCCTGAAGTACTGTCAGATAATGAAGTACTCGCACTTCTTGAGTTACTTAGGGAAGTACTCTCACTTAGTGAGCCTGAATCAGATATTGAGTCACTTGTTGATGTACTTGTACTGTTTGAATCACTTATACTTGTACTGTCTGAATCACTTATAAATGTAGAATAACTTTCACTTGTTGATGTACTTGTATTAGCCGATTCACTATCTGATACGCTAGTGCTTGCTGACTTACTTGTACTCTCTGATGCTTTTTGTGAATTACTCTCACTGATTGAATTTGACTCACTTTCCGACGTTGATTTGCTTTGAGAATCTGATGTGCTTGTTGATGCACTCTCTGAATCCGACTTACTCGTTGATGCACTTTCTGAATCCGACTTACTCGTTGACGCACTTTCTGAATCCGACTTACTCGTTGATGCGCTCTCTGAATTTACCTTACTTGTTGATGCACTCTCTGAATCTGCTGTACTTGTTGATGCACTCTCTGAATTCGCCTTACTTGTTGAAGCGCTTTCTGAATTAGCTATACTATTGCTTTTTGATGTTGAAAGGCTTTTACTTGAAGAAGTAGATATGGAATCACTAGTACTATTTCTAGTAACATCATACTTAAATGTAGACGTTGATGTATTTCCAGTCTCATCCTTTGAAGTAATAGTTATGGTAAAACTACCCATTTTACTTGGCGTGCCACTAATCGTATTCGTATTCGAATCAAATGTAAGACCATCAGGCAAGCCTGATACTTCGCTAACCACTTTAGTCCCACTATTATCTGTTGTACTAATCGTAATTGGATTGATTGGATTATAAACTTCTGATGATTGATTACTAATCTGTGTAATCGTTGGTCCAGTAGAATCTTTAACTGTAATGACAAAGCTGCTATCTGAAGCATTACCAGTTGAATCTTCAGAATGCACTTGTACAGTCGTTGTACCTATATGAGTAGGTGTACCTGTAATGGTATTAGTAGTACTATCAAATGATAATCCATCTGGCAATCCTGTTACAGTTGTTTTAACCGGATCTGAACTATTATCTGTAACTGTAACGCTAATTGGTGACGTAGGTTTCCCTACTTCTATAGTTGGATTACTGACACTAATCGTCGGTTTTTGTGCATCATTAAATTTGTAAATGATAGTTTGACCGGCATTAGTCAATTTAACTGTACCTGTACTGTCTGTATAATTAGGTGCGCCAGTACTATCCACACCAGAATAGTTATATCCTTTACTCTTCATTGCATCGATTTGTTTATCAATAGTCGCACTGCCATCAACTTCACCAGCATATGTTTTAGGAGGGATAATGTCTTTACCTGTTTTAGCATCCACGTATCTTACTTGTGCCGTAGCAGATTGTGTATATTCAAATTTACCGAATTGAACTTGTTGAAGATTTCTAGCCCCACCTGTAGACGCAGTCATTGATAAAGAAAACGTCGTAGAACCACTTCTTTTAATCCAGTCGGACATGTTTTTAGTCCACGTTTGACCTGCATATGTAATGGTCATAACTTTTGTGTCACCATTATAATCAATCACAAAATCTTGGAGAGAGTTATCCGTTGGTTGCACTTTTAAAGGAGATGCACTATTTTCATCAGTTGTCGCAACTCCATTTGGATCTGTTGAGACAAACGCACCGAAGGCACCTTTCCCAATCATACTACCTGGATCTTTATTAGCTTTGGCATCCCCTTTAGGTTGTGAAGTATTATGGTAAGTATCCAATTTGAAACCAAATGCATTTTTTAATCCACCTATTCCTACAGCTGCACCTTCTTTACCAATCTCACCTAGGTTACCAGGAGAAAAGGCAAAACCTATACCGTCTCCCCCAACGATAGCAGTATCACCTGTTCCTTCATTATGTCCTTCATATCTACTACCAAGGTTGACCTTACCAGTAAAACGAAAACTACGATTTGAATCTAACCGTGTATTTAAACTAATGGCACCTTTCACACTATTCACATCTGGCGTTAATGTGACAATACCTGTATTTTTATCAAAAGTCGCTGAACCTGAAACATTCATATGATCGTTAAAGTTATCTTTAGTTACTACTACTGAATTTGAAGATACGCTTGACGCAGTAGTTGTTGTAGAAGCAGCTGGTGTAGCTGCCAATGTTTTAAAGACACTCATTCGACTGAATGTTCGCAAGTTACTTACTTTAGAGGCCGTTGATTCACTTGCTGATTGAGAGTTCTTATTAATAGTCGGCTTTTCTGAAGTATGAGTGCTTGCTTGGTTATTACTAGTATCTTTTTGAGTTGCTGTTTGGCTATGTTGAGTGAGTGTAGATTGACCCTCTTTTTTATTATTTGAACTTTCTGATGTTGATTTTAATTGTTGAGATTCCTGAGAAGTTTTTTCTGATGTGGATGTATTCTTAAGTTGTTGGGAATTTTTGTCATTATTCGTGGATGATGTATTTGAAACAGTTGATTTACTTATAGAAGATTTTTCTGAAGATGATTTAGATTGTTCGCTATTTTGTGCTTTATTCGTACTTTCACTAGCTTCTTTTTTTATGCTTTCACTATTTTGATTGTTTTCTACAGCTTTTTCGCTACTAGATTCGTTTTTATTTATCACTTCTGATGATGATGTTTTAGTAGTAGAATTTTTGATTTCACTACTTTGCTGCGTGGAATTTGACGTTGTGTTATTCGTTACCTTTGCTTGCGAATTTCTTATAGTAGTAGAGTTTTGATTGGCAACTGTTCCGCTATTAGATGAAATTTCTGAAGTCATTGGCGTCTCAGAAGCAGCTAACGCATGATGATCTTGAAGCATGTTGAATGTGAACGCTCCGCCGACTAGGGCCGTTGTCTTAGCAGCATTCTTCTTGAATCTACTACCTTTATTATCTTTAGTTTGGCTTTCTTTTTTAATATTTTTACTTAAAAAAGGCACTCCCATTGTTCTTAATAATTCAAATTCACTAATACTCGCTTTAACCCAGTTTTTACCGGACTTATAGAGTTTGACCCGGGCTTTTTCTTGGCCAAGACTCTTGTTAAAATCTCTTTCTTTTTTTGACATAATCGACCTCTCACTTATCCCTAAAAATTTGTAAAAAATAGTTATTTATACCATAAATATTCATTTTCTTAAGTATATAACCCGCTATATGTAAAAAGCAACCAATTTAACACAATATTTATATAACTAAATTTTAAAAATATCGTTACGGTATCTTTATACACTTTAGCTGTAATGAGACGCTTAGATAAGCATGTTTTTTCGAAAAATAAACAAAAATTTTACCTCATAACTATTGAAATTAAATTCTTTTTATGAAAGCGTTATATTAATTTTATAGGTAAATCAATTAGGATTTAAATCGTTTTCAGCTATAAAATAAGTTTAGCTTGATGTATTAATATACATAAAAATGTATATAATAAGCCGACTTGATACATAGGGATTCAAGCCGACTTTATTGTTTTTCATTAGATTATTGGCAATTTATCTAAAGACATATACATTTATTTAAATTTCAAATTAATAAATAAATGTATATAGGACAACCTTGATTATATATTTCTTTTATCAACCTCTAAAGATTTTTTAACCATTTTATTCTTACTATCCTTATGTAAACCATCCTTGAGATAAATCCCCCAAAGAATGTAACAAAGAGCACCGATATTTATTGCGTTAAACATTACGATTTCTATGGTATTAGTCAGTAAGGTTGCTATAAAGAGCACAAACGTGAGTTTAAACATATATGTGGCTAAAAGCATAACTTTTAATACATATATCACATAACAAGTTAAACCAATTACCCCAGTAAACATCATAAGTTCAAAAACCATATTCCCTGCGACTATATCACTATTTTTAGTCAAACCGTGCAATGACATACCAAATCCATTCCCCATAAGCATATGTGTTTCTAGCACATTCTCGATATTTTTAATTTGATTATCCTTTGGCATTAAAACACTCTTAACTGAGTTACCATTTAACACAAAGCTTTTAATTAAATAATGAATTGACGGTTGAAAGATACTTAATATGATTATTGAAATTATTAAGGGAATCGTTAAATATTTATAACGCTTTTTCAAAATTAAAAGCAATAAAGAGAGAAATAAACATACTATAAATACAAACCATGCCAACTTAGAATGAGTTACATAAAGTTCAAAAATTCCCGACATCATAACAAACATGACGAAGAAGTTAAATTTATGATATTTCATAGATGAAATAATGAGAGTTAATAAACCTAATATAAGAAAGACTGCAAACGTATTTGAGTCATTGAAGAACCCTTTAAATGATTGTTCTTGAGAAAGAACTTTTATTAATGACATCACTAAAGGTATTAATGTAAAAAGAATGAATGTTACAACTTGATTCGCTAGCCATTTAATAAGTTCATCTACTTCTTTGATAAGATAAACTAAAGTAACAATAATGATTAATGGAATAAAGTAATTAATGAGTTTAGTTATTGAATAAAGAGGATCATTAGATGTAATCAAAGACATTATGATATAAATTAGCATCAAAGTGATTGAAGCTAGAGCAAAGGTAAATATCAGATAGCTTCTCACCCAACGTTTGATATGTCTAATTAAGAAAAATATTCCTATAACATAAATGAGAATGTAAATCGCATATGTAAGATCATACGCGCTATCACTCGTATCGAAAAATGAAATCATTAAATTTCTTGTAGTATAGAGGTAAATAAGTTGGATCACTCCAAGTATTCCTCTTTTTAACAAGAGAACCGATAAAATAATCGCTAAAAGTAGCAACCATTTATTATATAAACTCATTATAAAAATAAGACTTATCAATGTATTTTCTCTTAGAGTATGTTTATGTATTTTTAAAAAACGTTTCATTTAAATGTACTCCAAACCTTCTAGTTGTAAATTCTATTATGATGCTCTTGGAAAATGTAAATTGGGAACTTAAGTCTATAACTTATACGCTATAAATATTACAATCTTTTATCTATCGTTGATCTCAAACCTACTTTCACATTTAAAGATAGGTTAAACTTTATATATTCAATAATTTTATAATTATATTTTTATTAAATAGCTTTCTATAATTATATCATGAGTTGTTAGGACACGAATACTTAATAACCACTACCATGATTCAACATAAGTCTAATAACCTTAAATTAAAAACCCGTTCAAAATGTTTTATGAACTTTGAACGGGTAGTATATATCACTTATTTTATATTGTTGATTGCATCCTTAATATCAGTTTGACCTGTTTGAATGAAGATATCTTTACCTTCAACTGCTGACGCATCAAGAGCTTCGATTAATACAGTTGCTACGTCTTCGCGAGGAATTGTATAGCTATTAGGATCTCTTGCGATATCTAATTCAGCATCAATTTTACCTGTACCTTCTTCATTTTGAAGTGGACCAGGGTGGACAATGGTATAATTTAAATTTGAATTTTCAATATATAGATCTGAGAAATGTTTAGCTACAGCATATGGTTTCATTACATCAGTTTCTTTATCAGGTTCAACACTATCAGTAGCACTTAAATGAACAAATTTCTTCACTTGATGTTTAGTAGCGTAGTCCACAGCTTTTTTAGCTCCCCACAAATCTACTAATAAAGTTTTATCTGCACCAGTACTACCACCTGAACCTGCTGTAAATATGACACTATCTACGCCTTCAAAAGCACTTGAAAAATCTTCCTCTAAATCTTGGACAACGACTTTATCTGCACCTAGTTCTTTTAAATCACTTACTTGTTCCTCTTTACGTACAAGTGCTACAGAGGAATGTTCAGTGTCTTTTAATTGCGAAATAACTTTTCTGCCCACTGCACCATTTGAACCAATTACTAGTACACTCATCATTAAAAGCTCCTTCCTCGAATTTTATATGCACATGCATATTAACATGCGTGTCATTCTCACTCAACTCATGTGCTTACGCTCGTAAAACTCTTTTTCTTTAAAAAAATAAGTATACCTGACGTCTTATTATAAATCTTTATGATTCATAACTTTTTATACGGTAGGCATACTTATTTTCAGATAAAATGACTAAACAATACGCTTACGGATAGCACCGGAAATTAGGTCGACAATCGCAACCATAATCACCAATCCTATTAAGATGATCCCCACACGATCCCATGAACGTGTTTGGAGTGCAAAGATTAACGGCGTACCAATACCTCCTGCACCTATTAGACCTAGAATAGAGGCAGAACGTAGATTTAGTTCAAATCGATAAAGAATTAATGATATAAATGAAGGTAATATTTGTGGTATCACTGCAAATATTAATGTTTTAGTTTTATTAGCACCACTAGCTTTTAATGATTCAACAGCACTAAAATCTAAACTTTCAATATCTTCAACAAAAAGTTTTCCTAACATTCCAACGGAGTGAATACCTAATGCAAGTACTCCAGAGAATGAACCTGGTCCTACGGCTTTGATAAAGATAAGTGCCATTACAATTTCTGGAAATACACGAATAATACTTAAGATAAATTTACTTATGCCAGTTACTGGTCTTAACTTCACCATATTTCTTGCACCTAAGAAAGCAAATGGAATACATATAATAGAGGCAATGAATGTCCCTATTACTGCAATTGCAAATGTTTCTAATAGTCCTCTAAGTAAGTCTTCACCGGCAGGAATATATATGTAGCCTAGATCTGGATGAAATAAGCCTTTGAATATGGACTTCAATATTTCAATCGATTTACTTTTTAATTCTAAAGCTGGCATACCTGCAAATGCCCAAATAATAATCGCTGCTACAATAACTGCAATAATCCAATTTTTTATAATTCTCTCACGATATCTCTTTGAATTGAGTTTGTATTTTTGTTCATTCATGCTAATTTTTCCCTCACTTTCGAACTTACAAAATCAATAATGACAACGATGAGGAGAGTAAATAAAATAATCATTGCCGTTTTCTTGTATTGGAATAAACCTAGAGTTTGATCGTAAAATAATCCAATACCCCCTGCACCTACAAGTCCTAAAACTGCCGATGCACGAATATTAATTTCAAAAGCGAATAAAACATATGACATGAATGAAGAAATTGCTTGAGGAACAACACCAAAGACAATCCATTTAACTTTATTTGCTCCTACAGCCGTCATAGCTTCCATAGGTCCTGGTTCAATTGTTTCTAATGATTCATATAGTAACTTTCCGATGATACAGATAGTTAATATGAATAATGCTAAAACACCAGGAATTTGACCAATACCAAATACCGCAACAAACACTGCTGCTAAAAGTAAGTCTGGAATTGTACGTACAATATTGAGAATAAATCGTGCTGGAATAGCAATCCATTTAGTTTGAACGATGTTGCTTGCACATAAAAGAGCTACAGGTATTGATACAATACTCCCTAAGAATGTGCCTACAATTGCCATACGAATTGTATCTAACATTGGTTTCGTAATTTGATCTAAGTAACTCCAATCTGGTGGTACCATCTGTCCAAAGAATGCACCAATTTGTGGAATACCTATCATTAAATCTCCAATACTAAAACCTGTATAAATAAAGCTCCATATGATGAGAGCCGCTATAAGAATAATTGTAAAGCTTGTTTTAATTGACATCTTTTTATTTAAATATTGATCATATTTACTCGTTGATGATGTAGGTGTTGCCATTTTACTCCACCCCTAACTTTTCATCTTCATTAATTGATCGACCATAAATATGATTGAAAACATCATCATCCGCTTCACTTGCTGGTCCATCATAGACAAGTTCTCCAGCTCTAAGACCTATGATTCTAGATCCATATTCCTTTGCTAAATCTACAAAGTGTAAATTGATTAAGATTGTAATTCCTAATTCTTCATTAATTTTCTTTAAATCATCCATAACTTGTTTTGTTGTTAAGGGGTCTAACGATGCAACAGGCTCATCCGCAAGAATGATTGCTGATTCTTGGCACAATGCTCGCGCGATTGATATACGTTGTTGCTGTCCACCTGAGAGTTGATCTGAGCGTTGATCGTACTTATCTAAAATGTTCACTCGCTCTAAGGCGTTAATTGCTTTGATTTTATCTTCTTTAGGGAATAAACCGAGTACCATCTTCCAAGTTGGATGATATCCCACTCTGCCACTTAGTACGTTTCTTAGTACGGTTGAACGTTTTACGAGATTGAAATGTTGGAAAATCATTCCAATGTTACGTCTCATTTTTAATAACTGTTTGCCACGCGCTTTCGTAATGGATTGTCCATCAATTGTAATATCACCTGAAGAAATATCATGTAGGCGATTGACAGATCGTAGCAAAGTCGATTTCCCTGCACCTGATAAACCAACAATAACTGCAAAATCACCCTTTTCAATGTTTAAATTAATATTTTTTAACCCCACGTGCCCGTTAGGATATACTTTATTAACATCCTTGAATTCAATTTGACTCATAACAAACACCCTTCTTTTATAAAGAAAAGCTAAGAAGCTGAATAGTTGATATCATCATCTTTCATTCAGTCTCCTAGCTTTTCTATTTTTTGACTCTATTCAATTTATCGTATGGTTGATTACTTCATGTCTTGAACTTCTTTTTCATATTTTCTTACGATATCGAAGTTAGAATCCTTTGTATCTGTGTATCCTTCGTGTGAATATACTTCACTAATGATTTTGTGACCTTTTTTAGATTTAGCGATGTCTTTAAATGCTTTTTTAAGTTTCTCTTGGAATTTTTTATCCATATCCGGACGTACTGAAATTGTATCGTTAGGAATAGATTCAGTTAGTTTTAAAATCTTAGTATCTTTAAAGACATTTGGTTGGTCTTTTTTAACTATAGTACGTGCATCTTGGAATACTGCAGCTGCATCAACGTCACCATTTAATAAAGAAATAACAGCTTGATCGTGACCTTTAACATTTACAATCTTCATATCTTTTGTAGCATTGATACCTGTTTCTTTTTTAAGTGTAGCTAATGGGAATGTGTACCCAGCTGTAGAAGTTACATCTTGTAGTGCGATTTTCTTGCCTTTTAAATCTTTTAAGCTTTTAATTCCTGAGTTTTTCTTAACTAAGATTTCAGATTTGTAATCATCCACTAATTTTTTATTAGATGAACCGTCTTTATTAACACCGTAACGTTGTGCTTGAAGTAATAAGTCTGCTGCTTTTTGATCATGAGCTAAAGTATAAGCAGTTGGTGGTAAGAAACCAACGTCTACTTTTTTAGACTTCATTGCCTCAACAATTGTGTTGTAATTCGTTGATACTGATACTTTTACAGGAATACCTAATTTATCAGATAATAACTTTTCTAAAGGCTTGGCTTTCGCTTCGAGTTTATCTGCATTTTGAGATGGTACGAACTGTACAGTTAATTCTTTAGGTTTATAATCTCCCGAACTTGAACCAGAATCTGATCCACTATCTGAACTTTTCTTATTGTTATCTAATGAACTAGAGTTCCCACACGCTGCCGCAAAGATAACTACCGATAATACAAGTACAACTAAAAACTTCAAATTCTTCATTCTCATAACTGTCCCCTTCACAATATAAGTTAGTGTAATATGTATATTTTAGAAACCATATTTATAGATTAGCACATCTAATAAGTAATGAGTATTTAATTTTAATTAAATTTATAAAAACTTTATATTAATTACTAAGGCTTTGTAAAAATATCGTTAAGTCTCTACTTACCCTCCAATTTTTATACTATAATTTTGAAAGGTATACATTTTTAATGAGGAGTAAATAAAGAGATGAAATTATTTAAAGTGTTAAGTTCAACTGTTTTAGCTACTGCCATTTCTGTAACTACGATTCAATCAGCTCATGCAACGACACAATCTACATCTTCAAGTTCGGGACAATCTGACCAAACCGTGCTTTTCGATAACTCTCATGCACAAACAGCTGGTGCCGCTGACTGGGTAACTGACGGTGCATTTTCAGATTATGCAGATTCTATGAAGAACAAAGGATATAACGTTAAAGAATTAGATGGAGAAGCAAATATTAGTAATGAAACACTTAAAAATGCTCATATTTTAGTAATTCCGGAAGCTAATAATCCATTTAAAGAGAAAGAACAACAAGCTATTGTTAACTTTGTAAAACGTGGGGGTAGTGTCATATTTATTTCAGACCACTACAATGCAGATAGAAATTTAAATAGAATCGATTCATCCGAATCTATGAATGGATATCGTCGTGGTGCTTACCAAGATATGACAAAAGATATGAATAGTGGAGAGAAAAACTCTAAAGCAATGCAAGGTGTGAAAAGCTCAGATTGGCTTTCTAATCAATTCGGCGTTCGCTTTAGATACAATGCATTAGGCGATTTAAATACTCAGAATATTGTATCTAGTAAAGAGAGCTTTGGAATTACTAAAGATGTGAAATCAGTATCTATGCATTCTGGTTCAACTCTAGCTATTACTGATCCTGATAAAGCTAAAGGTATCGTATATATGCCTGAAAACTTATCTAATAAACAAAAATGGTCTCACGCCGTAGACCAAGGTATTTATAGTGGTGGCGGTACTAAAGAAGGACCTTACATAGCTATTTCAAAAGTTGGTAAAGGTAAAGCTGCATTTATTGGAGATACTTCACTTGTAGAAGACAGTTCTCCTAAATATCAACGTGAAGATAATGGCAAATCGAAAAAAACATATGATGGCTTTAAAGAACAGGATAATGGAACACTTTTAAAAAATCTCACAACTTGGTTAGGAAAATCAGATAGCCATGAATCAATGAAGGATACAGGTGTCAAAATTGATAATAAAACCCCATTATTAAACTTTGAAAAACCTGAAAATTCCACTGAACCTCAACATGAACCTTGGTCACAGCCAGAAAAAGGCTATAAATGGTATGACCGTTCAACTTTTAAACCTGGTAGTTACGGTAGTTCGCAAAGTGGTTCTGATAATAATGATGAAAGTAGCTCTAATGACAATAGCAACTCACATCATGGCCAAACTGGTAACGCTGAATTCAACCTACCTCAAAGTATTCAGCCCAACCATCCATTTAAAGTAACAGTAAAACTTAAAGGTTATGATGCAAATAGTACAATTAATAATTTAACAGTTGGTATTTATAAAGATGGAGGTAAACAAATCGGTAGCTTCTCATCAGATGGGTCCCAATTTAGTCAACCAGGCTATAGTAAAGATCAAACTGTTAAAACGGATAGTAATGGAGAAGCAACATTAACACTTACTGCTAAAGTTTCTGAAGATATTAATGGTGCTCATATTCGACTCAAACAAGGTAAAAAAGTAGTTACAACTACAGACATTCATTAACACTATAGATATAATATTTAAAAAGAGGTCGGGACGAAAGTTTTAGGATTGAAGCAGAACCATAAGTTTTACTGCTAAAATCCCGCTTTGGGACATCATAAATTAGTTTCCCAAAGCTTAAACTTTTAAAGTCCCAACCTTTTCTTTATCAAAGGAGGTTCTAGGTGGATGACTCAATTAGCATTTTATGTTGTAAGTGATGTGCATGGATTTATCTTTCCAACTGACTTCTCACATCGTGATGTTGAATTACCCATGGGATTATTAAAAGCTAATCATATCATTGAACAAGACTGCTCTCACTATGACGGCAGTATAAAAATAGATAACGGCGATTTTTTACAAGGTTCCCCTTTGTGTAACTATTTAGTTTCTGAATTAGCTACTAGTCGTCCATTAACCGATATTTATAATCGTTTAAATTTTAATTTCGGTACAATTGGAAATCATGAGTTTAATTACGGTCTAAAGTATCTTAAACAAACCATACATCAGCTTG
Source organism: Staphylococcus sp. FW104-15G4D (assembly GCF_058790135.1). Lineage (NCBI taxonomy): Bacteria > Bacillati > Bacillota > Bacilli > Caryophanales > Staphylococcaceae > Staphylococcus > Staphylococcus sp. FW104-15G4D. Next base: position 561,621 of record NZ_JBYTCH010000002.1, read on the forward strand.
ATTATCCTATGCTATGTGCGAATATTTTAGAAAATGGAGAACCGTTTACAGGGCAAGGTATCACTTACATAAAAAGTCAGGGGTTAACTATAGGTGTAATTGGCTTAACAACGCAGTTTATTCCACATTGGGAACAGCCTGAATACATTGAAACTTTGACATTTCAAAGTGCTGTTGAAACTCTTTCTTCCCAATTACCTGAATTGCGAAAACAAAGTGATGTAGTAGTCGTAAGTTATCATGGTGGGTTTGAACGTGATTTAGAAACTGGTGAGCCTACGGAAGCTCTGACTGGAGAAAATGAAGCTTCTGAAATTTTGCGTTTATTCAGTGATGACATTGATGTATTAATTACTGGTCATCAACATCGTGATATTGCTACCATTTACAATCAAACTGCCGTCATACAGCCTGGTACAAGAGGGACTAAAGTTGGAAAAATCGTCTTAAATATTGAACATGACAATGACGTTCAAATAGAGAATTGTCACTTATTAGATGTCGAGGATTGTTCAAGTTTTGAAATAAATCAACAAGATCAAAATTTAAGAGTTCATTTAGAAGATTGGCTAGATAAGAAAGTTGCAACTTTACCTACTTCAATGCGAGTTGAGAATGCTTTTGATGCTAGAGTTAAGCCTCATCCGTTTATTAATTTACTAAACTACATTTTACTTGAAAGTAGTGGCGCTGATATTACCTGTACTGCCCTTTTCGATTCTGCTAAAGGCTTCGATAAAGATGTGACTATGCGTGATATCATCAACAACTATCCATTTCCTAACACATTTAAAGTAATCGAACTTACAGGTCGTGATATTAAATTAGCTATTGAACGGTCAGCTGCTTATTTCGATTTACATGATGAGGAAATAAGTGTGAGCGCAGACTTCCTTGAGCCAAAACCTCAACATTTTAATTATGATATCTTTGCGGGAATAGATTATACGATTCATGTAGGTCGTGCTCTAGGAGAACGAGTGAGTGATTTATTTGTGAATGGGAAGCCTTTAGATGAACATAAAAGCTACACTATTTGCGTCAATAATTATCGTGCTGTTGGTGGTGGTAATTATAATATGTATGAAAATAAACCAATCATTAAAGACATCCAAATTGAAGGCGCACAACTATTAATCAATTACTTATCAACTAACGACTTAAGTCATATACCTAAAGTTGTAAATTTCAAAGTCGTAAAATGAGAGGTGCAAGTTATGTCAGAATTTAACCTTTTTATAAATGACATCGAGAATGAAGCGCATCGTGAAAAATTGAGACACTTATTTGAATGGATTGAAACACAATATTCAGATTTAACACCAGTAGTGAAATGGAATCAACCAATGTACACGTACAACGAAACGTTTATAATTGCCTTCAGCAAAGCCAAACAACATTTCTCAATTATGCCTGAAGCAGCTTGTTTGAAACAATTTAAGCAACGTGTAACTAACGCTGGTTACACACAAACTGAAAATTTATTTAGAATCAAATGGAACCAAGAGATTGATTATGATTTAATCGGTGACATGATTAAACTAAATATGGAAGAGAAAAAAGATTATACGAAATTTTGGAGAGATCATAAGTAAAGAGTGATTTATGATGTGAGTTTATTTATATTAAATCAATTATGCCTGCTCGCTAAGGATAGCGAACAGGCATTTTTTAATTAATCATTGAATGTAATGTGTTTCTTTTCATAAATATTATTAAGAAAGTTAAGAATGATACCTAGAATAATGATACCACCTGAAATAAATGTAATTTGAATATATGGTAAACCTATAGATAATAGAATCGAACCAATGATTGCGCCTAAGAAATTCGCTACATTGAATACTGATGCAGCCAATGTACTTGCAAGTAGTGGCGCTTCATGAGCACTTAATATAATTTTACTATTGAGTAATGGTGTCGTACCAAAAGTTCCAAAACCAAACATGAAACATACAATTAACGCTAAAACTGCGTTATGCACAACAGTAACAAATAAAATAATTGTGATGAATAATAATAAAAACGTAAGATAGAGATTTTTAGTTAATTTATGTTCTGGAATACTTCCAGTAACTAAATTACCGATAACGCCACCAAGACCAAACATAAATAGACACACTGTAAGGCCTACCACTTTATAAGGTGAGAAATCTCTAATCATTGGTTCCATAAAAGTATAAGTTGTAAATACGCCACTATATCCAAATACAATGATAGAAATAACTATAAGGATATGTGGATTTTTAAATACTTTTAATTCTTTAGCAATATTGGCTTCTGCACTTAATGATACTTTTGGAACAAATTTAATCATACCTAACATTGTAATGATAGCTAATAGGATCATTACACCAAATACTGTTCTCCAATTTGCGAATCCACCAAGAAATGAACCAAACGGCACACCAATCATTACCGCGATAGTTAACCCAGCTTGAACTAAGGCAATTGCTTGTGGTTTCTTAGCGGGAGGAGCAACCGCAGCCGCTACACTCATACATACACCAAAGAATGGCGCGTGCATTGCTGCTGACATCAATCTAGATAATAGCAGTATATTAAAATTAGGAGCTAACATACCCACTAAATTACTGACAATGAATATAGCCACTAGAATAGGCAATAATCGATGTCCATGCACTTTTAAAGTGAATATTCTCATGAATGGACCAATCACAGCTACACTAATTGCATAGACACTTATTAGTAAGCCAGCGCTTGAAATAGAGACTTTCATGTCGTCAGCAATTTGTGTTAACAAACCGGTCACTACATATTCTGCCATACCTACTGTGAAAGTTCCTAACATGAATATGAAGAACATCATTTTGTTTTCTCTCATTTTTGCTTCCTCCCTTATTATTTTTTCTCAAAAAATCAACATGAGTGATATACTATAAAAAATTATGGTACTTGTGAAGAGGTATTTAGAAATTAATTTTTGAGTTTAAACTCAAGTATCATAAGCTTTCATTTTGTTTTCATTATAATAAAATTAAGACAATTTTAGATAACGTGGTATTAAGCCAATTGTAAAATGATTAATTAAAATACTTTTTAATATAGATAAATTGAAATGCATATTCATAATTTTTGTCGATTTTGTGACAGCACATTCCAATTATATATTTATCTTCCCTATTGAAATAAATATTAACGACGACTTTTGAAAAATCACACTGTAACTGTTATGTTTATTTCAGTATTAAAATAGGAGGAGAATAATGAGTTCAACACCCACAGAGAAAAAGAAAAAACGAAAATTTGAATGGTTTTGGTGGTTCGTGGATATTATTATAGATCTTATTTACTATTTAATTATTGGTCTAGTTAAGGTATTTAAACAATGGAATTAATGAGTGTATGAAATTGGTATTTACATAAATTTAAAGAAAATAACATTTTTCTCTTTACAAAAGAATATGAGCGTTTTATAATAGTTAATGTTCTGATTTTGGAGGGATACTCAAGTCTGGCTTAAGAGGCCAATCATTCGTGATTGGTAGGAGCTTTTAGCTCGCGTTGGTTCAAATCCTTCTCCCTCCGCTACTTTATTAAAGGGCAAGTTCTTATTACAAGAACCTGCCCTTTTTTGTTTGCAATTTGATTTTGCAAAACCAAATTGAACGTGTTTCTTCTATTATATGGTATATATTTTAAGATTAGTTTTCTATTATATAAAAAGCCATAGCATGTTTTTAGAATTGGGTCAGAAACATAATTTTGAAAATTATCTTCATGGTCCTTATCTAAATGTTACACACTATGGCTTACTTAATTAAATCACATTGTTTACTTTTGTGATTATTTATTTATGTGGTTTGAACGTCTTTTGAGGTGCATAAATCGTTGTTTTGTATTTATCTGCAATTTTTTGTGTTTCTTGGTCTACTTTTTTCGCAAATGCTTTTTTAGACATTTGTGATGCATTTCCTACTTTTTTCTCTAATTCTGCATATTGAGCGCTTGTCATTCCTTTAGGTGCTACACCACCGTATGGACGGTCCCCTTGTTTAGTTTGTTGAGTATGAGGTTTGAACGTCTTTTGAGGTGCATAAATCGTTGTTTTGTATTTATCTGCAATTTTTTGTGTTTCACGATCGATTCTCTTGTTAAATACTGAGTTAGGCATCTCATTAGCATTACCAACATTATATTCTAATTCACTGTATTGCTCACTAGTCATACCTTTAGGAGGCATACCACCATATGGTCTAGATCCCATATTCGTACGTCCTTGTTTATCAAACTCTTTTAAAGCTTCCATTTTACCTTTATATTCTTTATTACTAATAGCTCCATCTTTTTTTAATTTTTTTAGTGATTCAACTTTTTCCTTATAAGTAGCGAAGTTGCCATGATGATAGTCGCTCGCATTTGCTACTCCTGTTACGCCTGATAAAGCAATCGTACCTGCTAATACTGCACTACTTAATAAAGTGACTTTCTTCATTAAACTGTAACCCCTTTCAGAAATTTTGAATTTTACATATTCTACGTTATCACAGATTTTTAATTATTTCATTTATGTTACATAATTTTTACCATATTTTTACATCATTGACTTGTAATTAAATTGCTTAATTAACTTTTATTTTTAAAAATTAAAAAAAAAGAGCACCCACAATGACGATTGTAGATGCTCAAATATATTATAAATTTTATTAACTAAATGTCTATGACTCATGTTTATAGGCTGTTTTCGATTATATATGAATTTAACAATCTTAATTAAGCCTCTATAATTTTAACTTAACTATAACTAGGTTCACGATCAAATTTTGAAATACTAAAATCACACTTATGAACAACTCTTATTAAATTTGAATTATTCAAATCTCCAAGTAATTGTATAAAATTCGAATTTTATTAGCTATAACTTTAGAGTCTCAATTTTTATATATATTGTCAACTATTTTTTGGTTTCAAAAAAATATGCAATGCAATTCCTTATAAAAATAAGAGATTTATTACATACTAGTTACCAAAATTATTTTTTTATAAACACATTTAATAAAGAATATACTTGGTCTTTATAGCAATTCTTATTTTCTTCAGTAACCCCGAATCTTTGTGAAAAGGACGCTCTCAGATACCAACTCTCTAAAAAAAGGAGTATCAAATTTTGAAAATCTTCTTTACCCATAGATATATTGGAGGAATCATAATATTTTATAATTTCACTATCTAGCACTTCATTAACTCCTAAGAGATGATTATGGATCTCTGAAGATAACTCTTCTGGTGCACTGGATAATTGGACGTATAACCTGATATACCTTTCATCAATATCAAATATAAATTCAAATAAAAACTGGTAAAGCCCATCTATAGAGTAGTTAGAATCGTTGTTGCTCTCAAGAATGAAAGTTTTAAAGTAATTAAAACAGTTTTCTACGCTTTTACGGTAAATTTCTTCTTTGTTGTCATAATGATAGTATAAACTCGCTTTCTTGATGTTTACACTTTTAGCGATATCATCAAGTGTAGTACCGTAATACCCCTTTTCAGAAAATAAGGTTATTGCATTATCAATAATCTTATTCTTCAATTCTAAAATCTCCCCCTTATTTAATTTAAATTCGTTATATTACAGGAAAATTAAGTTAAAATTACAAATATTACTGTTCAAGTATAACAACATTCTATTGCAAATTGAAACACTTTCGATTAGTATATGCGATACAGCCTAACTAACGAAAGGTAGGTAGATAAGTTGCAATTTTTTAACTTTTTACTTTTTTACCCCATTTTTATGTCCATTTACTGGATTGTTGGGGCGTTTTATTACTTTTTCACTAAAGAATTTCCTTTTAGTAAGAAGAAAGTAATCTCTAAAAACAAGGACCAGATTGAAGGTATCTCTTTCTTGCTGGCCTGTTACAACGAGAGCGAAACTGTTAGAGATACACTCTCAAATGTGTTGGCTCTCAACTATCCAAAAAAAGAAATCATCATCATAAATGATGGTAGTTCAGATAATACCGCTGAAATTATTTATGAGATGAAGCAACATCACGACTTTAAATTTGTTGATTTACAGGTAAATAGAGGAAAAGCTAACGCTTTAAACGAAGGCGTCAAACATTCTTCATATGATTACGTCATGTGTTTGGATGCAGACACAATCGTTAATCAAGATGCGCCATATTATATGATGGATAACTTTAAACAAGATCCTAAACTAGGTGCTGTTACAGGTAATCCACGTATACGTAATAAAAGTTCTATATTGGGGAAAATTCAGACGATAGAATACGCAAGCTTAATTGGATGTATCAAACGTAGTCAATCACTTGCTGGTGCCATTAATACTATTTCTGGAGTGTTTACATTATTTAAAAAAAGTGCACTTAAAGAAGTTGGTTATTGGGATACTGATATGATTACTGAGGATATTGCTGTTTCGTGGAAACTGCATCTTGCAGATTTTCGTATTAATTATGAACCACGTGCCATGTGTTGGATGTTAGTACCTGAAACGGTTGGGGGGCTATGGAAACAACGTTTGCGATGGGCTCAAGGTGGACATGAAGTTCTATTAAGAGATTTTTGGGCAACAATGAAATCTAAAAAATTATCGCTCTATATCCTCATGTTTGAACAAATAGTTTCAATTATTTGGGTTTATATGATTTTGCTGTACTTAGCATTTCTATTAATGACAGCAAACTTCTTAGATTACACATATTTGAAGTATAGTTTTTCAATATTTTTCCTATCATCATTTACGATGACCTTTATCAATATTATTCAATTTACAGTTGCTTTGTTTATAGACAGTCGCTACGAAAAGAAAAATATCGCTGGTTTAATATTTGTGAGTTGGTATCCGACAATCTATTGGATTATCAATGCCGCCGTTGTCATTTTCGCATTTCCTAAAGCATTAAAAAGAAAGAAAGGTGGCTATGCTACATGGTCAAGCCCAGACAGAGGAAATATCCAACGGTAAAATCGTCGTTGAATATAGTTAGGGAGAGCTTATTCATTGCGATATCTTGTGCATTTTGGATTTATTGCGTAGTCGTTATGATTGTATATATCGGAACGCTAATCAATTCTCAAGTGGAAAGTGTGATAACAATACGTATCGCTCTTAACGTGGAGAATATTGAAATTTATAAGATCTTTGAATTAATGGGATTATTTTCAATTATCATTTTCCTATTCTTCACATTTAGTTTGATTTTCCAAAAAATTAAGAAAGGTCGTGAAGTATGAAACCTTTCAAATTCATCTTCATTAGCTTAGTAGTGATGTTAGTAATGACGAATGTAACACCTAGCTTTCATCATTATGCACAAGCCGATGAAGACCACAAGAAGTTAAAGTATAAGAAGAATAGCGCTTTAGCGTTAAACTATCACAGAGTGAGAAAAAATGACCCGTTAAATGACTTTATTACGATTTTCTCTAGTAGTAAGGAAATTAAAAATTATAGTGTGACAGATAAAGAATTTGAATCACAAATCAAGTGGCTTAAGAAACATGATGCAAAGTTTCTTACTTTGAAAGAGTTTTTGAAGTATAAACAGAAAGGGAAGTTTCCAAAACGTAGCGTATGGATAAATTTCGATGATATGGATAAGACAATTTATCAAAATGCTTATCCAGTACTAAAAAAATATAAAATTCCTGCAACTGGCTTCGTGATTACAGGACACGTTGGAGAGAAGAATTTTCATAATTTGGATATGATCACGCAGCCTCAATTATCAAAAATGTATCGTTCAGGACTTTGGGACTTTGAAACACACACGAATGATTTACATTCTCTTAAGAAAGGAAATAAATCTAAATTTCTAGAGGCGTCTAATGTGTCTGCTATTAAAGACATTGAAGTAAGTGAAGATGAACTAAAATCGAAGTTTGGTAAAACACAACATGCCATTGCTTACCCCTACGGTCTAATCAATAATAGTAAAATTCAAGCTTCTAAAGATGCAGGTATGAAATACGGATTTACATTGAAGGAGCAAGCAGTCACTCCTCATGATAATAATTATAAAATTCCACGTATTTTAGTAAGTAACGACGCATTCGAAACTTTAATTAAGAAATGGGACGGTTTCCATGAATAAAAATAGACTTGAATTAGTATATTTACGTACTTTTATTTGCATCATTATTATAGTGACACACTTATTAACTCAAATCACACTAGAACATGAACATTTGTCAGGGAGTTCTCTTGTTCTACAATATTATATTCGGAATATAGTTATCTTTGGAACTCCAAGTTTTATTGTATTATCACAGTTGCTAACAACATTAAATTATAAATCTGTAAGCGTACAATATTTGATTTCTCGGTTCAAATATATCTTTATTCCATATTTATTAGTGGGATTATTCTATAGTTATAGTGAATCATTATTGACTGCTTCTTCTTTCAAAAAGCAATTTTTTGAAAATGTAATATTAGGGCAATGGTACGGTTATTTCATCATTATCATCATGCAATTCTTCATATTATCTTACTTAATTTATAAAATTAATTATAAACTGTTTAACAGTAAGATATTATTAGTATTAGCATTTGTAGTACAACAAACATTTTTATACTACTTTAATCATAGTGATGCTTTCCATACATTTGTAAAACATTACTATCCTTTAAGTGAAAATACGATGATATTAGGATGGATTTTTTATTTCTTTTTAGGTGGTTTCATAGGATATAACTATCAACGTGTCCTATCATTCTTAGAAAAATATCTCGTTATCATGATTATGTTAGCTTTAGGTTCATATGTATTATTTATAGCACTTTCAGGTGATGATTATTGGAATGTAACAAGCTTCACTTATTCACTTACGTTATACAATAGTATTATGTTCTTTGTGCTTATTGGCATTTGTGCGCATTTTAAAACGATGCTATTAAACACGGTTCAAATGATAAGCGCATTTTCGTTTTTCATCTATTTATTACATCCAATTATCTTAGATTCACTATTTGCTTATACCAATATCTTTGAAGATAACACGGTCGTCTTCTTAGCGGTTTCCTTGTTAATGATTATCGGAATATGTATTGGTGTTGGCATGATGTTAAGAGAATTTTATATTTTTAGATTTGTTATTGGCAAACAACCGTATAAGCTACAATTTAATAACTATCAACCTAGTTGGAAATCACACTAATGTTGAAAAAGCCTCCCACAGAGATATAATAACTGGATCTCTGTGGGAGGCTTTATGTAAAGCTGTTATCTCATTATGAGAATAATGTTTTTAAGACTTTGAAAAATGAGCCGATTAATTGAAATACATCACCTGTCATTGGATTCACTCCTTTTTAAATAATTTTTAAAATTCATGTTTCATCGTTATGCTTTTTTAGTTGATGTCAGTTTTTCACTTTGAACTAAATCATCTGCAAGTCCATGCCAGAATTGTTGTAGTTCCTCTCTTGAGCGTACTGTATCTGAGCTATCTTGTCCAACAAAGTCCACATGATCCCAGTCATGTTTAGTTGGTGTCACTTGCCATACACCTTTTTGATTTTGGTCTGTAGCTTCAACATATTTTTGATTGAATGGATGTTGAGAAGAAATAACTGATACTAAACCGTCATTTTCTCTCCATTCTTTCTCTTTAGCTTTACCAATAACATTGGCAGTTACCGTGAATGGGAAGAAAAGATTTAAATCTGCTTTTTGTCTACCAAATAGACCTTTATGCGTAGATTCACCTGTATATGTTTTATAAACAATATTAGGATTTAATGATGTTTTACGGTTAAGGTCAGTCGCACCATCACGAGTTAAATCATTGAAACCATTATCTTTAGATTTCCATAATTTAGATTTTTGAACTCTCTTCACATAATCAATACGTGATTCGTTTGGTTTTTGTTTAAGACCCCATTGTGATAATCCAAAGTCTACGCGAGAGTTTTTATTACCGAATGCTCTTCCTAAATCATACACAACTTGACGTACTAGCGCTTCATTACCCAATTCATCTGATGCGTGCGTACCATTATGTGGTGTACCTAAAGTTGTGATTGAAGAAACCATATTGTCATTATTACCTTTATATAATGGAGAAATTTCGCCACCATGTTCTTTTTGATATTTAACTTCTTCAGGATTTCCGTTTCTTAGTAACTCTTCTAATTGACGGATTGTTTGACCACCCATACTATGTCCGACAAGATGAACTTTTTGGCCTGGTTTCCAATCTTTGTATACACCTTCATATGTTTTACCGTAACGTTTATGACCATATTTCGCAGCATGTGCGGCACCATAATCTACACGGCCACCTTTAATATAGTAATATAGTTCAACTGCGCGATCGTAGTTACTACCAAATGCACTAATACTTGCTTCATAAGATTTATAACCATTCTCTTCTAAATCTTGACGGATATTCATTTTATCGCCGCCCCAATAATGTGCAAGCACTGAAGGATTGATATCATCAGTGAAACCATTGAAACCGTGAACTAAGATGATTGGATCATGATTTTTATATTGGCTTTGTTTAGCCGCTTTATTTGTTTGATCTTTCTGTTGTTTCGTTGTTTGTTGCTTAGATTTTTTATTTGTAGTAGCTACAGCATTACTCTTAAGCGTACCTAATCCATCTTTAGAATCTTTATCATTGTTAGATGATTCATCTTTCTCAGATTTAGGATTTGCTTTGTCACTTACACTCAATGCTTGCGTTTTGTGGTTATCTGTTTCAGCTGGAGTCTCTTCTGAAGTTGCTTCGTCTTGCGCTGACACTTTTTGCTGTTCTTCTGCATCATTTTCTTTATCTTGTTGTGATGCTTTTGGTTTTGTTGCAGTTGCAGTCGCAGTTTGAGTTTGAGTTTGATCTTTATCAGTTTGAGAAGCTTCAGTTTCATCTTTAGCTTGATTTTTTACTGCTCTGTCTGATTGAGTTGTCTCTTTATCTGAAGATAAGTCGTCTTTTTGTTGGTTATTTTGAGTGACTTTTTGTGAATCTTTTTGTGAATCTGATACTTCTTCTGTTTTATCTTCAGTTTTTGGATTGTCTTGTTTTAGATTATCTTGAGTCTCAGATGAATCTTTTTCACTTTCTTGATTTTGATTCACTTCTGGTTTAGATTGAGTTGATTTATCTTCATCAGATTTTTCTGTTGGTTGTGTTTGAACATCCGTTTGTTCTTCTGTTTGTTCAGATTTTGAGTCCGCTTGGTTAGCATCCTCTTGCTTTGCGTCCTTTTTACTATTATCTACTTGTGAATCCTCACTAGATTCCACTTGTTCATCTGATGACTTAGTTGAATTTTGAGTTGCATCTTGTGCAGAAGTTTGTTCCTCTTTACCTTGTTCTTCAGTAGACTTCGTTTGTTCTGTATTTTGTGCTGAATTTTGTTCTTCAGTTTCTGAATCTTGTTGTTCAGTGTTTTGATTATTTTCATTATGTAAGCTTGTTTGATTATCATTAGCATTTTCGCTATTATCTTTTTCAACATTTGGCTGTTCAGACGTAGTTTCTTTAGCTGATTGAGACGCGTCATCCTCTGTCGCCTGTTGCCCATTTGAATCTTCATTTTCATCCCCAATAGATTGTGCTGTTGCCTTCTCAGGATTTCCCTGTTCCTGATTTTGTTCGGCCGCTTGTGCTGAGCCTCCACCCATAAATAATAAAGCTGCGATTAAGATGGATGATGCCCCCACACTAAATTTACGAATACTATACTTGTTTTGTCTTGTTTTCATAGTAAGCACCTCTCTATTTGTTTATTTTTGAAAAATGAACTCCACAATAGCGTATTTCTAAATAAATAGATTTACGATTGCGCGTGGTAATAATTCAAAGATCTTGCTAAATATCGCTTTAATAGCTTCCATAATGACCATCCTTTCCATCGTTCAGAAAGCGTTTTCAATTATTATGAAAAATTTTTCTCACACACTCTTTATATAAAAAGTATATAAGAATCAAAACACTATTCTTTTCGATTTAATTTAAAACAAATATTACGAGATAATTGCAGTTTTGTCAATAATTATACACAATTAAATCAAGCATTATAAAGCCGATTAAACCTATAAACTTACATATTAATGGGTGTCTTTTTTAAAATAGAGATGAGTGTGAAAATAAAAATTGTAGGAGGATGAAATATGGAACTATCGCAGTTTGAAAGCTATTTAAATATTGATTCTTCTCGTTATAACAATATTGATAAAGCCTCGCTAGATTATTATATGGAACGTTATATGATGACTGTTCCGTTTGAAAATATTAACGTTCAAAATCAAGTTCCTATCTCTGTTAATATTAATGATTTATTGGACAAAGTTATAAACCAACATCGCGGTGGGTTCTGTTATGAAATGAACCACTTGTTCGGAACGTACTTAGAGAAAAAAGGTTTTGATGTCCATCGAGCTTCTGGAACAGTTCATACTCCAGATGGCGGTGTTGCTTTAGAAGGCTCACATATGTCTTTATACACAATTTTAAATGATACTTATTATGTGACAGACGTTGGGTTTGGTGACTTACCTCTACATGCAATCCCGATTTCACATCCGTCTCAACCAGTGAGTATTTCTGATATCAATGGAGAATTTCGCGCAATTTTTGACAAAGAAGACTGCTATCATGTTCAAAAATTGAAAAATAATAAATGGACTACTCTATATCACGCCTACTTAGAGCGTCAATCAATTCAAGATTTCAGCGATAAAATCATTTATAACGAGAGTAATCCAAACTCTATCTTTGTTAAGCAGCTATTAATCACACAACCACAGTCATTTGGACGTGCGACGATGACACATCAAAGTCTTACGTTAACTTCACAAAGTTCTAAAGAAAAATGTGAGGTATCGTCCGACAATTATAAGTATTTTCTAAAGAAATATTTTAATCTTAATATCACGATTGATAGACTTGAACAGTAGTAATATTTTAGTGTACCTGGGGTATGTATTAAGTAATGAGGTGAATTCCATGTCACAAATTGAAATCATAGGCGCTAGACAAAATAATTTAAAAAATATCGATGTTAATATACCGAAACATCAATTAATTGTATTTACAGGGCGGTCAGGCTCAGGTAAGTCTTCACTAGTATTTAATACCATTGCTGCTGAATCTGAACGTCTATTAAATGAAACATACTCAAGTTATGTTCAACATCAACTCACACAATATGAAAAACCAGACGTCGATCAAATCAATCACCTTCCCGTTGCAATGATTATTAATCAGAAACGCCTAGGTGGTAATTCACGTTCGACGGTAGGAACTATTTCTGATATTTATGCTTCTGTGAGATTGTTATGGTCAAGAATAGGAGAACCTTTTGTTGGTTATTCTGATATTTTCTCATTTAATAATCCGAAAGGTATGTGTGAAACATGTTCAGGATTAGGTTATGTTGAAGACATTGATTTAAATGAGTTACTTGATTTTGATAAATCGCTCAATGAAGATGCCATTAAATTCCCGTCGTTTAGACCCGATAGTTGGCGAGGTAAAAGATATCTTTATACAGGTCTATTTGATAATGATAAAAAGTTAAAAGATTATACAAAAGAAGAATTGGATACTTTTTTATATACAGAACCTACAAAGTTGAAGAATCCGCCATCAAATTGGCCTAGAACAGCTAAATTTGAAGGTCTAATTCATCGTTTCAGACGCTCTTTCTTACTAAATGATAACTTTGAGAAGAAACGCTTCAAAGCTGATATTGATCGAGTCGTTACTAAGCATGATTGCCCTTCATGTCATGGTAAAAGGCTTAATGATAAAGTGTTGAGTTGTAAAATCAATGGCTTAAACATTGCTGAATTTACAGATTTACCCATTGATGAGGCTGTTCATTTTCTAGAAAAAATAGATTCAAACACAGCAAAAGTGATTATCGAACCTTTAAAACAACAACTACAAGCATTAAGCTATATAGGTTTGAATTACCTAACGTTATCTCGTGAAACGACAACGCTTTCCGGTGGCGAATCTCAACGGATAAAACTTATTCGCCATTTAAATAGTCCATTAAGTGATTTAGTTTACATCATCGATGAACCGAGTGTAGGACTTCACCCAGAAGATATTCAGAGAATTAATGACATGATTGAATCACTTAAACAAAAAGGTAATACGGTGATCGTTGTTGAACACGACCCTGATGTTATTCAAACGGCTGACCACATTATTGATATAGGTCCGAATGCAGGCAAAGATGGTGGAGAGATTATGTTTGAAGGAAGTTATCAAGACCTTCTCACATCTCAGACGAGCACAGGTCAAGCTTTAAACAGAACACATCAACTTAAAGACCATCCTAGAGCAACTCATGACATGTTTAATATTGAGAATATTTCACGTAACAATTTAAATCATATTTCAACTCAATTACCAAAACATGCGATGACCGTAGTTACTGGTGTGGCTGGCTCAGGTAAGAGTTCCCTTATCTCAGCAGCCTTTGAACAAGAGCAACGTGCTATCTTCATCGATCAGAAACCGCCTCACGCATCGAATCGCTCTAATTTACTCACATACTTAGATATCTTCGATGAGGTAAGAAGTTTCTTTAGTCAACATACTGGTATGAAGAAAAGTATGTTTAGCTATAATTCTGAGGGCGCTTGCCCTGAATGTAATGGTAAAGGCGTACTTAAGACCGAACTCGCATTTATGCCAGACTTTTCTCAAGTGTGTGAGATGTGTGGTGGCACAAGATATCGCCCTGAAGTATTACAGGCGAAGGTAGAGGGATATTCTATCGCAGATATACTTGCCCTTACTGTAAGTGAAGCCATCTCTCAATTTGAAGGTCAAGACAGTATCACTCGTCCGCTTCAAGCGTTGGCTAACACAGGACTTCAATATATGACATTAGGACAATCTTTAGATACATTGTCAGGCGGTGAAATTCAACGCGTTAAACTAAGTCGCTATTTAACTGAAGATGTACACGATTATATTTTTATTTTTGATGAACCAACGACGGGGCTTCATGAAGATGATTTACCTGTACTGATTGATTGCTTCAATCATTTAATTGACGATCATAACACGGTTATTCTTATCGAACATAATTTAACGATGATGACACAAGCTGACTGGTTTATCGATATAGGCCCTTATGCTGGAGATAAAGGTGGACAACTATTGTATAGTGGTCAGCCTGCGGGACTTTTAAATATTAAAAATTCAGTAACCGCTAAACACTTAAAAAGATATATCCTTTAACTGAAAAAGCTCGGCGATGATTTATCATCTAATCAACGTCGAGCTAAAATTTTATTCTATATCTAAATTTTTCAAATTTACTATTGTTTAATATATTGTCGTTCATCAAGTGAACATTTTTATAATGATGTATTCCTTCTGCACTTGAGTAAAATATTAATTTTAAAAAAACCTGTGAAATATGTGGTCAAAGGGACGATTCGCCTTGTTTGAATCTACTGGATATATTATTCTAAAAGTAGTTATACATATATTTATTAAATACTTATAAATATTAAAACTTTCACCGATACATTTTTTAAAAATCCACAAAAAAAGCAAAATACCAATCGATAACGATCAGCATTTTGCTTTACACACGCAATAACTAGAGATACTTGACTACATTAATACACAAAAATTTAGGGATACAGCAATTAAGCTGTTTAAGTGATTTTGAGAAAAATAAAAAAGTATACTCTAATTACCACACAAAACATACTAACCCACAAAGCCCAATTAAATGAGTTAGTATGGCTTACATAGTAATACCATTGCTTTGAACATGTTAATTAAATTATTATTACAAAAGTTATTATACCAACTTAAATTCAAACAATGTATATCCAAATTAAGCTATCTGATACTTATGTGACATTTAATCAAAAATGTCTCTTTTTAGAGGTGTATAATGAAGAGTAAAGATTTGCGTGTAGAAAAAACAGAAAAAGCTCTATTAGATGCTTTATTTGAAACTTTAAGAACAAAAGAGTTCAATCAAATAACAGTGCAAGATTTGTGCGATAAAGCTCTCGTAAGACGTTCAACGTTTTACCGACGTTTTGATGATAAATACGATTTGCTTAAGTTATTAATACGAAAATTAATTTTCAGAGTAAGAGAGAAGCATTTCTCAACATTAAACCCTGAGAATCCTAGAGCTCATTTCGAAAAGGTCATTCACGAATCATTACAATATCTATATAATCATAAGTCTATTGTTCAAAATGTATTAACATTAGCGCTTTATGATGAAGTGACCGATATTATATTCAAACAATTATATGAAGGGATGAAAGCACAAATACAGTTTGAAATACAGCACGGCGTTGAGTTCGATGTCGATATAGAAATACTTGCTGAATTTATAACCGGGGGAATATTGAGAACAATGTATGCTTGGATTCAAGATGGTCAAGAACGTTCGATCAATGAGTTAACTAAAGAAATGGTGACCCTACTTGATGGCGTGCATAACTATCATACTAAAGGTGAAAATTAAGAGGAAATCATGATGAATAATTATGTTCGTCATGATTCCCTCTCGATTAAATGCTTTCCCATAAAAGCCAAGTGAATACTGACTTGATCATTTAAAATCTCCTTCTTATATTTTAACAACCCTTCTCTAATTACGAATAAATATTTGTATAACTAAATTATATATTTTGTTATCACATATAATAGTAGTAAACTATAACTATACTTTAGTTAATTAATAAGTCAGAGACTTTAACTAACAATAATTATACATCGGCTTCAATTTTATTGAGTAGCCAAAATACAAAAAATGTCGCTTAAGTCACACAGATTTTGAAGTGTCCGATTAATGAGGTGAACAATAATGAATAGCAATGATTTACGTGTTAAGAAGACACAACGTGCTCTAATGGATTCATTTTTAGAATTACTTAAAACTAAAAATTTTAGTCAGATTACAGTTCAAGATTTGTGTGATCGTGCTATGGTACGACGCTCTACTTTTTATCGTCACTATAGTGATAAATACGATTTATTAAACCAAGTCTTAGCCAACTTTTCCAATAGTTTGCATGAATCTCATTCAGAGAGTTTATTAGTCAAACAGCCTAAATCATATTTTGAAAATATCGTTAGAGATACGCTTTATTTTTTAATTGAAAATCGAGAAACGATTCAAAGTATCTTTACTATATCGTATTATGATGAAGTGACACGTATCGTCTATACGCAACTTTATAAAGGTGTAGAGAGACAAGTTAATTTCGACATAAGGCACGGTATACGTTTCACTATTGATTTAGAAGTTTATAAAGAATTTATAGCAGGTGGTATATTACGTATCATTTATGCTTGGCTTAAAGAAGGTCAAGAACGATCTGTTGATGAGTTAACTATAGAGGTAGTTAAAATAATCAATGGTATCAGAGAAACAAATATAAAGAAGTTCTAAACTATATTCATAAAAGAGAGGGATTGAAAACACATCTATATAAAGATAGTTTTGCAATCCCTCATCTATTTATCAAGAATGATTATGAATCTTCAGAAGAAACTATAATAGAGGTTTCAATCATTAATGTCTAGCCATCCAAGGTCTTCCTTGTATGGCTTTTTTACGTCTAGTTTTGGGTGAATTTGTTTTAGGAACAACCCGAGGTTCATGCCCTCTTTCAATACGTTTCTTTAACTTGCTATCCTTTTATTAAGTTTAAAAGGCATTAAAGACACGTATTGCTATTTTCATTATAGTGCGGACACTATGCGTAATCATGTTGAACGTTCATCGAGTGTCTTATAGTCAATGCACCACACTTTTGGCAATCATAAGTAATAAATAAAATATAGCGCTTTTGTAGATCAATAAAAAAGTTATCGCATTATTCAATGCGATAACCATCCAAATAAGCCACTACTTTTCTTTTCAGCTTTTACCGATGGATAAGAAGCGCCATCTAGAAAATGTCGTTGATAGTGAACGTAAGCATTCCCTTTATCATTAATCGCAATATACCATTTTTTATGTTTAGGTACGACGTCATATAAGTCTTTTTTTACTGTGTATTTTTTGCCATCAATTTGATGTTCACCTTTAGATAACACCTTTTTATATTCATATTGCTTCCGATAATATTTCATCATATCATTCGCAATTTCATTACGATTTAATTTAGCTGTTTCACTAGGATATGGTGTAACATCTAAAATCGTCTCATTTAATCTCAAACCATGTTGCTTATTGGTTAAAGCTAAACTATATCCGGAATCACTCGTACCAGTCTTGAGTCCGTCAGTCCCTTTATAATATTTCGGCTGACCTTTCAAAGATAAATTCGTAGATTCAAATGATTGTCCTTTTTGTGTATCTGATTTATTTTGTGTGGTTTTAAGTATTTCAGGGTGCTCTTTGATCATGTGATACATCATGATATTCATATCTTTAGACGTACTGGAAGTCTTCCCTTGTTTCTTATACTTTTGAGGTGCGCTAGATCCTAACAACTCAGTATCTGCTCCAGCTGGACTTGTAAAGTGTGTGTCTTTCATGTGAAATGTTTTAGCCTGCTGATTCATTTTATCTGTAAAAGTAGAAGTCGAACCTGATACCTTTTCGCCTAGAATTAAAGCAGCAGCATTACTTGAAGCTAAAGCTGTTTGGCTCAATATATCTTTAACAGTATATGTTTGTCCTGCTTTTAACGGTACCGAAGAAAGGTTAGACTTTTGAGATAATTGCGCTTGTTTAGATGTGATTTTTATTTTATCTTTCATATGTATTTTTCCTGATTTAACTGCATCCAATGTTAAATACATTGTCATCATTTTAGTTAAAGAGGCAGGATCTACTTTTTTATTTTCGTTGTAATTGTATAAAATTTGACCTTGCTTTGTAGTGAGCGTGAGTGATTGAGGTTCATATTGAGTTGAAATATTAGCATTTTCTTCTTTATTGACTAGAGGTGTGGGCTTTTCTACTGCATAACTTTGAGAAGTTAAAAGTAATGATGTTAATCCTATCGTGCCTGTTATATATAGTATTCTTCGAAACATCGTATCACCTGATTTCATTTTTCTAATATTCTTGTTAGTTTATGTACTTTACATATACTTATATCAAGTTTTACTCAACTTTTCAAAAATACCGAATACACGCGCATATGTAAAACAGGCTAGGACATAACGTTAATGTCTTAGCCTGTTTACTTGTTATGAGTAATTATCTGAATGAAATTATGAAAGTAAATAATTCGCATAACTTCATCTTATTAACGAATATTTATTCTTGTTGATAATCTTTATTCCCTTTAAAGTAACTGCGATCTTGTTTATCATAAACCTTCTCAGGATTCATAAAAGGCTTTAATTTATCTTTAAAATCGTATAAGTTCAGACCATCTACTGCAACTCTATCTTGATATACATTATCTGGTTCAACATCGGTAAAGTTATTAGGTCCTACTCCAGCCAAATATTTAAAGTGACCTTCTTTAATCAGATAGTTATATGCTGGCGTATCTCTATCTTGTGCACCATGGGGGAAAATAAATAAATCAGTTTTACCTATAATTGGTGTCACTTCTTTCTCCCAACGTTTTGTATCTTTAACAATTCCTTCATAAGATGATTGTTCAAAATTAATATGTCCATATGAATGACTGGCAAATGTCCAACCATCTCTTTTCATAGCATCAGCTACTTCTGTTGCTTTAGCTTTACGGTCCTTATAATGCTTACTATCTGTTTCATTTGTACGATATCCTAAAACGCCATTATATCCTGTTAATGCAACTACACCTTTTTGTCCATTTAAAGAGAAATCAGGGTGTTTTTTAACAAAGTCATTTAATATTGGAACGATATCATCGTCTTTAGAATGTGTTACTTTGCCATTCTTTTGCTTCGTTTCTGATACAACATGTTTGTTTTTATCTAAAACTAATCTGTCGGCATACCCTTTTCCACGCATGTACTCATAATAGTTCATGTCGTCGATAGATAGTATTAATGGTTTTTTACCTTTAGGTAATTTTAACTTCTTCTTATTTATCGTTTTTGCTTTTAAATCATAAGCATCGTGTGGATCAATTAAAATATAATTTCTTTTATGTAACTCTTCTAGAGATTTTTTAAATTCGTTAGCTGTAATCATCCAGTCGTTATTACCTTTGGCTTCTTGTGGGCTCCCCGAAAATGCCACTTTAGCGTCAGTAATAAGTGGATGATAAAAGATATGGTATATTTCACCATCGTATGTTTGCCAATCTTTAGTCATTTTTGATTGATGACTTGCATACATATTTTCATTTTCACTATCTTCAGTGTGAGAATCTTTCTGTTTTGAGCATCCTTCTAAAATGAATACCATCAACACAATAGAAACAAAAAATAAATATAAAGTCTTTCTCATTATCTCATCCCTCAAATTAATATCATCATACAATAATCAATATAACATTAATGAGGTGTACAATATTATTAAATATATCTTAATTTTATTTTGATTTAATGTTAATATAAAAAACTATCGCTTTATATTCACTTTAAGAGTTCAAACGAATAATGAGTTTAAACATATATCTATGTATCAGGCTGACTAAACAATGATTTGAATACGCATAAAAAAAGAGCGAGATAAAAATTATCTCACTCAATAACGTAAATATTTACAAAGGAACATTTAACTGTTGCTTAAAATAACAACGATCCCCATCATTTATAATATTATTCCACGTATCATTTAATTCATATCCTAAACGTTCGGCAAGCTTAATAGAAGATTCATTGACTTGATTCGTTCGTATAAGTTTTGGTGTTACTGCATCAAATTGTTTCATCCATCGTGATATCATTTCGATTGCTTCAGTAGCTAATCCTTCACCTGTATATTTTGGAAAAAGTCTATAATACAAGTTTAAGAATAATTGATAATTAATGGTGCGGTATTCAAAACCACTCATCCCTACTAATTCTCCAGTATCTTTGGCTATTAACATAAAGTATCCAAAGTCATTTTCTTCCCAATGTCTTCTCCAACCTTTTATAAATCCTTTAGTAATATCTTTGTTCTCGTGTATACCTTTAGGAGTGTATTTTGTTGATTCATTATTCGTATGTAGTTGGAAAAGCGCATCAAGATGCTCAATATCTGGTTTTAATAAGTAAAGTCTATCGGTTTCTAACATATACTCACCACCTCAATTTGTTTATTACTGACTTTTTAGCATATACCCTTTTTTCTACCTTTTATTTAAAACTAGTCATAAATTCAACGTTGAGCTAGCATGCAGGATGTCTTACCTCAGACAAACCTAAGCCTCACACCCTCACCTACAAATGTATGACTTAATGAGAAATTTTTAGCTAACTCATTTACACATTAAAACTCTATGCGACGACATAGCCACGCTCGTTAAACTATCTCGTATAGTGTTTTATTTTATTTAGATCTATTTAATTTAAAAAAATTTATGATTTTAGTTTTTATTTTCCTAAAAATAGGGAATGTATTTATAATGAAAATTTACAAATCGAAGGTTGATGAAGGATGATTACTTATACACTCAGCAATTACTTTGATACGAGATGGAAAACGATGTATGACGATGGGAATCCCTATTTATACATACGTAAATCGTACCCTAACCCCTTTATTAAAGGATTAGACATTATTATTCCTCAAGCAGGAATATATACCTCTTATGTCGTTAGGGATTTAGAGAAAAATGTAATATTTACTTCTAAATGTATTCCAAATTTTAGAAACTTTAGAGAGATTCATTGTAATTACAGAGGTACTCATATTGAGATGAAAGAGTTCACATTGGTGAACAAACCGGTTAAATTCACTTATGATAATGAAGATTATTTTATTAAAAAGACGAGCCCAGAAACATGTACTATTACGAATTATGAGAATGAAAAACTATCTCATTGGGCTAAAAATGAAGGACAAGTGAGCTTCCATATTTTAGATGAAAGTAGTAAACCAATAGAAGAGTTATTAATCATACTCTCTCATGCATTAATGAATAAAATTTGAGGCTGTGCATAAATGATTGTCGCAGTCTTATTTTTTAATATATATGCTGTAGATGGTTGTACTGAAAATGTGCTTATATCAAGCTTCTTTCAATTCTAGCCCTTCTTGCTGACGGGGCTCCAACTTATGGTAGCCATCTTCTCATTTATTAGGAGTAGGACATATGATTAAATTCAAGTTCTACTCCTAATTTGTGTCTAATCAATGAGCATATTATGTCTAAATTATTACAAAATGGAATAGGTATTATTGAAAATATGTATTTTTGTTATAGATTGTTAGCAATTATAATAAGACTCAGCGCAATAATTTAATTATTTTTGCACGAGTTCTGTTTTAAGAAAGGTGAGCAAAAAATGGCTAACAATGAGTCAAAAAACATAGTTATTATTGGCGCTGGTGTCTTAAGTACGACATTCGGTTCTATGATTAAAGAATTAGAACCTAATTGGAACATCAAACTCTATGAACGTTTAGATCGTCCAGGTATTGAAAGTTCTAACGAAAGAAACAATGCCGGTACTGGACATGCTGCGTTATGCGAACTGAACTATACAGTTCAACAACCGGATGGTTCAATTGATATAGAAAAAGCGAAAGAAATCAATGAACAATTTGAGATTTCTAAGCAATTCTGGGGACACCTTGTGAAAAGTGGCAACATTGATAACCCTAGAGAATTTATTAATCCACTTCCTCACATTAGTTTCGTAAGAGGTAAGAATAACGTTGAATTCTTAAAAGACCGTTACGAAGCGATGCGTAACTTCCCTATGTTTGACAACATCGAATATACGGAAGATATCGAAGAAATGAGAAAATGGATGCCATTGATGATGAAAGGTCGTACTGGCAATGAAATCATGGCAGCTAGCAAAATTGACGAAGGTACCGATGTTAACTATGGTGAGTTAACACGTAAAATGGCTAAAAATATTGAGCAACATCCTAATGCCGATGTTCAATATAATCATGAAGTCATTGATTTCAACCGACGTCAAGACGGCATCTGGGAAGTGAAAGTAAGAAACCGTAACAATGGTTCAGAGGAAACTGTATTCGCGGATTACGTCTTTATAGGTGCTGGTGGTGGCGCTATTCCACTATTACAAAAAACTGGTATCCCTGAAAGCAAACACCTTGGTGGATTCCCTATTAGCGGTCAGTTCTTAATTTGTACTAACCCTGAAGTCATTAATGAACACGACGTTAAAGTATATGGTAAAGAACCACCAGGCACACCACCAATGACTGTACCTCATCTTGATACGCGTTATATTGATGGTGAAAGAACATTATTATTTGGTCCGTTTGCGAATATCGGTCCTAAATTCTTAAAAAATGGTTCTAACTTAGATTTATTTAAATCTGTAAAACCATACAACATTACAACACTACTTGCATCTGCAGTTAAAAATTTACCTTTAATCAAGTATTCAATCGACCAAGTATTGATGACAAAAGAAGGTTGTATGAACCACTTACGCACGTTCTACCCTGAAGCTCGTGACGAAGATTGGCAATTATACACTGCAGGTAAACGTGTTCAAGTTATCAAAGATACGCCTGAGCACGGTAAAGGATTCATTCAATTCGGTACAGAAGTTGTGAACTCTGAAGATCACTCAGTTATTGCATTATTAGGAGAATCACCAGGAGCATCAACTTCAGTTTCTGTAGCGTTAGAAGTTCTAGAACGAAACTTCGCTGACTACGAAAATGAATGGAAACCTAAATTACAAAATATGATTCCTTCATATGGTCAATCACTTATAAATGATGTTCAATTAATGAGAGAAACTCGTAAACAAACATCAAAAGATTTAGAATTAAATTATTATGAATCTAAATAATTAACCCTTTCCCTGTAAAATATAAAATATTAAAGTCCTTACTTGGGGCTCTCCCCTGACCCCAAAACCCTTAATAAATATTGTAAAAGTTAGAAGTAACAAAAAGTTGAAACTAAATTAACCTTATTTCCCCTACCCCCTTCAAAGAGAGCCACTTTGAAGGGGGTTTTTATGTATAGTTTGATAATCACTAGTTATACACACTCATTCTTTTACTATCTATAAAATTATTTTTTATAAAAATAAACTGAGACAGATGAACTATCTCAGTTTCACATAATAAAAAGTTAAAATTAATACATATTATTCACTTGGCGTAAAGAGTTCCGCTTCATTATCTGGAGGATAATAAAATCCATTTGGAACGGTTTGTAATTCAATGAGACTTCCCCATGGTGTTTTAACATATACTGTTTGATTCCCTTCGGTGTCTTCATATCTCGTATTACTATGAGGCTCAGAAATAAGTTCTCCACCGGCTGATCTTACTTTGGCTACAGCCACTTCAAAGTCATCTACATAAAACGATAAATGTGTATAACCAATATCTTGAAGTGCTTCAGGTTTTCGTTGCTTTGCATTTTGGAATTCAAACATCTCAATATTTGGACCATTCCCAAATACCATCATCCGTTTATGTACGATTTGAGCACCTTTACTCATGCCCAATATTTTTTCTACATCTTTACCACCACGTGGTTTCTCATCTTTTCTTTGACTATCATAGGCAATCTTTCCGTCTAAACCCTTTTTGAAGAATTCAGTGGCTTCCTCTATATCCGGTACAGTTAAACCAATATGATTGATACCTCTTGAGATATCTTTCATATTTCTTCACCTCTTTAGAAATTGTTTATCACAACGAATATTCCCTAGATAATAAAGTTTTACACATCTCTTTTTATAAAAATAACAGCTAACAATGACTCAAAATGGGTAAATGTTTAATAGAAGTTATTTTTCAAAAATGAGTATATTGAGAACTTATTGATTGCAACTTGAGCAAACGATGTTATAATAATTATATCAGGTATAATTATTATACTTAAAAACTTATGAAAAAGGGGTAATGTAATAATGACTCAATTCACATTTGATCAAGCACATAGTGATATTCAATTCCAAATCAAACATTTAATGGTATCTAAAGTGAAAGGTACTTTCTCCCAATATGATGTTCAATTAGATGGAGATATTAACGACTTAAGTTCACTTAAAGCAACTGCAACTATCATTCCAAGCTCAGTCGACACGCAAAATGAAGATAGAGATAATCACTTGAAATCTGGTGACTTCTTCGCAACAGATGAAAACGACAAATGGACATTTGAAACAAAAGAAATTTCAGAGAACAAAGTAACGGGCGATTTAACTATTAAAGGTGAAACACACGAAGAAACTTTCGATGTTGAATTTAATGGTATTAGTAAAAATCCAATGAACGGTTCACAAGTAACAGGATTTATTGTTACAGGTACAATTGACCGTGAAAAATATGGCATGAGCTTCAACCAAGCATTAGAAACTGGTGGCGTAATGTTAGGTAAAGAAGTAAAATTTGAAGCATCAGCTGAATTCAGTTTAGAAGATTAACAAAATGAACATATCCATCATTTTATCTCTTAAATAGTAAAACACAATTATAAATGAGTTAAACCCCTCACTATCATCGCTTATAGTGAGGGGTTGTTTATTGAAAGGCTATCACCCGACTTCTTATTTATATCTTTAATCATTAACTTGTTCTTAAAAATTTGCATCTATTGAAACTGATAACTTTGATGACCTTTTGCAAATCCATTGACCGTATAAATCATTGAACCGCCTTCAGAGTTATTCTCAATATCATTTGTACAAATTAACAATTGATTTGTACCTGGAATAAATTGTGGATGCGTTGAACGTAGCATTTTACCTTCATCACGGCCTGGCATTAGGATCTGACCAATTGGGTAACCCTTTTTATTAAAGACTAAGACACGACCTTGACCATACATTGCCACATAAAGGTTATCATCACTATCGATACAACATGAATCTGGCCCTTCATGACCTGTGAAGTAATATGGAATCGTTGCGCCAAATGGTGCAATAGTCACACCATCTTCTTCTAATTCAATACGATGAAGACGATTTGTAGTTGTTTCAGTCACCCACAATACGCGTTCATCAGTACTTAATGCGACACCGTTTGCAACTGAGATATTCTGTATCACTGGTGTAATTGTCTTGAAGTCTGGTGATACATAATAAACACCGCCTAGAGGATTTGTTGAGTATCCTCTGAAATCAGTGAAGTAGAAACCACCCTTACTATCAAATACCATATCGTCAATACAGTATTCTGTGCTTAATTCAGAAACAATTTCTTCAAATTGTTCGCCTTCTTCAGTAGTTGAGAAAATACCACCTGTCGTCTTAAAGTCGCCTAAATAACATATAAATAAACGTCCATCTTTATGAACTTTAATAGCTGCTGGATTCGCTTTTTCAGACACGAATGGTCGAGTCACTTCTTTGGTAGATGTATTCACTTTAAAAATATTACCTTCAAAGACATCTAATAAGAATAAATTGCCTTCGCGATTGAAATTTAAGCCTTCTAATTGTAATCCTCTATCCGAAATTTTAACCCAAGGTTCTGCAGTCACTGTTTGCAACTCATTTTCAGACACTATTGGTGCAACACTTGCCGATTTCCCTGTATATTTTAAAGTTGGTAAATCTTGAATAGCCATCGTCTAATCCCCTCTTTCTCTCATTTAAACTTTGATACCATTTTATAAGAACTCAACTTAATTGTCATTAGAGCGGTATTATAACGGTTATTTTTATATTTTATTTTCTTAAAAAATGTCGCGATATTTGATTGCATTTTCAAAAAATATCAACTTTAATAATGATTTATAAGCTAGCATATTGAAACTATTTATCATTTTGGTACAATATTATAATGGAAAAAATGTAAACAGTATTAATATCAGACTTTAGACAAGCCCTTTTACCACTCATCAACGTTTTATGCATTTCGACTTCTCGATTGAGAAGGATTTTCTAACAGTTTGTTTATGTCATGTTAGTTTGTCTACAAAATAATATTTATAAATCATCGCCCCATATATAGAGAAGAAATAAAAGAGGAGAATGTAAGAATGGATTATAGAGTACTTTTATACTATAAATACGTAACAATTGATGACCCAGAAACATTTGCGTCAGAGCACTTAGAATTCTGTAAAGAAAATAATTTAAAAGGTAGAATCTTAGTTTCTACAGAAGGCATTAATGGTACTTTATCTGGTACAAAAGAAGACACAGATAAATATATCGAACATATGCATGCGGATGAACGTTTCGCTGATTTAACATTCAAAATTGATGAAGCTGAAGGTCATGCATTCAAGAAAATGCACGTTCGACCTAGAACAGAAATCGTTGCTTTAGGTTTAGAAGATGATGTAGATCCACGCGTAACTACAGGTAAATATTATTCACCTAAAGAATTTAAAGAAGCTTTAGAAGATAAAGATACTGTTATTTTAGATGCACGTAACGACTACGAATTCGACTTAGGACACTTCCGTGGTGCAATTCGTCCTGATATTACACGTTTCCGTGATTTACCAGATTGGATTCGCAACAATAAAGATCAATTAGATGGTAAAAATATCGTGACATATTGTACTGGTGGTATCCGTTGTGAGAAATTCTCTGGCTGGTTAGTTAAAGAAGGCTTCGAAAATGTAGGCCAACTACATGGCGGCATTGCGACTTACGGTAAAGACCCTGAAACTAAGGGTGAATACTGGGATGGTAAAATGTACGTTTTCGATGAACGTATAAGTGTAGATGTTAACCAAGTTGAGAAAACAGTTATTGGTAAAGAGCATTTCGATGGTACACCATGTGAACGTTACATCAACTGTGCTAACCCAGAATGTAATAAACAAATCCTTGTATCTGAAGAAAATGAAGAAAAATACTTAGGCGCATGCTCATACGACTGTGCGAAACATGAACGTAATCGTTATGTTGCAAAACATGATATCAGTAATGAAGAATGGAATCGTCGCCTAGAGAACTTTAAAGACGTTCCTGAGCATGCCCACGCTTAAGTCATCATTGAAGTGTTTATATGCCAACTTCGCTATCCTTACATAGGTGTAGCGGAGTTGTTTTTATGTGAAAAATCATTTTAAAATGGAACTAAATGATTGAATTTGAGAGTGAGGCGTTGAGTTTGAAAATATTAGTAACTGCGTTTGATGCATTTGATGGCGAATCCACAAATCCTGCTTTAGAAGCCGTACATCGTCTTGATACGCACATCGGCGAACATGTCATCACTAAATTAGAAATTCCCACCGTCTTTCATGAATCTAAAAACGTAATCTGTAAAGCGTTAAAAGAAGACACTTATGACGTTGTTCTAGCAATTGGTCAAGCTGGAGGTCGTTTCGAAATTACACCTGAGCGCGTAGGGATAAACATTGATGATGCTCGTATTCCAGATAATAAAGGCAACCAACCTATTGATAAAGTAATAAAAGAAGACGGCGCGCCGGCTTATTTCTCAAATTTACCTGTTAAAAAAATGGTAGAAGCTATTAAAAGAGCAGGAGTACCTGCCAGATTATCAAATACTGCGGGTACGTTTGTATGTAATCATATATTATATCAACTAGGTTATTTAGCAGATATGTCTTATCCAGACTTACTGTTTGGTTTTATTCATGTACCTTACATTCCAGAACAAGTTACTGATAAACCTGAGAAACCATCAATGTCTATCGATACAATCACGAAAGGATTAACCTCTGCTATCAAGGCGATATCACGAGAAGAAGATATTAAAGTTGCTATGGGTGAGACGCACTAATTGTATTTATGATATTAAAATAAGCGATGAATGCCTATTTTTATGATGGCCTTCATCGCTATTTACATTTTAGATTATCTTTAAGCGGTAGGTACGTTCCACTCTACAACCAAGCCTGAATAGGCTAAGCCCCCACCAAAATCAAACTACTCATGGTACTAATTTTCACCCATCCTATATAATTGGGGAGCCAGTAGTATCTGGATTAAATGGATTCAGAATACTGTGCGATACATGAACATTCGCGAAAGAATGCAAAATTAATATAAATAATAAATGATTCTTTTCATATAACTCACTTTTCCCCTCAACATATGCATAGTCACCATTTTGTTTCCAACTTGCGATTTCTTTATCTTGTTTAGAATCTTTTATCACTGTATATTTATTCACGTCTGAATGAATATTGAGGATTCTACCATCAAATTTCAATATTCCATAAGTTTCTCCACGACCATTACTTTGCTTATCAAATAAAACTTGTGATTCCCCGTTATTTGAAACATATGTAACATCAAAACGCTTTTGCGCCATTATCGTTTTTACTTTGACACTCGCTTTTACATCACCATTATGATCATAAATTACGAATCGATTAAATTTAAAACCTAATGTAAAAAAACTAACCAACCGTTGAAAAATATTATTAAATTTTTTCTGAATGGTACCGACTATTTTTCCAGAATCATCTTTAATATCAGAACTTTTCGTTGAGAAACGATTTCTCTTAAAGTATTTATACATCATTTCACCTATATTCCTTTTGTTTACTTTTATAATAAACAAAGTCTACATATGAATTCAAATAGCTTCGTTATTATATGCGTAGTCATTTTTAAAAGCGGGTAGATACATGTTGCAAGCAATTTTTTTAGAAATCACTTGAAAGGGTGTATAAAATGACTAAAACTGTTTATGACGTTATAGACTTTGGTGTAAGTTATATTAGAGATGTTTATGATAAATGGGATGTTATGAAAGTATTAGATAAAGATGACAGTGTCTTCCCAAATACACTACATTGGCAATATGGTCACGTACTAACTGTGTTTGAAGAAGCACTCGCAATGGGTAATCAAGAAGTTATTGATGTTGATAAATATAGTAAATTGTTCGGAACTGGAACTAAGCCATCAGATTGGGGATATGATGAAGTTCCTTCAATCGAAAGCATTTTAAATGACATTAAAACGTTACCTGAAAGAGCTACACATTTAACTGATAAAGAGCTCAAAAAAGAAATTGACCAGCCTATCGCAGGTTGTAAAACATTAGAAGAACTTTTAGTGCTTAATGCATTACACATCCCATTACATGCAGGTAAAATTGAAGAAATGACTCGTGTTTTAAAAGCTGAACAATAATGGTATTCATCCGATAGCTAAATAATTAAGCTATCGGATTTTTTGATTTTCACAAGTATAGTGATTTTATTGATAATCTTTCTCATTAATATTCTTTTAGGTCTGTACATCTCATTTACAGAAGACTATGATTGAAATGTAAAAAGTTTAATTTGAGATAGAAAGAAGGAAAGTGACGATGGAGAATACGGTTAAATATCGTAAATTCATACTTCCAATTGTTGTAGGATTGATTATTTGGGCACTCACCCCTTTTAAACCTGATGCTTTAAATGACCAAGCTTGGTATATGTTTGCAATTTTTGTGGCTACAATTATCGCATGTATCACGCAACCTATGACAATCGGTGCTGTATCTATCATTGGCTTTACGATTATGGTACTCGTTGGCATCATGGATACAAAATCAGCTGTTGAAGGTTTTGGTAATAGTAGTATCTGGCTTATCGCTATGGCCTTTTTCATTTCAAGAGGGTTTGTTAAAACAGGACTCGGCCGACGTATTGCGCTTCAATTCGTAAAATTATTTGGTAAGAAGACGCTAGGTCTTGCTTATTCCCTTGTAGGTGTAGATTTAATTTTAGCACCAGCAACACCTAGTAACACTGCTCGTGCAGGTGGAATAATGTTCCCTATCATTAAATCTCTCTCAGAATCATTTGGTTCAACACCTAAAGACGGCACTGAGAGAAAGATGGGTGCATTTTTAATATTTACAGAGTTCCAAGGTAACCTTATTACGGCAGCTATGTTCTTAACTGCAATGGCAGGTAACCCTATCGCTCAAAGTTTAGCTGAGAAGACCGCTCATGTTCATATTACCTGGATGAATTGGTTTGTTGCAGCTATCGTTCCTGGTCTTATTTCACTAATAGTTGTCCCATTCATTATTTATAAAATGTACCCTCCAACTGTTAAAGAAACACCTAACGCTAAAAAGTGGGCTACTGATCAATTAGAAGAAATGGGCAAAATTTCATTAGCTGAGAAATTTATGATTGGGATTTTTATCGTAGCGTTAATACTTTGGATAACTGGTAGCTTTATCAATATTGATGCGACGTTAACAGCCTTTATCGCGTTATCTCTTCTCTTACTTACAGGCGTATTAAATTGGAAAGATATATTAAATGAAACAGGTGCCTGGAATACACTTGTTTGGTTCTCGGTACTCGTATTAATGGCAGATCAATTAAATAAATTAGGATTTATTCCTTGGTTAAGTAAACTCATCGCACATAGTTTAGGTGGCTTTAGTTGGCCAATCGTGTTAGTTTTACTCATTCTATTTTTCTTCTACTCACACTATTTATTTGCGAGTGCAACTGCACATGTCAGTGCCATGTATGCCGCGTTACTTGGCGTTGCAGTAGCAGCTGGTGCGCCACAGTTATTCAGTGCATTGATGTTAGGTTTCTTCGGTAATTTACTAGCCTCAACTACGCACTATAGTAGTGGTCCAGCACCAATTCTTTATGCTTCTGGCTATGTATCACAGAAACGTTGGTGGCTTATGAACCTTGTACTCGGTATCGTTTACTTTATTATTTGGATTGGATTAGGTTCATTATGGATGAAATTAATTGGAATGATGTAATTTTTGAACATGATAAAAAAGAATCGCTCAAATGAGCGATTCTTTTCTTATTTAATATACTTTTTAACGAAGCGTTTATTTCGCAATTGGATTTCTCTTAATATTCATATATTGCGAAATACTATATAGAATAATTCCAATCCATATAAATATAAATGTAATTAATTGATGGACATCAAACTTTTCTTTAAAGACGAAAATGCCGAGAATAAACATAATTGTTGGTCCTACATACTGAATAAAACCTGTAAGTGATAATGGTATACGTTTCGCTCCTGCTGAGAACAATATTAGTGGGATTGCTGTTACTGCCCCTGAGAAGACAAGCCAAAATGACGACATATTAAATCCAAACGTCATGTGATGTTGTTGCCATAAGTAGATAACATAAATTATTCCCGCTGGCGCAGTGACAATACATTCTATCGCTATACTGCTAATCGCATCGATATGTACAATCTTTTTAAGGAGTCCATACAAACCAAATGATAAGGCGAGCATGATAGATACGAATGGAAATTCCCCTATTTTAATAGTCATATAGAGTACACCGATTAATGCAAAGATGATGGCTAACCATTCAAATTTGTTAAATCTCTCTTTTAAGAAAATGAGCGCTAGCACGATACTGACAAGTGGATTAATATAATAACCTAAACTTGATTGAAGTACATGCCCATTTGTTACTGCCCAAATAAAAGTTCCCCAATTTATCGTGATTACATATCCCGCTACAATAATTGCTACAAGTTGTACAGGATGTGTAAATAATTGATTCACATCTCTAAGGAACGCCTCTCGTTGTTTGCGCCCTACTACAAGCAGAAGAATCATAAATATCATTGAGAAAATAATTCTAAAAGCAAGAATTTCAAATGCACCAATATGATCTATAAGTTCCCAATAAATAGGGAGTATCCCCCATAAAACGTAAGCACCTAACGCAAAAAATATTCCCTTTTTATACTCAGATGTCATTAGAAGCCCCCTCACTTTATGTAAAATAAAAAATGAGCGTTATTTCAGCTCATTTTATAGTATGCTTATTTAGTTTACTAATTCTTTACTATGAATGATACAAATCTGTTTAAAGATATTTGGTAAAAAATGAATTTTAATTAATAACGCATGAGATTTGGATTCAAAAAAATGATTATCCCCCAAAGAATAAGTCTATGAAGTCACTTGCACGGTTAGCACTTTCTTTGTAAAACTCGGTATAACCACAATTCGTACATGTGATTGTTTTAAAGTTATTGTGCTGAACATCAAACATTTTCGATAAACCTGATCCTGTAGCAGATAGTGTTCCTTCTTCTATTTCCGTATGACCACACTTCACGCAACCTTTTTCTTCAGTCATTTTTATTCCCCCTTAATTCTCTTATTAATTAACCTATTACACATTGAAAGGTTTATGAAACACTATTCTTCATAGGGACTGTATGAATTAGTTTTTTTAGCGACTTTTTACTTTCTTAGGTACATTTTTATAGGTCCATTTACGCCACAACGCTTCAAGAGGGCCTTGACGATAACGTTTAAGCCACCAATGTGTCACTAACATACTTATTATGAGGATAGGTAGCGCAATACAGATTGATTGAATTGGTGTTGGATGATTATATGGGAACACAAATCTTATAAAGAAATATAGTAATAACATTTGAGCCATAAAATTCGTAAACGCTGTTTTACCTAACTTTTCAAAAGGTACTAAAAGACGTTGAACACTCTCTTTATCAGTAATGAATAATAGTATTATGAAGTAAATGAGCGTTTGGAATGGTGTGACTAAGTCTTCTATATTCATCCATGATAAATTAGAACCAATATACTTTATTCCGATTAAAACAATAATAGCTGCTAAGCAAATAAGGAATGTATTTAAGAAAAACTTACGATGGTGCTTAAATCTATAAATCATACCACTTTGTGACATGTACATCCCAAATAGCATCACTGCCATTGCATCAATTAAATATAAGTTGGAATTCGTATCTACAAATGTCATGATATTGATGCTTAATAGTGTAAGAATTGAAATCCATAAATTATAGCGTGCTTGAGGTAACAAGAATAACCACATGATGACAGCGCCACATATTGCATATTCTGCGTATGGTAATGATAAAATCATACCAAAGATACCTACAACAAATAGAAAGAGTAAACGTCTAAACATCAGCTTTAACGGTGAAAGTGATTTTTTACGCGCATTATTCATAAATATGCCCATTCCGATACCAAATAATAAAGTAAACAACATAATAAAACGTCCATCTATAAATAGTGAGAAAAATTGTTTAATCATATAATCTAGACTTGTAAAATGAGGTTTCTTTTCATCTTCGAAAATGGGCAATACTTCTGAAACATTTGCAAAAAGAACGACTGAAATCGCTATGCCTCGAATAATATCTAACTCAACTATACGCTTCTTATCCATAACATAACCTCCTTATCTTTATGATAGGAGGCTGAAAAATTTCGTGCATTTACCTAATCTTACATTTTGCAGTTAGTTTCTTTCATAGATGAAAGGTTTGTTCAAAGTGCGTCTAAACAAGAGTAATATTAATACATCATTGTAATAAGGATAAGACAATATTGTCCCATCCTTTTGACTCTCGTTATATTATTAGACAACCCTCTGTCTTAATTTGAAAGTGCAATTTTAATGTGTTCTAGATGATGACGCTCATGCCATGATAATTTAGCCAATAAGAATGCTACGGTTAAGTCATCTGTTCCCTCTAAATTAACTTTCCTTTCAAGGTCCGAGTTTGATACGTTTTCACCAATAGCAACAACACGTTGATTTAGGGCATCTAGTAATTGTATAGAAATTTCGATAGGTAAACTTGAGTCTGCTAAATCCACCCACTGATTTTGGTCAAACTCAGGTGCTGATGGGTGTTCCTCAGTTAAAGCTAACTTTAAGCGGCTAAATAATTGCATTTGAGAGTCTGCAATATGATGTACAAGTTGTCTGACTGTCCAACTACCTTCTCGATATTTTTTAGTTAGTTGCTCATCTGATAGGTCATCAACAACATTTTTTAGTTGATCAATATATGTTTCTACTTCACTCATCCATTGTTTCACATCAACTAAAGTTACTTTGTTCGGTAACTCTAATTCTCCTATAGGAAATCTAACATCCATATCCTCCACCCCTTTTCATAATTACACATCTAGTATAAGGAATAATTTGAGCGAAAGAAAGATTACACTTTACCGAATAAGGCATTTATCATAGATATAATTTTCATTAAAACTTTTGTATAATGTTTGCTTTTACGCTGAAATCTTTGTATAAACTAATTGCTTAATATCTCATTTACATACGCGTTTAACGATTCACTAGATGATATGAGACCTATTTCACGTACGTATTCTTCAAGCTTTATATAATTAAGGTTATCACTTATCTTATCCAAGTATGATTCTGGTAAAAGAGTTATACCTTTATTTGCAGAGACATTGGCTAAAATTGTCTCAAAATAATCGTTGTAAACTAATAGATCTTCTTTAATTTTTAAAACTTTGTTTAAAAAATGCAGTGTGTCACATGGTGGTGTTTGAATGTAAATTCTTTCATTACCAAGATTTAACAAAGAATTATTCAACTTTTCTCGTCTTTCAGAATAGACTATGAAGTAATCTTCTTCATAAAACTTTTGAGCATAAAAGTTCTTTATCGACATGTTACCGATATCGCCAATAGCTACATCTATTTCTTTAATTTTTAATGATTCTATCAAGCTAGCTGTATTATCATTAATTATATATTGAAAATTCAAATCCTCAGTTTCTTCAATTTTTTTAATATTATGTGGGTTAATACTCGGAAGTAATCCTACTTTTATGTCTCTTTTGTTTATCTGTGAGTTACTAATTTTTACTTTTTCAACTTCTTCATAAATTTTATTTAGTTTCTCTAGTATTGATTGACCTTCTTTAGTTAAGAACACACCTTTTCTGTTTCTTATGAATATTTGTTGATTTAATTCATTTTCGACTGAAGTAACTCTTTTTCGTATTGCAGGCGTGCTGATATTCATTACCTCTGATGCTTTGTTAAAGCTATTATATTTAGCCACTTCCAATATATCTCTAATATAATCTGTCTCCATATTAATCCCCTTGAAACTTTTAGTTAATACACCATGAAACTCTTTTATTATTCCAAGTTTTATATTTAAATACTAACCTTAATTTACATTATTAAAAACTATTTAGTTTTGCACAGGAGGTTATTATGAAGAAAATACTAATATTAGCCTTGGGAATGTTTTCATTAGGTATGGATACTTATATCGTCGCAGGCTTAATCCCTGAAATGAGTAGAAGTTTAAATCAATCAAGTACTGCAATCGGACAAGGTGTAACAATATTTACACTTGTATTTGCAATTTCTGCGCCATTATTTTCTATCTTTTTAGCTAAAATTAATGTTAAGCAAACACTTATATTCGCTCTAATCATCTTTATTTTTGCGAACATCATGACATCTTTGGCAGTTAATTTACCTATTTATCTCTTGGCAAGAGCAATTGCTGGATTAGGTGCAGGCATCTTTTCTCCAATGGCAGTTAGTACAGGCAGTCAATTAGTAGAGAATAAAAATAGAGGGAAAGCTCTTGCGACTGTGGTTGGAGGCTTGAGTATAGGTACTGTCATCGGGGTACCTTTAGGTATCCAAATATCAAATTTAAGCTCTTGGAGAGTCACTTTATTATTTATTGTCTTAATAAGTACCCTAACGTGTGTACTTATAGCTATTCACTTTAGAGCAATATTTGCCCCGACTCCACCAAGTATCAAAGAAAGATTTAAGCTATTTATACATCCTCATATTATTCGAATAATGACAGTTACAGTGTGTGCAGCAATCGCTAGTTTAGGTTTATATACCTATTTAAGTAAAATTGTTGAACATTATCAAAGTATCTATTCTCTTACTACTTATTTGATGTTGTGGGGTATTGGAGGCTTGATAGGAAGCTTTAGTATCGGGTTTATTATAGATATGTTTAAGTTTACTAACCTAATTGTGCTAAGTATAATGATACTTCTTTTATTTAGCTTCATACTTCTACCTATCTCAATCCACACACCTATCGCGAGCTGCCTCCCTTTTTTACTTTGGGGCGCTATGGGTTGGGCTACACAGGCTCCTCAACAACATATACTTATTAAAAATTATAAAAGTTATGGTGAGACTGCAGTAGCATTAAATAGCTCAGTTAATTACTTGGGAAGTAGTATTGGATCAGCTTTATGTGGTTCATTATTATTTATCACTCACAATATAAACATGCTAGTTTATCTATCTATTTTTATTTGTGGTATTGGTTTATTAGTCCAACTAACAAATATATTAATAGATAAAAAGCAGTCATTTTAAATTCATATCTCCACATATAACCTTAATATAGTCTGTTTATCAATGTTTTCCGTTAAGTCTATAAAATATTTACTCTGCCATGCTTGCGTTTTTAGGGCAGTAGAATTTAAGTGTGTAACCCAACTAGGATAAACTCTAAAGGCCATTTTACCTTTCTTAAAATGATTACTTAATATCTCTCGTTTTAATAATTCATCTTTTGGAAAGATAAATTGGCCAAGTTTGTCCTTATCAATCACATTTACTATTAATTTCTCAGGAAAATTAGCATACTCAAATGGTTGATTAACTGACATCGAATCTTTAGTCCATAATGTTACGAAATATCCCTGTTTTTTATTCGTTTTCTTAGCTAATCTGCTTTTACATTTTATATGATTAATACTCAAATCAAGTGCTTCATATTCTTTATTCCATTTTTCATTAGCATATATTTCAAAGTTTATATTTAAATTTCTCACTAAATCTTCCATCAATTGAACAGACTTAAATGTCATTTACAGTCGCACCTTTTGTTTAATAATTAACGCTATTATGACTTAAGATAAATTAGCACGTTTAGCTCTTTGTATTTGTCGTTCAATACTTTCGATATCGACTTTGCTAATTAACTTTCTATAATCTTTCATGAGTTGTTGAACAATAGAATTGCCTTTGCCTGTAAGATAAATATACGTCGCACGTTGATCTTCATCACTTATATCCTTACATATTAATGCTTTCTTCGGAGATCGCAGTCGATCTATGAGACGCGACATCGCACTCTGACTCAATTTCACTTCTTTTATTAAATCATTAATTTTATACTTTTTGTCTTTCGCTTTATATAATTCATGAAGTACATAGAACTCTCTTAAACTAACACCATAGTTTTGTTTGAAATTACGCTCAATCATGTCCTCGATGTATCGAAAATATTCTGTAACTTCAACCCACTCGTCTATTCCGTTGATTTGTGTCATTCTTGCACCTCCATTGATGTCTTTAGTTGGTTAATTCTTATTATACATTGTTGCTTCTTTTGTAGAAATAAACATGGATTATTTTATTCATTTGAAAATGAAGTTCACAATAGTGGTGTTCATTTTCATATAAAGGTTATACGTCAAGGGAACTTAATGATAAAATATGTGTTAACTTGTGCATATTACATATAAAAATTGAAAATTTATAAAGGAGTATATTCATGACTAAAACTGTACATATCATCGGTGCCGGTTTAAGTGGTCTCGTAGCTGCAACGGAACTTCTTAAGAAGGGATACCATGTGACTTTAATCGACCAAGAACCTAGACAAGCTATTGGTGGCCAAGCATACTGGTCATTCGGAGGCTTATTCTTAGTCAATTCAAAAGTGCAACGTCGTTATGGTGTCAAAGATTCTTATGAATTAGCACTCAATGACTGGTTAGGCTCAGCACAGTTTGACCGTCTTGATGGAGAGGACTATTGGGCTGAACAATGGGCAAAAGCTTATGTTAAATTCGCAACATATGAAAAGGAAGACTACTTAAATCGTATGGGCGTTAAATTAACTCCAATTCTAGGTTGGGCTGAACGTGGTGGCGCTTCAGCATCGGGTCACGGTAATTCAGTTCCTCGTTTCCATATTACATGGGGAACAGGCCCTGGACTTGTAGAACCATTTAGTAATTATGTCCTTCAACAAGAGCAAGAAGGTCGCGTCACTTTCTTACCTAGACATCAAGTCACATCTATCGACATTGAAGATAATCAAGTACGCCATATCTCTGGGAATATTCTCGAAGATAGTGATGTTGAACGTGGCACCCCTTCCTCTCGACAAGTGATTGATACATTTTCATATGATGTCGAACATCTTGTTATTACATCAGGCGGTATTGGGGCAAATATCGAATTAATTAAGAAGTATTGGCCTAAACGTCTAGGCCAAGCCCCTGAACATATGATTCAAGGTGTGCCAGACTCTACTGATGGACGTTTGATTGGTATTTCTGAAAATGCAGGCGTCAACATCGTTAATAAAGATCGTATGTGGCATTATACAGAAGGCGTTAAAAACCATAGTCCAATTTGGACTCAACATGGGATTCGTATCATTCCTGGTCCTTCATCAATGTGGTTTGATGCTGAAGGACATCGTATGTCTGCACCAGATTATCCTGGTTTTGATACTTTACACACGTTGGAAACTATTATGAAAACAGGATATGACTATTCATGGTTTATTTTGACTGAAGATATCATTAAAAAAGAGTTTGTGTTATCAGGTTCAGAACAAAATCCAGATTTAACTAACAAAGACATTCAGTTGTTAATTAAAGAGCGATTAAGCAAACAAGCGACTTCACCAGTGAATGCATTTATGGAAAAAGGTGAAGACTTTGTGGTTGCCGATGATTTAGGCACGCTCGTTAAGAAAATGAATGAACTCGTAGATGATGATCTTTTAAAATACGAAGATATTAAAGCTGAAATTAAATCACGTGATTTGCAAATTACCAATTCATTTAGTAAAGACCCTCAAGTAGCATTTATTCATAATGCACGACAGTTTTTAGGAGATAAAATTGTACGAACTGCAAAACCTAAACCTTTCCTAAGTAATCAAAGTGGTAAATTAATTGCAGTAAAACTTAACATTATTAGTCGTAAAACACTAGGTGGTATTCAAACCGATTTAGATGGACGTGCTATCAACCAACAACGTGAACCTATACAAGGATTATATGCTGCTGGTGAAGCATCTGGCTTTGGTGGCGGTGGTCTTCACGGTTATCGTGCACTTGAAGGTACCTTCTTAGGTGGTTGTATCTTTAGTGGTATTAGAGCTGCTGAAGGTATCGATAAACATAACTTATAATATTTTGAAATCAAGGTTACTCATTTAGGATATGGGTAACCTTTTTTTAGGTTTTATACTCCTCGAATTTTTACTCGCAATTTTATTTCTAATTTAAGATAATAGTGAAATCAACGATGCGAAAAACCGAGCGATAAATAGCATACATAATGGACCATAAAAAGCGTATTGTTAATTTACTCAACAAAGTGAGATTTAACAATACGCTTAATCATTATCTCTATTCAGTTTTATCGCTACGAATGTGTAATCCTCTATATCTATTAATTGTACCTATCAACTCTTGTTTACGTGGTAAGGCTAAATTACCTGGGTGACCTTGATGATGTGAAATAACTTCTAAACCTTCTGCTTCAATACGTTGATATAAACGATCTGTTGCTTCAATCAATGTATCATTATCATTGAGTAATTCGTTGTTAAGATAATCTAACATCACTGCTAAACTATTAGTCTGGCTATCATCGACAAGTTGCTCTAAACCAGAGATTTGGATAGGTTCTTTACCATAAGTAACTGCATGAAGCCCTTTAGCTTTAAAACGACCATCTTTGCCTTTCTTATTGAAGCTAGATTTAAGAGGGACTCTAGACGGAATGCTACCAAATTCACTGTTGGACATATCAAGTCTTTCATATCCTGTAGATTGTGCGATGTCTTTTGCCTCAACTGTCACATCTTTCAAATGATATTCATCCATCATTAATACTTGGTCAGCCACATCAAAGTAATCTCCTGAGCCACCAACAATAAGAATTGTTGAGACATCGTAATCCTCGTATAATGGTTTAACTTTATTTGAAAATGGTGTAATCGGTTCTTTCTCACGAGCAATCAACTTTTGCATACGTCCGTCTCGAATCATAAAATTCGTCGCAGATGTATCTTCATCGATAAGTAAAAGCGATGTCTGAGCTTCTAAAGCCTCCATCACATTTGCTGCTTGAGACGTACTGCCACTTGCATTTTCTGTTGAGAATTCCGTAGTATCTTTCTTACCTGGCAAGTGATCGATAAATGGTTGAATATTGACTTTCTCAATACTTCTGCCATCTTCAGCACGAATCTTCATCGCATCATGTTGTGTGATGACATACTCTCTACCATCTCCGTCAATGTGATTATATACACCACGCTCAAGTGCTTCGAGTAATGTGGATTTACCATGATAACCGCCACCTACGATTAAAGTAATTCCTTTAGGTATGCCCATACCTTTAATAGATTTTCCACTAGGCAAGTCTAATTGAATCTCAAATTTTTCTGGACTTTGAAACTGAATAGCGTGGTGCATAGGACGGTCAGATACTCCACTTTGTCGAGGTAAGATTGCGCCGTTAGCAACAAACGAAACAAGGTTGCGTTTGTCTAATTCTTCTCGAATATACATCTGATCTTTAATGAGATTGACTTGATCTTGAAGTTTAGAATGGTCAAGATGTTGATAGTGTAATGCTTGATCAACAATTTCTGGTAAGGTATCGATAATTGTATGTGCAGCTGCTTTACCAAGAATTTTACGACCTGCTGCAGGTAATCCCACTTCGATACGCGCTTCAATGTCAGTATCATTAATCACCACAGAGGTCCGCTCTAACATCTCTTGTCCACAGCGATCGATTTGTATCTTCCCAGATTTTTTATCCTTTTTTGTTAGCTCTCTCACCTTATTGTGCACTGCTCGCGTTAAGAAATCACTCACAGCAATACGTTTATATTTGTCATCTAATAATTGATCAGGTATGCCTGCCTCATCCCTAGCTACGATACATCTCATTTTAGAAGGTGGTGCAAACGGATCGACTTGTACATGGTCTATAGCAAGTCTAAATTGATCGAATTCATACACACCTTTCGTACGTTTATAGGCACCATATTTTTGCCCATCTAATGACTTTAAAGTGCGTTCTAGCGCTTGAGCACTTTTCAAGATAGACACCTCCATTCAATATATTTCCAACTTTCATTTTTTACCCTGAACATGAAAACTATTAAACGTTCTTTTCATTAATAATAATTAAACTATGCGCGCATACTTAAAATTAAAAAAACACTCCAAGTTCTCAATCATAAATTGAAAACGGAGTGTAATTTAGATGTTTTAATGTGTTTTAGCGCCTGTACGTTCGCGTAAATCATGTTCAATTTCTTCAAGACTACGTCCACGTGTTTCAGGTAAGAATTTAATAACAAATAGCATTGCAAGTATACCAATTACAGCGAAGATTAAGAAGACCCATTCGGTACTTAACGCATCACTTAAAATTGGGAATAGTAATGACACAATTAATGTACCAATATTAAGCACTAATGCTGAGATACCAGTTGCTGCACCACGAGCGCGCATAGGGAAAAGCTCTGGTAACATGACCCATAACACAGGTCCCCATGAAATACCGAAGAAAACGATAAATAGAGATAAACATAAGATAATAATCCACGCTGACGATGCTATACCTATTGTCCAAATCAATACTGCCATGATGATAAGTGATGCAATCATCCCAATATTACCAATGACTAATAATTTCTTACGGTCAATTTTATCAACTACAAATAATGCTGCAATTGTAACAAGAACATTAATTATACCTATACCAACTGAACCTAAAATAGATGCCGCTTCACCTAAACCAGCCTTAGCGAAGATAGATGAAGAATAGAAGATAACCGCATTAATACCGATAAATTGTTGGAATATCGCAAAGATACAACCTACAATAAGTGTTCTACCTAACCAAGGCGATTTTATTACTGACCATGATGATTCAGCAATAGCTGAGATTTCTTTCATTTCTTTAAGCTCTTTTTCAATTTCGCTATCGTCATAAGTAATCTTCATAACTTTACGAGCCGCTTCTTCGCTTCTATTTTCAAGTAACCATCTTGGACTTTCAGGCATAAAGTAAATTCCAATAAGTAGAATCACTGATGGTACAACTGCTAAACCAAGCATCCAACGCCAACCTTCAATATTAGCGAATGCATAGTTCACAAGATATGCTGCTAAAATACCAATAGTAATCATTAATTGGTTTAATGAACCGAGTGAGCCACGATATTCTGTAGGGGCCATTTCAGTTAGATACACTGGTACTGTAGACATAGAACCACCGACTGCTAAACCAATAATCAATCGTCCCACAATTAGAAGTGCAAGATTTGTAGAGAATGCAAGTGTTAATGCACCAATAATGAAGACGACGGCAATTAACATTACAAGACGACGACGTCCTAGTTTATCGGCTAATGGACCACTACTTCCTGCCCCGATAATAGCACCAATTAACATGGATGATACGACAATCCCTTCTGTCGTACTGTTTAGAGGTATATCTTTATGTATAAAAAGTAATGCACCAGAGATTACACCGTTGTCATAACCGTATAATAAACCTCCCAATGCTCCCAATATGAATATTAAATACTTATTCACTTTCATGTAAATCATCCCTTTTTTAAAAACTAAAGCAATTATACGCCTAAAATGAAAGCGTTTCAATTTATAATTTATTAAAATTTAATTACGACTAGTTTATTTAGTCTTTTAGATATTAAATATAATTAGACACAATATATCG
This sequence comes from Staphylococcus sp. FW104-15G4D, assembly GCF_058790135.1. Taxonomy (NCBI): domain Bacteria; kingdom Bacillati; phylum Bacillota; class Bacilli; order Caryophanales; family Staphylococcaceae; genus Staphylococcus; species Staphylococcus sp. FW104-15G4D. The sequence continues at coordinate 605,138 of NZ_JBYTCH010000002.1, forward strand.
TGTTGTTTGATTGCGATCTTCATATAGCTTCTTACATAAAAAAACACGCCGAAGATAAAGGTCCTCTATATCAACGACGTGCATATATTGAAACGTTATTTTTCTGTTACTTTTTCATTTTGAACAATTTCTTCAGCAATGCTGTCCCAGAATGCTCTTAAATCATCTACTGAAATACGTGCTTCTGTACCATCTGATCCAACGAAATCACCGTGATCCCATTCATGTTTTACAGGCATTACTTGCCATACACCTTTTTTAATATCTTTCGTTGCAGGTGTGTATGCTTGGTTAAATGGATGTTGTGCTGAAACAACTGAAACTAAGCCATCATTCACTCTCCATTCTTTCTCAGGAACTTTACCAATCACATTGCCTGTAACGATATAGGACATACCCATATTAATATCAGCTTTTTGTCTACCATTCAATGCTGGTCTTGTTGATTCCCCACTGTATGTTTTATATACAATATTTGGATTGAGTGACGTATGGTGATTTAACTTACTTGTACCTTCACGACTTAAATCATAGAATGCATTATCTTTCGTTTTCCATATCTTACTAGTATTCTTAACACGTTTTAGATATTCAGCATTCGTTTCATCGTCTCTTTGAGCAAGACCCCATTGTTTTAAACCTACGTCAACTTTTGAATGTTTACTACCTTGGAATTTAGCGTAATCATATGCAAGTTGGCGAATAAATGGTTCGTTGCCGATATCAGCTGCATGAGTACCATTGTGTGGTGCTGCTAATGTCGTGATTGAAGAAACCATGTTATCTTGGCCACCTTTATATAAAGGAGAAATGTCGCCACCGTGTTTCTTTTGATATTTAACTTCTTCAGGATTACCTTTTCGAAGCATTTCTTCTAGTAAACGAACAGTTTGTCCACCCATACTATGACCAATTAAATGAATTTTTTGACCAGGCTTCCAATCGCGATACGCCCCAGCATATGTTTTACCATAACGATCATGACCGTATTTAGCAGCATGTGCAGCACCGTAATCAACTGTACCGCCTTTAATATAGTAATATAATTCCACGGCTCTATCATAGTTACTGCCGAATGCACTCACGCTCGCTTCACTAACGTTGTAACCTTTAGCTCTTAACTCTTGTGTAAGTTTAATTCGTTTACCGCCCCAGTAGTTATGACCTAGTACTGGACCATTATCTGCAGTATATCCGTTGAAGCCATGAACAAGTATGATTGGATCATGGTTTTTATATTGAATTTGTGGGAAGGATTTATCGCCTTGCTTTTTAACTTTTGTTTCAGATTGTTGTGCTGATTTCTTTTTAGGTGTAGCAATCGCATTGCGTGTTAACGTATTTAATCCTTTTTTAGATTGATCATCTTTGTCACTAGGTGAAGAATGGTCTGTCGCTTTATCATTCTTTAAATCATTTACTTTAAGTTGTTTATCTTTTGCATCTTTTTGAGATGAATTTGACTGTTGATCATTATTTAAAGCTTCTACTGGAGCTTCTTTTTCTGCAACATCGCTTTGTTGTTCATTATCTTTAGATTGCTGTGTTGTTTCACGATTTAATTCTTTATTTTGAGTTGAAGTTGATACTTTATGATTACGTTGCTCTGGTTGAGTTTTATTTGTTTTATCTTTGTCGTTATTAGGTGTTGTTGCATCAGCTTTATTATTTTGAGAAGACTCTAATGTATTTTCATATGAAGATGCTTGATCTTTCACGTCCTCAGAGGTTGTTTGCTCTTTTTCATTATCTGATTGAGTATCTTCAGATTTTGCAGTTTCCTCATTATTACGAACCTTTGCTACTTCTGAACTTGACTCTTGTGTTGTTTTATTAGCAGTTTCATCTAAATTTTGCTGCTTATTATCTTGATTTTCTTTTGCAGGTGTCGTTACAGCTGCACTTTCCTGCTTATTGACTGTATCTTGTTGAGTTTTACTTTCTTGTCCATCATTATTTTCAGGTGATTGCTTTTGTAAGTTTGATTGATTAATATCTTGTTTTGATTGTTTATCTTCTGTAGTTTGATTATCAACTGGTTGTTCTTTTGATTGATCTTTATCTGTCTGTTCCGAAGTAGATTGATCTGTCGTTAGGTCTTCATTAGATTGATTATCATTGTTTGATGGATGGTTCGCAGTGTTTGTTTGCGCTTGGTTTTGTGTTTCATCTTTATGTATAGCTGATGAAGTATCATTCTTAGTTTCTACTGTTTGGCTATCTTTTTGATCATTCGTTTGTGGCTCACTTAAATTTTCATTATCTGCCCCGTGTGATTGTGCTGTATGACTTTCAGAATTCCCTTGTACATCCTGTTCTGCCGCGTGTGCAGCGCCGCCCCCAATAAATAACATCGATGCGACAATGATTGAAGACGCACCAACACTTAATTTGCGAATACTGTAAGAGTTCTTTCTGTTTTTCATTTTTTAGCACCTCAGTTTTAATTTTTTAGTTTAGAAGCTTGCTTTAAACGAAAATATTTACGATAGCGCGTGGAATTAACTCAAATATTTTACTCAACCATGCTTTTATCATCTTCATACTCCTTTCTATTAAAAATACCTTACAAACACCTAAAGGCACCCTTATCATAAAATACGAACATTAAGCTAGCATGAAGTTACTTTTACATCTTGTTAAAGACATACAAAAAGACACTTCCTATTACCTCAAATAGAAAGTGTCTTTGATAAAATTCTATGATTTATAATTTAGACGTACAGTTGCACGTTAATGTATAAGTATTAAGTGGAATAAAGAAGTATGGATGACTTTTCTTTTCAATTACTAGTGATTAAAGTAAACAATCCAGTGATTTTTTAACTATCTCATGTTTACGACTATGATTTGAACACAAATGAATCATTCTATCTTGGCATATATATTCTTGAAAGAACACCTTGTCATCTTGATAGTATAAGGGCTGTGTTACGTCATAAACATCTAAGCCTTTGAGTAACCCTTCTCCTATCAATTTCGTATAACTTTCTTTTTTCGTCCAAATTGTATAAAAATCTTTTAATTGTCGTACTTGGTTAAATTCATTTACGGAAAATTGTGTAGCCAAGTTTAAATAATTCAAATCTTTAATTTCTTCAATATCGACGCCTACTGGATGTTGATCAATAGCGCATACAATATACGGAAAACTGTATGAAAGATTCACATTAATATGTTTCCTACTTTGAATCTCAATCTTACCATTCTTTGTAACATGATACTTCCACTGATTTATGTTCAGACCATAACATTGCTCGATACAGTACTGAATCAACATATCTCCTATTTGATGCATGACACGATCTTTTTTAAAACGATATTTTGAACGTTCAGGTTTCTTTAATTGTCGATATGATTGAAATAAACGATGTTCAATATTTGTTATGTCATCATTTATTTTCGTTAAAAATAGTGTCATTCATGTTCCTCAGATTCTTTAAATTTTTCAATGAGTAAATCTCTCCAAGCACGTAACCATTGAGAAGTGACATGAGGCCATCCGTCACCTAACTGTGCTATAACATGTTGGGTCATCTCAGATTCGATTTGTGCGGGAACTTGGGTTGTATCTCCGCTACTTAAACCGATAACCTCATGCATACCATTATTAAGCAACATTTGTTCAAATTCCTCGTCACTAATGATATTCATCTGAGTTTGTTTTGCATTCTCTAATACGCTTTGCATAGTTCTCGTATGAGGAGAATAAATATGATAAATAATTGATTGCGCTTGGGATGCAGCAATCTTCATAACATGACGTGCGGTAATATCAATAAATGATAAGTCTACAGATGTTTTACCGAAATATTCTCCAATAGATGATATTTTTAATAATTCATGCATCATAATTGAAAAACGGTTTGTCGTAAGATTTGTCATGTTTAACGCGCCAGAATAAGCACTTGTTAAATTCCCTAGTCTCATAATTTGAGCATCTAAACCATCATTAACCGCTTCTAAAACTTTGATTTCACTATAGAATTTACTTTTTGTATAAGGTGATGTAAATAATTGTTGTTTATAAACATCTTTTTCAGAAAAAGCCTTATCCTCGGTGTGGACATCAAAGACTGCTCCAACACTAATTGTCGAAATGTATATAAATTTCGCTTGATGTTGCTGTGCTAGAGCTAATAAAGCTTCGGTACTCTGTACGTTTACGTGAATAAAGTTTTCATCATCTCCGAAATGATCTGTACGCGCCCCAGCATGAATGATTGTATCAATTGTATCTTCAACGTTAAATGCATCTAAGTTTGCTAAGTCTCCTAGAACTACCTCTACCTTATCCATGAGTTCTTCAACTTTATCTGCCTCGAAGTAGCTAAGTAAATTCGCTTCAACTTTAGCACGTGCATCTTTGATAACTTGACCTCTTACTAAGCATGTCACTTTAGTAGCTTGGTCTTGTAACTCATTAATTAGATATGCACCTAAGAAACCAGTACCTCCAGTAAGGAGAACTCTTCCAAGTGAGTTTTGAGTCTCATTACTTACATTCAATTGGTAACGACGTTTGACTAATGCTTGAAGTTGAGACAAGTGATCTGGAAGTTCAACTTCCACTAGCTCTTTTCCGCCTTCAAAGACTTCTGCCAAATGTCTTATTGATTTATATTGATATATATCTTGCATAGTGAGATTTATATCATGAGATTTAAGCTTAGATACCGCAACCATCGCATCTAGTGACGTACCACCTATTTCGAAGAAGTCATCGTCTATGCCTATCGTCGGAAGCTCTAACACGTCAGCAAATATTGAAGCGAATTGGCGTTCCATATCATTTCTAGGTTCTACATATCCATTTCTTTGAATTTGTGGACGAGGTAATTTTGATTCATCTACTTTATCATTACGTGTTAACGGAATAACATCAATTGCTGTGACAGTTTTTGGAATCATGTACTTAGGTAAGTATTGATTTAACTGTCTTACGATGTCTGACTTAATGTCTTTATCGCCTACATAATAGGCATGTAGAACTTCATGTTCTCCTTGTTGATCAACGATAACTACGCTATCAGAAACGCCCTCTACTAAATTGATAATGTTTTCGATTTCTCCAAGTTCGATACGGTAACCATTGACTTTAACTTGATTATCTATTCGCCCCATAAATTCAATTTGACCATCATGTGTATATCTTGCAAGGTCACCACTGCGATATAATTTGCCTTCACCAAATGGATTATCTATGAAAGATTCAGCAGTAAGTTCAGGTCTATTTAAATAACCAGCCGTTAAACTTTCACCTGCGATACACAATTCTCCTGAAACACCTACACCACACAATTGCATACCCGATAAAATGTATACTTGAATGTTAGCTAAAGGTTGTCCTATAGGTATTGCTGATGGAATAGGCTCACCTTTAGTGTATGACCAGTTTGAAGCAATCACTGTGGATTCAGAAGGTCCATACGCATTAAAGTACGTATCGCAATGCTCTGAAATATGACGCACAAACGTTGGAGTACTTGTTGCACCACCAGTAATTAACTTAGGTATATAGAAATCTTCCATGACGTTACAAACTTGAAGTGGTATAGATGCAACCGTAATACGTTCTCTTTCAATCAGTCGTTGTAGTTGCTCTGTATCAGTACGTTCTTCATTGTTTGCAATCACAAGTGTATAACCATTTAACAGACTGCAATAGATATCCATCGCAGATGCATCGAAGACGTAATTCGCATATTGAATAAACGTTTCATCTTCCGATAATTCAAGTCTCTCTGTCCAAGCATTTACCAAGTTTAAAACATTACGTTGTCTTACCGCCACACCTTTTGGCATGCCAGTTGTTCCAGATGTGTAAATGCTATAAAGTTCATCTTCTAGACTACCCTCATATTCAGAAAATGACTTTTCAACGGGCGATTCTTTATCAATAGACTCTAATGCAATCGTTAATAGGTTAGAATCAAACTCCTTACCATAAGTTAAAATGGCTGACACTTGAGCATCTTCAATCATTAACTCAATACGTTTATCAGGATGCGTGATATCAATTGGAACATACGACGCACCTATCTTCCATGATGCAATCATACTCGCAATCATTTCAAAGCTTCTATCTATTAATAATGCAACTCGCTCTCCATATGTCACTCCATTTTTCATAAGCTCATTGGCTATACGATTTGCATAATGATTTAATTCATCATACGTCATTGATTGCCCGTTCATTTTCAGTGCAATCTCATCTTTCTTCTCATTAACTACATGATTGAATAATTGCTGTAGGGAATTATTTTCCGGGAAATATAGGGTATGATGATTAACATTTGTTTCAACCCATTCCAGCATATCCGGAGATTCTTGAATATCTTGAATTTTTAAAGCTTGAGTAGATGTCACATGTTGGATGATATTTTCAAGCTGGTAAGCAAGATTATGAATCGTCTCTTCCGCATATAAATCTGTATTATATTCAATATTAACCACATAGTCGTCTCGATCTTCCTCAATGATAAACGACAAGTCAAATTTAGCTGTTGTCGTTTGAGGTGGAATGTGCGTCAGTTGACTATGTCCAAAGTTAGCATGGTTTGTTTCGTTGTTTTGTAATACAAGCATTACGTCGAATAATGGATTACGCGAAGCATCTCGTTCATCCATCAAATCGTTAACAAGACTTTCAAATGGATACTCTTGATGTTCATACGCACCGAGACTTGTTTCTTTCACTTCAGACATCAATTGTTCCCATGTTTTATCGTTCGTTGGATGGCCACGGTAAAGTAGTGTATTCGCAAACATACCAAGCATATTTTCAGTGTCACGATGAGTGCGGGCACTTATAACGCTCCCTATGACAATGTCATCTTGGCGTGTATATTTATGAAGCAATACCATTATTGCACTTGCAAAGAACATGAAATCAGTCATTTGATGTTTCTCCACATAATTTTGCAACTGTGATTTTAAGTTCTTATCAAAATGGAACGTCAACATTTGACCATGTGTCGTCTTAATACTAGGTCTTGGATAATCTGTTGGCATATTTAATACAGGAACACCATCTTCAAATTGTTGTAACCAATAGCGACGTTGAATAGATAAATCTCGATGAGCCATCCATTCACTATAATCTTTATATTGCAGTGATAGATTAGGAAGTGATTTTTCTTGATATAAAGCATTTAAATCTGCTAATAAAATCGTATTACTCATACCGTCATTGATACTGTGATGCGTATCCATAAACAGATAATCCTCATGTGGACCATGGATATATCTTACACGCATTTGACTAGGTTGCTCTAAATTAAACGGTTGCATAAAGGCCTGAATAATTTGTTGTTCATCTGTAAGTCGTGTCGTCACTTCTTTAAAATCAGCAGCAACATTGTCTGCTACTCTTTGTTTCACTTCATTGCCATCCACTATATATTGAGTCCTTAAAATTTCGTGACGAGCAATAAGTTGGTTCAACGCTCGCTTCAATTGCTCTACGTTTAATTCAGAAGACAATCGCCATAAGAACGGAATATTATAAACAGTGTCTTCAGGATTGACACTCCACAATAAGTACATACTTTTTTGAACAGCACTTAATTCGTATTGCTCAGCTCTTTGCGCTTTAGGTATGACTTCATAGTCTTCATTTTGCATTTCCATAATGTGTTGACTTAATTGTTCAACAGTCGGTAATTTCATAATATCTCCGACTTTTAAACGTTTCTTAAGTTGGGATTCGATACGATTCACAACTAACGTTGCACGCAATGAGTGCCCACCAAGTTCAAAGAAATTATCTTTAATACCTACTTGGTCGACATGTAAGATATCTTCAAAGATTTGACATATAATACGTTCACCTTCGTTACGTGGCGCCACATAGTTTGATAAATCAACTCTATCAATATCCGGTAAAGCTCGCTTGTCTAATTTACCATTGATAGTGATAGGTATTTTATCTATTTTCATGAAATGAACTGGAATCATATATTGTGGCAATGTTTCACTTAACACTTCTTTCAAGTGACTCGTCGATTGAGATTGTTGCGCTTCATAATATGCCACAATTTGCTTGTCTTGCTCCTCTTCACGCACAATAACGACTGCTTTATTAATATCTCTAATCGCTTCAATTGCTTTTTCAATTTCTGATAGTTCAATTCTAAAGCCACGAATTTTAACTTGCTTATCGATACGACTGAGATAATCAATATGACCGTCTTCTTGAAGACGTACTAAATCCCCACTGCGGTATAGGCGCTCATTTTCAAAGGGAGAGGTGATAAACCTTTCAGCAGTGAGCTCTGGTTGATTTAAATATCCCTTCGCCAGACCAGCGCCTCCTATGCATAATTCCCCAGGCACACCTACACCACATAAGTGCTCACCTTGCATCACGTAAACCGTTGTTCCATTGATTGGTTGACCAATAGGAATTCGATTTGGCATCTCATCAGGTATCGCATAAGTCGTCGTGAATGTCGTATTCTCTGTTGGACCATAACCGTTAATGATTTGAGGATGGCGTTGACGTGAGTTTAATAGATTCACCCATTTCGCATTTAGCACCTCACCACCAATTAATAGATACGTTAAGGGTTCTAGCGCCTCGATACGTTCACTTGCAATTTGATTGAAAAGGGATGACGTTAACCACATCGTGTTGACTTGTTGATTCACAATTGTTTGACCTAATTGAACAGGGTTAAGTAAAGTATCTTTCGACGTTAATACTAAACATCCACCGTTTAATAGCGCACCATAAATTTCAAATGTGGCAGCATCAAACGCTACAGTTCCCGATAATAAAATAACCGTTTGATCATTTAATTCAACATAATTAGGTTCATGAACTAAACGATCAATCCCTCTATGAGGAACCACTGTCCCTTTAGGCTTACCTGTTGTACCTGAAGTATAAATGATGTATGCAGTATCCTCATCAGTATTGATATGACTTGGGTTGTCAGTTTCCGCTTCGTCGCCATTCCAATCAAATGTGTCTAGTTCAATTTGAGGAACGTCAGACTGTATTGTCGCTTGATATGTCACGATTGCTTTAGGCTGTGCATCTTCAATAATAAAGGTTGTTCTATCTTCAGGATAATCTGGATCAATCGGTAAGTATCCAGCGCCTGCCTTTAAAATACCTAACATACCTATAACCATTTCGATACTTCGTTCTGCCAAGAGCGCGATAATATCATTGGGTTGTACATGATAAGTGTGTCGCAAATATTGTGCCAAACGATTCACATGGTAGTTCAATTCCGCATATGTCATGGATTGTTGTTCATATTGCAATGCTATTTGATTTGGATACTGTTCTACTTGATATTCAAAACGTTCCATTACTGTTTGATAAAGTGATGAACTTGTTGAATGGTTGATGTTTTGATAGATTTCAAAATCATTTTCATTACATAATTCTATATCTTTAATTATCTTTGAAGGATTATGTGTTAATTGCATATTAATACTTCTAATTAAACTAACTAATGTTTGAATCGTTAGCTCATCATAGGCATTTGTATTGTATACAATATCAAAGCCTTGGTGAGGACGTGGATATATTTCTATGTCAGCTAATAAAGAACTATCACTATGCAATCGATGAACTTTATGTTCGGTGTGATTTAACTCAAAGTACTCGTTAAATTGCGTTGCATGTATGATTGTTTCGAATTCCATATCACTTGCATTAGGTTCACTTAAGAAACCTGTCCCGTTGGCTTTCATATCATCTATCGCTAATTCCCATTCATTCATAATTACGTCTGCAGAAAGCGTAGTGTCTATATTTAAACTCAGTGGTGCTACAAGTGTGTTAAGTAACATCATATCGTCAGTTTTGTCATATTCCATTGGAAAATGAATTCCCAACGTCACTTGATTGGACTGACTCAAAAAGTAATTCGCTAAATAAGTGCTTGTAACTAGACGAGTCATATCAAATGATTCAAGATCTACACTTGTATGTTCAACTTGTGGTTGTTCTGAATTTCGTTTTATAGGCATGTATGATTCACAATCTTGATCGGCATGAGCCATTTCAAAGTGATTTAAATGTTGTTGATTGTCCTCATTTGAAGCATCAGTCGCTACATTCATTTCTTTAATCATGTGATAAAAATCCGATACAGTATGTTCATGAAATAGACCATAGCTATACGCGATATTTAGTTGTTTAAAGAAATCATCTAACTGGCTATCATTGAAAATCATGGAATGGAAATCTAAAAGTAAGAACGTTTCATCTAAAAATTGATAAATTGTAAAATTAAATAGAGGTAATTGATTGAAATAGTAGGAATTCAACTCTTGGTTGAGGTAAGTCGTGATATCAACTTTTTTAGAACATTGATTCACTTCTTTAATGTGTATAAATGGGAAAAATTCTCGCACATTGATGCGCAATTGGTCGTTACAATGCTTGAATGTCGCCCTCAACTGTGGCTGATGTTGTACTACATCTAGCAGTGCATACATCAATCGATGACGCTCGATATCTTGATCTAATCGAACCCAGTACGTCACCCTCTTTGTAGTTGAAGTTGATTGTAAATATTTTTGATAAAAATAGTGTTGAAAATGCAATGTTTCAATAGTCATTCAAGTCCTTCTTTCGTACTCATACTTTATAATACTCACTAACAAATAACTTACATATATTCTCTAGATAAGCTATATATTAGTACATTCAAAGGTTTGAAAACAATTACTAAAGTGAATTTTTTACAAAATCTTAATAAATATATTTTATTTTTAATCACGAGCAATTTAGTAGGTTATAAAATTCACAATTAATGATTTTCATTATTAGCCTTTAAATTAAATTGGTACACCGCACGATAGAGCAATATACTTCCTAAAGTAAGAATCAGCGCCATATAAATCGTCATACCTAGGGCGTTCATCAATACGCCTAAAATAATACCCAGTCTTGCAATTAATTGCGCAAAGTTAAAACTTAATGCACGTATTGCAGAATATGTGCCTCTCTTCTGTGCAGGAATCATCTTATATCTATGTTCTTCAGTAATCGGAGAGTAAATCATCTCACCTAACGTGGCTATAACCATAACTATCATAAGTAAAGTAAAATCATTTAAATAGGTAATGCCAGAATAACCTACTACATACATGATGAGACCTACAAATAACGCTTTTTGATTATTCATTTTCAAGATATATTTAGATACAAAATACGTTAAAGCTATTACAACTAGCGTATTAGTCATAATTAAAATTGAATACATTTTAACTCCATCAATTGAGACATGAAACATTGATAAAGTTTCGAATTCCTTTTTAAGTCTAATTGAAACATAAGATGACGTGGATAATTCACCCATTAAAAGAATACTTGAGCCGATAATTAAATACATAAATAATTTATCTTTTAGCACAAGCTGATAATTACGTAAAAAGCCTTTCAAACTTAATACATTATTAAAAGTTTGTCCCTCTTTATTCAACGGTTTGGCGTTATCATTAGGAATCCAAATATATAAAGCCACGAATACAAGTACGAAAATCACAAAAGCGATCAAAAACAACGCCGATTTATTCGCGTGATACATGGCTCCTCCTAAAAATGCACCACAAGCAACGGCTACGTTAGTAAGCCAATAACTTACTTTATATATGTAATGTTCAACTTCTGGCGTAATCGCGTCCATGATCATCGTTTCTATAAGCGGTGCAATCATACCAGACGAAATACTAAAAACCGTATAAGCTATGCAAAATATGATGATAAGCAATGTCTGATTAGAGACTGAAAATGCCATTGCAAGCAAACTTATACACTCAATAATTTGATATATAAGCATTGTGCGTTTTTTAGGATAACGCTCAATAATATGCCCCGAAATCATCGAAATTGGAAAATTGATTAAAACTAAAATAAAAAGAAATATACCTGAAAAGGCCTGATTGACCATATCCGTTAGGTATAAAGCTATAAAAGGCAAAAATGCCATAACAATTAAATTTTCAAAGAAACTACATATTAATCTTACTTTTAAGGTGATGCTCATTTTTCTCATTCTATCTTTTCTCCCCCTTAAGCTTGATAAGTATTAAATTGTAGATACTTTTCTTAGCTTAACAGTATTTTATTTTTAATTAAGAGGTCATACTATTACTGGACTGTATAACCACCATCTATAATAATAGCTTGTCCTGTCACACTTTTCGTCGATTTACTTGCTAAAAATATGGCATAATCGGCAATTTCTTGAATATCGATTAATCGTTTTTGAGGAATTAATGGGAACAACACTTCATCCATCACTTGCGCTACGTCTACATTTCGCATTTGTGCTAAGTCTTCCATCTGTCCTCTAACAAGTGGTGTGTCGATATATCCAGGACAAATCGCATTCACTGTGATACCGTCCTCAGCTGTTTCTAAAGCTGTTACTTTTGTTAAACCAATAATTCCATGTTTAGCGCTATTATAAGCTGATTTTCCTGCGAAACCGATGACACCATTAATAGATGACATATTTAAGATTCTGCCATAGTGTTGCGCCTTCATAATAGGAAGAACATGCTTTGTCATTAAAAAGGCACCAACAAGCATGATATCTATCATCTGTTTAAACTTTTCAGTTGGAAAGTCTTCTATATTAGCTACATTCTGTAAACCAGCATTATTAATAACAATATCTATACGACCATATTGATGTCTCGTCTCAGCGATAAGATGCTTCACATCTTCCTCATTAGAGACGTCCGCTTTGATAGCCCGACAGTCATAGCCTTGTCGCTGAAATTGGTGGAAGACGTTATTAAGGCCTTCTTCATTAATGTCTGAGAAGACAACTTTGGCGCCTTGTTCAATAAAGGATTTAGCAATTTCTAAACCAATACCACTCGCTGAGCCAGTAATAATAGCTACTTGATCTTTAATCATATGTATAACTCCCTTCACTTTATTAAAATATCAAATAATGTATTAGTTATATTTATATTACATTAAATTAATTAAATATCGACATGTAATTTTTTTCTATCTCTTTTTTTATTTAAAACTATTAACAACATCATAGTGTGATGTAACATTTTATACAATAGGCAACTGCATTTTAACTTTTTATAAAAAACGTGAATATCACTTGAGGATATTTTTAAAAAAGCACGATAAGAATGGAATTAATGCATACGGTGCGCAGTCTTACCCCTAAATTTTTTTAGACTAGTAGCTACGATATTTTATGTATTAAAAAATTTACCAGCAAAGTTTTTTATAAATTTCATCGAAATTGTCTTTTTATGTTATTGTAAAATAAAAAAGGAGTTTCAATATGGGCTATATATTGCTATGGATTTTTGCGATTTATGGTATGATTCGATTTGTTTTCGGTATTGGTAAAGGGATTACAAGTTTTGTTAAAGGCATGTTTTTAGGTGCAATCGATGGTTATAAACACCCTGAGAAATACCCAAATCACCTTTCGAAAGAAGAACAAAGACGTCAAAGACATAGAGAAGAACGAGCACGACAAAAAGATGCTTAATTACATATATAAAAAGAAAGATGGTCATTTCCTATTACCTAGGAAATGACCATCTTTCTTTGTGCTATTTAATTGTGAGTTTTATTTTTCAGAGGAAGAATCTGTATCTTTGGCGTTGCGATTCTCTTTAATAAATAACGCAAGTATAAAGCCAATCACAATTAATACTGTGGTGAAGATAAATGCTGCATCGACACCTTGAACTGTTGATTCTCGTGCTAATTTCACTTTAGACATCGTATGATGCGTAGCCGTATAATTCTTAGCTACAATTGATAATATTGTAATACTGATAGCAGTTCCCATCGCACCTGCAATGATACGTAGAGAGTTCATAATTGCTGTGCCGTGTGAAATTTCTTCTGGTTTAAGCGCATTAAGACCTACTGTATTAAGTGGCATAATAAGTAAACCTACAGAAATCATACGTATTGCGTAAATCACTACAACATACCAGAATGGCGTTTCTGTAGTTAAGAATGCATGTAATATCGTCATTATGATTAATACTGTAAATCCAGGAATAACAAGTACCTTGATGCCATATTTATCAAAAATCTTACCAGTATAAACTGAAATAAATGCATTGAACACTGCACCTGGTAGTATCACTAAACCTGAAAGTAATGCTGAGAGACCTAATCCAGTTTGAACGTACATAGGAATAAGTAGAGCAGGTCCAACAATACCTATAAAGACAAGCATTGAAGCTATAGCAGATAATGTAAATACTTTGCTTTTAAATACGCTTAAGTTTAATAATGGATGGTCGATTTTTAATTGACGGAATGTAAAAATTGCAATCACGATTAAACCTAGAATAAATGTAGTGATGACTGGGATCGATGCGATTCCAAATGTACTTACACTACTAAATGCGAATAGAATTAAGCCGAAACCAAATGTTGAATAAACGACTGATATTTTATCGAGTACTGTTTCTTTAGTTTGACCGTTATTCTCAACAAAGAAGAACCCAATTGCGAATGCGATAAGTGCGATTGCTGCAACGATGTAGAATGGCATTCTCCAACTAAAGAAATCGATAAGTAATCCTGTAAGTGTTGGCCCAATCGCTGGTGCTGTTTGCGCCACTATACCTGTGAGACCCATTGCGAATCCGCGTTTTTCTACAGGGAATAGTGTAAACACTGTAAATTGCATTAGTGGAAGTAATATTCCAGCACCGATTGCTTGTATAATACGAGCAACCATTAGGATTTCAAATCCTGGAGATAAAGCAGCTATAATTGAACCAATGAGGAACGCTGCCATAGAAAAGATATAAAGTTTACGTGTCGTATATTTATCCATTAAAAATGCTGTGAGTGGTATCATGATTCCGTTCACTAGCATAAAGCCTGTGATCAACCATTGTGCAGTTGTTTCTGTAATGTTCAATCCTTTTATAATTGCGGGCAATGCAGTATTTAAGATCGTTTGGTTTAACATTGCCACAAATGCGCTAATAAGCATCACTAACACAATGGTGTTACGTTTGGCGGTTGTCATTTCATTACTCGCCATGACATCTTACCCCTTTGAAAAATAAGTCCATTAAAAACTGTATCACTTTTGGTTAGCCTAGCAAACTATTTAAGTTTATAATTTGATTTTCAGTTTAATTTGATTTTAAAAAAGTATTTTCTTGATAGCTTTTAGATTTGTAAATTGAGTTAACATCGTTGCTAAGAAGCTTATGAAGTGAGCATGGTGTATGAAGTGAACAAACTTTTTAATGTTGAATGCTAAAAATATCCATTGAATAATGTAACAAAAATAAATACGACAGTGAATCATTATTCTTAAAAGTTGAGTTAAAATACCTAACTGTTATTTGGTCAACATATAAAAAATGGTTCTCTATTAATATTGAGAACCAGTTTAGCTTGTATTATTTAATTCTTTTACCATTTTCATCAAACTTAGCTACTTTGCCATTAACAGTTGTATAAGTAGCTACAATTTCACCATCTTTATTACGACAATTAACTTTCCAGTTTCCATCTTTTAGCCAATGAACAACATCCCATAGATATTTATCATTATCTAATGAACCGCCTTCAAGTTCAGAAATAAATTTATATACTTGGCTACTTCCATGAGCCATGACTCCACCACGTTCATACAATTCTCTTGGTGATAATCCATTGTATTTCCATTCATCGTTTGAGATAGGTAATTGATTGCTCACGTGCATCTTATTCGCAAGTTCTGGAAGCGCCCTATTATTTTTAACTTTGTCATAGACCTTTTGGGTACTATACTCTTTGCCATGCTCTAATAACTGTTGATAATCTTTGATACGAATTTGAGATCCACTTAGGATAATCTTTTTGTCACTAATACCAACTATTGCTTGGGCTTCATGATTACTAGGGTATATTGAATAAAACTTCATACCTTTAGGCGCGTTGGTGAATTTTGGATAGTTAACTAATACAAATTGTCCTATCTTTCGATATTCATCTTTATCATTTCTAAAAGAACCTATCAAAATATTATTTTTAGTTAATGTGTATTTCCCTTTATCATCAGCGCAAAAGATAAGTGCTAATTTCATCTTTTCTGATAAATTCTCCACTTTATCTTTAGCTTTGATATCAGTATTAGTATTTTTTGATGAAGCTTCTTTGTGGGATGTTTTGTTGTCTTTATCTTTTTTAGTCGGATTTTCTGCTTTATCATTTTTATGTTCTGTAGAATTGTCGGTGTTACATGCGCCTAAAAATAGTGAAAATACTGTGATGAGTATTATTATTTTCTTCATAAAATGTAAATCCTCTCGGTGTTTAGTCATGGTGTGGTGGGTTACTTTTATTTTGTATAATTATTTTTTATTATAATAAAATTATTTATGTAAAGCTAACTTATTTTTATCAAAAACCACAAAATTTATTTCTCTTAATTACGTTTTTGAGCATCTTCCCATTCTACAGATAAAATTAGTAGTGAAATAACTATCATTATAATCGTTCCAACTAAATTTAATTGTAAATCTCCGGTCTTATAAGTATAGATTAATCCAGCCGTAACAATCACAGGTACTACAAATCCTAAAAGTTTTATACCTGTTCTAGATAAAGCATAATGAATTGCCATAATAAGAACATAAATGATTATCGGTAAAAATTTATGTAAATATTCCATAAACTTAAGTATCCTCCAATATTTAAAACTATTATATTTTATGTATTATCATTTTTCATAATAACGTAATTTAGATATTTATTCATTGCTTTTTTAGATAATTTTTGAATTCTCTTGTCGCCTCCTCTTTATATTTAGCTTTATCAAGTATAGCTACAAATACAAATTTAAATGGTCTAAAGTTGCCAAAACTATCACTTATAATTAACGCTCATTACGCCTCATAAAAGTTAAACATGTTTCACGTAAAACATTTGTATGTAAAATACATTAATTCGAAGTGCAGTTATTAACAGCTTTGTCCCAACATCTTAAAAATTTATCTAGAAACGTGTCTTTATAAATATAAAAACTCGCCTTCTTCAAAATTTTTATGAATCAGATATTAATTTTTCAGCTACATTGCTAGCTTTATTATTCATATTTCTTGTTTGGTATGTGTCTATAAATGTAAGTTTAATAACCTCGTCTAATTTTTCTTTTCTATAGTTATCTTCTAGAATTTCTGTCAGGATGCCATCATTATTTTTTATAATGTTTCTTATAACTAGAGTTATATCTTCGTTAAATTTCTCAAATTCCCAAACATCTTCACTTACATTCATAAAAGGTGTTAGTTTGCCTCTAATATTTAACAAACTCAATGCATCTTCTTCATACTTTTTTTCTAAATTTGGTGTAAGTGCAAGCTCTTCAATTTCTAAATCACTATTAAACTCATAAAATGCATAATAAGCTTCTTCATCCTTTAACATATGTATTAAGCTGTTTTTAGATGTTGCTTTACCATAACGTGCTTTGTTTTTAGAGAGTTTATATAAATAAAGCTTTATTAAAATCAAAGTCGCGTTTTTAATGTATGTTATATTATTTGGTTCTTTTTCATCTAAAGTTTGGTCTACTTCATCATGTAAATCATTATGAATATGAACTAATTTATTTAAACGATTATCTAATAGATTTAAAGATAGTATATAATCCTCCATCGTTCTCCCTCCCACATGTTCAATATCCCTAATAACGTATATTACACCTCAATAAATTTACTAACCACTGTTTAAAAAAGCCATAGACAGCGTTTATGCACTCCGTCTATAGCTATAATACAATTCTAAATATCTGCTTTAACTATCTATTTCAAACCCTAAATCTTTAATCATGTGGTAATCCTCTTCGTTAGGTTGACCACCCGTAATAAGGTAGTCTCCAACAAAAATAGAATTAGCTGCTTTTAAGGCTATTGCTTGTAGTGAGCGCAGATTAACTTCTCGTCCACCAGCAATTCTAATTTCTTTCGTGGGATTGATTAAACGGAACATTGCTATGATTCTTAAACATTTCATTGGCGACAATAAGTCTAGACCTCCAAATTTTGTTCCCTTAATCGGATGTAAGAAATTAATCGGAATGCTGTCTGCATCAATTTCTTTCAATGCAAATGCCATATTGATTACATCCTCATTCGTTTCACCCATGCCACAAATAACACCAGAACATGGAGAAATGTTATTAGCTTTCATCATTTCAACTGTATTCACTCGATCTTCATATGTATGCGTAGTCACCACTTCATCGTGATATCGCTCACTTGTATTTAAATTATGGTTATATCTATCTACGCCCGCTCCTTTAAGTTTTTCAGCTTGTTCTTCTTTTGTAAGTCCTAGACATGCACAAATTTTTAATTGTGGGTGCACTTTCTTAATATCTTCAACCGTTTCACAAATATGATCTACTTCTCGATTCGTGGGTCCTCGTCCACTCATGACAATACAATATGTGCCAATTTGATTGTCTGTAGCAACCTGTGCTCCCGCTTTAATTTGATCTTGATCTACCAATGCATAGCGTTGTTTTTCCTTCATCTTTACCGATTGACCGCAGTAACCACAATCTTCAGAACAAATTCCACTTTTCGCATTAAGAATCATATTTAATTTCACTTTTTTACCATAGTAATGTTTTCTTACGATGTACGCTTCATTCAAGAGTTCAAACGTATCGATATTTGGATCTTCATATATCTTCAAACATTCATCTTGTGATAATCCTTCGTGATAAAGAACACGTTCAGCTAAGTTTAAATTCATGATAATTAACCCCTCATTTTTGAAAATTAAAGTTCAGCAAGTGATGCCCTTATTAATGTAAACTTTATATATTTATAAGTTTACATTAATACTTTGATGAATGAAACCTTGCTTACTAAAATAAAAAAAGCCATGCCAATACGTACGTGTATAGGCATAGCTATCTAGCATATATTTACATTTTATGAACCGTCTAATTTCCCATATATTAAAAATCAATTTGTTTATTCGATTTAAATTTTATTTAACTCTCGATGTTTTCAACCTTTTATTATGAAGTTAAATAGTATTTTAGAGACTAGTAATAAAAAGTCATATGTGTTTTTTCTTTTTTATAATAATCTAATCTATCGTTTAAAGTACCAGTGTGTAATTCTAATTTGTGACCATCTGGATCAGTAAAGTAAATTGACTTTTTATCTTGATGACTTCTCTTTCGTCCTTCTAATATATTTACATTATGTTTTTGAAGCCATTTGTACCATTCTTCAAACTCATTTTCATTAATTGAAAATGCAATATGTGTATAAGAATATTTAATTTCTGTTCTAGGTACATTAACCTCTTCATTTAAAGCAACCCATAGACCACCAATATCAAAATACGCAGTAGTTTTGCCACTAACTAATAATTCCCCTTTTAAAACATCTCTATAAAATTTAATTGATTCAACTAAATTACTAACTGAAAAACATATATGATTAATACCTTGAATATTCATAACTACACCACCCAATTTATTACTAAGAAAAATAATTTTAATCAACTAACTTCGTTACTTGATTTACGATTTTTTCAACTTTATTACTTATACTTTGAGCATTCGATTTATTTAAATTATCTATATAAAATCTTTTAATATTGTAAATTCCAACGAGATTTAATGGATATTTAATAACTTTATAACCTAGATGTCCTTTAAACTTATGAAACCACTCTGAACCTCCAATAGTATATATAACTATTGCATCTTTATCTTTCCATAATCCTCTTTTAAAGTATTGTTTATTATTAAAACTAAATGCTTTATTAGGCCAAAAGGTACTATCAATAAAACCTTTCAATAGCATAGGCACATTCAACCAATAGATAGGGTAAATAAAAATCAACATATTACTATTATCTATTATTTCAGTATTTCGAAACTGAGCTTCGCTTATTTCTGAATTATAGCCTTCGGATAAAATAGGAATGTCGCCAACCATCTCCTGTAAATTGAAAATTTCTAATTTTTTATTACAAAGCTCCTCTTTTAACTTATTATAGATATCAAAGCCAACACCTTTTTGATTTCCACCATATATTAGACTAATCAATTTCTTCCACCCCTGAAAGTTTATTTAAAATCAAACTCTTATTTTTTTCATAATTCATATCTTTTGATAAATCTTTAACTGATTCCAATCGATTTAAAATTGTGTTTTGACGATTAATATCTATTTTGATTTGTTTTATAAGATCATCTAGGTAATTCAGCGTTTTGTTATTACAGTCCTTAGAAACAGGTTTTTTAAAAAGATTTATTACATATGCTATATCTTTTAATTGTAAATTCAATCGCTTTAAATCAATAATTAGTTTCAAGTACGATATAGTTTCCTCATCAAAATATCTATAATTATTTTCATCTCTAGGAATATTAATTATTTCTTTTTCTTCATAGTATCTAATCATGGACTTTGGTATTTTCAACATAGATGAAACTTCACTAATTTTCATTTTTAGTCCCCCCTACCAATTTGATACTTGAAACTTATCATTAAACCATACTTTAATGTCAAAAATAAAAATGGAAATCTCTACTTAAATAAATAGAGATTTCCATTCTAATTACTTTAAGAATTTGATTTTTTCTTATTAGCTAGTAGAAGAATTAAAGAAAGTATCGCAAGTATCACGATTATGATACTAAACACAATACCTGCAAGTTTGATGCCTAATCCTAGTTCTAATAACCCTACACCTACAACTGGTATTGAAATAGCTATATAGGCAATGGTAAAGAAAGTGGATGTAATTTCGGCTTGTTTGTCTTCAGGTGCTACGGCATTCACTGTGGACAATCCAGCTCGGAAACTGAATGCTTGTCCAAATCCAGAAATGATAGCTCCAATAAATAAAATTAAGAATGATTCAAATTGAATAGATAAACCTACTAATATTACGCCTACAATTAATGTGCCACTACCTAACATCAATATGTGATAATCAGATTTACTTTTAAACAATAATTGGCCTAGCGTAGATGCACAGAATATCAAGAATACCATGACACCTATGACTGCTTTATTTGTAATGTTCAATATGTCTCCTAAAAAGTTTGGTGAAATCGCAGTAAATAAACCAAGCATTGAAAATCCTACGAATACAGGAATAACAGCATAAATAAATGTAGAGCGAATGTCTGACGGTACACTCAACTTTTGAACTTCAATTTTAAATTTTTGTTTATTCTTAACAGGCTCTGGCATAAACCATATTCCAATAAATGCCGGAATGATAAGAATAAAATCAACGATAAAGATTAAACGCATCGCATATGGAAGATATTGTGCGAGTATGCCACATAGCAATGGACCAAAGCCTAAACCAAGCATATTCACGTTACTTGCAATTGTAGAGGCTCTGCCCTTTTTATCATCAGCAGCTAAATTAACAATCGTTGTCGTTGCTGTACTTGTAAAAAGTCCCGCTGACAGTCCGGAAATCACTCGTCCAGCAAGTAATAAACCTACATTGGTAGCAAATAAGAACACTAGCGCACTGATTGCAGATAAAATCACTCCTGGAATAAGTACATAACGGCGTCCTATGCGGTCTGACAATTGACCAAATACGAGTAATCCTCCAATCACACCAGCAGCATAGACAGCGTAAATGATTGTAATCATTAATGGTGATAAATCATATACTTTACTATAAATTGGATAGAGTGGTGTAGGTAATGTCGTCCCCATCATCACAATAAGAAATGCATAGGCTGCACTGATTAATCCCCAGTTTACTTTATGATTTTGATGTTTAGAATTTTGCAAGTTGCTTCACCTCAACATTTGTATATCTCTATCGCAGTGAAATGAAACATTATAAATTTTTAATTTTAAAAAGGTACATCCAACATTCAGCCAGATATACCTTTCAATTTACTATCATGTTTTAAGTATTTTCCCCGTCACTTACACGGTCGATAATTTTTTGTACACGTTGTTTTTTATCCTCGTCATCTTCAACAAAGAACACAGGTGAATCACCTTCAATTGACACCCATGGTACAAGTGCGTCAAAGTCCAGATCCCGAATCAATTCAAGACTCTTAATCGAAGCCTCTCTGTCACTTGAAGGAAGTATTACAGTTCGCCATTCATCACCTTCGTAGCATAAGAAGTCACCAGTGAATAAATAGCGATGCTCGCCATTATCCCACAAATATAATGTCGTTCCAGGTGTGTGTCCAGGGACAGGTATCACCTCTAAATCTTCATGTAAATGTTGCCGTTCTTTAAATGTACCAGTAACTTGAAGGGTATCGGTAACGTCCTGTTTATCATCTTCGTGAATATAGTAAGGTGCATCAAAATTTGTCTCTCCACCTAACGATTCATGTTGATGATTCATTAATACTTTATCAACGCCACCTAATTCTTGTATATCCTTTGCAGCCTCATCAATTCTACCAGAATGATAAATCATTACATTACCTTCTGAACGTTGAAGTAAAAATGATTTAAAACGGAAACGTTTATCAAATGGCAATTCTGATGTAGGTGTTACATATAAACCATTTGCGATTTCCGTTAATGTTTCGAATTGCTTATTAGCCATAACGTTTCTCCCCCATAAACAATTTAATCTAAATATTGATCAGCATGTTCAAGTTTATAATGCTCGATTTCAGCTTTTTGTTCCTCAAATTCTTTATGCGTTAATTTAGTAATTGTTTCAATAGAATAACTTAACTTTTTAGCAAATGCCTCTACTTCACTCTTATTTTTAGCCGCTACAAATACAGTTAACACATTGTCATCTACAATATCTTTATGATGTTGATAATCTAACCTATAAATCTTCATGAGAAATTCCCCCTCAAATTTAATATGCCCGAATCTTTCTAAAGTATTTTTTCTATCAATAGTGTCATATGCCCTTTTTCTAGAAAACCAAACGTGCCAAACGTTTTTAAAAGTTTATTAATATTTTGCGTCACAATCTTATTAAATAGACTGACGTCTATCTTAAATTTTAATGACTTAAAAGCTAACAATTCATGTTATTATCTACGATTTTTTTACTTTTTAAAATTAAGAAAATCATATTTAAATAATTATGATATTCTTTAAAAATTCGTCAATCTAAAAACAGATATACCACAAACATACTCCTTTTATTCAAATTTTTCATAAATTACATAAAATTTTAAAAAACTTTTCAATTATTTATTAATAAAAAATGACAACTTTTTAATTTTATTGATATTAATTAGTTAACGCTTACAATGACCTTGAAATCAAATTTAAGGAGTTGTAAAGAATGCAAAATTTACGCAACAGAAGTTTTCTTACTTTATTAGATTTTTCACAGAAAGAGGTGGAGTTTCTATTAAATCTTGCTGAAGATTTGAAACATGCCAAATACATAGGTAATGAAAAACCTATGCTTAAAAATAAAAATATTGCTCTTCTTTTTGAAAAAGACTCTACAAGAACACGTTGTTCATTTGAAGTCGCAGCTCATGATCAAGGAGCTAATGTTACGTATTTAGGCCCTACAGGCTCTCAAATGGGTAAAAAAGAAACTGCTAAAGATACCGCAAGAGTTCTAGGAGGCATGTACGATGGTATTGAGTACCGAGGCTTCTCACAACGTACAGTTGAAACGTTGGCTGAATTTTCAGGAGTGCCAGTATGGAATGGCTTAACTGATGAAGACCACCCAACGCAAGTCCTTGCAGATTTCTTAACTGCTAAAGAAGTATTGAAGAAAGACTACTCCGAAATCAACTTCACTTATGTCGGTGATGGCCGTAATAATGTTGCAAACGCATTAATGCAAGGCGCTGCTATCATGGGCATGAATTTCCACCTTGTTTGTCCGCAAGAATTAAATCCTACTGATGAATTACTTAACCGTTGCAAACGTATCGCCGATGAGAATGGAGGCAACATCCTTATTACAGATGATATCGATAAAGGGGTTAAAGACTCTGACGTTATCTATACAGATGTATGGGTATCTATGGGTGAACCGGACGAGGTATGGCAAGAGCGTCTTAAATTATTAGAACCATACCGTGTAAACAAAGAATTAATGGATAAAACAGGCAATCCAAATGTGATTTTTGAACATTGTCTACCTTCATTCCACAATACTGACACTAAAATCGGCAAACAGATTTATGAACAATACGGCATAAGTGAAATGGAAGTTACAGATGAGGTATTTGAAAGTAAAGCGTCTGTAGTATTCCAAGAAGCTGAAAATAGAATGCACACAATAAAAGCAGTTATGGTTGCTACTTTAGGTGAATTCTAAGACAGACAGGAGGTTATTCAAGTGGCAAAAATTGTTGTAGCATTAGGCGGTAATGCGTTAGGTCAATCGCCAAAAGAACAACTCGAATTAGTAAAAAACACTGCTAAATCACTCGTCGGACTCATAACTAAAGGGCATGAAATTGTTATTAGTCATGGTAATGGTCCTCAAGTCGGTAGCATCAATTTAGGATTAAACTACGCGGCTGAACATGATCAAGGTCCTGCCTTCCCTTTCGCAGAATGTGGTGCAATGAGTCAAGCGTATATAGGCTATCAACTCCAAGAAAGTTTGCAAAATGAATTACATGTGTTGGGCATAGACAAACAAGTGGTTACACTAGTGACGCAAGTTGAAGTTGATCCAGATGATAAAGCCTTTAGTCATCCTACAAAACCCATTGGTCTCTTTTATGATAAAGAGACTGCTGAACGTATTGAAAAAGAAAAACATTATAGCTTCATTGAAGACGCCGGTCGTGGCTACAGACGTGTGGTCCCTTCACCTCAACCTAAGTCCATTGTTGAATTAGAAAGTATCAAAACTTTAATCGAGAATGGCACACTTGTTATTGCAGCAGGAGGCGGTGGCGTACCAGTCATTCGTGAACAACACGATAGCTTTAAAGGCGTTGATGCGGTCATAGACAAGGACAAAACAAGTGCTCTCCTTGGCGCAGATATTAACTGTGATCAATTAATTATTTTGACAGCTATTGACTATGTTTACGTTAACTATAACACTGACAATCAAAAAGCCCTCAAAACGGTAACACCTGAAGAATTGGAAGCTTATATTAAAGAGGATCAATTTGCTAAAGGTAGCATGCTTCCCAAAATAGAATCGGCCATTTCATTTATTAAGAATAATCCTAAAGGTAGCGTTTTAATTACTTCACTAGATCAATTAGACAACGCACTTGAAGGTAAAATTGGTACACTTATCAAAAAATAATATCTTAAGTTGTACTAGAAACTAACATCATTTAACTATTATATATGCAATTTTCATGATGAATACTGACAAAATGGTGCACCCTGCATCCCTCCACTCCCCAAATGAAACAGGGTGCACTTATTTAATGAAAGTTTAATCAATTATTCTTGATAAATAAACATAATCTTCATGATTCTCGGTTATTAGATTATAAAGGAGATGACTCAATTGGAAGATGCTATCAAACCAGATAAAAAGAAAAAGCGATTCAAGTTGCGGATGCCCGGGGCATTTATGATTCTATTCTTATTAACTGTTGTTGCTGTAATAGCAACATGGCTTATTCCTGCAGGAGCCTATTCAAAATTATCGTACGAACCCGCTTCACAGGAATTAAAAATCGTCAATCCACATCATCATGTTAAAAAAGTCCCAGGAACTCAAAAAGAGCTTGATAAGATGGGCGTAAAAATTAAAATTGAACAATTTAAATCTGGCGCGATTAATAAACCTGTTTCAATTCCAAATACGTACGAGCGTTTAAAACAACATCCTGCAGGGCTCGATCAAATAACGAGTAGTATGGTTAAAGGTACCATAGAAGCTGTAGATATTATGGTATTCATACTTGTATTAGGTGGACTTATCGGCGTAGTCCAGGCAAGTGGTTCGTTCGAATCCGGTTTACTTGCTTTAACTCAAAAGACCAAAGGTCATGAATTCATGTTAATTGCTTTCGTCGCTATTTTAATGGTTCTTGGAGGTACGCTTTGTGGCATCGAGGAAGAAGCTGTCGCCTTTTATCCTGTACTCGTTCCCATTTTCATCGCACTAGGATATGACTCCATCGTGTCTGTGGGAGCCATCTTTTTAGCAAGTTCTATTGGTAGTACATTTTCAACGATTAATCCTTTCTCAGTAGTCATCGCGTCTAACGCAGCAGGAACCACATTTACAGACGGGTTGTACTGGAGAATAGGTGCATGTGTCGTCGGAACGATATTCGTTGTTTGTTATCTCTATTGGTATTGCAAAAAAATTAAGCAAGAACCTAAAGCGTCATACGCATATGAAGACAAAGCTGAATTTGAGAAACAATGGTCAGTGATGGATCAAAACAGTTCATCAGAATTTACATTACGTAAGAAAATCATCCTCACCTTGTTCGTTATACCCTTCCCTATCATGGTATGGGGCGTTATGACTCAAGGCTGGTGGTTCCCAGTTATGGCATCTGCATTCCTAATATTTACTATTATTATTATGTTTATTGCAGGCATGGGCAGATATGGTCTAGGAGAGAAAGGTACTGTAGATGCATTTGTTAATGGCGCATCAAGTCTTGTCGGAGTGTCACTCATCATCGGTCTAGCACGCGGTATCAACTTAGTGTTAAATAAAGGGTTAATCTCAGACACGATTTTGCACTTCTCATCTTCCATCGTGCAACATATGAGTGGCCCATTATTTATTATCGTACTATTAGTCATTTTCTTCTTCCTAGGTTTTATCGTACCGTCATCATCTGGTTTAGCCGTACTATCTATGCCAATATTCGCACCACTTGCCGATACAGTTGGCATACCTAGATTCGTTATTGTTACCACTTATCAATTTGGACAATATGCGATGTTATTCCTTGCACCAACAGGGCTCGTCATGGCAACCTTGCAGATGCTTAACATGCGCTACTCCCATTGGTTGAAGTTCGTCTGGCCTGTGGTCGCTTTCGTGCTTGTCTTCGGTGGAGGTCTACTCATCGCACAAGTATTAATTTATTCTTAGAAAGATTTCATTTCGGAAAATGAAGTTCCATAATAGCACCATATTGTATTATGGTAGAAAAAAAGCTATGTTCATCTTTCATTCGTGTGATGAACATAGCTTTTCAATTTAATTAACTTTATTATGATTGTGGTTGCTTACTTCCTCGAACTTTAAACACTATCAATCCGATAATGAACCCAATCAATGCTGGAATAATCCAACCCATTCCTATCGTAAAGAATGGTAAATACTTTTCACCTAAAGAAATAATAAAACGAGCGAAACTTGTCTTCACGAAGAATTCAGGACTCGCTTTTACGCCATCGATAAATGCAGCAATCATTGTAAAGAATGTTGTAAATCGATACACAATTTTAGAATGATTGAATAATGGACTTGCTAAAGTCAGCAGAATTAATGTAATTGCGAGTGGATAGATAAACATCAGTACTGGTGTTGAATACATAATAATCTTGGTTAAACCAACATTCGCAAATATACATGCTAATACACTGACTACTGTCGCGAACATAATGTATTTCTGTTTAGGAAAGAGCTCAGTAAATGTTTCTGAAAATGCTGTAATTAAACCAATAGCTGTTTTCAAACATGCCACAACAATAATAAGTGAAAGCACTATGATACCGTAGTCACCTAGATAATGTTGAGCGATTTGTGCGAGTGCGATGCCTCCATTTTCACTAACTTTAAAATTACCTAAACTCATCGTACCCATAATGGCTAGCAAGCTATAAATAAGTCCCATACCTACGATACTAATCGTACCTGACTTAAATGTCTCTTTAGCTATTGTGTTAGGATGAGTGACTCCTAGTTTCTTAATTGTTGTAACGATAATAATACCGAATGCTAGAGATGCTAAAGCGTCTAAAGTATTGTAACCATCAATAAATCCTTTAAGTAGAGCACCTTCTTTATACTGCGCACTCACTGGCGCATGACTCACGCCTCCCATAGGATGAATAAACGCAAGTAACACTACAATACCAAGTAAAACTAAAAATACAGGATTTAAGAATTTACCTATATAATCTAAAATTTTTGAAGGCTTTCTAGCAAAGAACCATGCAACCAAGAAGAATAAAATACTAAATATTGGTAGCACAAATTTAGCTTGGACTGGCGAAATAAAAGGCGAGAATGCAATTTCATATGACGTTGTCGCTAACCTTGGTAATGCGAAAAATGGCCCAATCACAAGATATAAACCAATCGTAAATAAATACGCATATATTTTACTTACTCTTGAGGAAATTTCGAAAATCCCGTTCGTTTTAGACACACCAATGGCAATAATACCTAGAAATGGTAATCCTATCGCTGTGATTAAAAATCCTAAATTAGCAGTAAACACATGAGCGCCGGCAGTCTGCCCTAAATGAATTGGGAAGATTAAGTTACCGGCACCAAAGAATAAGCCAAATAACATCGATCCAATAAAAATATTTTCTTTAATCGTGAGTTTGTTTTTCATCATAATATGTATATCTCCTATGTCTATGTTATTAGCCATTATACATGAAATTCTCTATAAATTAATGCCAATTTTCAGAAAAAAGTATGACATCTTTCTCCCTGAGATACTGTTAATTTTTATTTTTCTAAAATGCTGCACAACTAATTTTACATTATTGTTGCACTTTCGAATTTTCAAAAATATTAAATTCGTATTAATACTTAAATGTAATTTAATTTTAATTCTATTAACTGTGTTACAATTATGAAATGTTTTGGGAAACATATTTAGATTTATACTAAAGGGGTCAGAAAAATGAATATATTATTAGGAGTAGGAACATTAGTCGTAGTTTTAATCATTATGACATTGTTCTTAAAGTTTGCACCTTATGGTAAGGAAGGTCTACAAGCACTGTCAGGGGCTGCTTGTGCAACATTTCTACCACAGGCTTTCTTAAGTTACGCTATTGGAGGCATTTTCCATATTAAATTCCTACAGGAGATTGGTGACCTTGCAGGAAGTCTTGGCGGGATTGCAGTTGGTATCCTTGCATGTATTAATTTAGGTGTTTCACCTGTATTCTCAGTTATCGTAGGGTTAGTATTAAAGGACTTTAGCTTACTACCTGCATTTATCGCAGCATACCTCACAGCATTTGTGATTAAATTTATTGAAAAGAAAGTTCCAGAAGGCTTAGACTTAATCGTCGTTATATTTATAGCTCCAGCGCTCGTATACGGTTTAGCATCATTGATTAATCCTAGCGTAACTGCAGTATTAAATCAAATTGCGAAAGCTGTAAACTCAGTTGGTGATAGCAGTCCATATGCCTTAGCTATTATCTTAGGACTCATCATCCCAGTTACAAGTATGACACCATTAAGTTCAATGGTACTTGCAAGTATTTTAGGACTAACAGGTTTACCAATGGCAATTGGCGCAATTGTATGTACTGGCGCATCATTTGTTAACTTTACGTTATTTAATATCCTAAAAATTGGCGACAAACCAAATCGATTTGCAGTATTTATCGAACCATTGACACAAATTGATTTAATCGTAAAATACGCTCCCGTCTTATACGGAACGAATGCAATTATCGGTATGGTGAACGCTTGTATCATCGCATTCAGCGGATTAAAAATAGGTGTCACTGGTATGGCAACACCTATGGCAGGTGCAATTGTACTATTCGGATTCAATAGTCCAATTAAATCAATTATCACGATTGCTGCAGTTGCAGTAACTGGATTGATCTTAGCATCTATTATTGGCTCATTAATTAAAAAGTTCGACTTATTACACTTACATATCCCAATGCCATGGAATAAAGGTAAAAGTCAGTCGTAATATATAAGAAACATCTACCCGTTGTGAGATTTTAACGCAACCAAGGTAGATGTTTTTTATTTTATTATGCAAATTACATAGATATATAAGTAAACTATTTAAAATACTAAACTAAACATTTCAGGTCACTTCAATATTGAATAATTACTCTCATAATAAAAGCTCTAAGATCACTTCACTTTGAAATGTCTTAGAACTTTCTTCATTAAAGATTACAATCTAACTTTTCACACTAAACGTACTATCCACGTGTAAAGGTCTCGATGACTTGTTTAATTGCCTTATCCCAATAGGCATAATCATGATCACCTGAACTTTTCTCAAAGTGGTAGTTCACACCCTTTTCATTTAAATATCTAATAAAGTCTAAGTTATCTTGATATAATGCATCTTCAGTGCCACACATGATTAATAATTCAGGTAAGTCTACATTATTAGTAACAGCTTTATCAACTAAGTAATAAGGATCGAAAGGTGTACCTTTGATGTCCTCATTTTCACCAACAATGGCTTCTGGACAAAAGTCATAATACTCATACTCTCTAAGTAATGAAACATTGAATGCAGCAGATAACATTGCTGCTTTAGAGAATCGTTGGCTTTGTGTTAAAGCATATTTAGACGTACCGTAGCCTCCCATTGAATGACCAGCTATAAAATTATCTTCTCTCTTCTTAGATAATGGTAGAATTTGATGGACATAGTCATGCACTTCCAAAATATAGTCGTAATAACTATGGCCATAAACCATATTAGTATAGAAACTATGATCTGCATTAGGCATGATAATTGCAAGTTGATGATCATTTGCATATCGCTCAATACTTGTATATCTAATATAAGAGTTGGCGTCGCTTGATAGTCCATGTAGCACTAGCATAGATTTTAAAGGTTTGGCTTCTCGATTTGTATCAAAAAAGCTCTCATCTTCTGGAAGTATCACATTTAGAGAATGGTGTGCTCCAATCGTTTTAGATAAATAATTAAGTTGTAAAAGTGCCATAATCTTGTTCCTCCCGAAATATTAATTTGCAGGGTCCAACTTCTTCTCAAGCAAACGTAAAATTACATCAATAAGTACGACAATAATTACAATCGGAATTGCACCAGCAAGAATATATAATGTACCATCAGTTGCGTTTGTACCACGAATAACTATATCACCTAATGTAGGCGCACCAATAAATGAACCAATAGCCACTACACCAATAGCAACCACAAGTGCAATGCGTATACCACCTATGATTACAGACAATGATAATGGCAATTCTATCATTCGAAGTACCTGATTACGTGTCATTCCCATTCCTTTACCAGCATCTTTAATGTTCGCGTCTACACCATTTATGCCGGTATAAGTATTCTTGATAATAGGTAAAAGTGCGTATAAAAACACAGTAAATATAACTGTATTCATACCGAGTCCCATACTTAACATTAAGATGGCTAACATCGCGATTACTGGTACCGTTTGAATAATATTAGCAAGTGTCATTATTGGCGTTGATAATTTACCGAAACGCGCAATAAGTATTCCAAGTGGTATACCAACAATTGAAGCAAATATCACACCATAAACTGACATAAGTAAGTGATTAACAAATAATTCCCAAAGGTAGCCAAAGTTCGTTTGATAATAATGTCCCAACTGTTGAAGTAAATTACCTTTCATTATTTTGACCACCTTTCTTCTTAGAATTATCATCTTCAAAATAATTATGTTTCTTTAAGAATTTTTCAGCTACTGTAGCGGGCTCTTCACCTTTACCATCAGCTTGATAGTTTAATTTTTGCATTTGTTTAGTTGAAATTTTGCCTTCCATTTTCTTTAATATCGGTTTTAGTTCTGGGTGTTCTTTCAATAGTTGATCAGTTGCGAGTGGACTTGCATCGTATGGAGGGAAGAATTTTTTGTCGTCTTTTAATACCTTTAAGTCATAAGCTGCGATACGTCCATCTGTTGAGTACCCCACCGCAACGTCCAATTTTCCTGAATTCAATGCATCATAAACTAAACCAATTTGCATTGGTCTTACTGTACCAAAGTCGAAGCCATACTCCTTCTTGAATGCAGGGTAGCCATCTCCTTTTCTATCTTTCCAAGAGCTGTCCATACCTACACGTAGATCTTTGGCATGTTTTTTCAAATCTGAGACCGTGTTTAAATGGTATTTTTTAGCTGTCTCTTTTGTCACTATAAGAGAATACGAATTAGCAAACCCATATGAATTAAAGAACTTTTGATGATATTTCTCTTCAAAGCCTTTTTGTGTAGCTTTCATTGCTTTTTTAGGATCTTTAATTGGCTTTTCATTAAGTGCACCTGTTAAATCTGTACCGGTATAACGAGTACCTGACATATTTGCTTGACCACTTGCCACTGCATTATGTTGTATGACGCTAGATCCTAAATTATTAATTAAAGTAGGTTTGATTTTACCATGTGTGTCATGTTCAATAAGTAATCTCATCATATGTGAAATAATTTGTGATTCACTAGTACCTAAACTTGTAATTTTAACGTCGTCATCTGAATTACTATTTTTCAAACCGGGTAAATTACATCCAGATAACACGGTTAAACATAATACTAAAACTACTATATACTTTTTATACTTGTTCATAGTGTCCTCCTTCTCTAATTATCCGGTAATTCTTAAACCTTTAGGGACCAACCATTTCTCAATCATTGATAAACAGAAGTCTACGATAAGTGCCAATAATGTAACGAGAATTGTTGCAGTTATAATCATCGCTGGTTCAAATAAGTTTAAACCATTAAAAATAAAGTCACCTAGTCCTCCAGCACCAACATAACTTGCAAGTGTTGCCCAACTAATTACATATACTGAAGATAAACGAATACCACTCAATATCATTGGTAATGCAAGTGGTAATTGAACATCTTTCATTAGTTGAATACCTGTCATCCCCATACTACGTCCCGCTTCTTTAACATTACTATCGATATTTTGAACGCCAATAATCGTATTATTTAATATCGGTAGTAAAACATATAGAAATAAAGCTATAATTGCTGGTGTTTTACCGACACCAAATAAAGGAATCATAAGTGCCAAGATTGCTAAAGTTGGAATCGTTTGTAATATACCAGCAATTGTTAACGAAATTTTCGAGAGTTTATCAGTTTTAGACAGTAAAATACCTAAAGGAATAGCTATAATAATTGCTATTAACAAAGCAAATACTGAAATATAAAGATGCTCTAGCGTTTTCTCAAATAGTGCACTTGCATTGTCGGTTAAGTATTTAATCATCGTTCATCAACCCCTGATGTATGAGGTTCAATGATTCCATCATTCTCCTGGGAACTCACGTTACCGTCTTCTCCCCAAATGCTGTCATAGACAATATCAACAAGATTCGCTCTTGTTACTAAACCTACAAGTGTCTTATTGTCATCACTAACTACAGGAACATTTCTTACATTTCGTTTTAAAATTGTACGAACAGAATCTTGCAACTTACTATCAATTCGAACGCTATAAATATCTCTTTGCATTGTGTCTATTAATTCATTTTTCTTACGTAGACCTTGATTAATATCTTCAATATCTAAGTAACCCAATAGATGCTCATCATTACCTACAACAAATATCGTATCAACACGACGTTGTCTCATGATATTAACTGCCTCATCTAAAGAACGATCCACATGAACAGTAATTGGTTTAATCATGGCATCTTCGACTGTACGAATATTGGGTCTATCTTGAATAAGACGGTTCTGTCCTATGAAATCACGGACGAAATCATTCGCTGGCTGACGTAAGATGTTATCAGGTGTATCATATTGAATGACTTTACCTTCAGACATAATACAAATTTTGTCAGCAAGCTTAATCGCTTCATCCATATCATGTGTGACAAATATAAAGGTTTTACCTAACTGTTTCTGAAGTTTCTTTACTAAATCTTGTAATGTATCTCTTGTAATAGGATCAAGTGCTCCGAAAGGCTCATCCATCAAAATGATATCCTGTTCGGCAGCAAGTGCTCTAACTACACCGATACGTTGTTGTTGTCCGCCTGATAATTCTGAAGGATAGCGATTTAAGTAATCTTCAGGTAAGTCTACTAAACGAATTAGTTCTTTCGCTTTTTGATCTTTTTTCTCTTGCGACCATTTTAATAATTTGGGTACCAATACAATATTGTCTTTGACAGTCATATGTGGCATGAGTCCAATTTGTTGAATGACATAACCAATACTGCGACGTAATTCCACTGCGTTCATCTGACGAATGTTCTTGCCATTGATAGTAATTTCACCTTCTGTTGATTCAATCATGCGGTTAATCATTCTTAATGCCGTTGTCTTACCACTACCGCTTGTACCTATAAACGCAACGAAATCTCCTTCTTCAATATCGATATTCATGTTGTCTACAGCTCTTTTTTTACCTGCATAGACTTTTGATAAGTTTTTAATACTTAACATACGTCCATTCCTTTCTGTTTATTTTAATGATTTTGCTTAAAAATTAAGGACTTAATGTGGATGTTATACAAAGGTAACTAAGTAAAAACAAGGCACAGTAAGTCCTTAAATGTATCAAGTTCAACTTGTAATCTCACCGCACTAATCAAGTGCGTCGTGCTTAACACTAAGCATGCTATTTTCTTGTAATACCAATTTGATGACCTAATTGTTTAGGTCGAGTTGTCATCTCATCTTTCTTGTAATATGCCTCAATATTATGAGCTATTGAATCAGGGAATGGCGAAGGTCTTCCGTTTTCAGTATCTATCCCCATTAACATCACTTCATAAGTCGATGTAAGCGCTTGTTCAGAATTCAACATTTCCATAAATACATGGAGTCGTTTACTGTCATAATCGTAAAGGTGGACTTTAACACTAATATCTTCATCAAGTTTCATTTCTTTTAAAAAGGTCAAATGATTCTCTAAAGTGAAGACAGTATAATGCAACGTTTTAATGGTCTCTAGAGTTAAACCTAGATGTGCTAACCAATCATCTGTTGCATCACTTAATACGCGATTGTATTCTGCATCATTCATATGTCCATTATGATCCACCCATTCTTGAATCACTTTCGTGTCATATTGATACTGCTTCATTACGTTTAACGTACCTCCTGACTCGAATTTTTAAGTATATCTGAACCTTCAGGCCAATATTGTTCTGCCAACGCTTTGACTTTTATTAGGAATTCATTACGTTTTTGGTCTAATTCTGACATTGTATAACCTTGTGAAGATGCTTCACTTCCTGTAACTACCTTGTCGTATAAATCTTCTGTTAACTCAGGTGCAACAAGTTTCGTCCATGGCTTTTTGAGCGCCGGACCAAACTGTTTAAGCATATGACGCATACCACCTTCGCCTCCAGCTAAGTGGAAAGTCATAAATGGGCCATATTGTGCATAACGTAAACCGGCTGCGTGAGTGAAAGCTTTATCTACCTCTTCAGTTGTTGCTATACCGTCGTTAACAATGTGTAATGCTTCTCTCCATAATGCTTCCATTAGACGGTCGGCAATGTGACCTTCAATTTCATGGCGTACATGTAACACGTCCATTCCAATACCTTCATAGAATTGTTTAGCTTTTATAGTATTTTCCTCTGAAGTTTGTTTACCAGGTACAATTTCTACAAGTGGCAAGATATACACAGGATGGAATGGATGTGCAACGACTAAGCGCTCTGGGTGTGATAAATTTTTCTGTAATTCTGAAGGCATAATTCCTGAAGTACTTGAGCCAATTGTTGCATAAGGTGATGCATAAAAATCAATCTCTCTTAAAACTGTATCTTTAATTTCCTCAACTTCAGGTACATTTTCTTGTATGTGTTCAACTTCTTTAACAGCTTCTTTTAAATCTGTGGTAAATGTCAAATTCTCTAGAGATGCGTTGTCGGCAAGCCCCATTTGTTCAGCATATGGCCAATTCTGTTTCACTTGCGCCAACATTCTCTCATATGCGCCTTCACTTGGATCTGTAGCGATGACCTCATGTCCGTGGGCAAGCATTCGAGTAATCCAACCACCTCCTATAACACCTGTTCCTACAACTGCTACTTTCATGATTGGCCTCCTTTAGGAGTTCTGAGATTGAATTTTTCTCTAGCTTCTGCTGGTGTTAATGGTTCGATATCTAGTTCTTTTAAGATCTTTTTAGCTTCTTCGACAAGTGCTTCGTTTGTTGCTTTAACACCTTTAGAAATGTAAATATTATCCTCTAAGCCCACACGTATGTTTCCGCCACGTTGAGCAACTTCTCTCACTGTCGGTAATTGCATTTTCCCAATACCAAATGCTGACCAATGTGCATTATCAGGGATACGTGATTTTAAATAATCAATTGTTTCTGGATCATTTTCAGCGCCCCAAGGTATGCCTAAGCAGAATTGAAACATTGGATCGCCATCGATAAGGCCTTCCTCAATCATTTGTTTAGCGAAACTGACATGGCCTGTATCAAAACATTCTAGTTCAGGTTTAACCCCAGCATTTTTAACCATTTCAGCTTGTTTACGTAACCAAGATGCGGGGCTTAAATAAACAGAATCACCCATATTGACACTGCCACAATCTAATGTACACATCTCTGGTAATAAATCTCCAACGGGTTTATGACGTTCTTCTGGGGTTTGAATCCAAGTGCCTTCTCCACCTGTTTCTGGATGTTCTAGACTTGGAATAAAGTCACCCCCACCTCCAGAAGTAATATTGATAATAATATCTTCTTCTGCTTCTCTTATAAGTCTTACTGTTTCTGCGTAAAGTTCTGGATTATGGCTTACGCCTCCAGTTTCTGGATCTCTAACATGAATATGAGCAACTGTAGCTCCTGCTCTGGCACATTTAATTGCTGAATCAGCGAGTTCTTGTGGTGTAACTGGAACATTTTCATTTTTTTGAATTGTATCGCCAGCACCTGTGATGGCTGCTGTTAATAGAACTTTATTCATCTTTAACACCTCTATATTTTTAGTTTTAAGACAGTAGTTACTATACCAACCAGTCGGTTTAGTTTCAACAGCTCTATAAAAAAATAGAGCCGAGTAATGCGTCTAACACCACTCAGCTCTATGCTTATAGAAATTTTAAATTTTTTTATTTTTTTGAACTTGTTCTTTTAATCTTTGAATGACTTGTTCTCTCATTTTTTCATCTATTGCACTAATACCAAATATTTCTGACAACCATAAACCATCTACAGCTAGCCTAATGATTGTCGCATCCACTTCGTCTAAACCATCACTCTCAATATGATTTTGCCAATCTTGATAAGACTCACGTAAAGGTGATAATAATAGTTTATTAGAACCTTGGGCAGCAAGCATTCCTGATGTAATAGGCGCATTTTCCGTTCTATGTTCACGTGTCGCTTCTATAAATGCATTTAACCATTGTCCAGACTCATCAGAATCAGAATTGACATATTTATTAACTTTTTCTTGGTAAAGATTATTTGCATAATTCACAAGCTCTTGAATGAGTCCCTCTTTACTTTTGAAATGATAAAGTAAACCACCTTTACTAACACCAGCTTTTTTTGCTACAGCATCTAAAGTTAAATAGTCTGCACCTTGCTCATTAATAATACTGGCCGCGGATTCAAGAATGTATTGTTTTTTCGATACTCTAGCCATTACGCCTCATTCCTTTATTTTGAAAATTGTTATAATCAATGTTTTCATACACGTTTAACAATTAATATGACTAAGATAGTATGTTTCATTATAAATACTTTTACTCATAAAAGTCCAACTTTGAAAATTTAATTACCAAAATTCAGAGGTCTGCATGCTTTAGTACGATAAAAATTAATATTTAGAATTTATGAATTTTCAACTCACACTTCGGTGTTTCATCATACTCATTAACATTATGCATATGGCTAGCACTCCACGCACGGTAATTACAAATATTCTAGGACTAATAAGTTTGTTAATGGCAATTGGTACGATTGTATTATTCGGATTCAATACTCCTATTAAATCAATTATCACGATTGCTGCAGTTGCAGTAACTGGATTGATCTTAGCATCTATTATTGGCTCATTAATTAAAAATTCGACTTATTACACTTACATATTCCAATGCCATGGAAATAAAGGTAAAAGTCAATCGTAATATATAAGAAACATCTACCCGTTGTGAGATTTTAACGCAACCAAGGTAGATGTTTTTTAATAGGTAGACTTAATATAATGACTTTATTTATAGACCTAAAAAAGCGCAAACCTGAAATCCACCCATTTCAAATTTGCGCTTGATAATTATTCTTCGGTAAATTGTGATTTAATTTATCTTCTCATTACTTTAGAGAAAAGAATGTATCAAATTTAATATATTGTTGTTCTTTTCATATATTATTTCAAATTATTTCACTTCATCTTAGTTAAATGACATTACCTCTTTTCATGATACTCATCAACATCATGCACATGACTAATATTCCACAAATCACATACATCCAACTTAATCCAACTAAGTCCGATATGGGTCCCATTATACTTCCACCTAGTGAAACTCCTAAATCTGCACAGGCAATAAACAATCCAAGTAACATATTTCGTCCAGATTTAGGCAACACAAAGCTTAAATACGATGTAAGTGTTGGATAAACAAGTGCTTGTGTAACACCAATGAATATAGCGCTTAGGTAAAAGATAACTACATGTACATGAGGTCCTATTGCCACAATCAATGACGCAATGGCGAGTAACAACAGTACACTCACCATATATAATGGGTGCCAGCGTCCATCTGATGGTATATATTTACGTAAATACATCCGCGCTAGTACCACTGCTATGGCTTGAATCGTTAAAAATATTCCTGCATTTGCAAATTCGTATTGTATTGTATACAGTGGCACAAATGTACTTACTGCCCCAAAGACAATAGATACAATCATCATAATTAACCCACTATTAAAAAGTTCTTTATTTTTAAAGAAATGGGCAAATACTGTAAAAGCGTTAAATTGTAATGGTTCAATCTTATCACTTGTGTCGGGCTCTGATTCAACAAAGGTCACTCGGTAACCGAAGAATGTCGTCATCGCTGCAATCCCTATCATCACTATTGCAAAAATAGACATATGTCCATAATTCCATATACCAACAGCAATTAACGGTCCTATTAAATTAGGAATTGTTGAGAATAACGAATATAAGGATACTCCTTCTGAACGATGCTCTTCCGGTAGTGCATCGATAATACCAAGTTGTAAGGACATAGAGAAGAATGCTGTACATACACCTTGCATCACTCTTGCTATAAAGTATCCTTCTATCTCTGTGAAACCGTATAATATTAACGCACACGCATTAATTAATAAGATCATCCGCAATACTTTAATGGGACCTACACGCGCAATAATCTGTCCTGCCCATGGACGGAATACCATTGCTGTTAACATATAAGCCCCCATCACAATACCGATAACTGAATTAGAAGCACCCCAATGATGCCCGCGTAATGGAATAAATACATTTAATATTGCATTTGCACTGAAAAACATTAATGTCAGTATGTATAATCTTAGAAATGGCCAAGCCATGGCTCCTTTCATTGTCTCACTCCTTAGAATATCAATTGTTTATGAATCAATGCTGTCGTATAAGGATGACGACTTAAATGTAAATCGTGCGTCGCTATACATTCTTCGATTTGACCGCCCTTAAAAATGATTAACCGATCACACACATAAGTTGCTGCTTGAATATCATGTGTGATAAAGATATAACTCAAATGACGTGTACGTCTTAATCGTCTCAATAAGTCTAAAATCTGAGTTTGAATAGACATGTCTAATGAACTAATGGCCTCATCAAATAAAATATATTGAGGATTTATACTAATAGCACGTGCAATCGCCACACGTTGAGCTTCTCCACCAGATAACATATGCGGATATTTATCTAAGTATTCTGCTGATAGCCCTACTTCTTCTAATAGTCGAATCACTTCTACTTCTAACTCATCTTTTCGCTTATGGTGACAACGACACATCACTTCAAACATGATTTCTTGTACTTTTTGGAAAGGATGCAACGAAGACGTATAATTTTGAAATACTGCACTTATTTGATGTCGTCTTACTTTCTTTCGGAATATAGGCTGCTCATTTAGCGTAACTAGTCCTTTGTCCGGTTTTTCAATACCTAAAATCATCCGACTGAGGGTAGACTTACCGCTTCCACTTTCTCCAATAATACCAATACTCTCACCCACTGAGCATTCAAATGAGATACCTTTAATAATTAATTGGGAATCAGAACGAAATAAAGGTTTCTTACCATATGACTTCTCAACATTGGTTACTTTTAGCATGTATTTCACCTCTCATCACACGTTCAAAATGCTCATTTATTTTCTTTTTAGCGGATATCAAATATTGTGTATATGCATCCTTAGGTTGGTTCAGTATAGCGTCTGTAGCTCCTGATTCAATCACGCGCCCATCTTTCATCACTATGACTCGATCTGCAATATGATGAATCACTGATAAGTCATGTGAAATAAAAATCATTGCACAATTAAAGTGATGTTTAATATCTTGAAATGCTTTGAGCACATCGTATTGCGTAATCGTGTCTAAAGCTGTAGTTGGTTCATCTGCAATAATCAATTTAGGTTTTAACGCTAATGCTAAAATGATCATCAAACGCTGCAACATACCACCTGACAACATATGCGGATATGACGTTAAAATCTTTTCTGGCTCTTTCAGCTTCATAAATGTCATATATTCTACTAGTGTTTGTTTAATCTGCAATTGAGATAACATTGTATGTATACGCATCGTTTCAAACATTTGTTTACCAACTGGAGTGGAAGGGTCAAATGCACGTGTACCCTGTTGCATCACCATCGCAATATCCTTTCCTCGTTTATGACGTAAATCCCTTTTGGATAAGTGCATGAGGTTTTGATTTTCAAAATAAATATCACCTGTCACATGAAGACGTTCAGGGTTTAAACCTGTCAAAGCTTTACATGAAATGGATTTGCCACTACCGCTTTCCCCAATCATCCCTAATGTTTCACCATGAGCTACACTAAAGTGCACATCTTCTACCAATTTAATGTTCGTCCAACTATCTATGATTTGAAGATGTTCAACCGATAAAAGTGTCATGACGACATCACACCTTTCTTTAAAGCACGTTGTTTCTCTTTAGAAGTAATGCGCGGGTCGATTGCAACTTGTAACGCATCCGATAAGAAGTTAAATGCCATTACGATAATAACGATCACGATTCCTGTAGTGATCATCATTTCAGGGTGCGTGAACATCACTTTACGTGCCTCATTTAACATCATTCCCCACTCAGCAGTGGGCGCTTTGACACCTAACCCTAAAAATGAAAACCCCGACATCTGCAATATCATTGAACACATTGAACTACTTGAAATAATAGCGATATCCGCTAGCGTGAGTGGCAAAATATGTTTCCAAATGATCGTCATATGATTCATACCAATTGTTTTAGCAAACTTTACATGATCTGATTCAGTATATTGCATGACGCTTGTGCGAATGACTCGACAGAACCATGCCCACCGCGTAAGTATGAATGCTAAAATAATATTTTCTACACCCATACCACACAATGTAATTAATGCTAATGTCACCACATAACTTGGAAAAGCTAACATGACATCACATAACCGCATGATGATGCCATCTATATAACCTGGGAAATAACCAGAAATAAATCCTAATATTGCTCCTATCGCAACGGAAATAATTAAGGCAATGAAAACATATAATAAACTCGGTCTAATAGCATAAATTATTCGTGTAAGTACATCTCGTCCTAAATGATCAGTCCCTAACCAATGTGACCAACTTATACTTGCGAATTTATTCACCGTATCAATTTGATTAGGTTCATAAAATGTGACGATAGGTGCTAGTAAACCTAATGCCACATATACACAGATAATGGTCATTGCTATTACTGCACCTTTATCTTGCAATAATCTTTTAAGTATCATCATATTGCCTCCCTTAATTTGGGATTTAAGTATGCATTGATAATGTCTGCCAATGTGTTAAATATGATAAATAAAACAGCGACAATTAATACATACGCTTATATAACTGGGAAGTCATGTTCGACAATC
The DNA here is from genome assembly GCF_058790135.1 of Staphylococcus sp. FW104-15G4D. NCBI lineage: Bacteria > Bacillati > Bacillota > Bacilli > Caryophanales > Staphylococcaceae > Staphylococcus > Staphylococcus sp. FW104-15G4D. The sequence continues at coordinate 647,075 of NZ_JBYTCH010000002.1, forward strand.
GCTTTAATACTTAATTGTCCAAGACCTGGCCAGGCAAAGACATTTTCAATAACAACAAGACCGCCCATAATCATTGGCACTGACATACAGAAGATGGACACTGCAACTTGTAAAGCATTACGTAAAACATGTGACAATAACGTCAACGTATGCACGCCGCTTGCTCTTAAATACAACACGTAATCTTCGTTCAGTTGCTCAATCATTGCACGTCTCACATTTCTGAAATAAATACCTGCGTAAGTAATAGTGACGACAAGAACAGGTAAAATATAGCTTTCTGGACCTGTTAAACCTGAAGTTGGTAATACATTTAATTTTACAGATATATAAATAATTAACATCGACGCAATCCAATATGATGGTAGTGCTGTTAAGAAAAATGCGATTGAGCGAATAATGCGATCTGTCAGTTTCCCTTTAGTTAGAGCACTTATAACCCCTAGTAAAATAGATGTGATAATAACTGAAATACTTGAAATCAACGTTAATTTGAAAGTATTGAAGAAGGCAGGCCCAATGCGCTCTGAAACTGATTCTCTAGTAATGTAACTCGAACCAAACTTAAACTGTATAGCTTCAATAAGCCAATTCATATATTGAATCAATATGGGTTCATTGAATCCATACTTCTCTCTCGTCTCTGCAATTAACTGAGGTGTAATGTTTGGTGTGCCTTGAGCATGTAAAATCGTAACAGCTGGATCACCTTTAGTCAGGTATGTCATCATGAATGTCATAAAACTCACTACAATCAATAAAGGGAACATGAGTGCAATACGTTTTATTATAAATTTGACCATCGAGATGCTCCTTTACTTATATTGCATTTCGTTAAATGGTAATTCATATTGTGATTGTGTAAACGACACTTTGTCTAAGTCCTTAGGTGCTACCACAGTCATCCTGCCGTAAGATATCGGAATGAAGATACCTTCTTCATCTACTTGTTTTAAAATGTGTTGATATGCTTTAGAACGATCCTTTGAATTCTGTATTTTGAATGCCTCATCGATATCTTTATATAATTTTGATTTATTCTTAATGCCAGAGGTTGCACTTTCATATCCTGTTTTGGTTTTAAGTGCTGCAAGCGTACTTTGTGGATCATATAATAATCCCCAAGTTTGATTGAACATTAAATCATAATCTCCAGATGTACGTCTTTCAGCAACTTTATCTGACGTTTCTCCGTTAATATCTAATTTAACTCCTAATTTTTTAAATTCTGCTTGTAAGTATTCCGCTTGCTCCTTTTGATTAGAGGATCCTTTATCGTAATACATTGATAAGGTTAAAACTTTACCATTCTTTTGACGAAGGTTTTTGTTTTTGAACAATTTCCAACCAGCTTCATCTAATAGCGCTTCTGCTTTTTTAGTATTAAATTGACGTGTTGGCATGTTGAAGTTAATGTCCGTCACATTTTTCGCAAATAACTGAGTTGCCGGTTTTTCTTGACCATCTAGAATGTCTTTAGATATTTTATCTCGATTTACCATATATCCTAGTGCTTCCCTTACTGTCTTATCACTAACGGCGCTATCTTTATTACCTGAGTTCACCACAAGCATTTTCGTATTCATTGGCTGACTTCGTTTTATTTGGTATTGTCCTGTGTCCTTGAGTTGATTCAAACTATCTTTATCTAAGCTGTCAGTTCCTCTATCATCGGTAAACGCAAAGTTAGTTTCACCTTTTTTCATAGATAAGAATGCTGTTTCTCCAGCGGGTTTAACTTTCGCTTCGACTTTATCTAATTTAGCTTTTTCGCCCCAATATTGATTATTTTTATTAAATTCTGCTGACTCATCTTTGTGATGTTGACCCATTTTAAACGGACCTGTACCATCAAATGATTTCACGCCATCTTTTGTTGTGCCGTTTTTAAAGTCTTTAGGAGACACAAATACATATGGACGAGGCATAGCAAGCTCTGCTAAGGCTGGTTGATATGCTTCTTTTAAGTGAAGCTGCACTGTGTATTTATCTTTAACTTTCACATTGTCGATAAGTGTGGAAATTTTTAACCAAGAATGTAACTTTTTATTTTGTTGTACAGCATCGATATTTTTCTTTACTGCCTCAGCATCAAATTTTGTACCATCATGAAAAGTTACATCTTCTCTAAGATGAAAAGTGTATGTTTTACCATCCTCAGAAATATCCCATTTCTTTGCTAATAATGGTTTAATCCCCTCTTTCGTATGACGTACCAGAGGTTCATAAATCATACTTTCTGCTGACATTGAACCACCGTAGACATGAGGATTCATATCTCCGATGTCCTTAACAGTTGTATAAGATAATGTCTTTTGTTCTTTTTTCTTTTCTAATCCCTCACTACCACCGCAACCTGCTAATAACATCCCTGATGCAAGTAAAATCGTACTCATCTTTGTTAATCTATTCATTTTGTTTCCTCTTTCTATGTTGATAATAATTGTTGTGTGTTCTTTAAGTATTAATGTGTCGCATTATGTTCAGTTTTATTTTTTTAAAATTGTTTTACCAAAGCAATGTCCTCATCGTACTGATGTGAGTCAAATTGAGCTGATAGAGATTGTTTAGGGTGTTCTGCACGGTAGCCATCACAATAGCTACGATAACGTGCTAAAAATTGATCAATCATTGGTGTTTTAACGTTAAGCGCCCTCCCTACAGCTTGAATCATAGCTGTTCGATAGCTATCCTCACTTGGCATTCGCGGAATGTGTGTAACGCCTTCTTCATCAATATAAAGACGTTTATATGGTACTGCCGAGAAGTCAAAGTAATGTCCATTCGAATCTGGTTCAGAAAATGGATCGATTAAAATAGCAGTGTAACGAACATAGAGTAAATATTCTTGATGTATCGCTGGTAAGTCTTCAAATTGATTAATTTCTCGTTCACTTAGCGTTTCTGGTCTGACCGGATAATTCTCTTTGACCATAAATTTTAAAAGATTGACGGACGGCACTCTTAATTCGTTTAAAATTTTCATCATCTCTACCCACATTTGACGCATTTCTCGTATCAGTTTCATCGTGATAGGTCCTTCAGGAAATAACTTATAGACGTAAACAGGAACTGTTGTCCCTTTGAAAACTGCTTGTAATGAAAAGTCATTCATAAATAATGCAGGATGAACATAGAGCGAGCTGTTATGTACTTCAGCATGTAACGGTGTATCCATTACAGCGATTTGGATATTCAAATGATGAAATAGTACACATATACGATCTATAAATCTTGAATCGGTATGAGTCGATCCAACATATAACTTTGACTTCACACCTGATGTGAGCACCTGATGTGGTTGAGTAGTATCAACTACTCGTGTGTCTCCTAAATATGTTGAAAAGGACACTACTTCTACATCTAGATTTAACTCTGACAACAGTTGTTCTATTACCATATGAGAACCTAAAGTCGGAGATACTAGAACAATGTGTTGTAGACACTCAACTGTGGCCTTTGCAAGTCGATTTAATATTGAGCGATACGCATCAGCCGTGCACGCCATGATTAGAGTATTGTAAGTACTACTCACTTCCTGTATATCTTTATAAAATTGTCGCACTTTAAATTCACCTGAAAGTTGTTGATGTGCAGCATTTTGAGTGGTGACCTTAAAATAACCGTCACGTTGATACGCATTATAAACACGTTGGGAGCTGGCTGAAGTCTTAACACGACTTACCATATCAATAGTTTGATGCGCCATTTGGCTATATATTTGAGCAAGTTGAATGGCCACAGGTCCACTTCCAACTATTAAAGTATTAGACATGCATCGCACCTCCTTTATTAGAAGCTTTGCGGTACAATGCAATATCAAAGATGTGTTCAGGTCGTGAGAGCCGTTCGACACAACGCCATTTTGTTTCCTCTGTTTGCTGAGATGGATAATTGAATAGCGATTTAATACCATCTCCATAACGCATCGCTACAACCACGTTATCTTTTGTTATAGCGTGTAATTGATTTAGAATATCGTATTTAACAGGGATGGTAGAGCTGAAAATGATGTGCGTAATCGTCTGCATATCGTCTATTTCTTCAACAGTTTGATTGGTGATAACTATATCTTCGTTTGGAGCAAGCACCTGAACAATTCGTTGTCCTAAATCAACTGCTTGTGAATCGATATCAATGCCTATTACAGAAGCACCTGTTTCTTTAGCTACTTGAACAAGCGTCATAGGATAAGCACCTGACCCAATTAGTAATAATTTATCTTCTTTACCAAAATGAAATTGGCCGAATTCTTCATGAATACACTGTTCTACATTGTCAAAGTAACCAGATGTAGAGGATCGTCCATCTAGTAATCTTTTAGCACGTATTTCTTCAACACGTTTTACACACTGTGACGTTATATCTTGAAGCTGGTGAGTTAAACTTGCTTTTGCTTCATTGTTGCTCCAGTCTTCAAATTGATGTTTAGCAATGGGATTTAAAATAAATTGACTATAATGGTCAACTAGCGTTTCCAATGCCTGGATATAATGCTCATCTTCTAATACTTGGTAATATAGTGTTTCAAATTGCCTTAGATATTCTTGTAACTGTTTGTTTATACCGTGTTTTGGGTTCATAATTGTGTCTTTGTCTCCTGTTCTATATATGCTAGTCCTGTTGCGACAGTTGAAACTTGACCTTTGATTGATGTGATGTATCCCTTTTTATTACTGTATGTCGAAGAAACCACTATACTTCCCCCTGGTTGCTTAACTTTGAAATCTTTACATGGTTGATTCGTTTGATATTGTTGGAAAACACCAATTGAAGCAGCACCTGAGCCACAGCTATTTTCCCAAATTAAGCTTTGCACTTCAGGTATATAAATAAGTGGCATTAAAAAGTGTTGTCGTGAATCAAATAGCATGATTCCAATAGTTTTAAATGTAGTATGCCATTGTTGTTCTCTGACAAATTGTTCGACTTGGTATTTGAAGTTCATTGTAGTCTCTTGCGTTTGAATAACATAGTGTATGTAAGTTTCATAAATTAATTCGAGCGCATCGTATGGTTGACCAGCGATAATTAATTGTCTTGGTACAATACTTTGCACTTGAGGCATCCCGACCTCATAATATTGCTGGTTATGAACGGTACATGACACGGTTTGAGAACAACCTGATATTTTTAATTGAAACTGCTCACTTTCAAGCAATTGATGTTCTTGTAAATAATGTATGTATGACATCGTTGCATTCCCACAAAATTCATTCCCACTCATTACTAAATGAAATTGATCCCCATTGGTATAATCACAAGATTCAATAAAACCAACTTGTTCACAACACACATGTGTCGTCTCCATTAATTGATTAGCGATTGATGCATATTCTTCAGGATGATGTTTAGAGTGAACAAGTATAGTCATATTTCCTGATGGATTATACTTAGAAAATTCAACTATCTGTCGATGCATATGATGCTCCTTTATGTTGTAAATTCTCTATTAAGGTTATTGATAAAAAAATAATTGTATGTAGAGTTATCAATAACCTTAAATTAGTTGTACAAAATAAATCGTAATAGTTACGATTTGAAGATTATAGTATACGAGTCGGATAATATTGTCAATATAATTGATAATAAATTTCATTTAGATGAGTTCGGTGGAAAGGACAATTTGTGCATTGTGAAGAGCGATTGAAGATAAAAAAAGCTAGCAAATTGGCTAAAAACAAGCCAATGCTAGCTTAAAAGGGGTATATAATTAGACTTCCCGATGTGTTACATCAGACAAACCGAAGTCTTACCCATAAATTTTAAGAAGATCTTATAAAGAGGATTTAAAGCAATTTCTTCTCACTTACACTTATGATAAGTTGTTTTAATGATGACTTTCATGCTCGCTACTTTTAAGAAATATATCTTCAAGTGAAAGTTCTTCTAAATCTACTTTGAATATATCTATGTCTAGAGAAACATATAGTTTAACAATAGATGGAATAGTGTTTTTTCTTTAGTTTTTAACGTTATTTCATTTTATCAAGTGCAATGTTCATTTTAAGTACATTCACGTAATCTTCAGTCATGGGTGAGGATTGTTTATATTGTTGAATCATGCGTTGAATTGTTGCTTCCTCGATACCACGTTCATTCGCAATCCTTTTCGCTTGAGCATTGGCATTTGAAACGGTGATATCTGGATCTAATCCTGACCCTGAAGCAGTCACAGCATCTGCAGTAAGATGATGTCCTTCTTTATGAATCGAATCTTCAACACGCTGTTTAAATTGAGGATTAGAATTTGCTAGATTTGAACCACCTGATGAAGGTCCACCGTTCGCTTTCAAAAGTTTCTTGTCCATATTATAATTCACGGCACTTATTCGACCATGGAAGTATTTAGAATCGTTCCATTGTTGACCAATTAATTCTGAACCAATTACTTTACCATCTTGTTTAATTAAACTTCCATTAGCTTGATAGGGAAATGCGACTTGACCTATTGCAGTCACTGTTAGCGGAAATATAAACCCACAAAGGACAAATAGTACTACTACAAGTCCAACACTTTTTCGTATCGTTGCCATTCTACATCTCCTCCTTTAGACAACGTATTGAATAATTACATCGATGAATTTAATACCTATAAATGGCACAATCATACCGCCTAATCCATAGACCAACATATTTTTCATTAATATCGTTTGCATTGAAGCGCCTTTAAATTGCACGCCTTTCATCGCAATTGGTATGAGTAACACAATAATTAATGCATTGAAAATGAGTGCCGATAACACTGCTGATTCAGGTGAATGTAAATGCATAATATTTAAGCGATTCATTGCTGGCATTGCAGACATAAACATAGCTGGTAGAATTGCGAAATATTTCGCGATGTCATTCGCAATACTAAACGTTGTTAAAGATCCGCGTGTCATCAATAATTGCTTACCAATTAATACGACTTCCATTAACTTTGTAGGATTAGAATCTAAATCAATTAAATTTGCCGCTTCTTTCGCACTTGTTGTACCAGAGTTCATAGCTAAACCAACATTAGCTTCTGCTAGAGCAGGTGCATCATTTGTACCATCACCTGTCATCGCCACAATATGACCTTTAGCTTGTTCTTCTCTAATAACATTAATTTTATCTTCTGGTTTACATTCTGCGATAAAACGATCTACACCCGCTTCTTTCGCAATCGTTGCTGCAGTAAGTGCATTATCACCTGTACACATGACGGTTTCGATACCCATCTCGCGTAATTCTTGAAATCGTTCAACAAGACCGTCTTTAATTACGTCTTTTAAGTAGATGACACCTAAAATTTCATTATTTTCAATAACAATGAGTGGCGTGCCGCCTTTTTTAGAGACTTCAGTGACGCGTTCATCTAAATCATTAGGAATAGATCCACCCGCTTCTTTAACACGCTTAATCATGCTATTAGGTGCACCTTTATACACTTCATGATCTTCAAACTTCGCACCACTCATACGAGTCTCCGCAGTAAATGGGAAATATTCGCCTCTTTCTTGAGGTAATGTGATGCCTTGGCTTTGTGCAAGTTTAACAATACTACTTCCTTCAGGTGTATCATCTTCTACGGAACTTTCATATGCTGCTCGCACTAATCTTTCATAACTCGTTGATGCCACAGGAATAAATGCATCTGCCATACGATTACCATAAGTAATCGTTCCAGTTTTATCTAGAATCAACACATTTACATCACCACATGTCTCTACGGAACGCCCACTTTTCGCTAAAATATTAAACTGAGTCACACGATCCATTCCAGCGATACCAATAGCAGATAACAACCCTCCAATTGTTGTTGGAATTAAGCAGACTGTTAAGGCAATCAACATCACAATTGATAAATTGAAATGAAGAAATTGTGCTAAGGGGTACATCGTCATAATTACGACGAGAAAGATAATAGTTAGCGTCATTAAGAGCGTGAACAATGCAATTTCATTCGGTGTTTTCTTTCTTGTCGCCCCTTCAACTAAATGAATCATTTTATCTAAGAATGATTGACCTGGTTCCGAAGTGATTTCTATTTCTAACCAGTCAGAAGTGACAGAGGTGCCTCCAATAACATTATTGAAATCTCCGCCACTCTCTTTAATCACTGGCGCTGATTCACCGGTAATCGCAGATTCGTCGACAGTTGCTAAACCTTTAATAACTTGGCCATCATTAGGTATTTGTTCTCCAGTTTCTACACGAACGATGTCTCCTTTTTTCAAATTGCTAGCATTTATCACTTCGTAGCTGCCGTCTTCTTTAATTAATCGCGCCGTCATTTCTATTTGTGTCTGGCGTAAGGCATTCGCTTGCGCTTTCCCTCGCCCTTCTGCTAGCGCTTCTGAAAAGTTAGCAAAAATAAGTGTCAGCAATAAGATGATGAAGATACTTAACACATACATACGCGATACATGTTCTTGTATAAATAAATGAGGTACAAAAATTAATAAAAATGATAGTAGCATGCCCACTTCTACAACAAGCATGATAGGGTTCTTCACCATATATTTAGGGTTTAATTTAACAACACTTTCCTTCAGTGCTTGTCTAACCAAACTTGATTCAAATATTTTTGATGTTTTCATCATTTTCTATCATCTCCTTTCATCACGAATGCAACAGTAGTTGTTCTCCTATTGGTCCAAGCATTAAATCTGGTAGGAAGGTCAAACCACTGAGTAAAATGATGAAGATAATCAACACGGTGCTAAAGAACAGGTTATTAATCGGTACATCTTGTGAGTCATCGGTATGTTGATATGTTTTCTTGTTGACCAAGCTAGACACAATCAACAGTTGTAAGACGATGGGGATATAACGTGCGACGAGCATCACAATTGCTGTCGAAATATTCCAAAATACAGTGTTGTCTTTTAAACCTTCAAAACCTGAACCATTATTAGCAGATGAAGATGTAAATTCATAAATGACTTGAGAAACGCCATGGAATTGTGGGTTTGTTATCGCATCTTTCGCGCCAGGAATGATAAATGCCAATGCTGAAAATATTAATATCAATAATGGATGGACTAAAAATGTGAGTGCTATCCATTTCATCTCTTTGGATTCGATTTTCATACCTAAATAACTAGGCGTCTTTCCAATCATTAAACTGCAAATAAAGACAGTTAACATGACATAGATCAACATATTCATCAGACCGACACCTTCACCACCAAAAACGGCATTTAACATCATAAGAATCATTGGAGCCATGCCACCCATAGGTGTGAGACTGTCATGCATGTTGTTAACAGTACCAGTCGTAAAAGCTGTCGTAATAGTTGTAAATAAAGCTGATTGAGCAATACCGAAACGTGTTTCTTTGCCCTCCATATTGCCTCCATCGATTCCTAAGTGGTGTAAAATCGGACTTCCTGCAGTTTCATAATGTAGACAAATAAGTAAAAGCAAGACAAACATCGTAAACATTGCAATAAAGACCATTACCGCATGGGGATGGATGTGCTGTTTAGCGTTCAGCATTCTGCCAAATAAAAAAACAAGCGATCCAGGAATTAACATCATACTTAATGCCTCTGCGAAATTAGACCAATAGGTTGGGTTCTCAAATGGCGTGGATGAGTTGGCACCTAGGAACCCTCCACCATTCGTTCCAAGATGTTTAATTGACTCTAATGAAGCCATAGGTCCATATGCAATGGTTTGTTTCACACCTGACATGGTTTCAACAACTAGATTGCCATGTAACGTTTGAGGTGTACCTTGACTAATAAGAAATATGCTTAACACGAATGCGAATGGAATTAAGACACGTATGATAAATCGCACGACGTCTTGATAGAAGTTACCTATGACGTCTGTCATACCCGTTAGTCTACGCAACATTGCGATGCATACTGAGTAACCTGAAGCGGCTGAAGTGAACATCAGACACGTAATGACACCCATTTGCGTGAAATACGTTAATCCCGTTTCGCCCGCATAATGTTGTAAATTTGTATTCGTTAAAAACGAGGCTGCCGTATTAAATGCGAGAGACACTGATTGACTTAAATTGTGATTGGGATTTAACCATAGCCATTGTTGTGTCAGTAGTAAGATAAATGCTAATGCGCCAGTTAAACTGTTAAAACATAAAAAGTGCTTTAAATATGTTTTACCTGACATGTGCTCTAGTGACGTACCAATCAATTTGTAGAGTCCCTTTTCTATAGGTGAAAATAAGACATCCATCTTAGACGGTACAATTAAAGCCACTGTATATAAGTATCGACTCATTACGTATGAGAGCACGATAAATGTGATTAAAAATAGAATCATACTCATGATATTTCCTTCTTTCGCTACTAGAATTTTTCACTCCAAAGTAATGCATAAAATAGAAATAAAATTATTCCGATGATCATGAAGGCTAAAAATGTAATCATTGTGCTTCCTCCTCACTTTCATGGACATCTTAGCAAGAGCACTGTAATTAAAGTATTAATATTTGAACAAAGTTATAAAGGAAATATAAAGATAAGAAATTAAATAAAAATAAAAATGGATAAATAGATTAATCTTAATTAATATGTAATTAAGAGGTGGTGGCATATGGAAAGTTCACATAGACACAGAGGTAAACTCACCATTTATTTAGGTTATAGCCCTGGTGTTGGAAAGACATATGAAATGCTATCGAACGGTATCGACCTTTATAAAGAAGGTGTCGATATTAAAATTGGCTATATAGAGCCACATCAACGTCCTGAGACAAGTGCGCTTGCTAAACAACTACCAGAAATTAAGACCTCTAGCCGAAAATTTGGGAGTCATCTCTTTCACTTTATCGATGTGAATCAAATTGTTGAGGCGCATCCAGATGTTGTGCTTATCGACGAGTTGGCCCATACGAATATCTCAAAAACACGACATTTAAAGCGTTACATGGATATTGAAGAAATTCTTTCTCATGGCATTGATGTTTGGACGACACTTAATATTCAACATATTGAAAGTTTGAGTGGACAAATAGCACTGATGACAGGTATCCAAGTATCAGAACGTGTTCCAGATCAATTTATAATGTCTGCTGATGCTTATGAAGTCGTTGATATTTCGCCAAATATGTTGATTCAACGCCTTAAGGCTGGAAAGGTATACAAAAGGGAACGCTTGGATACTGCTTTTTCCAATTTTTTCACATATGAGAACCTGACAGAGTTACGTGAACTTACGCTAAGAACTGTTGCGGATATTATGAGTCAAAAAGAGCAACAGTATAAAACGAAGCATACTGATGTTACGCCTCATATTGCAGTAGCTGTAAGTGGAAGTATTTATAATGAACGTGTGATTCGTGAAGCAAGACGCGCAGCTTATAAAGAGCATGCAAAGTTTACTGCTATTTATATCGACACCTTTGAAACACGTTCTGAAAGTCGTGCGCAAGATCATTATGTTCATAAAAATCTGATGCTTGCCAAATCACTAGGTGCTGAGATTAAGGTGTTATATGCACAAGATATTGCGAAGACATTGATTGATTCGTGCGATAAATCATTTGTGACTAAATTGGTGCTCGGTCAGTCTGAACAACCACCTTGGAAAGAGTACTTTAAGAAGTCATTAATTGAACAGATTAATCATACTACGCATCACTTTAAATTAGAGATTGTCCCGATACATCAGATTTATTCGGATAAGCAAAATCGTGATCGGAGTAGCCGTAAAAAAGATAAAAAACCATACCAACTCACGTTATCAATCGATATCGTTAAAATGTTAACCATCCAAATTGTATGCGTACTATTAGGAATGTGGATTTATAAGATGGATAAGAATGAGTCTAGTGCTATTATTCTTTTAATGTTTTTTATTGGCATTATCGTACTTTCCATTTGGACACAGTCATATTTAATTGGTTTCTTCGCATCGATATTAAATGTCTTCGTCTTTAACTATTTCTTTACTGTGCCGAGGTTTACGCTAGAAATGTATCGCTTTGAATATCCCATCACTTTTGTGACGAGCATATTTGCTAGCATTTTCACGAGTGGCATATTGAAAAATTTAAAATATCAACACTCCCTCACCGAACGTCAGTTATATCGTACAGATATTATGTTGCAATTTAATCAGTCGATTAAGGAATCATATGCGACTATGAAGTTGTTGAGTGTGGCTGGTGATCAAATTCACCAATTATTAAAGCAGGATGTTACTGTATTTCAAATCGAAGCTAAGAAAGTGATGCAGTCCGCGTCGTTTGGAGTTAGCTCGAGTGAGCATAACCATGGGACTGAGGATGCTGAAACGTTAAGTTGGGTAATAGAGAATGAAAGACGTGCGGGTAGACTAACCAACACCTTCCCAGGTAGTAAATTTCTATGTATTCCAATTGGTACAAGACCAGTTAAGGGTATTATTTCGATTCAGTTTACAGATGAGGATTACATCGATACATACGACAATTCTATCTTAGATTCAATGTTAAACGATTTGACCCTTGCCGTTGAAAATGTCGCCCTACTCAAGCAAACGAGACAGTCGATGGTAATAGCTGAAAGAGAAGCTACAAGATCAAATTTCTTACAATCTATTTCACATGATATTAGAACGCCATTAACATCTATTATCGGTAATTTAGATGTAGTGAAATATCATAATGATGGCTTGGATAAAAATGAACGCGCGCAACTGTTAACCGCTTCATACGAAGAGGCACAATATTTATATACGTTAGTCACAAATATACTTTCTCTAACGAAATTAGAGCGTTCAGATATTCAAATTAAGCGCACCTCATACCTTGTAGAGGAGCTACTCGAAGAATTTGAAGATGGACTCGTGCGTCGTCATCAAAATCATAAAGTCACTATTGAAGATAATGGAACATTCGCACTGGTATATATCGACAGCAAATTAATGCTACAAGTTTTATTTAATTTGGTAGAAAATGCATTAAAGCACTCTGAATCGCATTCTGTTATCACCTTACGCGTGCATGAACAAGACTCAAAGATATTATTTGAAATCATTGATAATGGTAAAGGTATACCTAAAGAAGAGCGAGATTTAATTTTCAATCCATATTATTCGGGGGATTACTTTAAAGATAATAAAAAGGATAGCCTAGGACTCGGTTTGTATTTAGTCCAACTTATATTAAAACAGCATCACAGTAAATTAGAATATCAATCCAATGAACCAAGTGGCAGTATATTTTATTTTTATTTAGATAAAGAACAAATAAAAATGGAAGGGTGAGATGATGAAATCTACACTTTTAGTTGTTGAAGATGATGAAGCAATTTTACATTTAATCGATGTAGCATTAACTATGAGTTACTATAAAGTTATTAAAGCGAAAACAGGTAGAGAAGCGGACTTCCGCATTAGAACAGAACATCCAGATATTATATTACTTGATCTAGGTTTGCCAGATATTGATGGGCTTTCTTTAATTAAACGATTAAGAGAATGTGTGGACACCCCTATTATCGTTATCAGTGCGCGAACAGAAGAGGAAACTATTGTAAAAGCGTTAGACTACGGGGCGAATGATTATATGACTAAACCCTTTAATATTGATGAATTACAAGCACGTATCAGGGTTGCACTTCGCGTTTCGAAACGGCCTGACACGATGCAAAATAACTTTGAGAACGGCCCGTTAATCATTGATTTCAGCGGTAATTCTGTTTATATGATGGGACAGGCTATTCACCTAACACCTTATGAATTCCAATTATTAGAAATTTTAAGTCAGCACGTTGGTAAGGTATTAACATATCAGGTTTTATTAAAAGCACTATTTGGATACGTCAATAAGTGTGACATGTCATCATTACGAGTACATATGGCCTCACTGCGGAAGAAGCTTAATAACAGTGATACAACGTATGAAAGTAGTATGAAAAAACTCATTATCACCCATCCAAGAATTGGTTATCAAATGCAACATTTGGAGTGATATTAAAGCTTTGTATATATTAATAATAATGTAAACGCCACATTCTTTGTTGAAGAGGATTGTGGCGTTTTATATATAGCTTTTATATTTATGAAGTTTTAATTAAGTAGTAGTATGAATAACCTTCTAACATCTTTTTAACTTTTAATCATATAACATGATTGCTTTGCCTAGACGTCCTCGTGTGTTATAGGTACGGTCAACAAATGCACTACCTTCCTCTATAGAGTAGCTTCTATCGATTGGAACAATAAACTCATTTTCATTATAATCTGAAATACCTTTTTCTAAGTCTCCCCAAGTTCCGATACAATTACCTATTAATGATAGATTATTGAGCATAACTTTTAACATAATATTTTTCAGATGGTTAGGTGTTTTTTCATCTTCATTTTCAGAAAAGGCGGGATGTTGGTTTTTATAACCGCATGTAATATAGCGTCCGCCTACTTTCATTTGATTCACTGCTTTTTCTAAATGCAAATCAAAATAAGGATCAAATACGACGTCAAATTCACCTAAGTCTTCTTCCCACTTCTGCATGTTCCTATCTACTTTATGTAATTTAGCTGGCCGAATGAGTGCTTGTTCTTCAGGCGTCCATTCCGATGTAGTTAATATTGTCGTATCGATTCCTTTACTGATTAAGTTATTAATAATAAACATAGACGTATTAGAGCGACCGCTCAGTACTAGTGCACGTTCATTCTGCTTAAGATTTACACGCCTTACCATGCTTGTTGAAGTTTGGCTACCTATTGAGAAGCCTGCTGCAACTGCGTTATTCATATGTTCTGGTATTTTGATAAGCTTTGATTTATGCAATCTGAGCCATCCTTTTGAAGCTTCGTTTGTGACTGCTCCAGGTGCCACCCCTGGAAAAGGAGGGTCGGGATACGCACAGTTGGGTATCACACGTTGTCCAATTTCAAATTCATCAACTGAATATCCTTTAGCTACAATTCTCCCTACAAAGTCAGAACCAAAATAATCGAATGGTGGAGCTTGAGAATTTACATCTTCTTGCATTTTTAAAGCGGCTTTTAGAATAATGGCTTTATCTCTATAATTGCAAGAAAACGCATCAACTTTTACTAACACGAAATGTTCGTTCTCTGATGCATCTTCGTTAAAACTTGGTCGTTCTAATTCAATCAAACCACAATGAATGGGTGTTCCTGCAATACTTACATCAGGTAACATCGTTACATCTTCTTCTAATACTAAATTTGTATTAATTAAAGCTAAAACTTTCATAAGCTGAGTCACTCCTATCAGTATAAGTCACACACTTTTAAAACTTTTGGATAGAGCATTTTCATAATGTAGCGCACACACCATAAATCTCTGTTCACTTCACTTTATTTTTAGACAAATCATTAATATCTATCTGATTCGCAATGAATCTTTGCTTTAGTAATAATTTGAAGGAAGCACCTGTAATAAAGTAGTCTTGAATGGCGTCGGCTATAGCACTACAACGATGTTCACCAAAGCTCTGTTGAATACCATTAGTTTGAATAGGCTCTTCAGCTGTAAAGAGGTTGTATGTTAATTGACTCGCTAGTTGAGAGGCTTTTTTAATCTTTATAGGAGCCTTTTTAACATGTTCAATTAATACTTTTTCAACTTTGTCTTTATCTTCACTACTGTAAAACACGAGTGCGTCATTTCTTGGATAACTATCAGAGGAGGATAAAATTTTAGCAGAAAAACTCACGTTCTTTTCAACTAACTCATTTACACATTTACTCCATAACTCTATAGCATATTGAGGCGTGTCTGCATAAATATAATGACGTGTAACCTTATTAATATGTAAACCATTATTTGTATGTACGAACATGAAAAATCCAGGCGTCAAATTAGGTCTAGAACAAGGCACAACAATACTATTATCTTCATTTACTTCTTCTTTGATTCGAATCCCTTGAATAACATGGTAGATTTGACCGTTAAAGTTTTGTGTACTCGTCTCTACTCGAATCCCAGGATCTTTAATGCTACTGGCAATTTGTTCGTTTAAATCATTAAATGTTTTTGATGATTGTTTGACTTGATTGTTCAAATTTCCAGTATGTAACATCGAATATAACCACTGTTTTAACTTACTTTTTTGATTTTCAAGGACGTCATCATATGTTTCATTATCGATTTTAACTTTGTTTAAATCCGTTTCTAATTCTATTTTTTGTGCTAAATCTTCTAACGTATTCACTTTTTCTGTCATAGTACGTCCTCCAATTTATTCAAATAGTTCTATTAGATTTTTTGGAAACACTATTACTTCTCTACCTATCCCAAGAATCGCTCTATCTATGGCAGTTAAACGAAATGAAAATTTAGCTCTGCTCATGATTCTTTCCACGAGAAACCATCCAATATTTCGAGCAAGATGTATGTTATTAATCATTTTCTTAGATACATATGTTTGATAAGCTAATTGAATTAAAGGTCTCATTTGTTCAATGTAATTAAGACCTCGTTCCATAAACTGATCTTCTATCTCCTTAGCATCTGAAGTTTCTTGAGTCGTTTCGGTAAAAGTTTTTAATAAGCAATCAAAATAAATAGAACCAATTAGTCCCGCTAAATCTCTACTTGGATCCCCTTTACGTAATTCTTCAAAATCTATAATCCAAATATCATCATCTGTAAATATAAACTGATCCAAACGAATATCACCATGACAAATACAGACGTCATTATCATGAGATTGCTGCATTATCGTTTCTACGAGTTCTGAGTCTTGTTGCAATAAACTAAACAACTCTAGTTCTGCGCCCGTACAGCCGGCATATTCATATTTATTTAATGCATATAACAACGATTCACGCTGCGGTAACTGGTCTTCTGAATCTATATCCACATCATTGATATCAGATAAATGTAATGTCACTAACATATCTGCAGCTTTTGCGATTTTGTGTTTAAAATTTGGGGATGGTTGTTCTAATTCTTCTTCTAACGATGTAGCATGTTCAATCCATTGATATTTAAGCGATAAACTGTCTTCATCATGGTCAATCAACTTTGGAGACTTCAATCGAATAGTATCTGTGCGTATGTCTTCCCATTTCAAGCAATTATTGTATCTTCTGAGCGCGTCAACTTTAGGTCCTTTAATTACTTTATGTAAATATTGAGTTGTTCCATCTTCTTCAAGACTGATGATATTACGACCTTCTTTAACTTTTTGCATTAAATGTTCTAAGCTCCTTTCATGTAAATTACATTTTTTATTTTTAAAATGTGTAAGGTATGATTTATGTAATGTTTGGCGTTATGAATTAGATATTAATATCTCACATAGCCATTTCTTTATTTATATTAAAAAGTTACTACCCTATAATCTTAGTCATTTAATTTAACATTATTGATGATTAACTGCGTTAAGCTGCACTCCAAGTAACTGTATAAGAAACGGATGCAGAAATTGATGATGTACGACCATCACCTAAATCTCTTTCTTCAATTGCACTTCGTTGAATATTATTTGATGATGTATAGTGACTATATCCGTTGATTAAAATATTTTCCATATCGATTCCTCCTGATGTTATAGGGTAGCAACCGCTTTCATTATAATTCCGAAAAAGAGTAAATTCAATTTTTATATGTAAATTTACATTAAAATTATTAATATCTTAATAAATAAAATAATAAAATTGTCACTAGTATAAAGATAATATTAATGTTTAATAAAAATTAAGTAAGTTTATCGTGAAACAATTTTCAAAAATTCAAGACTGCTACGTTAGAAGGACCTCAAATCATTCAAAATATAAAAAAGATAATAAATATATAAAACAGCGTAATATTAACAATAATTTAAAAATATTGTACGATGTATAAATGGAGGGATGATTATGAAAAAGCAATTATTAGGGACTGTATTATTAAGTACGTTCTTACTAGGGGCATGTTCACTCAATATCGGTACAGACGATAATCAAGGTGAAGGTAAAAAGAATAATGAAGAAAGTAGTGAACATAGTTCAAATCAGTCTAAAGACAAGCAGAGTAATAAAGATACCAAGGTAGATAACCAAACAAATCAAGCTAATCAAAGACAAGCAAATGGTTCCGAAAATAATGATGCTTCAAATCCAGGCAATGAAGGAAACAATAACGAGACAAATTCTGAAAACCAATCAAATAATGGGACGATTTCAGAAGATGAAGCGATTCAAAATGCTAAAGAGCACTTTAAAAATTCAGCCACAAATGATGATTACAAAGTTGATTCAAACCAATCTAATAGTAAAGAATACTACATTACCTTTACAGCACGTGATGCCACAGGCTTTCCAATGAGTGGGCTACTACTGTTAATAAGCAGACAGGTCATGTTAATGGTTATATAGATAGAAGAACTAAAGCAGAGAAAGAAAGACATGTTCAACATGCTAATGAAAGTTCGTTATATAAAGGGCCGAATAGTCAAAATAGAAAATTATTCGGTAAAGATTTAAGCCATCCAAATTACAATGATCAAAATGCGCAACAATCGCAAAATGAAAATAACCAACAGAAACAAAATAACGAAGATCAATCACAACAAGAATCGAATAATGATGATAGTAGTCAAAGTAAGGAAGGCACATCAGAAACCGAAGCTGCTCAAAATAGTGAACAAGAACAAAATCAATCGGTAGAAGAAAATCAGGATAATGATACACAAGCGGAGCAACAACAAACTGACAACGCTTCTCAAGATGCTGATAACAACCAAAATAACGACCAACAAAATAGTGTTGAAAAACCTCAATCAGTAAGTAGAGACTAAAATACATTTTTATAAATAATAGAGCGTTCTCAAAAAATTTCTGAGAACGCTCTTTATATTTATCTAGTTTGTTTTAAGTGATTAATTATCTACTAAAGACTTATTGATTAGTGTGAGTTGTTAAAAATTTCCCTAAACTCTTAATATTACACGATATTATCTATAATTTCCTTACGTAATTTACCTCTAATTTCTGCCATTGTGTTTAAATGATATTTCTTATAATCTCCAGCATCCACTCTAAACGCGTGTACGCCGATAATTTCATTTTTACTATTTAAAACAGCTCCACCAGATGAACCGGGTTCAGCCATCATTTGATAGTAGCCGATAGGATTTACATTTCGTGCAGTCATAGAATATTTACCTTTAGAATGATACATCGTATCAGCTGGATCATTTTTATATTTTCCATATGGCGTACCATAGTGATACATATGAATTGGCGTATTAGCTTTCATTGATTTAATGGTACTTTCTGATGCAATCTTACGTATTTTCATATATTTAGAAATGTCTTCATATGTATAAACCAATGCGACATCTCCGTATTGCAACATTTGAACGCCAAATACTTGGAGCGAACGAACTACTTTGGAACCTTCTTGTAATAAGTTGATTCTCATGTTCTCAGGTTGTGCAGGTGTTAGTGGTTTATGTGCACGTTGATCATTCACTACATGATTCGCAGTTAAAATCGTATGTCTGCCAATTGCTGTACCCGTGCCGTAAGTTAATTGTTTAGCTGTCGGATTCCAATTAAATACAGTTGCGATATTAGCATCTTTCGCTTTAGTATGCTCGATTGTAACGCCCTTATTACCCGATTTCTTCATAATTTTTAAAGCATCATCAATACCTGATTCTTTTGTCGTTTGACCGAAATCACGCACATTATCCCCACCTGGTACATTGGATGGCCAACGTTTAGGTGGTTTATTGTAGTAATTCTTTTTAGGTTGCGAATATGTTGATTTTGATTTTACTTTTACTGTTGAGGTTGGTTTTGCTTTTGACTTAGTCGTTGTTTTGATTGAAGTTTTGACACTCGGTTTTGTGGATTTCTTTTTTGTTACAGTTGAGGAAGTGCGCTTCGGTGTCGTTTTAGTAACTTTTGAAGTTGATGGTGTCTTTTTCGTTTTAGTTGCTGTTGATAACCAATGAGGTTTCTTGTTACCCGGTTTGATAGCTTTCGTTGTCTTTTGAGGTTTAACTTTAGTTGGTGAAACTTTGTGATGAATAATTGTGTGTTTAAGTGTTTTACGTTGTTTTGGTTGAGTCGTTTGCTTTGAATAAGACTTTCCCACATGTTTAGTAGTACTTTGTTTGTGAAGATTGTTTGTTACTACATGAGTCGAAGATGGTTTCGTACGTTTAACATACTGTGTTGTTGTTTGTTTTGTTGGCTTTGTATATTTTTTCGTTCTAGTAGGCTGATTACTTTTATGAGTTATTTGTGTTGGTTGAATGCCATTTTTAGTTTTAGGTGTTTGATTTGTATACTGTTTAGCTACTTGGTGTTTAGGTGTCTCTTTTACGATCACAGTATTACCTTTAGTAGCAGCATCTGCCTTGTTGAAATGTAATAACGCAGAGAGACTAAAAATAACTAGCATCACAATTGAAGTGTAAATGAATTTTCCCAATAATTCCCCTCTATACACTGTGCATGTCCCCACTTTCTTATCGAAATAAGTATATTTTTTATATGTATTTTAACTATAATGCATGAGTGAGTTTTGCACAATATAAACAATTGATTATCAATAAAGTTTTTTACAGTTTAAAATGGAATTGAAAATAATTATAAAATAGTGTTATATCAGCAATGATATTTATAATCACCACTGATCCAGAGAACTAAAACAGAAAACCTCATCATCTAGAGTTTGTTCTAAATGATGAGGTGTGTAATAAACCGATAATTTTTACTCGTTATCATTATAATTTTTATATTTCGCTATTCTACTACTTTTCTTTTAAATAGCCATCTTCCATATGATACATTTTATCACAGAATTTTGTTAAACGTTCATCGTGCGTCACAATGATACATGTTTTATGACGTTGTTTAGATTGTTCTTTAAGAATTCTCATTACTGCCATCGCATTTTCTGTATCCAACGAAGCTGTTGGTTCATCCGCTAAAATAATAGACGGTTGGGTATAGATTGCTTTAGCGATTGCCACACGCTGCTTTTGTCCCCCTGAGACTTCAGATGGTAATTTATTTTCAATTTCTTTCAAACCTAAATCATTTAATAATTTTTCAAATTCGCCAGTGCTTAAAACTTCTTTTTTATAATTTTTCAATAAACGAAATTGCTGTCTGATAGTTAGAAATGGCACTAGATTTGTAGATTGTAAAATAAAACCAATTTCTTTCATTCTCATCTTAGCAAGTTGTTTCTGACTCAATTGTGAAATTTTATTATCATTAATGTATATTTCCCCGTGTGTAGGCGTTTGTAGTGCGCCAGCCATTGTTAGGAATGTACTTTTCCCGGAACCAGAAGGCCCTACAATAGCTATTAATTCGCCTTTATCAAAGGTCAAAGATGTGGATTTAACAGCTTCAATCATTTGGTTACCATCTTTAAATTCTTTCGATACTTGATCAAACTTCAACATTGTAGCACCTCCTTATTCGATTGCTTTGAGTGGGTCAATTTTTCTAATAGATAATACCGAGAATAAGCTGCCAATCAAGGACGTTAATATTAAAACAACCCCAAACACTATGAGCGTCACAATATTAAATTCAACCGGTACCGCTTCTGGTAGGACAAATCCTGTGAGGATAGTAAGTACAAGACCTATCAATGTACCAATCAATGCTAGGATAAATGTTTGTGATAAAACCATCTTCATTAAGTAGCCATTAGTAAAGCCCTGTGCTTTCAAAACACCGAATAAGTTTTTCTTCTGCAATGTTATAACATACAAGAATACGCCAATCACTGTTGCTGAAATGATAAATAAGAATGTAATCATAAAGTTCATTGTTAGATTTTGTGGTTTATATCCAGGTAAATCTTCAATAAATTTATTAATACCTACCACTTCAAGATCTTTGTCTACTTTTTTATCTTTCCAGTGTTTATCTCGCACAACTATTGCATTGGTTTTATCTGTAGTTAATGTTGGATTGATTTTTTGCATCGTTTTATTATTAGTGAAAATAACAGGTGAAGCATTATATTTTGCACTTTCTGAGACACCTACGATGCGTAATTTTTCATCGGATTGAGATAATTTAATCTTATCTCCTACTTTAAACCCTTTATCTTTGAGTGTCTGATCAATAACGACTTCATTGTCTTTAGCAAATTTTTTACCTTTAACTATTTTCGGCATTAAAAATGAATCTGCTTTAATCCCAAAGAGTAGTGCATTCTCTTCACTATCACCATTAGAGGCGATAACGCCCATTTGTTTTAATGAGGAGGTCTCTTTAAATTTATCGTTCGATTTAGATGTTTCGAAAATGGATTGTTGCACGGTTTGATTCGCATCTTTATTTAAAACGATAGCATCCGCTTTCCACTTTTTAATTCCTTCTGTATTCATGTTAATTAAACCATTAGCTAAACCTGAAAGTAAGAAGAGTAAATAACTTATAAGAACTAAAATACCGATAATCAGGCCAAACTTTAGCTTATTGCGTTTAATTTCATTCCATGCAAGAAACATATAATACCTCCTTTGTCTGTATTATTAATCTAGTATAGCAGTTATTAAACTATGGAAGATAATAAATGTACTTCTGAAAATTTATGGTCAGAAATCATACAACTAAATCTAGAAAGTTAAGCGCCATAACGTTTGTAACTATTTTAGAAAAAAATCATTATCCTTTCATTCTTTTTTAGACTACTCGTAGACTCCCTTTCCAAAAATGATAGCTATTAAAATTCATTTTGTGTATGTTCACATTTTATGGTAATATCATCATGCATAAATGTGCGAGATACTAATAATTAAGAAGGTTTAAATATATTATGAAAGAAAATTTTTGGAGTGAATTACCACGTCCATTTTTTATTTTGGCGCCAATGGAAGACGTGACGGATATTGTCTTTCGTCATGTTGTGAGTGAAGCTGCTAGACCGGATGTGTTTTTCACTGAATTTACAAATACTGAGAGTTATTGTCATCCCGAAGGTATACACAGTGTTCGTGGTCGTCTAACGTTTAGTGAAGATGAACAACCTATGGTCGCTCATATATGGGGAGATAAGCCTGAGCAATTCCGTAAAATGAGTATTGGTTTAAAGGAGATGGGCTTCAAAGGGATTGATTTAAATATGGGCTGCCCTGTTGCAAATGTTGCTAAAAAAGGTAAAGGATCTGGCCTAATTTTACGTCCTGAAAGAGCGGCTGAAATTATTCAAGCCACTAAAGAAGGTGGACTACCCGTAAGTGTTAAAACAAGCCTTGGTTATTATGAAATAGATGAGTGGAAAGATTGGCTCAAACACGTCTTTGAACAAGACATCGCAAACTTATCCATCCACCTCCGTACACGTAGAGAAATGAGTAAGGTAGATGCACATTGGGAATTGATTGAAGCTATTAAAACAATGCGTGACGAGATTGCACCACATACTTTATTAACGATTAATGGTGATATTCCAGATAGACAGAAAGGTCTTGAACTTGCTAATAAATATGGTGTTGATGGTGTAATGATCGGTCGCGGCATCTTCCATAATCCCTTTGCATTTGAGAAAGAGCCACGTGAACATACAAGTGAAGAACTATTAGACTTGTTTAGATTACATTTATCATTGTATGAAAAGTATTCAAATGAGGAGACACAACAATTTAAAGCTTTACGCAGATTCTTTAAAATCTACATTCGTGGCATTAAAGGCGCGAGTCAATTGCGCCATAAGTTGATGAGTACAGAAACGATAGACGAAGCACGTGAACTGCTTGATGAATTTGAAGCTAAAAGAAATAATACAGAAGTTTAAAATATACTAATCCCCCCTGTTAACCATGTGATTATCAGGGGATATTTTGATAATGTTCGCTTTTGGAATGATTGACTCCTAATGATTAAACTAAAAAATAAATAATGTCATTGTTCTAAAATTAATAAATAGTTAATAGTATTTCATGCGTTTCCTTTATAAAATACTGTATGTTATCAATTTGAGGTTTATACATATAATAAAAAGACGGAGGACACCATGATTTTAACTATTTTACTTATCTTTTTCTGCATCAGATTAATTAGTTTAAAGATATCTATTAATCATTCACAACAATTAATAACAAATGGCGCTATCGAGTATGGCGTTAAAAATTCAAAATTTCTAGCAATCACTCATGTTTTAATCTACGTTTGTGCAGGTGTAGAAGCACTTATAAACAAAGATACTTTTAGTTTAGTGAATAGCATCGGTTTAATGATATTAGTTTTTGCTTATATCATGTTATTTATAGTAATCAAAACTTTAGGTGGTATTTGGACTTTGAAATTATTCATTTTACCAAATCATCCTATTATTAAATCAGGATTATATAAAGTGACGAAGCACCCAAATTACTTCTTAAATATCATTCCAGAGTTAATTGGGGTGTTATTATTAACTCACGCAACTTATACAACGGTATTACTAATACCTTATGCATATTTCCTATTTGTGCGTATTAAACAAGAAGAAAAATTAATGAATATGTAAAATGAAAAGCTTGTAATCACGGAAATGAATAACGCGTTTAAATGTAACGTACTCATCCGTAATTATAGGCTTTTAACATGTTTAGTAGATATGTGAAGGAAGAATTTTACTAAGTTGTTTAATCGAAGTAAAAGTAACCAATTGATATCAAAAAGATAATTTAACATTACTGTTTGTCTTACTTCAGACAACCGTCACACTTCCCCTTTTGTAAATCATAACTATTATAATTGAGCAGGTATAATAATCTACCACCTTATTTGATTAAATGATTTCATAATCTAATTCGACAAACTGATTATATTGTGTAACCTCACGTAAGTGGAGTTTTACTTTCTCATCTATTGAATTGAATAACTCAACACCTTGGGTAAGTATTGTTGGTGCTATGGTCAACTTTAACGATGTTATGATCTTCAAATTAATTAAAGTTGAAATCAACTTACCTCCACCAACAATCCATATTTTTTCATTATCATTAAATCTATTAAAAAGTTCGTCTAAGTCACCACTATAGAATTCAATATCCCAATCAATATCTGTGACTTTTGATGAGATTACTACTACCTTCTTACCTTGATATGGATTCTCTTCTACACCATTATCAATTAACCATCTAAAGGTACGGCCTCCCATTACAACAATATCTACGCTATTATAAAAGTCAGAATAGCCATTATCTCCTTCGCCTTTAACCTCCTCTAGAAACTGAACTGATTCATCTTTATCTGCTATAAAACCATCTACTGAAACAGCTAGATAAGCACATACCTCTTTTGCCATATAAAATTCCCCCTTATATATATAAGTAGCTCAGTCTAAATTTGAGCGTCCTCACATCATACAATTACATTTATTATTTACTTCATACATATTAGCATGTTTGGTTTATAATTCCTTTGTAAAGTTACTCAAAGAGGGCCCATACTGATGAATTGGTAATTTAAAAAAAAGCTATATGAGAAATCAATTTTGAATTGTGATTTCCATATAGCTCCTATTTTAAGTATTAATATTCAAATACATAGCAATACTAATTTGATGCATATGCAGAAAGTGGATAATGGTCTGAATAGTCATTATATTTATATGTCTTGCCCCAAGATTTCACAGACCATTCTGGTGACTTCACTTTGTGTACATTATTATGCCATGAGCTTGGTTGAGCATGGTCGCGATCTAGTAAAATATAGTCTAAATGCTGTGGTTCTAATTTAGGATAGTTATATTTCGCAATGCCATTGCTTTGTGTATCCCAACTATAGGCGTTGCCATCAAATTGTGTAGGTAATGAAACGTTCAAGTTCTCAGGCATTTGTTGATATTCCTCTGAACCTTTAATGACATTTAAATCACCGCCGATATATACGGGTTCATTTTTAGGAATATGTTTATCTTTGATAAATTGTTTAATTTCATCCATTTGACTCTGTCTGATTTTTTGGTCTTTTCCTTTAATACAAATTGGATCTTCAGCTTGAAGGTGTGTTCCAATTATATGTTGGTATTTACCATTTTTATTAATTTTAATGTATGCGAAACCTTTATTGCCAGCTTTATCAGCGCCGCACCCCTTTTTGTAAATATGTTGTTCTTGTTCGACGATTGGCCATTTACTTACAATACCAACGCCACCGCTCACTGGTTTTACTTCTCTATAAGTACCTGAAGTCTGTTGCCAACCGTCTGTACCTTTACCAACAATAGGCGTTTGATAAGGATATTGAGATTGTAAATTTGTTAAAAGACGATTGGATGCTTTTTTATCGAATAATTCATTAAAAATAACGACGTCTTGACCTTGTATATAATCAGCTTTTGAAATTAAATCAGCGCGCTGCGATTGTCCCCAATTGGGATACAATGCTGTAGGCAAGAAATAAACGTTATGTGTTGTAATTTTAAGACTGTCTTCAGACTTACTTTCATTAGCATGTGTAATTGTGGAAAATGCTAATAATAAACTGCTTACAATTAGGAATGTAGTGGTTAAACATTTGCGTGGCCAGTTCAAATACCTCATTCATACACCTCATTTCGTTTGATGAAATGAGTATAACAAAAGAAATTTTGTTATTTTTAAAAATTACTATAATTAAATAAAATTTTAATAAATAATTAAAAAAATAAAGGTCTGTTGTAAAGTTGAGTATAATTTCAATAACATAGGAATGTAGTGATTAAAATTGAATACAGGATAACTTTTTGATAAACACATATCTTATAAAGCACTACTATGTATAGATAGTAATATAATTTTATTTTTTAGTACTTATATCTATAGTAATTAAACTTGAATTTATTCATTAATTTCTTAGTTGTTTACACCATATATTAATCGATTAATCTATAACGTTTTTAAAGAAGAATACTAGATCTTCATCCTCCGTAGGTAATATTTCTAATTCATGCTTATCAATAGCATCCAACATCAATTGCTCTTTTTCAGATAGTCTATTATAAATTCTTTCACCTAACGAATAATTGCCATTTTCTAACGAGTAATTTTGTTGGAAATAATAATATTGTGTATAATCATCATCTTTTAAT
Organism: Staphylococcus sp. FW104-15G4D; assembly: GCF_058790135.1. NCBI lineage: Bacteria > Bacillati > Bacillota > Bacilli > Caryophanales > Staphylococcaceae > Staphylococcus > Staphylococcus sp. FW104-15G4D. The sequence continues at coordinate 674,010 of NZ_JBYTCH010000002.1, forward strand.
CCTAATCTATGAATTCTATCTTTCGATTGCAATAAATGAACTAAATTGTAACTATATTCAAAGTAAATAGCATCGTGACAAGTCTGATGTAAAGAAACCGATTCTGCCAGAGTGTGGGGATTTGTAATCAAAATATCGATTTCTTTATTTTTAAATCTACTAATTATCTCGTTACGTTCTTCTTGATGAACAGATCCTGAAATAACTTCAGCTCTAATACCCATAGAATTTAAATAATGTTTTAAATCATACATTGTTTTTACAAAAATACACCATGTGATTGCTGTTTTAGATTGACTGACAATATCTTTTATAAGAGATAAAAGCGCTTGCATCTTTGAAGTGATTTCTATTTGATTTACTAAATCTTCGATATCTTGAGAGTAATCTATATATTCAACTAAATCTTCATGGTTTCCACTCAAATCTAATAGTTCTTCAAACTCTTTTAAATCTAATTTCTCTAATAACATTGAAGGCGAACTTTCCAATTGCATAATCTTAGCAAACAAGGCTAACTGATTAGTCTTATATCTAGAAAATAATATATTAAAAAGTTGCAACTCTTCTGAACTTGATGATACTTTTATAATTTTATCGTTATTAGTAGGAGGAACTCCTAATTCATTTTTAGTGGTTCTAGTAAAAAATGGTTGAATTTTATCATTAATTACTTTTACTTCTGAATTTGTTGGGTTTGCTAATAAGGATATTTCAAAATTGAAAAAGTGATTATAATCAGCTGGATACATCAAATTTAATAAATTATAAATATCTTTATATCCATTTGGTATAGGTGTTCCAGTTAAAGTAACCATGTATTTGGCATTTTCAGTTATTCTTAATGCTGCTCCCGCGTTTTCCCCTTTGGGATTCTTAATGCGATGTACCTCATCAAACACTACTAAAGTTTCATTATTAATTAAATTTTTAATTTCATCTTCTAATCTAGTTAAAATTTCATAATTAAGAAGAATCAATTCTTTGTTGCCACTCTCATATTTAAGTATCATTTTCTTTTCATTAGATGTATTAAGATCCTTAATATTTAGGTAGTTTAATTTTCTTTTTTTTCCAAAACAAGATTGATACTCACTTATCCATGACCCGAATGAGTTTAATGGCCCTATCATTACGATTCTGTTTACATTTTTCTTCACATTTAAATATGCATACATACCATATACTGTAGATGTTTTACCTGATCCTGGTACAGAAAAATTGCCAGCTTTTTGCATCATAGACAAATAAAACGCATCTTTCATTTGCTTGCTTCTTAACTTTCTTTCTAACTGATTATTTACTACACTTTGAAATTCTTCATATCGGTCATCAAATCTTATATCATCATTTTTAATATCATTACCTACTGTATACTTATAGTTAATGTATGAATCAATATTAGCTAAATAATTAGTAACATTTGAATCAACTAACACTTTTTCATTGATTTTACTTCCAATTTTTTTAATTCTCTTAATTATTTCTTTTAGGTTTTTATAGTAGATATCCGCCCTAAAAATAATCAATTCTTCTGAATTTATTTCAACATAGCTTCTTAAATAAAGTTTAAATCCTGTTTTTTTCTTAAATTGATTTAAAACATCAGATGTTGAACGAATAATCAATTGATTATCTTTATTGATAAGAACTTGTATCATTACCATAAACCTCTTTTTTTATTCTATTTACTTCTTGTTCTAATTCTTCCAAAGAATTTAAAAATTGAGGGTAATCCGATTCATCATCTAATCTAAGAACAATATTAAAATCAATATTTTGTAATACATCTATAGCTTTTTCAATCTGTTTTTTAGGTGCATCAAGTGTCACTCTTTTTTTAATTTTTTCTTGATATTTAGTATAAATTGATTTAAAACTTTCTTTTAAGTCATCATTCCCACGTATCTCTTTATTAATAAAATCAAGCGTTACATCTTCCTCATCCTCAAACTTTTCAAGAACTTCTTCACTCAATTCACGGTTTTCTTCGACAAATGGTTTGAACTGAGGTGTATTAACTAAATCTTTCATTTTACGAACATATCTTGTCATATCAGTGTCAGGTTTATTTAACAAACTAGTAAAAATAATATTTTTCATATCTATACGGTCTTCTTCAGTTTTTATTTTATTAAGTACTGCAGTTATTTCGCCCAAAGGACCGTCTAAATCCCACTCACGTGCCAAGTAATAGTGTTCTGGCATCTCAATAAATTCTAAAAACTCAACCATTAATTCTGCTCGATTAACCATTTTATTAACTTCTGTTAAACTTTGTTCAGTATTTTTGGCATATTCTTCTTTAGTAATTAGTTGATGTTTCACAATATCATTATAAACGCCCACTAACTTATCTATCGGATTATATCCAACTCTCTCTTCCCGCCCATGCTGTAAATATAATTCTAATAATTTTATTTCCTTTTTACTTTCATGAATGTCCTTGCCAATTATCATAGCTTCTATATAATTGAACTTAGGATTCTCTTTCGATAATTCGCGTAAACATGTAAACCTTCTATTTCCATCAATAATTCGACCATCTTTTAATATGATGGCAGGTTCAGTTTGTTCTAATGCTTTTATATTATTTTTAGTTTTTTTAAAAGCTTTTTCATCGCTTTTCTTGATAAATTCGTGAATTATATCGTTATAATACTCAATATCATTTAAATCAAAATTTTCTAATTCATTTTCCGCTTTGTATTTACTAATCCATGTCGCTATTCTGTCGTTTTGATCATTATAATATAATTCATTTAGTTTAATTTTATAAACATCATATGCTTTAGTAATGCCATCAACTGTTAATTTGTTTGTTAATCCTGTTTTAATTAAATTATCTTCATTTATTTCATTCATCAAGCTTCAAACTCCTCATAATAGTAATCTAAATCCAAATAAACTTTTTCCATTATTTCATCATAATACATGTTTGTATGTTTGATTGATTCAATCAATTTAGAATAATTAAATTGAACATCATATTTATCATTAATTATTTGAGTTAAATCAAAGATGTCAATTACTTTTTCTCCAATTATTTCTTCTTCAATTAAACTTGTTAAGCTAAAGTCTTCATCTAATTTCAAAAGATAATTACCTCCCATCTTATTACTATATATATTGTCTACGCCTCGTAAAATTGAACGATAAAATAATGGTTCAAAACCATATTGATCTATATCCTCACTGTCAATTAAATCAATTAGTGTGTTAATAGACCACACTCTATGGTCACTTAGTTTTATAATTGCTTCCTCTCTAAAATCATTCAAAACTTTATAAGTTAAACCAATCTCATCAAGTTTTTTGATGGTTATAAATTTTTTTGGAAAAAACTCAAATATTTTCATTTCCTTAAATTTATAAAATAACCAAGAGGTAAATGTGCTTAATCTCCATAGTCTTTTATCTATATTAGTAAAATCTAGTATATTTTTTTGATCGTAAAAATTCTTATTAAAATAACTTACACTAGTTTCATAATGATTTTTTAATATGTAAGAACTAAATATTTTATAGCCTAAATATTTTAATATAAGTTGTATTTCTTTAATTTCATATTTTAACTCAGCTTTGATGTCTTCAATAAATATGAAATCTTGATCTTTAATAATTCTCTGAACATAATCAATATCTTTCTTACTTAATGAATCATAACTTACATTAATAATTTCACCAGATATATAGTTATCTATGAATTGTAAATAATTAGCTTTAATTGTTTGTTTTTTTATTCCATAATTTTCATAGTATAAATCTACAAAATTATTAATATGAATTGGTGCATACTCGAACATCAAGTCTTTTACCTATTGTTCTCTATTTACATTTCCAACTTTAATATTTGGCATACGTGACAAGTCTATGCGTAAATCTTCTACTACGCTCAAAGTTCACTTAATAATATTGTGTAATTCATTAGCATGTCTAATATCATAACTTTTCATGAGTATTGGATATTGTTTAAAAATTATCAATGAAGAAATTTCTAAATCTTTCCATTCTTCAAAATTTATATTTTTATAAAAACTATCCCAGTCATATTGATTATAGTTATAATATCTATATATCTTCTTACCTTGACTTACAGAACTTGAAGTATCACTTAATCTATTTTCTAAGTATCTAATATCTATATTGAATTCTTGATTATTTAGACCTTGTTCTTCAATAAATAAATTATAAAGTTGTAAAACATCGGAAATATGCACTGCATCTTGACAGAATTCTTCTAATATATAATCGATAATCCCTGTTCGATTTCTATTTATTACTTTATTACCTAATTCGATTTTACCTTTAAGCAACTCATTTCTAACGCTCTTTTTTAATTCAACAGAGGCTTTATCATCATAAATGATATCTTCCCATGAATGGTTCCCTTTTTTGTAACGGATGGATAAATAATTATAAAAATCATCTCTAAAAAATAACGCATATTGTTTTGCGTCTAAATTATATGTTTTGAACCAATATGAATTATCATCTTCTCTAAACACCTCATCAGTACTATCTAAAATCTTTTTTACTATTTGTCTAACACGTTCCCTAGTTACACCTAAAGTTTTTCCAATTTCTTCTAAAGTCTTTCCTTTTAATCTAAGTCTTATCATTTCAAATTTAGTAGCATCGAAGTTTTCAGCTGCATAAAGCAAAATCGAAGGCTTTTTTGAAAATATTTTTCCGAATTTATTCTTACCTATTAAATCTTGTTCTAGTAGTTGTTTTATAGTAATGTCCCAATCAATCCGTTTAAATTCATTACTTAGTTTATTAGTTAATTCATCTATATCGTATAAAAATTCACTTTGTTTTATAAATATATAAGCTATATCTTCTGCTAGTTTTGATACATCTAAATTCATTAATTTTTCCGTAACAATATTATTATTTACTAATAAATCTAATTCTTGAGTTAATGACATCTTCTCATCTAATAATTCTTTCTCCTTAATTACATTAAATTTTTCAATTAAGTCATTTAGCAAAACTTCTTTCAAATTTAATAAAAATTTTTGTCTTGAAAATTTAAAATAAAGTCTAGAAGTATCCCCCATAAAAATTTCATGCTTATTATAAACCACAACTTGTTGAAGCAATTTCTTAAGAATAGAGATTAAATTTTTCTTGCCAACATAAGAATAAGATAATAGCCTTGAATAAGAGCTTGATAACAAATTATTTAGATTATTTAAATTATACCTAGTAATTATAGCTTTCTCCTTATTACTAAATCCTTGATGATTGGTTGAAATTTCATTTAGATATTTGCTTCCGCTCAGATATCTTATAGCTATATTAAACTTTGATTTAGGTGTATTAATTTTAATGATGTCTTCAATAGATAACTCTGGATTTTGAATAACTAAAGTATATAAATCCTTCTTAGATAATTTTAATTCTTCTCTTAATTGGTTAATTATTTTTTTAATAATTAAGCTAGTTTTATTATTTATATCTCTTAACTTATGAATATCTTCATAATTCAATTCAATTAAAGTTCCTATTAAATGGATATTATTCATTTTTAATATTTTTAAAATTTCTCTATCTTTAAGTACTTCCTCAATTTTAAGCAACCGTACTTCTTCAATTGACAACGTTTGAATAATTGAATGTTCTTCTTCAATTTTAGAAATAAGGTGATTTCTAAATTCTTGAATTTCTTTGATTGATTTTGTTCCTAAATTTCTAATTTTTTCCAAGCGATCATCTGTTAAATCTTCAATCTGGTAATTATAAACATAGCCATGTTTAATTAATTGATTTTTTGAACGATTAGACAAAGGCGAGTACATTATGAATTGATTATCTGCTTTTTTATAAATCACTTCATTAACATCTATTTTATTTAGCTCTTTTATATTTTTTATGTTCTCTGCTCTTAAAAGCGCTAAAAAATTGCTCCCAAATAATTCTTCAAGATTACTATAATTAGAATTATTAATATTAATTAATTTGTTTCTATAATTAAATATTTCTTCTCGCATATTTTCGCTAAAGGTTTCTAAATTATTAATATCATCGTTAGTTAGAGTAATAAGTGCTTTTACATGTTTTATATTTTGTTTAAATAGAATGTTACGGGCGCTCTTTGATAAGTTTAAATCACTAATTCTTATATTTTCCATAAATCCACCTAATTATAATTCTAATATTTAAAACTAATATTAAAATGAATTATACAACATTTTTAGTTTGGTGAAAATATACTTTCTTCTTTTTTTAACACTATTCTGAAATGTTAGTATTTTTAAAATAAAACCTCTTCTTGTTTCATTTTCGGGAAATAAAATATTTGTTCAAAATCTTATATTATATAAGATATTAATTTTAAAACTCATTTTTACTAAAAAGCAGAATATTACCCTTAATCTCTCTTAGTGAAAAAGAGGAAGGTTTTATGTTTATGATGTGCCCACTCAAACTTTAGAATATTCACACCATAACGGGGAGCTTAGAATAAGTTTCACGCAATAGAAATACGCTTAGATACAGTTTATCAGTACCTAAGCGTATGTCTTAGTCTTTTAAAATTCATTAATTCTTCTAGTTTATTTAAAATTTTAGATGTAGTCTCATTTGAGAAGTCTCAATTTAATTAAACTACCTCGCATAAATTATTAGTTCTATAGAGTGAAATCAATGCTTTTTACTAGTAGAATACATCATCAACAATTTCATTTAACTGACGTGAAATACTAGCAAAATCACTATTTAAAAGTACGTCCTTCCACTACCAACAATATCCCTACTATTATAAAAGTCGTAATAGTCATTATCTTCTTAGCCTTTAACTTCATTTAAGAACCTTTATTTAATATAAAACCTTTTATTGATACAGTTAGATACACGTACCTTTTTCACACTATAAAACTTTCGTTTTATACATAACTTGATGTATCTTAAATTAAAACTTTTCAAGATTCTACATAATTTGAATTAAAAAAATACTAAATGCTACGAAACTTTATTTAGAATATATTTCATGACTTTATCATACCAATATTCTTCATTTTCACCATTAATAATACTCTCTCGCGACATATTAATTGAATAATTATGTAAATCTAGGAAGTCCGATGGTTGTATATTTTTTTCAATACTTAACTTAAAGATATGAATAAAATCAGATAAATTAATAGGTATGACGCTAATATTTCCATTATATATTTTTGAATTCGTTCCGGTGGTTAAATAAAAATGATATACTGATTCTGGATTTATCTTTTCAGCTATAAAAAAGCCAAAAGTATCCTTACCAGATTTCTTCTTTAATTCTCCTACATGTCGTGGGACAGGCTCACCTTCCATATCATATTGTTTTTTTCCTTGAGATAAAGTAACTTCATATAGGATATTAAAAGAACCATAATCTCCTACTATATCTCCTTTAGATCCGCCAGCTGTAGAAATAGGATATCCATTATCATCAGGTATAAAGTTACCAGTTATATCTCCATTATTTATCATAACTGCTGCTCTCCAAGTATTCCATTCCATAACTGCTGACCGGTCAGGAATTTCATTTTTTATAATTTGTGAATATGTTTCAATAATATCTTCAACGTCTTCTTTGTCTTTTCTTTTTAATTTTTTTGTTATTTCAAGTAACTTTTGTTCCCTTTTTAGTACTCTCTGTCTATTTAATTCTTCCTTAAGACTATATAAATCATCAGAATCAACCTTTATCCCTTTAGATTCAATTTCAAATTGTATTTCTCGTAAGTCATCATTTTTTAATTTAGGTATATTAGGGTTAGATAAATATTTAAAATATTTATCTATAGAGATATCTGGACTTACAATATCTCTCTCAACATTTTTTAAGATATATTGTACTTCTTTTATTCTTTCGTTTGAAATAGAAATTGACTTGCCCTTAGTTAAAACAAATAAACCAGTGGCTCTTAAAAATCTAAATATTGAATCAGTGTAATCTAAAGAATTCGATAGTTTAGTTTTCAAAAATTTTTCTTGAGAATTTTCAGTATTCTCTCTAACTTTGTAATTTTTATTATCTAATATATCTATATATAGCTCTTTAAATATTTCATTTCTTTTTTCTTCATAAAATTTTTTTAAGCTTTTATTTCCTCTACTATTTTTTCGTTTAGCTCGGTATTCTAAAACATCTTGTTTAGTTTCATTAAATTTACGGTAGTCTGTCATCGTTATACCAAATATTGAAAGCTCTTGATAAGTCAAATATTCAAGTTCATAAACTAGCCTGATTATTTCTAAAAACGGCTTAATATTAAATCTACCTTCATTTTTATTTTTAGTTTCTTTATGAAGTGCACTCGGTAGTTGAAATTTTAAAAGTTGATGAATCATAACATCTTCAAATAGAGCCTCTTTCATTAATAAATTTCCAGCTTCAGTTATCTTTAAAGGTTTATTTCTTTTAGGAATTAAAAAGCCTAATGCTTGAGGAGCTCTAGTCAATTTATCTCGCCCGGCAAATGCTTTATCTTTTGATTTACCACCATTACTAACTCCTGCTAAATTAGCTTGAGACAACATATCGTAAAATTTTATTTGTAAAGTTTCATTGTATAATTTATTTTCTAAATCTTTTTCTCTTATTAGTCTTAGATATTTAGGAATTAATTCTGGATTTCTTGGAGATGTGGAAAAAAATATAGTTCTACTTTCAAATCTACCCATATTTCACATTTACTCTCCTTCTAATTAAAATTAGTAATTATTAAATGATTAGCTTCAGATTTAAATCTGTTTCTAATATTCACTGAATAGTTTTTTGGATAACTAGCTTTTATATAACCTTTATATATATTCTTAATTAGCTTAGTTTCAGAAATAATCATGAGTGCAGGTGAACTTAAATTTTTAAAATTTTGTGCTAATTGATGATGATCTTTTTCTTTAAAATCTCCACTAAACACTTCATTCCCATACTCAGAAAATACCGTATCATAAGGAGGGTCTAGGAAGATGAAATCTTTTTCATTTGCTAAATCAAAACTTTTTTCATAAGATTCATTTTTTATCTTGGATTTTCTTAACAACTTGAGATGATTTTCATTCAACAAATCTGTATTAAAATTAGCATATCTTCCATATGGCACATTAAACTCCCCTCTAGAATTATATCGAATCATTCCAGAATAAGATGTTTTGTTAATAAAATAATATAATGTAGCATAACTATAAACAGGGAGCAATTTTTGGTTATATTGATCTCTAATCCAATAATAAAGTTCTTCATTAGGGTCGTTAACTTTCAATTCAGGGTTTTTTCTTTTATTCTTTAAAAAAATTTCTCTATTTTCTATATATTTTATTTCTAATTCTTTTAATTCTTCTTTAACTATGTAGTAATTATTAGTTAAATCTTCATAAAATTTTATTAAATTTTTATTAATATCAGAAATATAAGCTCTATCAGGTTCTAAATCAAAAAATGTAGCTCCACCTCCAAAGAAAGGTTCATAATAAGTATTAAATTTAACGGGAATATAATTTTTAAAATTAGGTATCTCTTTCGATTTACCACCACGATATTTAATTATTGGCTTCATATCTTACTCCAAACTTTAATATTATTAGTATTATTATAACATTGAAAACAATTTCAAAAACATATAATGATGCTTTAATAATGAATATCTAATTAATACGTAATAAGATTCTTAACAGTACCTATAGATATAGCTCGTTTAATTGGTGAGTGTCAGTTTTAGAAAAGTATATTAAATTAACGTTAACAAACGATTATCAAATTAAAAATAAATACAAGCATCTAAAAAAATTATTCCATAATATATATATTAATTTTTAAATTTAATAATTATAAAATATGTTAATCTCTTATTGTTTGTTAAAATATTGCTGCAAATTTCATAGTTCCTATCCTAATTTTTCAGGATTAATTATGTTTTTTAATCTCTATCAATCATATATTAATTTCTTTCACTTATTATATATTCCTCGTCATCATATTAAAATGTTGGATATGTCCAAGCTTCTCAAATACTGACTTAAAAACTCTTTTATAATTTTTTATATTATCTTCATCATGTACTAGAACAAAATCATCACTTATAAAATGAGATCCATCATTTATTCCTGATATAAGAGATTTACATAAAATTTTATCTATTCCATCAAATTTATTAATACATTTTTCGTAATCCATGTCTCCAATAATATTAAAGTAATACTCTAATATTCTTCTCATAGTATTAAACGACGTTACCGTTGATATATTATCAGAGCTTAATTCTTTCCACATTAGTTGGTAGGAAGATTCTATAGGATTATTCTCATAAACATCAAAATAACTAATATTATCTTTTTTTCGAATAATTCCAAACATCACTTCACTTGGTGAAAATTTATCTCTACTTCCTAAAAAAGTGATTTCTTTGTGAAAGTAGATATTGTGTGTAAGATTAATTATTTGCTGAATTCCGTTTTTATTATCTCTACAATCACTTATTAAATTTTTTACTAAAGTACTAACAATAAATAATACATTGCTATCCAAACTGGAGATCGGATCATCTATAACAATAATTTTATTTGAAGTAACACCTGTACTTTCATGACTACCATAAACTAAATAGTAAAAATATAAAAATGTAATAAAGTTGTACTCACCTTCACTCATTGTTTCATTAGCAATTGTTCCATCTTCTCTTAAAATGAGATATGTCCCTTTTTGTTTAGTATTCTCTTCAAGTTTAAACCCTTTAAAATCAAACTTTTTTAAAATTTCATTAATATTTTTAACGGTAGGCGTCACACTAGTAATATTTATTTCTATTTCGTCTATTTTATTATTAATTTGTTTTATTTCATTATTTAAACTTGTAATTTTTTTATTAATATTATCAATAGCTTTACTTCTACCATCTTTAAATTTAATATACTCTTTTAATTCTTCCTTAGTTTCATTAACAAAATAAATCCATAGCATTTCTACAAATTTGTTTTGTTCTCTTTTTTTATTTCTAATAACAATATTATTTTTTTCAATTGATTCATTAAAAGAGTTAATCATTTTATTCATATTTTGAATAATAGGAGTGAGGCTTTTTATATATTTTTTCTGTGAGGGATTCCTTAATTTTTCTTCAATTTGCTTTTTATTAACTTCATATTGTTTCTTAAATACTTCGAACTCTCTACTAAGATTCGTTATATTAAGATAGGGAATTGGTGTTTCTAATATAAACAATATATTGCTTTCAATATCTTTAAAAGAAGCGTTATATCTTTGATAAATTTTATTTAATTTTTCTATATCTTTTTCATATTCTTCATCAAAATAATCTTTAATTTCTTGTTCAATTTCTTTAGAAATACTTTGATTACAAAATGGACATTTTTGATTTGATTTCTCTAGGTAATGTAATCCTTGTTTAATCCAATCACTGTTTTTTAGTGCTTGAATAACCTGACTTATTGGACTTTCATGACTTCCAGTAATCACTTTTTCAAATAAATTTGTTTTTTCTATTTCAGTAATATTTGACATATCATTGAGATTAAAATTTGCATATAGTTGAATATCCTCAGAAAAACTTATATCATACTTTTTTTTCAATTTTTCTAAACTATCTTCTGATTTTGCTTCCAAGTTTTCAAAACTATATTTGTTATAAGTTTGAATACATCGATCTAAGAATTTTATTTTACTATTCTTATAGCCAACTAAAGCTTTTGAAAAATCCTTACCACTCCTTTTTTTAACATTCCAAACCCTATTTTTTATTTTGCCTGTTTCCTTTAAAATTTCATTTTCAAAACTCTCAATAGTATTTTGCTTAGTAAGTATCGATTCTCTACTTTTTTGCAATTTCTCTCTCAAATCTTTTAATTCACTTAGTGAGTGTATTGAGTCTTCTCCTAAAGTGAAAATTCCCTTTAGCCCTTCTTCAGATTGGCTAAAGTTTTGTTCAACAAACTTTTTATTATAGACTAATATATTTGCATTATTAGAATCCTCCGTCTCAACAACACATTCTTCAGAACTATTATAATTTCCAATTAAATTTGAGATAGTAGTTTTACCACTACCATTGTTTCCATATATAAAATTTATTTTTTAGGACAAATTTCTACGTGATTGTGATATGTAGCTATATTTTGAAGTGCAATTTTTTTTATCATTTTTATACTCCCTTTTCAATTTGTTAAGAATCCATTATCAAATAGTTAATAACTTAATTTTTGTTTTATTTATGGTATAGTTCCCGAAAAATGATTGTTATTCTTATCAGAATCCTAAATCACGAAAAAATTTTTTCAAAGTGATTGAAAAACCTCTCTTCACTTATGGTATGCTTCTGCGTATCGGTTAATGATGCGGTTTTTAATTAACGTCTTTTTGTTATAAGTCTTAAAGAATATTAAATAAACAACATCATTTTCCTTAATTGAAACGAAAGAACGACAAATTCCATACTATTACATTGGAATTTGTCGTTCATTTATTAGAAGCATATATTTTACAGACTTCTAAATTAATTGTTACAACAACAATTATTATCCTGTTGCTCTTTTTCATTTTTCTCTTTTTTTTCTTCAATTTCTACAGAACAACAAGATTGTTCCTGAGGTTTTAATTTTTTTAATACGTCTTTGACTCCCATTATCTCACCTCCTTTAAATAACGATGTTCACTATCAAACCTGTAGAAATAGCTACAACTAAAATGGCGATAACGAATGAGATTACAAATTTTTTCTTGAATAGTTTCGATAATAATACAACTTCTGGAATACTTGCACCAGCACC
>NZ_JBYTCH010000003.1:0-158698 GCF_058790135.1 Staphylococcus sp. FW104-15G4D
CTGAGCCAGGATCAAACTCTCCATAAAAAATTATGATGTTTGATTAGCTCATAAATACTAAATAGTTTGTAACGTTTTGTTACGTTTATTGGAATTAACGTTGACATATTGTCATTCAGTTTTCAATGTTCATTTTTCTTACCGACAAGAATTAATTATACGCTTTATTGATGATGAAGTCAATAACTTTTTATAATTAATTTTATTGTCTTTTTTTAGAAGTAAGTTGATTTGTTTCGCTCAACAAATAAATACTATACAGGCTTTAGAGAGTTTTAACAACAGTAAAATTTACACTAGCTTAACAAAATCACTACACTATATCTCCAATAACCGAACTTTATGATTTTATATCGAAATAACTATCGTTTTTAGAGACAAAAATGAACTTTGCGATAAATTATACAATCTTACTATAGCCATTTCACAAACTTTAAAGAAATTTTAATTTTTTTGAAGTTAGTTACTTCATTATTGTTTCATAGTCTCAACTACTTTAATAATGTCAGCCGTTTTAGTTATAAAACATAAATTCATTATCCTCTCTACGCTACGTTTAATGAATTATTCCCTCTTACTCAGGAAAACCTCAGGGACATAAAATTTAAACTTATAATATATCTAAAATTTTTATCCCCTTAATTACTAACCAATTACGTATACTATTTAAAAATCACATATAAGCAACTCTTGGAAAACTTAGCTAAGAATTTACAGCAAAAACATGAATCTATAGAATCCCTATTATTAAAATAAAAAGCACAATGATGATTTCTAATTCACAACATCTTTGCGCTATTACTCCTTTGGGTATTTATAGCCCGTTCTTATTAATTTTAAATCTACATTTCGGTTCTACCAGCAATCGCTTTAGATAACGTAACTTCATCTGCGTATTCTAAATCTCCACCAACCGATAGTCCTTGTGCTAAACGTGTTACTTTAATACCAATTGGCTTCACTAATCTCGAAATATACATTGCTGTAGATTCTCCCTCTAAGTTGGGATTCATTGCTAAAATAAGTTCTTTAACTTCATCACTTTTTAGTCGCTCAACTAATGCTGGGATGTTAATATCTTCTGGCCCTATACCATCCATTGGTGATATCGAACCATGTAGAACATGATATAAACCTTTATACTCGCGCATTTTCTCCATCGCTATAACGTCTTTATCATCTTCAACAACACAAATGACCGAACGATCACGTTGCTTATCTTGGCAAATGTAGCAAGGGTCATTTTCAGTGATATGACCACAAACACTACAATAAGTAAGTTCTCTTTTAACATCTACCAATGCTTTAGCAAATTGAACAACATCGTCTTCCTTCATATCTAAAGTATGAAAAGCCAGACGTTGAGCCGTCTTAGGTCCAATGCCTGGCAGTTTCATAAAACTGTCTATAAGTTTAGAAATTGGTTCTGGATATTGCATGTGTTATCACATTCCAGGGATGTTTAAGCCTTGAGTATGTTTACCTAAACGTTCTTGAGTTAACTCGTCAGCTTTATTCATCGCTTCATTAGTAGCAGCTAATACTAAATCTTGAAGCATTTCAACGTCATCTGGATCTACTGCTTCTTCTTTAATTTCTACATCTACAACTTCTTTATGGCCAGTAACTGTTACAGTAACCATACCGCCGCCAGCTGTTCCAGCAACGCGTTCTTCTTTTAATTTTTCTTGTTCTTGAGCCATTTTCTTTTGCATTTTTTGCATTTGTTTCATCATTTGTTGCATATTTCCGCCACCGCGCATAATATCATTTCCTCCTTGAAATTAAACAGTCTCTATTAAAAATTAGCTTTTATTATATTATACATACGAATATATTGCTTGTCATGTATCAGTCTTCGTCTATCATATGAACTGTTTCTTCACCAAACAAATCTTTAGCCTTTTGTGCCACATCAACTTGTGCTGGCTGTTGTGCCTCTCCTGACTCGCTGTTATTTTCACCATTAGCGTTACGATTTTGAATATATTCAGATCTAACTCTTAACCATTGATCCGAAGGTACACCAACGACTTTCACCGTTTTATTTACTATATTACAAACTACACTCTCTATATTGTTACGCTTTTCATCATCTTTATTTACAATTTCGCAATGAATCTCTTCCTCAAACTTAACTAACACATGATCTTCACTCGCTGCCACTGGTTCTGAATTTTGGAGTAAACTTACTAATGATTTTTTGTCATTACTTTTAGCATGATCAATCACTTCTTGCCAGTGGTCTTTTAATAATTTTATGTCTTCTTTATTAGCTTTATCTAATACTTTAGCTATTTGTTGCATTGAAAATGCATTTTTAGAGCGTTGAACTGTACGTGTAGGTTTCTTCGGTTGTTGTGTTTGACCACTATTTGAAACTCCTTGCGCTTTCAGTGTTTTTAATTCATTTTCAAGTTGCTCCATACGTTGAAGCAGTACATCATTATCAGGTTCAGTAGCTACAGCTGTTGTAGCCATATTCTGAACAGTCTGTGGTTGCGCTTTAATCATTTCCGCAAGTTTAACTAGTAACACTTCAAAATGAACGTTTTGGTTAACGCTAAAACGAATTGAAACAAGTGTATCATTAATGATATCAATCATACGATATAGTGTGTCTAATTCAAAACTAACTAAAGCATCATATTCAATTGATTCATTTGATGTTTTTATCATTATCGTATCTCTAACGAAGTAAATCATGTCGTTAATAAGTCGATTCACTTCTTTTCCTTCTGAAATAAAGTGATGATATCTACCAAAAGCTTCTTTAACATTCCCCTCAACAACATCTTTGAACAAATCATTTAATGCCGCTTCATCAACGCTACCAGTCACGTTTAACGCATCTTGTAGTGTCAAACGCTCGTCCCCAAAAGCAATCGCTTGATCCATGATACTTAAAGCATCACGCATACCACCTTCTGAAGTTTTAGCAATAAATTCTAATGCTGCAGTATCATACTCTAGTGACTGTGATTCAGCTACGAACTTTAGGCGGTCTACAATTTGATCCATACTAATCGCTTTAAAATCAAAACGTTGTGCTCGAGAGATAATTGTAGGAGGAATTTTATGTGGTTCTGTAGTCGCTAAAATAAATATCGCGTGACTAGGAGGCTCTTCCAAAGTTTTAAGCAAGGCGTTAAACGCCCCCGTCGTTAACATATGTACCTCATCTATAATATATACTTTATATTTGGATTCACTTGGTGCGTATTTCACCTTATCTCTTATATTTCTAATCTCATCCACACCGTTATTACTCGCCGCGTCAATTTCAATCACATCAGAATTTGTACCTTGAGTAATACCTTTACAAATCGCACACTCATTACAAGGTTCTCCATCATCGCTATTAAGGCAATTAATCGCCTTGGCAAACACTTTTGCGATACTTGTCTTCCCAGTTCCTCTGGGTCCACTGAAAATGTAAGCATGTGATTGTTTACCTTTAGAGATGGCATTACGTAACGTTTTCGTGACGTGTGTTTGTCCAACAACATCATCGAAACTTTGCGGTCTATACATTCGATACAAAGCTTGGTAATCCACTGTAACACCTCCATTAACAATTACTCATCATTATATCATGTTCGTAACAATTCTTTTCAATAAAAAAATTAATCAAATACTTCAGGTAACATAACAGTCATACCATGAAATGATGCTATGTCTGAAGTTAAAAATTTCACACTCAAGGTGTCATCGTTACCTAATTCTTCCATAACAATATCGTATTGTTTCGCATCAACGTATCCTATGTGATTGAAAAATTCAGTATAGCAATGAACAAAAATTGCTGGATACCCTTCAGCTTTGGCACGCTCTTCTACTGCTTGCATTAAAGCTTTTCCTAGTCCTTGTTCACGCACATCTGGTTGTACTGATAAAGCTCCAACTGCTAGTGCAGTAGTTTGATGATTATTAGAAACTAATAAAATTTCTCCTAATAAGACATGGCCAATGACATCGTTCGTATCATTTTTAGCAATAACTTCTAATTCAGAATTATAATTCTCGGATTTTCTGAGATTCTTAACTCTGGCACGTTCTTTCCAACTCATCTCTGGGTCTTGATCATAATTTTGTTCAATGCTATCAAGTGATCGTTCATAATCAACTTCAGTTAAAGTACTTAAAAATATTTGCATGTATCCTCCAATTTTTCCATCAGCTTTTTAATGATATATCAATACACGTTATATATTATTTGCTTAGTTCGTTATAACCTTAACAAATTATTGAAAATTAATCTATTTAATGAAAGAAGAGTGGGATAGAAATTTAAATTTGTAAAAAATTAATTTCACTATCCCACTCCAACTTGGTTTGTATATAAAATTTTTATAATTCATCACTAGTAGGGGCTTGCTGACATAGTCGTTTAGAAGTATGAGAAGCTTGATTCAAACTTATTTCCAAATCAGGCACCTACTGCCAAAATAAAAAAAGGCTACGACAATCTGATATGTCCTAGCCTCTTATCTATGTGATATTTGCTTAAATCTCATAATAATACCGTGCACCTTTGTATCGAACGCATATCATAAACGTTACCGAAGTCGACAGCTAAATCTCGGCTACCCTACGGCACATATGAGGATCCACTTAATGCTGCTTCCGTCAGGACCTGACATGGTTCATGGGTTCATATTGCATAGGACCGAAATCTTCAAACACTACGTGCTTCGGGCAGACTTCACAAAAATGCGCCCTCAACAAAGGAATTAAGTCTCGCATAAAGCGGATTTCGAGTACAGGGAACCGCTACCTCCCCACCTAGCACGGTAAGATTTATAATACTATAATTTCATATCCCTTTGCAAGCGTAAAAATTTCATCAACAACTTATATATGAGTTTAGATTACTCTTTTAATGAACTCAAAATTTCGAAATGATAGGCACATTGCTAATATATAAAAATCGATAAATTTAAAAAAATTCTATTTGTATGTATGAGCAATTCAGTTAGAGGAGGGTAAAAGCAAAATAAAAAAGGCAAATACTCATTAAAATAAGTACTTGCCTTTTATATCTATTAGTCTTGGATTTTAATTCTAATGGCGGAGGAAGAGGGATTCGAACCCCCGCGGCCCGTTAAGGCCCTGTCGGTTTTCAAGACCGATCCCTTCAGCCGGACTTGGGTATTCCTCCAATGAACACAATAACAATCATATAATAGCGTTCATTAAAAGTCAATATAATTATTTTGTGTCTACACCAGAATTTTTTTATTTAAATATTGGTCAACAGATCGTGCTACAGCGCGACCTTCTTTGATTGCCCATACGACTAAACTTTGACCTCTACGAGCATCTCCAGCTGCAAAAAATTTAGGATGATTAGTTCGAAAGTCAATGTCATTAGCAACTATTTTATTACGTTCAGTTTTAATACCAAACGCATGAGGAATAGTTGTTTCTGTTCCTATAAAACCAATTGATAATAAGACTAAATCAGCTGGCCAAAAACGTTCTGGACCATCTGACATTACCATGCCTTCAGATGTCTCTTGCAGCACTTGAGTGTACAATCCTCTCACACGACCAAGACCATCTACATCATAGCGCATTGTTTGTACCCCATAAGCTCTTGGTTCTTTACCAAATTTTGCTTCATATTCTTTATGCGCATAATCCATTTTAAATACAGGCATGGCTAAAGGCCAAGATGTATTACTTTCAAAGGTAATTTCTTCAGGCTGCTTAGTATACTTGTTAAATTGTACGATTGATTTACAGTTTTCACGCAATGCAGTCGCTACACAGTCGGCGCCTGTATCACCTGCACCTATGATAATAACGTTTTTATCTTTAGCAGTAATAGAAACTTCATCAATTTCTCCATTGAGATATTGTGTTTGTTCAGTTAGGTAATCCATTGCAAAATGAATACCAAAGCCCATACGTCCTTCTAAAGGTAAATCTCTCGCATTCTGCGAACCCGTACATAAAACAATTGCATCAAATGCATCTTCAAGCTCTTCTTTACTGATATCAACGCCAATCTCAACACTTGTTTTAAACTCTATACCTGCCTCTTTCATTAACGCTATACGACGACGTACTACATCTTTATCTAATTTCATATTTGGGATACCGTACATTAATAAGCCACCTGGTTCATGTGCTTTTTCAAACACGGTCACTTGGTACCCTTTAATGTTGAGTTCTTCAGCAGCTGTAAGTCCTGCAGGTCCACTTCCTACTATTGCAACTTTTTGCTCTTTACGTTCTTCAGGATACTTTGGTTTAACCCAACCATTATCATAAGCTTCATCTATAATAGTACGCTCAATACCTTTAATTGCAACGGATTCTCTATTGATTTTCATGACACAAGAATTCTCACATGGCGCGGGGCATACACGTCCAGTAAATTCCGGAAAATTATTTGTCTCACTCAATCTTTCATAAGCCGTTTTAAAGTCTTGATGATATACTAAATCGTTCCACTCTGGTATATAATTTCCAATAGGACAGCCGATAGTTTCTCTTCCATATAACTGTCCTGTTTGGCAAAATGGTGTGCCACAATCCATACAGCGTGCACCTTGAACGGAGGCATCTTCCTTAGTAAAGCGTTGTTGAAACGCATCATGACCAGAAAGACGATCTACCAAAGACAATTCTGATAAAGACTGTTTATTATATTTCATAAATCCTTTAAATTCGCCCATGATTATCCCCCACTTTTTTAATAAACTACTGCTGGTTGTAATTCTTCTTCAATACTTTTCCTATCATCATAAAATGCTGCGAGTGTCGCTTCATCTACTTGTTCTATTCGTCGTTTTTGTAAATCAATTTTTTGCATCATCAATTTGTAATCTTTCGGTATGACTTTCACTACATATTGGCTTACATTTTCAAATTGATTCAAAATTTGTCGTGCTTTCGTACTACGTGTATGTTTATAATGCGCTTCAAGCATCTCTTTAATTAATGCTTTTTCCTCATCATAGCGAACCTCACTAAATTCAAGAGTTTCTAGTGCATTGACCTTTTTAAATTCTTCAATACTTGATGGGAAGATATAACTTACGCCGCCACTCATACCTTGGCCAAAGTTTTTACCAACATCTCCTAAAATAATGACATGTCCACCAGTCATGTACTCTAGTCCGTGGTCTCCAATACCTTCTACCACAACATCAGCGCCACTATTTCTAATACAAAAACGTTCTCCCGCCTTACCATTTATATAAGCTTTTCCTCTTGATGCTCCATAAAAACTTACATTACCTGCGATAATTTCTTGTTCTCGCTTTTCATTTGGCGCATTAACAATAACTGTTCCACCTGATAAACCTTTACCTACATAGTCATTCGCATCACCAGTATGATGAATCGTCAAACCGTGTGGCGCATAAGCAGCAAGACTTTGACCGGCATGCCCTTCTGTATAAGCGAATATTGTATCCTCAGGGAGACCTTCTTCTCCGTATTGACGTGCAATGGCACTACCTGTGATAACGCCTACATCTCTTTGTTCATTGTTGACCACATAACTTCCTGTGAATGAATGTCCATTTTGAATACTGTGCTTAGCATCTGGATATAGATAATTCAAATCAAAGCCGATATCTAAGTGATGATCTTGCATTATTTGTTTCGTATTAGGTCCTTCAGACTGTTCGATAAGATTCTCTATTTGAATTGCTGCAGCTTTGCTTCCATGAGTTAACTTAGAAGAACGCTGTAGTAAATCTGTTCTACCTACTAACTCCTCTACTGTCTCTAGACCTAGAGAAGCTAAAATTTCTCGTAGTTCTTCAGCAATGAAATACATAAAGTTGACTACATGTTGCGCCTTACCTGTAAATAGCGCACGTAAATCTTTGTTTTGCGTAGCAACTCCTACTGGACATGTATCGTTGTGACATACACGCATCATGATACATCCCAATACAACAAGTGGGGCTGTCGCAAATCCAAACTCTTCCGCTCCAAGTGCACAAGCGTACGCTACATCTACTCCAGTGAGTAACTTACCATCTGTTTCTAACTTCACTCGACTACGTAAATGATTTAATTTCAATGTTTGATGTGTTTCCGCTAGTCCTATTTCCCAAGGAACTCCAGCATGTTGAATACTGGTCTTTGGTGAAGCCCCAGTACCTCCGTCATAACCACTAATGACTATCTTATCGGCGAATGCTTTAGCTACCCCTGAAGCGATGGTTCCTACGCCTGTTTTAGAAACTAATTTAACTGCAATATCCGCTTCTTTATTCGCATTTTTTAAATCGTGAATAAGTTGAGCTAAATCTTCTATAGAATAAATATCGTGATGTGGTGGAGGAGAAATCAATCCTATACCCGGCGTTGAACCCCTTGTTTCAGCTATCCACGGATAGACCTTCGATCCTGGTAATTGCCCACCTTCCCCTGGTTTAGCGCCTTGTGCTACTTTGATTTGAATCTCTCTAGCGTGTTGGAGATAATCACTCGTTACACCAAATCGTCCGGACGCAACTTGTTTAATTGCACTCGTTTTATTACTTCCATCCTTTTGCAATTCATATCGAGACGGATCTTCACCGCCTTCACCACTATTGCTTTTACCACCAATTTGATTCATCGCCTGTGCCAAAGTTTCATGCGCTTCAGCTGAAATTGAACCATAACTCATAGCACCAGTATTAAACCTTTTCACAATTTCACTTGCCGGCTCCACACGACTAATATCAATGGCTTTTTGTTTTTTAAACTCTAACAGATGACGTATGTGATCTGTACGTTTATCATTGACTGCCTCTGAAAATTCTTTAAACAGTTCATAATCATTTTCTCTACAAGCATGTTGTAGTAAAAAGATTGTACGAGGGTTAAATGCATGATGTTGACCTTGTTGTCTCCATTGAAATGTACTACCTGATTCTAAGTAATCTGTTGCATTACTTTGTCGCGCTTTATTCTCATTGTCGATTTGTTCAATACTTATTCCAGATATTTTTGACTGTGTTCCAGTAAAATAACGATCTATAACATCTTGAGATAATCCAACTGCTTCAAAAATCTGCGCCCCTTGATAACTTTGCACAGTTGAAATTCCCATTTTCGCCATAACTTTTATGACACCTTCTGATAATACGCGTGTATACGTTTCTACGTTCTCAATTACTGAACCAGATAACTGTCCTTTAAGTGTCAATTGTTCAATCGTACGTTGCGCAAGATAAGGTACGATTGCATTAGCACCATATCCAAGTAGACATGCCACATGATGTACCTCTCTAGTTTCACCTGTTAGAGTTACAAGACTTGTCTCCATTCGCAATCCTTCACGTATCAGTAACTGATGAACATGACTAAGAGCAAGTAACATTGGCATCGCATAACCTTCCTGTGAGACAAGTGTTTGATCATCTAGCACAATGATCTTAGCACCTGATTTTACTGCTTCAACTGCTTGTTCTCCAAGTGAGTTTAATGCACTTTCAAGCTCCCCTGTATACACCGTTGATAGATGGGTTACATTGAAGCAACTTGAGTCTATGGAAGCAAGTTGTGCCTCAGTAATAACAGGTTTCTTCAATTGAATACGTTGTAGCGCTGTCTCATCAGGATGAAGTAAATTACCTTCTCCACCTAAATATGACATTTCACTCGTTACAATCTTCTCTCGATAAGCGTCGATAGGAGGGTTAGTGACTTGCGCAAATAATTGTTTAAAATAATTAAATAATGATTCTGGCTTATCATTAAGAACAGCAATTGGTGCGTCATACCCCATCGCTCCAATAGGATCCTTTTTACTACTAACTAAATCAACCATGTATTTATTTATATCTTCTTTAGTATAGGCAAATTGCTTTTGCAAACGAAATAACGTATGTTCATCCCAATCAGACGGCTCATAATCTATTCGATCAAAGCGATCATCAATTTTAAATGTTTCTAACCATTGTTGATAAGGTAATTCGCTAGCTATATCTGCCTTTAAGTCATTGTTTTCGACTACTTTATTTTGTAAAAAGTCGACGAGTAACAATTTGCCTGGATTAAGTTGTCCTTTAAAAGCGACATTCTCTTCCGGCACATCAACTACACCAACTTCAGAAGAAAATACAATAAAGTTATCTTTAGTAATCGTATAGCGGCCTGGACGTAAACCATTTCTATCTGTAAGCGCACCAATTTTATCGCCGTTACAAAATGAAATCATCGTTGGACCGTCCCATGGTTCCATTAAATAGCTATAATATTCATAAAAAGCACGCACATTTTTGTCATTAGCTTTGTTATATAACCAAGGTTCTGGAATCAATAACATTGCTGCTTTTTCAGGTTCCATAGCCAATGAAAGAAACTCAAACGCATTATCCACAATAGCTGAATCACTTCCATCTTCATCTACTATGAAATGAACTTTATCTTTTTCATCTCCAAATAACGTCTCAACCAATTTATTTTGGCGTGCTCTCATCCAATTCACATTACCTTTAATTGTATTAATCTCACCATTATGCATGAGCATCCGGTTAGGATGGGCACGTTTCCAGCTGGGAAAAGTATTTGTGCTAAATCTTGAATGCACTAATCCTAATTTAGATTGAAACGTTTCATTCTGAAGATCTAAATATAATTCTTTGATTTGATCAGAGCGTAACCAACCTTTATAAACAATTGTCCTCTTGGATAAACTTGTGAAATATAACTCCAGTGATTGCTCTTCTCCATATCTCTCAATCTGTTTTCTCGCTAAAAATAATTGTTTTTCAACATGTTCAACGCCTCTAATATCTACAAAGACTTGTTGAATGTAAGGCATTGTATCAGCAACATGTTTAGCAATTGCATTAGTATTTACAGGGACATCTCGATAACCAATAACTTTGAAACCTTCATTTTCGAAATATGAGTTAAAAATGGGTTCATGATTCGAATCTTTAACTTTTTCTTTAGAAAAAAATAATCCCACAGCATAGTTACCTTCGCCGGGAATATTAATTTCATCTAATTGATCAAAAAACTTAAATGGAATTTCAGTCATTATGCCCGCACCATCACCAGTGATACCGTCAGCACCAACGCCACCTCGATGATCTAACCGACGTAACATTTCTAAAGATTTTTCAATAATATCATGAGACCTCTTATTATCCATATTGGCATAAAATCCAATACCACACGCATCATGCTCTTCACGATAATCATATAAACCTTTTTTTAATTTCTCATTGTACATGATGCACACTCCTCTTATTAGAATTTTCTGACAATTTTAGTTTGATAATAATTACTATAATGTAATATATTTATCTGTTCAATATATAAATTAGATATAACTCATCTAAAAAATAGAACAATTACCCAAATTACTGCTATAATACACTTATACCATTTTAAATTTTAGAATTTTTCGTCAATTAATAAGGAGTGGATATTGTGGAGATTAAACAACTTAAATACTTTGTAGAAGTGGCACGTCGTGAGCATATATCAGATGCAGCTTTAGAATTAAACATTGCGCAGTCAGCGGTAAGTCGTCAAATCACACAACTTGAGAAAGAGTTGAACGTAACCCTTTTTAAAAGAAGTGGTAGGAATATCATCCTCACCTCCGAGGGAAAGAAACTCATGTCTCAAGCTACTCAAATTCTCAAACAAATGGACCACACGATTCAATTATTTAAACAGCAAGCTTCTACAGATCAACGGACGATTTATATTGGTTATGAAGAAGGCGACATTTCACAAATGATGTTGCCACTAGTGCAATCCTTTGAACAACAAAGTGAGAGTATTATAACGCCGCAACTCTTGAAACATAATCACATTGTAGATCGAGTAAATTCGGGCCAACTCGATATAGGGCTTATTGAAATGACTAAGGATATAACAACACAGACAGGACTTCATGTCACACCTTTATTCGAAGAGAAATATCATATGTATGCGCCTAAAGACCATCCTATTACTTTGACAACTCAACCCCTTTTAACTCAACTTGAAAATGAATCACTATACTGTCTCATGCCTTTCGCCAACTCAATAAAAAAGAAACTCGAACAATTAATTAAAGCAAATGTGTATACATTATCGAATAAACAACTTGCTCAGTATCTCGTGCGTCAAGATAAAGGATTTATTATTAGCAATGAAAACATTCATCTTAATGATAGCGAAGATTGGGTCCGAATTCCTCTTTCACATACTGAATTAAAAAGAACAATATGCGCCATCACTAAATATGATAATAAGAAAAAAGATATAGATTTAGTATGGCATTATATTCATACTATGATTAATCAAACGGCTCAATCTTAGTTGAACACATCGTTAATCACACTCGCTTTATTTATAAAATACGACGAATCATTCAATTAACTCATTTTATAAATTTTTGTAATCATTGATTAATGGGCGTATAATCACTATGTCAATTTAATACACTAAATTGAGAATTGAGGTTTAAATATGCAGTTCAAATCTTTTTTTAAACAGCCTTTCAGTTGGATGATTATGATTTTTTGTTGCATCTTTCTTGGCTTATTTATATTTACGTTTTTTAACGATAAATTTTACAATATGCCGATAGGAAAAATTACAAATGTACATCCTATTCACACTGAAAAAATTACGGATGAACAACACAATAAAGATATTAAATATAAAGAAAAACTTACTTTAGAAATTTTGAATGGTAAATTTAAAGGTCAGACAGCAACGATTGACCACCAATATGTAAAATCTCAAGCGGACTCGGAGTCATTTTCCAAAAATGACAAAGTGTTATTACATATTTCTAAGAAACCTAGTGATGCCAATATTATAGAGAAAAAACGTGATGGTTTGGTTGTGGCAATAACAGGAATCTTCCTACTCACAGTACTCATCGTTGGTAAAAAAGTTGGCTTACAATCAATATTATCACTAATCATCAATACAATTGCCGTCATAGGGGCAATCTATATACACAATCAAAATGGGCAAATCAACTTATTCCTATTAATGACAATCGCGATTATTGTCTCGACAACGTTAACCCTATTACTTGTAACTGGGTGGCACATGCGTACACTCGTCACAATAGTAAGTACACTCATTGGTACATTTCTTTGCGTGGGAATTACAGAATTAGTGATTAAAATGACAGGTGGTAACGGGATTAAGTATGAAACAATGACCTTCCTTACACTACCTCCTAAAGACGTCTTTCTCGCTTCCGTCTTAATTGGAACGCTCGGAGCTATTATGGACGTAGCCATTACGATTTCAAGTGGAATGTATGAAATTCTTCAACGTACTCCAAATATAACAATGGGTCGTTGGGCGCTTGCGGGACGTCACATTGGCCAAGATATTATGGGTACAATGACCAACATTTTACTTTTTTCTTATCTGTCTGGAAGTTTACCAATGTTTCTAATTTATTTGAAAAATGCTAATACAATCACTTACACCATTTCAATGAATTGGTCATTAGAAGTTGCTAGAGCCATGACAGGTGGCATAGGCATTGTGTTAACAATTCCCATTACCATTGCATTAATGGAAGTATTGCTAAAATTGAGAGGTGCTAAACAATGAGTGCGATAACAATTTTAGGCTTATTACTCTTGGTGCTAATGATAATTTTCGGAGGAAAAAAAGGTCTCATTTCTTTCTTCACACTATTTTTAAACTTCATCATACTTATTATTAGTATCATTTTAATAATTTTTGGTGTACCGATTTACTTAGTAACTTTTATCTTCTGCATAGTTATTGCTGCTGTGAACTTATTCGTGTTAAATAGTTATAATGTTAAAACACAAGCAGCATTTATCGGTACAATAATTACGACACTCATATTGATACTAGTTATTTTCCTATCGGTTAAGGTAGGTCATCTTCAAGGGTTTGCGACAGAACAACAAGATGAAACATATGTGTATTCAATGAATATTGGTATCGATATGATACAGTTTATGGTTTTTACAATCGTTTTGGCTGTTATAGCCGCTGTAATCGATTTAGCCATTACAATTAGCTCACCAATGTATGAATTAAGCGAGACCAATCCGGAACTAAATCAAAGACAACTATTCACTTCTGGCATGCGAGTAGGTAGAGAAATTTTAGCTACTTCTGCCAATACTATTTATTTAGCATATTTTGGGGGTCAATTAACTTTATTTTTCTGGTTCTTTAAATTACATTATTCTTTTGGACATATTATTAATTCTAAAATTTTCGCTCAAGAATTTGTGTCGATATTACTAGGAGGCATTGCAGTTGCACTCAGTATTCCAATAACTGCATGGGTAACTGCTTTGATGATTAAAAATAAAAAACGTAAAAATTCTACTCAATCACAACATCTTAAGAATGATTAATATATTTAAAGACCCCAGTGCCTTATTCTCTTAGCATTGGGGTCTTATTATTATGATCAAATTTTTAGCGACATCACGTAAACAGGTCGCCCTATTAATTCACTATCTTGCGTGTGGCGATAACCAGCTTGCTCATATAAATTGATTGCTTTCTCATTATCTGTATTTACTGCTAATGTAATTTCATTAATGCGTGGATAATGTTGTTTAATATATGCAGGCAATATTTCAAGGGTCCTCTTACCTATGCCTTGTCCTCTATAACGTTGATCAACACTAAATGATCTAAAGAAAATGGCCTTTGGATTATCAGTGAATGGTTTAGGCCCATTTCCTTCGTGTAAAGTGAAAAACGCGATACACGACTCATTATTCATAACTAACGTAGGATGTCTATCACTATCTTGATTAGCCGATTTGATGTTTTCAACTGGTGATTTCGTAAATTTATAGTCACTTTCTAAAATTTCTAAGTTTTCGACTTGCTCAAATAATTCCGGTTCATATGCTTTTAAATACACATTTTTCACCTAGCCTTTAGCTTTTTTAGAAAATTGGTCTATCCAAGTCAATACGGCAGGTGCTATGTTCTCTGAATCATTGATATTAAACCATCTAATATCAGTAATTTCATTGTCAGTAGTTATACTGGACCAATCAATAGCTTTTGTCGTTTTAAATCCGTTTAATTCAGTAAGCGTATCTGGTTGAGGATATGCCTTTCCAACAACGGTGCCTATAAATTCTAAATCAGTTTCAACCAAATCGAGGCGTAACTCTTCTTTAAGTTCTCGTTGTAACGCCTCAACATAGCTTTCACCTTCATCGATTTTACCACCCGGGAAATAATATTTATCTCTATTACGAACTTGAACGAGTAAAATTTGATTTTCTTTCTCTTCAACTAAACAAACACATTTAATCATTCGAATAAACACCCTACCCTATTCTTTATTACTTCAAAAAGCTTTTTATATTTAGTATTATGTTATCATAAATTAAATGATGAAGTGATTGAGTTCAAAATGGATAATTTTGAGTATAACAATATATCAATCATTTATGAGCGTATGCTTTTCATGCAAAGATATCATTCGGAGGGAATTTTTATGGCAAAACAAACTGGCGCTGTACGTTTATCTAACTTATTTAACATGGCAGGTTTCATCGTCGACGGTTATAATGGAATACGTCACGATGCTAAAAATAAACAAATGGTATATTTATCATTAGGTCTAAGTGCTATTGGTACAATCATCGATTTTTATGTATCTATTAAGTCACCATCAAAATTACGTAAATTAGGTGCGCTTACTTCATTCGCGATAAACGGTTTACGCTTATTTACTAGTTTCCGTAAAGTTAAAAATGAATATTAAAGATTATGATTGAGAAAGGAAGACGAAACGTTATTCATTCTTAAAGAATGTACTAATTGTTTCGTCTTTTTTTATTCGATTTTCTTGTAATTTTCATAAAAATCTTTAACATGTGTGATAATTAATTTTTGATAGTATTCTAATGCAACAGTATGAAGGTAACTACTAAAGGAGACATTTACATGCTTTACACTGTCACAACAACACTTCCTATTTCTCACGGTGGAAGAACCCAAGCTCTTTTAAGACGTATCAAACTTATAGATGAAGAATTTAACTTACCTACTAAAATTCTTACCACAAACTATTATGGCAACTACCCAAGTGTCTACAAACGTTTTTTAAAAGAAAATAAAATTACTAAAAATATAGAGTTTGAAAATATGTATGAATGGTTGTCTAATTTCAAACTTTATAAGGTTCCCAAAACTTTTATTACTAAAAATCCTAAATACGTTAAAACTAAACGTAAAATTAAAGGTCTAAAATACGAATTAGGCAAAGACCAAAGCGAGGTTTATTACTATAATAAGAAGTCATATGTCCGTTTTCGCAAATATTATGGCCAATCTGATGTTCTTCAATATGAAGACTATATCTCGCCTTCAACTGGTTTAAAGTATGAGCGACATGAATATAATTTATATGGCTTACTTCACAGAAAAATTTTCTATGTAAATAACTCATCAATAAGACACAGTGATGAATTAATAGATGCTGAAGGTACCATGTATTGTAAAAGATATTTTAATAATAATGAGAAAAATAAAATTAACTGCGTCGAGTTATACGAAAATGGCAAAGTTATTAAAACTTTTAAAAATGATAAAGTACTTGCGCAATATTACTTTCAATCGCGTTTTAAAGACAACGATGTGGTGTTTAGTGATGCAAGATTTTTAGATGCACCATTAATTAAACAAACACATCAGACTAAAAATATCTTAGTCTTTCATAGTTCGCATTTAAAAGAGGGTAAAACTAAAAAATCTTATAAATATGCTTTAGAACATAGCAATAACGTGGATAAATATATAGTACTTACGCATCAACAAATGAAAGATATTCAAGAGATGTATCCTATTGAAAACGAACGCTTTGAACTCATACCTCATTTTATAGAACTCAATCATAGAAAAGGTGAAAATGAAGTTATACAAGAAGATCGTTTCATTTATATCGGTAGATTTAGTAGTGAAAAACAAATGGATCATTTAATTAAGGCTTATGATAAGTTTGTTAAAAGTGGTCATCAAACAAAATTACATTTATTTGGTAGGGATGAAGATAATCAATTACCTATGATGAGAAGCTTGATTGCTGAGTACCATCTTGAAGATATGGTTAAAATTTCAAGATACACAAAAAAGCCTTTAGTAGAATTTGAAAAATCGAAAGCTTCTATATTAACAAGTAAGTATGAAGGTTTTGGATTGACTATTATGGAGAGTATTGAAATGGGTTGCCCTGTTCTATCATATGACGTTCGATATGGACCTAACGAAATTATCAATCATGGAGAAAATGGTTATTTAATAGAGGAAAATCACATCGAGCAATTAGCTCATCGAATGATAGACATTGTGGAACATCCATTAAGAAATGTAAGAAATCAAGAGAAATTAACATATTCTGCAGCAGTAAAGAATTATCATCACTTACTAAGAAATCTCAATTTAATTTAAACATCTAAACACAGTAAAGCTGACGAGGATGAGTGACCTCGTCAGCTTAATTTATTGTTTAAATGATATATCACTTAGTGAATAAATTTATAATTTCTAACTTGATATGAAGGGATAGTTCTATAAGTCATGTAACCTGGTGCTGCACTCCAGTTCATTTCAGAGACTAAAATACTACCATCACTATTCACGCGTTCAACAAAGGCTACATGACCGTAGTAACCAGCGTCAGTTTGAGCAATTGAACCTACTGTCGGATTATAATCAATAGTATAACCATCTGCAGCTGCTGCGTTGTCCCAATTATTTGCATTCCACCAATATATGCTGATACCTTTCCCGATTTCAGAACGACGGTTAAACACGTGCCAAGTACATTGACCCCATGTATATAAGTTTTGGTGGTAGAAAACTGGCGTATAATAGCCACCACTTGGAGTTGATTTACTAGTAGATGAACTACTTGAACCTCCACTACCTCCACCTGGCACTTTTAATTTTTGACCTGGGTAGATAAAGAAATTAGAAAGTCCATTTAATTGCATGATTTTTTGATATGAAGTACCGTACTTACTTGCAATTAATGATAAAGAGTCACCATATTGAACAGTGTACGTAGATGTACGACCTGAGCTACTTGAAGCCGTTTTTTTAGAGCCACTTGTAGATTTAGACGTTGATACTGATCCAGAAACCTTTAACTTCTGACCAGGTACAATTAAGAAGTTATTTAAACCATTTAACTTCATAATATTTTTATAAGTAGTTCCGTATTTAGCTGCAATAGATGATAATGAGTCTCCCGCTTTTACAGTGTACACTGAACCACTATTAGATGATGTCTTAGATTTTGACGCGCTAGATGATGATCCTGATACTTTAAGTACTTGATTAGGGAAAATTAAGTTTGAAGTTAGGCCATTAAGTGATTTTAATTTAGCAATTGAAATACCGTATTTATGAGAAATTGACCAAACTGATTCTCCACTTTTTACTGTATGTGTCGTTGCTGCATGTGCTTGCGTAGTTGCTAAAGCACTAATTGCTGTTGTTCCGATAAGGGCAGTAATATATTTTTTTTGCACTTGAAATCCTCCTCTACTTGTCTTTTTTTATTCCCGAATTTTTTAATACAAGCACATTATACTCTTTAATTATGTATAGGATGTGTGTTTTAGATGACATTATGATTACAAAATATTATTTCATTTAAAAAATAGCACTCCAGACAAATATCATTATGCCTATCTAAACTAATACAATTTATCATAAATTACAATGACAATTTTATTACGAATTCACTAATGACAACTACACAGTATTACCCTCACAACTGAATACAATTTTCATTCTATTTAAAAAGTAATATCAAAAGATAAACGAATTAAGTAGAACGTTCAATAAAAACAAAGATATTTACATAACTTTCATAATGCCTAAAGCAAGAATATACTGCCGACAAAATGATATTTTGTCGCCAGTGTTAGTAATCATTCTTTTCATCCTCTTAAATATCTTGAATTTTAAGCAAATTAATTCATTATACTTATGCTTTTTAATATACTCAGAAGCACCTCATTTCTATAAAGAAAGGAAGAGATTATGAGTTTAAGTGAATTTAAAACACCAACTTCAACGTCAATGTTGTCAATGAAGCCTATTGTACTACCCGCTTCCTATAGAGGAATAGATTTATAGCTAAAGGTCTCTTTCCCTAAAGAAGGTCATCACCTTCCTATTATATTGTTAGCACATGGGTTTGGTTCATCTATGGAGGGCTATGGACCCTTAGCTGATTTTTACGCGAGTCATGGTTTCATAGTTATTCAACCAACTTTTCTAGATTCAAGAACGATAAATTTAGATAAAGATGATAAAAGACAATCAGAACTCTGGAGATATAGAGTGCAAGATATGAAAAATATCATCGATCATTTAGATCAAGTCACTGAAGAAATTCCAACATTACATCAACGAATTGATAAAGATAATATTGCAGTAGTGGGTCATTCATTCGGAGGTCAGACTGCCGGCAACCTACTTGGTCTACAAGTCTTTGATCCATTAACAAATTCTTATACCGATTACCTAGATTCAAGAGTGAAAGGCGGTGTACTGTTAGCAACTTCAGGTGAAGGTGGAGATAAATTAACTCAATTCGCCAAAGATAACTTCCCATTCCTTCATCCGACATTTAAACACATGTCCAAACCTGCTCTTATTATTGTTGGGGATAAGGATGATTCTCCATTAACACAGTTAGGGCCTGAATGGATGGAAGAACCTTACTATTTAAGTCCCGGTAAAAAATCATTGCTTAAATTATATAATGCCGAACATTCTCTTGGCGGCATAGCTGGATATGAAGTGAAAGAAACCACAGATGAAAATCCAGAGCGAGTATCATTAGTACAGTATGTTACTTGGACATATTTACGTTCATTATTGGATATTGAACACGATAGTTGGAAACATGCTCAATCCGTTTTAGATGATAAAAATGCAATGGGAATCATTCAATCTAAAATGCATTAAAATTAAAACTGCACACTCTAAAAATTGTTTTATCAAAATAAAAAAAACGGTAATGTTTATTCGTCTAAATAAACATTACCGTTTCTTTAAATGATTAACTAATTTAATGTGTCTAATGCATGACTTAAATCATTCACAAGATCATCTGTATCTTCAATACCAATTGATAATCGAATTAAGCCATCAGTAATACCTTCTTTTGCGCGGACATCCGCTGGTATAGAAGCATGTGTCATTAATGCTGGCACTGAAATAAGACTTTCAACTGCACCTAAACTTTCAGCTAAAGTGAAATATTTTGTAGCATGAATCACTTGTTTAGCCGCTTCAGTGTCTTTCACTTCAAACGCAATAACACCAGTGTGTCCACTTGCTTGAGATTGGTGAATATCATGATTCAAATGACCTTCTATACTTGGATGGAAAACTTGTTGAACTGACGAGTGGTCTTGCAACATTTTAACAATACCTTCAACATTGCGATTGATTTGTTCCATACGTAAACCAAGTGTTTTAATACCTCTTACTAATAAATAACTATCTTGAGGTCCAAGAACGCCCCCTGTTGAATTAGAAATAAAACCTAAACGCTCACCCAATTCATCATCAGCAGTTGCTACTAAACCAGCGACCACATCACTATGTCCACCAATATATTTAGTTGCCGAGTGTAAAACGATATCAATTCCGAAATCTAGAGGATTTTGATAATAAGGTGTCATAAATGTATTATCTACCACTGAGATAAGATTGTGTTTTTTAGCAATTTCAGCTGATGCTTTTATATCAGTTACACGTAATAATGGATTTGATGGTGTTTCAATGTATAACATTTTAGTTTCTGGCTTAATGTATTTTTCAACATTTTCAATATGCGTTGTATCTACAAAATCAACTTCTACACCAAATCGTGTAAATACTTTAGTTAATGCACGATATGTTCCTCCATAGACATCAGAGTTTAAAATTAAATGATCACCTTTATCTAGCAACATTATAACTGCACTAATCGCGGCCATGCCTGAACCAAACGCGAACCCATGCTTACCATGTTCTAAATCCGCAATAACACTCTCTAGTGACGCACGTGTTGGATTAGCTGTACGTGAATATTCATACCCTTGTCTTAAATCACCGATATCATCTTGTAAATACGTACTTGTTTGATAAATTGGCGTTGTTACTGCTCCAGTATAATCGTCAGTTGTATGTCCACCATGAATCATTTGCGTTTTTTTATTCATTGTCATTACTCTCCTTATAATTGAAAATTTGTTTCGACATATAACGGTCACTACCATCAGGGAATATCGTTACGATTACGCCTTTTTTAATGTGTTTTTTTAATTCTAAGGCACCTTGCAATGCAGCACCAGATGAACTTCCTACTAGTAATCCCTCTTTATTAGCGATGAGTTTGACGTTATTAAAGGCATCCTTATCTGAAATAGTAAATATGCCATCCACTAAATCTCTATCTAAGAATGTAGGCCACTTTTCAGAACCTATGCCCTCTGTCGCATGCGCGTGTATTGGGCCTCCATTCAAAATAGATCCTTGAGGCTCAACTATATAATTCTTAACTCCCAGTGTTGTCATATGTTTTGCAACACCAGTAAATGTACCGCCTGAACCTACACCCGCTACGAAATAATCAATATGGTCCAATTGATGAGTGATCTGTTTGGCTAAGGTATTCGTATATGCACCAGGATTGTCTTCAGTACCAAATTGATTCATATACAACGCATTGTATTTTTTAGCATAAGACTTCGCTTCTTCTTGCGCCCCGATCATACCGTCAACTTTTGGTGTTCGCCTAACATCTGCACCTAACGCTTTCATAATTGAGATCTTCTCCTCTGAAAAGCCCTCCGGTGCAAAAATAACGCATTTGACTCTGAAACGGTTCGCAGCTATGGCAAGTCCTATACCAGTGTTTCCAGCTGTCGCCTCAACAATTGTGCCACCTTCTTTGAGACGCCCATCCTCAATTGCCGTTTCAACTAAATATTTTCCTAGACGATCCTTTACACTGCCTCCAGGGTTGAATTGCTCTAGTTTCGCATATATTTTTACATTTTCATCACTAAAACTTTCCAATAACACCAGTGGTGTCTGCCCAATTAAATCATAAGCTATCATATTCCATCTTGTCCGATTAACGCTCTACACGCCTTACGAACGTAACCTACTTTCTAATTTATGTTTTTTAAATTCTTACTTATCAGGTATGAATTATAAACGAAACCTTCCCTTTTTGCAATTTTCGAAAATGAAAACACATACTAAGCGAAGAAATCAAATTACTTTTGCGAAATATAAAATCCTTAGAAATTAATTAAAAGTCAATCATATGTGATTATATGTGCAACATGTTATCATTAAAGTGAATAGAGCTAAGTTAAAGATGTATATACACATCTAAATATATGAATCCAAAATTGAGAGAAATTATAAACTAAAGGAGATAACAAATTATGACGAAACGTGACTTGTCCTTATCAGTATTTACGAAAGAAAATTTTAAAAATCTACGTTATACATCGTCTAATTTTAGAAATTCAATGTATGATGAATTAGAAGTTAATAAAAGTCGTTTTAAAAACTGCAACTTTAATGAAGGTATTTTTAAAAATATAAAAGCGATTTCTAATAGTAAGTTCACTACATGTGGTTTTAATAATTGCATCTTCGAGAGTGTTCATTTTTATAAGAATCAATATAAAGACACAACGTTTGTGAATACATCATTTGATGAAACTGTTCTTAATAACATGGTCTTCCAAGATATCTTGTTCGACGAAAATCTCGCTCGTAATGTTAAAATGACGGACACTACATTCAAAAACGTTAACTTTAAAAATGTTGAAGTTGATAATGCTTCATTTGAAAATGTTAAATTCAAAAATTGTGCGTTCGATAATGTAGTCATTAAAAATGCTACAATGTCTCAAAAACTTATAAGTGAATTACAAAAGCAACACGTCGAATTAGAGAATGTTCAACCTTCAAAGTAGATTTAATATAATTATGTTTAAGATAGGTCTAAGCTAGGTAAATTAAACCTAAATTAAAACTTTTGAGGAGGCCTTTATATGAATGTCACTGGCCATTATGAAGAATTTGATAAAAGTAATTTAAATAAAGAAGATTTAACATCTTTTGATAAAATTAAGCAAAATATAGAGAAAATTAAACAACTTAATGATTCAAATTCGGAAGATAGTAAAAAGCTTGAACAACAAATACAAAAAGATTTAAATGATTGGAAAGAATATTTAAAAGATGAGTTTAGACCTGATAACGAACCAGAAAAAGAACGTTTATCCAATATTAATGATAAGGTTAAAAGTGATTTAGATGCAGCTTTTAATTATAAAAATGGCGCTAAAGTAATGAGTTTATTAGAACCTGCTTATCAACGTAGTAAACGTGACTTACCTTATGGTAGAGCGCTCATCATTTATAGCGATAGTAGCATTGTAGAAAATGCTAAAACGTTCTTCGAGTCTAATGAAGAAAATGAAAAATTAGCACATTTTATTTTAGATAAAAATATTGAATTAAGCGAAGAAATTATGTCTGATGATTTTGTAGAGTTACTTAAACTAGATAAAGCATATCTTGAAGCATACTTTAACTAAAAAATAAGGGATCGTTACCAATGAATTATTTTTCTGGTAACGATCCCTTTTATACTAATTGAACGATAAAGACTAATATAATCACCACTGGCATTACAAATTTAATTAAATAATACCAAGGTAAGAATAATTTGAACT
Organism: Staphylococcus sp. FW104-15G4D; assembly: GCF_058790135.1. NCBI lineage: Bacteria > Bacillati > Bacillota > Bacilli > Caryophanales > Staphylococcaceae > Staphylococcus > Staphylococcus sp. FW104-15G4D. The sequence goes on from NZ_JBYTCH010000003.1 coordinate 23,718, forward strand.
TGTCTTTACCAAAGCTCTCTTGTAATAACTTTTTATCTAACAATTGACCTACAACTAATGTGGTACCTAAAGCACCTATTGGCATTAGAATGTTTGAAACAATAAAATCCATGTTATCGAAGATGGTGCCCGCACCTATTTTCACACCACTTAAACTACTAAATGAAAGGGTAGCCGGAATGCTAATCACAAATACTAATACACTGCCTATAAATGCTACTGGTTTACGTTTGCGATTATCATTTTTAGTAAAGTTAGAAACATTTAACTCTAACAATGAAATAGAAGATGTCAATGCTGCAAATAAAAACAATACTAAAAAGATAAAGTAGAAAATCGCTCCAAAGTGCATTTGATTAAACACTAATGGTAAAACTTTAAATAATAAACCAGGACCTTCTTGAGGTTGGTAACCAAACGCTTTTAAAGCTGGGAAAATGGCTAAACCTGCTAAGATAGACACTAGAATATTCATAACTACAATTGAAATTGCTGAAGATTTAATAGTCATTTCTTTTGGTGCGTAGCTTGCATAAGTAATCATTCCTGTTGTACCAAGTGATAAAGTAAAGAAAGATTGCCCTAATGCAAAGAGCACACCTTCCATTGAGACATCATGAAGTCTTGGTTGTAAAATATAGCGCACGCCCTCTAGCGCACCGTCTAAAGTTAAAGATTTTACTACAATAATTAATAAAAAGATAAATAATAATGGCATCATAATTTTAGATGCTTTTTCCAAACCTTTTTCAACACCGAGCATAACAATAATCATCGTTAGAAAAATAAATATCCCCTGTCCGAGTACTGTTAGCCAAGGATTACTAATAATATCTTCAAATTTGATACTAGTTAGAGAAATGGGCTTGAAAGATAGTGCTTGTACAATAACATTGCCCATATAGATGATGATCCAACCACCTATAACACTATAAAATCCAAATAATATTAATACGGCTAAATTCCCGTTCCATCCAATGAGATTTAACCATTTCTTACCAGTTAATTTACTATAAATTTGAGTCGTATATGTACGCCCCATCTTGCCTACAGTAAATTCCATTATGAGTAACGGAAGTCCTACAAAAATAGTGAAAATCAAAAACATTAATAAGAATGCGCCACCGCCGTATATTCCGGCCATGTATGGGAATTTCCACATTGCGCCTAAGCCAATTGCAGAACCTGCGCTAGCTAGGATAAAACCGGTAGATGTCTTCCACTGCGATTGGTTGCTCATTTTACCAACTCCCTTTAAAGCGCTAAAGTGTTTTTGTGCTTAAATACCACTGTATCACGAGTTGATTTTAAGTGCAATGTACCTATATATTGTCAGAATAATTAGATTTAACATTTTTGAATTTTAACTTTTACTCATCATCTAATCCATAAACAATATTTTGCCCCTCAGATACTTCCTCAATATCTAAACTCTCGATATGATTTACATTAATATAATGAACAATATCTTTTTTAATATATAGATACGGGAGTTCATCAAACTCATCTATAATACGTCTCACACAAGTGTCATGGTCGGGACCATTTTCAAAAGTTTTAAATTCTGTATAAGTTTTACCTGAAATAGTTGTATAAGTAAGTAAGAATGTGCGTTTCATAAACTATTAGTCTCCTTTAATATTTTATAGCTCTTACTCGTTATCGTTAAAAAATTCAACAATAGCTTGTTCTAATGCTTCTCGGCCCTCTCCATATGTCATTAAATGACCGCTTCTTTCAAAAGAATTCAATTCTTTATCCTCACAAGCAATATGGTCAAAAATAAATTGCGCACTATGGGAATACGCCTTATCATCTTGCTCGCCATACATTACCTTAGTTGGAATTGTAATTCTATCAAGATGAGAAATGATATCATCAATGATATTTTGAAAAACCTCAATTTGTTTATTATACTTTTGAATATTTTCCAATTGATCAAAGCTTTCTGCGTCATCGAAGTTTAAAATTTGATTTATTCTTCGCCCGTAAGTTTCAAGTCTTTTAGCAATACCACTCTCACCTTTTTTATGAGGTGCTGACATGACAGCTATTCGCTCTAAATTAAATTGCTCAGCTAGCCTAAGCGTAAACAATCCTCCTAAAGAAACACCTGTAGCATAGATATGTTGATAACCTTCGTCCTCTAAGAAGTGATACGCATCTTTAACTTCATTCCACCAATCATTAATATCAAATTCCGTAAATTGATCTAATGGTAAACCATGACCTGGATAGTTTGGCACATAACAGGTAAAACCTTGGTCATTTAAGGTTGTTGCTAAGTGCTTGACGTCGCGCACTGTACCTGTAAAAGAGTGTAATAAGAGAATCGCTTGGTCACGATTTCCCTTTAAATAAATTGGTTGAGGTGCTTTAATCTTCATTTCTTAATGTCACTCCTAATATAATTACGTTTTCTCAATTTTAGACGGCTCGCATGATACAGATAGACTGAATCATTTAAAAATACATTATTATTGAGCTATTCTATTTAATTTAACAAATGGGTGATGGTATCTATGACATCCATACATGATGATGTTGTTTGATTTCTCCAGCTATTGATATGCCCTGCTCATAACCAGCATGCCCAATATTAATTAAATTATCAGGACTATAAATGTTCTCACCAATAGCTTTTTGACTATCATTATTTGGTGTGACAGTAATTACATTACTATTTTTATTTAATTTATTTGCATCATCGTTTACACTAGGTAGATTTCCATAACCATCAGCTAGCGGGGCTATGATAATGATATTTTTAAAATCTTTAGCTACCATTGCATTTGCTGGAGAAGTCATTCCTCCATCAATCCAATCTTGATTTAATAGGCGTATATGAGGCCATAAACCTGGTACAGCACCACTTGCTGCTACCGCTTCTTCTAACGGTATGTTGCTCTCTTTATTGAAAGTGGCTAGCTGTCCAGATTTGGCATTAATAGCGGTTATAAAAAGATTACCTGTCCAATCCACATTACCTAAGCGCTGACGGACTGCATGCATACGTTGGTTTAATGGCATTTTAGACGGATGCGTATAAACAATATCTCCAAGCATTTGACCTACTTTAATTGGATCATCTTTGCCTACAACAAATGCATTTTGCCAAAGACGATATAAATCCGAATTTAATGAACCTCTATCATTCGAACTAATTTGAGATGGTAATTCTAAATAATAGGATTTCATATCCACTTGATTTGCTAATATAGCACCAATAAATGAACCAGCTGATGTCCCAATAATCGCATCGGCACTAGATACATTTATATCATTTTCAATTAATCCTGCTAGAACACCTGCTTCCCATGCCATTCCTGTGATTCCACCGCCGCCTAGTACAAGTGCTTTATCATTTCCCATATTATCTAAACTCCTTATATCACTCTAGTTTTTCTTATTATTCCGTAAAGTAAACAAAGGGTAAGCCATTATAAATAGTAATACCCATACAACTGCTAATGTTCCACCGCCAATAACATCAGTGAGATAGTGTGCATGAAAATATAATCTGCAAAACAAAATGCTTATCCAGAGTATGCTTGTTACAATTATAATAATGATTCGAATCACTTTTACTTTTATAACAGGTACAATTGTAAGCATAATCACTAAAAAGAGTAAGGTACTCGCATTAGAGTGACCACTAGGAAAGGACCATCCAGAATCAATAGCTAAATGACTAAATGGACGCTGTCTTTCCACAGTTTGCTTAATAAGATAATTAATCCATGTACCTGTAGTCATTAATAATAATACCCATATCGCTTGATGTTTATTTTTGAAAATAAACAAACATATAACGAGTATTGATGCTAATTTAAGAACGGCACTTACATCGCCAACTGTAGCACAAAAAGTCATATATAAATTTAAAATATCACCTTCATATACTCTTGGTGGGTGACCAAAGCATTGTGTAAACCACTCTAAAGATGATTTATCTATAACTTTGAGTAAGTGACAGTTTGTCATTACACCATACATCATAAAACTAAAAATAATAAGCAACATGATAAGCAAAGGAATTGTTACTTTTATTAAATTCAACCTTTCAATCTTCATTTAAACACCTATTTCTCTTAGTTGTGATAGAAGATAAATCATATTCTTGTTCTTCTTAAAACTAACTTTTTACAACTTATTAACTTGATTGCCTTTTTCATCAAAATTTTGAGGTTTTAGCCAAATTTCATATCTCTTTTTTATTTGAGGCCACTCTTTATCGATCATAGAAAACCATGCAGTATCACGATTTCTATTTTTATAAATAACTGCCTGTCTAAACACACCTTCAAAGGTAAATCCTAAGCGTTGTGCAGCTTTTTTAGAAGGCTCATTCAAATGATCACATTTCCATTCATATCTCCGATAACCTAAACCTTCAAAGACATATTGTGCTAATAAAAATTGGATTTCAGTAGCAACTCTTGTACGTTTTAACTGATTAGAATAATGTACATTACCTATCTCAATTGAGCCATGATTTTGATTTATCCTCATTAGTGAGACATAGCCTAATGCACGTTGCTGATTGCGATCGATAATTGCGTAAAATACTGAGTCCTCCTTGTGTATTAAACGTTGGATGTACTTATTAAATTCCTCTTTTTGTAGAATTGGATTCTCAAATAAATATGTCCAACTAGGCCGACTATCTTCCTTACCTAAAACTTGAAACAAATCGTCAATATGAGATTCATTTAATTTAACTAATGAACTATACCTTCCGTCTAATTGTTCTTTTTTAGGAAATTGGAATTGATAATTATGAGATACTTCATCCCCTATAGGCTGATTAAATTGATTTATTCTCATTGAATACGCCTCACTTTAACCACAAATTCACTTGCTAAATGATTTATTATTTCTCATTCTACCTCAAATTCTAATCAATTACTTTTTCAAACAATCTCTTGTATTAATTTATGCACTAAGCTATCATTTATCATTAAGATTTTATACTTATTACATGAATATTAATGTATAATAAGTTTTATCTATTTTATATATGTTAGGAAGGAATATTTTGAAGGATAAGCGAATACTCATTTACATTGCTCTCATTATTACACTTATACGCTTTTTTATACCATTCCATCCCAACTTTGACACGTTATTATTATGGTTATTTATACTTTATATAATCCCTATTATTTTAAGTTTAATTGCATTTAAATCTGAAAAGTTAATCGCCACAATGGTTATTATTCCTAATTTAATGGGAATCATCTATCGTTTAGTTGTATACGTCAATGATTTATTTCATCTAAAGTAAAAAACAGCACTATCTCTTTGATAGTACTGTCTTCATTCCGTTTATTGATTTATTCTTTTCTCAAAATTATCTTCTAATTTAAAAACAATCACGCGCTCACCAGTAACTGTGCTTAAATCACTATGAAATGTCACAACTTTTACGCCTGTCAAATCATAAATAATCGCATTTAAATCATCTTCTCCTGATTCGACAAGTTCTGAACGTGTACGCTTAATATTTAATAAGCCTTCGTTCGTCTTACATACACGATATTCAGCAGGTGTTAATATACCTTGTAAATTAACAATTATCATATCGCGTAAAATGTCAGTTTTTACAGATAATGACCCTCTACCTAGAAAGTCCTTTTCCCATTGCGTAATAGCTTTACTAATTTCGGATTCATAAATACCTTTAGTCTTTTTCATAACTAGACTACTCCTATATCTTGATTAACTATAGTTTAACATTAATCTAGATATTTCCGAAATCGCGTTAATTTAGATCACAATTCTTTATCACACTAATTAACAATTACCAATCTTTCCAGCTATTATTTTCATCAATACTAGCAAGTCTGACCCAACGATGATCAACTTTACGACGAAAATGATCATTTTCATTTAGCAGGCGTTGAATATGCGCATCAGGCGCTTGGATAACTACAAGGAGGCGTATTGGCGAATGATACATCTCATTATCTCCTGCCATTACTGATTGCCATGGCAGACCATACATTAGATCACTTGAGTTCCCTTGCATCACACCTACACCTGAAGTCACAGATTGTGTCGTTTTATTACCACTACCATAAAAGTGTGGTGCCACTGTAGACGCATAATATTGTAAGTTAATCCATTGAGCAACAAGAGCAGGGCCCGAGATAATCGTGTTTAAAATTTGGCCATCTTCATCTTTCGCCCAATCATAATTGTGTAAGAATGCTCGCCCCTCTAGATCACTATTCTCAGTAATTTCACGTTTACCAATTATAAATTCTGCATTTTTAGCTAATCCCCATTCAGGTCGAACTTCACTCCAATCACTTGCATAACGATGCGCTTCACCAATAGGATCCTTGTGATGTTCATCAATACTCGGTAATTCACCTAGACGTTCTAAATTAGCTTTATAGCTTACCTTAGGCATTGCTGCTTCTAATTGATTAAAAGCATGTTGTGCGGCTTCACTTAAGTGTGGCATGTAAATGTACTCTAAATGATCTACTGATGTTTTATGTTCTGCAGCTATAAAAACAGTGTCCTCAGGAATGTGAATTCCTTCTTGGGCTAACCCTTCTCTTACAGATGGCATATTACACATGGTAGCTAATAATTTAGCGTTAAATCCGCTCGATGCCCCCCCACAAGCGCCACACTCTAATGTGGCATGATAAGGATTATTATGAGACCCACTACCATGACCGCCTAAAACTACAAGTGGTGCAAAGTCTTTTGTTAAATCCATTAATTGTAAAGCATTTTTAGAAAATTGAACTTGCTCTTCCTCAGTAAACCCTATCGGTAATTCAGAGTATTGACCGTGTTCCCTTTCAATTGTTAATTTGGCATCAGGTTTACGAAGCCATTTTTTTGTAAGACGATTCACAAATTGATGTGCTTTCTTCGGTAAAATGGTATTAGCAATAGTATTAATACTGAGAAATGGCCCACTTAGTTCGGGTAATAATAGACTAGGTAATACATTATGCTTCATTAGTTTAAATGTATAAAACATCGAAGTTAAAGAACGTTGTTGTTGATTATACATATTTAACTCTTGTCGATCAGCATATTCCTTAATTTTATATGCAGGTTCTACCATGACTGGTAATGAATTATGCGTAAATTGCTCATCTAGCACTTCTTTTTGAATAGGTAAACCAAAGAATCCTGCTATACCTATCGTTTCGAAAGGACCTTCACTCTCTAAATGACGTCTAAACGGTTCAGAACGTACATCAATACAGAATGCTAGTTGTACTTGTGTTCTTTGTTTATCATGTATCTTACGTGGTGAATCATAGATTTTTTCAACTAATTCATTTTCATGCGTTTCTTCCCACGCATAAAGCCACAGTTTCTGGAAATATGCCGGACTAAAAGTTTCTACTAATTTTAAATAATCACTCTGTTTAGACGCCGGTAACTCTAACCATTCACTTACAGACATGTTGCTGTGATAAAGTAACGTATGAACTTGCTCCAAACCTTTTTTTATATGAAAAGGCAGTCCATTAGAGGTATCAAATTGACTATTAATCAGCAATGCTTCCATAGACAAGCGTATAGCTACATATTCAGTAAGTAAGTCTTTTTCAAATTCATTTTTTTCTGCACGGTAATACATCATTCCAGCCCAACCAGGTAATGATAATAAATGACTTTCTACATATGCTTGCTGGTTTTCTTCCTTAATGTTCAAATATTTAAAAGCTTGATAAATCGCTTCATTGACATCATGAGATAGCATTTTAATTTTTTGACGTTGTTCTTTCTGTAACATTGGGTCGTGTTGTGCTAAGTGTAACCATGCTGTATAAAAACCTTTATCACGTTGTGGCATTGTCCAACTTGATTGAAAATCGTCTAAATATAATTTTGACCATTTAATCATGTGTGCGTCTAAAATATCGATAAGTTTTTCTCCGTTTGAACTAAGACGGTCAGCACTCTTAGCTCTAACACGTGTTTGACTCACAGAATCTTTAAAATGATCTTTCACCCATTTTTCTAATTTTGTTTGATCATTTTCATTAAAATATTCCTCATCAATGTGAGATAAATGTTTAGCATTATCCATATATGCGTGAACTTCATTTTCAGAGAGAGGCGTATCAAAAGCGTTTATATCTTCTTGAAGAACGTCTTCAAACACCTTCTTATCAATCTCTCCGTTTTTAATTCCTGCATGAATAGAAGCATGGTTAGGATACATATCAATATCTCTTACCTCTCTAATCCACTTTGCAACTTGATCAAAGGTACGATCTTCTAAACTTTCCCATGGATTGCGTGCAGCAAATATAGAAATAGGTGATAAGGGTGTAATGACACGTTTTGCACGTGATACCAATTCATTCATATCTTGTTGATATTGAGTCATAACCTTTCTCTCCTCTTTTATAAGTATTTCTTCAGATAAGTTGGGTGACTTTCGATTGATTTCGTCTTGGCTTCACCTAATTTAACCAGCCACAAATACAAAACAGCAAACGCTTTTGAATCTCTCTGACGTGCAACCCAAATACTAAGAACGCTTCCAAACACTAAAATTAAAATACCAATGATCACACTCATTAATGGTGGATGAGCAACATTCATATAAACATGACTTAATGTATTGTAGAAATAATGATGTGTAACAATATAAACAAGAGCAACAATAACAATCATTATAATACCTATCACTCTACCGATTAGTCCTCTACTAAATGCTACCATTTGATTCCATGATACCATTAGCGACCACGCCAATATTAAAGCACTTAAAATTTCATATGCACTACGGTCACTACCTAACCAAAATAAAATAGCAATAATAATTGCTAAGCAACGACCTAATACTACCCAACTATAAGAACGCTTAGCGCTAGGTGGTGTTGGTATATTAAATCGTTTCACAACCGAACCTGATTGTAAGAATAGCGTTGCTTTAAATACACCATGTAAAATTAAATGAATAATCGCTGCTGAGTAAACTCCTAAGGCACATTGAACAAGCATAAAGCCCATTTGGCTCATCGTAGAACCAACTAATTGTCTTTTATAATCCACATGTACCAAGCTGATGCCAGACCCTAGTAATACAGAAATACTTGCGATAATTAACAAGATAGTAATTGCTAATGGGTCATTAAAGACAGGTGAAAACCGTGTTAGTATTATGCCTCCCGCATTCACAATGCCCGCGTGCATAATCGCAGAAACAGGCGTAGGTGCAGCTACTGATTCAATTAACCAACTTTGGAATGGAAATTGAGCAGCAGGTACGATTACTGCTAAAACGATGAGCATATCAATGATGAATCTCATACCACTAGTTATTACGTCATCGTTTGCTAAAGTGACATTAATATGCCAGTTTCCTGTAGCTACATATAATAAGATGACAGCAACAAGTAATGAGAGCCATCCCAAAGCAAATGACTTTCCAGATACTTTAGCCGCCTCGTAAGGTATCTTCCAAGAACGATTTACTCTTATAAGTAGTGTTAAAGAAAGTAACGTTGCTCCCCAAAATAAAACCATCAACCTTAAATCTCCACTCAACCATGCAATAGACGCAAAAGATGTGATTAACGTAAATAGAGGAAAATACTTACGATAATTACGATCACCTATTAAATAACGAACTGAGAACTTTTGAATAATAAAACCTAAAATAAGTATGAAACTTCCCATTAACCACGCGAGATGATCCATTGTAAAAGGCCCAATTTGTTCTCTATCACTAACATTCAATAGTCCTATAACACTAATAATAATTGGTAGAACAATGAGATAAAGGTGTATTTTAATGTATTTAATTGGTGCTGATGGAATGAGAAATACTAATCCACTCAGTATAGCAATGACAAGTGTTATAAAAAATACTATTAAAATGATGCTCATACTTAACATTGCACGTACCCCCACTTTTCAAAAATGACTTCTATTTCACTTAATTTCCATAATAAAAAAGCCTACAATAGTTAATCCCTTCACCACCATTGAATACAATGATGGTTTAAAAGAATTTATAACTACTGTAGGCTTCAATTCAACTCAAGTATATATAGAGTAAACATGTTAATCAATTAAACATGTACTATTATTAACTTTATTTAAATAAGCTGCCTATATATCATTTATAGCAAAGTAAAAACTCTTTCTTCTTCATCAATTTGGATGTCGAAATCCATAATCGCTAAAGTAAGACTTAGCTGTTACTTTTGCGCACATTAGTATAAATGTAATTCATTTTAATACTAATGTCAATTTAAATTGGCTTGTCACACCAATTTTTCTACCTAAAATAAGGTTAAATTGTGAAGTGAAGAACAAGCTCAAAATATGAATGTAAAGGTTTTGTAAAGGTTTACACTACTTAACTACATCTAGGAATAATTGTGTGTAACTTAATGACCTAAAAATTTCACTTAGGCTATTTAATAAACGAGTTAGGGAATATCACACCCAAAACATCACTTTCTCGTTAAACTATACATATCAACTAAGCAAAGGAGGTAATTTTAATGAGTGATATCATCAATCAAATCGTTAAAGTTGTCAAAGGCTTAATTGAAAAATTCACTAACAAATAAGTTTATTGATTCATTTAGCTATTACTCATAGCTTATGAATATTCAATAAAAATTCTCTAACATACAATGTTGTGAAGGGAGGCAACAAACATGGGTATCGTTACAACTATCATCGAAATCGTTAAAACTATCGTAGACTTAGTTAAAAAATTCAAAAAATAGTCTATAATTTTTATCCAAACCACTACCTAATAAGGTAGTGGTTTTTTTATTTGCAAATCACTTACTACTTGAATAATAGATCTCCCCACTATCTAATCGCCCTTTCTTTTTGTTTATTTATATTAAAAATTAAAATAACTATTGTAATAAACATATTTATACATATAATAGAATATACAGCATGAAATTTGCTAACTCTTAACTATGATTTCAATGCTAAAAATTTAATTATTACTACGACATCGAAAGGAACGACATACATGAGAAATCTATCAATTTTAGATATTTTATCAATCTTATTCACACTAATTAGCGTGTTTATTTGCTATACAACAATGTTCACTAATCTATATAACGAAAGTGGATTTAGTTTTTGGTATTTCCCAGGTGCAACATTTTTCGTTATATCTATCATTGTTAACATTTTAGGAATGTTTAGAAATAATAAATCACTTAATATTTCTCTATTCTTCGTTAACTTTTTTGTGTTACTCATTTTCACTACGCCATTCGCTATTGTCTAATTAGATCATTTATTTTCATTAACAAAGGGAGAGCTAATTATGAAAATATCTCAAATCATTAAAACTGTTATTGCTGGTACACTGATTTCAACATCCACTATTACATTTAGTTTGTACCACAGTGAAAAAGCTAAAGCTGAAGTTGATCATTATTATCGAGACGGGTTTCAGTATCCAACATATGTTACAGCTTTGAATAAAGCTAAAAAAATCAGTAATAAGAAACTTAGTATCTCGCATTACACAACTACTAAACAAAGTAAATTAAAAGCAATTGGTAGAGTATCTAATAAGAATGGCTGGAAAAAAGGAAGCAACGACCCAAAAGTAAGAAAACAAGATTCAATGGGAACAGGAACAGTGATAGGTTCGCATACATTTATTACGAATGCCCATGTCATTGATGACAGATATGGTAAAGCTGCAGCTGCTAAATACATTTCATTCGATATGAATCGAGATGGCAAGTCTATCCCATATCATTTTCATGCCTCAAAGGTGATTAAAGTACCTCAAAGCGATATTGCGGTAGTACATACTAAAGAAAAAATGGGCAAGTATGTTAAACCTATACGAATCGCTACGGACAAAGAAATTAAAAGTTTAAAATTCAACTCGACACTTTACTCATTAGGTTATCCATGGCAACATAATGATAATACTAAGGCATATTTTAATCGTTTACGCTTTGTACAATTTTCTGGAAATGGTTCAGAAATACTAACAAAAGATATTTTCAGATCAGGCGCTTCAGGTTCACCGATGTTAGATTCCAAATTCAGCAAAATTTATGGCTTGAGAACATATGGATATAATTTAGATGGAAAATCAACAGACCAATATGCGAAACAAGAAATGGCTGGTGGCGAATCATTTAAAGGTTCGGCAGGTCAATTTGTTAGAAAGAATATTAAATAAATTAAAACAGGTTATTGCAGGAGTGCTTAATTACATTCACTTTTACAATAACCTGTATTTTTAATGTATTTTTCACGTGGAACAATCACTTATTTTCTTGAAACTCAAGACTCTAAGTTCACCCAGAATAGTAAATGATACGCATCAACTCCTCACTACATTCTTTTATCATATTTCCATTGATAAGGATCGTAAAGTAATCGCCAATCTTGATTAATTTCTGAAGTATTTATTAAACAAGCATCTAGCTGTCTAGTTATTTCCTCTTGGTCTAAGTCAGTTCCTATAACAACAAATTGCGTATGACGATCCCCATATTCTAAATCCCATTCAGCAGCTACTTCCGCACGTGCTTGAAGTATTTCTTTCTGCTTTTGTTCAGGCATGGTAGCAACCCAATATGTTACAGGATGAACATCACATGACGAGCCTGCTTGCGACAATAAACAAGCTACACTATTATGTTGTGCAAACCAAACGATTCCCTTTGCTCTCACGATATTGCTAGGTAAATGATCGAACCAATCTTTAAAACGTTCTGCGTTAAATGGGAGTTTTCTGCGATAAACAAATGATGAAATTCCATACTCCTCTGTTTCAGGCGTATGATGTTCATGACCACCTTCTGTAAGCTCTTTGATCCATCCCGCAGACTCACTTGCCTTCTCAAAGTCAAATAACTGTGTATTTAATACTTCTGATAAATCAACTTCTGAATTTACTGTTTTAATCATCTTTGCTTCAGGTTGTAACGCTCTAAGAGTCTGTTCTAAACGACCTAATGCCTCTTTACTTACTAAATCAGTTTTATTGATAATCATCACATCACAGAATTCAACCTGGTCAATCAGTAAATCTGCTATTGTGCGTTCATCAGCATCCCCTATACTTTCATCTCTATCAGCTAATAAATCTTCAGATTGTATATCGTTAACAAAACGATTCGCATCCACTACAGTTACCATAGTATCTAACCTACATAAAGCGGTTAAATCAATCCCCAATTCTTCATCTATATAGGAAAATGTTTGCGCAACCGGTACAGGTTCTGAAATTCCTGTAGACTCAATGACAATTTGGTCAATACCGCCCTTTTTAACTAAACGTTCAACTTCTTTAAGTAAATCATCTCTTAAAGTACAACAGATACACCCATTTGATAGTTCGACAAGTTTTTCATCCGTTCTAGATAACCCTCCGCCTTGAGCGACTAAGTCTTTATCAATATTGACCTCACTCATATCATTGACTATGACAGCAATTCGACGCCCCTCTCTATTTTTAAGAATATGATTAAGCAATGTTGTCTTTCCAGCACCTAAATATCCACTTAGCACTGTCACTGGTATCTTAGCCATTCATATAACCTCTCTTTATGTAAATAGTAATTATTACGTTTTACATTTTATAGAAAGTTGGTTTAAGTATCAACCTATTCTTTTGAAAATGAGTTTAGCAATAGCACAAATAAAAAAAGTTAGTTAAAAACGTTTCTCGTTTTTAACTAACCCATAACGAATTGTTTAATTTTAAAATGTGCCATTAATGAAGTAATTTAATACCCATGTAATACCATTTAGGCGGTCTTTAACTTCAGCATGATACGCATTAAAGAACGTCTTCTCTAATTTCACTTTAATTTGACCACCGTCATCTACTAATCGTTGATACACACGTTCCAATTCTTCTTGCGAATCACATTCGATAATGAGGTGAGGATTTTTAGAAATCGGATGTTTATGGAAAGTATCTGCGAAATGAACAAAAGTACTCTCTCCAATAATCAATTGGGCATGATACGTTTTACCATCTTTACCCATCAGAATTTCAGTATTTGCCTGAAATACATCTTTATAATAACTTAATGATTTATCTACGTCTTTTACATAAATAAATGGACTGACAGTCTTCATATACCCCTCCATAATTTTAGTCTTAAAGTTTGTTTAACAAATATATATTAAACTTTCGAAAATTTCAAAAATCTTAATGTTTAATTTTTTACGTTGTACTACAATTCAATACAACAAAGCCACTCCTTAATGGAGTGGCAATTTATTTAAAACTTAGGTCCACCATGTACTAGAATACTTCTTAAGAAGTCGAAGACTTTTTTCGCGAATTGAATTAAATCACTCATGAAATTCATCTCCTCTCAATTATTTCTTTACATTATTATTATAAAACCTTTAAGATATAATGAATAAATTTTGCTTAACTGACAGACTTGAATACTTAGACGTTGAAATCATCACAATATATAACATTTAAAATCTATATTTATACACTTATGAATTTAAATATACAATGCCGATTTTGATTATTATGCAATTTTATTACTTTTATAGAAAAATAATATACTGAAAGAGGTTATGATTGATAACAATCCGAATATTATCCAACCTTGCTGAATAATGTCTAAACACACACCACCTATGATTGGCGCTAACAAAGCTCCCAGGTTTTGCAAACCAGCTAACGAATAATATGTCCCTTTAAAATTATCATTAGATAATGCATCAATGCGTATATCCATCATTGTAAAAACCAACATTTCGCCTAAAGTAAACACGACCATTGATATACATTTTAAGATAACATCATCAATTATCCCTAGAGCAAATAAACTCATAGGTAATAAGATGGCCCCCGTAATCATTGCTGTTTTAATGGATGCGCGTTTGCTAAAGACATAAACGAAGAATTGACATGTGATAACAGTAATTCCATTTACTGAAAGTAACAACGCAAATAACTTTGAGGCATTAAGATTTTTATAATATATAGCAAAATATTGGGGTAATATGCTAGTCATAACGGTATAACCAAACACGAACAGGATCAATCCAATGATTAAATATGAATATGCTCTATCATCACGAAATGTAGTATACATACGACTAATATCAACTTTCAAAGTATTATTTTTATTTTGTAAATCTATTTTAAGTACGTAAAATGCATATATAAACGCATTGAAATTGATACAATAAGCCATAAAAATGATGTAACAAATAATATGTACACCTAAGAATTGTAATTGTACTGACACCAATGGAGCTAATGTAGCTGAAATGTTAACAAGATAATAGCGTATATTAAATACAAATTCCTTATACATTTTATCAGTGGATAACGCCAAAATTGTTTTATATGTCGGCGAAAGAAGACTACTTCCAATACTATTAACTAAAGCAAATATAACGAAAAATAGACATTTACTGATTAGAGGGAAACATAGGAAACTCATTGCCGATAGAAATAAACCAACAAAAATAATGACTTTTTTATCGATTTTGTCTATAAAAGGCGCCGCTATAAAACTCATAAATAGAGATGTAATCGCAAATGTCGAAACTACCAAACCTATTTCTAAACCACTTAAATGATAATTTTGAGCTAAATAAATAGATAAAAAAGGTATAATCAGAAAATAGCTAAATCTTTCAAGAAATGTAGCTAAAAATAATATATATGTGATTTCAGGTAAATTTTTCAATAAAAACTCCTTTATTCTATTGATGATGTTCCCATATAACATTTTTTTCATACCATTCATTGACAATATTAATTCTAGAAATAAGTTCATTTTCACTGTTGCCTTCTATTACAACAGATATGATATGATCAACACTTAATTGCGCATCGTTATATGTTTTATTTTTTTTAGCAAAAATTTTAGTCGCTACTACCCAGTCAAAATCTAAATTTTTCTTAATTCCTTTATAGACGCCACGTTGAGGTGGAATCAAAACAAAACCAGAGTATCGTTCAACTGGTTCTTGTGGAATTGAAATAGTATGTTCCTCAAACATTTGCAAATATAAACTTTCTTTATTTAAGTGTATATACGTCGAATTTTGAATCACTTTTCCTATTTCTGCGCCTCCAGTTCTACTGCCTATTTCACAAAAATAAACTTCGCCACTGTTAGTTACGAAAAATTCAGCATGAAATGAGCCGTTTGGAAAGCTAGGTAATATATCTATGACTTTTTCAGCTTGTGCTTTTAAAATTTTATTGATCGAATTTTTTTCTTCAATCATAAAACTCGATAAAGGTTGATTTTCTTGAAATTCTAAACAGCCTTTATAGTATTTAGAAACATAAGAAACGATGACTTCATGATTTTGAATTAATCCATCAACATGATACATTTCTCCATTGATAAATTCTTCGATTTCATAATTATTTATATTTAGATTTTTTTCAAAAAAGGCGTCTATGTCTTGTTGATTCTTAATAATATATACATCCATGGATCCTGAACCATAGATTGGTTTTAAAACCACAGGATAGCTCGTTTGTTGAATAAACTTTTCAACTTGTGTTTTAGAAATTACTTTTTCAAATTTAGGAATATTTACAGATGAATCATATAGTAATTGTTTCATCAATATTTTATTTCTATATGATTCCGCACTCATCAATAACTGACCGGGACAATGTAGTATCTCTCTTAACCGCGCACTCCGTACAACGTCAAATTCCGATATGGATAATACATTTGTGATATTGTACTTTTTGCTTAGCTGTATCGCTTTAGTTTCAACCTCCACGTTATCCATGTAATTTTCAAATGCTTCAATTAATAAAAAATGCTGTGAATTGAATGTATGTTCTTTTTCTACTGGACAAAAAAGAATAATATTTTCTTTAGCATTAGGAAACCATAAATCGTAAGGCGTTTTGTTTCCATCGGTACTAGACAATATAATTACAGTCATTGTATCTCAACCTTTATAAACGATTCGATTTCATCGATAGTATTTTCAATATCTTCAGTGCTTTCTCCTTCTAAAATAATATTTGCAATGAAGCAACTAGAGAAATGTTGTGGTGGCATAATGACTTCATCGCCTTCTTCTTTCAAAGGTATGACGGCAATGACTCCGGGAATTTCCATAATAAAATCTAGACCTGCAATTTTTTTGAACAGTCCACTTTGATGTGCACGTATACTATAAAAGCATAATTTTTTATTACCATTTTCATAATCTGGCCAGCTATCTTTAACATTATTTCCAATAGCAACATCAATGATTTTTTCGATAAATGAGTGACCCGAAGAGAGTCTAATAAGATGCGACGTTATGAAGCCACCAGCTGGTCTCGCTGCAATCTCTATCACTTTAAAACCAGATTCCGTCAACCGACCTTCTAAATGAAATGCACAGTGATCAATTTTTAAACTTTGAATCGCTAATTTCGTTTTCTTTTTAATTTCATCTTTCACCTTTTCAGGCTTATCAGAAGGGAAAAATGCAATATATTCTAAAGAAAATTTAGGTGTTACCCTTTTATCAGTAATTCCAGCAATAAATACTTCTTTATTTTGCACAACACCTTCGACAGAGAACTCTTCTCCTTCAATGTATTCTTCATAAATATACAGATTAGGGTAGTAACTATAAACCTTATCTTTATTTGGGGAGGTAGAATCCAATAATAAATTAAAAGTATCTTCCAAATGTGCTTTACTTTCAATTTTAAAAATACCTTTGCTACCAGAGGCACCAACTGGTTTTAATATACCTGGCATTCCAATATTAGCTACTGCCTCTTTTAAATCATTCAAGCTTTTAACCTCTTGAAAATTTGGGCAAAGCCCCTTAACACTCGACATAGCTTGTCTCATAAAATATTTATTTCTCACATTTTGTACTATTTCTGGATTAATACCAGGCAAACCCAATTCTTTGTTTAAAAATGACACAAGCTCTACATCTTTATCTGACCAAGTAAAAACACCACTAATTTTTATATTTTTGTTGTATTCAATAACTGTATTAATCGTTTTTTGAATATCATAAGAATCTATAATAATTAATTCATCTACTAATTTTCCGATTAACTTAGGATTTTTATCTGCCATTAAGACAACACGATACCCTAAATTTTTAGCTTCTATAATAGGTTGAACTCTTTCTACCTTATGGCTTCTTATATTTATAAACAATAAGGTTTCCATATCCTAACCACCCACTTTATCTTTAGTATATTTATTTTGGTACCATTCTCTACTATAAATATTGATATTTATTTCTTTCTTGGTTTTTTTACATATATCAAACCAAGATTGAAATAATGACTTCAATATTTCTTTATAATATATAGCGATGACTAGGTCATTCTTACTGTAATCACTTCCGCTTTGCTTCATTAATCTTAGATCAAAAAATGCGTTATATATTGTTGCCCCATTTTCAATAAATCCCGGACAACGTATGGCATGTTTAACTTTAGCGAACACATGTCCTTTATGATGCTGATCACTCCACATAGTTATGTCAGCCATAACAGGTGGAAAATAAAAATGACGAGTGATCCTTGTTTGATTATTCAAAAAATTTCCCGGGGTATAATGCCAACTGTTATATTCCATTCTTTTACTTATAGCGGTAAGTATTCCTGCTAATATTTTAGAATTATCTTGAAATGCATCTTTCATGAGTGAACTTGGGATAACACAACAAAAATATTGATTTTGTCCCCAGTTAAAAATTTCTTCTAACTTATCTTTTTGATGGGCTTCATAAAATTTGAGTGGCGCTCTAAAACCTCTAGCCATACCTATATCGGATGAAGTTCGGTCAATTGCTTTATTGATAATCATATCCATAATTTTTTCAATCATTTGATATGGTTCTTTATCAATATTTTTCTCTATAATTTGGCAAAAATAATGATAATAATCTTTTTTGAATTTAATTGAGGTAAATTTTTCTAAATCAGTTTTTAAGCTACCGTCATTTAGTTTAGCTAGTTCGCTTTTATCGATATATCTTTCCTCTTTATGTAAATTCAGACCATTGATATACCTGTAGATTAAATAGCTATTTTCAATTTCTTTTCTCAACGAATATATACGTGCCACTTGTTTTTCTAGGCTAAGACTACTATTCGTCTCTCTTTTCAAAATATGACTATATTCTTTGATTTTTTCATTAAAATAATCTTTTAAAAATGACAGCGAGAAATGTATACCATTTACTTCCTCTCCACGTGAGGGAGGTCCAGATTTAAGTAATAGATACATATTAAAAACAAAAATTTTTTCTGCTTTATCCCATTTTTCAGCACTTTTATAGGGCAAATCATTTAATAAAAAGTCCTCTGTATCTCCATCGAATTCTTTTATCAAATTATTATAATTATAAAATGTACTAAAAGTTTTATCTTTAACATAAAGCAATATGGGTGCCATGTGATAGATATTAAACTTAATAAATTTTATTATTTCGTTAATCTCATCTTTGCTTTTACCTTTGAAAAAGTTCTTTACTTCTTTATTGTATATTTCTTCTTCTATCTCTAACGCTTTTCTTATCTTTTCATTTATGATTTTTATCACTTGTTCATTTACAACGAAGTAACCTAATACAAGTGCATAATCATCAAAAAAGTTATCCGCACCCAAGAGTATTCTTCCATATTCAGTTATACCGAAATAAATTCTATTTTCATCAACATTTTCTAACTCAGAGGTAAAAACGATTCTAGAATTATGTTCGGTTAAACATTGATAAATAGCATTTTGTTCTATATTGAGACTTTTCACTCCAACAGATTCAGCTATTTTCCCATCTAACGTAAAAAGCGTACGAATAATTGTAGATGGATTCTTTAAACGCTTAACTTTATTTTGAACTTCTAACAATAACTTGCCAAAACCATTTTTATTCATATTCATCACTCACCCTTTTCATTAAAAGGATGTTGCGATATTTTAATTGATTCTGTTGGACATCCCTCAAGTGCATTTTTCAAATGTTCAATTTCATTAGATGGCACCGATTCACATCCGCGGTTATTATCTAAGCACGCATATGCAATATCTTCTACATCATATTTAAATAAATTAGGAGCAGCTACTCCACAGGCAGCACATGAAATACAATTTTCTCTATCTACATAAGTATAATAGTTCATATAGAATCCCCCTTATATTCAATTCTCAATGTGCAAGTGGAAATATTGATATATTAATCATGATTTTCTAAAAGAATGATAGCTAGAAATACATTGCTTATACAAAAGATAATTTCTCTAAAATCATATTATTTTAATTTTATATAAATCCCCTTTTCCCACAATCCCAAAATAATTTTAACTTTTAGAGTGCAATTTTGCAATAAAGATGAAAATATAAATTAATAAAATAATAGAAGATAGCTTCATTAAACAAAAATATAGAAAGAAATACATATACTTTAAATATTTATGCAACAAAGTTTTTATTTTTTTATATTTCATAATACAAAGCAAATAAATAGTGGTAATAAACTTCAGAGTGGGTTTAAGTTAAATTGTTAAAACGGTAGGCTAATAGTTATAACTTAATAAATCATCATTTCTTTCCTTCTGTTTATTAAAGTGAATAACACACCAAAAAACCTTTAACCACAATGGCTAAAGGTTTAGAAATTCGTAATCATAACGTATTCAATATAAAAATAAATAGGCTAGAGACCCTATTGTTATGATGTCTCTAACCTACTTAGTATGATTATTTCATTATTTTCATTCAATCACGAACTTTATTTTACATAACATCATTTTCTTTTAAAGCAACTTTTTATCAGCTTTTGGAGATATAAATTATTAAATTCATGTTCTTACTCTTGCCCTTAGTTTTAAAAGTATGCTCTTTTTTACCTTTTTAATACCAATTTCCCAAAACTATTTAAAATAAGACAAATATATCGCTACACCAACCATAATTAAGGCAATAACTCCATTCATTAATAAATTCCATACTTCTTCCATTGTTCATTCTTTTATAATTCATATTGTATAGAAATGTGTTTACAGCAGAATATACAACTGTAAACACTAAGCCTAAAAGTATAGCAACATATATATTCATTATGATACCCCTTACTAATTTATTAACTATTTCACCATTGTATTAATAAGTCAAAAGCAAGTATTTTATATTAATTTTATAATCTATAGTCGCTTATTAAAAATAAAAAAGCCACTTATAATTGATGTTCAAAACGCAATATTTAAGTCGCTCACAATATTTATGATACCCTATATATAGAAGTGATTAATAATGTTTGCTATTCTCAATAGTATTCAATTACTTAAAAATCAAAATAAAAATTAAAAAGGAGATTTACATTTGAAAAAATTATTTGCCACTTTATTAACAAGCATATTAATTTTAGGAGCATGCAGCATGCACCATGATACTTCTAAGAATGATGAAGATAATAAATCAGATATGAAATCAAATGATCCTAAAAAAGAAAACAATGAAACTAAAGACAAGTCTATAAAAGAAAATAATAACGCAAAACAAAATAATGAGAAAAAAGTTTCTGAAAATAATTCATCTGTTTATCAACAACAAGCAAATCAACAACCTACTCAACAGGCTAATCAAAATCAAGAGGCTCAGTATCAACAATCACAAAACGAGAATAATCATCAAAATCAAAATGCACAACAACAAACTAGCACTAATCAAAACAACACTCAGTCACAAGAGGTTAATAATAATGATCAAAACGCTCAAAATGAAAATGTAAATTCAAATACAGGCTCTAATCAACAAAATCATATAGATTTAAAATCTATGCCCCCTGGTGATTTCCAAACAACGTGGATGACTAAAGAGGGTCAAAATCAAGTGAGCGACTTAACTATTCAAAAAGATAAAGGGCAAATTTCAAAAAGAGAATATTATGATCGCGTATCAAATATTATGAATAATGAAATGGATAATCAAAATAACTAGAAGTTGCGCCTCCATCCGTATTTTAAGGAAGGAAAATTTGGATATTGATAGAGGTTTTATATGACTGATTAAGAAAGGATTTTTTTATGAATTTTGTTATATACCCTTTATTATATGGCCTAGTTTGTGCGCCGCTGAAAGTATTAGATTTATGGTATGCAAAGAAAATAACTAAAACTCATACAAATGATTGGAGATTTAATCCTCATTTAATTTGGATTATGTTTATATTCGGGGCAATTATGGGAGTTATTCATGTTTTAATATTTAAATAATTATTCTTAATTGAGAGATAATCACATTATGGTTATCTCTATTTTTCACTCTTTATTAAGAGAAAAATTCCACACACTGCTCTTTTTCAGCCCTTTTCAATTTTAAAACCACAAAAACAACCCTCTAACCATTGCGGTTAAAGGGTTTTGTCATTTTTATATTCTATTCCCACTCAATTGTACTTGGGGGCTTAGAAGTAATGTCATAGACGACGCGGTTTACGTGGTCAACTTCATTTACAATACGACTCGAGATCTTTTGTAAGACTTCCCAATCAATACGAGCAAAGTCACTTGTCATTCCATCAATGGATGTCACTGCACGAATACCTACAGTGTGATCGTACGTACGATAGTCACCCATCACACCTACCGATTGAATGCCAGGTAAAACTGTGAAATATTGCCAGATATCTCTTTCAAGACCTTCTTCTCGCACAACTTCACGTAAAATTGCATCAGATTCGCGTACAATTTCTAATTTATCTTCAGTAATTTCTCCAAGTACACGAATACCTAAACCGGGACCTGGGAATGGCTGTCTCCAAACTAAGTGCTCTGGAATGCCTAATTCAATACCTAAAGCACGTACTTCGTCTTTAAATAACGTGTTAATCGGTTCGATAAGCTCAAATTCCATATCTTCAGGTAACCCACCTACGTTATGGTGAGATTTGATTGTTTGAGCCGTTTTAGTACCAGACTCAATCACATCAGTATAAAGCGTACCTTGA
Source organism: Staphylococcus sp. FW104-15G4D (assembly GCF_058790135.1). Classification (NCBI taxonomy): domain Bacteria; kingdom Bacillati; phylum Bacillota; class Bacilli; order Caryophanales; family Staphylococcaceae; genus Staphylococcus; species Staphylococcus sp. FW104-15G4D. The sequence goes on from NZ_JBYTCH010000003.1 coordinate 46,653, forward strand.
GCTAAGAAATCTACATCCGTTAATTTAGCCGCTTCATCGTCGAAAACATAAACAAACTCATTACCTATAATTTTACGTTTTTGTTCTGGATCAGACACGCCTTTTAACTTGTCCATAAAACGGTCTTGCGCATTAACACGAATAATATTCATATCAAAGCCTTCACCGAATTGCTCCATGACCATATCGCCTTCACCTTTTCGAAGTAAACCATGGTCAACAAATATACAAGTTAATTGATCGCCGATTGCTTTATGTAACAACACTGCTACCACTGATGAATCTACGCCACCACTCATAGCACATAAAACTTTACGGTCGCCAACTTGTTCACGAATCTTCTCTATTTCAATTTCAATGAAATTCTCCATTGTCCACTCGCCTGTACAATTACAAACGCGACGTACGAAGTTTCTTAATAAGTCATTACCATATTCAGTATGACGTACTTCTGGATGGAACTGAACGCCATAAATACGACGTGACTTATCTTCAATCGCAGCATAGTTTGTACTAGGACTATCTGCAATCACTTCAAACCCTTCAGGAATCTCAATGACTTTATCAGAGTGGCTCATCCATACAGTTTGTTCTGAAGGTAGTCCAAAGAATAACTCATCAGATTTAGCGTTGATAATAGCCTTTCCATATTCACGCTCGTTTGCACGCTCTACCTTACCACCTAGAAGTTTTGTCGTTAATTGCATTCCGTAGCAAATACCTAATACAGGGATACCTAAATTATATATTTCAGGATCAATTGTAAATGAACCTTCTTCATATACAGAATTAGGACCACCCGAAAGTATAATTCCTTTAGGATTCATTCGTTTGATTTCTTCAATTGAAATCTCATGATCATGTAATTCACTGTAGACGCCCATTTCACGAATACGTCGTGTAATTAATTGATTGTATTGGCTACCAAAGTCTAAGACAAGAATTAATTCTTGCTCTTTCGCCATCTCCATAATTGCGAATCTCCTTTATTATTGTGATTTTTATGTATAAAACTTAGAGAAACGCTCCTCCCAGTGCTATACTTCGCTATCATTTTTCATCCGATTATCCGAAAAAGAATTTCAAGCTAACATATAACATAGTCATGAAGAGCGATCTCTAAAATAATGAATGTATTTCAATTCCTAATTAGAAAGAATAATTTGGTGATTCTTTAGTAATTTGAACGTTATGAGGGTGACTTTCCGCTAAACCAGCAGGTCCCATGCGAGTAAATTGGGCTTCTTCACGTAGAGCTTTAAGGTCTTTCGAACCAGTATAACCCATACCTGCTCTTACACCGCCCATAAGTTGATAAACAGTGTCTTGTAAAGGACCTTTGTATGCTGTACGTCCTTCAATACCTTCTGGAACAAATTTTCTAGGAGCTTTATCTTCTTGGAAGTAACGGTCGTTTGAACCTTTTTCCATAGCACCTAATGAGCCCATACCACGATAAACTTTATATTGTCTTCCTTGGAATACTTCAGTAGCACCTGGGCTTTCTTCAGTACCAGCTAATAAGCTACCTAACATAACGGCATGTCCACCTGCTGCTAATGCTTTGATAATATCTCCTGAGAATTTAATACCACCATCGGCAATAATAGCTTTGCCATGTTTACGTGCTTCAGTCGCACAATCATATACAGCAGTAATTTGAGGAACACCAACACCTGCTACAACACGTGTCGTACAAATAGAACCAGGTCCAATACCTACTTTAACAACGTCAGCGCCTGCTTCAAATAACGCACGTGTAGCTTCAGCAGTGGCAACGTTACCAGCTACAACAGTTACCTCAGGATACGTTTCTTTAATGTGTTTAACTTGATCGATAACACCTTTCGAATGACCGTGAGCTGTATCAATGATTAATGCATCGACACCCGCTTCAACAAGTTTTTGAGCGCGGATTTCAGTATCTTTAGACGTACCGATAGCAGCTGCTGCTAATAATCTACCGTATTCATCCTTAGCAGCATGTGGGAATTCAAGTACTTTTTCAATATCTTTAATTGTAATTAAACCTTTCAATTTACCATTTTCTAATAAAGGTAGCTTTTCAATTTTGTGTTCTTGTAAAATTGCTTCTGCTTCATCTAAAGTTGTACCTACTGGAGCTGTGATTAAACCTTCTTTCGTCATCACATCTGAAATTTTAATTGAGAAATCTTCAATAAAACGTAGATCACGGTTAGTAATGATGCCTACTAAATTTCTGTCAGAGTCGTTATCAACAATTGGAACACCTGAAATGCGATATTTACCCATTAAAGCTTCTGCTTCGTAAACACTTTCATCAGGAGTTAGGAAGAAAGGATTAGAGATGACACCATTTTCAGAACGTTTTACTTTTTGTACTTCATCAGCTTGTTCTTCAATGCCCATATTTTTATGAATAACACCTAATCCACCTTGGCGTGCCATTGCAATTGCCATTTTTGATTCTGTTACTGTATCCATACCTGCAGAAATTACTGGAATGTTTAATTTAATTTTATCTGATAATTCAACGCTTAAATCTACGTCACTTGGTAAAACATTTGACTCAGCTGGAATGAGTAATACATCGTCGAATGTTAAAGATTCTTTAGCAAACTTATTTTCCCACATTTAAAAACCGCCTCCATTTTTATTTATAATTAGTTACATTATTTCACATTTTCATCACTTTGTTTATAGTTTATACCATTAAAAAAGAAATTTAAGATAATTGCCGAAATAGCACCCAATACAATTCCATTTTGAGTTAACCAAGCGAATTGATCTCCTAAGCTTTTGAACGCTTGGGGGACGGCACTAATACCTGTTCCTAAACCAACAGATACAGCAATGATTAATAGATTGTTTTGATTATTAAAGTTAATATTTCCTAAAATACTTACCCCATACGCCATTACCATTCCAAACATGGCAATCATAGCTCCCCCTAATACAGGGAGTGGGATAATATTCGCTAATGCACCTAACTTAGGAATACAACCACAAATGAGTAGTAAAATAACCATCCCATAAATAACGTTGTTCTTTTTCGCACCTGATAGTGACACAAGACCAACATTTTGTGAATAAGCAGTATATGGGAATGAATTAAATACAGATCCTAAGATGATGGCTAGACCTTCCGCAGTGTAACCCTTACGAAAATCTTTTCTCTCAAGTTTTTTACCAGTTATCTCACTAAGTGCGTGATAGACACCTGTGGATTCAATTAAACTTACGATTGCTACAATAAAGAAGACAAGTGTCGAACTTAGATCAAAGCCAAAACCTGAGAATCTAAATGGTAAAGGTAAGCCTACCCAGTGTGCATCTCCCACTTGTTTAATATCTACAAGGCCAAACACTGCTGCCAAGGCTGTACCTAGAACTAGACCTATTAAAATAGCTATCGATTTTAGGAAACCTTTAGTAAATCTTTGTAATACCAAGATGATAATTAAAGTCACGCCACCTAAAATTAGATTTTTAGGATCCCCATAATTTTTAGCACCTTCTCCACCTGCTAGATAATTCATTGCGACAGGCATAAGATTAATTCCAATTATTGTAACTACACTTCCTGTTACTACAGGTGGAAAGAATTTAACTAAATAGGAAAAGAATGGTGCAATAATAACAACTAAAATTCCTGATACAAATAATGAACCATAAAGTACTCCTAAACCTTTTGTCTGCCCAATTAAAATCATCGGAGCGACTGCTGTAAATGTACAGCCTAAAACAATAGGTAATCCTGTACCTGTTATTTTATTAGCTTGTAAAAATGTTGCTACACCACACATGAAAATATCAACTGTTACTAAATAAGCAATCTGTTCAGAGGAGAACTTCAAACTCGTACCGACTATAATAGGTACTAAGATTGCTCCAGCGTACATAGCTAAGAGATGTTGAAGACTTAAAATGAAATTTTTCATTATTGCTCACCTAAGAGCGTCACTTTATTACCTTTTAAAGAAGCTACTTTACATAGCGACGTTACATTTAGACCTTCGTTCTCAAGTCGTTGACGTCCGTCTTGGAAACTTTTTTCAACCACAATACCAATACCTACAGTTGTTGCTTTAGCTTGTTGCACGATATCATTAAGACCTAATGATGCGTCTCCATTTGCAAGGAAGTCATCAATAATAAGAACTTTGTCGCCCTCTCCAAGAAATTCTTCAGAGACAATAACTGTGCTTGTCTTGTTTTTAGTAAATGAATGAATCTCTGTGCTATAAAATCCATCTTTCAAAGTACTAGGTTTAGCTTTTTTTGCGAATAGACAAGGAACATCAAAATGGAATGCCGCCATAATAGCAGGGGCTATACCGGACGCTTCAATAGTTAAAATCTTTGTTATTCCTGCGTCTTTATACGCGTCATAAAATGTCTGACCTACTTCATTCATTAGCGTTGCATCAATTTGGTGGTTTAGAAATCCATCCACCTTTAAAATCTTCTCATCGATGACTACACCGTCTTCTTTGACTTTACGTCCTAACGACTCCACTCAAAAAACCTCCTCAAATAATTAATAATTTGAATAAATTAGATATAAAAAAATCCTCAAACTAAAATTTAATAGTTTCAGGATCTACGAGTGAACATGCAATACTTTGCATTAAAGCAAAAATAAGAAGAAGTTACGCAAAATTAGTCCTAAAAACGTTTATTAAAATTTGATAAAGCTTAATTACAATTGCGCTAAAGGTATTTATGTACAAATACTCACTTCATAGCTATAAGACATATCAAAAACGTTTTACTTTGTGTTGTTTTACGATCTAAACTGCTCTTAATGTATTGTATTGTTACTCATAGTCATGTCGTTTGAGGCGACACGGTAGAAACTTCTAAAGCCATATTCTCTAGATTATATGAGTCATATAAATTATTTAATGATAATAGCAAACTTTTTGTGTATTTTCAATATGGTTAGATGTAAGTTAATGATTGCAATATCAACAATTAATTGTGAAATCGCTTTAATTTTCAACTATTAATTCATATTGGAAAAACCTAAATCAAAATTATATAATTATATATGTAAAAGTTTTATATAAAAGGACAAGGGTATAACTTTGTAAAGCAAGTTTTAAGATGAAGGGGCGATAACCATGGCAGAAATTACTGTAGTAAATGACAAAAGTGAATTATATAATGTCATTAACCAAAAGAAATCTGAAGGCTATTTAGAAACTGAATTAGCAGTTATTAGTAAAAGTAAATTACACTTAGATGACCTACACAATTCTCAAATCTCTATGATTGCCACAAGTGGTTCATTTAGTGATCGCATGTCTCGTTTATTAACTGGCGAAGATGGTGAAGAGGCTGTTCTTTCTCGTTACAATTTAACTGAAGATGAATTAGAATCACATAAAAACGACATTTTAAATGACAAATTATTACTTGTAGCAAATCGTGATCGTTCTTCTCACGATGAAGTTGAAGAGAATAATTCAGCTTATGAAGAGATAGATATTACGCATTATGCTGCTGAATCAAAAGGTCCTAAATCATAAGTTCTTATAATTAGAACGTTTCAATTTACGTCACCACAATGTTTACGTTAAAAATCGTAGACCTTGTGGTGCTTTTTTATAAATAAATCACTCACAGGCAGTGAATAGAGCTTATAATTATCCTATAATAGAATAAATAAAATTTGATGGGGGCAGTGTTATGGAGTTTAAAACGATTCAAACCGCTAAAGATCCTTTATTTGAAAAAGCACTCCAATTATATGATGCAAAATTAGATATAAGTTTAAGTGAAGATAGTTCTATATTTAAACGTTCACTTGAAAATAACAAAACTGAAAATGACTATGCATTCGTTGTAGGTATAGAACATGACCAAGTGGTTAGCCTTGCTACAGCTCACTATGAAGCGACAACCAATGCCGCGTTTCTAATCTATTTAATCGCCCAAGATGGACCTAATCATGACGAGCTCATTACTTTAACGTTAGAGGAAGTCGAAAAACAACTTAATCTTTTATCCAACGAAGTTCATGATAGAGACATTAATTTTATTATGCTCGAAGTTCCAAAAGAACCAAAGACTGTTGATGATAAAACTGATAAAATTCTTGAACATCGAAGACAATTTCTTTATGAACATGAATTTGAAAAGCAAGAAGAAATTGACTACATTCATCCAAATTACGCCTTGAATGAAGAATCTAAAAAAGTTGACTTATTTATTAAAGCCAATATCGAACTCACGAAAGACATATACGGTACGAGTGTTAAATCAAATTACATTCTTAAATATGTCTTCGCTAATGGAATTTCACGCGATATTATTTATCCCCTTTTAGAAGAAATGAATTTAAGACCCCTCTATAGAACAACTTGAAATCACAAGCGAGAAAGAGTAAACTATCATATGAGGTAAGACTGACGTTTCACTGACCGAAGACAAACGTCACTATACATAAACCAAATATGAAGGGACTTTTTCAATGTTAACCAAAGAATTTGCACAACGTGTCGAACTAAGTGAAAAACAAGTCCGTAAAATCGTACAACACTTAGAAGAACGTGGATATCAACTTAGTAAAACTGAATATCGTGGACGTGAAGCTACAGATTTTAAAGAAGAAGATATTGAATTATTTAGAGATATCGCTGATAAAGTAAAGCAAACTAATAGCTATGATTTAGCATTTGATGAACTTGAAAAAGAAAAAGATTTCTTACAAGTAATTGTAAAAGATGAAGATAGCCAATTACCTACTGACCAAAATGTTGCGCAGTTAGTTGAAGATTTACGTAGCGAAATTCAAAAAATGCGCGAAGAACGCCAAATGCTTGGCCAAATGATCAATCAAGTTCATCAACAACAGCAAGAACTTAAAGATTTACAAACTGAAATCACAAACAAAATTGATGCGAACACTGAATCTTTAAAAACTATTCAAACTTCACAAGAAGCTATTCAATCTTCTCAAGAGAAACAAGCAAAAGAAATCAAGAAGGCGAATACGCAATCTAGTGAAACTGTATCCTCACCATCATTAAGTGAGAATAAGGAGAAAGTTATTTCTGAAAGTACATCATCTACTAAAAGTGAAAGCGCAAGCACATCTGACTCTCTCTCTACATCTCAATCAGAAAGCAGTAATTCATTAAACGGAAGTGCATCAAATTCTCAATCACCAAGTACCACTGTAAGTACTTCAGAACAACCAGAGTCAACTCATAGTGAATCTACTATTAACTCTAACTCAACAACATCGTCTCATTCACCTAACGAAATGAACACTCAACCTAGAGAAGAGAAAAAAGGATTCTTTGCGCGTTTATTTAATTTATAAATGAGCATACAACTTCTAAACACTTATCTGAGTATGTGTTAAATACACATACTCAGATAAGTGTTTTTTAAATCACCGTGTTTCATCGCAACTACCCACACCCTACTCTACACATTCTCTTTTATTTAATTATTCAGAAAATTATTTCTATATTATTTTCATAAAAAATGAATTCAACTACCTTGAATTCTATAATCGCGAGTAATACCCTTATTATATATGTCGGAATACTATATTTTAGAACAAAGGAGTATATACATTATGGAAGCATTCTTCACTATTATTAACGTAGTAGTGTTAATTATTTTCATTATTATGTTAAACATAATGGCTAGAAAACATGTTTCATTTCCTAAACGTGTATTTACCGCTTTAGGTATAGGGATTGTATTAGGAATAGCTTTACATCTTATATTCGGAGCAGAATCGAAGGTATTAAAACAATCCACAGATTGGTTTAGTATCGTGGGCGATGGCTATGTTGCCTTACTTCAAATGATTGTAATGCCACTGATCTTCGTTTCAATTGTGGTAGCTTTCAGTAAAATCCAGATTGGAGATAAATTTGCTAAAATTGGGACATTCATTTTTATGTTTTTAATTGGCACTGTAGCCATTGCAGCTATTGTCGGCATCATTTACGCTTTAATCTTTGGACTTGATGCTTCTTCAATCGACTTAGGTAGTGCAGAACATTCTCGCGGTACTGAAATTAGTAAGCAAGCTAAAGATTTAACTGCAAACACGTTACCTCAACAAGTTCTTGAATTACTGCCAAGTAATCCATTCTTGGACTTTACAGGTCAACGTACGACATCAACTATCGCAGTTGTCATTTTTGCAACTTTCGTCGGTTTTGCATATTTACGTGTTGCACGCAAAGAACCAGAGTATGGAAATCTGTTAAAACGTGGCATTGAAGCTGTATACTCAATCGTTATGGCCATTGTAACTTTCGTTTTAAGATTAACGCCATACGGTATACTAGCAATTATGGCTTCTACATTAGCAACCAGTGACTTTGCGGCAATCTGGACTTTAGGAAAATTCTTACTCGCATCTTATGCTGCTTTAATCACAATGTATCTCATACATTTAATCATTTTAGGAGTATTAGGTGTTAATCCAGTTAGATATGTTAAGAAAACTTTAGAAGTGCTAATCTTTGCTTTTACTTCTCGCTCAAGCGCGGGTTCTCTGCCATTAAATATCCAAACCCAAACACAACGTCTAGGTGTACCTGAAGGTATCGCAAACTTCTCAGCTACATTTGGTTTATCAATAGGACAAAACGGTTGCGCGGGAATTTACCCTGCTATGCTAGCAATCATGGTTGCGCCTGTGGCACATGTACACATTGATTTTCAATTTGTCATTACGCTAATAGCTGTTGTTATCATTAGTTCATTTGGTGTTGCAGGTGTTGGTGGCGGCGCTACATTCGCTTCCATCTTAGTACTATCTACGTTAAACTTACCTGTGGCACTTGCAGGTGTACTCATTTCTATTGAACCGCTCATAGACATGGGGCGTACTGCATTGAACGTGAATGATTCAATCTTAGCTGGTACAGGTACTGCACGCTTAACAAAAAATTGGGATAAACAAACATTTGAATCTAATAATTATGGGGAATTATCTTCAAACTGATTTGAACAATAAGTAAGACGCACTCACAACTAAGTGGGTGCGTCTTTTTTTATTTGCATTAACGTTTTATAAATCCAGCTTTATTAAGTTGGTCTAGCATATCTAGCCTAGTTTTTCTTCCTAAGAAAGATTCAATTTGTTCGGTCCAAGTTTCAGTTCTTTCGCCATTTGTACGTTCTTTATAATAATCACTAACCACTTGGTCATATTCATCTAATTCACGACGTTGTTTATCATTACTTGCATCGTAACTATTTTTATGGAAAATGTGTTCAAATGGTAAACGTGGTTTAGGCTCACCATCTTCATCCTCAGCGGGTTCTCCTACAGCCATACCAAATAGAGGGAAAGTATAGTCAGGTAAGTCTAAAATTTCACGAACACGACCTACATCATTACGTAGGGAACCTAAATAAACGATACCGTAACCCATATCTTCAGCTGCTACAGCCATATTCTCAGATACAAGAGCCACATCAATCGTGCCTACTAATAAGCCTTCAGCTGAACCGTATGAGACTTCCATATCTGAATCCACTTTTTCATTTACTAAACTATGACGGTAATAATCTAGAACGAAGACGAATAAATAACCATTATCTAACACATAAGGTTGCCCTGAAACTTCTTTTAAATTTTCTTTAATTTCGGGATCATCAACACCTATAATTGAGTAAGTCTGAAGATAACTAGAAGTTGATGCGCCTTGTCCAGCCTCAACTAATTTCTTCACAGTATCATCACTAAGAGGACTATCTTTGAACTTTCTTACTGAATGATGCTTACGCATTAAGTCGTATACATAATCTGACACACTAATCACTCCTAATAAATTTATACACATATGATAAATCCTAATTTGTCTTTAAATATTCTATACCCTGAACAAAGGACTTTTAAATTTATTTGCACACAGCTTATTTAAAAGTTATCATAATAGTATTAATTTTCAGATATTTTAAGGAGAGATATCATGACTCAAGCTATTAAAAATATTTCAAATGCCCTTTTCAATTCTTTTAAAAATAAAAAACCTATTGATTTTGTAAGCGAAAATTACAATATCACTGAGGAAGAAGCTTATTTAACTCAAGATGATTTAATTGAACAGCTAAAATTTAAAGATCGTACACATGTTGCTGGATACAAAGTGAGTATGACGAGCGCTACAACACAAGCAATTGCTCATACTAATGAGCCTGCTTATGGCACTATTTTATCAGATAAAATAGTAAATAATGGTGACGCTGTCTCACTTTCTTCATTATTTTCCCCATTATTAGAACCAGAAATTATGTTTATTGCAAAAGAAGACTTACCTTATGATGCAGATTTACAAACAATTATTCTTAATACTGAAATCGCTGCCGGCATTGAGATACCTGACGCAAGATATAAAGATTGGTTCCCGAATTTCACTCTTGGTGATTTAATTTGCGATGATACTGCAACAGGATTGATTGTTGTAGGAAATAAAGTAGATCCTTTAGATATAGACGCATTTGCGCATGTACAATTGAATTTATATAAAGATGAAGAATTAATTGCTACAGGTGACTCATCTGAAGTATTAGGTAACCCTCTCAATGCTGTACTTTGGCTTATTAAAAAGTTACATTCCCACGGTAAACAAATAAAAAAGGGACAAGTCATTTCTTCAGGAACATTCATCTCTCCGCTTAAATTAGAGTATGGTACGTATCGTGCAGAATATAGTGGAATAGGTACCGTAGAGTTTAAGGTTTCTAAATAAAACTAAACCAAATAGAGTTAAATTCAAAATAGTAACAATTATTTTGAATTTAGCTCTATTTTATTTATATAAACTGTCATAAAAGAAAATTGAGGGTACAGATGTTATCATTAATGTATAGATGTAATAAAATTACACTCCATTATCAATGAAACATGTTTAGTTGAGAATGATATGTGTTATTTATGGTATAAGAAGTGGTTGGAAAAGAATATTACATTCGATAAATTAAGCTTCTTATCACTTTATAGTTCGCATTGTTCATCTCTAACATGACGCTATATAAAGGCTATTGTTATTCATTTTCTCAATTAAAAAGTTTCTAAAGTTGACTATTTAGATTGTAGATGTGATAATACTTATCAAGAGATTAGAATTATTATAAACAAACAATTATTGTTAACTAATTCTAATTTATACTTAAAAATTTCAGGAGGTATTTACCTATGTCTTTAATTAACAAAGAAATCTTACCTTTCACAGCGCAAGCTTATGATCCAAAAAATGATGAATTTAAAGAAGTTTCTCAAGAAGATTTTAAAGGTTCTTGGAGTGTAGTATGCTTCTATCCTGCTGACTTCTCTTTCGTATGTCCTACAGAATTAGAAGATTTACAAAACCAATATGATAAATTACAAGAATTAGGTGTCAACGTATTCTCAGTATCAACTGATACTCACTTTGTACACAAAGCTTGGCATGATCATTCAGATGCAATCAGCAAAATCCAATATCAAATGATTGGTGACCCATCTCAAACAATCACTCGTAACTTCGATGTATTAGATGAAGAAGTTGGTTTAGCTCAACGTGGTACATTCATCATCGATCCTGATGGTGTAGTTCAAGCAGCTGAAATCAACGCTGACGGCATCGGTCGTGACGCTAGTACATTAGTTAACAAAATTAAAGCAGCTCAATATGTACGTCAACATCCAGGCGAAGTTTGCCCAGCTAAATGGGAAGAAGGTTCTGAATCATTACAACCTGGTTTAGACTTAGTAGGTAAAATCTAAGGAGGCATTAAAAAATGCTTAATGCTGATTTAAAGCAACAATTAAAACAATTATTAGAGCTAATGGAAGGCGACGTTGAGTTCATCGCTAGCCTTGGCTCAGATGATAAATCTAAAGAACTTAAAGATTTACTAGATGAAATTGCTGATATGTCAGCACGCATCACTGTAACTGAAAAAGATTTAAAACGTACACCAAGTTTCTCTGTAAATCGCCCAGGTGAAGAAACAGGTGTTACATTTGCAGGTATTCCATTAGGTCATGAGTTTAACTCACTTGTATTAGCGATATTACAAGTAAGTGGCCGTGCTCCTAAAGAAAAACAATCTGTGATTGACCAAATTAAAGGTCTTGAAGGGCCATTTCATTTCGAAACTTTCGTTAGTTTAACTTGTCAAAAATGCCCTGACGTTGTTCAAGCATTGAATTTGATGAGTGTTATTAATCCTAACATTACGCATACTATGATTGATGGTGCAGTTTTCCGTGAGGAGTCTGAAGACATCATGGCTGTACCAGCTGTCTTCTTAGATGGTCAAGAGTTCGGTAATGGCCGTATGACTATTCAAGATATTTTAACTAAATTGGGAAGCACTCAAGATGCTTCTGAATTTAATGATAAAGACCCTTATGATGTTCTAATCGTAGGTGGTGGTCCTGCAAGCGGTAGTGCTGCTATCTATACTGCACGTAAAGGACTACGTACAGGTATTGTTGCTGACCGTATTGGTGGTCAAGTTAATGATACTGCTGGAATTGAAAACTTTATTACTGTTAAAGAAACAACAGGTTCTGAGTTTTCTTCTAACCTTGAAGATCATATCTCACAATATGACATTGATACGATGACAGGTATCCGTGCTACTAATATCGAGAAAACTGATTCAGCAATTAAAGTTACTTTAGAAAATGATGCTGTACTAGAAAGTAAAACTGTGATTATTTCTACAGGTGCAAGTTGGCGAAAACTTAATATTCCTGGTGAAGATCGCCTTATTAATAAAGGTGTAGCATTCTGCCCTCACTGTGACGGCCCTCTATTTGAAAATAAAGATGTCGCAGTTATCGGTGGCGGTAACTCTGGCGTTGAAGCAGCTATCGATTTAGCAGGAATTGTTAAGCATGTTACTGTATTTGAATATTCATCTGAATTAAAAGCAGATAATGTCTTACAAGATCGTTTACGTTCTTTATCAAATGTTGATATTAAAACGAACGCAAGAACTACTGAAGTTCTTGGTGAAGACCATGTTACCGGTATTAGTTATGAAGATTTAAATAGCGGTGAAACTCAAGTAGTAAATCTTGATGGTATTTTCGTTCAAATCGGTTTAGTTCCTAACACTGCATGGCTACAAGATGCTATTGAACTAAACGGACGTGGCGAAGTAGTCATCGATCGTGATAACGCGACAAACGTTCCTGGTGTATTCGCAGCAGGTGACGTGACAGATCAGAAGAATAAACAAATTATAATTTCAATGGGTGCTGGCGCTAACGCTGCGTTAAATGCATTCGACTATATTATCAGAAACTAAATGATAATTATTTACCTATCATAATATCTTCACACTAAAAGAGCCTTAATTGTTAAGGCTCTTTTGCTTCAGACTGTTGGCAAAGTATCAGACTTTGTCGGCAGTTTTTTTATATTCAATTAATATTGTAACGATGTAGTTTTATATCATTGGATCAGAATAGTGAAAATGATTTTATACACGACACAAAATAGTCATACATCACTATGAATTGTAGTTCTTAAACATTCAAATATTTTTTCATAAATGATACTCTATAATGTGTGTAATAACTAAAAATAATACTTAATTATAGAGATGTTAAAGGAGTTCCATCATATTATGAAAAAAAGAGTAATTTTAAGTTTACTAATTGTGCTCGCCTTGGTACTTTCAGCTTGTTCAAATCAAAGCGAGGATGATAATGACCAAAATAGTCATAGTAGTACTCATGCACCTAAAAAAGCTAAAAATATGAAAGAAAAAGACATTTTCTCCTCTAATAAAAAGGGACAAAAAATAAGTGAGTCTGAAATGAAAAATGCTCTTAAAACATATTTACAAGCTAATAGCGATATTCTTGATAATAAATACTTAATGCAACATAAGTTAGATAAACAAAGTGATAGTAGCCCTAAAATCACTAAATCTCAGGCAAACAAATTAAGCGAATTATCTAATTTAGCTGTTAAAAATGATTTACGTTTCAAAAAATTTGTTAAAAACAATCACATTCCACAAGAATATAAAGATCCAACACAACGTATTATCAACTATTTCAACGCTTTAAATAGTACAATTGCAAATGTTGATGAAGATATTGAAGAATTAAATTACCAACCTCAAAATTCAATCAATGTCGTTGACGTACCTACTAAATATGCAGGTGACGTCAATAAAAAACAACAAGATAAAATCACTAAATTCCTCGATAAAAAAGGAATTAACACTGAAGTATTTAATAAGTAATCAATTAAAAATACCTCTATTTGATGAGATTTAACATCAAATAGAGGTATTGCTTTTTAACCTTTGACAGCGCTAACAATTTACTTCACACTAATAGTGTCTAATGTATTTATTGTATAGAAACTAAAAATTTTACAAATTTTATTAGGAGTGACTCGATGAAACTACGTGTAAGTTTTATAATTCTAGCGATACTAGGATCAATTGGCGCGATTTTAACACTTGCTAAGTATCCGAGCGGCCCAAATACTATTAATTATGACGAGCCTTGGCAAATATTCACTGCTATCGTTACTCTATTAGTGAGTGCTTTACCAGCTTTAATATTAGGATTCTTCAATAATTTAGTATGTAGAATCGTATCGGCAATAATACAAATTTTTGCATTAATGCTTTGGTTCATCTTAGCCGTAGTCACTTTTTTAACAGGGTATATACAACCTGGTTTAATGAGTGGTTTAACAGTCGTTTTGATACTAGTAAGTACTATTATCACACTTTCTGTGGGCTACAAAAAGACACAGTCTTATGCATAATTATAAACTTTAAATATTGATTATTAAGACACCCATCAGTCTTATTTCCTAAAAAATAGTGAATGGATATAAGAGGATTTAGCCTACTCATATCCACTCACTATTTTTATTTATGAACTAAATATGGATAACAGTTCTTAATCTCGGCATCTAAAGCATCTTCTTTATTGAGTTCACCTAAATAAACTAATATACATCTTATAACTACTTGATGAGCAATTATAACTATATTTTCATCGTCATGATTTAACTCCTCATTAAAGAAGTGCTCAATACGTTCATAAACATCTTGATAGCTTTCACCCTCAGGTGCTTTTTGACTAAAGCTATGTCGAAAGTCTTTAAACTCTGGGTCATTGAAGTATCTTTCGTATTCTACATCTTCACTAACCTCTTATTTATTTTTCCCTTCAAATACACCTAATGAACGTTCTCTCAACGATTTAGTGAACGTTGTAGGTATATTATACGGAAAGATACCCTCATATGTTTGTTGTGTTCTCAACAAATCAGAGACATAAACATGTTCAATCTTCTTATTAGTAAAATAAGTGACTAAATCTTGCGCACTTTGCATACCTTTTTCAGTTAAAGGAACGTCTAATTGGCCACAAAAATATGGTTTACCATGTTTATTATCATAATTGGACTGAGATTCACCATGTCTTACAAGATAGATATTCATTTTATAATACTCCTTAAAATTATATGATTAACTACTTTTACTTAGTAGTAAATTAATTGATAAACCAATTAATACGATTCCAACTACATAGTCAAAAACCACTTTGAACTTAGGTTTACTAAATAATAGTTTAATATATTGGAAAATAAACACACAGAATAAAAACCATAAACATGTAACAAGTACTACTGATAAAGATAAAACAGCTACTTCTGATTTTACTTGAATACCTCCATTTGAGAGAAATTGAGGTAAAATACTCACGTAAAATAATAATGCTTTAGGATTTAAACTTGTACTAAGAAAACCTTGTCGATAAGATGTTAAATAGCTTACATTTCTTACATCTGCCAACGCTTCCTTACTAAAATTCATTGTACTATGGGCGCTTCTAATACTTTGAATTCCTAAATAAATAAGATAACAAGCACCTAATATTTTAATAATTAAAAAGACGTAATATAAACTAGTCAATATGTATATAATGCCGAAAATTGCTAAAGAAGAATAAAGAATATGTCCTGTAGTAATTCCTAATGCTGCTACTATCCCATTCATTTTACTAGAATTAATTGTATTTTTCATCACAATTAAAAAATCAGGACCTGGCACAATGATAATCAGTAACGTAATAATAATGAATGAAAATAGTCCTTCCATACGCGTCCCCTCCTTGATGTCGTTTTATACATTAACAATTATTACATACAAAAAATCATAATGTAAGACCTCCCTAAGACATCCCTGAAGTTCTATAATTGTGAAATTTTAGAAAAAACTCCATTTTCAATATCTTATCTCAAATTGCTATTTTGCGAATTTGATTTATAGTTTTAAAAGAATTTAAAAAATTATTATTGTCAGATAAATGTGAATCATGATACTATTAGAGTGTAGTTAGTAGTAACTACAAAGTCTTTTATATTCATGAACATAATACTCCTGGATGGCGTAACCCAGCGCCATCCTCTTTTTTTGTCTAAAATCTAATAAATCATTATTATAAATTTTTTAGAAACTCTTTCACTTTATTTGAATCTGCAAGTCCTTGTTCTCTGGATGCTGCTGCAATTACTTTTCTAATACTTGGGTCAACTGGATTATTACCCATTTCATTAAACTTAGCTACTACACTAGCATTCGGTATTAATGACAATACTTGTTTGCCTTCTTGTATTAATTGATCAACTTGCTGCTTTAAACTTATAGGCGTATCTACTTGGACATTAGGTGAAAGAATAATTACTTTCTCAGTCTCAGTAGCTAAATCTGCATTTTCCATTGAATAGGATCCGCCATCTGAATATTGTTTACCGTCAATCGTAGTAGGAGGCCATACTCCTGGAAGTGAAGAACTTGCACTTAAAGCTTGATGGATATTTATATTATCTTCTTGCTTCCAAGTCTTTCTACGTACAGTTTCAATATCAGTACCAGTAATTATTAAGTTATCTCCCCATTGGATATCACCTATACGTTCTTTTATTCTTTTAATATGTTCATCTTCTGTTACAGCTACTTGGTATGTTTTCGCAAATTCACACAATTTCTCAACCCAGTCATCTCCATTAGTAGCTTCTTTAGTTATACGTTCATATTCATCGAATACTTCTCCCATATTAGGGTTAGGATTAACTTCATTAATTTCTTCATCAATTTGTTCATTCCAAATCTCTTCCCAAGTTTTATTTGATGCGATTACGGCACCAACTTGTGAACCCGCTGAAGTTCCAATAATTTGTTCAGAAAGTCTTAGCTCAATTCCATGATCAGCTAATCCTTTTAGTAAACCAATTTCCCAGGCAATACCATATTGGCCACCGCCACCTAATACTAAAGTGATTTGTTCAGACATTTGAGCAACCTCCTTATTTAATCTTATAGTATATTTTACCCTGGGACACGTCCTATCATTCGAACAATTGTTAATGATGTTAGGTATGCAAGATATATAAATTTAAGCAATAAAAAAGATGACCCCTTAATGAGGTCATCTCATGTAACTTATCTTTATTGTTTATTTCTTTTTGAATAAACGTAAAACTAATGAAATTAAAAAGATTAAAATAATTGAACCAAGTAACGCTGGGAAGATGTGAATTTTACCTAATTGTGGACCCCAATGTCCAAGAATTGCAGTACCTACCCATGAACCTACGATACCTGCGATAATATTACCTAAGATTCCGCCTGGGATATCTTTACCCATAATTAAGCCGGCAATCCAACCAATGATACCACCGACAATGATCATACCTATTAATCCAAACATAATGATTGTCTCCTTTACTTAATAATTATTTATCCAATAGTAATTGATACCCTTCGACAGATTTATTAAACAAATTTACGAAAAAAATTTATTTTAATTTAAAAAAGAAACATTTATTATCTACTTTCAATAGAAAAAAACACTTACTTTTAAAGTATTTATGCATCGTAAAAATACTAAGTATATTTTAATAGTAACATTGTAAAATTGCCTTCATGACAACAATAATTTGTATGTTAAAATATTTGAGTAATATTTGCTTAGCGCTCATAAAACTCTTATTTTAGGAGGTTTACGTCATTTGAATAGTAAATTGAACATACTCAAATTTTTAAATAAATTTTTCCAAATTATAGGTTTCTTATCAGTCATTACAATTTTATTAATCATTACATTTAATTTTTTCATTTATGGCCATCTGGAAGGTAATTTTGAAATAGGATTTAACATTAAAAGTAAACAAATCTATATTATGACTACGTTAATTATCTTAATTATAGTTTGTACTATTGCTTCTCTAATCATTAGAAAAATTGAATATAAAAAAGAAAAAAATCAATGATTACTACTTTGTAATCCTATAAAAATGCATCGCATTTTTGTAAAAGATCTTTTCTTGTTCTTCTTTAGAGAAGTTTTTCTCAATCAGTTCAATGTCTGACTTCTCAAATGGACGTTTTGCTCGAGTAGATGGTAAGTCTGTGCCAAACATAATCGCGTTAGAATTAATTTCCATCAGTGCTTTAAGAGTTTGTAAAGGATCAACCTCTATTCGACCGAAACCTGTCGCTTTTACATAAACCCCATTACGAACTAAATCTTTTAAATCTTCAAAGCCTTCTTTAGTAAGCCCCAGATGGTCTATTGAAACTTGAGGCAATTCTAAAATAATATCTTTAATTTCACCCAATTTTTTTGATTCAATATAAAGCTCAGTATGCCATCCCACTAAATCATAGACACGCTGTGCAAATGATTTAAGATGTCTTAAATCTTCCGAACCTCCTCTTTTTACATTAAACCTTACTCCTCGTACTCCTAATTCGTTTAATTTTATGATTTTTTCATCAGACGTTTCTACAGGTAGTTGAGTTGTACCTACAAAGTGTCCTTTTAAACTTTTAAGTGCATGTATTAAATAATCTTGATTGAATCCTTGGAATGAGCCAGAGACAATTACACCATCATCGATCCCTAGATCTTTTTGCCATATTTCATAATCTTCTTCTTTAAATTCTGGAGGCATATAACCTTTATTTTCTTTTACAGGATAATCAAAATTAATAATATGAAAATGTGCATCAAAAATTTTCATTCTAGCACCCCCTAATTTTTTATTTTATTAATTTATTACCACAAAAATTAAATATAACGACACATTTAGATTTAATATCACATTGAAAGCTCATTTTTATAATTATAGAATAAAAATACACCAAGATGATATCAGCAAGAATTGGAGTTGTTTCATATGAATTTACATATTCTATATAATTTAAGAACTAAACGCCATTTAGAAATTGAGGAATTAGCCCAACAGTTAAATGAGAAATACGGAACGCACTACGAAGCTCATCAAATTTGGGAGTGGGAAAATCACTACCACGAACCTAAATTTAAAGATGCATTGCATTTAGCTGATTTCTTCAACACTCCATATCAAATGTTTCTTGAAAGTAAAGTTAAAGAGTATCAAAAGCATTTAGATGATGTGGATATTAGAATGTAGCACGCGATACAAAAAGAAAAGCTAAGATAGTACGTTTCAGTATAATAAACGTATTACCTTAGCTTTTTTATCATTTCTTTCCTTGATTTAATATTTTAACCCCAGTAACAATGCTTATAATCAAACAGATTAAAGCTAAAATACCAAAGATAATTCCAACAATTAAACTAATAATGAAAACTGCATCAGGATGCGCATGAGCACCATTATGTGCGTATTTAGCATTATTAAAAGCACTTTTCATTATCCAAACAAATATAGTCCATGAAATATGATTAATTAATGAGTTTTTACCATATTTTGACATTGGTTTATCAGCGAATATCCATACGCAAAATGGAAATAGCAACGGCGCGAATAAGATACTAAAATAACTTAAAGCCGCAAGTAATTTTTGATTTTTAGTCATTTCAATATTGTTCATTTCAATCACCTCTACAAAACTTATTAAAACACAAACAATTGCCTTTAATAACCTTCATAGCGATATCTTTCAGTAGTGTAAGTTTATCGATTGGAAAGTTGATTTAAATCAACTGTTTTAAGTTCTGAAATAGGGTAATCTTGTTCAGCTAATATCTTACCTTCATAACCTCGTTTCGCTTGCAGAACAACCTTTTGGGCATTATTAAGGTGATAAATTACCATTCCTTTACGCGTCTCACCTTTTTCTATTTTTTCATCATTCTTAGTAAGCCATTTTCTATAGTGATACAAATGCTTTGTATTCTTTCTCATCCCTAAGGGTTTATCGTTTTGTAAAACTCTAAAACCTTTCTCCCAAGAGTTTTTTACAGTTACACTGTATTTATCAGATTTACTCTTCACTTTGTATTGAATAGCTAAATCAGTAACATTATTACGAGGATCCCTTAGTATGAAAATCCTTTTGATTTTAATTATCTGTTTATCGAGAACCAATTTATTATTCTTAAATTGCACAATATTATTATTTAACATCTTATGTACTAATTTATTTTCACTTTTAACCTCATCTTTTTGAGCTTTACTCTTATCGCAAGAAACACCAAACAGACATAATATTAAAATAGTAGCAAGAATTCTTTTCAATACACTCACCCATAAAAATTAATAATTATATTATACTATAATATTTTACTTCATTTGGTGCAGGCAGGTATTTACTTAGGAGGAAAATTTAAATTCTTACTCCTGCTCTCCATAATCAAATCATTATTTTATTTCTCTATTCATCATCGTCATCATCGAAGAATACATCATAAATAAGTTCAATAATCGTTATAACCAAACCTAAAATAACTATAGCGTTAGCAGTTTTGTTATCAAAAATATGTATAAAATCAATTTTACTTATTATATTAAAAAACCATCCATGTCTATCATTATTTATATTAAAATAATCAAAGACAAAAGCCACAACAAACGTGACCACTAAATTGATAAATAAATTTTTAAGAACTTCCTTTAAATTATATTCCATCGTAAGACTCCTTTGTTTATTTAATACCGTCAATACTTAACTTATCATAAACAAAGTAAATTGATATAAAAAATTAAAAAATTGCCTATACTAATATAAATTACTAATCTAGTTATATATTTAATGAAAAGATATACTTATTACTAAATAGTGGGGCGCATCTGCGCGGAGTGTACTTGAGGTTAACTGTTGTGACGGTTGCCTTTTTTTATGCTCAAAATTTCAAAAACTCTTAAATTATGCCCTTTAACTGCCCTTTTTCTAAAATTTAAAGCACAAAAATAACCCCGTAAGCCTATGCCTACGGGGTTTAACAATAAACTATATATTATTGTTCTTCTTTTACATATGGTAATAAAGCCATATGACGAGCACGTTTAATAGCTGTAGTCAACATACGTTGATATTTAGCTGAAGTGCCTGTTACACGACGTGGTAAGATTTTACCGCGTTCAGAGATAAAACGTTTTAATAATTCAGTGTCTTTATAGTCGATGTGTGTAATACCATTTGCTGTGAAATAGCAAACTTTTTTACGACGACGTCCGCCTCTTCTTGGTCCACCTGCCATGGTTAACTGCCTCCTTTGACTTATTTTTCGTTTTTATACGTTCATTTTAGAATGGTAAATCATCATCACTAATATCGATTGGGCCATTAGCATTTGCAAATGGGTTGTCTGATTGATTAGCGTTTGATGAATTATTGTTATTGTAAGACGTATTTTGTCCTGATTGTTGACCACCGAATCCTTGACCATAGTCTTGGAAATCGTTGTTTTGTGAACGTTGGCCACCTTGTTGTGAATTCTTAGGTTCAAGGAATTGAACACTATCACACACAACTTCAGTAACAAAAATACGACGACCTTCTTGATTTTCATAACTACGCGACTGTATGCGACCATCAACGCCAGCTAAACTACCTTTAGATAAGTAGTTATTAACATTTTCAGCTTGTCTTCTAAAGACAACACAGTTAATGAAATCAGCTTCGCGTTCCCCTTGAGCATTCGTGAAAGTACGATTAACTGCTAGAGTAAATGTCGCTACACTTACGCCTGAGGGAGTGGTTCTGTATTCTGGATCTTTCGTTAAACGACCTACTAATACAACTCTATTTAACATTTAAACGCCCCCGTCTAATTATTACTTATCTTGGTCTTCGCGAATAACGATGTAACGGATGATATCGTCATTGATTTTAGCTAGACGTTGGAATTCGTCTGTAGCTTTATTGTTATCTGTTTTAATACGTACGATGTTATAGAAACCTTCTTTGAAATCATTGATTTCATAAGCTAGGCGACGTTTACCCCAGTCTTTTTCTTCTAAAACTTCTGATCCTTCTGAAGCTAAGATACCGTTAAAACGCTCAACTACAGCTTTTTTAGCATCTTCTTCAATGTTAGGACGTACGATATACATAATTTCATATGTTCTCATAGTTTATTTGCACCTCCTTATGGTCTATGCGGCTTATCAACATTTATGTGATAAGCAAGGAATAATTTTCATTACTCACAATCCAGAATTATAGCACAGAGTATTACTTTTTACAATTCATTTTATAATGATTCTCTCGTTAAGTTCTTTAACTAATGTGATTAAATCCTCCATATTACATCCTAGTCTATCTAATCTCCAAAAGATAATAGTATCTCTTGATCTCGCAATTTCAATTGCTTTATCTAAACTAGGTCTTTTACTTTTTGAACCACTCACAAGTTTTTTTGTGAACATAGATTCTTTGTTGAGTTTTTGAACACACAAATATATATAATTCTTACTTATTTCGATATAGAAAGAGAGTGTATAGAAAATGGTTATTTTCAGTATACTCCTTTTTTATATGATACTAGTTATTAATTGTAAAATCTTTATATTCATCATTAAGGAGCTTTTTTAGTAGAACTTCTATATTATCTTCGCAACCACAAAGACCATTCTTTTTATATAATTCTGTATCTTTATCAGAATTAGTTAACCAAATGGCAGCCATATTAACATCTAATGCTCCCAAGATGTCATTTTTAAAAGAATCTCCTATAAACAAGCACTCTTCAGGATTGACGTTTAGATTAGACGTGACATTTAAAAATGCTTTAGGGTCCGGCTTTTCATAACCTATATTCTGAGATATAAAAATATTCTTTTCGAATATTGATCTAATATCGAGGTTATCAATTTTAGTGTTCTGTTCTTTAAGCTTACCATTGGTAAGGATGGCGATGTTTACATTTTCTTTCAAGGACAAAAGCAAATCATTTATTTTTCTATTAACAGTTATACTAGACAGCAATTTAGTAAAAAAGGATTGGAAATACTTATTAGCTTCTGCATGAGAAATATCTATATCAAAATGTTTTAAAGTTTTAATTAATCTTAACTCTCGCAATTCATCTAAGGTCATAATCCCTTCATCATGCTGTTTCCAAAAATATAAATCATATTTCTTATATAATTTCATAAAGTCACTATACTCTATGTCTTTAAATAACGTATATTCTTCAAAAGTATCTTTATTAGCTTTTATCCATAAATTATTAAAAGAAAATAGCGTATTATCTAAATCAAAAATAACCAATTTCACTTTTCTAGCCATTACTCACACGCCTTTTAAAATGTATGAAGATTGTTTTAAAATATGGTATAAATTACCATTGCCTGCAAAAATATCAAGATCATTAAAGTTGCTTTGAAGGTCTATCCAATAAAGTGATTGTTCATAATTTGCAGGTGGTATATAGTTTTTATTTAGTATACCAGAATAAACATATATCTGCTGTTTGTCTTGATAATATGTTATATCCATTATTGGATGCAATATCACATCATCGCATGTTAGGGATATCTCTTCTAACATTTCCCTATATACACTAGACTTAAGACTTTCACTTTCTTCAACCTTTCCGCCTATCAAATTATACATATTTTTAAAAGGTGGATTAATTCTTTTACACATTAAGATATTTTTGAAGTTTCTATCAAAAATTGGAATTAGATTGGTCTTTTGCAATATCATCCATTCTTTTTATTAATTGAATATTCTTCATATACTAACCAAATGATTGATACTAGAGTAATGATAAGGCCTAAAATTTTCATGAAATTGGGAAGTGGTCCCCAGAGAATCCATGAAATTATCATAGCTACAGGTAACTCTATAGTAGTTAAAGTTGCCATACTAATTGAACTGACTCTTTTTGTTGAAAATATAAGTAATTCAAATGTTATAATCTGACCTAATATAGCTATTGTAGTACCATAAAAAATGACGTTGGTTTTTAAAAGAGAGAGCTCCTGAATATAAAAAATACTACAAAATAAAGCTGTAATTACTGCTATTGCAAATATATATACCTTTATAAATCCATGATTGGTTGTTTTAGGTAATGTAAACATATTTGTTGCAAATGATACTCCAGCAAACAAGCCCCATAAGCACCCTAGGAAACTTATTTGTGTAATATTAGCACCAATTAAAATAAAGGAGCCAATCCAAAGCATTATAATAGAAAGAATGTGTTTATAATTAAATCTTTCTTTGTTAAAGATCACACCTAACAAAAATAATATCCATGGAAATTGGAATAAACCTAGTGATGCTATGCTTGGATTAGTTAATTTGATCGATGAATAATAGCAAATACCTGTTAGCGCTGTAGTAATACCAGCAATATAGTTAAATGGATTTTTTAAAATATTAGGTGTAAAACTTTTATAAGTTGGATTAGAAACTAAATATCGGATTATAAAATATACTAAACCTATTACTAATTGATATAGTATTATATTGATAGTTTCTACACCATTTACATTAGCCATTTTGACTATATTAGAATTAAAACCAAATGAAATTCCAACGAACAAAGCAGCTATTCCACCGATAACAGAAGGTTTTTTAGACATTAAAACTCGCCTCTTAATTTTGGAATTACAAATTTAGCAATGCCACTACCTATTTCAGTGTTACAGTTTGCATGAATAGGTATCCATTTCACATTATGAATCTCATTATCTGGATATGGTTCGCCGTTTATTTCAGTGATATATGTTCTTAAAAATAACTTTTCATTTTCTAACATAGAAATATCTTCATAATCACCAAAAAATTCCATTTTTGAAATAGTTACATTTAGCTCTTCTCTCAATTCCCTTGATAACGCTTCAATGTCATTTTCTGTCCCTTCATATTTACCGCCAGGTAACATATAAAAATTGGGTGCTTTCTTTTTACTAACGGATAAAATACAATCATTTTTTATAATGACAGCAGCAACTTTTTTAATCATAAAAAAGGCTCCTTAATATTGGTAATTTTGCATTAAATCTTTTGTTTTTGTCATAAAATGCACGTGTTCTTCACATATATCTAATTTATCTTTAATGTACTCTCCTACTACTTCTTCCGTTGGTTCACTGAAAGCATCACCAAATATAGAAACACCTTCTAAAGATTTAGAAGATAATCCAAATGTCATAAGAGCATATTTAACATCGTCTTGATTTCCAAAGTTATAAATAGGACACTCGTAATCAATACCATATTTAGCTTCAAATTCTCTAAATAATTCTATTGCAACATTCTTTTGCTCAGCTAAATCTTCTTGATAACCTACACAACCATCAACTATTTTTTTAATACCGTGTTCTAAACAATATACTGTCGCAGCTGCATGTATAGCTAATTTATCGCCTAAAAGCACTAGATTTATACCCCATCTTTTGAAATCGGCTTCTAAATTTTTTATTGCAATACTTCTAAACAGTCCATATGTAGGTAAAATTGTTCTCCCTACAATATTATTTGGAAATCTTTCAATCAATTCTTTAACCCTCATTTCTGAAAGTTCACTTTTTATGCCAATACCACTATTACAAGTTATTAAATGTACTTCTTTATCTTGTAGGGATTCCAAACAAGCAACTAAAGAAGAATCTCTTCCACCAGTAAATAAAATAGCAACTTTTTCTCTTTCCATTATTCATTCCTCCATATATTCTTTAATTTTTTTTAGTAAAAATTGAATGTCCTCTTCATTATTTATAAAACTTAAAGATACCCTTATGGCATTAATATCTACGATATCTTTAGTGAAAATAGAAAAAAACTCTAAATGCTCTTTCAATGCCTTACAGTTAATGTTTTCTGGGAAAGTTAAAGTACAAATATTATAATTGTTGTCTGTAACAATACTTATATTAGCAATATCGGAAACTAAACATTTCATATAATTATTTAAACTTTGCGTTTTTATGTAAACGCTTTCAATTTTTCTCGAACCAGTTAAATATTTTAAAACATCGTTCATACCATAAACACTAGGTCTAAACATAGTTCCTAATTCCCATCTTTGTCCATTGTCTTGAATGCTATAATCGTTATAATCATTAAAGTATTCAAAGGTTGAAATTCCAGAAAATATAATATCTAAATCTTTTTGGATATTTTTCCGAACAAATAAAAAACCTAATCCTTCAGGCCCATAAAGCCATTTATGAGCAGGAAAACAATAA
Source organism: Staphylococcus sp. FW104-15G4D (assembly GCF_058790135.1). Taxonomy (NCBI): domain Bacteria; kingdom Bacillati; phylum Bacillota; class Bacilli; order Caryophanales; family Staphylococcaceae; genus Staphylococcus; species Staphylococcus sp. FW104-15G4D. The sequence goes on from NZ_JBYTCH010000003.1 coordinate 73,076, forward strand.
AAATCTGCATTAATATTATGTAGATTTACAGGATATGATCCTGCAGCTTGAGCACCATCTACTAGTACTTTCATCCCTCTACTATGTGCAATATCTATAACTTCTTTAATAGGTACTACTTCTCCTGTCTTCCAAAATATGTGAGATATAACTATCATTTTAGTTTTACAGGTAATTAGGTCTTCTAGTTCCTTGATATTAAATCTTTGCTTTACTTTATACTCTTTGATTACTACGCTTTTTTTGTTTTTCAAATTTATTAAAGGAGATATACTTGCAAGATGTTCCATAGAAGTTGTTATTATTTCATCTCCAGTATTAAATTTCATACCATTAAGAACTATATTAAGGCCAAACGTAGTATTATTAGTAATGGTTATTTCCTCACTATAAGCACCAATTAAATCGGCTATCTGTTCTCGTAAATGAGATAATTGTACATTAAACTTTTTTCTTGATCCTTTTCTTGATCGTCCGTAATAAAATTCATTTTTTATTTCTTTTATCATTTTACATTTTAATTCTTTAATTACTATAGATAATTCACCTGTATTAAAATAAAGATTATTTTTTATAAAATTTCCTCCTTTTAAAATAAATAATAACACAAAAAGAAATTTTTTACACATTTTCTAGAAATAGTTCATTTTGTGTTCACTTTTATGTCAACAAGTATTAGAAACATTAATATGATAAATCGATGTATGTAAGAAATTTATTTGTCATTTTACTCATTTATCGCATTATTAACTTTTAAGTATAAAAATTAATTTATAAAGATACTGAAATGAGTAAGAATTTATCTAATTTTAGTGAAGAGGTATGTAAAAAAGCTATGCATAGATATTATAAAATTGAACCTTATTTTAAAAGATTAGAATCAGTGAAAGAAATTAGTGAGTCAACTAAAGTCCCTATTCGTGCGCTTTATAATTGGATTAATAGATACAATAGCGATGGGGTTACAGGTCTCATAGATAAAGCAAGAAGTAATAAGTATCGAATAAATACAGATGAAGATATTAAGAATGAATATTTCAGTACATCCCCTTTACATCCCTGCTCATTTCGAATAATAAATTTTTATAAAATTAAGAACTTTTTATGTTCCGTATAACTTAATATTTAAACATTACAAATCGTACTAAATGCGTTGTTGCGAATTGAGTTTAATTGTTATAGCATAAAAATTACATTTTACATATAATTGTACGTAATTTCTAAATTCTCAATAAAAAAGGAGCACATTTATGTTAAAGAAGGTTACATACTCGATAATTTCATTTTCAATGTTAGCGACAAGTTTGGGCATGGTTAACGCAAATGCAGAGGAATCTTCTAAAAGTCAGTCAACAAGTGAAAAAGGAACAATGGGTTATGGCTACCAACAATATTTAAAGAAACATCCTAATCAAAAAAGTAACGCAACACAAAATCGTTCAACGTTCTCAACTAAATCTAGATCAGCTGTAACTAACACTGGAGAGAGAGTATTAGATATTTCAGAATGGCAAGGTAATTTAACTGACGCTCAAGTTAAAAAACTCAAGAAAAATTATGACTTCATCATTATACGCGGCCAGTATGGTTCAGAATATGTAGATCAATGTTTAGAGCACAATTCAGCTTTATTAGACAAAAATAATATGAAATTCGGTGTTTATTCTTATAGTATGTATGAGAATGCTGATGACGCGCGTTATGAAGCAAGAACTTTATACAATCGTGCTCCAAAAGCTTCATTCTATATTAATGACTATGAACAATCTTCAGTAACGAGCGGCGATGAGAATACAGCTACTCAAGCTTGGGCAAATCAAATGAGACAACTTGCAGGAAACAAAAAAATACTCTTCTATTCTTATGAAAACTTTATGGTAAATCACGTTGCAAATGCAGTGAGTTCGTATGATGGCTACTGGTTAGCATCTTATCAAGCTGAAGAACCTACACGTGAAAAAGTTTTATGGCAATATACTGATAGTTATTATTCACCTGAGTTAGACCAAAATGTAGATGCCAATTACCTTGATAGCAATGTTGATGCTTCTTGGTTCACATCTTAAAATTAATACGAACACAATCGAACAAAAACACTTCACTTTTACGAACATTCGTTCTATAATATAGGTGAGGTGTTTAGCATGAAATTAAATTTAGATTGGAATAAAGATTTCCAAGAATTTCAAGATATCTTAAATTGTGGTATTCACCCTGAATGGCTTTATTGTGCTAAGGCAAATATGGTCCTTGAACCTGCATACACTGGCGAAGGAAAGCAATTCTTTAGCACTCAAGATATAATCGAAGCAAGTGAAGTAATTCCATTTTTTTAAGAATTTGGAAATTCAAATATAAAAGCAATGTAGTTGAGTCACTTAGCCACTTTGAGCATACTAAACTACATTGCTTCTTTTTTATAAAAAAGAGCCATCTCCTAATGAGATAGCTCCATAATATTTATTCAATTATACATTAAAGCGGAAGTGTACGATGTCTCCATCCTTCATAATGTACTCTTTACCTTCTAAGCGTTGTTTACCCGCTTCTTTAGCGCCATTTTCGCCACCGTGTTCAACATAATCTTCATAACTAGTAACTTCGGCACGTATAAATCCACGCTCAAAGTCAGTATGAATAATACCTGCACATTGTGGTGCTGTCATACCTTGTCTAAATGTCCATGCACGAACTTCTTGGACACCAGCTGTAAAGTAAGTAGATAAGCCTAATAAGTCATAAGTAGTTCGAATTAAACGATCTAAACCAGGTTCTTCAATACCTAGATCTTCTAAGAACATTTCTTTATCTTCATCATCTAATGTTGCGATTTCTTCTTCAATTTTGGCACTAATCACAATGACTTCAGAATCTTCTTTTTCAGCATATTCGCGAATTGCTTTAACTTTATCGTTATCTTCATCGCCAATTTCATCTTCACCAACATTAGCGATATATAACATTTTCTTAGAAGTTAATAATTGTGCTTGATTTACCCATTTTTGGTCATCTTCATTGAAATCAATACTTCTAACCGGTTTACCATCTTCTAACGCTTCTTTAATTCTAGTCAAGATGCGCAACTCCATCTCAGCTGTTTTATCCTTTTGACGAGCCATTTTTTCAATTTTAGGTAAGCGTTTATCAACAGATTCTAAATCTGCTAATACCAATTCCATATTGATTACTTCAATGTCATCTAGAGGATTCACTCGACCAGATACATGCGTTACATTTTCATCGTCAAATGCACGAACAACCTGGCATATCGCATCTACTTCACGGATATGGGATAAGAATTTATTTCCTAACCCTTCGCCTTTAGAGGCACCTTTCACGATACCTGCAATATCTGTAAATTCAAATGTAGTAGGAATTGTTTTTTTAGGTTGTACCATTTCTTCTAATTTAAATAAACGTGAATCTGGTACTTCTACGATTCCCACGTTCGGATCAATCGTAGCAAATGGATAGTTTGCTGCTAATGCACCAGCTTTAGTAATTGCATTAAATAGGGTAGATTTACCTACGTTAGGTAAGCCTACGATACCTGCTGTTAAAGCCATTAATCATTCTCCTAACTTTCTTTGTCTTGATGAGATTCAAGAACTTTTTTCAATTTTTTATTAAACGTCTGACGTGGAATCATAATGCTACGCTGACAATTTTCACATTTAATTCTTATATCAGCACCCATTCTTATAATTTTAAAGCGATTTGTTCCACATGCATGTTGTTTTTTCATTTCTACTATATCATTTATTCCGTAATTTGACGTCATAAAATGACCTCCAATGATAATTAGCTTTTACTTTGCTCTTCACTATACTGAGTGAATAGAGGTTGTGGCATGCGTATGCCTTCTTGAATAAACATTTTTTGTGCTTCTTTTCTAATAATACGTGCACCTGAGGCACCTTCGCCAGGAATTGTCTCGGCAGAAATACGAATCGTTGCTTTATTATTCTCTAATGCATCAATACCTTCAACCACTGGATCACTAACAAATAAATAGTACTTACTACGTAATGAAGTAAATAATTTATTTAATTTCTTCTCAACTTGGTCTAAATTCTCATCAACTGAGACTGGAAGTTCCACAATAGATGTGCCGTTAGTAATTGAGAAATTAGTTATCTCTCCCATGCTACCATTTGGCAAAATCGTCAATTCACCAGAAATAGTGTTGATACGCGTAGATCTCAAACCAATAGACTTAACTGTACCTTCTGCTACAGTTGTTCCACCGCTATTGATTTTAACATAATCTCCAACATCAAATTGATTCTCAAATATAATAAAGAAACCTGTAATGATGTCTTTGACAATCGTTTGAGCACCGAAACCTACTGCAACTCCGACCACACCAGCACTGGCGATAATTCCTTCAACACTTATACCAAATTTACTTAAAATGGTAGTAATCACAATAAACCATACGATATATTTTACTACGTTTTGTACTAGTGACACGAGTGTCTTAGAACGTTTCTTGTTTCCTTTTTTACTTTTATTTTGTATTTTAAAAGCTTGTTCAATGACTTTATTTAAAATCGCTATAACGATGAGTGCGACAATGATATAAATCAAAATCATAATAATTTTTATGACAAGATTTTCATAAGTCTCTACTTTAGTTAAAGGTTCAAATAAAGAAGATAAAATATGCTTTACTTGGTTCATAAATGTATTACCTCCTTTTCAAATTTTCCATAATTCCCATATTATAACTTAAAAAAATACAGTTTTAATCAGTCTACAGTTTTAAAAATAACTTTATAACTTCACTACTTTCTATTCAATTGCTGAATAATTCTTTTAAACTCGTCTTCTGATTTAAATTCAAACGTGATTTTTCCAATATTTTTAGACGTGGAAATTTCAACTTTGGAACCATACTGCTCTTTAAGTAACCTTTCCTGTTGTTGAATAAATTTCGGTTTTTTATTGTTCGCTTGCTTTGATTTTGCATTCGACTCGCCTTCTTTTAAATGTGTATTTACATATTGCTCAAGTTGTCGTACGCTCCAAGACTCCCGGACGGCTTCTTTACCTACCTTTTTCATTAAAGCTTCGTCCTTTAAGGATAATAAGGTGCGGCCATGTGCACCAGAGAGCTCTCCCTCTCTAACCATCTTCATAATGGCGGATGGAAGATGGAGTAATCTAAGCATATTCGCAATATAAGGACGTGATTTACCTAATCTACGAGCAACTTCTTGCTGCGTAATCTTTAAATCCGACATTAATTTTTTATAACTTTCAGCCTCCTCAATCGCATTTAAATCTTCACGTTGTAAATTTTCAATAATTGCGAGCTCCATCATATCTTCATCAGATAACTTTTTAACTATCGCAGGAATACTTTCTAACCCAACGATTTGTGAAGCTCTAAAGCGTCGCTCGCCCACTACAATATAATATCCTTGTATGGTTTCTCTTATTACAATAGGTTGAAGGATTCCATGTTGTTGAATGGATTTAGCTAAATCTTGCAATTTATCCTCATCAAAGGTCTTACGCGGTTGGTAAGGATTAGGCTTGATTAAACCTATAGCTACATGTTGAACTTGCTCATCTCTCTCGAGTTGCAAGCGCTGATCATCATTCTGTGTCATATTTTCACATCTTTCTATAAATGATTAACAATTTTTTGCAACACATCATTTCTTAACACTTATTATTTTAAAAATTTCACTCTTGTAGTACAAGCTTTAGTAAATGATTATACTAACTCAAATGAAATTTTTTCAATAACGCGAAACTCTATGTTAAAAGTATTCGTCGCACTTCTAAGTAAACTGTTTAATCTAAATTTTCAGAAAAGTTGTTGACAAATCATTTCCTACTCTGTAATCTAAGTATTAACAATTACAAAACGAAACATTTTACACACTATAAAAAGGAAAGTAGAACTTACACTGCTTTTACAGAGAGTCTTCGTTAGCTGAGAGAAGGTATTGAAAGAAAGTTTGAAAATGGCCTTGGAGTGTTGATGCCAATATGAGGTATCAACGGGTTCGCCCGTTATAGCGATACAGTATTAACATTGTAGTTGAATGGCGTACTGGAATTCATTACCATCGTCACAACATATCGTTAATACTCATTTATTCTTCCTAAGACTAAATGAGTTTTTTATTTGGCTCAATGATTTAACATAACGATAATGCTTGTGATTAAAGTTAACACTTCCATAAATAGACGTTGTTCAAATATAATGGCGTACTGGTAGAGGTCACTTTAGCAATAAAGTGACAAACAAAGGTGGTACCGCGAAACTTAAGCTTTCGTCCTTTACATCCGAATGAATCGGGTTTAAAGGACGGAAGCTTTTTTTATTTATTTAATTAGGAGGGTCTAGAAATGAAGGATACTGAATTAGCTCAAATTGCTCTAACAAAGGATCATACCGGCGCTATTGCCAATCCAATTTATTTATCTACTGCATATCAACATCCTCATCTAGGTCAATCAACAGGATATGATTATACACGCACTAAGAACCCAACTCGCACAGCGTTCGAAGAATCATTTGCCAAACTGGAAAAAGGCATTGCATCTTTTGCCACTTCTAGTGGAATGGCAGCAATCCAACTCGTTTGTAACATCTTCAAACCTGGGGATGAAGTGCTCGTAGCATTTGATTTATACGGAGGCACTTTCCGTTTATTCGATTTCTACGAACAACAATATGGCGTGAAATTTAAATACGTTGATTTCTTAGATTATGAAGATGTTGAAAAAAATATAACTCCACAAACAAAAGCTTTATTTATTGAACCGATTTCCAATCCACAAATGATAGAAATTGATGTCGAGCCGTATTATGTTCTAAGTAAAAAACACAATTTATTAACAATCATTGATAATACGTTCTTAACGCCCTATCTATCAACACCTCTTGAAGAAGGTGCAGATATCGTTTTACATTCAGCAACGAAATATATTGGTGGACATAACGATGTATTAGCCGGCGTCGTAACTGTGAAAGATGAACGCTTGGCTGAACAACTTGGACAATTCCATAATATGATTGGCGCAACGTTATCACCTTTAGACAGTTATCTACTTCAAAGAGGACTTAAGACATTACATCTTCGTATCGATCGCTCTCAAGAGAATGCACAACGACTGGCTGAACGTTGTCGTCATTCAGAATCCATAGACGAAGTCCTCTATAGTGGCCGTACAGGAATGCTTAGTTTAAGACTCAATAAGGCTTTTAGCGTCGCTAAGTTTTTGGAAAATTTAGACATTTGCATATTCGCAGAAAGTTTAGGAGGTACAGAAACATTTATCACCTTCCCATATACACAAACACATGTAGATATGCCTGATGCTGAAAAAGATAAACGAGGAATAGACGAACACCTGATTCGACTATCAGTTGGCATTGAAGATTATCAAGATATTGAAGCAGATATTATTCAAGCATTAGAAAATTCTAAAGTAGGAGTGATTTCATGAGTTTATCTAGAGAGACAGAAGTAATCTTTGATTCACGTAGAGGACAGGATTATCACTCAGCAAATCCACCCTTATATGATTCTTCAACATTTCACCAAACAGTACTTGGTGGGAATGCACAATACGACTACGCAAGAAGTGGAAACCCAAACCGTACACTTTTGGAAGAAAAATTAGCACGTTTAGAAGGTGGAAAATATGCTTTCGCATATGCCTCAGGTATAGCAGCCATAACTGCTGTCTTACTTACACTCAAATCAGACGATCATGTAATTCTTCCTGATGACGTTTATGGTGGCACATTTCGTCTTACTGAACAAATATTAAATCGTTTTAACATTAAATTTACGACGGTAAATACGACAAACATTCTAGAAATTAAAAATGCAATTCAATCAAATACAAAACTCATATATGTGGAAACGCCATCGAACCCACTTTTCAAAATTACGGATATTCGTGCAGTAGCCAGAATAGCCAAACAAAACAACTTACTCTTAGCGGTAGATAATACCTTTATGACACCCCTTGGTCAATCTCCTTTAGCTCTAGGAGCAGATATTGTAGTACATAGTGCTACTAAATTTTTAGGTGGTCATAGTGATCTTATTGCTGGAGCAGCGATCACTAATCGTAAAGATATTGCAGATGCCCTTTACCTCTTACAAAACGGTACTGGTACGGCGCTTTCAGCTCATGATAGTTGGACGTTAGCAAAGCATCTTAAAACATTACCTGTAAGATTTAAACAATCTGTAGAAAATGCCGAACGTTTAGTTAAGTTCTTAAGTCAAAGTAACGAAATTGCTGAAGTATATTACCCAGGAAATAATCCAACACATTTAAGACAGGCTTCAACCAGTGGTGCTGTCATTGGCTTCAGACTTAAAGACGAATCAAAGGCACAAACCTTTGTAGAGTCTCTAACTTTACCACTTGTGTCTGTCAGTCTTGGCGGAGTTGAAACAATCCTTTCCCACCCAGCCACAATGTCTCACGCAGCTGTTCCTGAGGCAATAAGAAATAAGAGAGGCATTACTTTCGGTTTATTTCGCTTAAGTGTAGGACTAGAGGACCCAGAAGAAATCATTGCAGATATTAACTACGCTTTAAAGGAGGCTTTCAATGAGTCAATTTCTGAACCAATTGCAGAACAACGTTTTGGTAGCTGATGGAGCTATCGGAACAATATTTTATTCAGAAGGGCTCGACACTTGCCCTGAAGCATATAACTTAACCCACCCTGATAAGGTAGAACGTATTCATCGCTCTTATATTGAAGCAGGTGCAAACGTCATTCAAACCAATACGTATGGTGCTAACTTTGAAAAGTTAAAAACTTTCGGCTTAGAACATCGTGTCAAAGAAATTCATAAAGCAGCAGTTCAAATTGCAAAACGTGCAGCGCATCATGACACATTCATCTTAGGAACTGTAGGTGGCTTTAGAGGTGTCAGACAAGATGACATCAGTTTGTCTACGATTCAATATCACACCGAATTACAAATTGATACTTTGATTGACGAGGGCGTAGATGCGCTACTATTTGAAACCTACTACGATTTAGACGAATTAAAAAGTATTGTTGTCGCCACACGTCGAAAGTATGAGATTCCTATCATCGCACAGTTGACCGCTTCAAATACGAACTATCTTGTTGATGGTACTGAAATCAATGACGCTCTTAAACAACTGGTTGCATGTGGGGCTAATGTCGTAGGTCTCAATTGTCACCATGGTCCACACCATATGCAGCGTTCATTTTCACATATAGAACTTCCGGATAATGCCTATTTATCGTGTTATCCAAACGCGAGTCTCTTAGATATTGAAAACAGTGAATTTAAATACAGTGATAATGCCCAATATTTCGGAGATGTAGCACAAGAATTAATTAATGAAGGTGTGAGATTAATTGGCGGATGTTGCGGCACGACACCTGAGCACATTCGTTACATTAAGACTGCTGTTCAAGGTTTAACACCTATAAAAGACAAGAAGGTCGTTCCAATCACGAAGAAATCTAATCACAAACCTACGAAAGTGGTTAAACAGAATCTGACTTCTAAAGTTAAGAATGGTCCAACGGTCATTGTGGAACTTGATACTCCTAAGCACTTAGATACAGATACCTTCTTTGAAAATGTAGGCAAACTCGATGAAGCAGGTATCGATGCCGTCACATTAGCTGACAATTCACTTGCAACGGTTCGAGTAAGCAATATTGCAGCCGCAAGTCTTATTAAACAACAATATGATATCGAACCACTCGTTCACGTGACATGTCGCGACCGAAACCTTATCGGCCTGCAATCTCACCTTCTAGGATTATCACTCATTGGTGTAAACGAAATTCTAGCAATTACAGGAGATCCTTCTAAAGTAGGTCACTTACCAGGAGCAACCAATGTCTACGATGTAAATTCAAAAGGTTTAACGGAACTCGCATTGAGATTTAACCAAGGTATTAATACAGATGGTGATGCGCTGAAGAAACATACAAACTTCAACATCGCAGGTGCGTTCGATCCAAACGTACGTAAACTAGACGGCGCCGTAAAGCGGCTTGAGAAAAAAGTCGCAAGTGGCATGAGCTATTTCATTACACAACCCGTTTACAGCAAAGAAAAAATTAAACAAGTTTATGAAGAAACGAAACATTTAAATACACCGTTCTTCATTGGCATTATGCCTATCGCTAGTTATAATAATGCACTTTTCTTACATAACGAAGTGCCAGGCATAAAGATGTCAGAAGATGTATTGAACCAATTTAAAGCTGTTAAAGATGATAAAGAAAAAACGAAAGAGTTAAGTTTACGACTTTCAAAAGAATTAATCGATACAGTGCATGAATATTTTAATGGTTTATACATTATTACACCATTCCAGAAGGTGGATTACTCACTAGAACTCGCAGCATACTCTAAATCAATTACTGCTAATAAGGAGGCAATATTATGACAACAATTAAAACTTCAAACTTAGGATTCCCAAGATTAGGTAGAAAAAGAGAATGGAAAAAAGCTATCGAAAGTTACTGGGCTAAAAAAATTAATAAAGCTGAATTAGATCAAACACTTACTGATTTACACAAAGAAAACCTATTACTTCAAAAGAATTATCATTTAGATAGTATTCCAGTTGGAGACTTCTCATTATATGACCATATTCTTGATACATCTCTACTATTCAATATTATTCCTAAACGTTTCCAAGGTCGTGAAGTCGATGACGATTTATTGTTTGATATCGCCCGCGGTAATAAGGAACATGTAGCGAGTGCACTAATTAAATGGTTTAATACAAACTATCATTACATCGTACCGGAATGGGACAATGTAGAACCAAAAGTTGAGAAAAATACATTATTAGAACGATTCAAATATGCTCAATCTATTAATGTGAATGCTCACCCTGTGATTGTTGGACCTATCACATTCGTCAAACTCTCTAAAGGTGGCAACCAATCATTTGAAGAAAAAGTTCAAACATTGCTTCCACTTTATAAAGAAGTTTTATCATCATTGATTCAAGCTGGTGCTGAATACATTCAAATTGATGAACCTATTTTAGTAACTGACGATAGCGAGAGCTATGAGGATATTACAAAAGAAGCTTATGAATATTTTGCTCAAGCGGGCTTAGGTGAAAAGTTAGTCATCCAAACTTACTTCGAACGTGTGCATTTAAAATTCTTAAGTTCATTACCAGTTGGCGGATTAGGTTTAGACTTTGTTCATGACAATGGTTATAACTTAAAACAAATTGAATCAGGAGATTTCGACTCAAGCAAGTCACTTTATGCTGGTATTATTGATGGTCGTAACGTGTGGGCTGCAGATATTGAAGCTAAAAAGCAATTAATTGAAACGTTGCAACAATATACTAATCAATTAGTAATTCAACCATCGTCCTCTCTCCTACATGTGCCAGTCTCATTAGATGACGAAACGTTAGATGAATCTATTGCCGAAGGTTTGAGTTTTGCTACTGAAAAGTTAGACGAATTAGATGCATTACGTCGTTTATTCAACAATAATGATAGCGCAAAATATGACGAGCTCAAAGCACGTTACGAACGTTTCCAAAGCCAATCATTCAAAAACCTTGAGTATGACTTTGATAGCGTTCCTACAAGTCGTAAATCACCATTCTCAGAACGTAAACAAAAACAATATGCACGTCTAAATTTACCAGATTTACCAACTACAACAATCGGGTCATTCCCTCAAACACGTGAAGTACGTAAATATCGTGCAGATTGGAAGAACCGTCGCATTACAGATGCTGAATATCAAGAGTTCCTACAAAATGAAATTGCACGTTGGATTAAAATCCAAGAAGACATCGGTTTAGACGTCCTCGTGCATGGTGAATTCGAACGTAATGACATGGTTGAATTCTTTGGTGAAAAACTTCAAGGCTTCTTAGTAACTAAGTTTGGTTGGGTGCAATCATATGGCTCTCGTGCAGTTAAACCACCTGTGATTTACGGGGATGTAAAATGGACTGAACCTTTAACTGTTAAAGAAACAGTCTATGCACAAAGCTTAACTGATAAGCCAGTCAAAGGTATGTTAACTGGACCAGTAACAATTCTTAACTGGTCATTCGAACGTGTAGATGTATCACGTAAAGTTGTTCAAGATCAAATTGCATTAGCTATTGATGAAGAAGTCTTAGCGCTTGAAGAAGCAGGCATTAAAGTTATTCAAGTAGACGAACCAGCATTACTTGAAGGCTTACCATTACGTTCTGAATATCATAATCAATACTTGAAAGATGCCGTCAACTCATTCAAGTTAGCAACATCGTCCGTTCATGATGAAACACAAATTCATACACATATGTGCTATTCTCAATTCGGACAAATCATTCATGCTATTCACGACTTAGATGCTGATGTTATATCAATTGAAACATCACGTAGTCATGGTGATTTAATCAAAGACTTTGAAGATATCAATTATGATTTAGGTATCGGATTAGGTGTTTATGATATTCATAGTCCACGTATTCCGACTGAAGAAGAAATTACAACAGCAATTAATCGTTCTTTACAGCAAATCGATCGTTCATTATTCTGGGTAAATCCAGATTGTGGTCTTAAAACGCGTAAAGAAGACGAAGTGAAAGATGCCTTAACAGTTTTAGTTAATGCCGTTAAGAAGAAACGCCAAGACAACGATGCAACAATAGCTTAATATCATTCAGAGGTGATGGTTATGACAAACTATCCTTTATGGGAGCAACTCAATCAACTTAAAGAGGCCCAATGGGTCGACTTAACTCATACGTTCGATCCAGACATTCCTCGCTTTAGTGAGTTTGAAAAAGGCGAAGTTTCAACACTCTTTAACGTCAAAGATCATGGTTTTTACGTTCAACGATGGAATATCGTTACTCAATATGGTACACATATCGATGCGCCTATTCATTTTGTGGAAAATAAGAGATATTTAGAAGAGTTAGACTTGAAAGAACTAGTATTACCACTTATTGTCTTAGATTACTCTAAAGAGGTTGCAGAGAATGCAGATTTCATCGTGACACGACAACACCTTGAAGAATGGGAAAGTCAGCACGGCAAAATTGAAGCCGGTACCTTCGTCGCACTCCGTACAGATTGGTCTAAACGTTGGCCAGATATAGATCAGTTTGAAAATAAGGACTCCGACGGCAACCAACATTTACCTGGTTGGGGTTTAGATGCGTTAAAATTTCTTATTGAAGAACGTGGCGTAAAATCTATAGGCCATGAAACGTTTGATACCGATGCCTCAGTTGATACTGCTAAAAATGGGGATATTGTAGGAGAACGTTATATTCTAGGTAAAGATACATTCCAACTTGAATTATTAACAAACTTAGATCAACTTCCTACAAGAGGGGCCATTATTTACGCAATAAGTCCTAAACCTAAAAATGCACCCGGCTTCCCTGTCAGAGCATTCGCAATCAAACCATAAAAGTAAAAAGATTTGAGCGATTCTATTTAAAACAATCAACTATCGAGTATATCAATCATCTAAAGTAACATACTCAAACACTTTGGTAAGCTTTGAGCCGGCTTGCCAAAGATTCATAACTCAAGGTGCAACACAGCCTTAACAAAAATTAAGATCGCACATCACCTTTTGCCATGAGTTACATGCGCGAATCGTAATGAAAGAGCCATTCATTACGTCATCGCCCAATCTAACCTTCCTATTTTAATAAATATAATAAAGCTTTAAGTGATATCGTAGTAGAGTATCACTTAAAGCTTTTATAATGTAGCTATTAATTTTTCAAATCAGTATTAAAATGATGAAAACCAGAAAGAGAGGCGTCTTAATTAAACTTCCCCTTCACAGTCGCATTTACTTCAAACAATTCACAAAGTGTGCTTCTGTTTTATCTTCAACTTCTTTAAGTGTCACACCATCTTGTAACTCAACCAAACGCATCTGACCATCAATAAAATCAAATACGGCTAAATCGGTAATTAATCTAGATACAACACCCGCACCAGTTAATGGTAAATCACATTGCTTTTTCACCTTTGACGCACCATGTTTATTGGTATGGAACTTAATCACCACAACCTTTTTAGCACCAACAACTAAATCCATTGCGCCTCCCATACCTTTGACGAGTTTGCCAGGAATCATGTAATTCGCTAAATCGCCTGTTTCAGAAACCTCCATGCCGCCTAAAATTGCTAAATCTATATGTCCACCTCGAATCATCGCAAATGACTCCGCATTATCGAAGTAACTCGCCCCTTTTGCGACTGTCACTGTTTCTTTGCCTGCATTGATCAAGTCTGGATCTAGCTCGTCTTCAGTCGGATAAGGGCCTATACCTAGTAAACCATTTTCCGATTGAAAATAAACATTCTCTACACTTTCAGGCATCGCATTCGCTACCAATGTTGGCATACCAATACCTAAATTAATGTACATATCACTTTTAATTTCACGTCCTGCACGTAGCAAGATTTTCTCTTTAGGTGTTAATTCAGTCATGCGTTTAACCCTCCCTTAGCGTTCTTTTTTCGATGCGTTTTTCAAAATTTTCACCTTCGAAAATATAATCTACATAGATACCTGGGAGATGCACCTGATTAGGATCAATTTCACCAACATCAACAATTTTCTCTACTTCAACAACGGCTGTCTGAGCAGCCATCGCACATAATGGATTAAAATTACGTGCTGTTTTATTAAATATTAAATTTCCAGCTGTATCCGCTATATCAGCTTTTACGATGGCAAATTCTCCTTGAATCGCTTCTTCCATGACATACTCACGGCCATTAAATACGCGTGTTTCTTTACCTTCAGCAATCTCAGTACCTACACCTGTGGCAGTGTAAAATGCGGGAATCCCCGCCCCTCCTGCACGTAATTTTTCTGCTAATGTCCCTTGAGGCGTAAGCTCTACGTCTAACTCACCTGAGATAAATTGCTGTTCGAATAATTTATTTTCACCTACATAAGAACTAATCATCTTGTCCACTTGTTTATCCTGAAGTAACACACCAAGGCCAAAGTCGTCTACACCACAATTGTTACTAACAACAGTGAGTCTCTTAGTACCACGTGCTTGAATAGCTGCAATACTGTGTTCGGGAATGGCGCATAGACCAAACCCACCAGCAAGTATAGTCATGCCGTCTTCTAAATGTTCAAAGGCAGATTCAATATTCGTAATGACTTTACCCATGCATTATCCCTCCTCATAGTGAGAGACAACAGTAGCGATACCTTGTCCTCCACCAATACATAATGAAGCGATACCCGTTTTTGTGGTTTCGTTCAATTGATGTAATAACGTTACAAGTATACGCGCACCTGATGCACCGATAGGATGACCTAGCGCAATTGCGCCACCTTTCACATTTACTTTATCTTGTGGTAGTTGAAGTTCGCGATCAACTGCCAATGATTGAGAGGCAAAGGCTTCATTTAATTCGAAAACATCAATATCTGAAACTGATTTATTCGAGCGCTTCAATGCTTGACGAACCGCTTCAACAGGACCAATACCCATGATTGATGGATCCACGCCACTCGTGCCGAAACTATCAAGAATTGCAATCGGCTTAACACCTAAGGCTTTTGCTTTCTCTTCAGTCATCACTAACATCGCAGCCGCACCATCGTTAATACCGGACGCATTACCAGCTGTCACTGAACCATCTTTTTTAAACGCAGGACGTAACTTACCTAACTTATCTGCTGTTGTGCCTTGGCGGATACCTTCATCTTGCGAAACAATAATAGGATCACCTTTACGTTGAGGTACCTCAACCGGTACAATTTCAGCGTCAAATCCACCAGTTTCTTGTGCATGCACCGCCTTTTGTTGTGATTGGGCTGCGAATTGGTCTTGTTCCTCTCTACTGATGCCATATTTTTCAACTAGATTCTCTGCAGTAATTCCCATATGGTAATCATTGAATTTATCAGTTAAACCATCACTTACCATGCTATCTTCTAATGCTTGATTGCCTATTTTAAAGCCAAAGCGACCATTTTTTAATAACATAGGTGATTGCGACATACTCTCCATGCCACCTGCAATAACAACCTCATTATCACCAGCTACGATAGATTGATATGCAAGTTGAATTGCTTTCAACCCAGAACCACACACTTTATTCAGAGTAAATGCCGGCGTTGCTTCAGATAATCCTCCTTTAATAGAAGCAATACGAGCAGGATTTTGTCCTTGTCCTGCTTGTAAGACATTGCCCATAATCACTTCATTGATTTCATTTGAATCTATACCTGTATTTTTAACGATGTGCTTGATGACTGTTGCACCTAAATCATATGCAGGTACATCTTTGAATGCGCCTCCAAATACGCCAATAGGTGTACGATATGCTTCTGCTAGAACTACTCGTGTCATGTATTATTCATCTCCTTATTATTTATCTTTTTATTCTGAAAATGGGGGTCGAACCACATGTCAGTCTCATGTAATTTTCCCTAATCTATAAAACAGTAAAACGTCTATATATTAAATATGAATTTCACCTGAATTACTGTTCTTTAAGGTACGATTTAAGTATGTATTCATACATCGCGCGTTCCCACTCATTACTGACAATAGTACCAAAATTTAGCTTTAATTTTCCAGAAACAATACATCTCTAAATAGATAAAAATGATTTAACATGATTAAAACGTTTAACTTGTCATTTTAAGACTGACCTTTCATGAAATATTACCTTAATTAATCATCCAATATTATGTATAACACAAAAAATATAAGGGAATTATTTAAAAAGTAGATAAAGGGGGAGAAATATATGGATATTATTGCAAATAGTATATTCGTTGAAAATCAAGAAGAAGCATTACAATTTTATACAAACGTGTTAGGCTTTAAGAAAAAACGCGATGAACCTGTCGGAGAGGGATTTCGCTGGTTAACACTTGTCTCTCCAACACATCAAGATGGTACAGAATTAATTCTAGAACCAAACGGCAATCCCATTTCTAAAGACTATCAAGAGCGCCTATATGAAGCTGGGATTCCAATTACAATGTTTGGTGTTAAAGATGTACAACAAACATATGAAACGTTATTAGAATCAAATGTTAACTTTAAAGTTACACCTACCACGATGGGTAGCGTCAGAATGGCTATCTTTGATGATACTTGTGGTAATTTAATTCAAATTATTGAAAATTAAATAAAAAATTAAGAAGAAATAGCAGAGTTTAACACGGCCGGGTAGACTGACCGCATTATTATAAACTCATATAGCTATTTCTTCTCGATTTTACATATCATGTTATGAATATAAGGTGAGAACTATTGTTGATTATTATGAATTGAGAAGTATATACTTACTTTCCTTTACATTTGCCTTATTACTTATTAATTGAAACATCATCAACTGAATCTTTTAGCTTTTTCATTTCACTATCTAAAAACTCTTGATGAGGTACATCGAAATACTTACTTAAAACAAGTGCATCTTCCATTTTGGGTTCGTTCTTACCATTTTCCCATTCCCAAATATGATGAACTTCATATTTAGTACCAAATTTCTTGTTTAAGTCTTCTACAAGCTCTTTAATTTCTAAATTATTTTTTTCTCGAATATTGTGTAAATTATTCATACTCAACACTCCCTGAAAGTCTTTTATACACATCACTTAAATACTTTGTTAAGTCTCTTTACTTTTAGAGAATTCATTTTCAATAAATATTAATAGTGATGATAAAAACTAATTACTTCTGTTGATACGTTTCAATAGCCTGATGAATTGTATCATGTAAACTTGGTTCTTCAAGCCAATGATGAAATCTTTCAATGATGTCTCTAGGGGTAGAGATATCTTCAGGAAAATCAATATCTTTCATACCTTCAAATAAATCGCCAAAATGACTTTTCTCACCTTCATAGTTTTTCATGAAGTTATAAAAACTCACCACTTGCACCTCCTGCATTTCATAACAATAGATATATATTAACAAAATATATACATTTCCAAAATACATTTGTTTTAATTTATTAGCGAAAAAATGTAAATAAACATTACAATTAATTGAATACATTTTTTAAATTAAATGTAACAGCAATATTCCTTTAACAATCGCTCGTTTAGTTCGAGTAAAGACAATCCCTTTCCCTCTTAAACCTTTAGCAGACATTTAAATTAACTTAAATGTTTTGACATTAATGCGCGTCAATTTGACTAATATACTTGTCAAATTGACTAAAGTAATATATGTTATTGATGTAAGGAGTTGATAGAAATTGCGAAATCGACTTAAAGAATTACGTGCAAGAGACGGATATAACCAAACGCAACTTGCTAAGAAAGCAGGGATTTCAAGACAAACCGTTTCTTTAATTGAACGTAATGATTTCACACCTTCTATTTTGACAGCAATCAAAATAGCTAGAATTTTTAATGAACCAGTAGAAAACATTTTTATCATCGAGGAGGGAGATTTATGAAAGTAGGAAGATACATATTATTAACACTTATCGGAGGAATAATTGGAGGATTGATAGGTCTTTCTTTCGGCGGAATTAAAATTTTAAGTCTGACACCATTCACTCATTTTGCCAAAACTAACGTCGTTATCATAATTGCAACTATATCTTCAATAATCAATATACTTCTAACTTTATATTTATTTAAAGTACACAAAGATGCACTCAATTTAAAAGTTAAAACT
Organism: Staphylococcus sp. FW104-15G4D; assembly: GCF_058790135.1. NCBI lineage: Bacteria > Bacillati > Bacillota > Bacilli > Caryophanales > Staphylococcaceae > Staphylococcus > Staphylococcus sp. FW104-15G4D. Next base: position 91,742 of record NZ_JBYTCH010000003.1, read on the forward strand.
AGGAATCACATTGATGATGAGTCTGCAGATTTATATGAGAATAAGGCATATCTAAAATCGATGAAAAGTGACTTTATCTATTCAATACAAATACTAATCAGTCTACTAACTATTTTAATCGTTGTTTTAGGTAATGCGTCAGCAAAAAATATAATGTTTGTGATAATACCTTACGTTATTACAATTATTCCAGCTTTGATGATAGGATTTTTCATCCGAAAATTTGATCCTAGATATCCTAAACTAGGAGAGAAAAACTATATCGAAAAAACATTAAATTTATTCGATGAAGGTGAACGTCATATCACTTTAATTGCTATGTATAAATTGTATAGAGTTAACATCTCATTGATAATTGGAGGGTGTTTAATCGTTGGTCTATTCTCAATTTCCACAGGCATTAACCAAACATTGAGCTTAATCATATTAATTATTCTTTTTGTTTATAACACATTTGGTTACTTAACTAAAATCAATAAATTTTATAAATAATACTAAACATGTTTAATTTTTCAGGAGGATAGTCTTATGGAAAAGTTTTTAGATATTCAAAATCTTAATAAGTCGTATACAAATTCAGAATTTCGACTTTCAAATATTTCTTTTTCAATTGGACAGGGTGAAGTGATTGGCTTAATCGGTAAGAACGGATCAGGGAAGTCTACCCTCATTAATACAATTGTAGGAAATAGACATAAAGATAGTGGTTCAATTCGCTTTTTCGATGAAGAAGTGAGCGAAGAAGACGTTCAATACAAAGAGCATATTGGTGTAGTGTTTGATGATTTAAGAGTACCTAATAAATTGACTTTAACATCTATAGACAAAGTATTCACTAATATTTATAACACTTGGAATAGTGATAAATTCTTTTCATTGGTAAAGGAATTTGAATTACCAACACATAATCAAATCACTACCTTCTCAAGAGGTATGAGAATGAAAACAGCATTATCCATTTCAATGGCACATGACTCAAAGTTACTCATTCTTGACGAAGCAACTGTTGGGATGGATGTATCAGGCCGAGAACAAGTGATTGAAATTCTTGAAGATTTTGTGGCACAAGGTAACAGCATTCTAATTTCTTCTCATATTTCAGAAGATATAGAACAACTCGCTAATCAATTAGTATTTATGAGAGACGGCGAAATCATTTTAAAGGAAAGTAAAGAAGAACTACTCAAAAATTATGGCATTGTTGACCAACCTGTTGAATCATTTAATATTTCTAACGACTATTTGGTCGCGTCACGTCAAAGAAATCATAATAGAATTAGTCTTGTGAACAATCATCATGAGGTTCCCGAAGCCAAACAAATTAACAACATTGATGATGCAACTAAAATTATTATGAGAGGTGATAAATAATGAAAGGTTTAGTATTGAGTACTTTATATGCAACTAAAAAACCATTAATTATATATTTCATTGTTGGAATCATAGCAGCTATAATTATGACTTTTTTAAACCCAACTATGAGCGGTTTCATGGTAGTAGTATTATTGGTTTCATCTATTGCAGATAATTTCAAACGCGAAAAAGATTCTAAATGGATGTATTACGTCTCTACATTGCCTGTAAAACGTGCTGATTATGTAAAGAGTTACTATTTACTTTTTGGCGCTATCACAGTCATCTCTTTTGTGATTAGTTTCCCAATTGTATTGATAATTACACACAGCATAAATATGGCGTTGATTGCCTTTTTAGTTTGTGTTGGTTGTACAGGGTTATATTCCGCACTATTCCCATTAACATTTAAATTCGGCCCTGAAAATTCAAACACAATCATCATGATTACCGTTTTCTTTATGATTATTATATATTTCGTATTCTATATTTTAGCACTTGCTCTAGGTGCACATCATGATAGTTCAATGATTAATATGTTAAGTAGTACAAATAGTTTACTTGTGTTTATTGTCTTTGGCATATTGGGGTTAGTGACTTTTGCCTTAACTTATATTTTATCTATAAAAATTTTTAATAAAAAAGAACTATAATAAGTTTCATATATCCCCTCACTATTACAATAGTGAGGGTTTTTTAGTATGGCTAAGATCATCCATTAATAACCTACTTTTTTATTTAATATGATTAAAAGCAATTATGCTTTAGATAATAGACTTTAATAAGGGATAAGAATATTTTTAAAATTAAATTCTAAATCTAAACAAATAGATTTTTCGTACAATTCTGGATATTATCAACATGTTATTATATGATGTGGATAACTTGAAGTTTATCTCTAAATGTTGCTATACAGGTGTTTGGGTTTAGTTATCCATAAAGTTATCCACAATTATTAAATAAATATGTTAGTAATGTTAATAAAATTTTAATCTCAAGTTAATTGTTATTTAATGACACTCAATTACGCTTAAAAAGACAAATAATTTAAGGGAATGATAATATGGAAATCGTAAAAAATAAAAATGATTTATTTAGAATTATCGACCATGCAGACCAGAAACATACATCTAAAATTCTTCTTTTTATGATATTAGGCACGATTTTTTTAGATGCGTATGACATTACCATTTTAGGTACAATGACAGACCAGCTAACGAAAGAATTCCACCTATCTCCAACAATGCTTTCAGTGGTTATGACTTCCTTACCTATTGGAGCACTTTTTGGAGCCATACTAGGGGGTTCACTTGCATATAAATTCGGGCGTAAGCGTATATTATCTGTCTCATTACTTATCCTTGTAATCACTTCTTTAGGCGCAGCACTTGCTCCTCATTTAGCTATTTTACTTATCTGCCGCTTCATTATGGGCTTCGCTATCGGTATGGATAGTCCTGTTGCATTCACTTTCATTGCTGAAATTAGTAATAAATGGCAGAAAGGTCGTAATGTTAACTATTGGCAGGTTGTATGGTATGTAGCAATCGTTGCCTCAGCTTTAGTAGTTATCGCCTTCTTTTTAATGGGTACAGGTGAACACTTATGGAGATTCGCAGTTGGCTTTGGTGCTTTGATTGCTTTAGTACTCTACATTTTACGTATTAATTATTTAAAAGAGAGCCCAACTTGGATGATTAATCACCACTCTCTTAAAGAAGCTACCGAGTATGTACGAAATAATTATGATGTGGATTTAAAACTTGAAGGTACTGGGGAGTCATTTTCCGAGAATAAATCTTCAAAGTCTTCTGGCACTGAAATATTTAAACCTAAATATTTGAAAAGGATTGTACTAGCAACAGCCATTTCAACATTACAGGGAATGCAGTACTATGGAGTAGGATTATATATCCCAATAATTGCAACTTACATAATTAGTAAAGATAAATTAGGCGTGCTATTAGGTACAGCTATCGTGAATATAGCAGGTATTATTGGTGCTTATGTAGGATCGCAACTGACATATAAGGTAGGTACACGCCGACTCACAATGATTGGTTTCAGTCTTGTGTTAATCGCGATGGTTATGACGGGCTTGTTCTATCATAGTCTACCAATGATTATCAATACATTCTTGATCGCATTGTTCTTATTTGGACATTCTGGTGGACCTGGTACACAAGGTAAGACGATTGCGGCTTTATCATTCCCAACATATTTACGCTCACAAGCTACTGGTTTCGTAGAATCAGTAAGTCGTACGGGAAGTATTATCGGTACATTTGTATTTCCGATTATACTTGCAGCTGTGGGATTAACAAATACGATGCTTATCTTAGCCATCGTTCCTTTAGTTGGTCTAATTATCACGACTGCATTGAGATGGGAAGCTGTTGGAAAGAATGTAGAGGACGAGTAAATATTATATAAAGAAAGCCTCTTAGCTAGACCTCCCTTAATTGAGGGTAGTCTAAATTGCTAAGAGGCAATTTTTTATTAATTAGGGAAAGTACCTGGATTAAATCCGCCTTTCCATTTATTTAACGGCCAATATCTAAATAATACTTTACCAACAAGTTGATCTTTATCGACTAATCCTACATCGTAACGACTATCAACACTATTTTGACGATTATCCCCTAATACTAAGTATTTATTTTTAGGGATTTTCATATGTCCATTAGCGCCTCTAACTGTTTTAGATTTAAAATTCTCAGTTAAATACTTTCCGACTTTATGTTTCTTATTATAATTTAAATATGGTTCCGACACTTTCTTATTATTTAAATATAATTGGTCTTTCTTGTACTCTACAGTATCTCCAGGTTTACCTATTAAACGTTTAATATAGTCATCTTTTTTAGTTGCATGAAAAATAACTACGTCGCCAGAATTAATATGATTCAATGTTTTAGAAATACGGCTAACCATCACTCTATCCCTGTCTTCAAAAGTAGGATGCATAGACTCACCTGAGACGGTATAGGAAGTAAACAAGAATTTCTGTACTAATCCAACAATGATAAGCGCTACTGCAATTGCAATAATCCATTCTAATATCTCTTTTTTCATGGTTTAGGCTCCTTGATTCTTTAAATTATTCTTCTTCAGTTGTGTGGATAAGGTAACCAACACCTAACGCTGCAGGTATACCAATAAATGGTGTGAACATTGAACTAAATAATAAACCAAATACTAAGGTACATAAGATACCTAAATATCCACTTTTTTGTTCATTCTCAATAAATTTTTTTATCAAAGATTTAATTCTCCTTTAATGCTCACTATTGTACTATACCATTTTTAATTTTCACATTCTTACCGGTTTTAATTTTATCGTATTGTTTCTTTGGTACAACAATGACGCGTTTACCTTTATTCGTTTGTATAGTAACAGTGTATAATTTTTCATGAGGTTTCATTTGATTTTTTAACATATTCATTTGGTACTTCACACTACTTGTCTTACTCTGATTCTCTTGAGAGGCAATGATATAGAAATACAACCAATTATTATAGTATGACGTCGCCATATATTGTGAAGTATATGGCGCACCTGAGCTGTATCGTCGTCTTGGTGCCATCATTGAACGTGCTTGTTGAGATTTAGTGTGATATGCACCTTGTTTATACTTCGAAGCATTTCTACTAGAAGCTATACTACTTGTTCTAGTTGCTTGTTGCGCAGCACGTTGGCTTGATTGTTGGGCAGCTCGTGACGCATTAGCTGCACTTGAGCGACTCATTGATGAACTAGATGATGTTGAGCCTCTTGCAGCTGACGAGGAAGCACTTGATGATGAACTACTACTTGAACTACTTGAGCTAGAACTACTAGACCCTCCTGATGTTGCAGCGTCTAATTCCGTTGATAACATACCAAGTGAGGCTGTAGTGATAATAATCATTAAACTTATAAATTTTAATATTTTACCTTTCATCAACTCACCTTTTCTTATTTAGATACTTCATCTTTAGAAACTGCTTTACCTTCAACATCATCATCGCCGTATGTCATGTAAGGTGGGCGATAGACATGAATTTTACTACCATCTTTAACTATGTATGGTTTTTTATTTCCATCACTTAAAATATGTTCATAAACATGTTTTAAATCTGTTTTCTCTAAATGTGATTTACCTTTATTGTCTTTATATTTAATCTCTACATTAGGCGTGTCTTCTCCACCATCATTTAGTACTTCATAATATACGTATTCATATTTATCTGATTTTTGACTTTCCTTCGAAGGTTCTTTCTGCTTTCCAGTTCCCCCACAAGCTGTGAGGATAAATGCTAAACTTAACAAACTAATTAATAGTATTAACCTTTTCATAAACATACTCCTTTATAGTCTTTAAAGTTTCATAAAAATTATAACAATTGTTTTTTAAATTCATATTAAGATTTAACCAAATTCAATGATTTACAATGTTATTTAACTGCATCATCTCATAAATTAATTATGTAATACAAATTATTTTTTAATATCCCAAATAATTAAAAAATGTTGAGAATGAACATTAAAAATTCCCAACACTAGTTGATTACATCTATTTACTTTCTTTAAAATCTTTGATGACTATAATATTGATAATTAGCCAAATCAATTGGCAAATCAAAGGCGCAAGAAATATTCCTATAAATAGAAAGGCAAATTTATATCCTTCCATTTCATTGTTTAAGCCATTCATTAAACCTAATACTAGTAAAATAAGTGCCACCACTACCCAAAAAATTGTAGACACCACCATCAAATCCATGAAATTTTCATACTTTTACCTCACTTATAGTTATGAAATATATATTAAGTATGGCTATTGTTTCAACTTTTAAATTGATGTAATCATATCAAACAGTTCTAAAGGTTAAAAACGTTCTTAATTACACATAGAAGGATCAAATTTTATAAACCTTTCAACCGTGTAAGTTTCAATCGTTGATTTGTAAGATTAGATAAAGGCAACGTTACAATAAAGCTCCTACAATGAAATTGTAATCAATTCAAAGGAGTGTTTATTCATGAAAGCATTAAAAATTTCATTAACTACTGTAGTAGTTATTATCTTATTACTAGTAGGATTACTTTTCGGATTAAAAGTTTATGGCGATCATCATCCAAATAACAAAGATGTTAAAAGTTTAAATATGGCTAACCCCTTAGAACCAACAAAAGAATATTATGTGAAAACGACTAAACCAATGAAACATAAACCTAAGCAATATGAAGATGTTGATAACGTTTATAAGACTACTGGTTATGATGATAAAGGCAACAGTAAAAAAATCTTATACACAGGAATGAAAAAACTTAAACCAAATCATTATTTAAAAATTAAAGAAAAATTAAACACAGTGAGAAGCTATGACGAAGTTAAAAAAGATGAAATTCCTAAAAAAGCAATGAGTAAATTAGAGAAATAAATGGTGAAAGATTATGAAAGCTTTGAAGAAACTATCAATTACACTAGGCGTTTTTATTCTTCTAATTGGTGCGCTCATGCTAGTAGGTAAAATTTATAGTGAACATCATCCAAACGACCCCACAGTACGAGATTTAAATAAATATAATTTTATGATACCTAAAGAAGATTATTTTGTTAAAACTGATAAACCTGTTAAAAAAGAAAAATTCGGAACAGACTTCTATAATTATACTTATAAAACTGTTGGTTATGATAAAAAAGGTGATGGCAAGAAAATCACCTATACCGCAACTAAGAAATTAAAAACAAATCATTATCTCAAGTTAACAACAAAACAGGATCAAGTTTTAAGTTATTCAGAAGTTAAAAAAAGAGAGATTCCTGAAGACGCCAATAAAAATTTAAATTAATTTATTTCCATGATCTTTTAAAAGGTCGTGGTTTTATTTTTATAAAGATAATTAAATCTTGCATACCTGTAAGTTACAACAAGCAATTTGTAAGGTTAGATAAAGGCAACAGCCATAGATTCTCTCTACAATTTAAGTATAAACACATTGAGGAGTGAGAAGATGACGATATTAAAAGTTAACAAATTATCAAAAGTATATGGAGACAAACAAAAGTACCAAGCACTTAAAGATATCAGTTTTTCAGTTGAAAAAGGAGAATTCGTAGCAATCATGGGACCTTCTGGTTCAGGTAAAACTACATTATTAAATGTTCTTAGTTCTATTGATACTATCTCAGGAGGTTCTGTAGAAGTCGATGGTAATGAAATAAACAAACTAAGTAATAAAAAGCTTGCAAATTTCCGTAAAAAACAACTTGGATTCATCTTCCAAGATTATAGTGTACTGCCTACTTTAACCGTTAAAGAAAATATTATGCTTCCACTTTCAGTCCAAAAAATTCAAAAATACGAAATGGAACAGAATTACAAAGAAGTGACAGAAGCTCTTGGTATTAATGACCTGGGAAATAAATATCCTAGTGAAATTTCAGGTGGACAACAACAACGTACGGCAGCCGCCCGTGCTTTCGTTCATAAACCAAATATTATCTTTGCCGATGAGCCTACGGGTGCTCTAGATTCGAAAAGTGCTCAAGATTTACTTAATCGATTAGAAGATATGAATAAACAATTTAATTCAACGATTATTATGGTTACTCATGACCCATCAGCAGCAAGTTTTGCTGAGAGAGTAATTATGTTGAAGGATGGTAATATTCATTCTGAAATTTATCAAGGAGACGACTCTAAACAAGACTTCTATCAAGAAATCATCAAATTGCAATCGGCATTAGGTGGTGTCACTCATGACGTTTAATCAAATTACGCTTAAAAATTTAAGACAGAACATCAAACACTATGGCATGTTCTTATTCTCTTTATTATTAAGTATCGTACTTTATTTTAGTTTCTCAACTTTGAAGCATTCACACAGTATTAATAATTCAACTTCTATGGCAATAATTCAAAAAGGATCTAGTTTCGGAGCATCAATTTTATTCATTATTATTATTATATTCTTAATGTACGCGAACCACTTATTCGTTAAAAGACGTACAAAAGAGTTTGCATTATTCCAACTTATCGGACTCACAAGAGGAAATATTCTTAGAATGTTAAGTATTGAGCAATTCGCGATATTTGTAATTACAGGTATCTTAGGCGTGCTCATTGGAATTTTCAGTTCACAACTTTTACTTGCCATTGCTTCTAAATTGATGAAGTTAAAAGTTCATCTTTCAATAGGATTTGAACCCCAAGCACTAATCATTACTATCATAATGTTAGTCATTGCTTTTGTTTTAATACTTGTTCAGAATTACCTTTTCCTAAAAAGAAGAAGCATCTTAACAATGATGAAAGATAGTTCTCAATCTGAAGCAACTAAAGCATGTATTTCAGTTCCTGAAATTATTGGTGGTATCCTAGGTATCTTAATGATAGCTTTAGGGTATTATATGGCAACTGAAATGTTTGGTGTATTTAAATCACTTACTATAGCATTAGTTACACCATTCATTATTTTATTCTTAACAATTGTCGGTGCTTACTTATTCTTTAGAAGTTCAGTGTCACTCATTTTTAAAACGATAAAACGTTCAAAGAATGGTCGTGTTTCAATCACAGATGTGGTGTGTACATCTTCTATCATGCATAGAATGAAGAAAAATGCGATGTCATTAACAGTCATCGCCATCATTTCAGCGTTAACTGTTACAATTCTTTGTTTTACAGCTATTACTAAAGCAAATTCGGATTATAATATTGAATCATCAACACCACAAGACTTTGACTTCTCAAAAGGTAAGCAAGCGCATAAATTTGAACAGCAATTAGATAAAAATAATATTAAACACGATAAACATACTTATGAGTCAATTAATCCTAAAACAGTTAAAGATAACGTTATGACATTACAAGATGATTCTGAAGGTTTCTCACAGAATACGTCAATGATTGTTAATAAAGATCTTAAAGGTAGTAACGCTCGATTAACAAACACTAAAACCGCTATCGGAATGATGAAATTTAATATGAATCAAAGTATCACAGTTAAAGGTAAGTCTAAAACAACTGTAAAAGTAACAGATAAAGACGATTCCAAAGTTTATCCATCTGAATTATCATATGCAGCTCCTATAGTAGAAGTAAGTCCTAAAGTATACAACTCATTAAAAACAGATAAAAATACTGCGCACGTTTATGGATTTAATATTAAACATCATAGCGATATGAAAAAAGCTGAACGTATCGCGTCGAAAGTTGATCCAAATGTAACTTCTAAAGATGAATTGAAAAAAGTGGTGGACGCAACAAATGGTATTTTCATATTTGTAACTTCATTCTTAGGATTAGCGTTCTTAATCGCAGCTGGATGTATTATTTACATTAAACAAATGGATGAAACTGAAGATGAAATCGATAATTTTAAAGTCATACGACGAATCGGATTTACTAATTCTGATATGTCTAAAGGGTTATTATTAAAGATTTTATTCAACTTTGGATTACCTTTAATTATAGCTCTACTACATGCGTTATTTGCGGCACTAGCCTTTATGCATGTTATGGGCAATGTAACAATGGTACCTGTATTCCTAGTAATGATTGTTTACACAGTCATCTACCTCATCTTTGCTCTTATAGCATTTATACACTCAAATCGTGTCATTAAGCGCTCAATTTAAAAAGGATTTTTCAAATAATTAATTAAAAAAGGATGGTATTTATTATGAAAATTAAAGATTTAATCAAACAATCATATGAGGATTTAAAAAATTTAACTATTAACTGGTTCAATATCTTAATGTTAGTTGTCATTGTATTTGTTTTAAGTAATATTATTACGCCTATCGCAGGTATTCCTGTTGGACTATTAGGAGGCGCATATTTCTTAAAACGTCGTGAAGAAAAAGAAGATCAATAACTTAATCATAAAAAAAATAACACCCTCATTGGAGATGTCAGTACAGTTCGACACATCCTTTGAGGGTGTTTTTACTATGTGAAGTTATTATTTTTTAGTTAGACCATCTAATTCCTCAACTCTCATCATATTATTTATCATACCTAAATAATATTTTCCTAATTCAGCACCAGTACGTTTGAAATCAGGGAGATCAAGGCCGATTAAATCTGCATGATCCCAACCGTTTTGTACAGGTCTGACTTGCCAAACCCCTTTACTTGTAGCTGGGTTCAAGAAGCCTACTTTTTTGAATGCTTGAGCAGTAGGATATATTGACGATGATACAGGTACTAGACCGTCATTCACTCTTACATTTTTATTTTTATCTCTACCAATGATACGACTCGTTATATCCATTGCGAATAACTGTCTTACGTCTGGTATTTGAAATCCTAGAGGGCCAGTATGCGTAGCTGCACCTGTATAAGTTGTGTATACAATATTAGGGTTTAAGTTTGTCATTTTATTTAACTTTTCAGCACCAGCAGTTGTTAAATCATTAATTGCTTGGTCTTCAGTATCCCAAATTCTACTATTTGCAACGCGTTCAGCATATTCTATATAGCTTTCATTTGGTTTTTGTTTAAAGCCCCATTGAGAAAAGCCTAAATTTAAATCTAGCAATCTACTACCACTTAGACGTCCTATACGATTCATTGCATCTTTAACAATTTTACGTGTACCTAATTTATCGGCAGCAGGCGTACCATTATGTGGTGTTCCTACAGTAGTGATAGTTGATATCATATTATCTTTTCCACCTTTGAAGAGATCTGATACCGTACCACCATGTTGACGTTGATAGTCTATTTCTTCTTGATTTCCATTTCTTAAGAAATGCTCCATCAAACGAATCGTTTGACCACCCATACTATGACCAACTAAATGAATTTTTTTACCAGGTGCCCAATCCGGCATAATACCTTCATATGTTCTACCATAACGATGATGACCATATTTAGCCGCATGAGCTGCACCGTAGTCTACGCGACCGCCTTTAATGTAGTAGTACAAGTCAACCGCACGATCATAGTTACTGCTAAATGCACCAATATTTGCTTCATGTACACGGTAACCTTGTTTAGTCAATTCACTTTTAATATTATATTTACCTCCACCCCAATAATTTGGGTAAAGTGTAAACGCATCTTCACCGACTAAACCAGCAAAACCATGAACGAACACGACAGGATATTGATTTTTATATTGAGCTTGTAGCGTTTGTTTAGAAAGTTTGTTCGGTTGATGAGATTGTAGTGTTTTTGGTTCTGTGGAAGTCGGTCTTTCTGTTTTATCTGTTTTAACTGATTGTTTCGTAGTATTTTTATTTTCTTGTTTCATGGATGGAGTTTTCTTAGTTGGTTGGTCTACTTCTTTTTCATTATTTTGTTCCCGAGTATCTTGTTCTTTATTTGAAGATTTTAATTGAGTTGAGTCTTTCGGGTCATCATTGTTTTCAGTAGATCGAAGTTGAGTATTTTGTGATGATTGATGGGCACCCTTAGACTGAGGATTATCATTGTCAGTTTCGTCTTTGTTGTTTCGAGACTCTTGCGTTGTTTCTTGAGGTTGTGAAGATGAGGAATTTTGTTTAGATTCTTTTGGGTATGTAGTATCACGAGTTGATAAATTATCCTCAGATTTTTGTGAGTGCTGTGAATCTGGTTTATCTTGAGGGTCTTGTTGATCTTGCGACTTAGTTGATTCTTGAGATTCAGAAGGATTATCGCTTGAGTTACTTTGAGTTACTTTATCATTTTCTGATTTGGTTTCTGTTGGTTTACTTTCTGATTCATATTGCTTGTTATCAGTAGATGTTGCGTTGTCTTGCGTAGAAGTGTTATCAGCTTTTCTTTCACTATTATTTGTTTTTTTAGACGGAAGGACGTCTTGATTATCTAATTCTTCCTTCTTAGTATCAATCGCTTCTGATGTGTCTGGAGTATCGTTATGATTAGTTGCTTCTTTCGTGCTTTCTAATGATTGATTTTGAGAGTTTTCTTTATCTTGAGGATGTTGAGTTGGATTCGTTTGTTGTGTTTGAGTAGATTGAGTTGATTCGGTTTGTTGAGGTTGAGAATGTTGCGTTGATTCGGATTGCTGTGGTTGAGAAGTTTTTGAAGATGATAACTCAGACTCACTTGGCCGTGATTCATTTTCTTTTAAATTCTTTTGAGCAGTTTGAGTTGTTTCATTTGAATGTGAAGGTGTATTAATTTGTTGGTTTGTCTCTTCTGCGGCATGTGCTTGTTGTCCCCCAATAAAAATCGTTATACCTGTGACAATAGACACGACTCCGACAGCGTACTTTCTAATACTAAATCTTTTCTTTTCATTATAATTTTTCAAAATAATCACCTCTATAAGTTTTTTCCCTTATAAAGATTGAAAATATAACTGCTATCTTTAAATTAACATACAAACGTTTAAATTTTTTAACTTTTTTTATTAAAGTTTTGTTAAAATTTTCATTTTTATATTTTGCTTTCTTCTATATTTTCAATTTAACAAATAATTATTATAATTCGATAGATTACCTGTAATTTGATATATTAAGTACTAAATAATATGTGTGAGGTTATTTTTAATGGAGAGTTACCAACAATTTCTAAACAGCCCTAATACATTTATATGGATAGCTTTTATTTTATATTTAATTAGTAGTTTAGTCTTTTTTAGTGTCACAGTTTTCGTGGGTTTACGTCATGTGTCTCTTAAAGAAAGAATCATTACTACCTTTGTTTTAAGTATCGTTTTAACACTTACGTTGACTACACTTACTTATTGCATCGTCTCTAAATAAAGAACTGGAAAGTCTGAATTAAATAACAACTTTCCAGCTTCACTATGTTAAACTCTATAATCTTCTACATTTATTATTTCATCACATTGTTTTGCTATTAATTGATCATGTGTGGCTATTATAATAACACGGTCTTTAGCTTTTAGACTGAGGAGTGCTTTAATAATTTTCTGACAATAGTCAATTATATATTTCATTATAAAACCCACCTGCAATAAACAAGTGGGACATGTTTCTCATAAAAATTAGTAAGATTCTCTTTTGAAGTTATTTAAAATCTTTTTCACATAAATCTATCTTGTTGATAAGTATTTGTTTTAAGATAAATTGCATAAAAATATTTCTTTATGAAAATAAATAGTCTCTTTGAGTAAAAAAGAAGCTGAGACGTAATTCATTGTCTCAACCTCACTCAATATGTTGGCAGTAGATGTCTGAATTGAAAGTGCGCTTATATCAAGCTTCTTTCAATCCTAGTCATCCTTGTCGCGGGACCCCAACATAGAGAATTTCTTTAGGAAGAAATTCTACAAACAATGAAAGTTGGGGTGGGACGACGAAAATAATTTTGACAAATTATGTTTTCTGTCCCACTCTCTTTTCGATGAGTTAATATAATGATGTATTATGAGTAGTACTTTCGTATATTTTATACATTTAATACCTTAATCATTTTAACCTCTTGTATATATCCGAACCGGTTTTGACTTGATATACCGATGGAGAGCATATGGATAAATAATGAATTGTGGTTGAGAGAAAGGGCGAACTGAGGATGGTCCGGCACCATAATAATAAGATTGCCAAACAAGTTTCGAACAATATGTAGCTCCTTTTGAATATGGATTCGGCGTTATATTATAGGGCACATGATTAAAATGAGATTTCGCATAGTTTCTAGCTTTGCCTCTATATTTTTTTGATGCTCGATATACACTGATATAACGATGTTTGGGGTGTCCTTTTTTCTTTTTTAAAGTACTATATTTCCATTTTCGAAAGCTTTTTGTCCTTGTAGATTTTCCATATCCACGAGCTTCTTTAATGTATCCATTCCCTACGTAAATCGCAGCATGACCTGTGAGCCCTTTGGCGCTTACACCATTTGTGATGAAATAGTCACCTTTTTTCAAATGAAATTTCTTTTTTCTTTTACGATTTTCTCGATCTATTTGGTCTTGTTTTTGTTGTTTCTGCCATTGTTCTTCAGCTGTTCTCTCAAACTTTGCTTCTTCTTCACGATTTTTAGCTTGAATTTGCTTCCATTGTTCTTCAGTAATTGATTTAGACACAACACCTTCATCTTGAAGTTCTTTCAACGAATTAGAGTTAGTTGAGCTCTCAACTTGAGCGTCTATACTTCCTGTAGTTAAAACTGTGCCACATATTGTAGTACATAATAAACTAGTTATTAACTTTTTCATTGATTTCCTCCTATGACTTGACTGTGTTTCATTAAAAAACATATCATATAATTGTATTATTTCTTTAAATTTTACAAAATATTAACAGAATAAAAATACTTAGTTAAGGAGATTAAATATGAAAAAAGAATATACATTAAATTATATTATTCCAATAAGTATTCTTATTGCTTTAATTGTTGTCCCTATATTAATTTTCACTTTAGGTAAACATATTTATTTAAATTATCAAAAACATGAAGAAGATAAACTCGAAGCAAAAGTTCACAGTGTACTTAAGCAAAAAGGTTGGGAAAACAAAATTAAAACAGAGAAACCCAATTTCACGTTGAATACTGGAGAACGTGACGTAGTTGTTACTTTTAAAGATGAGCCCTATAATACATATCAATATGAGGTTAATGATGATGGTAAAGTAACGGGAGATGCAGAGTTAAAAATGAAATATCAAGAGCGTTTTGATAATGATAAAAAATACAGAGAATATAGAAAGCGTCATCATTTTGAGGAAAAGTATGATTTAAAATAAAAAGACCTACTCTAATATCATTAGATAAAGTAACTTCAATTAAATCAATTTTTTAATAACAATTATTAAAATTTAAGCGTGAGTAGTCAACATTAAAGTAACTACTCACGCTTTTAAGATAATTATATAGAAGCAATCGTTATTTAATAATATCAATTAATTCTTTCTTAGATGCGGCACGTGCAGGTATCCAACCGAACACAATACCGATTAGGGTAGATACACCAACAGCTAAGATTACGGATCCTAGACTGACGGAACTTTTAACCATTTCTGGCGTCACAGCATCAATTAGTGTCGCTATGATAATACCGAGTATTAATCCAATAATACCACCAATAAGACATAGGACCACACTCTCGACTAAGAATTGTATTTCTATATCTCGACCTTTAGCGCCAAATGCACGTCGGATCGCAATTTCTTCTGTACGCTCAGTAACTGAAATGTACATCACATTCATCACACCAATACCAGCAATAAAGAGTGAAATACCTGCAACTGCTGCAACAAAGTAAGTAATGGTATCTAATACTTTTCCGATACCTTTCATCATTTCTTCATTGTCTTGATAACTATATTGCCCCTCAGATGTGCCAGTACCTTTTTTATTCAGTTCTTTTTCAACTTTTTTACCAACGTCTTTTTTAGCAGAACTCTTATCCACAGTAACTAATAATTGAGGCATACCCTGAGACAAGTTACCCATATATTTATTGAATGTCTTTGTAGGGAGTTGTACTGTTGATTCTTCAGGCATACCCATACCGCCAGCGTCCATTCCTGAACCTTCAGATACACCAACAACTTTAAATCCTTCGCCATTCACATAGATAGACTTACCTATCGCATTATTATTAAACACTTTTTTCGCAAGTTTACTATCAATGACAGCGACTTTCTCTTCAGTGTCATTATCATCTTTAGTAAAACCTTTGCCTTTGTCTACATCGGTAAGCTCGTTTTGTTTTTTAAGACTGACATCACCGCCACCATGTGAATTGGTGATTTTAGCTGAATACGTGCTATCATCGTCTTCTTTTATTTTGGCATTCTTAACACCTTTAACTTGTTCTACTACACTTATATCTTCTTGTTTAAACGGATTATTCTTAGGTGCCTCCATATTCTCAGTCATAAATGAAATAGAAGCTTGATCTTTACCCGCACCCGCTTCATCAAATTGTTCATTTGTTGATTTCTTAAATCCATTACCTAAAGACATAATAGTAATGACAGCTGCGATACCGATGATAATCCCAATCATCGTAAAGATGTTTCGACGTTTATTCTTTAAAATTGAGCGAAAGGCGACAGCAATAACATTAGAAAAGTTATTCATGCGTCAACACCTCTTCCTCTCGCACACGACCATCTAAAATATGAATAATACGATCAGCTTTATCCGCTACATCACGGTCATGTGTAACCATAATCATCGTCGTTCTTTTTTCTTTATTTAGTTTAACGAAGAGTTCCATAATATCTTGAGACGTCTTAGAATCAAGCGCACCTGTAGGTTCATCAGCGATAATAAACTTCGGATTATTGATAATCGCTCTAGCGATGGCCACACGTTGTTGTTGACCACCTGATAATTTATTCGGCAATAAATCTTCTTTACCTTTAAGACCGACGTCTTGAAGACCGTCTAAAACTTTATTTTTACGCTCTTTACTCCCTATTCCATTATAAATAAGAGGGATACTAACATTCTCAAGAATGGTATTATTTTGAATCAATTTAAAGTTTTGAAAGACAAACCCTACAGTATGATTTCGAATTTCAGCAAGCTTGTTGTCTGAACTTTTTTGATAATTTTCTTTATTGAAAAGGTATTCCCCTTCATATCCGCGATCGATAAATCCTAATATGTTGATGAGCGTACTTTTACCTGAGCCTGAAGGACCCATGATAGCGATAAACTCTCCTTCATCAATATGAATATCAATATCCTTTAAAATATGATTAGATTCATTACCATTTTTAAAGTGTCGATTGATTTTTTTCAACTCAATCATGATGACACCTCAACTTTTTCTCCATCATTTAAATTACCTTTAGGATTTTTAATGACTTTATCACCTGATTTAAGACCTTTTTTAACGATAATTTGACCATTGTTTCGTTCAATTTTGATATCACGTTTATGAACTTTATGATTTTCATCAACCACGAACACATCGTTATCTTTAGTTAATACATTGTCAGGTAATTTCTTAGTATTTAAAGGAATCTTCGCATCCATAGAGAAACCTGATCTAACTGGGATATCTAAATCTCCAATAACTACTCTGTATTTAGATGTGTCGCCTTCTTTACCTCCAGAAGGATTATTCACAGTTGGATTAGAAGCTTGAGCGCCTGAACCTTCACCTTCTTCACCGCCTGCTTGAGCACCACCAGCTGCTTCACCCTCACTACCGGAATCATAACTAGTAGGAAGCTCATCAATTTTGATAATCTTACCTTCGCCTTTTTTACCTGTACTATTTACAGTAACGTCGACTTTATCCCCCTCTTTAATTTTATTAATATCAAATTCTGTAACGGTCGCATTAATTTGAGGGTTATCTGAAATTAATTGTAAAATCGGTTGTCCATCACCAACATCTGAATCATTTTTGATATTTACTTTACCATCAAATGAAGCATACATACTGTCATTCACTTGTCTGTCGTGTTGTGCTAATGACTGTTGTGCTTCGTTTAATGAGCTTTGATCTTGAGTAAGT
This sequence comes from Staphylococcus sp. FW104-15G4D, assembly GCF_058790135.1. Classification (NCBI taxonomy): domain Bacteria; kingdom Bacillati; phylum Bacillota; class Bacilli; order Caryophanales; family Staphylococcaceae; genus Staphylococcus; species Staphylococcus sp. FW104-15G4D. Next base: position 109,497 of record NZ_JBYTCH010000003.1, read on the forward strand.
TTAGATTGCAATTGGCTATTATTAGGGCTTTGATTAATCTTTTGATAATCATCATTCACTTGACTTTGTGCTTGGTTCACCTTATTCGCTAATTGTTCACGTTTACTAGCATTCGTGTCATAATTAATTAAACGATCCCCTTGTTTAACCTTCTGTCCATCGTCTACAGATGTACTTAAAAATGTCCCAATTGAACTGTTATTATTATATGTCTTTACAGATTTAGGAGAAGCTTTCCCCTCTAAACTGATAGGTGTTTCTTTTTTAACTGTATATGTATCGTAACCTTCACTATCTTTCTTACCTGATCCATTTACCTGTTTCACGATAAAAGCAGCGATAATTAATAATAGAATGATTGCAATTCCTATGATGATCCACAATATTTTCTTTTTCATATCTATTTCTCCTTAATAATTGATTGCAATTGAAATGATAACACAAATGTAAAATTAGTAATATTTTATATATATAAAATTTACAAAATCTTAGAAATGTTAATATTGAAAAAACATTCATTCTCTAAAATTATTATGTATAGGCAATGAAATTTAACTAAAATTTTAAATTGCTTATTTTATAAAATAGATTTAAATGTTAACATTTAAGTGATATTAATAAACAAAGGAGATATACATATTATGGAAAATCAAAATATCGATACTAAACAACTAGAAAATTCTAGCATTCCATTTGTAAATCATTTTAGTAAGTTAAGAGAAAATCCAAAATGGTTAGTGAAGTTGTTAATTTTAATAGTTTTAGCCATAATAACTGCATTCGTAAGTTACTTTGCTACAAAAGATTCTTTATTATCACAAACTAATGGTCAGATGAATTCTGGAGTTTACTTGATAATAACAATAATAACTGGTTTCTTTGGCATGCTTTTTAATGCAGGAATAGTTTTTGTGATTTTCTTAGTTATTTCTAAAATATTTAAATCTGATGCTAAAGGTAGCAGTATCTTTTCTGCTGCACTTTCATACTCAATTATAATTAATGCTTTCTCTCTTATTATCATTATTATCCAACTATTATTTGGATTAAGTATTCTTGAATATAAATTAGACAGTTTAAACATCTTCGCTAAAGGCAACAAATTTTTAATGGCATTAAACTTAACTAACTTATTAAAAGCATTTTTAACAGGCGTAGTTTATTACTCAACGAGTCGCTTATCTAAGAAAACATCTATTATATTAGGTATCGTTGCTCTAGTTTTATTAGTTGGATTTGGTTTAATAAGTGGAGCTTCTGGTCAATCAATGCCAAATATGAACACTAAATAATCACAAGAGGTACAAAAATGAATTCAGGATTAATATTATTGATAATCATTTGTTGTGGTATGTTACCAATTATTATTAGCTTGAATGAGAAAAAGAAAAAATAAGTGATATCAACCATAACCTAAAAAATCCCCTCACTATCTCGAGTAGTGAGGGGATTGGTAATATTAATGCATGAACTCTTATTAATTTAATTATACTAGATTACATAGAAATGCATAGTAGATTAATTAATTATTTTTTATTTAAAGCTCGCTTTCATTAGATGCTATTATTTTTTTGGAGGAGGATTTTGATGATTACTATACTAATAGTTTTTTTACTACTTCATTTGTTACCTGCCATATATCTTGGAATAAAATACTTTAAATTAAAAAACAATAATGCCTCAGATAAAGAATTTAAAAATCTTTCTAAATCAATGATGAGAGCAGAAAGTATCATTATTCCGATTTCAATATTATTAATGTTATTACTATATTTTATTAAATAAAAAGTTGTCTGATCATTAGATTTTAATAAACTGCATACAAATAAGAAACTAACACTTCGTTCAGTCTACCCTCTACATAAAGAACGTTCCTTATTTAAGGAACGTTTACTCTTTCGTTTCTGGGTCATACGCTTCGATAATTCTATTCAACATCTTTTCAATGTAATTTTCATCTAATGAGTCGGGTTTGATTAATATATTGAAGTAAATAGGCGAGAAGATAAGATCTATAAATAAGTCTTGCTCTTCATCTTTAATATGCTTGCTGATAATCTTTTTTAATGTTCTTCGATTACTATTAAAATAATCTGTCATAAACGTTTCTCGTGCTTCGATCTGTTGATGACTGATTAAAATTTCAATCACTGCACTACCTAATTTCGTCTTATAAATATCTTTGATTTTCACTAAAAAATGATACAAATCTTCATATAAATTGTCGCTCTCATGGATAAATATCTTTTGTGATTGTTCAACAAACATATCCATAATAATTGACGATTTATCTTTCCATCTGCGATAAATCGTCGCTTTAGAGATACCAGTATTTTCCGAAATCTGATCAATTGTTATGTCTCTAAAATGTATTGTTTCTAATAAACGGTTAATTTCTTCATAAATTTTCTTATTTATTGTTGGATCTTTCGGTCTTCCAGCCATGTTTAACCCTTCTTTTATGCGTAATAAATTCAACAATTTCAAATATAACCACTGCACTTACAAACCATACAATAAATCCACCAATAATACTAATTAACCACATTTGTGTTGATTGTAAAAGTCCCCAAGTAGCTAAAATACTAAATAATACGCCTATCATACCAAAGACTGCGCCTCTACTCACATGCATTGCCATCTTATCACCAAATTGCATGCCTGTGATAAACATTGAAACTAAGAACACTGCTGGAAAAGTTGCAAAGATACCTCCGAACTCTTTCCAAGGTAATACCATTGATACAATGTAACTCACTAATACTGCTAATCCACCAACGAGAAATTTTATTAATACTAATTTCATTATTACAATGCCTCCATCATTAAATGTGTCTAACTACAAATATTGCTATAGAAATGACAAGCCAACATACAATTGAAAATATAGTCCCACTCTTGTAATTTCTTTTACCTATAAATAGTGAGGTAAAGAATACAGTAACTATACAAGATATAATTCCTACAATTGCACCTGTACTAAGATGTATAGACATTTGAATCAGTTGTTGACCTCGATGATCTATAGCTAAAGCAATCACTGCAGCAAGGTAGACTGCCGGCATAGTGGCTATAATACCACCTAACTTACCACCGACTTTATCTGCCATTACTGATGCGAGCGCAACTGCAAGACCACCTATTACAAAATGGAGAATAGCACTTGAAATCGATATACCAAACACAATAACCCTTCTTATCAATTTTAATTATTAAACGAAACGTTTCGTTTACTTTTAGTGTAAATCGATTATAGTGCGTTGTAAACATTTCCACTAAAATACCTAATTTTCTAAAAATAGTAATAGTATGTGTTTCACGTAAAACAATTATTAAAGTTTTTGCATTATCTAAAATAACTTATTTATAGTTTAGTTTGTTGCTTGATAGATTTATGTTAAAGTTTTTATAAAATCATTTTCTAATTAAGTGAGGTTAGACATTCATGTACAAAAATTTAATCTTTGATTTCGATGGTACAATTGCAGATTCTAAAGAATGTAGTATAGTTGCTACTCAAAAATCTTTTAAAGAAAGAGGGCTAGAAGAACCGACAGTAAATCTGATTGAGTATTATATGGGAATACCAATAGAAAAGTCATTCAGTTTAATGAGTTCCGTTGATTTAGATGACCATCAGTTAGAAGCGCTTATCAAAACCTTTAGGCAAAATTATAAAGAGGTTGAATCATCTTATTTAAAACTTTATAAACATATGACTGAACAACTCCAATCACTCTCAAAAGATAAACAGTTATTTGTAGTATCAAGTAAGAAAACAGATGTGCTCATTCGTAACTTAGAGATCTTAGACATAGATCACTTATTTACAGAAGTAATAGGGTCAGACAAAGTTAATCATTATAAACCTTCACCTGATGGCATCAACTATATCTTGAATAAATACCAATTAGAAAATGAAGAAACTATTTATATCGGGGACGCTATATTTGATATGCAAATGGCAAATAGCGCAAAAGTGGCATCATGTGCAGTCACTTGGGGTACACACAGTATTGAGGAATTAAAATCTGAGAATCCAACATATATCATTCATGAGGTAACTGAATTAAATTTCTAATCTTTTTTAAATTCTCGAAAATTCAATTAACATCCCTTCATCAAACATATAAAGGAGAAAATCACTTTGAGTAAAAAAGTTTTAATTACAGGTGCGAATAAAGGCATAGGCTTTGAAACAGCGAGACAACTTGGAGAGCAAGATTGGTACATATTACTCGGGGCTAGAAATGAGCAAAGAGGGATGGAAGCAGTTAATACGCTTCAACGAGAAGGAATTAACGTAAAATGGGTTAGATTAGATTTAAATCACGATGAAACAATAGATTCAGCTGCACAATACATTAGAGCACATCACAGTGATATTAACGTCTTAATAAATAATGCAGGTGTTTCAGGAAATATGCAGGCTAAGCCATTAGATGTGGATGTTGATGAGTTAAGATCTTTAACAGAGGTTAATTTCTTCGGTAATTTCCAAATGATTAAAGCTTTCACACCAATCTTAGCCCGTAATAAAGGTAGAATAGTGAATTTAACCATCCCTTTGAAACCATCAAGTTTCTTCGAACCATTTAGTTACATTGCAACGAAAGAACCACTTAACTCAATGATTAAGCTCTTTGCAAGACAATTCAAGAAAAGTAAAATACCAGTCGAAATTTTCGGTATTATGCCAGGTGGAGTGACGACTGATTTAAACAATCATCAAAAAGGTCTACTCATGCGTACCGTCAGTGAAGCTGCCCAATCCATTGTAAAAGTGGTCACAGACAACCGTAATCACAATGGTAAAATCTTACTTAGAGTCACGCCTTTTAAACTATTTAAAAAGTAAATACTTTCAATAAAAAAAAACGAGTTAGTGCAACAATATACTGCATTAACTCGTTCTTTTCTTACTATTTCTTATATATTCTAATTTTTATTTCATAATAGTCATCATGGTCTTTGTCTTTATGTTCAACACGTAAGCCAGACTGCTCGATGGCTTCAATACTTTTACCCACTTCATCTCTCGCTTGAGTCACATCTTGTGAAAATTGGAAAGTCTGAGCTTTAACTTTTTCAGGACCTGTCTTTTGACGTACTTTATCTTCAGTTTGTTTAACGTTTAATTTCTGATTAATGACTTGCTCAATTAATTCTTCTTGCTCATCTTCGGGTAAAACCAAGACAGCACGGGCGTGTCTTTCAGTTATCTTTCCTTCACGAAGTCGTTTAATCACGTTAGGAGCAAGTTTTAATAAGCGTAATTTATTAGCGATGAAACTTTGACTTTTACCTAGACTCTTCGCTAATTCACTTTGCGTCGTATCTCCTATTTCAAGCAATTTTTTATAAGCTTCCGCTTCTTCAACCACAGATAAATTCTCACGTTGAATATTCTCAATTAACGCAACTACTGCCGTTTCTTCATCATTCATGTGACGAATAATGACGTCAGCTTGTGGTTTATGCAATGATTGTAATGCTCTGAATCGACGCTCACCAGCAATAATTTCAAACATATCCTCTTCTATCGGACGTACAACGATGGGTTGCAATAACCCATGTTCTTCAATCGATTCAGCTAATTCTCTTATCTTATTTGGCTCAAATACTTGTCTTGGTTGATAACGATTGGGTACGATACGTTCAATATGAATGGATTCAACATTATTATTGCGCTCTTCTTCAGTATAACCAACGATGTCATCTTTATTTTTTAAACCAAATAATTTTGAAAAAGGTTTCTTCATTATCCATTCTCTCCCTCTCAATTATTTGTTATATCATATGTCTCTTCTTAGCTCTCAAGTAGTGGAGATTTGTTTGGCGTACCTGGTTTCCTTGGGTATTTCTTAGAAGTCTGTCTACGTTTATCAATCACTATCATTTGTCTTTCGCCAGCATCCTCAGGCAATTCAAATGAAAATGTTTCTTTCACGTTTCCACCTAAAATATTAATAGCAAAGTTCGCTTCTTGCAATTCCTCTTCGCCTTTAGATGACTTAAGTGCGATAAATTGGCCACCTTTTTTAACTAAAGGTAAGCACAATTCACTCAATACAGTAAGACGTGCAACAGCACGTGCTGTAACGATATCATAAGACTCCCTGTAGGCTCCCTTACCATAAGATTCCGCACGATCATGCACAAAACTGACATCTTGGAGGCCTAACTCTGCAGCTAAGTGATTGAGAAATTGAATTCGTTTATTAAGTGAATCCACAATCGTTACCTTCAATTCAGGAAAAACTATTTTCAAAGGAATACTTGGAAATCCTGCACCAGCTCCAACATCGCAAATGCTTAATTCTCCATCGAAGTCATAATAGAAGCTAGGTGTAATTGAATCATAGAAGTGTTTTAAGTATACATCATGTTCTTCCGTAATACTTGTTAAGTTCATCTTTTCATTCCACTCAACAAGTAATTGATAGTACGTTTGGAATTGTTCTTTTTGCGTTTCAGACAATTCAATGCCATGTTCACTTAATTTCTTAGATAGCCATTCTACACTCATTATTGATTCACCCTTTGAAGTTTCCCTTGTTCTAAATAGACAAGTAAAATTGAGATATCTGCTGGATTTACACCAGATATACGTGAAGCTTGTGCAATATTTAATGGTTTTACTTCTGCTAATTTTTCTCTAGCTTCAGAAGCTAAACTATCTACTTTATTATAATCCAAGTCTTCAGGAATTTTCTTCTCTTCCATACGTTTTACTTTTTCAACTTGTTGTAAAGATTTATTGATATAACCTTCATATTTCGTTTGTATTTCAACTTGTTCTTCAACCGCATCAGGTAGTTGGTGGTCTTCTTCTAGAATCTCTAAAATCGTATCATAAGTCATCTCAGGACGACGTAATAAATCAATTGCTAAGATACCATCTTTCAAGCGTGAGCCACCTTTAGACTCGATAACAGATTGAGTGTGATCGTTTGGTTTAATACGAATGTCAGTTAAGCGTTGAATTTCATTTTGAATTTGTTGACGTTTCTCATTAAAGCGTGCGTAGCGTTCATCAGAAATCATGCCTAACTCATAACCTACATCAGTTAAACGTAAATCTGCATTATCATGACGTAGTAATAAACGATATTCAGCACGAGAAGTTAATAATCTATATGGTTCATTAGTTCCTTTAGTCACTAAGTCATCAATTAATACACCGATATATGCATCAGAACGACTTAAGATTTTCTCTCCAGTACCTAGCACTTTACCTGCTGCGTTAATACCTGCCATGATACCTTGTCCTGCCGCTTCTTCGTACCCTGACGTACCATTAATTTGACCTGCAGTATATAAGTTCTTAATTGATTTTGTTTCAAGGGTTGGCCATAACTGTGTAGGCACAATCGCATCATATTCGATTGCATAACCTGCGCGCATCATGTCTGCCTTTTCAAGACCAGGAATTGTCTCTAACATTTGACGTTGAACATGTTCAGGAAGACTTGTAGATAAACCTTGTACATACACTTCATTCGTATTACGACCTTCAGGCTCTAAGAAAAGTTGGTGTCTAGGTTTATCGTTAAAACGAACAAATTTATCTTCAATTGATGGACAATATCTAGGACCAGTACCTTTAATCATACCTGAATACATCGCAGATAAATGAAGATTATCATCAATCACTTTGTGAGTTTCACCATTTGTATATGTTAACCAACAAGGTAATTGATCTAAAATATATTCAGTCGTTTCATAACTAAATGCACGACCTACATCATCACCGGGTTGAATTTCAGTTTTAGAATAGTCGATTGTTTTAGCATTCACACGTGGAGGCGTACCTGTCTTGAATCGAACTACATCAAATCCAAGTTGTCTCAAGTTGTCAGCTAAAGTGATAGAAGGTAATTGATGGTTTGGACCACTAGAGTATTTCATGTTACCTAAGATGATTTCACCACGTAAGAACGTACCTGTTGTAACAACTACTGCTTTAGAGCGGTATTCTGTTCCAATATTCGTACGTACGCCTTTCACTTCATTTTCTTCAATAATTAACTCATCCACCATGCCTTGCATAATATCTAAGTTATCTTCGTCCTCGATTACACGTTTCATTTCTTGTTGATATAACACTTTATCTGCTTGTGCACGTAATGCTCTTACAGCCGGCCCTTTACCAGTATTCAACATACGCATTTGGATATGTGTTTTATCAATCGTTTTAGCCATTTGTCCACCTAACGCATCGATTTCACGCACTACAATACCTTTTGCAGGGCCACCAACGGATGGATTACATGGCATAAAGGCAATATTATCTAAATTAATTGTTAACATTAACGTTTTCGCGCCACGTCTTGCAGAAGCTAAGCCCGCTTCAATTCCTGCATGACCAGCTCCAATGACAATTACATCATACTCTTGAACCACTTTTTTACCTCCTTATATTCTTAAAAACTTTTCCGGAAAATGAAGACACCCTACCGTCTTATTCCTTAAATATTAAATATCATTATTTACCTAAACAGAATTGACTAAACAGTTGATCAATTAACTCATCGCTCGCTGATTCTCCAATGATTTCACCAAGTATTTCCCAAGTACGCGTTAAATCAATTTGAACCATATCCATAGGCACACCAGATTCAGCAGCATCTATCGCATCTTGAATTGAATGTCTAGCTTGTTTTAATAAAGAAATATGACGTGAGTTAGATACATATGTCATATCCTGATTTTGAACTTCTCCACCGAAGAATAAATCTCTAATTTGAATTTCTAATTCATCTATACCTTCTTGTTTTAACATAGAAGTTTGGATTAATGGCATGTCACCAATCATTTCTTTAACTTCATTTATATCTAAACGTGGTTCTAAATCTGTTTTATTAATAATTACAATAACGTCTTCGTTCTTCACAACTTCATACAATGTTTGATCGTCTTCTGTTAGAGGTTCATTATTGTTAAGAACAAATAAGATTAGATCCGCTTCACTTAATGCTTTACGTGAACGTTCGACACCAATCTTCTCTACAATATCTTCTGTATCACGTATACCTGCTGTATCAACTAATCGTAATGGTACCCCTCGTACATTGACATATTCTTCTAAAACGTCTCTAGTCGTACCAGCTACTTCAGTAACGATCGCTTTATTATCTTGAATAAGATTATTTAACATTGAAGATTTACCTACATTAGGACGACCAACGATAACGGTTGATAATCCTTCACGCATTATCTTACCTTGAGTACCTGTTTCAAGCAGTCGATTAATTTCTTCTTTAATATTCTTAGACTGTTCAAGTAAAAACTCAGTTGTGGCATCTTCAACGTCATCATATTCAGGGTAATCAATATTAACTTCTACTTGAGCGAGAATCTCCAATATGGATTGACGTTGTTTTTTAATAAGGTCACTTAAACGACCTTCAATTTGATTCATTGCTACTTTAGAGGCGCGATCAGTTTTAGAGCGTATGAAATCCATAACTGCCTCTGCTTGAGATAAATCAATACGACCATTTAAGAAAGCACGCTTCGTATATTCACCTGGTTCAGCCATACGTGCACCATACGTCATAGTTAATTCCAGTATGCGATTAATTGTTAAAATACCGCCGTGACAATTAATTTCAATGATATCTTCTCTAGTAAATGTTTTTGGTGCACGTAGCACAGATATCATCACTTCTTCGACAGTTTCATTAGTTTCTGGATCAATAATATGACCGTAGTTAATCGTATGTGTATCTACTTCAGATAATTTTTTCTTTCCTTTATAAAGTGTATCTCCTATTTCAATGGCTTGTGGGCCTGATAAACGGACAATACCGATAGCTCCTTCGCCGATAGGTGTTGAAATACTAGTAATCGTATCAAAATCCATAAGAGTCTCGCCTCCTTATTCAAGTAAAATTTCATTATAACATTGTAAATTGTTTCTCTATAAAAAGCTAACATAGTGCTTTTAAAGTATCCGAGTTAGGCTTACGTTTGTCTTAGGTAAGACTTCGGTTAGTCTTATTTAAAGCATATCCCCTACCCTACTTTATCTTTTTATTAAATACCTTAGCTATTTTTAGTACATGTTCTAAACTACCTTGAATTTCTAAAGTTGTCATATCTCTAGATGGATGCCTTGCAATAACAACAATATCTTTAGCTATAATATCTTCTTTGTGAACTTTAAAATTTTCTCTAATAGCTCTTTTAATTCTATTTCTAGTTACAGCATTACCCAATTTCTTAGAAACACTTATACCTAAACGAAAATGTTTATTTTCTTTATTATTATAGGTATAAACCACAAATTGTCTATTCGCTACAGATTTACCTTTTTTATAAATAGTTTGGAAATCTGAATTTTTCTTTATACGATATGCTTTTTCCACATAACATCACTCGCTTATTCAATTATCCATTATATGAATGTTTTTATTTCAAATGAATCTTTTTTCCTAATTAAAACGAAAAAAAAGACCACTGATGAGTCAGTGATCTTATGCTGATAAAACTTTACGGCCTTTACGACGACGACGCGCTAAAACTTTACGGCCATTTTTAGTGCTCATGCGTTTTCTGAAACCATGAACTTTACTATGTTTACGTTTATTTGGTTGATAAGTACGTTTTACCATGCAAAACACCTCCATCTGTATTCAATTATCTAATATTTCCAATTTCATACCTTGAAACTGGCTCATATACATAGATAAATTATCAAAGTATGTTGCAGCCTATAGTACTAACATACTTCATTTGAGCAATTGCTCTCTTATTGTGTCTGCTATTAAGAAATTTCTTATTTAGCTCATTATTATCTAGTCATAATTCAAGCAACTACTACAATATAACAAAATCCCTTTTATAAAGCAAGATGATTTTATGATGTATAGCATATCTTTCAATTAAATTTTCAGTTTTAAATCATTACGATTCTTGCAGCTCAAGAATTTTATATTAGTTATACATTTTTCATACATGTGTTATAAATTATTTCCCAAACGATTATTAAGAAATAATGAAGATTATATAAAGTTATCCACTTATTCACAAAACTATTGCTTATTTCTGTGGATAAAATAGAGTTCATACACATAGTTATGCCAAATTTAAGAACATATTCACAGTCATTTGACATCTGTCTAAGTTAAAAAGTATAATTATGTGGATAAGTCGTTCAATCAATGATTTTATAAGGATTTATTTATTAAACTTTTATACATAATTACTGTGAATAAATCATAGTATTGTGATAGTTATCCACTATATGTGATTAACTTGTGGATAATTATTAACATGCTGTGATTATTTTTATCCACTAATGTTATTTATGTGTATAAGTCAAAAATTTTAAGAAAGATGGAGTTTTTATGTCAGAGAAAGAAATTTGGGACAAAGTTTTAGAACTTGCTCAAGAAAGAATTTCACATACCAGTTATCATACGTTTATTAAAGATACTCAACTCTATTCACTTAAAAATGACGAAGCCATTATTTTAACGAGCCTATCTTTTAATGCGAATTGGCTTAATCAAAAATACTCTGAAATAATGCAAGCTATTATATATGATGTCATTGGTTATGAAGTGAAACCGCTATTTATTACTGAAGATGAACTCGCCGACTATAACAATGGTGCATCTAATGAACCTCAAGAACCACAAACGTCAACATCTACAATTGAAGATAATGATGGTGGTAAAGAACAATTTAATATTCATAACACATTCGATACATTTGTTATTGGTCCAGGGAACCGCTTCCCACATGCTGCAAGTTTAGCTGTAGCTGAAGCACCAGCTGAAGCTTATAACCCATTATTCATTTATGGGGGCGTAGGTTTAGGTAAAACACACTTGATGCATGCGATTGGTCATCATGTTCTTAGTAATCAACCTAGTGCTAAAGTGATTTACACATCTAGTGAGAAATTTACTAACGAATTTATCAAATCTATTCGTGATAATGAGACTGAAGCTTTCCGTGAGAAGTATCGAAACATCGATGTATTACTTATAGATGATATTCAATTCATTCAAAATAAAGAACAGACGCAAGAAGAATTCTTCCATACATTTAATGAATTACATCAAAACAATAAACAAATAGTTATTTCAAGTGATCGTCCACCTAAAGAAATTGCTAAATTAGAAGATCGATTACGTTCACGTTTCGAGTGGGGATTAATCGTTGACATTACACCACCTGATTACGAAACAAGAATGGCGATATTACAAAAGAAAATTGAAGAAGAAAACCTTGATATACCACCAGAAGCGCTTAATTATATTGCCAATCAAATCCAGTCAAATATTCGTGAACTTGAAGGTGCACTCACTAGACTTTTAGCTTATTCCAAACTTCAAGGCAAACCGATAACTACAGAATTAGCTGCTGAAGCTCTAAAAGATATTATTCAAGCACCTAAATCCAAAAAGATTACAATTCAAGATATTCAAAAAGTCGTTGGTCAATATTATAGTGTACGCATTGAGGATTTCAGTGCTAAAAAACGTACTAAATCTATTGCATATCCGCGTCAAATTGCTATGTATCTATCCCGTGAATTGACTGATTTCTCACTACCAAAAATTGGAGAAGAATTTGGTGGACGAGATCATACAACTGTCATTCATGCACATGAAAAGATAGCTAACGACATCAAAGCAGATCCTACTTTTAAACAAGAAATCGAAAACTTAGAAAAAGAAATTAGAAATCAGTAACGGGAAATAACAAGATAAGTCTTATACTCTAAGCAACCAGATTTAAAAAGATAAATTTCGGGAATAATTACAATGAAAATGAAGTAAATAATTTTCTCAAAATATGAGAGTTAAGAAATGGATAAAGCAAAGAATTGTGGATAATGTTTAAAAGTAGTACACAGCATACACAGTTTATCCACATGTGCATAACTTTGCTATTTCGGACATTTATGGACTTATCCACCAATCCACAGTCCCTACTACTATTACTATGAATTTAAAACCTATATAATTATATATAAACGACTGGAAGGAGTTTAGAAATTAATGATGGAATTCACAATTAAAAGAGATTATTTTATTAATCAACTTAATGACACATTAAAAGCAATTTCACCTAGAACAACATTACCAATTTTAACTGGTATCAAAATTGATGCTAAAGATAATGAAGTGATTTTAACTGGTTCAGATTCAGAAATCTCAATTGAAATTACAATTCCTAAACAAGTTGACGGTGAGGACATCGTTGAAATCTCAGAAACAGGATCAGTAGTACTCCCTGGTCGTTTCTTCGTAGATATCATCAAAAAGTTACCTGGTAAAGATGTTAAATTATCTACAAATGAACAGTTCCAAACATTGATTACTTCAGGACATTCAGAATTTAACTTAAGTGGATTAGATCCAGATCAATATCCATTATTACCTGAAGTATCAAGAGATGACGCAATTCAATTATCAGTTAAAGTACTTAAAAACATCATTGCTCAAACAAATTTTGCAGTGTCCACCTCAGAAACACGCCCAGTGTTAACTGGTGTGAACTGGCTTATACAAGATAATGAATTAATATGCACTGCCACTGACTCACACCGCTTGGCTGTAAGAAAGTTACAATTGGAAGATACTTCTGAAAATAAAAATGTCATCATTCCAGGTAAAGCTTTATCAGAATTAAATAAAATTATGAGTGATAGTGACGAAGATATTGATATCTTCTTTGCATCAAACCAAGTTCTATTTAGAGTAGGAAACGTTAACTTTATCTCTCGTTTACTTGAAGGTCATTATCCAGATACAACGCGTTTATTCCCAGAAAACTATGAAATTAAGTTAGGCATCAATAACGGTGATTTCTATCACGCTATCGATCGTGCATCTCTTTTAGCACGTGAAGGTGGAAATAATGTTATTAAATTGAGCATTGGAAATGAGTTAGTAGAATTATCCTCAACATCACCAGAAATTGGTACAGTAAAAGAAGAAGTAACTGCAAATGATGTTGAAGGTGGAAACTTAAAAATTTCATTCAACTCTAAATACATGATGGATGCTTTAAAAGCCATCGATAATGACGAAGTTGAAGTAGAATTCTTTGGAACAATGAAACCATTTATTTTGAAACCGAAAGATGACGATTCAGTAACTCAATTGATTTTACCAATTAGAACTTATTAGTTAGACCATATGGATTAAAACATAAAAATTTAATAATGCTATAATGAGTTTAGAGATTGTCACTTAGACAATCTCTTTTTAGTTACTTTAAATTCATTTTAAAGATACTGAGAGGTATTTTAAGAAACATCAATAAATTTTTTAGGGTAAACCTCCTATTTGTTAAAATTAAGTAAAATACCCCTTTAAATTTAAATTAGAGAAGCATACACAATTAAAATATGATGTCTCTTAAAACTAAAAAAATTTACCAAGTAGATTGCAGATTTTGAAAAATAAAAATATATATCAAAGTAAACGATTTCATTCTTTATTTTAAATGAAATCTAAGGCAAAAAAAGGTATAATATATTAATGACACATAAAGAAATGGAGTGATAATTTTGGTTCAAGAAGTTGTTGTAGAAGGAAACATAACTTTAGGTCAATTTCTTAAAACTGAAGGCATTATTGAATCTGGTGGACAAGCTAAATGGTTCCTCCAAGATTTCGAAGTTTTAATAAACGGCCAACGTGAGACACGTCGCGGGAAGAAATTAGAACATAACGACCGAATTGATATCACAGAATTACCTGAAGATACTGGTTCTTTTCTAATCATCCATCAAGGTGAACAATGAAACTTAATACACTCCAATTAGAGAATTATCGTAACTATGAAGAGGTTACATTAGATTGTCATCCTGAAGTGAATATCCTCATAGGAGAAAACGCGCAAGGAAAGACAAATTTACTTGAATCAATTTATACGCTAGCGCTAGCTAAAAGTCATCGTACTTCGAATGACAAGGAACTCATACGTTTTAAAGCTGACTATGCTAAAATAGAAGGTGAGCTGAGTTATAGACATGGCACAATGCCACTTACAATGTTTATAACTAAAAAAGGTAAACAAGTTAAAGTCAATCACCTTGAACAAAGTAAACTGACTCAATATGTGGGACACTTGAATGTCGTTTTATTTGCTCCTGAAGATTTGAATATTGTTAAAGGTTCACCACAGATACGACGACGTTTCATAGACATGGAGTTAGGACAAATTTCAGCCGTTTACTTAAATGATTTAGCTCAATACCAACGTATTCTTAAACAAAAGAATAACTATTTGAAGCAATTACAAATTGGGCAGAAGACAGATACGACAATGTTAGAAGTGTTAAATCAACAATTTGCTCAATATGCTTTAAAGGTAACGTTACGTCGTGAGCATTTTATAAAAGAACTGGAAGAACTTGCGCAACCGATTCATTCAGGGATTACGAATGAGCGTGAGAAGTTAGGACTTAAATATTTACCAAGTTTAAAGTTAAGTGATTATGAGAAGGAAGAGTCAGAATTGCTCGAGGAGGTCATCGAATTATTAAACGATAACCTTCAAAGAGAGAAAGAAAGAGGTGTGTGTCTTTATGGACCACATCGAGATGATTTAGGATTCAATGTTAATGACATGGATGCACAAACATATGGATCACAAGGACAACAAAGAACTACAGCATTGTCGATCAAATTGGCAGAGATTGAATTAATGAACATCGAAGTTGGAGAGTATCCAATATTATTACTGGACGATGTACTCAGTGAACTTGATGATTCACGTCAAACGCATCTTCTAAGTACAATCCAACATAAAGTACAGACATTTGTGACTACAACCTCTGTTGACGGTATAGACCATGAAATTATGAATAATGCTAAGTTATACCGTATAAGTCAAGGCGAATTACTAAAGTAATAAGAAAGTGATGGTGAATACATTGTCAGATGTAAACAACACAGATAATTATGGTGCTGGACAGATACAAGTATTAGAAGGTCTTGAAGCGGTGCGTAAAAGACCAGGTATGTATATTGGTTCAACTTCTGAAAGAGGCTTGCACCATTTAGTATGGGAAATTGTTGATAATAGTATTGACGAAGCATTAGCAGGTTATGCTAATCAAATAGAAGTCGTAATTGAGAAAGACAATTGGATAAAAGTTACTGACAATGGCCGTGGAATTCCAGTTGATATTCAGGAGAAAATGGGACGTCCTGCTGTCGAAGTTATCTTAACGGTATTACATGCTGGAGGTAAATTCGGCGGTGGCGGATATAAAGTATCAGGTGGGCTTCATGGTGTTGGTTCATCAGTAGTTAACGCGCTTTCCCAAGACTTAGAAGTATATGTGTACAGAAATGATACTATTTACCACCAAGCGTATAAAAAAGGTGTACCTCAATTTGACTTAAAAGAAATCGGTGAAACAGATCAAACAGGTACGGCAATTCGTTTTAAAGCTGATGGCGAAATTTTTACAGAGACAACTGTGTATAATTATGAAACATTACAACAACGTATACGCGAACTTGCTTTCTTAAACAAAGGTATCCAAATTACGTTAAGAGATGAGCGTGAAGAGGAAGGCCGTGAGGATTCTTATCACTATGAAGGCGGTATTAAATCTTACGTAGAATTATTAAATGAAAATAAAGAGCCACTTCATGAAGAACCTATCTACATACATCAAACAAAAGATGATATTGAGGTTGAAATCGCTCTTCAATATAACAGTGGATATGCGACTAACTTATTAACATATGCCAATAACATTCATACGTACGAAGGTGGTACGCACGAAGATGGCTTCAAACGTGCGTTAACACGTATTCTTAATAGTTACGGTATTCAAAGTAAGATTATTAAAGAAGACAAAGATAAACTTTCAGGTGAGGATACACGTGAAGGTCTAACAGCTATTATTTCAATTAAACACGGCGATCCTCAATTCGAAGGACAAACTAAAACGAAATTAGGTAACTCTGAAGTACGTCAAGTAGTGGATAAATTATTCGCTGAATACTTCGAGCGTTTCTTATTCGAGCATCCTGCCGTAGGTCGAATTATCGTTGAAAAAGGTATCATGGCGTCTAGAGCACGAGTAGCAGCTAAAAAAGCACGTGAGGTTACACGTCGTAAATCAGCATTAGATGTATCAAGTTTACCTGGTAAATTAGCGGATTGCTCTAGTAAAAATCCTGAAGAGAGTGAGATTTTCTTAGTAGAGGGTGACTCTGCCGGGGGGTCTACAAAATCAGGTCGTGATTCAAGAACTCAAGCGATTTTACCATTAAGAGGTAAAATCTTGAACGTGGAAAAAGCACGTTTAGACCGTATCTTAAATAACAATGAAATTCGCCAAATGATCACTGCTTTTGGTACAGGTATTGGTGGAGAATTTGATATTTCAAAAGCACGCTATCATAAAATCGTAATCATGACTGATGCGGACGTTGATGGTGCGCATATCAGAACACTATTACTCACATTCTTCTATCGCTTTATGAGACCGTTAATTGAAGCGGGCTATGTTTACATTGCACAGCCACCTTTATACAAATTAACGCAAGGTAAACAAAAGTATTATGTATTTAACGATAGAGAGTTAGACAAGCTTAAAGCTGAATTAAACCCTACTCCTAAATGGTCAATCTCTCGTTACAAAGGTCTTGGTGAGATGAATGCAGACCAATTATGGGAAACGACTATGAATCCAGAACATCGTTCAATGTTACAAGTAAGACTTGAAGATGCAATTGATGCAGACCAAACATTTGAAATGTTAATGGGTGATGTTGTTGAAAATCGTAGACAATTTATAGAAGATAATGCAGTTTACGCCAACTTAGATTTCTAAGCATTATGAATTGAACTTTTGAAGGAGGATATCTTGATGGCTGAATTACCTCAATCAAGAATTAATGAACGAAATATAACCAGTGAAATGCGTGAATCATTCTTAGACTATGCCATGAGTGTTATCGTGTCACGTGCATTACCTGATGTTAGAGATGGTTTAAAGCCAGTGCACCGTCGTATATTATATGGTCTGAATGAACAAGGTATGACACCAGATAAACCATATAAGAAATCTGCACGTATTGTTGGGGACGTTATGGGTAAATATCACCCACATGGTGACTCTTCAATATACGAAGCCATGGTAAGAATGGCACAAGACTTCAGTTACCGTTATCCTCTTGTAGATGGTCAAGGTAACTTTGGTTCAATGGATGGTGATGGCGCAGCAGCAATGCGTTATACCGAAGCACGTATGACTAAGATTACGTTAGAACTTTTACGTGATATCAACAAAGATACAATTGATTTTATCGACAACTATGATGGTAATGAAAGAGAGCCGTCAGTCTTACCTGCACGCTTCCCAAACCTTTTAGTTAACGGTGCTGCAGGGATTGCCGTAGGTATGGCTACTAATATTCCTCCTCACAATTTAACAGAAGTCATTGATGGTGTATTAAGTTTAAGTAAGAATCCTGATATCACGATCAATGAATTGATGGAAGATATTCAAGGTCCTGACTTTCCGACTGCAGGTCTTATTTTAGGAAAAAGTGGTATCCGCCGTGCATATGAAACAGGTCGTGGTTCTATCCAAATGCGTTCACGTGCAGAGATTGAAGAACGCGGTGGTGGACGTCAACGTATCGTAGTAACTGAAATACCATTCCAAGTTAATAAAGCACGTATGATTGAGAAAATTGCTGAACTTGTTAGAGATAAAAAAATCGATGGTATTACCGACTTACGAGATGAAACAAGTTTACGTACAGGTGTTAGAATCGTTATTGACGTACGTAAAGATGCGAATGCAAGCGTTATTCTTAACAACTTATACAAACAAACACCGTTACAAACATCATTCGGTGTAAATATGATTGCCTTAGTTAATGGCAGACCTAAGTTAATTAACTTAAAAGAAGCATTAATTCACTACTTAGAGCATCAAAAAACAGTTGTAAGACGACGCACTGAGTACAATTTAAGAAAAGCTAAAGACCGTGCGCATATTCTAGAAGGTTTAAGAATAGCTCTAGATCATATTGATGAAATTATCACGACAATTCGTGAATCAGAAACAGATAAAATCGCGATGGAAAGCTTACAAGAACGCTTTAAGCTATCTGAACGTCAAGCACAAGCTATCTTAGATATGCGTTTAAGACGTTTAACAGGTTTAGAACGCGATAAGATTGAATCTGAATATAATGAATTACTTGAATACATTAAAGAATTAGAAGAAATTCTAGCTGATGAAGAAGTATTATTACAATTGGTTCGTGATGAACTCTCTGAAATCAAAGAACGATTTGGAGATGAACGTCGTACTGAAATTCAATTAGGTGGATTAGACGATATTGAAGATGAAGATTTAATCCCAGAAGAACAAATTGTAATTACTTTAAGTCATAATAATTATATTAAACGATTACCTGTTTCTACATATCGTTCACAAAACCGTGGCGGACGTGGTGTACAAGGTATGAACACACTTGAAGAAGATTTCGTGAGTCAGTTAGTTACTTTAAGTACACACGATAACGTGCTCTTCTTCACGAATAAAGGTCGAGTATATAAACTTAAAGGTTATGAAGTTCCTGAGCTGTCTCGTCAATCTAAAGGTATCCCAGTCGTTAACGCGATAGAACTTGAGAATGACGAAACGATAAGTACGATGATTGCGGTTAAAGATCTTGAAAGTGAAGAACATTACCTTGTATTTGCTACAAAACGAGGTATTGTTAAACGTTCAGCGTTAAGTAATTTCTCACGTATTAATAAGAACGGTAAAATCGCAATAGGCTTCAAAGAAGACGATGAACTAATAGCCGTACGCTTAACAACTGGTAATGAAGATATACTTATCGGTACATCGCACGCATCACTTATTCGCTTCCCTGAATCTGCCTTACGTCCTCTAGGTCGTACAGCAGCAGGTGTGAAAGGTATCACACTACGTGAAGGCGACGTGGTTGTAGGTTTAGATGTGGCTCACGCAGAAAGTGAAGATGAAGTTCTAGTTGTTACTGAAAATGGCTACGGTAAACGTACACCAGTAGATGAATACCGATTATCTAATCGTGGTGGTAAAGGTATTAAAACAGCAACTATTACTGAACGTAACGGTAATATCGTTTGTATCACAACAGTCACTGGTGAAGAAGACTTAATGGTTGTGACCAATGCAGGTGTGATTATTCGCTTAGATGTGGAAGATATCTCTCAAAATGGTCGTGCTGCACAAGGTGTACGTCTAATGAGATTAGGCGAAGGTCAATTTGTTTCAACAGTTGCTAAAGTTAAAGAGGAAGAAGATAATCAAGCAGACTCAGATGATACTGATGCGAGCGAGACAGCAACTGAAGAAGTTATTGATGACCAAACACCTGGTAATGCTATTCATACAGAAGAAGCCGAAGATGTAACTAATGAAGAAACAGATGATAACGCTAATGATGATAGAATCGATGTTCGACAAGACTTTATGGATCGTGTAAATGAAGATATTGAAAGTGCTTCAGACGACGATGATGACAACGAATAATAGATATTAAAGCAGGTTCTCGCTATATAGTGAGAACCTGTTAATTTTTAGACTACCCTGCTTGAGGGTAGTCTTTTTTATTATAAAAAAAGCACACCAGCAATAGGTATTCACAATAAGTGAACAACTTTGAGGTGTGCATCGTAAATAGTATTTAATATATAACGTGTCTATAACTTAACCTTCCAATTGTTTCATAACATAAGGAATTTCACTGATTAAACGAGAAGGTGGTACGACATACATAGACTCAGATAATTTCTCTCCAATATAACTATGTGTGTAAGTCGCACTTGTAACGGCATCTTTAAGACTATCAAATTGACCAACGAAGCTTGTAATCATACCAGCAAGTGTATCTCCCATACCACCAGTAGCCATTGCTGGTGTACCGATAGATAATTTGTAAGCATCATCTTTAAAGTAAATTTCAGTACCATGTTGTTTTAAAACGACAGTAGCACCTAAGTTATTAACAGCTTCACGATTACGTTCATATGTTTGTTCTTCGATAGGAATCCCACTTAAACGTTCCCATTCTTTTTGATGAGGAGTGAAAATCACACGACATGTAGGAATTTGAGGTTTCAATTTACTAAATATGATGATTGCATCTCCATCTACAATAAGATTTTGGTGTGGTTGAATATTTTGTAGTAAAAACGTAATCGCATTATTACCTTTGAAGTCCACACCTAATCCAGGCCCGATTAAGATACTATCGGTAGCTTCGATCATTTTAGTTAGCATCTTCGTATCATTGATATCAATTACCATTGCTTCTGGGCAACGTGAATGTAATGCTGCATGATTATTAGGATGTGTTGCGACTGTAATTAATCCACTACCACTATAGACGCATGCGCGCGCAGCAAGCATAATTGCGCCACCCATATTGGCAGAACCACCAATTAATAAAATCTTACCATAATCGCCTTTATGCGTTTCATCTTTTCTTATAGGAATGTTAACTGTATCTAACGTTTCCATAATGACATAACCTCCGTTAAAAAACTCACTTCTCGCATCTCGTACACAAGACATCCGACCGTCTTAAATTTCACTTTATAAATTGTTGTGTACATCCATTTTTAAGAAATTAAAGTCCTTTAAAATTGCCCAATCTCTTTTAAATACAATAGAAAATACTATACCTGTAATACTCTTTAGTCAATAGCTATTTTAGAAATTTAATAATGAATACCTCTATCCGCACAAAATATCAAAAATACCATTTCCATCTACCTTATTAAAATAATAAATAATAATATTCCTATTTCTTTAACCTGTTAAATTATTACATTGATAATGCATTATAAAAAGTGCAAAAAGTGTTGTTAATATAAAAATGAAAACGTATACTTTCCTGTAATGGGGTTAAAATTTAAACAAAGGGGTTGTTTATATGACATTAATTTTAGATGGAGAGGCTTTGACTATTAAGGAAATTAAGACGTTTTTAAGCCAAGACTTACAAATTGATATTTCAGAGGATGCCATTGAACGAGTGACGAAAAGTCGCCAAGTCGTTGAACGTATCATACAGAATAAAGAAACAATCTATGGTATCACAACTGGCTTCGGTCTATTTAGTGATGTTTTAATCGATCCAGGTCAATATAACGAATTACAAGTCAATCTCATTCGTTCACATGCATGTGGTATCGGGAAACCATTTTCAGAAGAAGTGGCATTAGTCATGATGGTGTTGCGCTTAAATACATTATTGAAGGGGCATTCAGGTGCGACACTTGAGTTAGTTGAACAATTAAAATTCTTCATTAACGAACGTATTATTCCAGTGATTCCGCAACAAGGTTCATTAGGGGCATCAGGGGATTTAGCGCCTCTATCACATCTTGCACTTGCACTCATTGGTGAGGGTGACGTTTATTATAACAATGAACAAGTCGACAGTCGCTACGTCCTTAATGAGTTAGGACGTGAACCGTTAAAACTACAAGCTAAAGAAGGCTTGGCACTTATCAATGGGACACAAGCAATGACAGCTCAAGGTGTGATTAATTTCATTGAGGCAGAGGATTTAGGTTATCAAGTGGAATGGATTGCTTCACTCACGCATCAAGCTTTAAATGGTATTACAGATGCGTATAATCATAACGTGCACAAAGTCCGGAATATTAAAGAACAAGTAGATGTGGCAGCACGCATGCTTAACTGGCTTGAAGATTCACAGCTTACGACACGCCAAGCTGAATTACGAGTGCAGGACGCTTATAGTTTACGTTGTATTCCTCAAATCCATGGTGCAAGTTTCCAAGTGTTCAATTATGTAAGAGAAAAATTAGAATTTGAGATGAATGCAGCTAATGATAATCCTCTTATCTTCGATGAGGATGATGAAACATTAGTGATTTCAGGTGGTAACTTCCACGGTCAACCAGTCGCACTTGCATTAGACCATCTAAAATTAGGCGTGAGTGAATTAGCCAACGTTGCAGAGCGACGTCTAGAACGTTTGATTAATCCTCAATTAAATGGAGATTTACCTGCATTTTTAAGTCCTGAGCCAGGGTTACAAAGTGGCGCTATGATTATGCAATATGCTGCTGCAAGCCTTGTCTCTGAAAATAAAACCCTCGCACACCCAGCGAGTGTAGATTCAATTCCATCTTCAGCAAACCAAGAAGATCATGTATCAATGGGCACAATCGCTTCAAGACATGGTTACCAAATGATTGAGAATACACGTCGTGTGATTGCGATTGAATGTGTCATCGCATTGCAAGCTGTGGAATTAAAAGGTGTAGATAAATTATCTCCTAAAACACGTGAGAAATATGAAGAATATCGTAAAATCGTGCCTTCAATCAATCAAGATCGACAATTCCACAAAGATATCGAAGCGGTAGCGCAGTATCTAAAAGATGATGCTTATCACAGAGCATAAATACGAGGTAGTTTACACACATTTACATTTACTTGAAAAGTTAAAAAGACTTTGCTATATTAAAAATAACTTAATAAAACATTGTTCGTAGGCTAAGTAGCATTAACCGGACGATTTCAGAGAACTTGTGGTTAGTGAGAACAAGCAATCGACTTTGATGTGAATCTACCTACTTTATGAGAGCAATCGGTAATAACCGTTATTTTAGTTAAGTGCAGTTTAGAATAAGTGATTCAACGTTTATTTTAAATTGTTAAATAGGGTGGCAACGCGTAGACCACGTCCCTTGTCTGGGATGTGGTCTTTTTTTATGATTTTATACATACGTGCCCCCATTAAATCTATATTTTATTTGGGAAAGGATGAAGGTTACATGTTAGATATTCGTTTATTTAGAAATGAACCAGAAAAAGTTAAGAGCAAAATTGAATTAAGAGGAGACGATCCTAAGGTCGTTGACGAAGTTTTAGAATTAGATGAACAACGACGTCAATTAATCAGTAAAACTGAAGAAATGAAAGCAAGACGTAATAAAGTCAGTGAAGAAATCGCTCAGAAGAAACGTAATAAAGAAGATGCTGATGACGTTATTGCAGAAATGCGTAACTTAGGTGATGAAATTAAAGAAAACGATGCTAAATTAAATGAAGTTGATAATAAAGTAAGAGATATTTTAATCCGTATTCCAAACTTAATTAACGACGATGTACCTCAAGGGGATTCAGATGAAGAAAACGTTGAATTGAAAAAATGGGGTACACCACGTGAATTTGATTTCGAACCAAAAGCACATTGGGACTTAGTTGAAGAACTAAAAATGGCAGACTTCGAACGTGCTGCTAAAGTATCTGGTGCGCGTTTCGTTTACTTAACTAAAGATGGTGCATTATTAGAACGTGCATTAATGAACTATATGATTACGAAACATACAACTCAACATGGTTACACAGAAATGATGACACCTCAATTAGTGAATGCAGATACTATGTTTGGTACAGGTCAACTTCCTAAATTCGAAGAAGATTTATTTAAAGTTGAAAAAGAAGGCCTATACACAATTCCAACAGCAGAAGTACCTTTAACAAACTTCTACAGAGATGAAATCATTCAACCAGGAGTGTTACCTGAAAAATTCACTGGGCAAACGGCATGTTTCCGTAGTGAAGCGGGTTCAGCTGGTAGAGATACAAGAGGATTAATTCGTTTACACCAATTCGATAAAGTTGAAATGGTTCGTATCGAAAAACCTGAAGATTCTTGGGATGCTTTAGAAGATATGACTAAAAATGCTGAATCAATTTTAGAAGAATTAGGATTACCATATCGTCGAGTTATCTTATGTACAGGCGACATTGGCTTCAGCGCTAGTAAAACATATGACCTAGAGGTATGGTTACCAAGCTACAATGATTATAAAGAAATTAGTTCTTGCTCAAACTGTACTGATTTCCAAGCACGTCGTGCTAACATTCGCTTTAAACGTGATAACTCAGCTAAACCAGAATTAGCTCATACATTAAATGGTAGTGGTTTAGCCGTAGGTCGTACATTTGCAGCTATCGTTGAAAATTATCAAAATGAAGACGGTACAATCACAATTCCTGAAGCATTAGTTCCATTCATGGGTGGAAAAACTAAAATTTCTAAACCTACAAAATAATAACTTAGAATAGGCTAAATAATTACTACAATACAACGATGAATGACTCAATTAATTATTTGAACTGTCGATAAGATCTTAACGATTTTGTCGACAGTTTTTTTGTTGAACAGGGTAGGGGAAGAGAAATGATTCAACTTCAAATCTTCAAAAATGAGAGGGATGTCTAAAAGAAGAAACAAAATTCTGAAATTTTATAATCGTTGTAGTTACAACGATTTGACTATGAGGTTTGTCTTACTTCACACAAACCGAAGTCTAAAAATATTGAACAACTTTTCCAAATATAATAGACTTATTTTACTATTTTAGAAAGTGGAATGGAGGCTGATCAAATGACCCATCTTTCATTTAAGCAAGGGGTAAAAGAATGTATTCCTACTTTATTTGGATACGCCGGAGTAGGTTTATCATTTGGTATCGTTGCAGCCTCTCAAAACTTTAGTATCTTAGAAATTATTTTATTATGTCTCATTATTTACGCCGGTGCCGCACAATTTATTGTTTGCGCTTTAGCGATTACAGGTACTCCAATATCTGCTATCGTGTTGACCACACTTATCGTTAACTCACGTATGTTTCTATTAAGTATGACTT
This sequence comes from Staphylococcus sp. FW104-15G4D, assembly GCF_058790135.1. NCBI lineage: Bacteria > Bacillati > Bacillota > Bacilli > Caryophanales > Staphylococcaceae > Staphylococcus > Staphylococcus sp. FW104-15G4D. The sequence goes on from NZ_JBYTCH010000003.1 coordinate 135,201, forward strand.
TGGCGCCTAATTATAAACAATATGGATTATGGAATAGGGTAGGTCTCGGTACATTATTAACCGATGAAACCTTCGGAGTTGCCATTACGCCATATATTAAAGGTGAAAAGATTAATGATCGTTGGCTTCATGGTCTTAATATCACAGCATATCTTTTTTGGACTATTTCGTGTGTGGCCGGCGCCCTTTTCGGCAAATATATTTCTAATCCTAATGCACTTGGATTAGACTATGCGATTACTGCAATGTTCATTTTCCTAGGTATATCTCAATTTGAGTCAGTGAAGAAATCAAGATTTCGTATATATATAATTTTAATTATCTGTGTAATCACAATGATGCTTCTTTTAAGTTTAGTGATGCCTTCATATGTAGCAATATTAATAGCCGCAACATTCGCTGCAGCCTTAGGGGTGGTGATGGATAAATGACAACAGATTTACACACACTGATACTTATTATTTTATGTGGAATTGTAACGTTACTCGTTCGAATTATTCCCTTTATGATGATATCTAGAGTTCATTTACCTGAAATTGTCGTTAAATGGCTTTCATTTATTCCTATCACATTATTTACCGCACTTGTCATTGATGGCGTCATACAACAACACGATAACACCTTTGGATATACGCTCAATTTGTCATATATTATTGCGATTATACCAACAGTACTCCTTGCCATTTTCACACGTAGCCTTACTATCACAATAATTGGAGGTATTATTACTATCGCTTGTTTACGTTTAATTTTTTAACTCCTGAAAATGACAGCAAAGTATTGAAGTCATAAACCATTTTAGTTAATATTATATTAATTAGAAAATTCCGACTATTTAAGATTGAAATTTAATCAACATCAATATACAAATCAATTCAACAAATCTTATTTCGAGAAGCTGAGGGAATTGGCCCGACGATGCTTCAGCAACCGACTAATGATAGCACGGTGCTACAACCAACGAGAATCTCGAATGATAAGTACTGACCAGCTTCCTACTTTTTTCATTTGAGTAGGAAGCTTTTTTGTAAGAGGAGGTAGCGTTAACGATGACGAATTACAGAGTAGATACGTTAGAATTAGGGACATTTACAACTGAATCAGGAGAAACCATTAATAATTTAAAATTACGCTATGAACACGTTGGATATAAAGGTCAACCATTAGTTGTTGTTTGTCACGCATTAACAGGTAATCACTTAACTTATGGAACAGACGAGAAACATGGATGGTGGCGTGAAATTATAGATGGTGGTTATATTCCACGTCATGATTATCAATTTCTAACTTTCAACGTTATTGGTAGTCCCTTTGGTTCAAGTTCCAAACTTAATGACCCTAATTTTCCACAGCATCTTACATTACGAGATATTGTTAAAGCGATTGAAAAAGGTATCAAAGCACTAGACTTCGATAAGATAAACATCCTAATTGGAGCAAGTCTAGGTGGTATGCAAGCAATGGAATTGCTGTATAATAATCAATTTCAAATCGACAAAGCCATTATTCTCGCAGCAACTGGTAAAACGTCATCATACAGTCGTGCTTTCAACGAGATCGCCCGACAAGCAATTCATCTTGGTGGGAAGGAAGGCTTAAGTATCGCTCGACAACTTGGCTTCTTAACATACCGCTCCTCTAAAAGTTATGACCAACGATTTACACCAGATGAAGTTGTAACGTATCAACAGTATCAAGGAAATAAATTCAAGAAAAACTTTGATTTACAATGTTATTTAACACTGCTCGACGTCTTAGATAGTCACAATATTGATAGAGGACGAGATGATGTTGATGAAGTCTATCAATCATTAGATACAAAAGTTCTAACGATGGGGTTTATAGATGATTTACTTTATCCAGATGATCAAGTAAGAGCAGTCGGAGAGAGATTTAAATATCATCGCCATTTCTTTGTGCCAGATAATGTAGGACATGACGGCTTCCTTCTAAACTTTAACGATTGGGCTCCAAACCTCTACCATTTCTTGAACTTAAAACAATTTAAAAGGAAATAAACACAGCTATATTTAGACATACTAAACTTTGGCTAAGCAAAGTAAGTATGTCTTTAGCATAAGTGCTACTAATTAATGACGAAGTCATTAAAAGTAGCGCTTTATTGTTAATTTTTGGCAAAGAGGTTAAAATAGAAGTTATAGTCAAAAAGTATGGGAGTGGCGTGTGTGTTTTCAAAAATACAACCTAAAGCAACTATTATTGCAACTATTTCATTACTGATAGTCGCTTTAGTAACACATGTATTACCTATTCTCGGCTTAATTTTATGTTTATTTGCAACGATTCCTGGCATCGTGCTATGGAACCGCTCTGTACAATCATTTGGAATTAGCGCTTTAGTAACAGTGATTCTGACAACGTTATTAGGTAATACATTTGTCTTAAGTATGATGGTACTTATCTTAATTTTAAGTTTTATCATCGGTCAATTACTTAAGGAAAGAACTTCAAAAGAAAGAATTCTTTATGTTTCAACGGTTTCATTGAGTTTAATAACATTGATTGGATTCATGTTATTACAAACATTCGAAAAAATTCCAAAAGCAGCCGTATTAATTAAGCCATTTAAAGATGCGATGTATGATGCCATCTTAACAAGTGGATTAAATTCTAACTATAGACAGATTCTTGAGGAAGGTTTCCGACAATCAACGGTCCAACTCCCTAGTTATCTTATTATAGTCATTTTCCTTTTAATCTTAATTAATCTGATTATTACATTTCCTATCTTACGTAAGTTTAAGGTCGCAACTCCGATCTTTAAGCCATTATTCGCATGGCAAATGAATCGTGTACTATTATGGATTTATCTTATAGTTCTTATTTGTGTAATGTTTGCGAACCAACCAAGTATATTCCAAAGTATCGTCTTGAACTTTGAGGTTGTGTTATCATTAGTGATGTATATCCAAGGTTTAAGCGTTATACATTTCTTCGGTAAAGCTAAGAGATGGCCGAATGCTGTAACGATTTTATTAATGGTGGTGGGGACACTACTTACACCGATGACACATATCGTTGGTTTACTTGGAGTTATTGATTTATGTATTAATTTAAAACGAATTATTAAAAAATGATTATTAACTAAGTGATTAGAGGTGGAAGAATGAACCGTCAATCCACTAAAAAAGCATTGCTCATACCTTTTATACTCATGGTACTTACAGCCATTGCATTAGTCATCGTATGGTTTATTTTCAACCAAATCGTCGCTGGCATTGCTGCAGCAATCCTCGTCGTGATGATTATTATTAGTGGCGTGTTATTGAGACAAGCTTTTCTTAAAATGGATAATTATGTGGATGATTTAAGTGGTCACATCTCGGCAAGTAGCAATAAAGCAATCAAACATTTGCCGATTGGGATGATTGTGTTAGATGAAGATAACCACATTGAATGGATGAACCAATTCATGACAGAACACGTTGAAACTAATGTGATTTCTGAAAATGTAAACGAAGTCTTTCCTAACATATTGAAACAATTAGAAAAAGTACAAGAAGTAGAAATTGAACATAACAATTATCATTACCATGTGCGATATTCAGAGAATGAACATTGTTTATATTTCTTTGATATCACAGAAAGCGTACATACCAACGAGTTGTATGAAGATTCAAAGCCAATTATCGCAACGTTGTTCTTAGACAACTATGACGAGATTACGCAGAATATGAACGATACACAACGTTCAGAAATCAACTCAATGGTTACACGTGTCATTAGCAGATGGGCACAAGAATACAATATTTATTTCAAACGTTATAATTCTGATCAATTCGTTGCATATCTTAACCAAAAGATATTAGCAGAACTTGAAGATTCAAACTTTGAAATTTTAAGTCAGTTGAGAGAGAAAAGTGTCGGTTACCGTGCACAACTCACTTTAAGTATCGGTGTCGGTGAAGGTACAGAGAACCTTATTGACCTAGGGGATTTATCTCAATCTGGTTTAGACTTAGCACTCGGTCGAGGAGGCGACCAAGTAGCCATTAAAAATATGAATGGTAACGTTCGCTTCTACGGTGGTAAGACTGACCCTATGGAGAAACGTACGCGTGTACGTGCCCGAGTAATTTCTCACGCACTTAAAGATATATTAACTGAAGGCGACAAGGTAATTATTATGGGACATAAACGCCCTGATTTAGATGCAATTGGTGCAGCAATTGGTGTCTCACGTTTTGCATTAATGAATAATTTAGAAGCCTTTGTCGTTCTCAATGATTCAGATATTGATCCGACTTTACGTCGTGTCATGGACGAAATTGATAAGAAACCAGAATTGAAAGAACGCTTTGTCACTTCAGATGAAGCTTGGGATATGATGACGTCTAAGACGACAGTCGTTGTCGTGGATACGCACAAGCCTGAAATGGTCTTAGATGAAAATGTCTTAAATAAAGCAAACCGTAAAGTCGTTATTGACCACCACAGACGTGGCGAAAGCTTTATTTCAAACCCACTATTGGTATATATGGAGCCATATGCAAGTTCAACTGCAGAGCTTGTTACTGAATTATTAGAATATCAACCAACTGAACAAAGATTGACACGTTTAGAATCAACAGTCATGTATGCAGGTATTATAGTAGATACTAGAAACTTCACATTAAGAACAGGTTCAAGAACATTTGATGCTGCAAGTTATTTACGTGCGCATGGTGCAGATACAATCTTAACGCAACACTTCTTAAAAGATGATGTAGATACTTATATTAATCGTTCAGAACTTATTAGAACGGTTCAATTACAAGATCATGGCGTAGCAATCGCTCATGGTTCAAATGATAAAATCTACCATCCTGTTACGGTTGCACAAGCAGCCGACGAGTTGTTAAGTTTAGAAGGTATCGAGGCATCTTATGTTGTGGCTAAACGTGAAGATAACCTCATCGGTATCTCTGCACGTTCACTAGGTTCTATCAACGTTCAATTAACGATGGAAGCATTAGGTGGTGGTGGACACCTTACAAATGCTGCCACACAAATTAAAGGTGTCACTATAGAAGATGCTATAGAACAATTACAGCAAGCAATTACAGAACAAATGAGTAGGAGTGAAGATGCATGAAAGTAATTTTCAAACAAGATGTTAAAGGTAAAGGTAAAAAAGGCGAAGTAAAAGACGTACCAGTAGGTTACGCAAACAACTTCTTACTTAAAAACAACTATGCTGTAGAAGCAACTCCTGGTAACTTAAAACAATTAGAACAACAAAATAAACGTGCTGAAGCAGACAGACAACAAGAAATTGATGATGCGAAAGCACTTAAAGAAAAATTAGAAAACATCGAAGTTGAAGTATCAGCTAAAACAGGTGAAGGCGGTAAATTGTTTGGTTCAATCAGTACTAAACAAATTGCCGAAGCATTAAATAAACAACATGATATTAAAATTGATAAACGCAAAATGGACTTACCACATGGTATCCACGCGTTAGGTTATACAAATGTGCCAGTTAAATTAGATAAAGAAGTTGAAGGTACAATTAGAGTACACACAGTAGAACAGTAATTTCGAAAATAACAAAGATGGATTGAAATAAGAGGTGTAAAGCAAACAATGGATGGAATGTATGAGCAAAATCAAATGCCGCATAGCAATGAAGCTGAACAATCTGTCTTAGGTGCCATTATTATAGATCCAGAATTGATTAATACAACTCAGGAAGTCCTCCTTCCTGAGTCGTTTTATAGAGGCGCCCATCAACATATCTTCCGAGCAATGATGCATCTTAATGAAGATAACAAAGAAATCGACGTTGTCACACTTATGGATCAACTATCTAGTGATGGAAGCTTAAGTGAAGCGGGTGGCCCTCAATATCTCGCAGAGCTATCGACTAACGTTCCAACAACGCGAAACGTTCAATATTATACAGATATCGTCTTTAAACACGCGTTAAAACGTAAGTTAATTCAAACGGCAGATAGTATTGCAAATGATGGCTATAATGATGAATTAGAACTAGATACAATCCTAAGTGATGCCGAAAGACGTATCCTTGAACTTTCTTCTACAAGAGAAAGTGACGGGTTTAAAGATATTAGAGATGTCTTAGGACAAGTGTATGAGACTGCCGAAGAACTCGACCAAAATAGTGGTCAAACGCCTGGTATTCCAACAGGTTATCGAGATCTCGACCAAATGACTGCTGGGTTTAACCGTAATGATTTAATCATCTTAGCGGCTCGTCCTTCCGTGGGTAAGACTGCCTTCGCTCTTAATATTGCCCAAAAAGTTGCGACACATGAAGATATGTTTACAGTAGGCATATTCTCGCTTGAGATGGGTGCAGACCAGTTAGCAACGCGTATGATTTGTAGTTCAGGTAACGTAGATTCAAACCGCTTAAGAACTGGTACGATGACAGAAGAAGACTGGAGTCGTTTTACGATTGCAGTTGGTAAATTATCAAAAACTAAGATTTTTATCGATGATACACCAGGTATTCGTATTAATGACTTACGATCTAAATGTCGCCGTCTTAAACAAGAACACGGCTTAGATATGATAGTGATTGACTATCTACAATTAATTCAAGGTAGCGGTTCTCGATTCTCAGACAACCGTCAACAAGAAGTATCAGAAATCTCACGTACACTTAAAGCCATTGCCCGTGAACTAGAATGCCCAGTTATCGCACTGAGTCAGCTTTCACGTGGTGTTGAACAACGTCAGGATAAACGTCCAATGATGAGTGATATTCGTGAATCTGGGTCTATCGAGCAAGACGCTGATATCGTTGCTTTCTTATACCGTGATGATTACTACAATCGTGGCGAGGATGAAGATGATGACGATGATGCAGGCTTTGAGCCACAAACGAATGATGATAACGGTGAAATTGAAATCATAATTGCTAAACAACGTAACGGCCCAACAGGAACTGTGAAACTTCATTTTATGAAACAATATAATAAATTTACAGACATTGATTATGCTCATGCAGAAATGACATAAAATTTATTTTTCCGTACAATAAACTTATTTTTAGTTTTATTGTACGGTTTTTATTTTGTTTTCATTCTTTGCAATCACTTGAAGTATGTATATCATTTTCCGGAAAATGAATTCAAAAGCACTGATAACACAACGATGAAACTGTATAAAAAGTAAAAACAAGATGAATCAATTGCAAACAACTTAAACAAATTTAATGTTCGATTTTTATTTGCAATCTCATAGGCATATTGGTAGAATATCTAATGGTTAAACGAGAAAAACTTGGAGGTGCTCTTATGTCATCAATCGTAGTAGTTGGGACACAATGGGGAGACGAAGGTAAAGGTAAAATCACAGATTTCTTAGCAGAACAAGCAGATGTTATCGCTAGATTCTCAGGTGGTAATAATGCAGGACACACAATTCAATTTGGTGGAGAAACTTACAAATTACATTTGGTACCATCAGGTATCTTTTATAAAGATAAATTAGCAGTTATCGGTAACGGTGTAGTTGTAGATCCAGTAGCATTATTGAAAGAATTAGACGGTTTAAATGAACGTGGTATTTCAACTAACAACTTACGTATCTCTAACCGTGCACAAGTCATCTTACCTTATCACCTAGCTCAAGACGAATATGAAGAACGTCGTCGTGGAGATAATAAAATCGGTACAACTAAAAAAGGTATCGGCCCAGCATACGTAGATAAAGCACAACGTATCGGTATTCGAGTAGCAGACTTATTAGAGAAAGAAACATTCGAACGTCGTCTTAAAGAAAACATTGAATATAAAAATGCTTATTTCAAAGGAATGTTCAACGAAACATGCCCTACGTTTGATGAAATCTTTGACGAGTACTATGCAGCAGGTCAACGCTTAAAAGAATATGTCACTGACACAGCTAAAATCTTAGATGATGCTAACGTTGCAGACGACAAAGTATTATTCGAAGGTGCCCAAGGTGTCATGTTAGACATCGATCACGGTACTTACCCATTCGTTACGTCAAGTAACCCAGTTGCTGGTAATGTCACAGTAGGTACAGGTGTAGGTCCTACATCAGTTTCTAAAGTCATCGGTGTATGTAAATCTTATACGTCACGTGTAGGTGACGGTCCATTCCCTACAGAATTATTCGATGAAGACGGCCATCACATTAGAGAAGTAGGTCGTGAATATGGTACAACAACAGGACGTCCACGCCGTGTAGGTTGGTTCGACTCAGTAGTACTACGTCATTCACGTCGCGTAAGTGGTATTACAGACCTTTCAATCAACTCTATCGACGTTTTAACAGGTTTAGATACAGTTAAGATTTGTACAGCATATGAGTTAGATGGCGAAGAAATCACTGAATACCCAGCTAACTTAGATCAATTAAGACGTTGTAAACCAATCTTCGAAGAACTTCCAGGTTGGACAGAAGATATCACAGGCTGCCGCAGTTTAGAAGAACTCCCTGAAAATGCACGCAAATACTTAGAGCGTATTTCAGAATTATGTGGCGTACACATTTCAATCTTCTCTGTAGGCCCAGACCGTGAACAAACAAACCTATTAGAACAATTATGGTAAAACAAAGGTGTAAAAGAAAGCTGAGATCATTAATGATATCCCAGCTTCAAAGAAGACCGACTTGTTTCATTACAACGAGTCGGTCTTACTTTATTTATATAGAAGAAAGTAGTTGAATACGCGATATGCAATCCCGTTTTAAACGGCGCCATCAACACTTTTATAGCAATATTTCTCATTTATTAACCCTTAAAAAATATTGTTAAATTTATGTAAAAAATAGCTTGTCATGAAAAGATGAGCTATGCTATAATCTATTTTGTGCTTAAGAACGGCTCCTTGGTCAAGCGGTTAAGACACCGCCCTTTCACGGCGGTAACACGGGTTCGAGTCCCGTAGGAGTCACCATGATAGGTCCCGTAGTGTAGCGGTTAACACGCCTGCCTGTCACGCAGGAGATCGCGGGTTCGATTCCCGTCGGGACCGTATTGCCTACCCAATAGGGTAGGCATTTTTTATACCTTCATATCCGTTTTATTCCTGTTACAATCCATCCACTCATATAAAGTAATAACTCTATCCTCACCCAGACATAACGCTCACTTTACAATATCCATGACGTTGCAATAAAAACTTAACATTTACGCTATTTGTTTACATTTTCAAAAGGGAGAATCGCATAAGCATACGTTTTACACCAAATATTTATATTACAAAATAATGAAAACACTGATATATAGATAATTTGAGCTATTTGCAACTGTTCAACATATTTTGTAATACAGTATTTCAATGGTAAAATTATAAATAATATTATTCTATAATTTTTAATACAAAAATAGAATTACCCGTTCATAAATGGTAAATTATATATTAGGTAACTATGCGCTATATATATTACATACATCACCTTTCACAAGGTATAATAGAGAAAAATATAGCCTTCACATAATTAAACGAACGGAAGAATTACACTTTGAGAAAAGAGGTTAAAATATATGGCTAGAAAAGTTGTTGTTGTCGACGATGAAAAACCAATTGCTGATATTTTAGAATTTAATTTGAAGAAAGAGGGATACGAAGTATTCTGCGCTTACGATGGTAACGATGCAGTAGATTTAATCTATGAAGAAGAACCAGATATCGTACTCTTAGACATCATGTTACCAGGCAGAGATGGCATGGAAGTATGTCGCGAAGTACGTAAAAAATTCGAAATGCCAATCATCATGTTAACAGCGAAAGACTCAGAAATTGATAAAGTATTAGGACTTGAACTTGGTGCAGACGACTATGTAACAAAACCTTTCAGCACGCGTGAACTTATCGCACGTGTGAAAGCAAACTTACGTCGCCATTATTCACAACCAGCTCAAGAAGTGAGTGGCGCTACAAATGAAATAACAATCAAAGATATCGTCATCTACCCAGACGCTTACTCAATTAAAAAACGTGGTGAAGATATCGAATTAACACATCGTGAATTTGAATTATTCCACTACCTTTCTAAACATATGGGTCAAGTAATGACACGTGAACATTTATTACAAACAGTGTGGGGTTATGATTATTTCGGTGACGTACGTACAGTTGACGTAACGATTCGTCGTTTACGCGAAAAAATTGAAGACGATCCATCGCACCCAGAATACATTGTGACACGTAGAGGCGTTGGATACTTCCTCCAACAACATGATTAGAGGCAACATCCTATGAAGTGGCTTAAACAATTACAATCCCTTCACACTAAACTCGTTATTGTTTATGTATTACTGATTATTATTGGTATGCAAATCATCGGTTTGTATTTTACTAATAGTTTAGAAAAAGAATTACTAGATAATTTTAAAAAGAACATAACGCAATATGCGAAGCAGTTAGATGTTAATATAGAAAAAGTTTATAACGATAATGACAAAGGTACGGTAAACGCTCAAAAGGATATCCAAAACCTTTTGAGTGAATATGCCAACCGTCAAGAAATCGGAGAAATTCGCTTCGTTGATAAAGACCAAATTATTATGGCTACGACAAAGCAGTCTAACCGTAGTCTAATTAATCAAAAAGCGAATGACGGTTCCGTCCAAAAGGCACTTTCTCTCGGTGAAACCAACAACCACATGGTCCTTAAAGACTATGGTAGTGGTAAGGAACGTGTCTGGGTTTATAACATACCAGTTAAAGTCGACAAACAAACTATCGGTGATATTTACATAGAATCGAAAATCAACGACGTATATAACCAACTCAATAACATTAACCAAATCTTTATCGTCGGTACAGCTATATCATTATTCATCACAGTAATCCTCGGTTTCTTTATCGCCCGAACGATTACCAAACCAATTACCGATATGCGTAACCAGACTGTTGAGATGTCTAAGGGTAACTATACTCAACGTGTGAAGATTTATGGTAACGACGAAATCGGTGAGCTCGCACTTGCTTTCAACAACCTATCTAAACGTGTGCAAGAGGCGCAGGCTAACACCGAAAGTGAGAAACGCCGTCTAGATTCAGTTATCACACATATGAGTGATGGTATCCTCGCGACAGATCGCCGTGGACGCGTGCGTATTGCGAATGATATGGCGCTTAAGATGCTCGGTCTCGCGAAAGAAGACGTTATCGGCTATTACATGCTCGGTCTTCTTAACCTTGAAAATGAATTCTCACTAGACGAAATTCAAGAAAATAATGATTCCTTCTTATTAGATATTAACGAAGAAGAGGGCATTATTGCACGTGTCAACTTTAGTACCATCGTGCAAGAAACAGGATTCGTCACAGGTTACATTGCCGTGTTACATGATGTAACAGAACAACAACAAGTTGAACGTGAACGTCGCGAATTCGTAGCAAACGTTTCACACGAACTACGTACGCCACTCACATCAATGAACAGCTATATCGAAGCACTCGAAGAAGGCGCTTGGCAAGATGAAAGCCTTGCACCACAATTCTTATCCGTTACACGTGAAGAAACAGAACGTATGATACGACTCGTTAACGACTTACTCCAATTATCCAAAATGGACAACGAGTCAGACCAAATTACTAAAGAAATCGTTGACTTCAACATGTACATTAATAAAATTATTAATCGACATGAAATGGCAGCGAAAGATACAACATTCGTAAGAGAAATCCCACAACAAACAATATTCACAGAAATCGATCCAGATAAGATGACACAAGTATTCGACAACGTTATCACTAACGCAATGAAATATTCACGTGGTGATAAACGAGTTGAGTTTCATGTGAAACAAAATGCACTTTACAATAGAATGACCATTCGTATAAAAGATAATGGTATTGGAATTCCAATCAATAAAGTAGATAAAATATTCGATAGATTCTACCGTGTTGATAAAGCACGTACACGTAAGATGGGTGGTACAGGACTCGGTCTCGCAATTTCCAAAGAAATTGTAGAAGCGCACAATGGACGCATCTGGGCAAACAGCGTAGAAGGTCAAGGTACGTCTATCTTCATCACACTTCCTTGTGAAATCATTGAAGACGGTGATTGGGATGAATAGTAAAGAACATATTAAATCAATTATCCTAGGTCTTCTCGTACTCATCAGTATCGTTTTGACATACTTGGTCTGGAACTATACACCAGACCTCAATAATGTTACTAACTCAGATAGCAGTAAAAAGAACGAGCCGAAACCACTAAGTAAACCTATGACAGCAAGCATGGAAGGCACGGTTACACCATTTCAGATCATTCATTCAAAGGATGATAAACCACAAGGAACGGTCTCAACAGGTGATGCACTTGATAGCATTACGAAGCCATTGAAGAATCAAGAAGTTAAATCTGTGTCACATATGCGCAGAGATCATAACCTTGTTATACCAGAACTAAGTAATGACTTTACCGTGCTAGATTTCACATACGATTTACCTTTAACGACATACTTAAGTCAGGTATTGAACATCGATGCGAACGTACCCAACCACTTTAACTTCAATCGATTACTTATAGACCAAGATAATGACAATCACGTGGTGCTTTATGCGATAAGTAAAGACCGTCACGAAGTCGTGAAATTAAAAACATCAGCACAAGGTAAAAATATAGATAGCGCCTTAGACAGTATTAAGTCAGATATGCAACCATATACTGAAATCATCACTAATAAAGACACTATCGATAAAGCAACACACGTCTTCGCGCCAAGTAAACCTAAAGACTTAAAATCATATCGTATGGTCTTCTCAACAATGAACGTCGAACGAATGAATTCCATTCTCTTTGAAGATTCAACTATCGTACGAAGCTCTCAAAGTGGTGCGACAACATATAACAACAACACAGGCGTCGCGAACTATGACGATAACAGTGAAATGTATCATTATAAAAACCTATCTGAAGACGCGAAAAGCTCAAGCAATATGGAAGAAACAATTCCAGGTACCTTTGAATTTATCAACGGCCATGGTGGATTCCTTAACGAAGATTATCGTTTATTCAGTACAGATAATAAGACAGGTAAACTGACTTACCAACGCTTCTTGAATGGTTACCCTACATTCAACAACCAGAATTTAAATGAAATTCAAGTCACATGGGGTAAAAAAGGCGTCTTCGATTACCAACGCTCATTACTTAAGAGCAGCGTTCAACTGAACAGTGAAGAACCTAAGACCTTACCTACAGCCGAATCCGTTCGTTCAGCACTTGCCAATAATAATAATATTGACTTTGAAAAGGTAACCAACATTGCAGTCGGCTATGATATGGATGACAAACCAGATAAAGATGATATAGAAGTTCAACGCAATAGTGAATTCACACCACAATGGTACGTAGAATACGATGGCAATTGGTACGCCTATAAAGATGGGAGGCTTGAATAAATGAATTGGAAACGCACAAAGACGCTATTCATTTTCGTATTTATTCTCGTCAACATCTTACTCGTCATGATATACATCGATAAAGTCAATAAAGCACAGATTAATGACGCAGAAAGTGGGAACAACGTTAATTTTCAACAAGAAGAAATTAAAGTCCCTACAGACGTACTTAATAAGAAAGTTAAAGATACGAAACTCGCACAAATCACAGCACGCTCTAAAGACTTCTCGAGCTACGCTAAAGAACATTCAAGCTTAGATACATCAGACAAAAACAAGACATTAGAAGGCGATATAGACAAAACTGTGAAAGTAAGCGATAAGAACCTAAAAGACATTAAAGATTTTATTGCAGATAGTATTTATAACGGTAAACAATATCAATTGAGTGATCTAAGTTCAGATAAAATCACTTACGAACAAACCTTTGAAGGTTATCCTATTATGAATAACAATAAAGCCCGTTTAACCTTTAATTTAAATGATGGAAAAGCAACAAGCTACAAACAAACAGCGATGAATAATATCCATATCGCAGAAGGGTCAAATAGTACTAAGAAACAAGTCATTAGCCCACGTAAAGCCGTCGAAGCACTTTACTTCAACAGATATCTAAAACGAAACGACCAAGTCATCGACGCACGCCTAGGCTATTACTCAGTCGTCAAAGAAACCAACGTACAATTACTACAACCCAACTGGGAAATTAAAGTTAAACACCACGGTAAAGACAACATAGAAACCTATTACGTCGAAGCCACCACCAAAAACCCAAAAGTTATAAATTAAGGTGCTAAGAAAAGCGCTTAGGTCGCGAGCAATAACTAGCATCAAGCGAAAATTGTTCCTCAAATTTTAGCGCGATGCGTATTATTGTCGAACGACCTGCTTTTCGAAGCCCGTCAATTAAGGTGCGAAAGTGAGCGTTTAGGTTTTGAGCAGAACCGAAAAGCGAGCAAAACTGTTCTTTAGTTTTGACGAGAGTTTGAGAGTTTCTGCCGAAAAACCTGCTCACTGAAGCCCGTCTATCATTCCTGCAACACTCAGTACAATAACGTTCATCATAAACGACCACTCCCCGAAACAGAGTGGTCGTTTCTTTATGCTATAACGAAGCGGTCAAAAAATGATATTCCACGACACTAATTATTCATAAACTGACAATTGGCACACACCTCTTAAAATTGGTATAGTATAATATAAAGGAATTTTAGAGAACGTTTCGTTTCGAGAATTCATATTTAGAATCAACACACCTCGAAACCTCATTTATAACTCACATTAACGTGCAAAAAAGTAAAATAAAACTTAAGAACTACTAGAACCAAATGCACGTCTCACCCGTACCGCACAAACAATTCTCAAACAAATACAGATTGTACATATTAGAAAGGATGAAGTCGCTTGATACGTATGAGTGTATTAGCAAGTGGTAGTACAGGTAACGCCACTTACGTAGAAAGTGAGAAAGGTAGCCTACTTGTAGACGTAGGTCTAACCGGCAAGAAAATGGAAGAGCTATTTAGCCAGATTGATCGAAATATCAAGGATCTAAACGGCATTCTAGTCACACATGAACATATCGACCACATCAAAGGACTTGGAGTTCTCGCACGTAAATATAACCTTCCAATTTATGCAAATGAGAATACATGGAAAGCCATTGAAAAGAAAGATAGCCGAATCCCAATGGATCAGAAATTCATCTTCAATCCATATGAAACGAAATCTATCGCAGGATTCGATATCGAGTCATTCAACGTCTCACATGACGCGATTGACCCACAATTCTATATTTTCAACAATAACTATAAGAAATTCACGATACTGACGGACACAGGCTATGTGTCAGACCGTATGAAAGGCATGATTCGTGGTAGCGATGCATTCATGTTCGAGAGTAATCACGATGTTGATATGTTACGCATGTGTCGCTATCCTTGGAAGACGAAACAACGAATTTTAAGTGATATGGGACATGTGTCTAACGAAGATGCTGGTCTCGCTATGACAGACGTCATCACAGGTAACACGAAGCGTATTTACCTATCTCACTTATCTCAAGACAACAACATGAAGGATCTTGCTCGTATGAGTGTCGGCCAAGTGTTAAATGAACATGATATTGATACTGAGAAAGAAGTACTTCTCTGCGATACGGATAAAGCTCAAGCTACACCAATTTATACTTTATAATTGAATAACAGTAAGACACCTGACCTACTTAAGTATCTTTCTTAAGTAGGTTCTTTTTTTGAAAATATTCTGTGGAAAAGTAATGAAAAATGAGGAAAATAATACGTAAGTTAGTCTTAAAAGTAGGTTATATATATGCTATAAATGTAATTATTGAGTTTAGACACCCTCAAAGTTATCCACTAAAATGTCCATAGTTATCCAGTATTGTGTACAATACACACAAAAATACCCACATTATACACAGAGTTATCCACAAAATAACAGGTTATTACACAGGAAATGTGTATAAATCTCAAAAATAATTAAGAAAGTATAAATATTATTGTTATAATAAGAGGGAATAGTGTGCACAAGTGAATAATTTGTGGATAAGTTGGATAAATCATACATATTTACATGGAGGATAAAATGAAAATTACAATCCTGTCAGTAGGAAAACTAAAAGAAAAATATTGGAAACAAGCAATAGCAGAATATGAGAAACGACTAGGACCTTATACCAAAGTTGAAATTATAGAAGTTCCAGATGAGAAAGCCCCAGAAAATATGAGCGACAAAGAAATAGAACAAGTAAAAGAAAAAGAAGGCCAACGACTACTCGCCAAAATCAAACCACAATCCACAGTCATCACATTAGAAATACAAGGTAAAATGTTGTCATCAGAAGGATTAGCCAAAGAATTACAAACACGTATGACCCAAGGACAAAGCGATTTTGTTTACGTCATAGGTGGATCAAATGGCCTACACCAAGATGTCTTAAACCGCAGCAACTACGCACTCTCCTTCAGCAAAATGACCTTCCCACACCAAATGATGCGAGTAGTCTTAATCGAGCAAATCTACCGCGCCTTCAAAATTATGCGTGGTGAAGCGTATCACAAATAAAACTAAAAAATAAGTTGTATATAACTTATTTTGAAATTGGTTAAGTATATAGTATCTCCAATAAAATGTAGTTAACTTACGATAATGCTGAACTATAGCTTTGTAAACTAAAATGTAAATAATTACAATCAAATTGCAACAATATAGTTCAAGAATGCTACAATTTGAGGACAGATTGATAGCATTAATCCCTTTAAAATGAAGCTAGGAGATAACTTACATTATGATTAGTAAACAAATAAAGGATTTACGAAAGCAACATAATTATACTCAAGAAGAGCTAGCTGAAAAATTAAATACTTCAAGACAAACAATTTCTAAATGGGAACAAGGTATTTCAGAACCAGACTTAATTATGCTTATGCAATTGTCACAATTATTTTCTGTTAGTACAGACTATCTCATTACAGGAAGTGACAATATTATTAAAAAAGATAATAAAAGCTATTATGAAATGAATTTTTGGGCATTTATGTCTGAAAAATGGTGGGTAATTATTATTATAGTAATCATAATTTGTGGAACAATAGGACAAATTTTTTCAAACTAATGTAAGTATCTCTCAAATATTTTGGGAGGTTTTATTATGAAAATCAAAAAATTATTAAAGACATTATTAATTATTTTATTATGTTTTGTATTGTCTGTTATTGTGCAAAATATTTCAATGCTATGGCATATTGTGAGCATTTGGAGTGTTGAATATATTTTACATGCATTAACTTATATAGTACTTTCATACTTTTCAGTAAAATGGTTCATTGAAATTGTGCTTAAAAGCAATATGAAAGATTATAGAATAATACCGGTGAAATTTTTCAAGTCTTGTTTTCTTATAGGATTAATTTTGATATTAGTAATTGATTTAATATATCTATTATTTATTCCTGGTAAATTGATAATACCTCATTATTCAACAAGCGTTGGATTTATGGAGATGTTCTTTAGCGCATTTTTAATTACTGGTATTGCTGCGCCTATATTTGAAGAGATGGTATTTCGAGGAATACTAATGAGATACTTTGAAAAACAATATGGAATTTTATTTGGAATTATAATACCCTCGATTTTATTTTCTCTTGTTCATCTATTTAATGGAGAGTTAAAGGGAGAAAATTTATTATTACTACTTATAGGTGGCTCAATTGCTGGAATAATGTATGCAGTGACTGCATGGACGTTTAATAGTATATGGGCCTCTGCTATATTACATATGCTTTGGAATATAAATGGTTTATTAAATATCACAACTCAAGATGATCATTGGGGAGTATATCAGTACATATTAGAAACAAAAAATGTACTGATTACAGGTGGGGATTATGGTATGGATACATCATTACTTTCAATATGTAGTTATATTGCAGTTATTATAGTTATGATTGTTACTAAAAGACACTTTAACTTTTTACTAAAGTAATTATAGAATAGTGTGGTTAATCCTGACGACTAGTCGGATACAATTTAAAGAGTAATAAAAAGTGTATTATTAACTGATATGCAAAAGTATCCCACTAAAGAAATAAAAAAACAGATGGTAGAATATGTTAGCATTTAATATACAAATTAGTTTTTAACTTACATGAAAACTAGTTCAATAAAAAAGTTAAATTAGGAGCTTATTATGAATATCTATCAAACCTATGCATGCTTAGTCATAGGAATAATCGTTAATAGTACTACTACTATACTAAAAAGAAAAAAATTAATTTCAAATATTAAACAACTTTGGAAAAGTAAAAAGACTTTAGAAGAATTTATACGTTCAAATTCGAGATTTGATTATTAGTTTAATCTTCGACGTAAGAATTATTCTGATACATTAGTAGATGATAAAACATGGATAGACTTAGATATGGATACTTTGCTTCATAAAATTAATTTTAACTATACAGTTATCGGAGAAATGAACTCCCTATAATCTAATTGAGAAAATATAAGAAGAAAAAATTTAAGGTTTTAGAGTCCCATGTATTATTCCGTTCTTTCTTGATAGATGTGTAATATTTTAGTGGATTTAATAATTAGTAAATTTTTAACAGGCATAATAACTTACAATTAAGAAAAGATTAAAACTTATTAATAATAGAGAGGTTATGTGAATAATGAATGATTTGTTAAAAATTTATGAAAAATTGAAAAAAGATATTGAAAACAGGTGGTTAATACCATTTCATTATGTGGTTTTTGGATTAGCATTAGTTGTATATTTTCTGGAAATTCCTATTTATAAATTGGTGAATAACTTAGATAAAGAGCTTGTTGATAAGGTTTTATATGCTTTTTCATTAGTGTATGATCACATTGTATTGATATTTATATTAATTATAATTATCATTTTGATAGTTTATTTATTCTTTGATGTGTTTAATATGAATCGTTTTGTTCCATCGCCTACAACTTATGTAGATGGTAGTGAAAGTTCTATAAACTATGTAAGTGCTATTAAAAGATTGATAAACTTTATGATATTAATTATCACAAAGTACTGGATAACTTACTTTATTGTAAACTTAATATTTCATAATGATAAATTACTGTATTTAAACAATGATTCAAAACATTTGTATAAGTGTCTCTTGTTTTTAAATATCTGTATCTTTATAGTGCATATATTAAAATCAATTTTTATAATAAAAATTATGGCAGATGATTCGCTAAGACTTATTAATGAAAATGATTTAACTGATTTTTACATAACATTAAATAAAAATGATGAATATCGTATGGTAAAACCTAAATATAGAAAAATAGATAATTTTATTATTATTAAAAAAAGTGAAGATTTCACTAATTCAAATGAGTATAAAGTTATTAATAAAAGTAAAAATTTTGAGGAAATAATTTATCATTTTGACAATCTTACTTCAAATCATTGATGATTTATAAATTATTATTCTAAGTTTAACTAGAAATTAAATTTTTATGCAGGCCAATCGATTTCTTTATCGATTAATAAAAATGGTTATATTAATAACAGTTTTGATGCTTCGCGAGATGTCATTAGAAACATCGAAGTAAGCATCTTAGACTATAAATAAAGTCATTGTTTATAAAAACAATTGCATTAAAAAAGGGAGTATAGAACTCCCTTAATAAGTTGATATATAAGTCACTTATTTTTTTAATAAAATTTTAATTCCTCTGATAATGTTGAGAATATATAATATTAAAGCAATTAAAAAGAATACAATAGCAATGATTAAAGCAATAACAAATATTAATAATTGATGATCAAACGGTTTATCAAAGACTCCTTTTGAAAAAATAAAAATTCCTCTGCCTACACAAAAACTAATCCATGTCATAATATGATTCCCTAATGCTTTTTTACCATGTCCTGATGTTGGCTCATCAGCAAGTATCCATACAAATAAAGGTAAAATGACAGGTGCGAAAAAGATACTTAAATAACTCAATGCTGATAAAACGTAACTATTGTCATTTTTATGCATATTACTATTTGTATTTTCCACTTTTTTCACCTTCTTTACTTTTCTTTATTATTATAAAAACATTAATAGCGAGCTATTACAACAGTTATAAGAGAAACTTACAATAATGAAAGTATTCCACTAGACCTTCAAATCTTACTTTGGCACATGGTAGAAGAAAAAGATAACCAGCCTCAAAAGCTTTATCACTTATTATTGATAATTTTGACTGCATCATTAATAATATTTTTTGTTAATTGAGCTGCATCGACTGTGTCAGCTAATCTAGTACTTTGTCCACTCCAAATATGGGTCCACTCAGTATATCCTTTCTCCAAAGCAGATTTTCGTATTTGCGTTGTTAATTGATTTTGTAAAGGATAAGGAGGCACCTGTTTTGAATATAAATTCATATTGTGTACAAATTCATTCATAATTCCGCGAGCCAATTTGCCACTAAATACATTTGTCAGTATTGTATCTGTTTCAGAGCTTTCAATAATTTCATTTTTGATTTTGTCATCAGCGCCACTTTCATTCGTTGTTAAATAAGCAGTACCTAATTGCGCTGCTCCAGCCCCCAAAGCTAAACTAGCTACTAAACCTCTTCCATCCATAATACCACCAGCTGCAATAACTGGTATAGACACATTATCAACAATTTGTGGTACTAAAGATAAAGTACCGACCAATGGAAATTCACCATTGATTGTTGTAAATGATCCTCTGTGGCCACCTGCTTCATAGCCCTGGGCTACAACTATATCCATACCAGCATTTTCATTTTCAACTGCTTCTTCGACTGATGTTGCAGTTCCAATTAAAATTTTTCCTGCATTATGAAGTCGTTTAATAATATTTTGATTTGGAATACCAAAAGTAAAAGCAATGATAGGTACTTTTAATGATTCAATAACTTCTATTGCATCTTCAAACTTTTCTTTTTCTTTAGCCGTACTATTTTTGGGAGTAGATAATCCAAGCGCTTCTCTATATGGTTTGAGTTTTGTATTCATCTGCTCAATTTGTTTTTTATCGTACTTAATATCATTGGGTGTAAATAGATTTACTGCAAAAGGAGCTTGTGTCAGTTTTTGAACTTCTAAAATCTCTTTCGAAAGTTGATGTGAATCAAAATAACCTGCTCCTATCATACCTAAGCCTCCTTGTTTACTAACAGTAGAAACTAGTTCTGGCGTAGTACTTCCTGCCATTCCAGCTTGTATAATAGGATATTTAATACCTAACATTTTTGTGATTTGAGTAGTTAAATTCATAATTAACACCTTCTATTTTATTATATTTGATTTCATTTTCTCAAAAGCAACTTGTTTCAATTGATTTATCACATTATTATTTTTATTATCTTGTCGATAAATGATATTTAGTGATATTGTTTGAAATGACTCCTCTACTTTGGTTATTTCTATACCATCGCTATTTCCTTTATTTAATACTGACATAGGTAAAAATGCTATACCTAATCCAGCTTCAACACACCCCAAAATGCCATCTAAAGTATTTAATGTCATTTTATTTTCTATATTAATATCATGATAATTAAGCCAATCTTCAAAAATTTTTCTATAAAAACAACCTTCGCCAAACATTATAATAGACTTATTTTCGTTTATATTCTGTTTAAAGTTGCTCTTTTGAGATAAAATCACTAATTTTTCATTAAAGATATTTGTGCAAATAAGATCTTTATCGTTAATATTCCCAGATATAAAAGCACAATCCATTTCTCTATTCTTTACATGTTCAATTAATTTAATACTATTATCTGTTTTTAAATTAATTTGAATTTTTGGATTTTTCCTCTTATATTCATTCAATAATTTAGGTAAATGAACTGCAGCTATTGTTTCAATTGTCCCTATGTTAATATTTAATTTTTTATTGTTGCTTACATTATGTTCTGCTTCATGTAAAATTGTGAATATTCTCTTAATATATTTTAGTAATTCAATACCTTCTGGTGTCGGTTTAATTCCTTTTTTATCTCTATATAGTAATTTCACTTGATAATAAGACTCTAATCTTTGAATTTTAGCTGTTACATTTGATTGAACATAATTCAGTTCTTGCGCTGCTTTAGTAAAGCTACGATTTTCGCAGACTTTATAAAAAGCTTCTAAGTCATTTAAGTTCATATTTTTCACCAATACTTTCGTTTTGTTTATAGCTAAATATTGTAGAAATAAGACCCAGTATTAATAAAACAGTTGCAAATATTAAAGCAATGTTATAATTATTCGATTTACCAATTAAGATTCCCGCAAACATAGGAGCTAACATTTGTCCTAAACTGTATATTACAGTCAGTAATGAGACTAAATTTAAGGGGTCATCTGTTTTGTACATTAAACTTTGCCCTTTAGAAATAAATAATGTAGTTAAACCTAAAAAAGTCCCTCCAAATAGAACTGAACTAATAACTAAACTAAAAATTTCATGAGTAAAAACAGGTAGACAAACGCTTATAATTTGTAAAATAAATGCACCATAAATGGCTTTTTTATAACTGATTTTTTCAGCTATAAGTGACCAAATTAATGTAGAAGGAATTGCACCTAATCCAACAAACATCCAGCTTAAAGTCGCATATTCAGCAACAGAAGGAATTGATTTAACTATAGCAACTAGAAAAGTACCAGTAATAATATAACCTGCCCCTTCAAAGAAGTAAGCAATAGAAAAAAAGATAACAAACTTTTTGTTTAGTCTATTATTAATTTTCATTTTTTCTTCTTTAAAATTTATTATTGTATTTGTATTTTCTTTCATAAAAACCAATACAATTAAGCCCAAAACCAGTGAAACTATTCCTAAAACAAACCAAACCATTTTCCATGAATCCACACTGGCAAAAAAATAAAGATAAATACTACTTAAAAAAATACCTAATCCAACAGCACTATATAATACACCTGATATCCCCTCTCTTTGTATTTTCTTTAATGAATCTAGTACTATGTTTGAAGTTAATACAAATACCGTCCCGCTTGTTATCCCGGAAATCAATCGAAAAATTGACCAAATTAAATATTGTTCTGTAAATCCCATTAAGATAGTAGAAATAATATTTAAAGCAAGGTAAATTTTCAAATCTATTACTTTAGTTTTATAAATATAAAATATTGGAATAACAGCGCCAACTAAATACCCTAAATAATTCCATGTAGCTAAAAACCCCGCTTCTTGATTGTCCATAGATGTATCTTGTTGCATAAATGGTAATATAGGTGTATAAGCAAACCTACTGATAGACATAACGATTAACATTGCTATCATACCTAATAAAAGTTGTTTATATGCATGTTTTTTCATATAATTATCCTTTCATTTCAACTTAATTTTAGTATAGTCAATTTGTTATATTAATAAAAATGATTATTTAAGATAATTATTATCAAAAATAATGATGTATATAACCATGATTTTTTGATTTTTACAAATATGTATGACAAACATGTCTTTAAGTGGTTCTGTTGCAAAGTTGAATTTATAGTATAATTTTAACAAAAAGGAGCCTTCTGTATGAACTATTTCAGATATAAACAATTTAACAAGGATGTTATCACTGTAGCCGTTGGCTACTATCTAAGAT
>NZ_JBYTCH010000004.1:0-125387 GCF_058790135.1 Staphylococcus sp. FW104-15G4D
GTGACAATGGCAAGGAGGTCACACCTGTTCCCATGCCGAACACAGAAGTTAAGCTCCTTAGCGCCGATGGTAGTCGGACTTACGTTCCGCTAGAGTAGGACGTTGCCAGGCAAATAAATCGTATGGATGCGATGAGCCGAATCGAGACCGCAAGGTCTCTTTTTTTATGCGAAAAAATAAAAGGTGAGAAATCACCAAGAGCCATAGCTATAGAGGAGAACTATTCTCTGCGAAGAGAAAGCGTTTGAAGCTGATGAATTAAGGAAAGAACGCCACGAGTTTAGTCGGGCTAAACGAGTCAGAGAGAGACGCAAATGAAGAAAGATGCGAGCGCTTGTCTCGAAGCAGAGGAAGGGCCTTAGCGCTGATGGTAGCCGGCTTACGTTCTAAAGTAAAATAAGTATTTTTAATACTTAATTTTACTTACTTAATGGCTAAAGCCATTAAGAACCAATTGCCAGGCAAAACGAGAGACCGTAAGGTCTCTTTTTTTATGCGAAAAATAAAAGATGAGAAATTACCAAGAGCCATAGCTATAGAGGAGAACTATTCTCTGCGAAGAGAAAGCGTTTGAAGCTGATGAATTAAGGAAAGAACGCCACGAGTTTAGTCGGGCTAAACGAGTCAGAGAGAGACGCAAATGAAGAAAGATGCGAGCGCTTGTCTCGAAGCAGAGGAAGGGCCTTAGCGCTGATGGTAGCCGGCTTACGTTCTAAAGTAAAATAAGTATTTTTAATACTTAATTTTACTTACTTAATGGCCAAAGCCATTAAGAACCAATTGCCAGATAGTAATATACCGCAAGCTTTTTTTATTTAAGAACTAATAGAAAACAGATGAAATTGGGTCATACGAAAAAGCTTGAAAATAATACTTACAATAGTAAGATTATTTTCAAGCTTTCCTTGTACCTTTTAAATTAATAAAGAGTATAACATTTTATTTTCATTAATATATATATTTGATGGATCAAATTGATTTACGCGTTCTTTTAATTGAATGAGATCGTTATGGTGCTTAAGTTGAATACCAATAATAACAGTACCTGTTGTTTGAGAGGACTTTTTAAGATATTCAAATTTAGTAATATCATCTTGAGGACCTAGTACATCATTAACAAACTCTCTTAAAGCCCCTGGTCTTTGAGGAAAATTAAGGATGAAGTAATGTTTCATCTCTTCAAATAATAATGAACGCTCTTCAATTTCTTTCATTCTATTAATATCATTATTACCACCGCTTACAACACATACAACAGTTTTACCTTTAATTTTTGCTCTATAGTTTTCAAGAGCAGCTACACTTAAAGCGCCTGCGGGTTCAGCTACTATAGCTTGTTTAGAGTACATATCTAGTATAGTAGAACATACTGCTCCTTCATCTACTTGTACATAATCATCTACATTATGCTTAGCTATATCAAATGTAATATCTCCAACTCTGGCTACTGAAGCACCATCAACAAATTTATCAATGTGATCTAAAGTGATGACCCGTTTGTTTACGACTACAGATTCATACATACTGCAGGCGCCTGCAGGTTCAACACCAATAATTTGTGTGTTTGGGGAATAAGCCTTGAAATATGTGCTAATACCAGATATTAAACCTCCACCGCCTATAGCAGAAAATAAATAATCAAATTTTACTCCATCTGCTTCGGATTGTTCAATAATTTCTTTGGCAAGTGTTCCTTGGCCTGAAATTGTAAATACATTATTAAATGGATCAATAAAATTCATTTCATTTTCTTTAGTATAAGCTAAAGCTTCTTCTAAGCAATGATCAAATGTATCACCAGTTAGCACGACTTCAACATTATCGCTACCAAAAAATTGAACTTGGTTTATTTTCTGAAGAGTTGTAGTAACTGGCATAAAAATTACAGCTCTAAGATTTAATTTCTTAGCAGTGTATGCCACGCCTTGAGCATGGTTACCAGCACTAGCACAAGTGATACCTCGATTTTTAGCTTCTTCAGATAATACTGAAATAGCATTATATGCGCCTCTTAATTTGAAAGAACGAACCCACTGTAAGTCTTCTCTTTTTAAATATACTTTACAATCATATTTTTGAGAAAGATAGTGGTCAAGCTGTAATGGCGTTTCTTTCACGATATCTTTGAGGCGTAAAAAAGCTTCATCTATATCTTGTGTCGAAACGGTTGTTTTAACTGTCATAATATTCAACACCCTTAAAATGTTTTTTCATATTTTTCTATTAGATCTTCATATTGTAAAGTAATGGCAATATCATCAAGTCCATTTACTAATTTATTCTTCCATGTTTCATCTATTTTAAATTCAAAAGTTTGTTCTGAAGATGATACGGTTTGCGAAGGTAGATCTACCGTAATTTCTTCAAATTGAGCCAGATGTTCTCGTGCTTCCTTATCAAGTGTAATAGGGAGCATTGCATTCTTCGTACAATTCATATAGAAGATATCACTGAAACTACCTGCGATAATGATATTAAAACCATAGTCTTTTAAAGCCCAAGCAGCGTGTTCACGACTTGAACCACACCCAAAGTTGTCTCCCGTTATTAAAATAGAAGCATCTTTATATTCTGGCTTATTAGGGTTAAATTCTGGATTATCTGAACCATCAGGTAAATAACGCCATTCATCAAATGCGAAGGGACCAAAGCCGGTTTTAGAAATACGTTTGAGATGAACTTTGGGTATAATTTGATCTGTATCTATATTGTCGTAGAAAAGGGGAACAACTTTACCTGTGTATGTTGTAATAGGTTGAATTTCCATCTATACGACCACCTTTCTTACGTCTACAAATTTACCGTTAATAGCAGCAGCTGCTGCCATAGCAGGAGATACAAGATGGGTTCGTGCACCTTTACCTTGACGTCCTTCGAAATTACGATTACTTGTGGAAGCACAGTGCACACCTTCAGGAACTTGATCGGGATTCATACCTAAACACATTGAACAACCTGGTTCTCTCCATTCAAAACCTGCTTCTTTAAAAATGACATCTAGACCTAGTGCTTCAGCTTCCTTCTTAACTGTTCTGGAGCCAGGCACTACAATAGCTGTGATATTAGGATGAACTTTATTACCTTTAACAATATGACTTGCTTCTACTAAATCAGAGAGTCTTGCATTCGTACATGAACCTAAGAATACATAGCCTAATTCAATATCTTCGGCTTTTTGACCTGGTTTGAGTCCCATGTAGTTATAGGCACGTTCATCATTAGAATCTTTAATTTCTGGGAAAGGAGAGCTAAAATTAACTCCCATTTCTGGATTTGTTCCCCATGTCACCTGAGGTTCTAAGTTTGAAACATCTAATTCAATAACTTTATCGAAGTACGCATCCTCATCGGAATATAAAGTTTGCCACCAATCAATAGATTGATCAAAATTAGTAGCGTAAGGACGACCTTTAACATATTCAAAAGTCGTCTTATCAGGTTGCATCATACCGTATTTTGCGCCTGCTTCAATTGCCATATTACAAATTGTCATTCGAGCTTCCATAGACAAACTCTTAATCGTTTCTCCTGTAAATTCAAGGGCATATCCTGTACCAAAATCAACGCCATATTGGTTAATTAAATAGAGTATTATATCCTTGGCATAAACGCCGGTAGGTAGTTTACCATTTATTTCGATTTTTAAATTCTTAGGTTTAGTTTGCCAAAGTGTTTGAGTAGCAAAGACATGTTCAACTTCACTTGTACCAATTCCAAATGCGATTGCACCAAAAGCACCATGTGTCGCGGTGTGAGAATCGCCACAAACAATTGTCTTTCCTGGTTGAGTTAAACCTGTTTCAGGTCCTACCATATGAACGATACCTTGTTCATCAGATCCCATATCAAAGATATGGACGCCAAAGTCTTTGGCATTCTTTTGTAGGGTAGTAATCTGTTTATTTGCTATTTCATCTTTTATGTTAAAAATGTCGATAGTCGGTACATTATGGTCTAAAGTAGCAAACGTGAGATCAGGTCTTCTTAATGAACGATTCTGAATTCTGAGTCCCTCAAAAGCTTGAGGAGAAGTAACTTCATGTATGAGATGTAGGTCTATATATAATAATTGTGGTTCACCTTCATTCCCATGTAGAACATGTTTATTCCATACTTTATCGAATAGTGTTCGTCCCATAATACTTCTCCTCCCTTTTATAAATAATTATTCTTTAGTAGTTTAAATATTTCAGAAGTTTTGTGACTTCCACCTAAATCTGCTGTAGTATGGCCAGACTTAATGAGTTTAAATACATGTTTTTCAAGTTCTATTGCGGCTTGTTCTTGATTTAGACTTTCTTTTAAACAAAGTGCCAAAGATAGCACCATACCAAATGGATTAGCTTTATCTTGGTTAGCGATATCAGGTGCCGAGCCATGAATAGGCTCATATAATCGTGTCCCTTGTTCCCCAAAACTTGCGGAAGGGGATAAACCAAGTGAGCCTGGTATTACTGATGCTTCATCACTCAAAATGTCTCCAAATAAATTTTCGGTAACAATAACATCAAATTGAGTAGGGTGTGTGATTAAATGCATGCTACAGGCATCTACTAACAAGTGGTTGACTTCAACATCTGGATAATCCGCTTTAACTTCATTCACCACTTGACGCCAAAGTTTACTTGAAGATAATACATTTTCTTTATCAACGGATGTTAGTTTTTTTCTTCTATTTTGAGCTAAATTAAATGCAACTCTAACGATTCTCTCTATTTCTTCACGAGTATAAGTAAGTGAATCTAGAGCTGAATGATTATCATAGTGACTTGGTTCACCAAAATAAATACCGCTAGTTAGTTCTCTGACAATCACTAAATCAGTACCTTCAACTAGCTCTTGTTTTAATGGAGATAAATGACTGGTACCCTCACTTACAATGGTTGGACGTATATTTGCATATAAATTTAAAGCTTTTCTAAGTTTTAATAGCCCATGTTCTGGACGATTTTTAGGATTTGACCATTTGGGACCACCAATTGCACCAAGTAAAATGGCATCTGAAGATTTACATGCTTCTAATGTTTCTTCAGTAAGAGGTGTACCATAGTTATCGATTGCCGCACCTCCAAAATGATGATGTTCTATTTGATACTGGAAGTCATATTTATGACTGATTAGTTCGAGAAGCTCTAATGTACCATTTATAATTTCTGGTCCTATACCATCGCCAGGTAAAGCTACGATTTTGTAACTCATGAATGAATACCTTCTTTCTTTTGTGTTTCAGAAATATATTTCGCATGAGCTTCTATATAGGCTTTACAAGAAGCCTGTAAAATATCATGATCAATTCCTATACCGTTGACTGGTGTACCTTCGATGATTAAACTAACGTGAACTTCTGCTTGCGCATCTGCACCTTCAGTGATTGAGTCAATCCTATAATCGATAAGTTCTGTCTTTCTTTGGAAAATACGATCAACAGCATTATATATAGATACGATTGAACCTGTTCCAATACTTGAATCTTGATAAGTTTTTCCATTTTTATCTTTAATCACGACCACAGCACTTTGTAGCCCTTTAGATACATATTGCAGTTGTAAATTTTCTAATTGATAAATCGCTCGTTGCTCATGCTCAGATCCTTGAATGATTGCATGGATGTCGCGATCAGAAACTGATTTTTTCTTATCAGCAACTTCTTTAAATTGTTTAAATAAGTTGATTTGATCCTCAGTGCTAATGTCATAGCCTAATGATTTTAGTTTCTCAGCAAAAGCATGCTTTCCAGACAATTTACCAAGAGGTAATTCAGTTGTACTTACTCCGACTAATTGAGGCGTCATAATTTCATATGTTTCACGATGTTTGAGTACACCATCTTGATGTATCCCCGATTCATGACTAAACGCATTTTGACCGACGATTGCTTTGTTTCTTGGAACTCGAATTCCTGCGTATCGTGATATGAGGTCTGATGTTTTCTTAGTTTCATCAAGTTTAATTTGGGATTCAATACCATAATGATCACGTCGAACATAAAGTGCTAATGCAACTTCTTCAAGCGCAGCATTACCCGCACGTTCACCAATTCCATTCACAGTACCTTCGATGCGTCGTGCACCACCTTCAATGGCTGCCAGACTATTAGATACAGCCATACCCAGGTCATCATGACAATGGGCACTGAAAACGATTGGTTGTTCAGAATGGATGGATTTGGTTAATGTTTTGAAAATTTGTTCATATTCTGTAGGATAACTGAATCCTACAGTATCTGGGATGTTAATAATGGTAGCGCCAGCATCAATAGCAGTTTGCACACAATCAATTAAGAACGGAATTTCGGTTCTAGTCGCATCTTCAGGGGAAAATTGTACTACTTCAAAGAATTGTTTAGCGTATGATACATGTTCTTTGATAGATGCTAATACTTCCTCTTGAGACATTTTTAATTTATGCTCTAAATGAATAGGGGATGTTGCAATAAACACATGTACTTGCGGTTTAGCAGCTAACTTTGTTGATTCATATACAGCGTCTATATCTGACTTTTTACATCTAGCTAAGCCACAAACTGCTGTAGTAGTTAATGCCTTTGCAATTGATTCAACTGATTTAAAACTTCCAGAGCTTGAAGCGGGGAAACCAGCTTCTATGACATCGACTCCCCATTTTTCTAATTGCTTAGCAATTTTCAATCTTTCGTCAAAGGTAAAGTTGACTCCCGGTGTTTGTTCTCCGTCTCTTAGTGTTGTATCAAAAATTTGAATATGGCTTTCCATTTTTAACATCTCCTTATTATTTTTGAATACTTTTAGCTTTAATAAATGGCATCATTTTTCTTAATTCACGACCAACCGCTTCGATTTCATGACCATGTTGTTGTTCACGTAATTGGTAAAATTCTTTAAAGCCATTTTCATTATCTTTAACAAAACGATTAGCAAAGTTACCGTTTTGAATATCTTCTAATACAGTTTTCATGTTGTTTTTAACTTCTGGAGTGATAACACGTGGTCCAGATACATAATCACCAAATTCAGCTGTATTTGAAATAGAGTAGCGAACGTTTTCCATACCGCCTTCGTACATTAAATCAACGATTAATTTCATTTCATGTAATACTTCGAAGTATGCTAATTCTTTTTGATATCCAGCTTCTACTAAAGTTTCAAAACCACTTTGAATTAATTTATGGATACCCCCGCAAAGTACAGCTTGTTCACCGAATAAATCAGTTTCAGTTTCTTCTTTGAATGTAGTTTCAATAACACCAGCACGTGTTGCACCAATACCTTTGGCATAACTTAGTGCGATATCACGTGCATGACCTGAAGCATCTTGTTGTACACCGAATAATGCTGGTACAGCAGTACCTTCTACAAAGGTACGTCTTACTAAATGACCAGGACCTTTAGGTGCTACTAAGAATACATCTACATCAGCAGGGGGTTGAATAACTCCAAAGTGAATGTTAAATCCGTGCGCAAAAGCTAATGCATTGCCTGCTTCTAAGTTAGGTTCAATTTCATTTTTATATACATTACCTTGGATTTCATCAGGTAATAAAATCATTACTACATCTGCTTGTTTAGTAGCCTCATTCACTGGATAAACATCAAATCCATCTTCTTTAGCTCTATCGAAAGAATGACCAGGTCGAATACCAACGACTACATCATAACCATTGTCTTTTAAATTTTGAGCGTGTGCATGTCCTTGTGAACCGTAACCAATTACTGCAATTTTTTTACCTTGTAAAGCATCTTTTTCAACTGATTGATCATAATAAACTTTTGTCATAGTGAATTCCTCCAATTACTTCCTAAAAATTCTTAATTTTCAAAATATTTATGTTATAAAAATATGTAAGATGATAGTTATGTCTCAATCATCAGTTTTTTCACATCGCTAGCGCATCAAACAATTTTTTAAACACTCGTAACACTTAATACATTGATTTGTTGTTCTAACTTTTTTAATACAATATTGAAAGCAGCTTCGTCTTCAATGTGTACTTTCAGTTCTAGATTAGAAATACCTTCATTATCTGACCTCTTAACATGCAGCTCATCAATGTTACATTGTAATCGAACAAAAGCACTTGTAATACGATGTAATGTACTCACTTGGTCGGCGACCACAAATTGAATTGTACGTTTCATTATAATCCCTCCATCTCGTGATTAGATTTACCACTAGGTACCATAGGATTGACAGGTTCTACAGGAGAGATGCGAACTTCAATTAATGCTGGACCATTATGATTGAAAGCTGCATCGATTTGTGATTCAAGTTTGTCCGGTGAATCAATTAGATATCCATTGATACCATATGCTTCAGCCATTTTAATAAAATCAGGTTGATCATTAAATACTGAATGAGAGAAGCGCTGGTTAAAGAATTTGTCTTGCCATTGTTTAACCATACCTAACGTACCATTATTAATTAACACTATTTTCACGTTCAGGTTGTATTCAGGCAATAGCGCCATTTCTTGATTAGTCATTTGGAAACCACCATCTCCGACGAAGCATACGACAGTTTTATCAGGGGAAGCGAGTTGTGCACCAATCGCAGAAGGAATACCAAATCCCATCGTACCTAATCCGCCACTAGTTACCCATTGACCATGGTCTTTGAAAGGGTAGAACTGAGCAGCCCACATTTGATGTTGACCTACATCAGTAGTGACGATTGCATCGCCATTTGTAATTTTTCCGATGTATTCAATTGCCTTTTGAGGTTTACTAAATGTATCATCTTCATTTTTATCGTATTTGAATGGATGTTTTTGCTTATTCTGTTTACAATAATGAATCCATTCTTCATGATGAGCTGTTGTGACATTCTCAGAAGATAAAGCTTCTAAAACGAGTTTACAATCGGCAACAATACCTAAATCTGTTTGAATGACTTTATTGATTTCTGAAGGATCGATGTCTACGTGAACTATCTTAGCGTTTGGTGCAAATGCATCAGGTTTGCTAGCTAGTCGGTCATCAAAACGACTACCTAAATTAATGAGTAAATCACATTCAGTGAGTGCCATATTACTTGCATATGAACCATGCATGCCTCCCATTCCTAAGAACAGGGGATGTTCGTAAGGTATTGCACCAAGACCTAATAGTGTGGTTACGGTAGGGATTTGATGTTTAGTGACAAATTCTGTTAATAATTGATTTGATTTAGAATGATTGATACCTGAACCTGCGAGAATAATAGGCTTTTTAGATTTACTAATATATGAAACTAATGTCTTAATGTCTATATCTTCTGGTTCACTTTTAACTTGATAATGAGGCAAATTGATTTCATTTGATAAACCAACGTTTGTTGATAAAATTCCCATGTCTTTCGGGAAATCAATGACGACAGGACCTTTTCTTCCTGAATTAGCCACATGAAATGCTTCATGAACTATTTTTGGAATATCCTCAACATTTTTAATTTGATAATTTTGTTTAGTAATTGGTGTTGTCATAGAAAGTAAATCTGCTTCTTGGAAGGCATCTTTTCCAATTCCTGGTGTTGCTACTTGACCTGTAAAAACGACTAAAGGTAAAGAATCACTATGTGCATCTGTGATACCAGTAATTGCATTTGTAGCTCCTGGGCCACTAGTGACAACAACTACACCAGTTTTACCTGAGACACGTGCATATCCTTCTGCGGCATGGGTTGCACCTTGTTCATGTCTTGCTAAGATATGCTTGATTTGCCCATCATAAAATGTGTCATAAAGTGGCAATACAGCACCGCCTGGGTAACCAAAAATAAAATCAACGTCCTCATGTTGTAAAGCTTCGACTAAAAGTTGAGAACCACTACGCATTTGATTAACAGTTTGTTGTTGAAGATATTCTGGTTCTTGTGATTCAGAAACATTAAATGTATCAGTATTTTCTTTACTAATCGCGGTTACCGTTGTAAAAGAGGGGCTTTCTTTTTGATTAGACATCGTAATCATCTCCTAATTAAATAAGGTTTTCTGGAACTTGCATAATACCACCTGTATTAGCACTTGTGACTAAAGAGGTGTATCTAGCCAGATATCCTGTTTTTACTTTTGCTTTAAATGGTTGTAGCTCTTCACGTCTGCGATAAAGTTCTTCTTGTGGCTGGTCAACATCTAACTTTCTATTTGTTAAATCAATTGTAATTTCATCTCCATCTCTAATTAATCCGATAGGGCCACCAGATGCTGCTTCTGGGGAAATGTGTCCCACAGCAATACCTCTTGTAGCACCTGAAAATCTACCATCAGTAATTAAAGCCACATCTTTTCCTAATCCTCGGCCAACAATAGAGGAAGTAGGAGCTAACATTTCAGGCATTCCCGGACCGCCTTTAGGACCTTCATAGCGAATAACTACAACATGACCTTCACGTACAGTATGATTGTCAATTGCTTCAACAGCTTCATCATGAGAGTTAAAACAAATAGCTTTCCCTTTAAAGACTTTAATAGAGGGATCTACACCACCTACTTTAATCACTGCACCTTTGGGAGCTATATTACCGAAAAGTACTGAAAGTCCACCTTCATGATCGTAAGGGCTATCAAGAGGATGTATAACATCAAAGTTTGTAATTTCCTTTCCTTTATTATTTTCTTTTAATGTTTTACCAGTGACTGTAATTCTTTCTGGGTGTAACGTACCATCTTTTTTCATTAACTCATTGATAATAGCTGGAACACCACCAGCTTCATGTACATCGTGCATAGAGTAAGAAGAGCTAGGTGCGATTTTTGAAAGGTAGGGTGTTCTTTTCGCAATTTCATTAATACGTTCTAAGTCATAATCAATGCCTGCTTCATTTGCGATTGCTAATGTATGCAACACAGTATTAGTTGAGCCGCCCATTGCCATGTCTAATGCAAAAGCATCATCGATTGCCTCTCGTGTAACGATGTCTCTTGGTTTTATATCATTTTTAATATTATCTACTAATCGAAAAGCAGCTTGACGAATCATTTCACGACGTTGGTCACTAACTGCTAAAGCTGTTCCGTTATAAGGTAGGGCGAGTCCTAAAACCTCCATCAAACAGTTCATAGAATTTGCTGTGAACATACCAGCACATGAACCACAAGTAGGGCAGGCGTTTTGCTCCATATCTAAAAATTCTTCTTTAGAAATTGATCCTTCTTTAAAAGCGCCGACTGCTTCAAACATTGAAGATAAAGTAAGTGCTTTACCGTGAGCAGATAGACCAGCTTTCATTGGGCCACCCGAACAAAAAATTGCAGGGACATTTGTACGTACCGCAGCAAGTATCATGCCCGGAGTGATTTTATCGCAGTTAGGAATATAAAAAACACCATCGAACCAATGTGCATTAATTACTGTTTCAGCTGCATCTGCAATAATTTCTCTCGAAGGTAATGAATATCTCATTCCAATGTGTCCCATTGCGATGCCATCATCTACACCAATCGTATTAAATTCGAAAGGGATTGCACCCGCTTCACGAATAGCTTCTTTCGCGATATCAGCAAGTTCTCTTAAGTGAACATGTCCTGGTACGATATCGATATAAGAATTACAAATTGCCACAAAAGGCTTATTCATATCTGTAGGTTTTTGAAGAGCGCCCGTCGCATGTAAAAGACTTCTTGCTGGAGCCTGTTGATCTCCTTTTTTGATCATGTCGCTTCGCATATTTGATTCCCCCGTATGAGTATTAAGAACAATAAAAAACGTCCCAATAATAATTGGGACGTTTGAAAGTCCCATTCAACTAGAAATAGGACTTAAACATTTAGTAGTTCAACTAACTAAAGTTCGAGTCCTAACGAGTATAATAAAATGATAATAATGTTTTGAGTTGTCGGTAGATAATGTGATGTATGATAAGTCATTTTATTATACTCCTTTCGGTGAATGGATAAGTATTCTTAATAATTTGAATTGTCTTAAAATTTGATAAACTTAATTTACTACATGTGAAATAGCGTGTCAATAAAAATATAGAATTTTCTAACAATTATTTTTAAGTATGTTTCTAGAATTTTCACAAAGAAATTTATAATAAAATTTGTTACAATGAATGAGTTAATAAAGGACGAAATAATAATGTATCTTCGTAAATAGGAGAATGAATGTTGATTACTATACACAATTTAGATGAGATGAAAGAATTTGCTGATGTTTTAGTGAAAAATTTAAAGTCAGGAGATTTAATTTTATTGAACGGCGATTTAGGTGCAGGTAAAACGACTTTAACACAGTTTATAGGAAAAGCTTTAGGTGTGAAACGAACTATTAATTCACCAACATTTAATATTATTAAATCTTATAAAGGGAATGAACTCAAACTTCATCATATGGATTGCTATCGTTTGGAAGACCATGAAGAAGATTTAGGATTTGAGGAATATTTCGAAGACCATGCTGTTACAGTCATTGAATGGAGTCAGTTTATTTCTGATTTATTACCTTATCAACATTTGACAATCAACATTAATGTTATAAATGAAAATGAACGTACAATAATGATTGAAGCACAAGGTGCACATTATGAAATGTTAAGGGAGGTTGTTATCAATGAATTATCTGCTCATTGATACATCTAATCAGCCGTTATCAGTTGCACTCATGCAGGATGAAAAAGTGTTAATTGAACAAACTACAAATATTAAACAAAATCATTCAGTTCAATTGATGCCTGAGATTCAAAAGTTATTTGAACAGTCTCAAGTTGATAAACAAGAAATCACAGACATAGTTGTTGCAGAAGGACCGGGTTCATACACAGGTTTAAGAATCGGTGTGACTGTGGCTAAAACGTTAGCTTACGCTTTACAAACTCGATTATATGGTGTGTCATCACTTAAAGCTCTTGCTGCAACTATTAAAGATGAGCATAGATTATTAGTACCTATCTTTGACGCAAGAAGAGAAGCGGTTTATACAGGTGTTTATCAATACGTTAATGGTGAATTAACTACAATCATTGAGGATGGATATTTATCAATTAATGATTTAAAAGATAAACTTCATGCGCTAAATCAAGAATATGTTTTTATTGGGTTTAATTTAGAAAATATAAAGCATTTATTAGATAGCGAAGTGATTGAAAGTTTACCTAAAGCTTCAGTTATGAAATCCTTAATTCAACAACCTGAAAATATCCATTCATTTACACCGAAGTATCATAAATTATCAGAGGCGGAAAGAAATTGGTTAGACCAACAGAAGAACAATTAAATATTAGGAAAATGAGTGTTGAAGATGTTCCTCAAGTCTTTGATATAGAGCGCGAAAGCTTCAATGATAGTTCATGGACGATTGATGCCTTTTATCATGAAATAGAACAGAATCAATTTGCAACATATTTTGTGATTGAATATGATGATAAAATTATTGGATATTTAGGTATGTGGATTGTTATAGATCAAGCTCAAATTACAACAGTCGCCATTAAAAAACAGTATAGAGGGTACGGACTAGGTCAATTATTACTTAAATATGTTAAAAATTACGCAAGTCATACCTGTGAAGTAATGAGTTTAGAAGTTCGTTTAGATAATGTAGTGGCGCAACATGTATATCAGAATTTAGGATTTGAATATGGTGGAAAAAGAAAAAATTATTATGGTGAAGGTGAGGATGCACTAGTGATGTGGGTGAATTTAAAATGACACAACAAACTTTAATTCTAGGGATGGAAACCAGTTGTGATGAAACAAGTGTAAGTGTGATTAGAAATGGTCAAGAAATACTTTCTAATACAGTATTAAGTCAAATTGATAGTCATAAACGATTTGGTGGAGTTGTTCCTGAAGTCGCAAGTAGACATCATGTTGAAGGTGTAACAGCTACGATTGAAGAGGCACTTGACTCAGCAAACGTCACTATGCACGAGATTGATGCTATAGCAGTGACGCAAGGTCCAGGATTAATAGGTGCATTACTAATAGGAATAAATGCTGCAAAGGCGCTCGCTTTCGCTTATGATAAACCTATTATTCCTGTTCACCATATTGCTGGCCATATTTATGCAAATCATTTAGAGCAACCACTTACATTTCCATTAATGGCTTTAATCGTTTCCGGTGGTCATACAGAGTTAGTCTATATGAAAGATCACCTGAATTTTGAAGTTATTGGTGAGACGAGAGATGATGCTGTTGGAGAAGCTTATGATAAAGTGGCTCGTACGATTAACTTACCTTATCCTGGAGGACCACAAATCGATCAGCTAGCTACTCAAGGTCAAGATGTATATGATTTCCCAAGGGTTTGGCTTGAAAAGGATAGCTACGATTTTAGCTTCAGTGGATTAAAAAGTGCAGTCATTAATAAATTGCATAATCTAAGACAAAAAAATGAAGAAATTGTAGAAGAAAATGTTGCTACAAGTTTTCAAAACAGCGTTGTTGAAGTATTATCTTATAAAGCTATTCATGCTTGTAAATCTTATGACGTTAAACGACTTATTGTGGCAGGTGGTGTAGCAAGCAATAAAGGATTAAGAACATCACTCAAAGAAGCTTGTGATAATGAAGGCATTACTTTAACGATCCCAAGTCCATCCTTATGTACAGATAATGCTGCAATGATTGGAGCTGCGGGTCATTATCTTTATCAGGCTGGATTACGAGGTGATTTAGCTTTAAACGGTGAAAATAATATAGACATAGAAGATTTTACGATGAGTAAATAAACAAAAGAGCACTATATAACGTATGAACTTAACTGTTAATATTTCGTTATATAGTGCTTTTATTATTGTATAAATATTTAAATAGTTATTACTGTAAAAGTCAACTTATTCATCTACTTGTGTTTTAGCGCGGTGATAAATATCATCTGGAAAATGAGTAATTCTAAGCAATTCAATCGCATTGCGCGTATTTGCTTTGCCTGATTTGATTTTATAGTCAAAATAAATTTCATTGTTTTGAATAGACTCATTAAAATGATAATTATGGTAATCCTTTTCTAATAGGGTGGACAATTCAATATCATGCGTAGCTGCAACAACTTGATAATTTGGCAGTTCATTTAAATAGCTGAGTACTGATTCAGAGGCAGCAATACGTTCTGTTGTATTAGTTCCTTTAAAAATCTCATCTATGAAACAGTAAATTTTAGCTTGTGTATGAATATTAAAAAGTCGTCTAATTGACTTTAATTCAGCCATAAAATAGCTGTCCCCTGAGAGTACATCATCTGCGTTAGCCATTGAAGTAAAAACGTAACCTGGTTGGTAGTTAAATGATTCAGCAGTAGCAATATTAAGGGATTGAGCCATAATAACATTCAGTGCTACAGCCTTCATGAAAGTCGATTTACCAGAAGCGTTCGAACCTGTAAGTAGAAGGTTGGTATCCAAGTTTAAATCATTAGGAACGGCCACTTCTTCATCTATTAGTGGATGAATTAAACTTTGAAAATGCATACCCTCCATGTATTGATCAGCATGAGGTATACAATAATGAGTTAACGTACGTCTATACATAGCTAAAGAGTAGTGATTATCTAGTGTACTAATATAGTCGTAACATTCTTCGACTTCATTTTGATATTTAAAATAACTATGTTGTATTAGATGAAATAAAACATAATCAACCATAAACATTAATTTGACAAGCATTATCGTACTGCCTACAACATCATTGGATTCTAATTGAGCTAGCAATCC
Organism: Staphylococcus sp. FW104-15G4D; assembly: GCF_058790135.1. Lineage (NCBI taxonomy): Bacteria > Bacillati > Bacillota > Bacilli > Caryophanales > Staphylococcaceae > Staphylococcus > Staphylococcus sp. FW104-15G4D. The sequence goes on from NZ_JBYTCH010000004.1 coordinate 15,607, forward strand.
ACTAAAACGTCGAGAATTTTTAAAGTGATTAAAATTAATATTTATGTCAGGTGTTCCCTCTATCTTAGACAAAGCCTTACATTGTTTGATTACATTAGCAGTATAAAAGATTGATTTTAAATCCTGTTCATAAGTTTTCTTTAAATTTAAAGAAAGCACAATATTTAAGAAGAAGCTTCCAATAAATAAAAAGACTCCTATTTCTGGTGAAATAAATATAGATAAAAATGCAATTAAAGGTAATAAAGGACAAAACATTAAGAGATTGTTCTTAGGAATTGGTGTTAATTGATCTGGGAATAATGGGTATACAGTTTTGCCTATTTTAGAAAGTATGTAAGATACATTTAAACGAAAAGATTTATCCTCGCTATAACGCTTGATGAGTGATCGATTTTCAATCGAGAACATTCCTCTTAATGTAGCATATAATTTCATTTCTCCAATAGCGGTAAAATTAAAGTTTATTTTATGAAATAGAGCTTCAATATTTAAATCTGACCAAGTTTTATCATCTATAAGAGGATGTTGATCAGTGTAATTATCCTTATACTCTTGATATTGAGCATCAAACCTAGAATTAGGCCTTATAAATGTCTCTAATTTAGCTTTCCTATCCCAAAGCGTATTAATTTTAGCGATTGTTTTTCTCCTTTCGATAAATGAAACGGTGATATTTACAATCGCTATTAAAATAATAAAGATAAGAACGATGAGTCCAAACGTCTGATTATTAGTCATAAATGTCTCCTCAATATAGTTATAGTTAAATTATTTCATAAATAAATTTTAGACTCAAATCTTCATACTAAATATAAGATGTCAATAGGGAACGTGCGTACTTATCAACAAAATGTGTGTAAACTGTGGATAAACACTGTTGAAAAGTGTGGATATTACCGTGTATAACTCGAATAATTTTTAGCGAAAGTGTTAATTTACTTGTGGATAACTAGGATAAGTGTGTGGATAGCTATCAAATTAACAATATAGCGTGTGAATAAAATTTGTGTAATAACATACTAAAAGACACTAAAAAGTAAGAAATTCTACCTTTAAGTGTCTCAATAATAAATGGATATTTATAATTTTTCTTGTAATTCTTCCCATTCTAACATTACTTGTTCTAATTTTTGTTCGGTATTATTTTTTTCCTCAGCTAATTCTGCAGCTTTCATTGGATCATTAAATACTTCTGGCTGAGTTAATTGTGTTTCAATATAAGAAATATGAGTTTCAAATTCTTCAATCTTAGTTTCACATTGTTCAATCTGACGTTCGATTTTACGTTGATGACTTTTCTGTTGTTTTTGACTTGAATATGCTGAAGAAGAAATAGAAGTGTCATTATTGTTATTGGTTTTTGAAGAAGAATTCTTCAATTCTTCTTGAGCTTTTAGTGCAGCAGTTTCTTCAGTTTTCTCAATATAGTATTGATAGTCCCCGAGATATATCTGTCCACCTTCATGATTCAAATCAAATACTTTATTTGCAAGCTGATTAATAAAATATCTATCATGAGAAACAAATATTATTGTACCTTCAAAATGTTTTAACGCTTGTTCTAACATTTCTTTTGAATCGATATCTAAGTGGTTGGTAGGTTCGTCTAAAATCAGCACATTGTCTTTTTGCAACATTAATAAAGCTAATTGCAAACGAGCTTTTTCACCGCCAGATAGGTCATTAATTATTTTTTTAACATCTTCTTGTACAAATAAGAAACGACCTAGTACAGCACGTACATCTTTTTCATTCATAGTAGGGTACTGGTCCCAAACGTAATCTAAAATTGTTTTATTAGATTTGAATTCAGCTTGTTTTTGGTCATAGTAGCCTATTTGAAGATTTGCTCCAAAAGTAATTTCTCCACCAAGTTTGTTTTGCTTATCGGCAATTGTTTTGATAAGTGTCGTTTTTCCTACGCCATTTGGTCCTATTACTGCGATATGATCCCCCTTGAATACTTCGATATTAATAGGTTGAGTGATAGGTGAATCATAACCAATTTTTAGGTCACGAATATGCATGACATCATTGCCTGTATTTCTTTCAAAGCCAAATTGGATATTTGCGCTTCTAGCGTCAATCATTGGCTTATCTATACGTTCCATTTTTTCTAACGTTTTACGTCGACTTTTAGCCATGCCACTTGTTGAAGCGCGTGTAATATTCTTATCAACAAATGTTTCTAATTTTTGAATTTCTTCTTGTTGCTTTTCATACTCTTGCATACGTTTTTCATAGTATTGGTCACGTTGCTCAATAAATTGTTCATAATTACCTACATAACGTTTAACGTCTCCAAGGGCAACATCATAAATTTGAGTAACTATTTTGTCTAGGAAATATCTATCGTGACTAATTATGATAATGGCGCCTTTGAAATATTTTAAATAATCTTCTAACCATTTAGTAGTCTCTAAATCTAAGTGGTTTGTTGGCTCATCTAGCAATAGTAAGTCGGGTTCATTTAATAACATTTGAGCAAGAGAAAGTCGTGTTTTTTGACCACCACTAAAATCATTAATGGGTTTGTTAAAATCACTTTCAGTAAAATTAAGCCCGTGAAGAACTGTTTTTATTTTACTTTCATACTGATAACCTTCAAGTTGTTCAAACCGGTTTGTTAATGATTCATAACGTTCCATATGCTCTTGATAAGTTTTGGTTTCATATTCATTTGTATGTTGTGCCAACCAATCTGTTTCCTCTTTAATTAAGTTTTCCATATTTTTTATATGTTCAAATGGTTTTGACATCTCTTCGAAGACAGTAGCCGTGGAGTTAAGTGTCATTTGTTGCGTGAGGTAACCCATTTTTAAATTTTTTATTTTCGATATATGACCACTATCGTAACCTTCTACGCCGGCTATGATTTTCATTAATGTAGATTTACCTGCACCGTTTCGACCAACGACACCAATTCTTTCACCAGTTTTAACTTCAAAGTCTACATCAGTAAAAATATCTTCACCATCGAACGATTTCGAGATGTCATTAAGTTGTAAAAGTATCATTCGATTCTCACCTTTCTAATTCTATTAAATAGTTATAGACTATATGTAATCAATAAGATTTAAAAAATTTTAATTTTATGTGAATTTTAAATAGTTAAGCATTATTTTTTAATAATAGGGTACATCTACCTCATAAGGTATGACGATTAAGCTATTTATTGACTCAATTATCTTTATTTTACAGCATTCGCGCATTACATGAAACTGAGATATTTATTTTTAAAAATCAATAATGTATAATATTTAAGTATTCATTGAAGGCAATTATTTGTTTATTTAAACGCCTTACAACTTGCACGATAAAACGTTTGAATACATAAATATAATTCATTCAAACTTTAAGGGGGACATATTGGATGCCAGAAAATATTAAAATTCCTCGTGCTACATTAAAGCGTTTACCTTTATATTATAGATTTGTGAGTACATTAAAATCTAAGGGTATCGACCGTGTGAATTCTAAAGCAATCAGTGAAGCTTTACAAATAGATTCGGCAACGATTCGTCGTGATTTTTCATATTTTGGTGAATTAGGTAAAAAAGGCTATGGTTACAACATCGATAGTATGCTTGAATTTTTCAAGTCTGAACTAAGTGAAAGTGATGAAATTAAAATTGCGATAGTAGGTGTTGGTAATCTAGGTCGCGCGTTACTTACTTATAATTTTTCAATACACGCTGAGATGACAATTACTGAAGCTTTCGATATTAGAGAAGATCTAATTGGAGAGAAAGTGGGTAAAGTCGTTGTTAAAAATATCAATGAAATTCAATCTACATTAGCAGCAGAAGAAATTGACGTTGTGATATTAACGACTCCTGAAAGTGTAGCACAACAGGTTGCTGATCAACTCGTTGAAGCGGGTGTGAAAGGTATACTTAACTTTACGCCAAGCAGAGTTAAAACACCACAAGATGTACAAGTTCACCATATTGATTTGGGTATTGAACTACAATCACTATTGTTCTTTATGAAGAACTATAGTAATAATAATTAATAACTTTTAGCATCCTAATTTAGGATGCTACTTTATTATGTAAAAATGATATAGTATACGTAATAAAATAAAGGGGGCACAAGCCATAATGAAATTTGAAGCAAACTGTACATTTAAAGCACATATCCCTCAAATGATAAGGGTTCCTGGAAAATTAGTAATCAATGAGAATACTTTACAATTCAAAGCTTATGGCAAAGAATATACTCCATTTGATATAGAGTTAGATATTAATAAAGTTGTGAGATATAAGTGCTCGAAAGGACTGCTGGGAAGTAAATTATTTGTTTACTATAACAATCATGAGTGGTATAAATTTAGTCATTTTTCAAAAGAGGATTTAAAATCATTGAGTAAAGAATTGAAAATACATTAGGTTTCAAAAAATATTGAACTTGCAATTTTTCATTTTTTCTAATATAATACCTTAGTATTTATATCGGAAATAGGTGATTAAATGACATGGATGATAATTAGTGGACTTATTGTCGGAGTATTATTAGGGTTCGTAATGCAACGAACAAGATTCTGTCTAGCGGGCGGTTTCAGAGACATGTATGTCCAAAAAAGTAATAAAATGTTTTATGCATTGCTCGTAGCTATAACAGTTCAGAGTTTGGGATTACTCATATTAACAAGCTTAGGTATTATTGAAGTGCCTACACATACATTTCCAGTATTAGGGACGATTATAGGATCATTTATATTTGGCGTTGGTATTGTATTAGCTGGTGGCTGTGCCACAGGTACGTGGTATCGTGCTGGCGAAGGTTTAATTGGAAGTTGGGTGGCATTAATTTTATATGCTATAACTTCTGCAATTACTAAAACAGGAGTACTCCTTCCTGTTATGAATATGATTAATAAGCCTACGAACGTGAATGCGAGTGTAAGTCATTCAACAGGGCTTCCTAATTGGGTACTTGTTTTAATTTTAGCAATTATTACAATTACAATGGTTGTGAAAACTATACGTAAACCGAAAGTGATGGTGCCTAAGTTAAAACAAAAATATACAGGTATTAGACACTATTTATTTGAAAGAAAATACCATCCATTTATAGCTGGTATTGCCGTAGGACTTATTGCTTTACTAGCATGGCCCATGAGTGAATCAACTGGTCGACCTTATGGACTTGGGATTACGACTCCATCTGCTAATTTGATTAACTTTCTAATATCCGGTGACACTAAGTTCATCGATTGGGGCGTTTTATTAGTGCTCGGTATCTTTATTGGTTCATATATTGCTGCTAGAGGGTCTAAAGAATTTAAATGGAGACTTCCAGATAAGAAGACGATTCGTAACAGTGCTATTGGTGGCATATTGATGGGATTTGGTGCTTCAGTAGCTGGTGGATGTTCAATTGGTAATGGGTTAGTAGAAACCGCAACAATGAGCTGGCAAGGATGGTTAGGTTTAGCATCAATGATAGTTGGTGTATGGTTCATGAGTTATTTTATTTTTATTAAACCAATGAAAAAGTTTCAACAATCATCTAATGAAAAATCTAAACGTAAACAAGTGAGTCAACAAACTCAGACAACATAAGGTAAGGAGGATAAGAAATTGGTACATGAATTAGGTACTGTTGGAATGGTGTGTCCATTTCCACTTATTGAAGCGCAAAAGAAAATGGAAGAGTTAGAGCAAGGCGATGAATTAAAAATAGACTTTGATTGTACGCAGGCAACAGAAGCCTTACCAAACTGGGCAGCTGAAAATGGATATCCAGTCACTAATTATGAACAATTAGATGATGCTTCTTGGACGATAACTATTCAAAAACCTTAAATTTAATTTAGACGTAAGCTAGTGATATCATACGATGTCACTGGCTTTTTTATTTTAATATATTCAAATACTCAAGTTATGATGTCACTTAATCTTACAATTAGTGTAATTTTATCTTACCGATTTTTGCACTTCTACTAAACACTCTTTATGATGTTGCTAAAGGAAGTGGTAAGAATGAATATGGATGATACAATTTTCTTATTTCTATGTACATTATTAGTTTGGTTAATGACTCCAGGATTAAGTTTATTTTATGGAGGTCTAGTCCAATCTAAGAATGCATTAAATACAGTAATGCAAAGTATGGCTGCAATAGTTATCGTTACCTTTGCGTGGATGATTATTGGTTTTTCTATTAGTTTTGATCAAGGTAATGATTGGTTAGGTGGCTTAAAATTTCTAGGTCTAAACCATGTAGGCTTTGCTATTTCTAAAACTATTAGCCCTCATGTCCCTCTCGCACTCTTCATGTTATTCCAAATGATGTTCTGTACTATAGCAGTTTCTATTTTATCAGGTTCAATTGCTGAAAAAATGAGATTTATCCCTTATCTTATTTTTGTCGGTTTATGGGTTGTATTTATCTATAGTCCAGTAGCTCACTGGGTGTGGGGCGGCGGATGGATTAGTAAACTCGGTGCTATTGATTATGCCGGGGGTACAGTTGTGCATATTACCTCAGGGGTGTCTGGTCTTATATTAGGAATAATGATTGGTGTAGGTAAAAAGCAAGAGAAACATACCCCACATAACTTACTAATAACTCTCATCGGAGGTATTTTAGTATGGTTGGGTTGGTATGGCTTTAATGTAGGTAGTGCATTTACTTTCGACCAAATCGCAATGATTTCATTTGTTAACACAGTCATCGCTGCAAGTGCAGGTGCGCTAGGATGGTTAATTTTAGAGTATGCTTTGAAAAAAACGACAAGTCTTTTAGGATTATTATCAGGCGCTTTATCAGGTCTCGTTGCTATTACTCCAGCAGCAGGTTATGTTAACTATTTAAGTGCCATGATCATAGCTATAATTGGTGGTATCGGTTGTTATGTCGTTATTAATTTAATTAAAGTGAAGTTACAATATAATGATGCTCTAGATGCATTTGGTATTCATGGTGTAGGGGGAGTATTAGGCGCAGTTTTAACAGGTGTGTTCCAGTCTCATAAAGTAAATGATGCTATTGAAAATGGACTCATATATACAGGTAACTTTAAAGTCATTTGCATTCAATTAGCAGCAGCAATAGCAACTGTCGTATTTAGTGCAATAGTTACATACATGATAGCTAGAGTAATTAAATCATTCACTCCTTTAGCAACTACTGAAGAGGAGGATAAAACAGGTCTTGATGCAATCGTTCATGGAGAAAAGGCCTACTTCTATGGCGAATTGAACAAATTCAATCGCCGTATGAAATTTTAAAAATTATTTTCAAAAATAAATACACTCACCTTCATATCAATTAAACTTTAGTATTTAAAATGTAATTGATTTAAGTATTTAAAGCGATTACATATGTGATAGAATAAGTTTAAGTTATTGAATATATGATAGGTGAGTTTTCTTATGAAAAATATTTCTGATATCGCCAAGCTAGCGGGTGTATCAAAAAGTACTGTTTCAAGGTTTTTAAACAATGGATCCGTTAGTAATAAAACAAAAGAAAAGCTGACAAAAATTATTAAAGAGTATGATTATCAACCTAATCAATTTGCTCAAAGTTTAAGAGCAAGACGTACAAATCTTATTGGAGCAATTATTCCACGTATGAATTCATTCGCAGTTGATGAAACTATTAAAGGTGTCATCAACCAATGTCATTTACATAACTATCAACTCTTATTAAATTATACTGGACTTGAACTAGAAGCAGAACTTGCAGCATTAGAAACATTATCAAGAAGTAAAGTAGATGGTATTGTTTTAATGGCTACAAACATTACTGAACAACATATTCAAATTATAGAAAAGATTAACGTACCGGTTATTATTGTAGGGCAAGAACATGCACAATTGCATAGTATATATCATGATGATTACCAAGCTGGATTTGAAATAGGTATGAGAATAGGTCAAAAAGGACTACACCAAGTCACTTTATTTAGCGTTAGTGAACGTGATGTTGCTGTTGGTATTAAACGTAAAAAGGGACTAATAGATGCTCTAAAACAATATAATATTGAACCTAAGATTTATGAAACTACATTTAAATATGAAGAAGCTCTGGTAGATGTTGAGAGATATTTATCCAATATAACGGAAGTTGATGCAATTGTCGGTGCAACGGATTCAATTGCCTTAGCAATTCACAAATTTTGTGCGGATCATAAGAAAGATCTATCTCCTCATGCAATTTTTGGATTTGGTGGTGATCCAATGACACAAGTAGTGTCTCCGATAATTGAAACAATTCACTTAAATTATAAAGAAGCAGGAGAGCAAGCACTTAAAGAAATTAATCAATTATTAAATCATCAAACTACAGAACTTAAAATAAAAATTCCTGTCATTAAGTAAAAGGTGAGGGATTTTTATTTTATAATAATTTGGAACCGATACCACTACGATGATTAAATTTGTTAAGATATATACTTAAGAAAATTTATTTATCATAAAAACGTTAAAGTATTGTGGTTTTCATTTTCATAAATAAGCGTTCTTAACAAAAATTCTACATCGTAGTGTTAAGCTAATATGTTAAAATAATAAAGTTAAGTAAAAGTCAAATCAGTCGAGATTAGGAGTGAAAACATGGCGGAATGGACACGTGAAGCACGTTATCAACGAATAGAGGATGTTGATACAGAGACATTTAAAAATTTAAAACAACGAGTCGATGCTTCTCCTTATAGACAGACATACCATATTCAGCCTGAAACAGGATTGCTCAATGATCCAAATGGTCTCATTTATTATGACGGCTATTATTACATATCACATCAATGGTTCCCTCTAGGGGCGGTTCATGGTTTGAAATATTGGTTTAATTATAAAAGTGATGATTTAGTACATTTCAAAGCACAAGGTCCTATATTAGAGCCTGACACAAAATATGATAGTCATGGTGTTTATAGTGGTAGTGCATTTGAGTTTAATGGTCATCTTTATTACATTTATACCGGTAATCATAGAGACAATTATTGGAAACGTACCTCCAGTCAAATGATTGCTCGCGTTAAAGAAGATGGTTCAGTTGAGAAGTTTCCTAAACCAGTAATTCATGGACAACCTGATGGATACACAAGTCATTTTAGAGATCCTAAAGTGTTTAAAAAAGATGATCAATTGTATGCAATTATAGGAGCCCAAAATAATAATGAACAAGGGCGGTTACTACTATATCAAAGTGATGATGTTGTTAACTGGACATTTCTTGGTGAAATTCAAACGAATTTAAATCATTTTGGTTACATGTGGGAATGCCCTGATTATTTCGAATTAGATGGACAGGGTGTTATTTTATTTTGTCCGCAAGGGATTGAAGCGGATGGAAATAAATATCGCAATATTTATCAATCTGGCTACATGATCGGTCATTTAAATATTGAAAATATGACATTTGATCATCAAGAGTTTCAAGAGTTAGATAGAGGCTTTGATTTTTATGCACCTCAAACATTTATAGATAAAGATGGAAAACGCATATTAATTGGTTGGATGGGCTTACCAGAAAGTGATTATCCGACAGATAGTGAAGGTTGGGCACATTGTTTAACGATTCCAAGAGAACTTACTCTCGAAAATGGTAAATTAAAGCAACGACCATTAAAAGCTCTAGAAACTTTAAGAACGAACAAAGAGACTGCATTAGGGTATGCAAATAAATTTAACCGCAAATTGCACCCCTATGAAGGCAAACAATATGAAATGATTATTGATATTTTAGAAAATGATGCAACTGAAATTTATTTTGAGCTTAGAAGTTCTAGAAATGAGTCTACATTGATTACCTATAATCAACGTGAGAATTCGCTCACATTAGATCGGTCAGAAAGTGGTTTATTACCTACAAATGTGGATGGCACAACGCGTTCAACCATTTTAGATACACCTTTAAACCAGTTACACATTTTTGTAGATACGTCGAGTATAGAAATATTTTGTAATAATGGTGAACGTGTACTTACATCCCGTATTTTCCTAAGTGAAGCTTCTACGGGTATCAAAGCATCTACTGAGTCAGGACAAGTATATTTACAATTTACGAAATTTGAACTAAAGGGATGATATATAATGAGAAGGTTGTTTGCAATAGGTGAAGCACTTATCGATTTTATACCACATGTCACAAATTCAGAACTTAAAGACGTAGAACAATTTAGTCGTCAGGTAGGTGGGGCACCTTGTAACGTAGCAGCAACAGTGAGTAAACTAGGTGGTCATTCCGAAATGGTCACGCAATTAGGACATGATGCATTTGGTGACATTATTGTTGAAACCATTGAACGCATTGGTGTAGGTGTAGACTATATTCAACGTACCAATGAAGCAAATACAGCACTAGCTTTTGTAAGTTTAAAAGAAGATGGTCAGCGAGATTTCTCGTTTTATCGTAAGCCTTCTGCTGACATGCTTTATGATCCCTCACATATTGAAGATATAGAGGTTACTGATCAAGACATTCTACATTTCTGTTCTGTGGATTTAGTTGAAAGTTTAATGAAACAAGCACATTCAAAAATGATTGAAAAATTTGAGAAGGCTAATGGAACGATAGTATTTGATCCTAATGTACGCTTACCTTTATGGGAAGACCCAGAAGCATGTCGTCAAGCAATTCATGAATTTATTCCTAAAGCGAATGTAGTAAAAGTTTCAGATGAAGAACTAGAATTTATAACAGGAATGAAAGATGAAACTAAAGCTATACAGTCACTATTTAAAGGTAACGTGGCTGTAGTGATTTATACTAAAGGTCCGAAAGGGGCACAAGCGTTTACTAAGAACCAATTTACTATAGAACATCAAGGTTTCAAAGTTAAAGCTATAGATACTACAGGTGCCGGTGATGCCTTTATAGGAGCCGTTATTAGTCGTATATTATCTTCAGATATTATTGATGTTGCTCAATTATTTGAAAATGAAGGTAATAGCATTCTCGAATTTGGTAATAAAGTGGCAGCTATAACAACTACAAGATATGGCGCCATTGAAAGTTTACCCACAACAGAAGAAATTGAAAAAGGTTCCTAAACTCATAAAGAAACCCAGCTTATTCACTATAGAGTGATAAATAAGCTGGGTATTTTAAAGTGTGTTAGATTTTTTTAACATTACGCACAGACGCGAAACAATTTTCACCATTTTTGAAATAAACGATACGCTCTTTAGAATCAATCGATTCAATGTTATGTCTATTCACTACAAAGCTGTTATGACATCTAAAGAAACGTTCATCAAGTTGAGCTAACTCTTTAAGATTACCGTAAAATTCAATTTGACGGTTATCTAAGTGTGCGATTAATCTGTGTGACTTAGTTGATGATTCAAAGAACATAATATCGTCATATTGAACATACACAGAGTTACTACCACGTTTTAACTCAATTGTTTCAACATTACTTTCTTTAGATAGCAACTTAAGACGTGTATGAGCAGTTTCAAGACAGTCAATGATTCTTGTTTTTAGTTCTGAAGGATCATCTTTGAAAATGAAATCCATAGCAGCCACTTTATAAACAAAAGTGAGATAAGTAAGTTCGCTGTGACTTGTTACAAAAATAATGTTACCCACAGGGTCATGTTTACGAATTTCACTACCAAGTTTAATACCATTCATATCAGCTTCTAATTGAATGTCTAAGAAATAACAACCAATATCATTCATTTCTTTTGATTGCTCAAGCACTTCATAAGGATCATCAGTTGCGAGAGCTAGTTCCATAGGTTTTTCTTCTATCATGATGTAATTTTTGATAATTGAAACCATGTTTTCTCTTTGTCTAGGATCGTCTTCGCAAACGAATATCTTCATCTATATTTCACATCCTTATGCTTCCGTATTAATAATTTCTACTTTTTGAACGAAATATCCATTTTCGATAACAGTATCTAATAGGACGTTCTCATTTTGGTCAGTCAGTTCTTTAAGCGTAGATAGACCTAACCCTCTGTTATCGCCTTTAGTTGAAAAGCCTTCTTCAAATAATTCATGTATTTTAGGGGTATCATCGCTACATTTATTCATCACAATGAATGTAACAGATTCTTCATTATTAATAAAAGCAATTTGAATAAGTGGATCATCAAGAACTTCTGAAGCTTCAATGGCATTATCCAAAATAATTCCTGAAATACGGCTGAACTCTATAGTGTTCATTTCGATTTTATCAATTTCATCAGGAACCTCTATACTAATCGGTATTGCTTTCTCTTGAGCTTGAAGAATTTTAGTAGTAATTAACCCTTTAATTTCTCTAACTTTAAGATTTTCAATACCATTTATTTTTATAGAGCGCGTTTTCATATTATCCTTCATAGGAACAATTTGTTCATTGAAATATTTTTTAAGACCTTGCATATCATCTTCACGAATAAAATCTGAAAGCGTAGAAAGAATATTGACGTAATCATGTCGGAACTTACGCATCTCATTATTGATACTTTCGATACGTAGCGTATATTCATAGTACGTTTCAATTTCTTCAAGATTACGCTTATACTTCATTTCACGTAGAGTGAACGTTGACATGATTAGAATTACTACACTTAAAAATACGATAAGAGCTACTAATAAGACAGCGTATAATTTGAGACTGTCATTTGCTTGCATATCTGTTTGAGAAACCATATAAAGTAAAATAAAAGATACTAATAGTACAATAGTAATAATAAATAAGTATCTTTTATTGAGTGATAGGTATGATTCTTTAAGTTTTTTAAATAATAATTGAGTTAAATAAGCTATAATTAGAGCTATAACTACAAAGAAACTGAAGTGTATCGTTAATAAAACTAATCTATTGGGAATCCAATCTTTTATAGTTAAATATATGTATACCGTTATGAAATTAGTTAAATATAAAATCATATTGGTGAATAAAACAACAATCACGGAATATAACTTAATCTTGGTGTAGAAGAATATTGTAATAATTATTACTAAAGCAATAAGAGCTTTACTATGCCAAAAATAATAAAGTATAGTAGAAGGGATTACAATCGATAAAATGATTAAATAATCCCTCAAATTAAACTTCATATTAATAATAACTTTTGTAACCCAAAATATTAAAAAAACCTGTAGGGCTGCAAATGGTAAAAAATTAATTTCATCCATAACTTACACACTTTCTGTAAAGTTTACTCGTAAAGTTTAGATAATTCCTTAGGTACCTCAGGTTCATCGAAATAAGAAGCGCATGGATTTGCTCCTGCTACAAAACCAATGAATTCAAATATCATAGTAAAGAATTTTATAAATAAATTAAATAATCCTTCCATAATCATGTATCCTCCTTAGGGAAAAAAATAGATAATAGTGTCAATGACTCTAAAAATTCGCCAAATAAAATAAGTTTATTAACTGGCTCAAATGTAACGAATGAAACTACTAGAATAAAGCAATATAAAACAATGGAGAGTATTTTCTTACGTTTTAGTAGGCGTTTAGGTATGGGTTGTTTTTTCGTTGCTGCAGGTGCATTCTTAATAACTATAATAAAACCTATCAATGCCAAAAATAATAATATTAGATATTTTACATCAAACTTTATTATCAAATATGGGAATAAAATAAAAAGAATTATATTTTGAATATGACATAATAGGGATGATTTTGCGTGTGCACCATGAGCATTACTTCTAATTAAAAAATAACTTAAATGAGTTAAAAGTGTGTAATAAAAAGTCTGGAAAATTAATGCTAACCCGTATACAATAATTGTTTTTTCAATATTTGTTAATACTACCTGCATACCTAAGCGAACTTTCAAAAATTGTATATGATCTAAGTTGTTTTTGCGTTGTAAATAGTTAGCAAATTCATCAATTTTTCTATCTATTATATTCAATCGTCTATTACTCTCCTCATAATACATTATACAATTTTGCGCAACTCATTTTAAATATTATGCCTAACTGTTTAAAAAATATACCTAAGTGTTATTTTTAATTCCCAAGTGATATTTTAACATAAATAGAAATACACTTAAGTACATTTTTTGACGAGTTAAGGAATTATCGTACTTTAATGTAAAAACCATGTTTTAATAGACTCATATCACAGAGATGTGATAGAAAGATAGTTGAAAAATTTGCTTAATCTTAATTGAATGATTCTTCCCAAATCATTCAAATCCATTATTTAGTTGGAAGGAGTGAAGTGTAATGGCTGCAGATATCGTATCTACAATCAGTGATTTCATTAAATGGATCATTGATACAATTAAAAAATTCAAAAAATAAGTTTTGAATTCTTTCATTGTAACTTTGTTTTCTTCGTATAGTATGACTAAGTAATGGGTTGTTAAGCCATCCCAACTTAATAACCCAAAGTTAATAGCAAGTGAGCAGCATTTGCTATAAAGCTGTAGTTTCCTTGGACTCAGTGTTACGTATTATTCTTAGCTACCTTTAATTAGGTAATTATTTCTAGCATGTAAGCTATCGTAAACAACATTCAATTTATCATTAATAAAATAGATAAATTCACTAAAATTTTTTCATAATTAATAACATCCCCAAAAAATAGATTGAAAAAATAACTGTAAAAACATTCCCTTAATAATAAGTTATCAAAGCCGTGAGTCCCTCCCAAGCTCACGGCTTAATTTTATTTATATAAATTAGGTTTTAGATTTCTAAGTACAGGTATAGACTCTCTTTGTTGATCAACCAATTCTAAATCTACATTAGTGGTGAGGACACCTTCATCACTGCCCAATTCTTGAACAATCTCACCATTTGGATTGATAACTGTCGAATATCCAGCGTACTCCGTGTTTCCATCATTACCGCAACCATTAGCTGCAACTACATACATATCATTTTCAATAGCTCTTGCTTTAAGCAATGCCAACCAATGATTAAGTCTAGCACTAGGCCATTGTGCAACGTAAAATGCAATTTTAGCACCATTTTTAGCTGGATATCTTAACAATTCAGGAAACCGTAAATCATAGCATATGATTTGTGTAGCTAGGGTACCATCTGACAATTGAAAAGGTTCAGGTACTTTATTGCCATCAGTCAGAAACTCAGGTTCTCTAAGCATTGGTACAAGATGGACTTTATCGTACTCATTTATTAACTCACCATCTTTATTCACTGAAAATGCCGTATTATACACGTTATTGTCTCTAATATTTGATACAGAACCTGCAATAATATCAACATTGAATTGTTTAGCCAGTTGAGCTATAAATGAAAAACTTCGTTTTAAATTAGTATCTGCTTTAACCTTTAAATCCTCTAAAGCGTATCCGTTGTTCCACATTTCAGGTAAAACAACGACCTCCGTATCATCGTTCAAGTATTCTTTAAACCATTTTTTTATTTTGGATTCATTTTCATTAGCATTTCCATAAGTTATATGAAATTGAAAAAGTTGAATTTTCATCTTCTTCACTCCCTATTACGAGTTATTTATAAGATACTAAAGTTACGTATTAAACGCAAAAAAGCGTCTGTGTAATACCTACACAGACGCAGTTAATTAAATTATTTTTTAATAATAAAACGATCTTCTACAGGTTTAATTTCTTTTTCATTCGCACTCTCACGTACATCACCGAAAGGCATTTGTTCGATTAATTTCCATGTATTCGGAATATCAAATTGGCTTGCAGTAGATTCGTCTACAATTGGATTATAGTGTTGTAAAGATGCACCGATGCCTTTAGTAGCTAAAGCAGTCCAAATAGCATACTGATGCATCGCGTTAGCTTGGTTTGACCAAATTTCAAAGTTTTCATAGAAGTTAGGCATTTTATCTTGTAATGCATTAATAACACTTTGATCTTCATAATAAAGAATTGTGCCATGAGAATGTTTGAAATTATCAATTTTTTGGCGAGTAGGTTCAAAATCTCTGTCAGGACCCATTGTTTCTTTTAAAATAGATTTTGTATTTTCCCAGAATTGTTCATTTTTGTCATTCAAAAGTAAAACTATTCTTGTTGATTGAGAGTTGAATGCAGAAGGTACATGCTTTACAGCATGTGCGATTAATTCTTCTAGTTCTTCATCACTAATAGATATTGTTTTTTCTAAATTATAAATAGTTCTTCTAGTTTCAATTGCTTCGTTAAATGATTGTTCATTTTCAGTATTATTAAAAATCCCCATTTTTAAAATACTCCTTTGCTTTTGATTTATACATACTATAATAATTATACTTTTCATAATGCACAAATAATTACTATGAAATTTCAACAAGATTAATATTCATTTTCAAAAGTCTTATTTGAATGCAAAAATCTAATATTTTCTATATACTAAAGATGATAAAAGAATTTAAAGAGGAGGTGATTGACTTATGAATAACAATAAAATCAAGCATTCGTTTGTATTAACAGGTTTTGCATTTATGTTGAGTACACCCTTATTTGATAATCATGCACATGCAGCAGAGGAGAATATACAGCCCATTTCTTCGAATAATGATATTAATAAAGCAGAATCTGAAAATCAGACTTTTAGTGACGACAATTCAATAAGTCATCAGCCTCAATCTAATGAAAATAACATAAATCCACTTGCAACTTCTGAAAATGATGAGAACGGAGAGTCTGATTCGAATGCAATAAATGATTTAAATTCAGACTCAGACAACGACACGGATTTAGATAGCGATTCAGATTCAGATAGTGACTCAGACTCAGACAGTGCTTCCGACTCAGATAACGATTCAGATTCAGATAGTGCTTCTGACTCAGATAGTGATTCAGATTCAGATAGCGACTCAGACTCAGACAGCGATTCCGACTCAGGCAGTGATTCAGATTCAGACAGTGCTTCTGACTCAGATAGTGATTCAGATTCAGATAGCGACTCAGACTCAGACAGCGATTCCGACTCAGGCAATGATTCAGATTCAGATAGTGCTTCTGACTCAGATAGTGATTCGGACTCTGACAGCGATTCAGATTCAGGCAGTGCTTCCGACTCAGATAGTGACTCAGCGTCTGATAGCGATTCAGATTCAGACAGTGACTCAGGTTCTGGACATGATCATACATCTGATCAGGGTCACGATAACCCTTCTGGTGGGGGTAGTGATGATAATTCGCACCCGGGTGGAGGACACTCTGGCTCACATCATAATAATCCCGGTAGTTCAAATGGACACGGTTCAGGAGATAATCATCCTTCTGAAGGAAATGATAATAGTAGTTCAAGTGGTCATAATAATGGCAGTGGTGATGATAATTCAAATCAAAGTGGCGAACATCATCCATCTAATTCAAATAATAACGAGCAACCTTCAAGTAATCATACGGGAGGTAACTCATCAAATACAAATCATCATGCTAGCAATAGCAATAATTCTTCCACAATACATCCTGAGGATAGTAATGATGGATTGTTAAATCCTAATAAAGGTAATGAGGATAATGAAAATAGTAGCAATGGTGGTGCCCCATTAAAAAGAAACTCTAATGCCAAAGATGATTTAAATTACTCACAATCTAATCATCAAACGCCTAATTATGATAGAAATCAATTTATTTGGAATAGATCAGGATCAGTTATAAATCATAGAAGCAATTCTCAGAATTTTAATAAAGATGAGCAAAGTAAAGATTCTGAAGAAAATTCTTTATTAGATAGATTTAGAAGCTTAGCAAGTGGTGCATACAAATATAATCCATTTTTAATTAATCAAGTTAGAAATTTAGATACTGAAAATGGAGAAATTACCGATAGTGACATCTATAGTTTATTTAAAAAGCAAAACTTTAGTGGAAATGAATATTTAAATTCTTTACAAAAAGGTTCAAACTATTTCAGATTTCAATATTTTAATCCACTAAATGCAAGTAAGTATTATGAAAACTTAGATGAACAAGTATTAGCTTTAATTACCGGTGAAATTGGTTCCATGCCTGATTTAAAGAAACCTAACGATAAAGACAAAGGGAGTCGTAGTGCTTTTAAAAATCATAGCGCAGATGAAATCACTACAAACGACAACGAGCAATCCGATGATTACAACAAAAACAAAAAATTAGATCGTGTGCTTATCACTTTAGGCAGTGCGATTGTAGCAATTTTTGCCGGTGTAGTAGGTATGTTTATTTATAATAGAAGAAAAAATCAACAGTAACAAAGAAAGCATCTAATCATGTACGTTTCGCAATATTTTACATGATTAGATGCTTTTTTAGTTTAATATGAAATGTAGAATAAAGTTGGCATGTTCTTGAGCTTTCTTTAAAGCTTCGCCACCAAAAACTTGCATTAAAACGACTGTACCATTTTGTAACATATGAATACCAATTGGAACAGCAATTCTTTTAGTAAAAACATAAGCAAGTGAAAAGATCATGCCCATACCAAAATACATAGGAATAAATTTCATATCATTGTGTGCAAGGGCAAATACAAGTGAACTTACTATAGAAGCAATCAGAAAGCTAACAACGCGATTGGCTTTAATTGCATTATATAATTCGCCAAAGAAAACCTTTCTGAAGACAAACTCTTCTAAAATAGGGCCAACGATAGAAATTAAAATAATAAAAATAGGCATTTTTTTAGCAATTGCCATTAAACGTTCAGTGTTTGGACTTGTTTGCTGACTACCCATGATTGTAAAGTATATCAAGCTTATAATAACTTGATATACCATAACAAGACAAAAACCTAATAGTGCCCAAGGAATGATGTATCTCTTAGGTTCCTTTCTACCAGCTTCAAGAGTAGTAGGATTTTTTACCTTTAAATTTATTAAAATTATGATAATAGCAGCTAATATAAAAAGAGAAACTTGCGTGAATATCATGAATTTAGCAGTTTCAATTTGAGACATATGACCAAGTAAATGACTTCTAAGTATAAAACCAGGTAACATTTGAGCCAAGCCATACGCGAGTACCGTTAGTAAGGACACCCAAAGTCTTCTCATAACTTACCTCCATCTATTTCTAAGTATAATTTATTTTATCGTAAATAATATAGATGTACAAAATTTATTCGCTAACCTTTTTGCTTGAATTATTGACCAAATTTGATTAATATAAAAATAGCTTAGCACTCTAATAATTAAAGTGCTAAATCACATGTGAATGAAGGAGGAACAATCATGCTTAAACCATTAGGAAATCGTGTGATTATTGAAAAGAAAGAGCAAGAACAAACAACTAAAAGCGGTATTGTATTAACAGATAGCGCTAAAGAAAAATCAAATGAAGGTGTAATCATCGCTGTAGGTCCAGGACGCCTACTAGACAATGGTTCACGAGTTGCTCCTGAAGTAAGTGAAGGTGACACTATTGTGTTCCAACAATATGCTGGAACAGAAGTTAAACGTGGTGACGATACTTACTTAATTTTAAATGAAGAAGATATCTTAGCAGTAATTCAATAATTATAAATTTATATTAGACAGATAAAACATCTATGTAAGAAATCTTAATAAATGGAGGTCATTTCGAGTATGGCAAAAGATTTAAAATTCTCAGAAGATGCACGTCAAGCAATGCTAAGAGGTGTAGATAAATTAGCAAATGCTGTTAAAGTAACAATTGGTCCTAAAGGTCGTAATGTTGTCTTAGATAAAGAATATACAACTCCATTAATCACAAATGATGGGGTTACGATTGCTAAAGAAATTGAGTTAGAAGATCCTTATGAAAATATGGGCGCGAAACTTGTTCAAGAAGTTGCAAATAAAACAAATGAGATTGCTGGTGATGGTACTACAACTGCAACAGTTTTAGCTCAATCAATGATTCAAGAAGGCCTTAAGAACGTAACAAGTGGCGCGAACCCAGTTGGTTTGAGACAAGGTATTGATAAAGCCGTTAAAGTAGCTGTAGAGGCATTACATGACATTTCTCAAAAAGTTGAAAACAAAAATGAAATTGCACAAGTAGGTGCTATTTCAGCTGCTGATGAGGAAATCGGTCAATACATTTCTGAGGCGATGGATAAAGTTGGCAACGACGGGGTTATTACTATTGAAGAATCAAATGGTTTCAACACTGAACTTGAAGTCGTTGAAGGTATGCAGTTCGATCGTGGTTATCAATCTCCATATATGGTAACTGATTCAGATAAAATGATTGCCGAACTTGAACGTCCATATATTCTTGTTACAGATAAAAAAATCTCTTCATTCCAAGATATTCTACCTTTATTAGAACAAGTCGTTCAATCTAGTCGACCAATTTTAATTGTGGCTGATGAAGTAGAAGGTGACGCTTTAACTAATATTGTTTTAAACCGTATGCGTGGTACATTTACTGCTGTTGCTGTTAAAGCTCCTGGTTTCGGTGATCGTCGTAAAGCAATGTTAGAAGACTTAGCTATCCTTACAGGTGCTCAAGTAATTACGGATGATTTAGGTCTAGAATTAAAAGATGCATCAATCGATATGCTAGGTACAGCTAATAAAGTAGAAGTCACTAAAGATAATACAACTATTGTAGATGGTGACGGTGATGAAAATAGTATCGACGCTCGTGTAAGTCAAATTAAAGCACAAATTGAAGAAACTGATTCTGATTTCGATAGAGAAAAATTACAAGAACGATTAGCTAAATTAGCTGGTGGTGTAGCAGTTATCAAAGTAGGTGCTGCAAGTGAAACTGAATTAAAAGAGCGTAAACTTCGAATCGAAGATGCTTTAAACTCAACACGTGCCGCAGTTGAAGAAGGTATTGTTGCTGGTGGTGGTACAGCCTTAGTTAATATCTATAAAAAGGTAAGCGAAATTGAAGCAGAAGGCGATGTTGAAACAGGAGTAAATATTGTTCTTAAAGCATTACAAGCTCCAGTACGTCAAATTGCTGAAAATGCAGGTTTAGAAGGTTCAATTATAGTTGAACGATTAAAAAATGCAGATGCTGGTGTAGGATTCAACGCAGCGACGAATGAATGGGTAAATATGCTTGAAGAAGGTATTGTAGATCCAACTAAAGTAACTCGTTCAGCACTTCAACACGCAGCAAGTGTAGCAGCAATGTTCTTAACAACTGAAGCAGTAGTAGCTACGATTCCTGAAAAAGAAAATAACGAACAACCAGGTATGGGCGGTATGCCAGGAATGATGTAATTAAATCATTATGGTTGTCATTATTACTCCTTTTAGAGATTATTTTCTCTGAAAGGAGTTTTTTTATCTATTATTTTTTGTAATTATTGTAATTAGAGTATTTTAGTTCGTAAAAATATATTATAATAAAATTAACGATAATGCGAAGGAGAATTAATGTATTTATGTAATGTTTTATAAGCTTTTATTATAAGTACTCATAATAAGTTAGATAAACGCTATCGTTTAAAAATTTTGGGAGGATATTACAACTATGAAAAACAACAAGCTTAGAGATTTAAAACAATTTCCATCTTTACCAAGTAAAAAATATTTTAGCTACGGCACAGCGAGTGCTTTAACTTTAGCTTTATATCTTTTTGCGGGCAATGGTTCCGCTCAAGCTGAAGAAATTAACAAGACTAATAGCACTACATCACCTAAAACTATTCAAACTGAAAGCAATAAAACTAATACAACAACTTCCAATAATGAGACTCATCATAAATCATCTAAAAATTTAAATGATTATATTGATGGAACTCCAAATGAAGATTCTGACGAAGATGAGGACAGTGGAACATATGAAGTTCCTATCTTATACGTTACTGTATGGTTGGATGATCAAGGTAATATCATTAAAGATGCAGTAGAAGATAATAAAACGCCTGCCTCTGAAAGAGTGCCGGTAAAAATTCCTGGGTACCAACATTTTAGAACATCAATTTCTGATGGTATAACTAAATTCATTTATAGAAAAGTAAATACATCTCAAACAGCAAACACAGCCACAAGTAGTTCAACAAAAAAGGATGACACTAAACCATCAGAAGTAAATTCTGAAAAACCAACGACTCAAAAAGATTCAGAACAACCAAAACAATCAGAACCTGTGAAACCAACGACACAGAAAGAGCCAGAGCAACCGACTCAATCAGAACCTGTGAAACCAACGACACAAAAAGAGCCAGAGAAACCAGCTACACAAAAAGAGCCAGAGCAACCGACACAACCAGAACCGGTAAAACCAACGGCACAGGAAGAGCCAGAGAAACCAACTCAATCAGGACCGACAAAACCAACTACTCAGAAAGATCCAGTTATTCAAACTAAACAGCAGGAGAACAATCAAAATAATGTAAATGATAAACCTAAATTACACGTTACAGTATGGTTAGATGATCAAGGGAATATTATTAAAGATGCGGTAGAAGACGATAAAACACCTTTAAATCAAAGAGGTGTTATACAAATAGAAGGTTATAAATATATTAGAACAGAAACCGAAGATGGTATTACTAAATATATCTATAAAAAAGTTAAATTAAAACAACATAAGCAAACATTAGAAGTAATTAAACCTACTAAAAAAATATCAAAACGTAATGAAGATAAAGATGATAAAACATCTCATAATCATAAAACTTCTAAGAAAGAATTACCTGAAACAGGAGTTAAAGAACAAGAATTTAATCCAGCATTATTAATGTTACTAGCAGGTTTAGGATTAATTGGTATTTTTAGAAATAAAATCAAAGAATAGAATTATAGAGAGTGTGGAGCTAAACCCACACTCTTTTTTATGTACAAATAGTAAAATTCTCAAAATAAACAATTGCACAAAATATAGCTTGGTGGTATATTTTAAGGAACACAATGAAATATATTTTATCAATAATAAAATATAAGTTGAATATTGTTGGGTTAATTTAAATTCTTTATATTTGAGGAGAAAAAATGATGGAAAACAAAAGAATCAACAACTTAGATAAAAAAATCACACGTTTTTCTATTAGAAAATATCAAGGTTTTGGAGCAGCTAGTGTAGCAATAATAGGTTTTATCATGATGTCTAACATAAATTACGCAAAAGCTGACAGTATTGAACAAAATAATACCACCATCAATCAAAAAGTTAGTGATAGTACCAGTCATCAAATTAATATTGAAAATGGAAAATCTTTAAATGATAATCTAACTAATAATCAAGATATTGAAAATAAACTTTCAACTACTAAAACTAATACTCAACACGTTATTAATACTAGTCAACTTGAAAAAATTTTAAATCAATACAAATCTTTAGATTTAAGTAACAAGACAGAAGATTCGGTTGAATTATTTCGCGCTGATTTACAAGAAGCTGAATCTATTTTAAATAATCCTCAAAGCCAACAACAGGTTGATGATTATTATCATAAATTTTTAAATAGTGCAGGTAAATTACATAATAAAGAATCTTTACTTCCAAATCGTCAGTCAAACGGTGTTCAATCACAACATTTAACTAAGAATAATAACATTTCAAACTATTCGAATATTAGACATAAAAGAGATACATCATCATTTAGAAGTGCTCCTGAAAATAACGTATCTAATGATCCATTGAAAGCAAACGAAGTTAATCCAGAAATTCAAAATGGAAACTTTAGTCAGGTATCTGGTGGTATATTACCATCAAGGTCAAAGAGATTAACTGTAGTTACGAATGTAGATAATTGGCATAGTTACTCAACTGATCCTAATCCTGAGTATCCTATGTTTTATACACCAAGCGCAGTAGATTATTCAAGTTTTATGAGCAATAATGGTGCTCCATACGGGGTTGTACTTGCAAGAACGAATAACGGTCGTGATAGAAGTGTCAATGATGCTAAAGTAGCAGGTATTTATCAAGATATAGATGTGGTACCTGGTTCGGAATTAAACGTTAACTTTATATCTACAAGTCCAGTATTTTCAGATGGTGCATCAGGTGCTAAATTAAAAATTAGTAATATAGAGCAGGATCGCATCTTATTTGATAATCGTCTAAATGGTATGGGACCGTACCCTACCGGTAAATTATCTGCAATGGTTAACATACCAAGCGATATGAATAGAGTAAGAATTTCTTTTTTACCTATATCCAACACTGGTCGAATTAGTGTACAACGGTCTTCGAAAGAACATGGATTTGGTGATAATTCATCTTATTATCATGGGGGTTCAGTTAGTGATGTAAGAATAAATAGTGGATCCTATATCACTTCTAATGTGGCACAGGTAGAATATATAACTCAGCCTAATAGTCCTAATGATAATTTTGCACGTGCAACAGTTAATTTATCTGTTGAAAATAAAGGGCATAATCAATCAAGAGATACATATTATGAAGTTATATTACCAGCAAATTCAAAACTCATTTCTAGTAGTGGAGGAACCGGTAATTTAGATGTAAATACTAATAAATTAAGAATGTCAATTAGTAACTTAAATCCAGGAGAGAGGAAAGATCTCTCCTATACAGTAGAATTTAAAGCAACAATACCTAAAATAGTTAATTTAAATGGACATGTTAGTTATAGAACTAATGCAACATTTAGAGGAAGAGATACTCAAAGAACCGGAGATAATACTGTTAATTTACAAACTGTGACAATTCAAATGAATAAAACAGAATTACAAAGTAAAGTAAATGAAGTTGATAACTACTTACACGATTTAAATGAGGCTGATTTTACCGCAGATTCATGGCGTGCACTTCAAGACAAATTAACCGAAGCTAGAAATATTATCAATGAACAACAGAATAATGTTGCTATAGAAAATCAAGCATCCCAAGAAACTATCAATAATGTTACTAATACGTTAGATACATTGAAAAATAGTCTAAAATATAATGCACCATCCAAACCAATTATTGAAATAAATTACCTGATTCCAAATTTAACTATAACACCAGCTAATAAAGCAGATAAGTTAAATATTACATATCAAAATACTGCTAATGAGAGTACATCAATTATTGCTACTAAAACTAATGATAATTGGTCACTTAATAATAGTGTTCCTGGTATAAATATCGAACCACAATCCGGTTTAGTAACAATTAATTATCAAGCTGTTTATCCAGAAAGTTTAGTTGTAGCGAACGATATAATTCGAAACAGTGACACAAGTGAGGAAAGTAGAGAAAATATGCCACGTAAAGAGGCAACACCGGAAGCGCCTGGTATTGAAGCAAGTGAGGAGCATGTCAATGTCGAAGTAACACCTAAAGGTGAAGCGTCAAAAATAGAGATGATTTATATAAATCCCGAAGGAGAACCAGCTTCAATAAATGCTATAAAAAATGGAGAAACTTGGACATTAGATAAGCAAGTGTCACATATTAATATTGACGATCACACTGGTAAAGTAACGGTTGGTTATCAAGCAGTACAAGCAGAAAGTGAAATAGTAGCAACCGAAACAAAAGGAAACAGTGACTCAAGTTCAGAAAGTAAATTAAAAATGCCACGTAAAGAGACAAAGCCAGAAGCACCAGATATTGAATCTAACGTAGAGCATGTCAACGTAGAAGTAACACCTAAAGATGAATCAACAAAATTAGAAGTAAAATATACAGATACAAATGGCCAACCAAGTTCGATTATCGCAAATAAAAATGGAGAAGTTTGGGCACTAAACAAAGAGGTTCCACATATTGAATTAGACGAAACTACCGGAAAAGTAACGGTTGGTTATCAAGCAGTACAAGCAGAAAGTGAAATAGTAGCAACCGAAACAAAAGGAAACAGTGACTCAAGTTCAGAAAGCAATCTAAAAATGCCACGTAAAGAGACAACGCCAGAAGCGCCTGATATTGTAGCAAGTGTAGAGCACGCCAATGTCAAGGTAACGCCAAAGGGTGAAGTGACTAAATTAGTCATCAATTATACTAATCCAGAGGATCAACGTGTTACCATTAACGCAAGTAATAATGGAGGAATTTGGTCATTAAATAAAAATGTTTCGCACATAGAGGTAGATGAAGCAACCGGAAAAGTAACAATAGGCTATCAAGCAGTACAAGTAGAAAGTGAAATTATAGCAACAGAAATAAAAGGCAATAGTGATTCAAGTCCTGAGAGCAAAGTGACTATGCCACGTAAAGAGACAACACCGGATTCTCCGGCTATCGAAGCAAGTGAAGAGTACATCAATGTAGAGGTAACACCGAAAGATGAATCAACGAAATTAGTGATCAATTACACAAATCCAGAAGGCCATTCTGATTCAATCATCGCAAACAAAAATGGAGGTGCTTGGTTATTAAACAAACAAGTACCGCATATTGTGATAGACGATAGAACCGGAAAAGTAACTATAGGTCATCAAGTCGTACAAGCAGAAAGTGAAATTATAGCAACAGAAATAAAAGGCAATAGTGATTCAAGTCCTGAGAGCAAAGTGACTATGCCACGTAAAGAGACAACACCGCATTCTCCAACAATCGAAGCAAACGAAGAGCAAGTCAATGTAGAGGTAACACCGAAAGATGAATCAACAAAATTAGTGATTAATTATACTAATACAGAGGGGCAAAGTGATACCATTATCGTAAGTAAAAATGGAGAAGTTTGCTCATTAAATAAAAATGTTCCGCACATAGAGGTAGATGAAGCAACCGGAAAAGTAACAATAGGCTATCAAGCAGTACAAGCAGAAAGTGAAGTTATAACAACTGAAACAAAAGGAAATAGCGACTCGAGTCCAGAAAGTAAAGTGACAATGCCACGTAAAGATGTCGCTCCAGAAGGGCCTGTACTAAAATCAGATCATGACAATGCGAGTGTAAGTATAATTCCTTCAATTAATTCAGACAAAATAACTATCAAATATCTAGATGTCAATGACCAAATCGCTACAGCAATAGCCACTAAGAAAAATCAAAGCTGGTCATTGAATAATAACATTTCAGGTATTTCAATTAATTCTCAAACAGGAACTGTGACAATTAGTTATGTGGCTGTGCAACCGGAAAGTGATATTACTGCTACTGCGTCAAATGGTAACAGTGATAATAGTATTGTCAAACATACAATTATGCCTGCTAAAGAAGTTAAACCTCAACCACCAGTGGTAAGATCTAACATAGAAGAAGCAAATGTCGAAATTATACCACATAATGATGTTACTAGATTAGATGTTCACTATGTTGATTTGAAAGGGCAACCGGCTACTATTACAGCAACTAAAGTTGGCAATGGATGGACTATTAATAATAATATTTCTAATATAAAACTTGATGAAAGCACCGGTAAACTTACAATGGGACACCAAGCGGTGTTAGCAGAAAGTGAAATAGTAGCAACCGAAACAAAAGGTAACAGTGACGAAAGCGCTGAAAGTAAAGTGACAATGCCACGTAAAGAGACAACACCAGAAGCACCAGATATTGAATCTAACGTAGAGCATGTCAATGTCGAAGTGACACCTACAAGTGAATCAACAAAATTAGAAGTAAAATATACAGATACAAATGGCCAACTTGATTCAATCATCGCAATTAAAATTGGCGAGACTTGGTCATTAAATAAAGATTTACCACATATTCAATTAGATGAACATACTGGAAAAGTCACAATTGGTCACCAATCGGTGTTAGCAGAAAGCGAAATAGTGGCAACCGAAACAAAAGGTAACAGTGACGAAAGCGCTGAAAGTAAAGTGACAATGCCACGTAAAGAGACAACACCAGAAGCACCAGATATTGAATCTAACGTAGAGCATGTCAATGTCGAAGTGACACCTACAAGTGAATCAACAAAATTAGAAGTAAAATATACAGATACAAATGGCCAACTTGATTCAATCATCGCAATTAAAATTGGCGAGACTTGGTCATTAAATAAAGATTTACCACATATTCAATTAGATGAACATACTGGAAAAGTCACAATTGGTCACCAATCGGTGTTAGCAGAAAGCGAAATAGTGGCAACTGAAACAAAAGGAAATAGTAACACAAGTCCAGAAAGTAAAGTGACTATGCCACGAAAAGAGTCAACACCGGATTCTCCAACAATTGAAGCAAGTGAAGAGCGTGCGAGTGTCGAAGTAACACCAAAAGGTGAATCAACAAAATTAGAAGTAAAATATACAGATACAAATGGCCAACTAAGTTCATTCATTGCAAATAAAAATGGAGGAGTTTGGTCACTAAACAAAGAGGTTCCACATATTGAATTAGACGAAACTACCGGAAAAGTCACACTAGGGCACCAAGCGGTGTTAGCAGAAAGTGAAATAGTAGCAACCGAAACAAAAGGTAACAGTGATGAAAGTGCAAAAAGTAAAATAAATATGCCTCGCAAAGAAGTAACGCCTGATTCTCCAGTAATTGAAGCGAATGAAGAACGCGTCAATGTTGAAGTTACACCAAAAGGTGAATCAACAAAATTAGTAATCAATTATACAAATTCAGAAGGTCAACCTGATTCAATTATCGCAATCAAAAAAGAGGAAATATGGTCACTCAATAAAGAAGTGCCACATATTCAATTAGATGAATATACTGGAAAAGTCACACTAGGCCACCCAGCTGTACAAGCAGAAAGCGAAGTTGTAGCTACTGAAACAAAAGGTAATAGTAACACAAGTCCAGAAAGTAAAGTGACTATGCCACGAAAAGAGTCAACACCGGATTCTCCAACAATTGAAGCGAATGAAGAACGCGTCAATGTTGAAGTTACACCAAAAGGTGAATCAACAAAATTAGTGATCAATTATACAAATTCAGACGGCCAACCTGATTCAATCATCGCAAGCAAAAAAGAGGGAACATGGTCACTCAACAAAGAAACACCACATATTGAGATCGATGACCATACTGGAAAAGTCACTATAGGCTATCAGGATGTACAAACAGAAAGCGAAATAGTAGCAACCGAAACAAAAGGTAATAGTGATACAAGTACAGAAAGTAAAATTAATATGCCACGAAAAGAAGCAACACCAGATGCACCAATAGTTGAGAAAGATGAAAGTAAAGTAAATGTGAGTATAATACCAAGCGGTTTATCTACAAAAATTGAAATCGAATATATAAATCCAGAAGGGCAATCTGATACAATCATCGCAAGTAAAGATGAAGGTACTTGGAGCTTGAGTAAAGAAATAACGGGCATCAATATAGAACCGGCTACTGGTAAGGTAACTATAGACTATTACGTTGTTTATCCTGAAAGTGAAATTACTGCAAGTGAAGTACATGGTAATAGCGACCATAGTAAATTAAATAGTGTGATTATGCCACGTAAAGAAAATGCACCTGAACCTCCAATTGTGACTGTAAATGAAAAAGAAGCTATAGTTATTATAAAGCCTAGAATTGAAGCAACTAAAGTTGAAATTACTTTTAAAAATAAAAAAGGTAAGGCGACATATATAAATGTTTATAAAAACGGTTCAGAGTGGTCTGTAGACCAAGTTATAGAAGGTATTATTTTAAACGCTCACACAGGAGAAATAAAAATAACTCATCTAGCTGTTAAAGATGGTAGTGAAATAATCGCTAGAGAGTATAAAGGCAATAGTGACGCAAGTATAGCTATTTGTATAAAAGCACCTACTAAAGTTACAAGTAAAGAAAGCTATAAAATTAAATCTTTAAAAGTGAAATTGAATGATAGAAGTAATGAAATGATGTATACCAAAAAGGATAAACTCTTAGAATTGCCACATACTGGTGAAAGTGAAAAAGCGAATAATACATTACTATCCAGTATTCTAATTCTTGGTTTAATGTTATTACGTAAATCACGTAAAAAAGAGATTTAAAAAAAGAAGAGTTGCTCTAAATATTTAAGAGAGCAACTCTTCTTTTTCTATTTTAGATCATCAATAGCTTTAGCGATAGACTCAAACACGTGAGGAATATCGTCTTTTTCAACACAACTAAAGGCAATTCGTATATCCGTATCATTTAAGGCAATAATACCTATTGAATATTTATCAATTAAATGTTTGCGTAATATTTCTGGATCAACATGCTTAACTTTTAATGCCATGAAGTAACCTGAATTAAAATCATATGCTTTCCAATAGTATGCATATTTCTCATCATAAACAACTTCCTTAGTAACTTCGTATCGATCTTTTAATGTTTGAATATTCTCCTCAATTTCTTTATCAAATTGTTTATTATTTTTTAGAACATGCTTGATAGCACTTTGGGATGGTAATGGCCCGCTTGAAATATTACTTCTAATTAAACCTTTAACTTTTGCTTCAAGTACATTTTGAGTTATATCATTTTTAGTACCAAAAGTCATGAAGCCTACACGGAATCCCCAAGCAAAAAATTCTTTAGTAGCACCATCTAAGCGTACAGGTAAAATATTATGAGAATTCACCTGTGATAAAGCCGTAAAAATAGATTGTGTGTATACATCTTCATAGAATAAACCATAGTAAGCATCATCAACTACTGCAATCACTTTTGTTCCTTTATTAGCAAGTGTTTCAATAGCATTTACGATAGTTTTAACTTCTTCAGCTTTTGGCGTATAACCTGTTGGGTTATTTGGATAATTTAGAATCATGATTACTTTATCTTTATTAAAGTTTTCTAAAGTTTCCACTAGTGAATCAGTTGTATAATGTCCTTCTTCATTGAAAATAGGATATGTTTCGATATTGGCTTTATGGCGAGTGTTAAACACTAGTTTATAGTTGCCCCAATTGTGCGTTGGTAATAAAATAGTATCATTTTCATCTACAAATAAGTCTGCAACTAAAGATAATCCATGAGTTAAAGCATTAGTCACGATGGGTCTACTTATCGCTTCTTTTGATAAATCAGGATTTTCATTTAGCATTTTAATTTGCCATAAGTCACGTAAGTCTTCAATACCTTGTGGAGGTGCATATGGAAAAACTTCATCTGGAGTTAATTCATTAAATATATTATTCAATGAATCAGCATACATTTTACCTTCATCATTTGTTGCCATACCAATCGTAGCGTTATATTTAGTACTTTTGGCATCAGCAGATTGAGATAGAATACCTTTAGGATAGAACATTTCTTTACCTAAATCAGATAACATGTCATATACTTCTGGATTGGATTGTTGTAATTCGTTATTTAAATTTTCGGCTAAAGGGCTTGTCATTTTCTAACCTCTCTTTAATAAAGTGTTTATATATATATTATCTTTAATTTGAATAAAGATAAAGCATTGATGATAGGGAATTAGGAAAATAAATTTTATTACTAATAGCGAACATATGTTCTATAATTTGTGTTAGAATATGCTTAGGTCATCAAATTATATGACACTAATCAATTCTGGGAGGTGTAGTATAATGACGTGGTGGCAAGATGGTTTAATAACATTGATTACAGGTGGCGTACTTGTCGTCTTTCGTATTTGGTTAGAAATTAAGTGGAAAGACAAGTAGATGACCGAACACAAAAAACCCCAAGTCTGCTGGTACCAGACCTGGGGTTGTGTAGTATAATTCGTGGATACAAGTTTATTGTAACATTGTACTAAATTGACCGCAATCAATATTTAATTGTGGTAACTCCTAAATTTGATATCGTCTTCTAAATTATTGGGAAAGTTAAACTCATATACCGTTTTTATACCTGGTATTATTTGATATACTTTTTATGTGTTGAGGTGAATAAAATGAAGCACTTAACAAAAATATTCGTTGGATTAGCAATTGTGCTATTTGTAGTAGGCTATTATCTTCAAGCTACAGGTCATGAAGAGCAAGGAATTAAATTGCTACTTGCTGCAATTATGTTTATGATTTGTGCTTTTATCGATAGAAGTAATAAACGGAGAAAAAAATAGTGTACATTATTTAAGACTTAAGGGAAGTGTATCGTTCTCTTAAGTCTTTTTGTATATATTGTTTATACTCAATATTCTCTTGATATATAGGATTTTTCACAGAATTTAGTATATACACTTTACAAATCTGTATATATTGTATATATTATGTATATACAGAAGAAAAGGGGGACATCAATGAAATTAATTTTGAAAAACAACAGTGAATATCCCATTTATGAACAAATCAAGCAACAAATTAAAGAAAATATTTTGAAAGGTTATGTTGCTCCTGGAGAACACCTTCCATCAATGCGTGAGTTAGCTAAAGATTTACAAGTGAGTTTAATTACTACAAAACGAGCTTATGAAGATTTAGAAAAGGATGGATTTGTGACAACTATAAGAGGTAAAGGTACCTTTGTGAAGGAACAAGATAACTCAATTCTTAAAGAAAAGCAGTTCTTTGTAATTGAAAATTTGGCTAAAACAATGTCAAAAGAAGCAAAAACAATTGGGATGCCTTTAGAAGAATTGACTGAAATATTGTCTTTAATTTATGAGGAGGAAGACTGATGAATGCGATTGAGCTTAAGAATGTAAGTTATCAAACAAAAGATTTTCAGTTGAAAGATATCTCCTTTGAAGTTCCTAAAGGCTTTGTTACTGGTTTTATAGGTGGGAATGGTGCTGGTAAAACTACAGTTATTCGTTTAATTATGGATTTAATTCAATCTAAAAATGGTCAAATTTCTGTATTTAATGAACAAATGAAGGATAGTGCAGTAGAAATAAAAAATAAAATAGGCTTCGTTTATTCCGAAACGTATTTTAATGACAAATGGACCATTAAAAAGTTAGAGAATATCGTCGCCCCGTTTTATAACAATTGGGATCATAAAATTTTTATGAGTTATCTGCAATTTTTTCAATTACCTTATAAGAAGAAAATCAAAACTTTTTCAACAGGTATGAAAATGAAATTGTCATTAGCTATTGCATTTAGTCACCATGCTGAATTATTCATCTTAGATGAGCCCACATCTGGACTAGATCCTTTAGTTAGAAATGAACTACTAGAGATTATTCAACAAGAATTAATTGATGAAGATAAAACAGTCTTCATATCGACACATATCATATCTGATTTAGAAAAAATTGCGGACTATATAGTTTATTTACGTGATGGTCAAATTATTTTTAATGAATCACGAGACACTTTATTTGAAAAATATAAAATAATTAGTGGTTCCAATGAAGACTTAGATGTGGAGTTGGAGGAATTGTTAATTTATAAAGAAGTTAGAAAAACTGGCTACATAGGCCTCACTGAACACTACCAAACATTTAAAGAATTATTTGGAAATAGAGTAGAAATTAAAAATCCATCAATTGAAGAACTAATGATATATTTAGAAAAAAATAAAAATCAACTAGATTTTAAATATCACCAACGAAATGAGAAACTAATATGAAACAATTATTAATTAGAAATCTTAAACTTCGAAGATGGACACTTTTGATTTATGGTTTATTACTCATATTCTTTCCGTTTTATCACTTAATCGATAGGCAACATTTACCGTATCTTGTTATTTCAGGACCTATAGGTATTATATTAACTATTATATGCTTAGTTGATGCTGGACATTTATTTAGAATCAATCGTAGATTAGGTGGATCTCAGTCTTACTTATTTTTTGGTAGTCTGCCAGTTTCAAGGAAAGATTTATTAAATGCAAATTACATCAGTTGCATAGTTTTAACAATTATTGGTGCAATAATCATAAGTTTATATGGCTATGAAACAAGTTCAATAAAGACAGATTCGATAACTTTTTCTACAACCTATTCTTTTATAATAGCGAATTTCTTTTCAATCCCTATCGCTTTTAATAAAAGTACAGAACAGAAACATAAAGACGTGCCTTATTTAGCATATGTATTTGGAGTTATCATTGTATTACCATTTGTCTTATCTGCTTTATTTATCTTAATAAACGTTTTAGTTCACAAAGATAGTCATATTCCAGTTGTATATTCGTACTTCTTAAATTATGGCCTATTGATTATTAGCATCATATGTTTAGTAGTGAATTATTTAATTCAAATTAGAAAAATAAAACATTAACCACTTAAGGGGGTCTACTATGAAATTAGAACAAATCACTAAAAAATATGGTCAAAATACAGTTATTGACGATATAAACTTTGATTTTGGTAATAGCCAAATAGTTGGTCTTATTGGTAAAAACGGTGTTGGTAAAACAACATTAATGAAAGTCATGAATGGTAATATTATTAATTACCAAGGGAAAGTTGATTTATCGAAAGATGAAAACGTAGGTTACTTAATCGAACATCCTAAACTTTATGACAACAAGTCAGGTTTATATAATTTAAAATTGTTCGCTCAAGTTTTAGGAAAAGGCTTTGATAAAGAGTATTCTGATCACATTATTGATGCTTTTGGTATGAGACCTTATATTAAGAAAAAAGTGAAAAAATATTCAATGGGTATGAAACAGAAATTAGCCATTGCGGTCTCTCTTATGAATAAACCAAAATATTTAATTTTAGATGAGCCTACAAATGGTATGGATCCAGATGGATCAATTGATGTTTTAAAAACTATCCAATCATTAGTCAAACAATTAGATATGAAAATATTAATTTCAAGTCATAAATTAGAAGATATTGAACTTATTTGTGATAGAGCTGTCTTCCTTAGAGATGGTAACTTTGTTCAAGATGTGAACATGAAAGATGGGGGACCAGAAGATAGTACAATCATTACTATTGAACATGATGATTTTAATAAAACTTTAGAATATCTAACTGAACATTATAAAGTGCAACAATCACAAAAAGATGCTGGTGAGATTATCATTAAAGCTCAAAGAGACTATAAACCACTATTAAAATCATTGTCTGAACAAGGTGTTTATCCTAAGTATATTGAAACGCGTAAAAGTTCTCTACGTGATACTTACTTTAATATTAATCAAAGAGGTGATAAATAATGAGAAGTTTACAGCTAGTCAAGTTCGATTTAATTAGTATTTTAAAAAGTCCTTTAACATATCTTGCATTAATACTAGTTATAGGAATGACAGTCTTCCAAGCAAGTATGCAAGCAGCATATAGCAAGTCTCATGAAGTAAATAACGAAATGGTCTTCGTACTGGCCAACTGGTTATTCTTATTCGCGGGATTATTATTTATCATTAAAACTATCACTAGAGATTATTCTCAAGGTACAATTCAATTATATATGAGTAAGGTAAGTAGTCGTATTGGTTATATTATTGCTAAAACAATTTCAATGATATTAATTTCGTTCTTATTTACTTTACTTCAATATCTTGTAATTATTGTTATTCAAGCATCTACAAAAGGATCAAATGTTGACGGAGATAAATTCTTAAATAATATATGGTTTTACCTTATATTTTTCTTATTCTTTGGCTTATTCTTATTATTACTTACGTTAATTATTGAAAAGCCGGCAGTAATTTTTACTTTAGGTATTTTCTTATTACTTATCGTTCCATTTGTGCAACCTTTAATAGGTTTAATTCCAAATATTGGTGACGATATTCAAAAATCATTTAAATATATTCCATTTACTTATCTCACTGAGAAAATGACTGAGGAGATTAAATTCTCGCATTGGCAATGGTTTATTTCAATTGCTTCAATAGTAGTATTATTTGTAGCTAACATCTTATATGCTGCTAAACGAGATATTTAAGTTCAAAAATACTGAGGCTTTAGCCTCAGTATTTATTTATATAAAAGCTGATTAATTATGGAGTTATATACATTTTTCCAAAATGATGAATCTGTTTTAAATCTATTTGAAATAAGTAAGTGAGTTTCTTTAACTTTATCATCATATTGAGGATGATCTTTATCTGGTAATTTATCATTTCTCAAATCAACAACAAATTTTTCGACTTCCTTAGCTCTAGGTCCCCATACGGTTATTTGTTCATATGCACTGTTCATAAAAACAAAAATAGGAATCGATCTAGACTTACCATTTGTAAGATATTGATCAATTAAACGTGTGTCGTCATCTCTATGAAATACTCTAACTTCTAAATTTAATTCTTCACTTACACGTTTAAGTATTGGAAGGTTCATCATTGCATCACCACACCAATCTTCAGTGATGACTAATACCTTTGAGTAATTTGCATCTTTAAGCTTTGTAATACGGTCATCTTCTTCTGGTAATTTAAAGGATTTGTATATTGATAATAAATTATTTCTATTATCTTTCATTCGGTCAATGTACTCTTCTAGTGGCTGACTTTTTTTAAAATAAGTTTCTAAATTAGTCATAGAAATAACCTCCTTAATTATTTAGAATATTATAACAATTTTTTAACTTTAAAGATATTAAATTAACTCAATCATAATTTAATTATGAATGTGACTAAGTTGTTAGATGAAACTCCAAATTTCATATGCTATATTTAATAGAACAAGAGTGAAAGTGGTGACTCAAGTGCGTATACAAAACAGATGGGTGATTTCAACCCTTTTTTTAATTGGAGCAATTATTCTACTTTTCGGAATTATGTACTATAGAAGTATTAAAACAGTAGATTTATCCAATTATACTGTGAATGATATAGGTTTAAATGATCGTTTTAATCAGAAAGGGTATGTCATTAATAAAAAAATTAAATTAGATCGATTTAAATTTTATAATGACGAAAAGCATAAGGATTTAACGGTTAAAGTGAAAAATAAAAAGCACATTGTTAAAGGAATTGTTTTAATCAAGGATAAAAGTGTTAAAACGAATTTCGGAGTTAGAATAGGTGACTCAATTGATGAAGTTATTAACGAGTTAGGAGATAGTTATAAAAGACATATGGTTGGTAAGCATTATAAATCTATTACATATACTGACCGCCAAAATAAAATGAAACTGAATATATTATATAAAGATGATATCGTAAAAAGAATAGAGTTTTTCAGTAAATGATAAATCTTGATAACTATTCTTTAATTCAAATTCAGGAAGAGTGACGATACATGGATAAAATTACTTTTTTAAATGAATTAGAATTAGCTTTAGATGATCTTCCTAGACGAGAAAAAGATAATAAAATGTACGAATATGAAAATTTATTCTATGAAGAAGAGTTAAAAGGTAGAAGTGAAGAACAAATAGTGAATAAATTGAAAGATCCGTATGATATAGCAAAAGAGATAAAAGCTAAAAGTGCTATCAGTTATGCTAAATCAAAACCAACAATCCAAAACATAACTAGAGCTATTATAGCCTCCTTAAGTCTAGGTATACTTTCATTATTTATTATATTAGTTCCAGTAGCGATTATTGCATTTCTGATTTTACTTTTGGTGTTTACAGCAGTCTGTTTACTATTCTCCCCATTGATCCTTATTAGTTATTCGATAATTAATGGGTTTTATAATTCACTGAGTAATATATTATTCTCTATCTCTTTAACAGGTTTAGGAATTATTTTTATTGTTTTAACATTAAAAATTATTGGATTAGTACATAATTTAATATTGAAATATTTATCATGGTACATTAAAACAGTTAAAGGAAGCGTTAGGAAATGAGGAAGCTTTTCATTAGCGGTTTAATTATATTTGCAATTTTCTTTATCAGTGGAACAGTTACTTGGTTTGCTTTTGATAAAGCTAAATATGAAAAGCAAAACTATAATAAGACTTTTAATAATCATTTCAGTCAGTTGTCAGTAAGTACAATTGGTTCTGAAATAAACATTGTTAAAGGTAATAAATTCAAAGTGGATTATCAAGGTGATAACGATGTATATGTATCTAAAAAAGGTAAAATGCTCAAAGTTACCGAGAAACGTGCTACTAATAGAGGATACGGATTAAACTTTAATCCTTTTCATTATAATAAGAAAAAACTCACCATTACAGTACCAGATAAACAATTGAAAGATCTTAGCGCTAAATCCGTAATAGGTGATGTACATTTGAGGAATTTTAATGCATCAAGTGCCACAATTATAAATAGTCGTCACTTTTCTATGGAACATTCAAATTTAAAATATTTAAATGTGGATGGTTCAAATAGCTTAGCTTATATTTGTGATTCATCAGTTAAAAAAGGAAACTTAAAAATCGATACTGGTAAGTTGACTCTTAGCCGTAGCGAATTCCAAGATTCAATCTTCCTATTGAATGAGGGAGATATTAATATGAATAAAATGAAATCTTCGAATGATATTAAAGCTTCAACAAAAAAAGGAGATATAAATTATAACTTTGAAGCTAAGCCTAAAAACACACTACTTAAGTTACATCCTGGACGTGGTGAAAAAGTAGTCAATAATAATAATTTTAAAGATGGTAAAGTAGGTAAGAGTAAAAACATTTTGGAATTTTATACGGTTGATGGTGATATTGTCATCAATTAAGTAACGCATTTTTTATTTAAATATTTGATTATTAACCCATAAATGAGTGTTGTACAATCACTCATTTATGGGTTTTATTCTATTTTTGAAAAATTATTTTAATATGTGGCAAATGTTAAATCGGTATCAATTTTTCCGTTTAGTTGATTTATTGTTAGAGTATTATTTTTAAGCCATTGATAAAAGTCTATTTTAGTCGGAGAACTATTTTCTCCAAGTCCTATCCACGTTGTTAAAGTTTGAGGTTCGTATAACGATGTGTGAATTGTTCCAGACCAACTCTTAAATAATTTACTATAAATATTATATTGAGGGTCATTAAATAATTTAAAAGCATTTTCTTTTCTTAAATCACTTCTTGTGGTGTTAATCACTCTCTCCAACCGTTCTTTAGATTCTTTAGTGTAGTTACGATTTTCATGTGTTAATAATTCAAAGTGATTTGTACATATAGGTTCATATCTAATATCTATAGAACGAGGTGTTACTTCGACAATGGCATAATTAGATTCTTTATCCATTAAAATATAACTAAAAGAGCTTCTATGAGGTAATTCTTTTAAAAGTTGTATAGCTTCATTAACGTTTTTACAATATTCAAGTATAAGTCTACCTATCATGTAGCATACAAAGCCATTTGCTGGTTTCTTGCGATGCATAAAATTATAAGCCATTGATAAACCATACTCATTCATTCCATCCATCCTGCCAGTTACTCTAGAAGTAGGTCCTATTTGAGCTAAACCACTATCATTTGGTTTGTATAGTAAATATCGACCATCATAAGTAGAGGGATGATAATCATAATTACGTAGTAAATAGTCTTTCCCTTTAAAAACTGTACAACCACTATCTTTTAAATCAGTAAAACGATAGTGTCCAAAATTTAATATAATTTGTTTAGTAGGTAGATTCAAAACGTCTTGCATACCTATTAGCTCGTCCCAAATTTTAGGAGCATAAATTTGAAAAATATTATATGTTTCTCTGACATCGATATCAAATCTTGGATTTCTTTTTTTCCATTCTTTTTCACGATTTTTTAATAAAGGAGTTCTTTGTAACCATTTCGCTGTTTCGACTCCTAAGTCATAATGAGAACCACGAAAAGTCATGATATCGGATTGAACATTTTGCATGTTAGTCATCCTTTCATTTCAAATATTTACTTTAATGTAATCGTAAATTAACT
The DNA here is from genome assembly GCF_058790135.1 of Staphylococcus sp. FW104-15G4D. NCBI lineage: Bacteria > Bacillati > Bacillota > Bacilli > Caryophanales > Staphylococcaceae > Staphylococcus > Staphylococcus sp. FW104-15G4D. The sequence continues at coordinate 54,855 of NZ_JBYTCH010000004.1, forward strand.
TAATGTTAATTGAATTACTATGGATGAAATATTACAATCGAATTGTATTTTAGTGAGGGAATTTTTTAATCTATGGGAGTGATATCTATGATTTCAGATAGTTGTAGAGCGATTGCTGATTCTGTTAAGTCATGGTGGTTAAGTTAATATTTATTTATAAGAGTAACAATTGGTTTGGAATCTCGTTATTAATTTCAGTTTGATTATTTAAATTAATCTTTAATTGACATATTACCATAAATATATATTTAGTTGAGAATGATTAATTTTTGAAACGGGTATTTATTTATTGATAGAGATAAGTATGCTATCATAGTGAATTGTAGATATGCATATTAATTTTAGAGGTGAAAAGTAATGTGGAACTTTATTAAAGGTTTATTTAAATTTGTATTTAGCTTATTAGCTATCACTACAGTTGTAGTAGGCGTAGGTGTAGTTGCCTTTGCTTATATCTTCAAAAAAGATTTCGAAGATATTGAAAGAAAAACTAAAGAAATTGTTTCAGATATTGAAAATAATAATTAATTAGTTCTAATAGTTTAGTACTAATTTGAGATAATTGTTGGCAATGCTTTAATAAGCTATTGCCAACTTTTTTTTATGAGAAAGTAATATCAACAATATCTAAAATAGGGACTTTCTGATGATAGGTAGTACCTGGCTTTATCCCTTCAATTTCAAGATTTAATGAATCAATGCGATGTATATTAAGATTAACAAAATTAATATAACCTTCTTCATAATATTTTATATTAACAGGTTGAGATTTTTGTAATGCTTCGTGCAAGCGGATATTTAATTGAGCTAATTGATCGTCTGAAAGTACTGGTCTATCTATTTTATTTTGATCAATCATGTATTGATGGATAGTTTCGAATTGTTCGGGTAGCGTAGCGAACGGTTATATATATATTGAAGGATATAGACTATTTTGTTTAAAATGAATCATATTTTAAGAAAAAATGAACAAAGTAAAAATATTAAATAGTCTTTTTTTATTACGTGTAATAAGTTTAATATGTATGATGTAAAAAGAGTTCGAATAGTGTATACTTATACTATTAAAATTAGAAATGAGATTATTATGAAAATAGTAGAAGTAAAATCTAAGAATGGTATCAATTTTATGATTTTAGATGGTAATAATGAACCTATAGTAGATGCAGTAAGATATTTGAAGTATCTGGATAGTGTTAATAAAAGTTTAAATACCAAGAAAACCTATGCCTATGCACTAAAAAAATTTTTTGTTTACTTAGAAAGTAAAAAGATATGCTATAAAGAAGTTAGTTTTGATAACTTTGTTGATTTTATAAGATGGATGAAAACACCTTTTGAATATGAGAATGTCCTCTCTTATCACCGAAAAGGAAAAAGCATTAGTCCTAAGACAATTAATCTGACTATTACTGTAGTATCTAATTTTTATGATTATCTCTATAGGAGCAAAAAATTAGATGTTAATTTCTATGATTTTATACATACGGAAAGTAAATACTCTAAAAAATATAAAAGTTTCATGCATCACGTAAACAAGGACTATGGAATGTTGAAAAATATTTTGAAAGTAAAAGAACCAAAGAAAAAACTAGAAGTGTTAACCAATGTTGAGGTTAAGAAATTATTAGGAGCAGCTAATAATATTAGAGATAAATTCTTAATACAATTATTATATGAAACAGGATTACGTATAGGTGAGGTATTATCATTACGCATTGATGATATCAAATTTGATTTTAGAAAAGGTCACCAAATAGTTTTGAAAAATAGATTTAATAGCAATGGTACTTATTTAAAAACTGGTGAAAGAAAAATATTTATTTCTCAATCGTTAATTGATTTATATGACGATTATGTGTACGAAATAATTGACGAACTTTCCATATGTTCTGATTATCTTTTTGTAAAAATAAAGGGTAGAAATGTAGGAGAAGCTATGCATTATAGTGATATATATTCATTATTTAAAAGGCTAAAACATAAAACATCTATAAATGTTCACCCCCATTTATTTCGCCATACACATGCAACTGTTTTTTATAATGAAACTAAGGATATTAAACAAGTTCAAGAAAGACTCGGTCATAGTAATATACAAACGACTATTAATTTATATGTTCATCCCACTGAAGAAGATATACGTGAAGATTGGAATAAAGTTAAGCATCAATTTCAAGTTTTTAATAAAGGGGAATAACTATGTCAATACCAATTAATTTGCCTACAAACAGTACTATGATTAATGAATTATGTACATTACAAAGTAGAACTATAAACATAAAAGGAGAAGTGCTAATAACTGAAATATATGATGATTACTTTTTAAAAAATGATGAATGGCACATTTCAGCTTTTAACAAGTTCGAGCAATTTCAAGATAGTATCAAGAACTATAAAGACAAAAGAAAAAATATTTTCTTTAGGATTAAAAGTGAAAATTTGAATTTAGAATTTAAATACCTTTTTTTGAAACTTATAGTTAAAGAGGATTGGTCTTTATCTAATGTATTTAATACTGGAGCAGTGAAACTTAACAAGATTGCTGAGTTCTTTAATGAAGTTTATCCAAATTTAAATTCTTTACTAGATTGTGATATTGATATGTTAGAAAAGTACTGGTTTAGTTGGTTGACTAAAAATAATATACCTATAAAAAGAAAATCATCAACAATAGTTTTTGGTGATTATGAACATAAAAGTGGACTAGCTTCTTTTTTAAAGAATATGTATATTAATCTAAATAAATTTATTGATAAGCGAGAAGAATGGGAAAAAGATAAATGGGATATTAGAAATTTAGAAAAATATGGATTGAGTTATAATAAAACACTAACTGGTAATTATTTGAACTTTGAAAAAATTGAGTCAATTAAAATGCGAGAATTAGCAAAAAAATATTTAAAAAATCGTTTGATAACTGGTGATATAGCATTTGCTACAGCAAGATTTTATATAAGAGTTTTGACTAGGTTTTTTCAAAATATATCTAAAAATAAAGAAACAAGGAATAGTTTAAATGAACTAGATAGATGTCATATCGAAGCATATATAGAATTTTTATTTGAATATGCTAATAGTAAAAATGTGCAAAGTTCTAGGAACTTCGTTAGAGAAGAATTAAAAGCAATTAGAAGGTTCTTAAATGATATTGCTAGTCAAAATTATGATATAGCCCCCTCTGAAGATATACGTTTTTTAATTTATCCTCAAGACTTTCCTAAGCGCGAAAAGAAAAATAGTAGCCAAATTGATTATATCCCAGATTTTGTATTGGAACAGCTTTTTGAGCATATAAATGATTTGCACAAAGATTTAATACCTGTAGTTTGGATAGCTTTTAAAACAGGACTAAGAATTTCTGATGTATTAACATTAAAAAATAATTGTCTTGCAAAAGTTAATGGAAAGTTTTCAATAATTACTGATATTGCTAAAACTTTTGTTAAAGGACATAGGATACCAATCGATAATGAATTAGCTGATATAGTAGCAGTTTTAATAGCCAATTTTAAAATTAAAAGTACAAAAGATAACAACCCTAATAATTATATTTTTGCTATTCATAAAGGAAAAAGAAAAGGAATGCCCTTTACACAGCATATGGTCAGAGCACACTTAAATCATTTAGCAAAAACAAAAAATATTCTTGATGAACAAGGTGAAGTCTTCCATTTCAAAACTCATCAGTTTAGACATACTTATGCAGTGAAATTGTTAAATGGTGGAGCAGATATATTAACCATACAAGAATTATTAGCACATTCCTCACCAGAAATGACACTCAGATATGCTAAGTTACTTGATGATACAAAAAGAAAGGCTTTTGAATCAGTTATTGATCAAGGGGCTTTTAGTTTTGATGTTGACGGTAAAATTAAAAATATACAGCATAGTAGTGAATTATCAGAAAAAGCATTGAATTCTTTATGGCAAGAACATAAATTAAACGCAATGGACAATCCTTATGGTACTTGTCATGCTAGATTGAGCGGTGATTGTCCATATATGGAAGCTCCGCCATGCTTAACTTGTAATTCTGGGAAACCATGTAAGGATCTAGCTATTGGATTTTCTGATTTAGATGTTGAAAAATATGAATTACATATCAAATCAACGGTCAAATCCATAGAATTAGCTAAAAATAATAATAGACAAGATATAGTTGAAAAACATACTAATATATTAAATAAATATGAAGAAATATTAGGTAATATAAAAGATGGAAACATTATATTCGGGAGAAGTAATAGAATAAAAGTATAGAGGTTAAGATGGGAAAATTTAATAGACAAGAACAATTAAAACAATTACATGCAGAACGAAAAGTTAAAACCGAGCAAAAAGTTTCTAAAGCAATAAATGAATTGGTTCGAAAAAATGAAGAAATTAACTTTAATATTGTTGCTAAGCATTCAAATGTATCTAAAGCTACTTTATATAATAATAGTAAAATTCGAAAGAGAATCGAAGAGTTACGTGAACAAAGTAAAGACATATTTGTACATAAAAATAACAGTGACGGTAAAGACGCATTAATTTCTTCATTAAAAAGGAGAGTAAAATCTTTAGAAAATGAGAAAAAGAGGCTCAAAGATGAAATAAACACATTATATAATAAAATATATGAAGATATTTAATACACAGGTAAAGAGAAATAATTCAAGTTTAAGAGATATTATACACATTAGTATTGAAAAAAGTATGTTTAGTATTTGTAGAATCGTAAAATGTAAAATAACCATTGATTGTATCAATTTTCAAAATTTTTCCTGTATAGTTTGAAATGCTGCCGTCTTCCCAATATGAGATTGTACATAACTCATCATTTTGAATTTTTATTTGAAAAATCTGATCTAAATTATCTAATGAATCATGTGTTAGCAATGGTTTTTCTATTTTATTTTGATCCTTTATAATTTGTTCTAAAATTTCAAACTGTTGCGGGAGAGTCGCAAAAGCTTGCCATTTGATTTTTCCACGCCCTTGAGGGATTTTAGGGTTTAAATATTTTCTTGGTATTTTTCTATAATCAGTTTCATATTTATATTCATCTGGCGCATTAGGATTTGGAATCATGTTTACCACCTCATCATCATTGTAGAACGTATGTTCTTTTTTGGCAAGGATTATATAATTTTTTAATGTGATTAATTAATTAATTTAAAATAAGTTATTTTCTATATGGAAAAGTTGAGTAAGATTATCGAGCATTTATAATTATAGTAACTGGAATTATGATGTTTGGTATGTTAATAGTATTTTCTCTTTTAAAAAATGTGAACATAAAAAAATAGAACATATATAATTATAAATAATATATATGTTCTTCGATATTATGAAGTTTTATGAAAGATAGAATTATATCAGTTTTTGTAGTACATTTAGACTATTAAAATTTGTTTATTACATTCTTGGCGGTTTCACTTATCAATTTATCATTAGGTTTATCACTTTTATTGTCTTTATTCGTAAAAATGACTAAAATAATAGGTTCAGATTGGTTCTTAGGATAAATAAAAGCTACATCATTTCTAGAAGCATATGTTATTGCTTGACCACTTTTATCAGCAACCTTATAGTCTTTTGGAACACCATCTTTAATTAAAGTGTCTCCGTTTTTATTATTTAACATTAAATCAAGTAAGAAATTTTTATTTTTTTTGCTTAATTTTCCATTTGCGATAAGTTTATTTAAAGTCTTGCCGAAAGCAGCAGGCGTTGAAGTATCTTTTTTGCTCTTTGGTGAATAGTAATTTAATTCTATTTCATATCTAACTGGATTTGTTACTTTATCTCCCAATTTTTTTAAACGTTTTTTAATTTTTTTGATTCCACCGATTTCGTTTATAATTTTATTGTTTGCTGTATTATCACTATACTTCATTGAAGCTTCAATAAGTTCTTTTAAAGTGATATCTTTTCCTACATATTTTTCTAAAATAGGAGAATAAGCAACTATATCATCTTTGTTAATATGTACTTTTTTATTTAACTTATTATAAGGTACTTGTTCTAACAAAATAGCACTATTTATCGCTTTTGAAGTTGAAGCATAGGCAAATCTCTTATCGGCATTAAATTTTACTTCCTTACCACTTTTAGTATCTAATGCATAGACACCAATATTAGCATTATATTTCTTTTCTAAATTATTTAACTCTTTAGCATGTGAACTGGTTGAATTACATGCACTTAAAACTAAAGCAATTGCAATTAAAAGTATTAACTTTTTCAAAATATACCCTCCAATATTACAGTTGTAATTTCTATAAATCAATAATATTACAATTGTAATATTCGCGTCAATAGTTTATTATAAATATTTGAAAGAAGGTGTTGAAATGGCTAAGTTATTAATAATGAGCATAGTAAGCTTTTGTTTTATATTTCTATTGTTATTATTTTTTAGGTACATATTAAAACGCTATTTTAATTATATGTTAAATTATAAAGTTTGGTATCTAACTCTTCTTGCAGGATTAATTCCTTTCATCCCTATTAAATTCTCTTTTTTTAAATTTAATAATTTGAATAATCAAGAGCCCACAGTTGAAAGTAATTCACACAATTTGAATCCTAACATAAATACCACTAAACCTGTTCATGAGTTTACAACAGACATCCATAAGTTTAATTGGGATTCAATAGATAATATCTGCACAGTTATTTGGATAGTTTTAGTTATTATTTTAAGTTTTAAATTTTTAAATTCTTTATTATATCTTAAGTATTTAAAGAAACAGTCACTTTATCTAAATGAAAAAGAAAAAGATAAAATAAACAAGATACTTTTCAATCATCAATATAAAAGAAATATTGTGATTCGAAAAGCAGAATCTATTCATTCTCCAATAACTTTTTGGTATGGAAAATATATTATTTTGATTCCCAGTTTATATTTTAAAAGTATAAATGACAAAAAACTAAAATATATAATATTGCACGAGTATGCTCATGCTAAAAACAGAGATACTTTGCATTTAATTATCTTTCATATTTTTTCTATTGCTATGAGTTATAATCCACTAATACAAATTGTAAAAAGAAAGATGATTCATGACAATGAAGTAGAAGCCGATAGATTTGTCCTTAATAATATTAACAAATATGAATTTAAGTCTTATGCGGAAGCTATTATGGATTCCGTATTAAAAACCTCATTTTTCAACAAAAATATATTAAGCCATTCATTTAATGGTAAAAAATCATTACTCAAAAGAAGATTAATTAATATAAAAGAAGCCAATCTGAAGAAGCAGTCAAAATTAATTCTAATTTTTATTTGTATTTTTACTTTTTTTATCATGATAATTCAAAGCCAGTTTTTAATGGGGCAATCCTTAACTGATTATAATTATAAAAAGCCCTTACAAAGCGATTACCAAATTTTAGATGAAAGTAAAAATTTTGGTTCAAATAGTGGATCTTTCGTTATGTACAGCATGAAGAAAGACAAATACTATATTTATAATGAAAAAGAAAGTAGAAAAAGATATTCTCCTGATTCAACTTACAAAATTTATTTAGCACTGTTTGGACTTGACCGTCATATTATAAGTGATAAAAATTCACGTATGTCATGGAATCATAATCATTATCCTTTCGATTCTTGGAATAAGGATCAAGATTTAAATACGGCAATACAAAACTCAGTTAATTGGTACTTCGAACGTATTAGTAATCAATTATCAAAGAACTATACTTCTGATCAACTCAAGCAATTAAATTATGGTAATAAAAATTTGGGAAGTTATAAAGCCTATTGGTTGGAAGATAGTTTGAAAATATCTAATCTTGAACAAGTAATAGTTTTAAAAAATATGATGGAACAAAATAACCATTTTAGTAAAAATGAAAAGAAACAATTATCTTCTTCGTTATTGATTAGAAAAAATGAAAATTATGAATTGTATGGGAAAACAGGTACAGGTATAGTAAACGGGAAATATAATAATGGGTGGTTTGTAGGTTACGTAATTACAAATCATGATAAGTATTATTTTTCTACACATTTATCAGATGAAAAAGCCTCTGGTGAAAATGCTAAATTAATAAATGAAAAAATATTAAAAGAAATGGGTGTTTTAAATGGCCAATAAGCAAGTTGAAATATCTATGGCTGAATGGGATGTTATGAATATAATATGGAATAAAAAATCAGTATCAGCTAATGAAATTGTAGTTGAGATTCAAAAAAATAAAGAAGTTAGCGATAAGACGATTAGAACATTAATTACAAGACTATATAAAAAAGAGATTATAAAACGATATAAATATAATAATATTTATTTTTACTCATCAATTATTAAAGAAGATGATATTAAAATGAAAACTGCTAAAACCTTTCTTAATAAATTGTATGGAGGGGATATGAAAAGTTTAGTGCTTAATTTTGCGAAAAATGAAGAATTAAATAACAAAGAAATTGAAGAATTGCGAGACATTTTAAATGATATTAGTAAAAAATAAATAGATATAGGGTTCAAACATAATACATATATAAATTATGTTTGAACCCTATTAAATTAGATTTTTTATGAGATTAGTACATATAATGAATGCCGCCCATTTAACCATGCCACGACCAGCCGGAATATTCCTATCTAACATTTCACGTGGAATATTTCGATAATCCGTTTCATTCTTTATATCCGTCATCTTTAGATCACCTCGTTCGATATAATTCTATTATACGAACATTTGTTCTATTTTGCAATACAAAATTGCTGGCTATATTTTTGTGATTTTAAGCCAGCTTGAGAGTGTATTCAATTTTTAAAAAATAATTAGAGTAAAATAGAGTCCTAGTAACGTTATAAATAGTACAGGAATAGTAATCACTATACCCGTTTTAAAATATGTTCCCCATGATATTTTAACACCTTTTTGAGTTAATACATGAAGCCACAATAAAGTTGCTAAAGAGCCAATTGGAGTGATTTTTGGACCTAAATCAGAGCCAATAACGTTTGCATAGACCATACCATCTTGAATTAATCCTTCAGAATTAGATTGAGCAATAGCAATTGCATCTAATAAAACAGTGGGCAAGTTATTCATAATAGAAGAGAGGAAGGCTGCAATGAATCCCATACCCATAATACTACTGAATAGCCCATGGTTTGAAATAGAATTCAAAATATTCCCTAGTACTAATGTTATACCTACATTTTTCAATCCATACACTACAAGATACATACCAATTGAAAATATAACTATATTCCAAGGAGCTTCTATTAAAACTTCTTTAGTATTAACTGCTTTAGAACGACTCGCTAAGAGTAGGAATACAAAAGCAATAATTAATGCTATGAAAGCCACGGGAACATGAATAAACTCACTTGTTAAATAACCTATTAATAAAATAATAAGAATAATCCAAGACGTTTTAAAAAGTTTCTTATCTCTTATAACTGATTGAGGTGTGGCTAAATCTTCAATATTTGTACTTTTAGGAAGAGATTTTTTAAAATAAAGCCAAAGCACAAATATGCTTGCTAAAAATGAAAATAAATTTGGAATTATCATTCTTAAAGCATATTGAATAAATGTGATGTTAAAGTAGTCAGCTGAAACGATATTGACTAAATTACTGACAGTGAGTGGTAGGGAAGTGGTATCGGCTATAAATCCACTTGCTATAATAAATGGGAATATTGTTTTTTTATCAAAACCTAAGCTCCTTACCATAGCTAACACTATTGGTGTAAGAATAAGCGCGGCACCATCATTGGCAAATAGAGCAGCTACTACAGCACCTAAAGTCATTATAAAAATAAACATTCTAAGGCCATAGCCTTTTGAAGCAATAATCATATGCAAAGCAGCCCATTCAAAGAAGCCAATACGGTCTAAAATGAGTGATATTAAAATTATAGCAACGAAAGTTAACGTTGCATTCCATACTATATTTGTAACTGTAACAATATCAGTTAGAGATACAACGCCTGTAATAATAGCTAAAAGTGCACCAGCTACAGCAGTAATTCCTATATTTAATCCTTTTGGTTGCCAAATAACAAAAATTAAAGTTATAACGAAAATAACAATAGCTATAAAGGTCATAAATGATTCACTCGACTTTCTCTATGCAAGAGTAAATAGATTATAAATTTAATGAACATACTATAGAATATCAATTTTCATATATTTTTTCTATAGAGGAAAGTGCAAAAGTTTTAATTGTAAATCGCTGACACTTATAGTTAAAATTAAACCAATAATGATTAATTTTACGGAGGGATAAATATGACTATTGGATATATTGGTTCTTATACTAAGCAAAATGGTAAGGGAATTTACCGTTTCGAATTAGAAGATTTAAAAGGGACAATAAAAGAAGTTCAAACAGGTTATGAAATAGAGGCGTCTACATATTTAACTAGAAATGAAAACTATTTATACGCCATTACTAAAGAAAATGAAAATTGTGGTGTAGCAAGCTTCAAAATAATGCAAAATGGTGATTTAGAACTAATTAATAAATGTTTAGCATCTAAAAATGGAACAGGATGTTATATACAAATTTCAAGTGATAACAATTATTTATTTGAAGCTGTTTATGGTGCTGGAATTGCACGAATTTATAAGTTAAATAATGATACTGGAGAAATTGAAAAACTTATTGAAGAAATTGAACATGAATATCCAACAGGTCCACATGAAAGGCAGGAATCCCCGCATGTCCATTTTTTAAATGAAACGCCAGATAATAAATATGTAGTAGCAACCGATTTAGGCTCAGATAGAATTGTTGCTTATACATATGGTGACCAAGGTTTAAAAGAATATGCTGTTTCACAATTTAAAGAAGCGGATGGCACAAGGCACATTACTTTTAGTAAAGATGGTAAATACGCATATGTAGTTCACGAATTATCTAATTATGTAAGTGTAACTGAATATAATGATGGTGAATTTAAAGAAATTGAGAGACATCTTACAATACCTCAAGATTTTAAAGAAGAATCGAAATTAGCTGCGGTAAGATTATCTCATGATCAGAAACATTTATATGTAAGTAATAGAGGTCATGATAGCATAGCTATTTACGAAGTTGTTAATAACGGAAAATCATTAAAAATGGTGGATATTCAACCGACTAAAGATGAATTTCCTAGAGATTTTAATATTACGCCGGATGATAACTTTGTAGTATGTGCTCATCAAGAAGGTGAGTCTAAAGTAACTGTGTTTAAAAGAGATAGTGTCACAGGAAAACTTGAATTTATTGATGACCACGAAAGTGCACCTGAAGGTGTTTGCGTCTTATTCTAAATGATCAAGCTCCATATGTAATTAATAAGCTTAATAAGCGATGCCATTCTAAAAGGTACACTAAAATTTTACCTTTCAGAAATGCATTCACACCAAATTACATATGGAGCGTTATTATAGTTAATTATTTAATTTTTAAAGAAGGCTTTAATATATTTAAATTTGCCTTTATAAGGCGGGAAATAGATACTTGATTCTAAACGTGTAGATTTAAATGTATATGATTTCATATGACTAAAGGTATCAAAAGAATATTTGCCATGATATTGACCGATACCTGAAGCCCCAATGCCACCAAATGGTAAATTAGGATTTGCTAAATGCATAAGTGTATCATTTATAGCTCCGCCACCGAATGATAATTCCTCTAATACGCGGTGTGTAGAATTTTCATCCTCACTAAAAAGATATAAACTTAAAGGTTTAGATTTACTCTGAATAATTTGAATTGCCTCATCGAAATCATCATAAGTAATAATTGGTAGAATAGGACCAAAAATCTCTTCCTGCATAACTTTATCTTGTAGATTAACATTGTCTATTAATGTAGGTTCAATATATAAATCTTCTTCAAAGCTTTTACCACCGAAAATAGTTTTACTCTCATGAGTTTCTAATAATTCATTTAAGCGGTTGAAATGTTTTTGATTAACAATTCTTCCAAAATCAGGACTTTCTTTGATGTTTTCCCCATAAAATTCTGTAATTGTTTGTTTTAGTGCTTTAATAAAATCATTTTTAACTTTTCGATCAATTAGTATATAATCAGGTGCTACGCATGTTTGTCCTGCATTCGTAAATTTTCCGAAACTAATTCTTTCACTAGCGACTTTTAAATTTGCAGTTTGGTCAATAATGACTGGAGATTTACCACCTAACTCTAAAGTAACAGGTACCAGATTTTTAGCAGCCGATTCATAGATGATTTGACCAACTTTTTCGCTACCAGTGAAAAACATATAGTCGAACGGTAAATGAATTAATGTTTGAGTTTCCTCAATGCCACCTTTCACAACTGAAATATAATTCTCTTCAAAAGTTTCTTGAATTATATCTTGAATTACTTCTGCTACGTTAGGGGTAAGTTCAGAGGGTTTAACAATGGCAGTATTACCTGCAGCGATGGCTCCAATTAAAGGTTCGAATACTAGCTGTACAGGATAATTAAAGGGACCAATAATTAAAACAGTACCGTAGGGTTCGTTTTTGATATAACTTTTAGTTGGAAATAAATAAAGCGGTGTTTCAACTTGTTTAGTTTTAGCCCAATTTTTTAGTTCTTTTCTGGCAAGTTTAATGCTTTTTAGTAATATACCAATTTCTGTAGCATAAGCTTCTACTTTGCTTTTTCCTAAATCTTTATTAAGTGCTTCTAGTAAAGCTTGTTCATGATTTTTGATACTTTTACTTAAAGCTTTTAATTGGTGCTTCCTAAATTTTAAATCTTTAGTTTTATTTGTTTTGAAAAATTGCTTGCTAATATTAAATTGTTGTTCAATATCGTTCATTTTAAAGTTTTACCTCCCTGAAATTTTTATGGTAGTAAAAGAGGTCTATGTACTCACTTGAATTTTTAATTAGGAAAACAATAAGACACTTAACAAATTTATACCCCAAAAAAGCTCTATTAATGTTATTTTTTATAATAAAAAAAGGAGCATTTTAAAATGCTCCCAAATTCATTTAAAATTAATTCAAATAATTATGATAATACTTCAGTAATTTGAGGTACCACTTGTTTCTTACGAGAAACTACGCCAGATAAGAAGGCCATACCATCATCTAATTGAACATTAAATGCTTCGCCTACTTTATCTTTTTCAGCACCGACAACTAAAATTTTAGAATCACTGTTAATAATATCAGTTACTACAAGTACGAATAAGTCATATTTTTCGTTTGCGCTTATCTCTAACATTACTTTTTCTAATTCATCTTTACGGTTAAGTACTTCGTCGATATCTACAGTGTTAACTTGTGCGATACGAGTGACATAGTCGCCCATAGTAAATGATTTAGCATCCATACCTAATAGGGTTTCTGCAGATTTATCAGTAGTAGAAGCACCAGCTTTTAGCATATCTAAACCATAGCTATCTAAATCAACATTGGCAATTTCTTTTAATGCTTGAGCTGCGTTAACATCTTCTTCAGTACATGTAGGTGATTTAAATAATAAGCTATCTGAAATTATAGCTGAAATCATTAAACCAGCAATTTCAGGTTTAATTTCAAATCCACGTTCTTTATACATTTTGTATAAAATAGTAGCAGTACATCCCACTGGTTCAGCTCTGTAATAAAGTGGGGAAGCTGTTTCGAAATTTGCGATACGGTGGTGATCAATCACGTGTCTTACAGATGCGTCAGCGATTGAATCAGCACTTTGTTGAAATTCGTTATGGTCAACTAAAATAACATCTTCATTATTTAAGTCTTCAGATAATAATTCTGGGGCTTCTACTTTAAAGTAATCTAAAGCGTATTGTGTCTCAGCACTAACTTCACCTAATCGGTAAGCTTTTGCTTCAGAGTTACCAGTTTGTTGTTCAAAATCAGCCATGATAATAGCTGAAGAAATTGCATCTGTATCTGGATTTTTGTGCCCAAAAATAAAAGTTTTTGTCATTTTCAATATCTCCTTATTCATTTATATTTAATCACATTTTAGCATGATTTTAGTTTAATCTTCTACCTTAGCACCTAGTGAGTTTTGGAAATGCGCTAGTGCCCAAATATGCCCTTCTTGGTTAAAGGATGCTACACCTCGGCTTGGAATTGTGACGTTATAACCTAAGTTATAGGCTGAAATCGCTGTATGTAACACACATATATCCGTGCAAACACCTACAATTTCTACATTTTTAATATCACGTTCTCTCAACAAACTATCTAATGGTGTACCATAAAATGAATCATATCTTGTTTTATCCAAGTAATGGACTTGTGAATTATGCTTGTTTTTCTCGTATATTTCACCAACTTTTCCATATAAACTACGGCCATTTGTTCCATAAATGTTATGAGGTGGAAAAAGTTGTGTCTCAGGGTGGTACAGGTCATTCTCATAATGGACATCCATTGTAAAAAAGATATCTTCTTGATGGTCAAGATACGTTTCAATTCTACTTAAAATATAATCCTCTATTTCTTGACCAGGCTTCCCACAAGTAAGTTTTCCATCATTCGCAATAAAATCAATAGAATAATCCACTATAATTAGTGCGTTTTTATTCATTAAAACATCCTCCCTCTAATGTGTTTAAAAAGCACTATATTGGTATATTTATATATAAATAAGACTTTTTGATGTGTATTTATACTAAAATTAATTTTTAAAATAAATACAATATCATTAATGAAATATAACTTTAGTATATAGAGTTCACATCAAGCATACAATCATTATTTTTTAATAAAACGGGGGGATTACCGAATGTTCATTAATGCCAGGGAATTTGGTTTAACTGGAGAAAATAAATATAAAGACACAAGAGCAATTCAAAAAGCATTAAATTATGCCAAAAAAGGTAAACACACTGTTTTTATCCCAAAAGGTACATATCATATTAGAAAAGCTTTGGTCATTTATGATTCTACAACGTTGCTACTCGATGATGAGGCAGTTCTTTTGCGAGTAGGGAAAGATGCATTGCTAAAAAATGGTAAACCTTATATTTTTTACCATAAATATTCTGGAAATAGTCATATTTATATTAAAGGTGGCACGTTTGATATGAATGGGGGCGACTTTCCATACAACAATACTGCTATGAGTATAGGTCATGCTGAAGATATTCAACTTATAGGCGTAACCTTTAAAAATATAGTGGGTGGACATGCATTAGATGCATGTGGTTTAAATGGCTTACATATTACAGATTGTTCATTCGAGGGTTTTCTCGACATAGATGGAGATCGTTCATTTTCAGAAGCAGTTCAATTAGACATTCAAGTGCCAGGTGCATTTCCTAAATTCGGCACAACTGATGGTACGATTACTAAGAATGTTGTTATAGAGAATTGTTATTTTGGTAATTCTGATCATCCGAAAATGAAAGCATGGAATCGTGCAATAGGTTCACACGCAAGTCGCTATAATAAATTTTATGACAATATTCATATTAGAAATAATGTGTTTGATAAACTGAAAGAATTTGCTTTAACACCGCTAAAGTCTAAGAATACATTTATTTCAAAAAATGAATTCAAATCATGTAATGGTGGTATACGATTTCTTGGCGTGAAAGATGGTAAAAATGCAGCAGACCCTCAAACAGGTCAAGTTATGGGTACACAAGCAGGGGAAAATTTCAATGTGATTGGTAATACCTTTACAGGAAAGATGGAGAGAGATGCAGTTCATATAAGGAGTTATAATGATGTGAAACATCAACATGTATTTATAGCAGGTAATCATTTCGATGATTCAACGCAAACTCTACATCTAGAGGATATAAAAGATCTAACTCTTAATCAGGAAGAGGAATTTTTAAAAGTCGAAAAAATTAATGTCGAATAGCTATGCAAATATATTAATAAATCTTAAGCATCATTAAAAAATAAATAAATTAAACAATAAACCCGCTAAATAACTTTTGTTTAGCGGGTTATTTAAATATTTGAATTTCTAAAATCTTTTATTAAACGAACCTATTAAATTTACTGTAAAATCTAACGTTTTTAAAATAGTAATTACTTTATTAACATCGTTGGTTACAGGTGTGTCTGCTTGTACGAAGAAGCGGTACATTCCCAATTGAGTTTTTAAAGGTCGTGATTCAATCCATGAGAGGTTGATATTAAATAATGCAAAAGTATTTAATACGCTCGCTAACAAACCAGGTTTATCATACTGAGGGGTAATTAAGAACATGGTTGTATTAGTATCATCTTCAAAGTGTGTGTGATTTTTAACAATTAAAAAGCGTGTGACATTATGCGGATAATCTTGAATATGCAAATCAATAGGTTGATATCCATAAGTTTCTCCACTACCTAAAGGCGCAATAGCACCTATACCTTTGGCTATTTTATCTAAACTTTGAATTGTACTGTCTGTATAATCGTACAGAAATTGATGTTGGTGTATATAATTGGTTGTTTGACTGATAGCAGGCGCGATTGAGTAGACTTTTTTAATGTCATGTAAACTATCAGAAGGATAGCCATACAATGCAAAATCAATATCTAAGTGAATTTCACCATGAGCATAAATTTTTTGTTCAGCTAATGCGTCAGCTACGATGTTAATCGTACCTTCGATAGAATTTTCTATGGGCACGATACCGATTGAGTTATCGTCACTTGAGACTGCTTTAATCACTTCGTGAAGGTTTGACTTAGCTAAATATTCGATATCATTTTCTAAAATAAGTTTTTGTGAAGCGAGATAAGAGAAAGTTCCCTTAGGTCCTAAATAATATAATCGCATGTTTCACCCCTATAATTTTAATGAAAAGGGCACTTCATAGGTTCATTCTTTTTATAGTAGAAATTAGTTGATCGCATCGTATTATCATAACCATGATGATAGTTAGATGTTAACGTTGGCGATAAAGGTGGTGCTAACCATGACCATTTACCAGTCACGTGTCTATCATGCTTTAGTTCATCTCGTTCAAACATTTCAAACTGCTTTGAGGCAGTTAAATGGTCGACAATAGAAACGCCCTCAGCTTTAAAGGAATGATATACGGCATAGTTTAATTCTAAAAGTGCTCGATCCTTATTAAATGAATTATTTTTAAGTGTATCAAATTCGAAGGCTTCTGCAACTTTTTCTAAAAGATTATAACGATAAGTATCTATGAAATTACGTACACCTATCTCAGTTACCATATACCATCCATTAAACGGTGCAGTAGGATAAATGATTCCGCCAATTTTTAAATCCATATTGGAAATGATTGGCACTGCATACCATTTTAAATTTAAATGTGCTAATTTTGGATACTGGTCATGAAATATAGGTACCTCTTTAATAAGATGTTTTGGATACTCATGAAATTTTAGTGCTTCATTAGGCATTTGATATATCAAAGGTAATATATCGAAATCTGTACCCTCACTGCTCCATCCTAAATGTTGAGCCAATCGTGTCACTTTTTTCTCAGATGGATCTCCTGCTTTGTCATAACCTGCATAACGAATAAGCTGATTATTATATATTTTTGGGCCATTTTTGGGTGAATAAATTGTAATAAGTGGCTTGATTTTACCATTATTAGTCGCTTTATTTATATGTTGGTGAATTGTATCAATGAATTCTTCTTCATTTTCAACATGACGCGCATCTTCCACATTTAGAGATTCCCAAAATAGTCTCCCAATACAACGATTAGAATTTCTCCATGCCATTTTCGATCCATATACTAATTCTTCATAAGTATGGGTGTAGCTTCCTGTCTCTTTAATTTCTTCTTCAATTTCATTAAGTCTTTGTTGAGTTTCACTTGAGCTATAATTTAATTCATTAAACATGGTTTGAATAAATGATTTAGCTTCATCTAATAACATTTAAAACACCTCATCCGTATTATAATCGAGGTTTTAAAAATACTCAGTTAAAATATTCAATTGTCATGAATTTGTCGTTTAGAGTTTTGTGACAACCAAATTTAAAAACTATTATAACATTCTGACTTCTTAGGTAAGTCGTTTACTTTCACAATGTGAATTATGATAAACTAGTCGTAAATGACTCGGTTGATTGGAGAGATTTGAGTGTACCAATTTAAAGATGACAGCTTAATGCTACAAAATGACTTATATCAAATTAATATGGCGGAAAGCTACTGGAATGACGGCATTCACGAAAGAACTGCTATTTTTGATTTATATTTTAGAAACATGCCTTTCAACAGTGGTTATGCGGTTTTTAATGGTTTAAAACGTGTAATTGACTTTATAGAGAATTTTGGTTTCTCTGATGCTGATATAGACTATTTAAAAACAATAGGCTATAAAGATGATTTTCTAAGTTATCTAAAGAATTTAAAATTTACAGGTAATATTCGCTCTATGCAAGAGGGGGAATTATGTTTCGGTAATGAGCCATTAATAAGAGTTGAGGCTCCTTTAATTCAAGCTCAACTTATTGAAACAATTTTATTAAATATAATTAATTTCCACACACTTATAGCGACTAAGGCGAGTAGAATCAGACAAATCGCTATGAATGATACATTGATGGAATTTGGAACTAGAAGAGGTCAAGAAATTGATGCTGGCTTGTGGGGGGCTCGCGCAGCCTTTATTGGTGGATTTGACTCAACTAGTAATGTAAGAGCGGGTAAGCTATTCGATATACCAGTTTCAGGTACGCATGCGCATGCATTAGTTCAAACATATGGTGAGGAGTATACAGCATTTAAAAAATATGCTGAACGACATAAAAATTGCGTCTTTTTGGTAGATACTTTCCATACATTAAAATCGGGCGTGCCTACAGCAATAAAAGTAGCTAAAGAGTTGGGTGACACTATCAACTTTATTGGAATTAGATTAGATTCTGGAGATATTGCTTATTTATCTAAAGAGGCAAGACGTATGTTAGACGAAGCTGGCTTCACAGAAGCTAAAATTATTGCTTCAAATGATTTGGATGAGCAAACAATAACAAGTTTGAAAGCACAAGGAGCTAAAGTGGACGCATGGGGTGTGGGAACTAAATTAATTACTGGTTATGATCAACCTGCACTCGGTGCAGTATACAAACTAGTAGCCATTGAAACGGAGGATGGTACTTTTAGTGATAGAATCAAGCTTTCTAATAATGCTGAAAAAGTAACAACTCCTGGTAAGAAGAATGTCTATCGCATTATTAATAAAAAGACTGGAAAAGCAGAAGGTGACTATATTACGCTTGAAGGAGAAGATCCATCAACTGAAAAACCTCTCAAACTATTCCATCCAGTACATACGTATAAAATGAAATTTATTAAATCATTTGAAGCGAAAGATTTACATCATACCATCTTTGAAGCTGGTAAGTTAGTATATCAACTTCCTAGCGAACGTGAAGCTCAGGCATATTTAACTAAAAGTTTAGATACACTTTGGGAGGAAAATAAGCGTTACTTAAACCCTCAAGAATATCCTGTAGATTTAAGTGCTAAATGTTGGGAAAACAAACATAAACGTATCTTTGAAGTAGCAGAACGTGTTAAAGAGATGGAGGAAGATCATGAGTAAATTACAAGATATTGTTGTTAAAGAAATGAAAGTTAAACAACAGATTGATAGTGAAAAAGAAGTAAATGAAATCAAACATTTCATTAAGTCTTATGTTCAATCTCATTCTTTTATTAAATCGCTAGTACTTGGAATTTCTGGAGGACAAGATTCTACATTAACAGGAAAAATTGTACAGTTAGCTGTAAATGAATTACGCTCTGAGGGACGTGAATGTAAGTTTATAGCAGTTAAATTACCGTATGGTGTACAAAAGGATGCTGATGAAGTAGAAGATGCACTGCAATTTATAGAACCTGATGAAACAGTTATAGTTAATATCAAACCTGCAGTAGACCAAAGCGTCCAATCTCTTAAGGAAGCGGGTATCGAATTGACAGATTTTCAAAGAGGAAATGAAAAAGCTCGAGAACGTATGAAAGTTCAATTTTCGATTGCTTCAAACCAAAGTGGAATCGTTGTTGGAACTGATCATTCTGCTGAGAACATTACTGGTTTCTATACTAAATATGGTGATGGTGCGGCTGATATTGCTCCAATTTTTGGATTGGACAAAAGACAAGGTAAGCAGTTATTAAAGTATTTAAATGCACCAAAACATTTATATGAGAAAGTACCAACTGCAGACTTAGAAGATGATAAGCCACAATTACCTGATGAGGAAGCTCTAGGTGTGACTTATGATCAAATAGATGATTATCTCGAAGGTAAAGATATACCCTCTGAAGCGCGAGAAACTATTGAGAAACATTATGTTAGAAATGCGCACAAACGTGAACTTGCATATACTAGATATACTTGGCCTAAAAACTAAAATTTGAAATAAAATTATTCTTAGTGACAAAATAATGTGTGACTGGTAAAATGATTTGGATTTATAGTTAGAAAAGAGGAATAATATGTCGGCAATCGCTCATAATCCATGGCTAATGGTATTGGCCATATTTGTAATCAATGTCTGTTATGTCACATTCTTGACGATGAGAACCATTTTAACATTGAAAGGCTATCGTTACATTGCTGCAGTGGTAAGTTTCCTTGAGGTACTTGTATATGTTGTTGGTTTAGGATTAGTTATGTCTAGTTTAGATCAAATCCAAAACATTTTTGCATATGCATTAGGCTTCTCAGTTGGAATCATCGTTGGTATGAAGATAGAAGAAAAACTAGCGTTAGGTTATACCGTAGTCAATGTGACTTCGTCAGAGTATGAATTAGATTTACCTAATGAATTAAGAAATTTAGGTTATGGTGTAACTCACTATGAAGCGTTTGGACGTGATGGTAGTCGAATGGTTATGCAAATTTTAACGCCACGTAAATATGAATTTAAGCTTATGGATACCATAAAAAACCTTGACCCTAAAGCGTTTATCATTGCTTATGAACCTAGAAATATTCATGGTGGATTCTGGGTTAAAGGGGTACGCAGACGTAAACTTAAAGCTTACGAGCCAGAACATCTAGATGTTGTAGTAGAACATGAAGAATTAGAAAGTGCGAAGACAAATGAGCAAAAAGTTTAAAGTTGAAGATAATGAGACCATTGCTGATTGCTTAGCTCGTATGCGCGAAGAAGGTTTTATGCCAACTCGTAGAATGGAAAAACCAGTCTATAAAGAAAATAAAGATGGAAGTATAGAAGTGCTCAAACAGGATATAATTTTTGTGGGTAAACCTATTAATTAAATCCATAATGCAAATTTCAATTGTGGTGCTTTTTAAAATTTTGAGTAGAACGGATATTTGTTTTGAAAGTCAGATATCTATTCTACTCTTTTTTTATAGTTAATTGAGTTTCTAAAGTAATTACAATAAAATATGAATATAAGGAAAAAACATTTATACATTTAGCTATAGTTTTGTTAAACTATAACCAACGAGTTAAATACGAACTTTTTTGAAAAAATCAAGTTTAATGTACAGTTTTTAAAATCTGCAATAATACATACGATTGGAGTTATTAAAGAATGATTGAACGCTATTCAAGAGAAGAAATGTCTAAAATTTGGACAGATCAAAATCGCTATGAGGCATGGTTAGAAGTAGAAATATTAGCATGCGAGGCATGGAGTGAATTAGGATATATCCCTAAAGAAGATGTCAAAAAAATTCGTGAAAATGCTAAAGTTGACGTTGATCGTGCAAAAGAAATTGAACTGGAAACACGTCATGATGTTGTAGCTTTTACAAGACAAGTGTCTGAAACGCTTGGTGAAGAAAGAAAATGGGTTCACTATGGTCTTACTTCAACAGATGTTGTAGATACCGCATTAAGCTTTGTTGTTAAACAAGCGAATGAAATTATTGAGAAAGACTTAGAAAGATTTATTGAAGTATTAGCTAATAAGGCTAAGAATTATAAATATACATTAATGATGGGGCGCACACATGGTGTCCATGCTGAACCGACTACTTTCGGTGTTAAAATGGCACTTTGGTATACAGAAATGAAACGTAACCTTAAACGCTTTAAAGAAGTGCGTAAAGAGATTGAAGTGGGTAAAATGAGTGGTGCAGTAGGTACATTTGCTAATATTCCTCCCGAAATTGAAGCATATGTTTGTAAGCACTTAGGCATTGATACTGCACCAGTTTCTACTCAAACATTACAAAGAGATCGACATGCATACTATATTGCTACTCTAGCGTTAATTGCTACTTCCTTAGAGAAATTTGCAGTGGAAATCCGTAACCTACAAAAAACAGAAACACGTGAAGTAGAAGAAGCTTTCGCTAAAGGACAAAAGGGTTCATCGGCTATGCCGCATAAACGTAACCCTATTGGTTCTGAAAATATTACAGGTATTTCACGAGTAATTCGTGGATATATTACTACAGCATATGAAAATGTACCTCTTTGGCATGAGCGAGATATTTCTCATTCATCTGCAGAAAGAATCATGTTACCAGATGTAACAATTGCTTTAGATTATGCATTAAACCGATTCACAAATATTGTAGATCGCCTTACTGTATTTGAAGATAATATGAGAACTAACATTGATAAAACATTTGGTTTGATTTTCTCACAACGTGTATTATTAGCTTTAATTAATAAGGGAATGGTTAGGGAAGAAGCCTATGATAAAGTTCAACCAAAAGCAATGGAATCTTGGGAAACTAAAACACCATTTAGAGAATTAATTGAACAAGACGATACCATCACAAATGTTCTATCTAAAGAAGAATTGGACGAGTGTTTCAATCCTAAACACCATCTTAATCAAGTTGATACAATTTTCGAGCGTGCTGGATTAGAATAAAAATGATAAACTAAATGTGATAAATGCGACTTAAATCCTATACTTTTTTCATTGAATCTACTACACTTTAACTAATTAGTACGTTAAAATGATAAAATAATAAGTGTATAGGGGTTGTTCGAGATGCAAATTGAAAAATTACGTGGGCAAGCATTGGATGAATTATTTGATGCGATCCTAGCGCTAGAAAATAGAGAAGAATGCTATCAGTTTTTCGATGATTTATGCACTGTGAATGAAATACAGTCGCTATCTCAGAGACTTCAAGTTGCTAAAATGATTAAACAAGGTTATACGTATGCAACGATTGAAGACGAATCTGGTGCATCAACTGCAACGATATCTAGAGTTAAGCGTTCGTTACAATGGGGTAATGATGCATATACTATGATTTTAGATAGACTTAATATAGAAACAAAGTCATAAAAGCATTTGAATGATTTAGTAAATGTTCTAAGAATTAATTTTTATGTTTTATATATTTAGGCTTCAAGAAGTGTTAATCCACTTTTTGAAGTCTTTTTAATATTTGTGGTAATAAGTGGTTAATCAAATATATTATCAAGATGTGCAAGATATAAAGATTTAACTTTGAAAAATCTAAGATTCAGTTATCTTTAAAATCATTAAGTTTTATCTGAAATGATGTATTATTATCTTTTTTACTCTTTAGAACTTAACACTTAAAAATGCTATAATTTAGGGTATGTTAAATAAAGGAGTTTCAGAAAATGTATGACATAACAAAGTGGAAACATATATTTAAACTAGATCCGGCTAAGTCAATATCTGACGATGATTTAGAA
This sequence comes from Staphylococcus sp. FW104-15G4D, assembly GCF_058790135.1. Lineage (NCBI taxonomy): Bacteria > Bacillati > Bacillota > Bacilli > Caryophanales > Staphylococcaceae > Staphylococcus > Staphylococcus sp. FW104-15G4D. The sequence goes on from NZ_JBYTCH010000004.1 coordinate 78,403, forward strand.
GCAATATGCATGTCAAATACAGATGCAATTATGATTGGTGGTACGGATAATGTAACCGAGGATAATGTCATTCATTTAATGAGTAGAGTGAGACGTTATCCATTACCACTTGCATTAGAGGTTTCAAATGTTGAAAGTGTAATGCCTGGATTTGATTTTTATTTTATTCCTACAGTGATGAATAGTAATGATACAACATATCATAATGGTATTTTATTAGAAGCTCTCAAACAATTTGGTCATGTAATAAACTTTGAGGAAGTAATATTTGAAGGGTATTTAATACTGAATTCAGATAGTAAAGTTGCACGCAAAACTGGAGCTCAAACGGAATTAAATATTGAAGATGTTGAAGCATATGCGCAGATGGCTAATGAACTCTATCATTTCCCTGTTATGTATTTAGAATATAGTGGGGCATATGGTGACATAGAAAAAGTAAAGGCCGTATCTCAAATGCTTACTGAAACACAACTCTTCTATGGTGGGGGTATCTCAAATTTAGGTCAAGCTCAAGAAATGGCTGACTTTGCAGATACGATTATCGTAGGAAATATTATATATACTGATATTAAAAAAGCGCTAAAAACTGTAAAAATAAAGGAGTCTAATTAATGAATTCGCTAGTAAAGAATATGAATACAGAACAAAGTGAAGCTGTAAGAACGACTGAAGGGCCATTGCTTATTATGGCTGGCGCGGGGTCAGGGAAAACACGCGTATTAACACATCGTATTGCTTATTTATTAGATGAAAAAGATGTGTCTCCTTACAATATTTTAGCGATTACTTTTACGAATAAAGCAGCTAAAGAAATGAAAGAACGTGTTGAACAATTGGTCGGAGAAGAGGCTCAAGTTATTTGGATGTCCACATTCCATTCTATGTGCGTGAGAATCTTAAGAAGGGATGCAGATAGAATTGGAATAGAACGCAATTTCACTATCATTGATCCTACTGACCAAAAATCTGTTATTAAAGATGTTTTGAAAAATGAAAACATAGATAGCAAGCGTTTTGAACCAAGAATGTTCATTGGAGCAATAAGTAATCTTAAAAATGAATTGAAAACACCAGATGATGCTCAAAAAGAAGCAAATGACTTTCACTCACAAATGGTTGCTACTGTATACAAAGGTTATCAAAGACAATTATCACGAAATGAAGCATTAGACTTTGATGATTTAATAATGACTACAATAAACCTCTTTGAACGTGTTCCTGATGCGCTAGAATATTATCAAAATAAGTTTCAATATATTCATGTCGATGAATATCAAGATACAAACAAAGCGCAGTACACTTTAGTGAAATTACTTGCTAATAAATTTAAAAATCTTTGCGTTGTAGGTGACTCAGATCAATCTATCTATGGTTGGCGTGGCGCTGATATACAAAACATTTTATCTTTCGAAGAGGATTATCCTGAAGCGAAGACCATTTTCCTAGAGCAAAATTATCGTTCTACTAAAAATATATTAAATGCAGCTAATGAAGTGATTAAAAACAATTCAGAACGTAAACCTAAGGGATTATGGACTGCAAATACAGGTGGAGACAAAATCCAATATTATGAAGCGATGACAGAACGTGATGAAGCTGAGTATGTTGTGAAAGAAATTATGAAACATCAAAGAAATGGTAAGAAGTATAGCGATATGGCAATACTTTATAGAACTAATGCACAATCACGTGTACTAGAGGAAACATTCATGAAATCTAACATTCCATACACTATGGTTGGAGGTCAAAAGTTCTATGACCGTAAAGAAATCAAAGACTTACTAAGCTATTTACGCGTAATTGCGAATAGTAACGATGATATTAGTTTACAGCGTATTATTAATGTTCCTAAAAGAGGGATAGGGCCTTCTTCAGTTGAGAAGATTCAAACCTATGCAGTTCAAAGCAATATAAGTATGTTCGATGCATTAGGAGAAGTGGACTTTATTGGTCTCTCTAAGAAAGTTACACAGGAATGCATTAACTTTTATGAGACAATAACTCATTTAATAAAGGAACAAGAATTTCTTGAAATAAGTGAAATTGTAGAGGAAGTCTTAAAAAAATCAGGTTATCGTGACATGTTAGAGAGAGAACAGACACTTGAATCACGTAGTCGTTTAGAAAACTTAGATGAATTTATGTCTGTACCGAAAGACTATGAGGAAAATACACCATTAGAAGAACAATCTTTAATCAATTTCTTAACTGATTTATCACTTGTCGCTGATATAGATGAAGCAGATACGCAAAGTGGTGTAACGATGATGACTATGCACTCTGCGAAAGGTTTAGAGTTTCCAATTGTTTTTATTATGGGTATGGAAGAATCACTATTCCCTCATATTCGAGCTATTAAATCAGATGATGATCATGAAATGGAAGAGGAACGTCGAATTTGTTATGTGGCAATTACCCGTGCTGAAGAATTATTATATGTCACGAATGCCACTACAAGAATGTTATTTGGACGTTCACAATCCAATATGCCTTCTAGATTTTTAAAGGAAATTCCAGAAGAGTTACTTGAAAGTCATACTGGTAATAAACGACAAACAATCCAACAACCAAAAGCTAAACCACAACAGAAAAGAGGATTTAGCAAACGAATGACTTCACCTAAGAAACAAGTTTCATCTTCAGAATGGAAAGTAGGAGACAAGGTGACTCACAAAGCTTGGGGTGAAGGAATGGTTAGCAATGTAAATGAGAAAAATGGTTCGGTAGAATTGGATATCATATTTAAATCTGAAGGACCTAAACGTTTACTTGCTCAATTTGCGCCAATAGAGAAGAAGGAGGACTAATAAGGGGATGAAAGATTTACAATCTCGTGTAAATGAACTACATGATTTATTAAACCAATATAGCTATGAATATTATGTTCAGGATAATCCATCTGTACCAGATAGTGAATATGATAAATTATTACATGAACTTATAGATATTGAAGAGAAGCATCCCGAATATAAGACTGCTGATTCACCTACTGTACGTGTAGGTGGAGAGGCGCAGTCCTCATTTGAAAAGGTAAATCATGATACACCAATGTTAAGTTTAGGGAATGCATTTAATGAAGAAGATTTAAGAAAGTTCGACCAACGTATTAGAGAAAATATCGGAAACGTCGAGTATATGTGCGAACTAAAAATCGATGGATTAGCTGTTTCTCTCAAATATCAAAATGGTAGATTCGTTCAAGGATTGACACGAGGTGATGGCACTACTGGAGAGGATATTACTGAGAATTTAAGAACTATCCACGCTATACCATTAAAAATTAAGGAACCACTTAATTTTGAGGTGCGTGGAGAAGCCTATATGCCTAGACAATCATTTATGAATCTAAATGCGGAAAAGGAAGAGAATGGTGAACAACCTTTTGCGAATCCAAGAAATGCAGCAGCAGGATCTTTAAGACAACTTGATTCTAAACTTGCAGCCAAAAGAAAGTTAAGTGTCTTCTTGTATAGCGTAAATGATTTAACTGAGTTTGATGCAACAACTCAAAGTGGGGCTTTACAAGAACTTGATGACTTAGGTTTTAAAACAAACCAAGAAAGAGAACGAGTAGCTGATATTGATGGTGTTCTCGACTATATAGAGAAATGGACTGAGAAAAGAGAGTCTTTATCATATGATATTGACGGTATTGTTATTAAAGTAAATGATTTAGATCAACAAGAGGAAATGGGGTACACACAGAAATCTCCAAGATGGGCAATTGCCTACAAATTTCCTGCTGAAGAAGTCGTTTCAAAACTATTAGATATCGAGTTAAGCATAGGGAGAACTGGTGTAGTAACTCCAACAGCTATTCTTGAACCCGTTAGAGTAGCAGGTACAACTGTTTCTAGAGCGTCTTTACATAATGAGGACCTCATACATGAAAGAGATATTCGTATTGGTGACAGTGTAGTAGTTAAGAAGGCTGGTGACATCATTCCTGAAGTAGTCAAGAGCATATTAGATAGACGACCAAAGGATGCCAAGACATATCATATGCCAACACATTGCCCAAGTTGCGATCATGAGTTGGTTAGAATAGAGGGTGAAGTTGCACTTCGTTGCATCAATCCTAAATGTCAAGCACAACTTATAGAAGGACTAATACATTTCGTCTCTAGACAAGCAATGAACATTGATGGACTTGGAACAAAAATTATTCAACAATTATATGAAAATGAGTTAATCAAAGATGTTGCAGATATCTTTTATCTTAAAGAAGAAGACTTGCTTCCTTTAGAACGTATGGGTAATAAAAAAGTTGAGAATCTATTAGCTGCTATAGAGAAAGCTAAAGATAACTCACTTGAACATTTATTATTTGGTCTAGGTATCAGACATTTAGGTGTTAAAGCAAGCCAAGTTCTAGCAGAGAAATATGAAACGATGGATCGTTTATTAAATGTGACTGAGGAAGAACTTGTAGCGATACATGATATAGGTGATAAACTAGCTCAATCTGTTGTCACTTATTTAGAAAATCAAGATATTCGTGCTTTAATTCAAAAATTAAAAGACAAAAATGTTAATATGAATTATAAAGGAATTAAAACTACAGAAATTGAGGGCCATCCTGAATTTAATGGTAAAACTATTGTATTAACTGGTAAACTAGAACAAATGACAAGAAGTGAAGCTACACAATGGTTAGAAATGCAAGGGGCTAAAGTAACAAGTAGTGTTACTAAAAGTACAGATATTGTTATAGCCGGTGCTGACGCAGGTTCTAAACTTGCTAAAGCTGAAAAGTTTGGTACAGAAATTTGGACTGAAGATGAATTTGCTAAAAAACAAAAAGAATTAAATAATTAGAGGAGTACGTCGATGAAGCGAACAATTATTTTACTCATTTCGACAATATTTTTATTAGCTGCATGTAATAACAATCAAAAAGATAACCAATCTGATAAAGATGAAAGTGGAAGTAAGAATAGTCAAAATACGAACCAAGTAAAACAAATTGCAACAGACAAAAATGTTCAAGGAGATAATTATAGAACAATTTTACCTTTTAAAGAAAGCCAAGCGAGAGGTCTCTTGCAAGATAATATGGCAAATAGCTATAACGGTGAAGATTTTGAAAGTGGCTTATTGACTTTAAGTAAAGAAGTATTCCCGACAAATAAATATCTTTACCAAGATGGACAGTATTTAGATAAGAAGACAATTAATGCCTATTTAAATCCTAAATACACGAAAAAAGAAATTGATAAGATGAGTGAGAACGAGAAGAAAAGTAAGAAAGCGAATGAAAACCTTGGTCTTAATCCTTCACACAATGGTGAAACAGACGAAGAAAAAATAGCAAAACAATCACCAGCTTATCTTTCAAATATACTAGAACAAGATTTTTATGGTAATAATGATTCTAAAGCTAAAAATATCAAAGGCATGACGATTGGACTAGCTATGAATAGTGTTTACTATTATCAAAAAGAAAAAGATGGAGAAACATATAGTAAAAAATTAGATGATAAAGAAATTGAAAAACAAGGTAAACAAATGGCAAGTGAAATGTTATCTCGCTTACGTGAAAATAGCGATTTAAAAGATATACCAATTCATTTTGCAATTTATAAACAATCAGGCCAAGATTCTATTACACCAGGTGAATTTATTGCTGGTGCAACTGCAGATGATGGTAAAACAAAAATTAATGAATGGGACGCTATTAAAGAAAAATCAGCCTTGCTTCCTTCCTCAACTGCAGAGGATTATAATGAAACATTAAATAATAATTTCAAACAATTTAATGATAATTTACAATCTTACTTCTCTAACTTTACTCAAGCAGTAGGTAAAGTGAAATTTATTAATAAGAAACCAAAACAATTAACTGTTGATTTACCAATCGATTATTATGGGCAAGCTGAAACTATTGGTATTACTCAATATGTTACAGAGCAAGCTGAAAAATATTTTGATAATATTGATGAGTATGAAATTCGCATCAAAGATGGTAATACACCTCGTGCATTAATTAGCAAATCGAAAGATGATAAAGAACCACAAGTTCATATCTATCATAATTAATATAGTTATAGGCGCCTTCGACTAGTATAAGTGATAAAGTCGAAGGCGCCTATTTTAATGTTTAATTTAGAATTTATTCTCGAACGATTTGCTTCACTTTGTTTAAATCATTTTCAACGAAAGTACCTGGCTTCTTAGTTAATTTACTTACAAAATAAGTAACCATTACGCTGATGATAAAGCCTGGAATAATTTCGTACATTCCAAATAATTCGTTGACCGAAGCAAGTGGTTTAATCCATGCTATCCAAATGATAACGACTAGAGAACCTGCAATCATACCACTCACGGCTCCAGCACGTGTGAGGTCTTTCCAATACAGTGAAAATAGTACAAGTGGGCTAAATGCAGCACCAAAACCTGCCCAAGCATTACCCACAAGGTTAAGAATTGTGTCATTTGGATGCCAAGCGATAGCTATTGCAACTATGGCAACAACTAGTACTGACAAACGGCCTACCATTACAAATTCTTTTTGATGAGCTGCTGCTTTATCTTCACCCCGTACAAGTTTATAAAAATCTTCAGTTAAAGAACTAGATGTTACTAATAGTTGGGAAGAAATAGTGCTCATAATTGCAGCTAAAATTGCCGCTAACAAGAAACCACCAACAAGAGGGTGGAATAAAACTTGGCTCATAACAATAAATAGTGTTTCTGGATCTTCTAATTTGATGTGTTTTTCAGAAATAAACGCGATACCTGTTAAACCAACTCCCACTGCACCAAGTAAACCTATTGCCATCCAACTAATTCCTAAACGTCTTGCTTTAGGTAATAACTTATGAGATTTAATAGACATGAATCGTACTATGATATGTGGTTGTCCAAAGTAACCAAGTCCCCAAGAAAATAGAGATATAATACCAATTACAGTTGTTCCTCTAAATAAATCTAAATTTGTTGGTTTCATTTGTGCCACTTCATGAAACGTGTCCCATCCATTTAATTTTAAAAGGGCAACAATAGGTACCATTACCATTGCAATAAGCATAATCACGCCTTGGAAAAAGTCAGTAATTGATACAGCTAAATAACCTCCGAAAAAGGTGTATAGGATAACGATGAGTGCAACTAATATCAATCCAAAATGGTAATTAAGTCCGAAGGCACTTTCGAATAATTTACCACCTGAAACGAATCCAGAATGAGTATATAAAGTAAAGAAGACAACAATAATTAATCCAGAAATAATTTTAATCACATTTTGGTTATCATTCAATCTATTCTTGAAGAAATCAGGTAAGGTGATGGCATCCCCAGCAATTTCTGTATAGACTCGTAATCTAGAAGCGACGACGAAATAGTTGATATATGCACCAAGTGTTAAACCTATTGTTATCCATATGGCAGAAAGACCTGTGCTATAGACTGAACCTGGAAGTCCCATAATCATCCAGCCACTCATATCAGAAGCACCTGCTGATAGAGCTGTAATATATGGTCCTATATTACGTCCTCCTAGCATAAATTCACTTAAATTGCCCGTAGCTTGTTTGTAACCGTAAAAGCCGATAACGAGCAGAATAATAAAGTAAGCAGCAATCATAATGTATGTTTGCCAATTCGCATCGACTTGGTTACTGAGTGTAGAACCTAATGTCAGCATATGAAACACTCCCTTTACTTTGTTTTTAAATAAGTTATTTGTAATATTATACATGATAATGAAATGTTCAGAAAAGTAAAAATTCAATATTTGTAAAATAATAGCTTTAATACCAGTATAGAAAGCGCTTACTCGAAAGTTTGGAATTAACTTTCGATTGTATAAAATTGCATATTATTTAAAATTTAAAAGTAGAAGTTGTATGAATGTTATTATGTAAGATTGAATTAACTTAAATATGTAACCTAATTTAAGGAAGTTTATAAAGGCTGATATATCAAGCCTTTATTTTATCTAACATCGTTATAAAAACTTAGATTTTTATAGCGAAATTTGATACAATTTGATGATGAATGAGTATTAAGGAGGCTTTTATTTAATGACTAAAGTTACACGTGAAGAAGTTGAACATATTGCTAATTTAGCTAGACTTCAAATTTCTTCTGAAGAAACAGAAGAAATGGCTAATACCTTAGAAAGTATTTTAGATTTTGCGAAACAAAATGATAGTGCTGATACTGAAGGTGTTGAGCCAACTTATCACGTATTAGATTTACAAAACGTGTTACGTGACGATAAAGCAATCGAGGGCATTCCTCAAGAATTAGCATTGAAAAATGCAAAAGAAACAGAAGATGGACAATTTAAAGTGCCATCCATCATGAATGGGGAGGACGCTTAAGATGAGTATTCGCTATGAATCTGTTGAAAAATTAACAGAAATGATTAAGAACAAAGAAATTAAACCTTCTGAAGTTGTTAAAGATATTTATGCAGCTATTGAAGAAACAGACCCAACTATCAAATCTTTCTTAGCTTTAGATAAAGAGAATGCTATTAAAAAAGCAGAAGAACTAGATGATTTACAAGCGAAGGATCAAATGGACGGTAAATTATTTGGTATTCCTATGGGAATTAAAGATAATATTATTACCAAAGATGTAGAAACTACATGTGCGAGTAAAATGCTTGAAGGATTCGTACCAATATACGAGTCTACTGTAATGAACAAATTACATGGAGAAAATGCCGTACTTATTGGTAAATTAAATATGGATGAGTTTGCAATGGGTGGTTCAACTGAAACATCTTACTTTAAGAAAACGTTAAACCCATTCGATCATACAGCAGTACCTGGAGGTTCTTCTGGTGGTTCAGCAGCAGCTGTTGCAGCAGGTTTAGTACCATTTAGTTTAGGATCTGATACAGGAGGTTCTATCAGACAACCAGCAGCATATTGTGGTGTCGTAGGTATGAAACCTACATATGGACGTGTATCACGTTTTGGTTTAGTGGCTTTTGCTTCTTCTTTAGATCAAATTGGTCCTATTACACGCAACGTTAAAGATAACGCAATTGTACTTGAAACAATTTCAGGTGTAGATGCAAATGATTCAACTAGTGCACCAGTAGAAGATGTTGATTTCACTTCAGATATTGGTAAAGATATCAAAGGTCTTAAAGTAGCTTTACCTAAAGAATACTTAGGAGAAGGTGTAAGTGAAGAAGTCAAAACGTCTGTTAAAGAAGCTGTTGAGACGTTAAAATCTTTAGGTGCTGAAGTAGGAGAAGTTTCATTACCTAACACTAAATATGGTATTCCTTCTTATTATGTAATTGCATCATCTGAAGCATCTGCAAACTTAGCTCGTTTTGATGGCATCCGTTATGGCTACCATTCAAAAGAAGCTCAATCGTTAGAAGAGTTATATAAAATGTCAAGATCTGAAGGCTTCGGAGCTGAAGTTAAACGTCGTATCTTCTTAGGAACATTCGCTTTAAGCTCAGGTTACTACGATGCTTACTATAAAAAGTCTCAAAAAGTGAGAACATTAATTAAAAATGATTTTGATAAAGTATTTGAAGAATATGATGTAGTGGTAGGACCAACTGCGCCAACAACTGCATTTAATTTAGGCGAAGAAATTGATGATCCATTAACTATGTATGCAAATGATTTACTAACAACACCAGTTAACTTAGCTGGTTTACCTGGTATTTCTGTTCCTTGCGGACAATTTAACGGACGACCAATTGGTTTACAATTTATCGGTAAACCTTTCGATGAAAAGACGTTATATCGTGTAGCTTATCAATATGAAACACAATACAACTTACATGACGCATACGAAAAATTATAAGGAGTGGAAACCATGCATTTTGAAACAGTTATAGGACTTGAAGTTCACGTAGAGTTAAAAACAGACTCAAAAATGTTCTCTCCATCACCAGCACATTTTGGAGCTGAACCTAACTCAAATACAAATGTTATCGACTTAGCATATCCAGGTGTATTACCGGTTGTAAATAGACGTGCAGTAGATTGGGCTATGAGAGCTTCAATGGCTTTAAATATGGATATCGCTACAAATTCTAAATTTGACCGTAAAAACTATTTCTATCCTGATAATCCAAAGGCATATCAGATTTCTCAATTTGATGAACCAATTGGTGAAAATGGTTATATTGATATTGAAGTAGATGGAGAAACTAAACGTATTGGTATTACACGTCTTCACATGGAAGAAGATGCGGGTAAATCAACACATAAAGATGGTTATTCTCTAGTTGACTTAAATCGTCAAGGTACGCCTCTAATTGAAATTGTTTCTGAACCTGACATTCGTTCACCTCAAGAAGCTTATGCTTATTTAGAAAAGTTACGTTCAATTATTCAATATACAGGTGTTTCTGATTGTAAGATGGAAGAAGGTTCACTACGTTGTGATGCTAATATTTCATTACGCCCTTATGGACAAGAAGAATTTGGTACCAAAACTGAATTGAAAAACCTTAACTCATTTAACTATGTAAGAAAAGGTTTAGAATATGAAGAAAAACGCCAAGAAGAAGAATTACTCAATGGTGGCGAAATTGGGCAAGAAACACGTCGCTTTGATGAATCAACTGGTAAAACTATTTTAATGCGTGTTAAAGAAGGTTCTGATGATTATCGTTATTTCCCAGAGCCAGATATTGTACCTTTATATGTTGATGAAGAATGGAAAGAACGTGTACGTCAAACGATTCCTGAGTTGCCAGATGAGCGTAAAGCTAAATATGTGAATGATTTAGGTTTACCTGAATACGATGCACATGTCTTAACACTTACCAAAGAAATGTCAGATTTCTTTGAAGGTGCCATCGAACATGGTGCTGATGTTAAGTTAACGTCTAACTGGTTAATGGGTGGCGTAAATGAATATTTAAATAAAAATCAAGTCGAATTACAAGATACACAATTGACACCTGAAAATCTTGCAGGAATGATCAAATTGATTGAAGACGGTACTATGAGTAGTAAAATTGCTAAAAAAGTCTTCCCAGAACTTGCAGAAAATGGTGGAGATGCTAAACAAATTATGGAAGATAAAGGTTTAGTACAAATTTCAGATGAAGCGACGTTATTAAAATTCGTTAATGAAGCTTTAGATAATAATCCTCAATCTGTAGAAGACTATAAAAACGGTAAAGGCAAAGCTATGGGCTTCTTAGTTGGACAAATTATGAAAGCTTCAAAAGGCCAAGCTAACCCTCAAAAAGTTAATGGTTTATTAAAACAAGAATTAGATAAACGCTAATCCGTCACATATCATTTTCAAAGCTTCTATTACATGTCAACAAACATGTGATAGAAGCTTTTTTAGATTAAAAGATCCAAATAAACATCTTTGATGTTAAAATTCTTAAAAATAAAATCATTTTGAGCCTCTCTAAAATTAATATTGTCGATAAGTTGAGAGAATTAGTAATAAATACTTTTAACTGATGTTTAAATCATTTAATATAATGTATGAGTATATGAAGTCGAGGGATTAACTATGAGAAAACGTGCAAGAATTATATATAACCCGACATCAGGGAAAGAACTATTTAAACGCGTATTACCAGATGTATTAATTAAATTAGAGAAAGCTGGCTATGAAACAAGTGCGTTTGCTACTGAGAAAGCTGGCGACGCAACAATAGAAGCGGAAAGAGCATTGAGTAGTCATTATGATTTGTTAATTGTAGCAGGTGGTGATGGTACTTTAAATGAAGTTGTTAATGGTATCGCTGAGCAACCAAATCGTCCTAAATTAGGAATCATTCCAATGGGCACTGTCAATGACTTTGGGCGTGCATTACATTTACCAAATGATATTATGGGTGCTGTTGATATTATCATAGAGGGTCATACTACTAAAGTAGATATCGGTAAGATGAATAACCGTTACTTTATTAATTTGGCAGCAGGAGGTAGACTCACTCAAGTCTCTTATGAGACGCCAAGTAAACTTAAATCTATTGTTGGACCTTTTGCATATTACATTAAAGGGTTTGAAATGTTACCACAAATGAAGGCTGTAGATATTCGTATTGAATATGATAATAAGGTATTCCAAGGGGAAGCATTGCTCTTCTTACTTGGTCTGACGAATTCTATGGCAGGATTTGAAAAGTTAGTACCTGATGCAAAATTAGACGATGGATATTTCACTTTAATTATTGTGGAAAAAGCCAATTTAGCTGAGCTAGGACATATCATGACTTTAGCTTCCCGTGGTGAACATACAAAACATCCTAAAGTAATTTATGAAAAAGCTAAGTCAATTAATATTTCATCATATACCGAAATGCAATTAAATGTTGATGGTGAATATGGTGGTAAATTGCCAGCGAATTTCTTAAATTTAGAACGTCATATTGAAGTATTTACGCCTAAAGATGTCTTTAATGAAGAATTATTAGATAATGGTTCAACACCTGATATTACCACTGAAAAGCAGTAAACTATAACTGAGCAATTAGAATATTAATAAGAAGGTTAGGAGACCCAGAATTGATATCCTAACCTTTTTGTATGTGGGGGAAATATTTTGGAAACATTAAAAAAGAATGAGGTGCATACTGGAAAAGTTATCGATTTAAGGCATGAAGGGCATGGCGTTGTAAAAATTGATCGTTATCCAGTGTTTGTGCCTAATGCTCTTATAGAAGAAGAGATAGAATACAAATTGATTAAAGTGAAAAAGAATTTTGCAATTGGTAAACTTCTTGAAGTAAAAAATAAAAGTAAAGATAGAGTTGAGCCTCCTTGCGTATATTATTACAAATGTGGTGGATGTCAGTTGCAACATATGACTTATCAAGCTCAATTAAATATGAAAAAAGAACAAGTTGTTAATCTATTTCATCGTAAAGGTCCTTTCGAAGATACACCGATTCAGCCTACGTTAGGAATGGAACAACCATGGAGATACCGTAATAAATCTCAGATTCCAGTAGGGAAAGATAAAGATAATAAAGCTATCATGGGATTCTATAGACAACGAAGTCATGACATTATCGATATGGATAGTTGTCTAATTCAAGATGAACAACACCAAAATATTATGAACTATGTAAAACATTGGTTTAATGAACTTAATATGAGTATCTATGATGAAAAAAATAAAAGAGGTTTAATGAGGCACTTAGTCATTAGAACGGGGTATCATACTGATGAAATAATGGTCATCTTTGTTACAAATGGTAAGAAATTTAAAAATGCGAACGTATTAGTGCAAAAACTTATCTCAGAATTTCCAAATATAACAAGCATTAAACAAAATATTAATGATACGCATTCAAATGTCATTATGGGACCTCAATCTGTAACGTTGTATGGTAAAGATAAAATTGTTGATGAGTTAAGTGAGGTTACATTTAATATATCAGATCAATCCTTCTATCAAATAAATTCTGCCCAGACTGAGAAACTCTATCAAAAAGCGATTGATTATGCTCAATTAACAGGAGAGGAAATTGTATTAGACACTTATTGCGGTATTGGTACAATAGGTTTGTATATGGCTCCTCAAGCTAAGCATGTTTATGGTGTTGAAGTAGTACCATCTGCTATTAAAGACGCACAGGAGAATGCGACTAAAAACCAATTAAACAATACGACTTTTGAATGTGGGAAAGCTGAAGATGTTATTTTAGAATGGAAAGCACAAGGAATAAAACCTGACGTAGTGATGGTTGATCCACCAAGAAAAGGTTGCGATGAGACGTTTATTAAAACGTTGCTCAAATTAAATCCCAAACGCATTGTATATATTTCCTGTAATCCATCTACTCAACAAAGAGATGCGCAATTATTATCAGATAATTATCATTTAGTTGAAATAACTCCAGTGGATATGTTCCCACAAACAACACATATAGAAACTGTGGCCTTATTTGAACGCAAAGAGAATTAAAAAATCTCAAAGATAGAATACAATTAATTGCAAATGTGTATTGAATGTTAAGGTATTATTACAAGCAACTTACTTTCTTGAAAAGAGTCTTTTTTAACCAAATTAAAAGATGTATACTATGGTTGAAAAATAGCGAATTGGAGGGTTGGTTGTGCATAAAATAGATTTATCAGAGAATAAATTTCAACTTCAGCGATTTATTTTATTGCAAATTGTATTTGGATTATTTGTCGTATTATTTACTTATAAATGGGCTTATAAAGTGACTCATCTGATTGAACAAAATATAGTGATGAACCTGTTCTATGGATTCATAGGTTTTATTATATTATTAATTGTTCATGAGCTTATTCACAGATTACTATTTATACTATTTTCAAAAGGTGAAAAACCTTCAATTAAATACAATAAACGATCCATCATCATGCAATTCTCCAATACATGTTTTAATAGATGGCAATTTACAACAATTATGTTAGCGCCACTTGTGATGATTAGTTTAACATTACTTATACTTATTCAAATGTATTCTTACTCATCACTCATTTTCATGTTTAGTATACATATGAGTTACTGTATGATAGATGTATTTCTAGTAGCACTTGCATTTACTAGTAAATTTAAATACGTTCAAAAATATGATGAAGGATTATACTTATATCAAAGTAAACCAACCCAAGCAAATCATGAATAATAGATTAACCACTTGTTCAAATAGACGAGCAAGTGGTTTTTATTATTGAAACCATTCTAAAGCATACATTTTAAAGTGTGCACAATACATGTAAAATATTTATTTAAAGCGTATAATAATATCAAGCTATTTTAAAAAATGGAAAGTGAGGTGAGACTTTGGCAGAGAGAAGGATTATTCACATTGATATGGATTATTTCTTTGCGCAAGTAGAAATGCGAGATAATCCTCAACTTAAAGGCAAACCAGTCATTGTAGGGGGTAAAGCGAGTCATCGTGGCGTAGTATCAACTGCATCTTATGAAGCAAGGAAATATGGTGTGCATTCAGCAATGCCAATGTCTCAAGCTCATAAACTTTGCCCAAATGGATATTACGTAACTAGTCGTTTTGGTGCATATAGAGAAGTTTCACAACAGATTATGGATATCTTTCGAAGTTACACAGAAATTGTAGAACCTATGTCATTAGATGAAGCATATTTAGATATCACACATCTCGTTCGACCAGATATGCCCGCGTCTAGAATTGCGAACTATATTCGACGTGATATCTACGAACAAACGCAATTAACTGCTTCAGCTGGTGTATCATATAATAAATTTTTAGCTAAATTAGCGAGTGGAATGAATAAACCAAATGGTATGACCGTTATAGACTATCAAAATGTACATGAGATATTAATGAATTTAGACATAGGTGAATTTCCTGGAGTTGGGAAAGCTTCAAAGAAAGTTATGCATAATAATGGCATCTACACTGGGCAAGATTTGTACGACAAAGATGAATTTGAACTAATTCGTCTATTCGGGAAAAGAGGCCGCGGTTTATATAATAAAGCTAGAGGTATTGATAACAATGAAGTGAAAGCTACCCGAGTGAGAAAATCAGTAGGAACTGAGCGCACCTTTTCAACTGATGTAAATGATGACGATGAAATTTTGAGGAAAGTATGGGAACTTTCTGGTAAAACTGCAGAAAGATTAAACAAATTACAGAAATCCGGTAAAACAGTAACAGTAAAAATTAAAACCTTTAAATATGAGACGTTATCGAAACAAACAAGTTTAAGAGATTCTGTTCAATCAGAAAACGACATTTATAATATAGCTTATACACTCTATAATGATTTAAAAGATCCTGATATACCTATTCGACTTATAGGCGTAACAGTGGGAAATTTAGAGCAATCAAGTTATCGAAATATGACAATATATGATTTTATATAAAAATAGGCTGATGTTCACTTAGTTATAGTGTACAATCAGCCTTTATCTTTAAGATTCTTACCGTAGATTGAAAGCATACTTGGTAAATCATCATAGTGTTTGAGTAACCTAAATGTAATCATTGCACACGCTTTAGCATCATTGAGTGCGTCATGATGACCGTGGAAATCTAATTGATAATGATTCATCAAATGCTTAAGACCATACCTGTAAGCATCAATTGTTCGTTTGGCTAGCTGATATGAACAAAAATAAGTCATCGAAGGTGTTTCAATATTTAAGCTTTTTAAACTCTGATGTAAGACATTCATATCAAAAGCCGCGTTGTGTGCAACAACAGGTAATTCATTTATGAATTTAAGCATATAAGGGTAAACATATTCAAAACTTGGTGCATCTTCAACGTCCTCAGGTCTAATACCATGAACATTTATATTTGTTTCAGTAAAGTAATCAAAGGGGTTTACTAGTGTGTAGAATGATTCAGTAATTTGATTATTGATGACTTTAACCATACCAACTGAACAAATACTCGTACGCTTACCATTTGCGGTTTCAAAGTCTAACGCTACAAAAGCATTATCAGCCATTCATATTTTCCTTCCTGTATCATTTTCAATTAATATAAATTCTTTAATTATATATTTTATAACACTTCTTTTTACTTTCCTAGTAAAGTGGTTTTAATTTGCTCTACTTTTATAAACTAACTCTAATTTCATTAGTTAAAATTTGTAAGTTCTTGTAAGTTCTATAGATGTTTTCTTAAATAATATATATAAAATTAGCCCAACCATGCGTTTTAATGAATCACATGATTGGGCTATAAGGATATGTTAATAACTAAGGTTAATGTCATAGTTATCATATCTTGTTGAATTTAAGACAAGAGTTACGAATTATTCTTCGTCAAAAGAGCGATTAGCAAGTTCTTTCTCATATAAGTATAATGTATTGCAATCGTCACCGATACGAGTTAAGTAATCAATGTGTGTTTCGAATGTTGATTCTTCTTCAACTTGTTCATCTAAGAACCAATTTAAGAATGAAATTGTAGCATAGTCTTTATCTTTATGCGCTAAATCAGATAGGTTATAGAAACGTTTAGTAACATCTCTTTCTTGTTCTAAACCATCTTTAAATGTTTCTAAAATAGATGAGAATTCTACTTTAGGAGCTTTAATTGTATCAAAAACTGCATGTTCACCGCGATCGTTAATATAATCATAGATTTTTTTACCGTGGAATCGTTCTTCTTTAGCTTGTTCAATGTAGAAGTTAGCAAAACCTTCATAAGATTCTTTATCGCAATAAGCTGCCATTGCCATATAAGCATGAGCAGAGAAATATTCGTGGTTCATTTGTTCGTTTAATGCTTCAAGTAATTCTTTACTTAACATCTCATTCACCTCTTATAAAAATTGAATTAATTAATTACATATATGAGTATAACAAACCTTTTCTCAATAGTAAATAATAATTATTCTAATATAGAGATAACCATTCTCATTTACAGATTAAAATTATTCTAATCTGCAAAACGGCCATTCTTTTCGAATTGAGAATCTTTTTTGTTATACCCTTTACATGTTATAATTATGCGAGTGGAATTAAGAGGAGGAAACGCATGAGACAATGGACTGCAACTCACATGGCTAAGTTAGCTCGTAAGGCAAGCAGAGCTGTTGGTAAGAAGGGAACAGACTTGCCAGGGCAAATCGCAAGACGTGTGGATCAAAATATATTAAGAAAATTGTCTGAACAAGTTGATGATATCGTATTTATTAGTGGTACTAATGGTAAAACAACAACATCTAACTTAATAGGGCATACTTTAAAAGAAAATCAAATTAAAATTATTCATAATAATGAAGGTGCAAATATGGCTGCAGGGATTACGTCTGCATTCATTATGCAAATTTCAAAAGACACTAAAATTGCTATCATTGAGATTGATGAGGGCTCAATACCTCGAGTTCTTAAAGAGGTTACGCCATCAATGATGGTATTTACAAACTTTTTCAGAGACCAAATGGATAGATTTGGCGAAATAGATATTATGGTAAATAATATAGCGAAATCAATAAGCAATAAAGGTATTAAATTATTATTAAACGCTGATGATCCATTCGTAAGTCGATTGAAAATCGCAAGTGATTCTCTAGTATATTATGGTATGAAAGCACATGCACATGAATTTGAACAAAGCACCATGAACGAAAGTAAATATTGCCCAAATTGTGGACGATTATTACAGTATGATTATATTCATTATAATCAAATTGGTCATTATCATTGTGAATGTGGATTTAAACGTGAAGAACCTACATATGAAGTTTCAAATTTTGAAGTTTCACCATTTATCAATATGACGATTAATCATTTTACTTTTAATATGAAAATTGCGGGTGACTTCAATGCATTTAACGCTTTAGCGGCATATTCAGTTTTAAGAGAATTGGGACTTAATGACGAATCAATTCAAAAAGGTTTTGAAACATATACTTCTGACAATGGCCGTATGCAATATTTTTCTAAAGGGAATAAAGAAGCAATGATAAATCTTGCTAAGAACCCTGCAGGAATGAATGCTAGCTTATCAGTTGGTGAACAGCTTGAAGGTAAGAAAGTTTATGTGATTAGCTTGAACGATAATGCTGCGGATGGCCGTGATACATCATGGATTTACGATGCTGACTTTGAGAAGTTAAGCAATCAAGATATTGAAGCTATCATTGTTACTGGTACACGTGCTGAAGAACTACAACTACGTTTAAAACTTGCTGAAGTGGATGTTCCTATAATTGTTGAGAATGATATCTATAAAGCTACGGCTAAAACAATGAACTATACATCATTTACGGTAGCTATTCCAAATTATACTTCTTTAGCGCCGATGCTAGAGCAATTAAATCGCTCATTTGAAGGAGGTCAGTCGTAAATGAATGAACTAACGGTATATCATTTTATGTCTGATAAATTAAATTTATACAGTGACATTGGGAATATCATCGCACTAAAACAACGTGCTAAAAAGAGAAATATCAAATTAAATGTTTTAGAAATTAATGAAACAGATGGTGTAACATTCGATAATTGCGACATATTCTTCATTGGTGGCGGAAGTGATCGAGAGCAAGCTCTTGCAACTAAAGAACTCAGTAAAATTAAAACCTCACTTAAAGAAGCAATTGAAGATGGCATGCCAGGCCTAACAATTTGTGGTGGTTACCAATTCTTAGGAACGAAGTATATTACTCCTGATGGAACAGAACTTGAGGGATTAGGAGTTCTTGATTTCTATACTGAGTCACGAACTGACCGTTTAACAGGTGATATTGTGATTGAAAGTGATACATTTGGAACCATTGTTGGTTTTGAAAATCATGGCGGTAGAACATATCATAACTTTGGTACACTTGGACAAGTGACTCACGGTTATGGTAATAATGATACTGATCGTAAAGAAGGAATTCATTACAAAAATCTTTTAGGTTCTTATTTACACGGTCCAGTATTACCTAAAAATCATGAAATGACAGATTATTTACTTGAAAAAGCGTGTGAACGTAAAGGCATTCCATTTGAACCTAAAGAATTAGACAATACTGAAGAAGAAGCAGCTAAACAAGTATTAATTAACCGAGCTAAGAACAGCAAGAATTAAATAATTGTAATTATAATTTAGAGTTAGAATAATAGCTAAAGCAGCTATTCTCTAGCTCTTTTTTATTTTCAACACTTAGGTTGCTTGAACGTCTTTAAAATTTTATTTTAGGACAGTAAAGTGATAGAAGTGTGAAGATAAGAAATATAGGTTTGATATTGTTTTATAGTTGATATACTAAGCGTGTACAAGAGAACTTTACTTTATACAATTTATAGGAGTGAGAAAATGAAAGGTTTTAAAATGATGGGTTTAACTCTTGCAGCATCATCGATTGCTTTTTCACTTTCGCAAGTTGCACACGCTGAACAAATGGTTAATGGGGACAATCACTTATCGAGTTATAATCATCAATCATCATTAAATCAAGATGAATACGTACATAATGGTAATGCCGGTCAAAATGCTTCTTATCTTGCAACTAAAAGTTTTGTTAATGCTTTGGATAATGGGCAGTTAAATTTTAATGGTTATAAGATTGAACAAGATAATGAAGATAATATTGAATACAAGCATGTGTATGATCAAGAAATTAGAACAACAGGTGAGGATACGGCTACAAGTATCAGATTTAAAGTAACAGATCAATCATTGTCTTTAGATCAAATGAAAGATGTTTATCCAAATGATGAATTAAATCATTTACCACACTCAAGTACAGATTCTAATGATGGTGTATATGTATACCATGGCGATAAAATCAAATTACAATTTAAAGTAGAGAACGGTTATGTTACTTCAGTGACAATTGGTCAAGGTGAAACAGAATAATTTTAAAGTTTAGAATAAAGATACCTCAGAACGGTTATGATTAAGTAACCATTCTGAGGTATTTACTGTTGTATTAATTATTTAGCATAGCGAGAATCTAAAATTTTATAAATTAACAGTATCTCATAAATAAGGTGGCTCTTCATTTGATTTTGGTCAAATTCTTCTAAACGCTTCACAGAGGTTTTTAACGTCGAAGCTGATTTCTTGTGCCGTTTAAAACCTCCATGACTTATTATTTCACTAATACTATTACTAATATTTATTATCGCCATCTTTTCTTCTGGAGCGAAAGCAATATGAGTATTTTTAGGTAGATAAATGATATTGGATAGATGAGAGATAAACAAACGATTATTATACGCGCGATTGGTTATTTTATTTAGTAATTTCCAATCATCTTCTTTATTTTTATGATAATGAAGTTCATCTCTTTGATAACTCGTTAAAGTCTCAATCTTTTGAGCAATAATGTTTAATTTTGAAAGTTGTCTATTACTTTTCTCAGAACTAAACTTTCCTAATAATAACTCTTGGCAACGGTTATAAAATAAGTCGTACATTTTTTTCTCAGACATTGATAGTTGGTCTTCAAGTTGTTGATAATATTTAGGGGGCAGAATGATAAAGTTAACTAATCCTGCTGTGACAAGTCCAATAAGAGCGGTTAATAATCTTGAAAAGAAATTAAAATAATACGCTTCATGAATACCAGGAATCATTGCTACTGAAGTGAGTACTGCAACAGTAGTACCAACTTGTAAATTGAATTTCGTACAAACTAAAATGGTAAACGTTGCAGCAAGTGCATAACTTAATGGTGATTGATCTCCAAATATATAGGTGAATACTACAGCAAATAAAGCACCTATAACTGTCGCGGGTAAACGTTTATAGCCTTTCTTAATTGATGCCTTTGCTGTAGG
Organism: Staphylococcus sp. FW104-15G4D; assembly: GCF_058790135.1. Taxonomy (NCBI): domain Bacteria; kingdom Bacillati; phylum Bacillota; class Bacilli; order Caryophanales; family Staphylococcaceae; genus Staphylococcus; species Staphylococcus sp. FW104-15G4D. The sequence continues at coordinate 99,568 of NZ_JBYTCH010000004.1, forward strand.
TTCAATAGTTACAATTGCTGTTAAAATAGCGAATATTGGAGTGAGATGAAGCAACATACAAAATAATGATGTTAAAAAAGTTGCAAGTCCTGTTTTAAGCGTTCTAGCTCCAATTATATGTCTATACCATTTTACATTCATAGCTATCTGACCCCTTAGTAGGAAAAGGGAATTCGAAAAGCATATACTTTATACAAATTCTCTTTCTCTAAAAATATTTCATATAAATCTAATTATGTACCATTCAAGTTTAGTATATCAAAAAAAATTTGCTATAATAAGATGAAATAAAATTTAAAAAGGAACGGGATAAAATGATTGTTAAAACTGATGAAGAATTACAAGCATTAAAAGAAATAGGATACATTTGTGCTAAGGTCAGAGACACAATGCAAGCAGCAACTAAACCTGGTGTGACTACACGAGAGTTAGATAATATTGCTAAAGATTTGTTTGAGGAGCATGGTGCAATTTCGGCCCCAATTCATGATGAAAACTTTCCTGGGCAAACATGTATTAGTGTAAATGAAGAGGTAGCCCATGGTATTCCCGGTAAACGTATTATTCGTGAGGGAGACTTAGTCAATATCGATGTATCAGCGTTAAAAGATGGTTACTATGCTGATACAGGCATCTCATTTGTAGTGGGAGAAGCAGATAATCCTCTTAAACAAAAAGTATGTGATGTAGCAACAATGGCTTTTGAAAATGCCATGACGAAAGTAAAACCTGGTGCCAAATTAAGTAATATTGGTAAGGCGGTTCACGCTACAGCACGTCAAAACGATTTAACAGTAATTAAAAACTTAACTGGTCATGGTGTGGGTCAATCGTTACATGAAGCACCTAGTCATGTAATGAATTATTATGATCCAAAAGACAAAACTCTATTAAAAGAAGGTCTTGTTATTGCAGTAGAACCTTTCATTTCATCACGAGCTACATTTGTCACTGAAGGAAAGAACGAGTGGGCATTTGAAACTAAAGATAAGAGCTTTGTGGCTCAGATTGAGCATACAGTAATTGTTACTAAAGACGGTCCATTATTAACTACTAAAATCGATGACTAGGAATTTAAAATACATTTAATATCTTGCGGAGAGTTCTTTACCACTCGTCGGACTAAAGTATGAATTCAATATGGTTCCGGAGCCTATTACGTTAGGTTTCGGAATTGTTTTATACTTAGGTTTAATTAATGACGAGGTGGTACTATGAATTATATGGATTTATATTTACAACAATTTCTCAAATCAACAATTAAAAATAGTATTGATGAATACAAAATGATACTGGATAAAAAATTAAAAAGTATCGAGAGTTATATCAATTATTTAAGTGAGAAAAGAGTTCAATTAAAGAAGTTAATTGACAGTCTCACCCTCTCATTGGAAAATAAATATATCGATATCGTCAATAATCATGACATTTATTGTGCAGAGGAAATTCATGATGTAGAAATTGAAAAAATTAAAACAAAGTTAGATGATATTGAAGCTTATTATGCAAGAATTGAAGCAGATTTACATTTACAATCTAAAGAGAAAATCACTACAGAAAATGAGTGTAACTTAATTTATCATATGAGTGCTGTAGCATAGAAAGGTGGCGAAACATGACGCACAAATATATATCAACTGAAATGTTGATAATTTTTACAGCTTTAATGATTATCGCCAATTTTTATTATATATTTTTTGAAAAAATTGGCTTTCTTCTCGTCTTATTATTAGGATGTGTGCTCGTGTATGTAGGATATGTCTATTTTCATAAAGTAAGAGGTTTGTTGTCCTTCTGGATAGGGGCATTGCTTATTGCGTTTACTCTATTGTCTAATAAGTACACAATTATTATTCTTTTTATTTTCTTAGTGGTACTTATCATTCGTTACTTAATTTATAAATTTAAGCCATTAAAAGTTATTGCAACTGATGAAGAGGTAACGTCACCTATATTTATTAAACAAAAGTGGTTCGGGGAACAACGTACACCAGTTTATGTTTATAAGTGGGAAGATGTACAGATTCAACATGGCATCGGTGATATTCATATTGATATGACAAAAGCAGCTAATATTAAAGAAACGAATACGATTGTAGTACGTCATATTCTTGGCAAGGTCCAAGTGATTGTTCCACTAAACTATAATATTAATCTACATGCGGCTGCATTCTATGGTACTGCTTATTTAGAACAACAATCATACAAAATTGAAAATAACCATATTCAAGTTGAAGAAAAAACTAAAGAAGACAACTATACTGTCAATGTTTACGTTTCAACGTTCATAGGAGACGTTGAGGTGATTTATAGATGAATCACTACTTGAGAGCAATTGGTTCAATGCTAATACTTGTATATAGCATGCTAACTGCTTTTTTATTCATTGATAAGGTGTTCGTCAATATTATTTATTTTCAAGGGATGTTTTACACCCAAATTTTTGGAATACCAGTATTTTTATTCCTAAATATATTAATCATCTTACTATGTATTATCGTTGGCTCTGTGTTAGCGTATAAAATCAATCAACAAAATGATTGGCTTAAGTCACAAATTGAAAGGTCTATTGAAGGTGAAACAGTAGGCATAAATGATCAAAACCTAGAGTTATACAGTGAAACGTTAGAAATTTACCATACTTTAGTTCCTTTAAATCAAGAATTACACCGATTGAGAATGAAAACGCAGAATATGACCAATGAAAATTATAATATGAATGATGTAAAAGTGAAGAAAATTATTGAAGACGAACGTCAACGTTTAGCAAGAGAACTACATGACTCAGTTAGTCAGCAACTATTTGCAGCAAGTATGATGTTGTCAGCGATTAAAGAGTCAAAATTAGAACCACCTTTAGACCAACAAATACCTGTACTAGAGAAGATGGTTCAAGACTCTCAGCTCGAAATGAGAGCATTATTATTACATCTAAGACCTATTGGTTTGAAAGACAAATCATTAGGAGAGGGTATTAAAGATTTAGTCATTGATCTTCAAAAGAAAGTCCCTATGAAAGTTGTTCATGAAATTCAAGATTTCAAAGTACCAAAAGGGATAGAAGATCATTTGTTTAGAATCACCCAAGAGGCTATTTCTAATACATTACGACACTCTAATGGTTCTAAGGTAACAGTTGAATTATTTAATAAAGAAGATTATTTACTACTTAGAATTCAAGATAATGGTAAAGGTTTTAATGTAGATGAAAAATTTGAACAGAGTTATGGATTAAAAAATATGAGAGAACGTGCTTTAGAGATTGGTGCCACATTCCATATCGTATCGTTACCGGATTCAGGTACGAGAATAGAAGTTAAAGCACCATTGAATAAGGAGGATGAATCAAATGGCGATTAAAGTATTGTTTGTTGATGACCATGAAATGGTTAGAATTGGTATTTCAAGCTATCTATCTACACAACAGGATATTGAAGTAGTTGGAGAAGGTGCTTCTGGTAAAGAAGCTATCGAAAAAGCCCATGAGTTGAAACCAGATTTAATTTTAATGGATTTACTTATGGATGATATGGATGGTGTAGAAGCTACTACTGAAATTAAAAAGGATTTACCTCACATAAGAGTAGTAATGTTAACAAGCTTTATCGAGGATAAAGAAGTTTATCGAGCATTAGATGCTGGGGTAGATAGTTATATCTTAAAAACGACTAGTGCGAGTGACATTGCTGACGCGGTACGTAAAACATATCAAGGGGAATCTGTTTTTGAACCAGAAGTACTTGTAAAAATGAGAAACCGCATGAAAAAACGTGCTGAGTTATATGAAATGCTTACAGAGCGTGAAATGGAAATTTTATTATTAATTGCCAAAGGTTACTCTAACCAAGAAATTGCTAGCGCCTCTCATATCACTATTAAAACTGTTAAAACACACGTAAGTAATATATTGAGTAAGTTAGAAGTTCAAGATAGAACTCAAGCTGTTATTTATGCTTTCCAACATAATTTGATTCAATAACTAACAATGAAAAAGGCGAAAGTCACTTAAATAATTGTGACTTTCGCCTTTTTTAAAACGTTATTTATGAATTTTTACCACTATTGTCGTTATCTTTTTTAAATTTATCAACAATTTTATCTTTAAATGTTTCATGATCTTCAGGTTGTTCATTATTTGGATTTTTATCAACGTCATAATTTTCATCTTTATTCACTGGTGTATTGTTATTATATTCATATGTTGTGTCTTCATTATAATGATTTTGGTTGTTATCATCGTGATGAAGAGCTGCTTCTTCAGGTGTGTGGCCTTTGATTACTGTTCTTTGGTGTATAATAGCATTAATTTCTGCACCAATAATGATAATAAAGCTTGTGATATATAACCATAAGAATAAAATAATGATACCAGCTAAACTTCCGTATGTTTTATTATAATTACCGAAGTTTGAGATATACCATCCAAATAAGAATGAACCGACTAACCAAATGATTGATGTAAATAGGGCACCTGGAAGTACAGAGCGTAATTTCGTTTTCACATTTGGTGCCACTGAATATAATACAGTGAATAAAATGATTATTATAATTAGAGGTAAGACGATTCTTACTAAATCAAATACCCATTCTACTTGTTTATCTAATCCTAAAGGTCCAAATAAGAACTTGCTTATTACTGGGCCTAATGTAATGAGCACGATGGCCACTACGAACACAATACCTAATACTAGTGTATATAACACACTTAGAATCTTAAGTACGAAGCCATTTCTAGAATCCTCAACGTCATAAGCGACATTAAATGAATTAATAATCGCAGACATTCCATTAGATGCTGACCAAATGGCTAAGATTAAACCAATTGATAGGACGCCACCATTAGCACTATCAGAAATACCACTAAATATTTTTGTGATTACGTCGGCGGTACTTTGGTCAGGTACATACTGGCTGACCTTTTGATTAATCTGATCAGTGTTAATCGTTATAAACTGTCCCAATAAAGTCAGTAAGAAAATGAGCATTGGGAACATTGCCAACACGAAGTGATAGGTCATTTGCGCTGCTAGTCCTGAAGCATCATCTTTTCCTATTCTATAAATTAAGTAATTGAGGAAATTAGAATCTTTCGTGTATTTGGCAGGTTTATTTAACCTTGATAGAAAGAATACTTGATTCTTTTTCTTAGGTGATTTTGATTGAAACTGTTGAGGTTCAATATATGTACGGTCGACTTTAATCTGTTTATCTTTTTCACCATTTTTTCCTTTCCCATGTTCCTCATGTTCCTTAGCCGAATTTAGGAACTTTGAAGTTGTTTTTTCTTGTTTTGACATAACTATCTCCTTTGCTTAATAAATTCGAGAAATGTATGAAAATATATTCCCAATTTACTATAGATATCAAACAATAAATGTAAAATTTCTTTACTTTTACTAAAAGTATTCTTAACATTTATAGCTAAATATTATTGTTATTCAACATTTTCGCTTAAAATTTATCGAATGACAATAGCTATGAAGCAATTTATGCTCTAGCTACATATGTAGAATTATTTATTTCTCATTGAAGTACTTGTACTTATTATTAAAATTCATAAAAAAACACTGTTAAAAGTAGAGTAAGACTCTAACTTTAACAGTGTTTTAGTTTAAAATTTCATCATTAACCGATTATTTACCTAAACGTTGGTTTTTACGATTAACAAAAGTTTCTTTAGCGTCTTTAATAGAACGCTCTAATTCAGGATTGTTACGACGGATTTCTTCAATCGTATCTTTCCAATACATTACTTCATCTTTAATGCTATTAATTTTAGACGGTTTGCGTGAACGATTACCTTCTTTAACGTCTTTAAATGATTGAGTTAAAGAATTACGTGTTGATTTATCAGCTAATGTTGCAGCACCGCCGATAATAGCACCGATTAAAATACCAGGAATTAATTTATTTTCCATAGTTGATTACCCCTCTTTCAAATTTGCATCTTTGACGATATAGTCAATTAAGTTGTCACAAGATGATTGTACCATTTCAAATACACCTTCAAAATTATTAGTGTAATATGGATCCGGTACATCACTCTCTTCCATGTTACTAAATTCTAGCAATTTGAACAATTGTCCGCGTATATGAGGATTAATTCGTCTTATGTTATCCACGTTACTTTGGTCCATTGCTATAATATAGTCAAAATCATCATCTGGTTCGAATAGTTCACTTATCATATTATCGAAGGGGATATGATGTTCTTTCAATATCGCTTGAGTACCTTCGTGAGGTGGTTCACCGAGATTCCATCGACCTGTTCCTCTTGAGTGAACTGTAATACCTGAAATGCCTCTGTCTTGTAGTCTTTGTCTCATGATCGCTTCAGCCATTGGAGAACGACAAATATTACCGAGACATACAAATGCTACGTCTACCATTTATATTCCTCCAAACTATGTAACTATATCCCCATTTTAAAGAGTATTTAAACAATAAGAAAGTACTTAACCTCAAATTCTATTAAAGTTTAATAAAGTGTGGTAATTTGATAGAATATTGAACAAAAGAGGTGAATCACGTGTCATTATCAAATGAAGAAATGATTGCAGAAATCAGAAAGAAATTAAATATTGTAAATCAAGGTTTACTTGATCCAGATAAATTCCAGTCTTCTAATCATGAAGAAATAACAGAAATACATGAATTTGTAATGTCTAAAGATTCATTTTCACCAAGTGAAGTGACAGCAATTGCAGATCATTTAGGACAACTTAGACAAGATTAGGGGAGGAATCATTATGGATAACTATAATGAAAAGTTAAGACAATATGCAGAATTACTCGTTAAAGTAGGGATGAATGTTCAACAAAATCAACCTGTATTTATTCGTTCATCAGTTGAAGCGTTAGACTTAACGCATTTAATAGTTGAAGAGGCTTATAAAGCTGGTGCCTCTGATGTTCGTGTGAAATATTCAGACTCAAAACTGAAGAGACTTAAATTTGAACATGAAGCTGTAGAGTATTTTGAGAATAGTGATTTAAAACAGTATGATGTTGATGAAAGACTGGATTATGTTGAACGTGGAGCAGCTAACTTAGCACTCATCGCGGAAGATCCTGACTTATTAAATGGTATCGATGGCAATAAATTAAAAGCTTTTCAAGCTCAGTATTCTAAAGGGTTCAAACCATATATGGAAGCGAGTCAGAAGAATCAATTTCCATGGGTTGTGGCAGCCTTTCCTACTAAAGACTGGGCTCGCCGAGTTTACCCAGATATGGATGAAGAAAAAGCTTATGAAAAATTTATTGATGAAGTGTTTGATATTGTACGTGTAGATGGCAATGACCCAATTCAAAATTGGGACAAACATGTTAAATCTTTAAGTGTACATGCCGAAAGACTACAAAAGAAAAATTATAAGGCACTCCATTATATTTCTGAAGGTACAGACCTCACAGTCGGTTTACCGGAAGGACATTTATGGGAAGATGCAACGAGTTATGTCAACGGTGACGGCCAACCTTTTATCGCAAATATTCCTACAGAAGAAGTGTTCACAGCACCTGACAGAAATAATGTGAACGGTTATGTTACTAACAAGTTACCATTAAGTTATAATGGGAATATTATTGATGGTTTCACTTTAACGTTTAAAGATGGTGAAATTATAGATGTTAAAGCCGAAAAGGGTGAAGCGGTGCTCAAAGACTTAATTGAGACTGACGAAGGTTCTAGAAGACTTGGAGAAGTTGCATTAGTACCTGATGATTCACCAATTTCAAATCGCCGTACCATTTTTTATAACACGTTATTTGATGAAAATGCGTCTTGTCATTTAGCAATTGGATCTGCATATGGTTTCAACGTCAAAGGTGGAACTGAAATGTCTACTGAAGAAAAGTTAGCCGCAGGTCTTAACGATTCAAATGTACATGAGGACTTTATGATAGGTAGTTCTGATTTAACGATCTATGGTATCTTACATGATGGTACTAAAGAGTTAGTTTTTGAAAATGGAAATTGGGCAAAGTAAGTAACATTATTGTAGATTTTAACAAGTTTTAGATATAAAAAATAAGATATTAATTACTAGTAGTCTTATTTCTGGTATATCAATATGGGGAGAAATTAAATATGTCTAACGAGAATAGTAAAATGAAAGCAATGTCGGAAGCGAAATGTATTAAAAATAGACAAGTGTTTCCACAAGATACCAATCATCATCATACGATGTTTGGTGGGTCATTAATGGCAAATATTGATGAAATTGCTGCCATTACTGCTATGAAACATGCTGGAGCGCAAGTCGTTACTGCTTCAACTGATTCTGTTGACTTCTTGAGACCTATCAAAACTGGAGATATTTTGTCTTATGAAGCAATGGTTTCTTATGCTGGCACAAGCTCTATGGAAATTTGTGTACAAATCATCATTGATGATGTTTTTAATAATGAGCGCCATTTAGCAGCATTAAGCTTTTTAACATTTGTTGCACTTGATGAAGATGGTAAACCTACAGATGTACCAGGCGTATATCCTGAAACAGATGTAGAAAAATGGTTCCACGAAAGTGCTCCACAACGCGTAGAGAGACGCAAAGAACGTCGCACTGAAAGTAAGAAAACAATCGAATATTTATCTGAAGTCAGACATATTGAAAAATAATATTAATAAAGCCAAAAGAAGATGAACTCATCTTCTTTTGGCTTTTAGCATCTATAATGTGAATTTATTAAGAAAAAATGTGACGCGCATGCATTTCTTTTTCTTTTTGTTTGAAGTCGGTTTTAGGATAATACATATTTTTTACTAATACGTTAGGCCCAAGGCATTGATATTCAGGACAATGGCAGTTGAGTGATTTTGCTAATTCTGAATCTAACCACTGGTCAAATACGTCTGTTAATTTATCTTTCTGTATATTTGAAATTGTACCGTTTTCATCACCGAAATCAGTAACAATTACATTACCAGTAAAAACGTTAACGTTTAATCTACTACGGCCGTCTGGATCGTTTCTCATTGTCACGTTTTTAGCATCTCTTAGTCTTTGCAATAATTTTTGATCATTTTCATCATTGATACATGGATAAATAGGTAAAGTTCCAAATAGCATCCATATATCTTCATCTCGAATATCAAGCAAGTGGTTAATAGCATCTTTCATTTCTTTTAACGAAAGTACATTGAGTTGACTGGCAAAATCAGCAGGATACATCGGATGAACCTCATGACGGCTACATTTCATATCATTTACGATTTCATTATGAATTTTGTCTAAGTAAGGTAGCGTACTTTGATTAAGCATCGTTTCAGCAGAAACAAACATTCCTTGTTCAGATAAAGTGCGAGAGTTATCAAGCATTTGTTCATATAATTTAAGTTTAGCTTTTAATGGTGGTTGCTTCTTCATAGCCCCAAAGCCTACATCAGTAAATTCTTGAATTGTACCCCAGTTATGAGAAATATGCATGACATCGATATATTCAGCTATTTCAAGATATCTATCTTGAGGTAATGTTAAATTAGAATTCATTTGAACATAAATTCCACGATCAAATGCATATTTAAGTAAAGGTTTAACCACATTTTTAATTGATTTCTTAGAGAACATTGGCTCTCCACCAGTAATAGACATCGTTCTTAAATTTGGTATTTCATCAAGCCTACGATAAATTACATCCATTGGAAGGGGGTCTGGATCTTTAGTTTGAAGTGTATAACCAACTGCACAATGGCTACAACGCATATTACAAAGGTTAGTAGTGGTAAATTCGATGTTACTAAGTGTTAACTTTCCATGATCTATAATATCATTGTAAGCTTCCCATGGGTCGTTTTGGATAGAAATAGGTTTTTTGTTTGTCATCAACATTAATAATTACTCCTAAATATAAACTTTCCATCTACTTTGTTTATTATGTAAAAAGTACAGTAAACATTATTAAGATTATATCGCTTTTTGTCAAATTCATGTTAGGATATGATTATCATAAAAAAATCTATACAAAGGAGCGCTTATTTTTAATGAGTGAACAACAAACAATTGATCAAATTAAGACACGTTTAAATAAATTTATTGAGGACATTGACCATGTAAACCCTGATGAAGTACGTGTAGAGGATATAGATGAGTGGATTGGTCTGTTAGATCAATTAGAAGAGAAGGTAAAACAAGTTTCAAAATAAGCCTCATATTTAATTATTGAGTTGGATTTAGCAAGTGTTTGATTATGATGAGCAATCAACACTTGCTTTTTTACCTCATTTTCAGATGAAGAAGCCTCTAAATATAAGTTAGCATCCTAATTTAATGTTTAAACTTGAGTGATCTTGTCTATATAATCACTAGAATTAATTAGAGAAAGGTGATTATTAATTATGACTAAAAAAGTAGCAATCATTCTTGCAGATGAATTTGAAGATATTGAATTAACTAGTCCAAAAGAAGCTATAGAAAATGCAGGATTTGAAACTGAAATTGTTGGAGATACTGCAAATCATGAAGTTGTAGGAAAACATGGCGAGAAAGCTACAGTTCAAGTAAGTATTGCTGATGCTAAACCTGAAGATTATGATGCATTATTAATCCCTGGTGGTTTCTCACCTGACCATTTACGCGGAGATGCAGAAGGACGTTACGGCACATTTGCTAAATACTTCACTAAAAATGTTGTTCCAACATTTGCAATTTGCCATGGTCCATTAGTATTAATTGATACTGATGATTTAAATGGTCGTACATTAACTGGAGTCTTAAATGTACGTAAAGACTTATCTAACGCAGGTGCTCAAGTGGTTGATGAATCAGTTGTAGTTGATAACAATATTGTCACAAGTCGTACACCTGACGATTTAGATGATTTCAATAGAGAAATTGTTAAACAATTAGAAGCTTAATTCTTATTCTTATAAATATCGTATAAGATTTTATATGAGCTATCGGTAAAGTCATTCTTTATCGATAGCTTTTTTAATTAAAAAAAGTCTTAGAAATAGATATGCCATGTTGTTTAGAACTTGCTACACCTCGGGACTGATTTTTAATGTAAGCTATAGCTAAACCATACAACTACTGGTACACTCACTTTAAGAGGGTGAGTTTGAGAAAAGGAGTAAACGCATGAAAAGAACTGAAAAATATGCGGATTCTTATAATGAGCAACGTTCTGAATCACGTAGACCTCATTATAATACGTATTACCAACCAGTAGGTAAACCTCCGAAAAAGAAAAAAAGTAATAAGATTTTATTGAAAATACTAATTATAGTCATTGTACTCGTAGCAATATTCATGGGAGCAATGTATGTCTTATCTTCAAGAGCTAACGTGGATGATTTAAAATCAATTGAAAATAAAAGTAATTTCGTTTCTGCAGATAACATGCCTAATTATGTTAAAGGTGCCTTTATTTCAATGGAAGATGAACGTTTTTATAAACATCATGGATTTGATTTAAAAGGAACTACACGTGCATTGTTTTCAACAATTAGTGATCGTGATGTACAAGGAGGTAGCACGATTACTCAACAAGTAGTAAAAAATTATTATTATGATAATGAACGCTCTTTCACTAGAAAAATTAAAGAGTTATTTGTAGCCCACAAGGTTGAACAGCAGTATAACAAAAATGAGATTTTAAGTTTTTATGTTAATAATATTTATTATGGTGATGACCAATATACACTTGAAGGTGCTGCAAATCATTATTTTGGAACAACTGTTAATAAAAACAATCAAAGCATGCAACAGATTACTGTATTGCAAAGTGCTATATTAGCTAGTAAAGTCAATGCACCGAGTGTGTATGATGTTAATAATATGTCATCTAATTATACGAACCGTGTAAAAGCTAATTTGGAAAAAATGAAGCAACAAGATTTTATTACTGATGAGCAATATAAAGAAGCAATGTCACAATTAAGCAATTAATCTTTTATAAAGTTGTCTACTTTCATCATTCAAAAGTTGAAAGTAGACGCTTTTTTGTATTTTCAAAAGGTTTATTGTGAATGGTTATCTTATTTTTTAATTCGGAACAAATGTGCCATAATAATATTAATTGATATAGTGTCCATTTTCAGAAAAAGGTGGGATGAGATATGCCAAAGATAACGAAGCTTGAGGTTCAAAAGAAGAATAAAGAGCGATTCAATCTTTATCTCGATGGAGAGTTCGAAATGGGGATTGATATAGATACGCTTGTGAAATTCAATTTGAAGAAAGATCAAATGTTAGAGCCTCAAGATATGGAACAAATTCAAAAATATGACCACTATCGTCGTGGAGTAAATATGGCGATTCAGTATTTATCATTTAAAAAACGCACGGAAAAAGAAGTACGTCAATATTTGGAAAAAAATGATGTTTCACAAAATGCAATCGAACAGGTAATAGAATATTGTTATAGAGAAAAATTTATTGATCATGAAGATTATGCAGAAAGTTTAAAAAATACGATGATTCGAACGTCAGATAAAGGGCCTGAAATATATAAACAGAAATTATATCAATTGGGTATTGAGCCAAAGATTATCGATCATTATACGGCTTTATATGAAGAACAACAACCACTTGAAGATGTAATAAAAGTGGGGAACAAAGTCATGAAAACGAAAAAAGGTCCTGTGGTTAAAGTAAAACAAAAGGTTTCCCAAGCCTTAATGCAAAAAGGTTTTACCCTTGAGACGATTCAAGCGACGATGAATGAATTGAATTTTTCGCAAGATGACGAGACCTTAGATAATTTATTGCAACGTGATTTAGAGAAAGTCTATAATAAAAATTGTAAAAAATATGATGGTCAAAAATTAATGATGAAAACCATTGAAGCGCTTATGAGAAAAGGTTATAAGTATGATAAAATTAAATCAAAATTAGAAGAAAGTGGTATAACAGATGGTACAGAAGAAATTGAGTGAGATGTCTGAACAAGAATTAAGACATGAAATTCAAACATACAAAGAGAAAATGCGTAAAGCTGAAATGAATGGAATTATGAATGAATACGATGTGTACCAAAGTAAAGTCATCATTGCAGAAAGCTATCTGGTTGATCGTAATAAAGTTGAAATTGGAAAAATTTACAAATTGAACGATGGCAGCGAACAATACTTTAAAGTAGAGAGATTAAAAGGCGTCTTTGCTTGGGGCTTCAGAATAAAAAGTAGCGAACCAGAAGAAGGTCTACCATTAGCATTATTAAAAATTTAGAAGGATGTATAATCAATGGGAAGTTCAATTGTATTAAGGTTACTAAAAGTAACGCATTATTATAGGAATAAACGAGCAAAGAAATGGTACCTACCTTTTGGTTATGGTGCAGAAGATATTAATTTAAATAATATTTCTTTACATATATATCAAGGTGAATCATTAGGAATAATTGGTGAGCCGGGTTCTTCTAAAACGCTAATAGGCAGAATCTTAAGTGGAACGGTTAAGCCTGATAAAGGTAAGGTTTCCCGAACAGAGAATCTGTTTTACGGTGATATGGAAGACCGGAAAGTAGCACACCAATCTGTACAAGAATATGTTGACGAGATGGTGCAACTATTTCCCTACAAAGCGAGTAGTCATAAGGCTGAACAAATTATCCACTGGGCTCATTTAGCTGAGCAAGGTGAAAATAGTATTTCTAATCTAACAGAAGCTGAATATGCGCAATTACTTCTCAGTATCGCTCGTTCTTGTCAAAACAAAATTATTATATTGAGTCATGTACTCTCGCATTTAGATGATGTGTTTTTCAAAAGAGCGATTGAATTATCAGATGATTACATAAAGAATAATAGTACACTCGTTTTAATAGATAACGATATTGATAAAATTAGCGAAACGACTAACTATATTACGTGGGTTTCTCACGGGCAAATTAGAAAGGAAGGCTCACTTAATCAAGTTTTACCTATTTTTAAAGAACATGAAAAAGACCGCAAAAGTTTAGATTCAAAATCGCAACTGGAAAATTTTGATTTAGATTGGAAAAAGAGTCGTACGCGTATGCCTGAGATGACTTATAACTTTAAGAGAATAGAGCGCTATAATCACGCTAAACCACCAGTATTTTTAGTGAGAATATTAACTCTGTTTGCAAGTTTCTTAATCGGACTTACGTTAATGGGCATATTGCTTTTCAATGATTTAGGAAGGGTTCATGTTTCTGAAAATTACACTCAAGCTTCAATTCAAAATCAAAATAAAGATCCATATGAAGATAAACTCACTTACGGTATTGCTTTAGATGGTTCAACCACATTGAGTGGTACACAAGATTCGACTCTACCTAAATATGGCGTGGCTACGATTACTGGTGAAAATAGTAAAAAATATAGAGTAGAAATGGATCATAAAATATATACAGTAGGCAAAAATGAATTATTCAATTTTAATCCTGCAGGTTTATATGAATCGCATAGTTTTAAAACGTTAATGCCATACATTAAAACAAACTATAGTACATATTATGAATACTTCAATAGTCATTTACATCAAAAGCATAACAAAGTGACTAAAACATTGGTCCCAGAAAAAGATAATCGTTATGTAGTTCCTATTACACAACAACCACTAAATATGATTTTTGGAGACAATGATACGTTAACAGGCTTTGTAATTCCAATGGAACATAAAACTGACTTAAAGAAAAAATTTAACATTAAAAAAGATGTTTGGATTACGAAATCAGGTAGTGGCTATTTTATTGCTGATATGAAAGATGACAAATGGATATATATTGAATTGTAGGTGTGAAAATGATAGATAATATAATACTATACTTTAAAAACTTGCCACATCTTATCACTTATTGTGTTCGTAGGTTGAAGAAAATTTGGAAATGGTTTGCTATGAGCCTTGTAATAGGGATTATCTTAGTATTAGGTTTAGAGGGCATTTTCGATATAAATCATAATACGGATATCGCTCAAGGAAGATGGTTATTTAGAGTGACATCGTTAATTGTATTTGGTCACATTGTACTTTCTGTATACTTAAGTTATAAGTTTTATAGAAAAGATTATATGGTAATGAAATCATTCCATATTTCATCAGTAACGCCTACTATAGTAATTGCACTATTGGCATTCGTAGACATGTTTATTCTTGGTTTAATTATTGCGTTCTTGAAGCCAATTAACTTTGAGACATTTTTATTGTCGCTAATTTATTATTTGATTATGACTAGTATATTTATCGGTGTTATTGCTGTTACTTTTGGTTTATTGAAATTTATACTCAAACGTTTCGACACAATTTATTTTATAATGAGTGCGATTTGTTTCTTTATAGTTCCAATTTTATTCATTCCTAAAACGCACTTATCGATAGTAGATCATATTTTAATGTTAAATCCCGTTTATTATCTTGTTCATGGTAGTGCACAGTCTATTATATTCGGTGCAGTAAGTATGAATAACATTCCATATCATATTTACTTTATTCTCTTTTTAGCATTAATGTGTGTGATTAACTATGCATTAGTTCGCTATATCGCTTTTGATAAATATGATAGTTTAAATGACACTCACCTTGAAAATGATTTAACACATCTGAGTGATGATAATGGCAAGAAATTAGAACATGATGGTGTATTTAACAATAATGAAAATGCTAATGAAGATAATGAAATGATTGGTAAAAATGAATAGCACTGTATTTAGTTATTGATATATAGTTAGATAAAGACCAAGGCACCCCTTATCATTAATTGGAGAAAGGGGTGCCTTGGTTTCTTTATATGTTATTGTGAAAATAGTTTGCGTTGTAGTTTGTCTTCGCTAAATACCCAACCGATGTAAGAGTGGTCGATTTCATTGTCGTGAGTTAAATGTGCAATTGCAACAAATGAATAACGTCCATTATTAAGGTATCTTAAATCCATTAATCGAATTTCTGTTGTACCATCTTCTAAAGGTGTGGTTTGCCAACGATAAATGGATGAAAAATTTAAAAAAGTAAATATATCTTTATTACCTTTAACCTTCCAAAGTAACGAATCAGGCGTCATAGCTTGACGTTTTACCTTATCAGTAAATTCTACATCTTTCCACCGAGCAGTTCCAACATAATCATGTTTATCGGTTTGAATTGCCACACGCCAAACATGAAATTTCATTGTCGGAGCTACAAACACTTTTACAGGATTATGAGAATTTTCAATTTGAGTTAACGCTTCTTTTTTAATAGATGATTGCATCATAAAACGTATTACATAATAAATCACTAGTATTGCTACGATAGGGAAGAATGCGAAATACGGATGTATGCCTAAAACCCAAAGTAATACACCAATACATAAAAGAGTGAAAATAATAGGGTCAAATGTACTAATGACACTTAACTGAATCCACTTATTGGTTATGGGTCTAAGTGCTTGGGTACCGTAAGAATTAAATATATCCACAAACACATGTAAAAATACTGCAAGTTGAGCCCATAGCCAAACATGTAGTGGATTAGTGTTGTTAAAAATAACGAATATTAAAAAGGTTATCAAAATTGGCCATAAAATAGTGAAAGGTATGGAATGGGTAATTCCTCTATGATGAGAAATATAGGTCGCATTATCTTTTAGTTTTAAAACAGTATCACCGTCAGGTATTAATGAACCAGCAACAAGGGTGGTTGCAGTTGCTGCAAATGAACCTGCCATGACGGGATCTTGTGTTGCTAATGCAGTGAGACCTACACCCATAACTATATGTGTGGCTGTATCCATAAATGCTCACTCTTTTCATCTTTATTTAATATATATTATAATCTAAAAGTCGCTATAACAAAATCAACTTACTTCAATTGACGAATCTTTTGAAAGTGGAGATTTATTTGAGATGCATCACAATCGAAAAAGTAGAAAGGACAAATGGCATGTATCAAGAGGAATCTTTTAAAAAGAGAATTGTGGAGTGGTTTAACAAAAATCAGCGTGAAATGCCTTGGCGAGAAACAACTAATCCATATTACATATGGCTTAGTGAAGTAATGTTGCAACAGACACAAGTTAACACGGTTATTGACTATTATCATAGGTTTGTTAATCGATTTCCTACAATAGCAGCTTTAAGCGAAGCACATGAGGACGAAGTGCTTAAATATTGGGAAGGCCTAGGTTATTATAGTCGAGCTCGTAATTTTCATACAGCTGTTAAAGAAGTTGAATCTCAATATGGTGGAGAAGTCCCGTCTGATCCAGATCTTTTCAAAAAATTAAAAGGCGTGGGTCCTTATACGCAAGCAGCAGTGATGAGTATAGCGTTTAACCAACCTTTAGCAACTGTTGATGGTAATGTCTTCCGAGTATGGTCTCGATTGAACAATGATTATCGTGATACGAAATTACAATCGACACGTAAAGCGTTTGAGGAAGAGTTAAATCCATATGTTCAAGAAGATTCAGGGACATTTAATCAAGCTATGATGGAATTAGGTGCACTCATTTGTACACCGAAATCTCCTTTATGTTTATTTTGCCCAGTGCAAGATAATTGTGAGGCTTTTCATGAAGGGACGACTGAAGATCTTCCAATTAAAACTAAAAATATTAAAAAGAAAACTATCAATCAAAAAGTATTTCTTATTAGAAATAATAATGGACAATATCTACTTGAAAAACGACAAGAAAAATTGTTGAACGGAATGTGGCAATTTCCTATGAGGGAAGCAAGTGTAGCTGATAATTTATTAACTCAAGAATTAGGAGTTAAAGTCGAAACTTTAGAAGAGCCCATCTTTGAATTACGTCATCAGTTTACCCATATGACTTGGAATATTAAAGTTTATAGTGTACCTACATCTATAAATCTCTCGGAGAATGAACTCCCCTCAAACATGATTTGGTTTAATTTAGATAACAGGGATAATCATACATTTCCTGTATCAATGGACAAAATATACCGTTTTATTGTTGGATAAGAGCTTAATACAGCGGTTAATATAGTGCCTTTATTTATTAAGCAAGTGTATCAAAGTATGATATAATCTAAATGGCTAAAAATAATAAAGGTGGTGTGGAGTATGGTTAAAGAGTCCATACCTAAAGAAGGAGAAACGATTAAAATTCAAAGTTATAAACATGATGGCAATATACATCGTGTTTGGTCTGAAACGACAATTCTA
Organism: Staphylococcus sp. FW104-15G4D; assembly: GCF_058790135.1. NCBI lineage: Bacteria > Bacillati > Bacillota > Bacilli > Caryophanales > Staphylococcaceae > Staphylococcus > Staphylococcus sp. FW104-15G4D. Next base: position 117,642 of record NZ_JBYTCH010000004.1, read on the forward strand.
AAAGGGACTGACCATGTGATTATAGGTGGGAATGATCATACGTTAGTAACTGAAAGTGACGGACGCACATGGATTACAAGAGAACCAGCTATTGTCTATTTTCATTCGGAGTATTGGTTTAATGTTATTTGTATGTTTAGAGAAGATGGGATTTATTATTACTGTAATTTATCATCACCTTTCGTGTCCGATGAAGAAGCGCTAAAATATATCGATTATGATTTAGATATTAAAGTTTATCCTAATGGTAAGTATCACTTACTCGATGAAGATGAGTATGAACTACATATGAACCAAATGAACTATCCTCATGATATTGACGTTATTTTGAGAAGAAATGTCGACATCTTACAGCAATGGATTGAGCAGAAGAAAGGACCGTTCGCTCCAGATTTTATTAAAGTGTGGAAAGAGCGTTATAAAAAGATTAGAGATTATTAAGCAAAAAAGATGTAATACATGATTCTTTGCTTTATATTATTAAAAGTGTCGAATGATTATAAGAATCATGATTTAAATGTATTGCAATCTTGTAGTTCAATGAGTTTAACATCTTTAAGATTTACAACATTATATTGAAGTCTCGTATTGTATTTTAATATCAGAGGTTGAAACATTATCATGACAGTGCTTATGAGTATAAAGTAAGCGAATGAAATGTATTCAACCTCTGTTCATTTTTTAAAAAATAAATTGCGTTTATCACGGGGGGTAAAAGCGCATGATTAAACGATATTTAAAATTCGTCAAACCATATAGATATCGTATTATTGCAACTATTATCGTGGGTATTATTAAATTTGGTATACCTATGTTAATACCGCTATTGATTAAATACGCTATAGATGGAGTAATTAATAACCACTCACTATCAAATAGTGAAAAGTTTAGTCATCTTGCAATCGCAATTGGCATTGCTCTATTTATATTTGTAATAGTACGTCCGCCCATTGAATATATCAGACAATATTTAGCTCAATGGACAAGTAACAAAATTTTATATGATATCCGTAAACAACTATATAATCATTTACAAGCTTTAAGTGCACGTTTCTACGCAAATAACCAAGTTGGACAGGTGATTTCTCGCGTTATTAATGACGTAGAACAAACAAAAGACTTTATACTTACAGGGTTAATGAATATTTGGTTAGACTGCGTTACTATTATCATCGCTTTATCTATTATGTTCTTTTTAGATGTTAAATTAACTATTGCAGCTATTTTCATTTTCCCATTCTATATTTTAACGGTTTATTTCTTCTTCGGAAGATTGAGACAATTGACACGTGTACGTTCTCAAGCACTTGCTGAAGTTCAAGGTTTCTTGCATGAACGAGTTCAAGGTATGTCAGTGATTAAAAGTTTCGCAATAGAAGATAATGAAGCTCAAAATTTTGATCACCGTAATAGTCATTTTTTAAAGCGCGCCTTTCAACATACACGTTGGAATGCCTATTCATTTGCAGCAATAAACACTGTAACAGACTTAGGGCCAATTATTGTAATAGGCGTTGGCGCATACTTAGTTATTAATGGTGCTATTACTGTAGGTACACTTGCAGCATTTGTAGGGTACTTAGAACAATTATTTGGACCTTTAAGAAGACTTGTTTCTTCATTTACTACTTTAACCCAAAGCTTTGCTTCAATGGACAGAGTTTTCCAACTTATGGATGAAGATTATGACATTAAGAATGGTATCGGTGCGCAACCTATTGAAATTAAAAAAGGGCAAATCGATTTGAAGAATGTCAGCTTTAAATATAATGATAATGAATTAGAAGTTTTGCATGATATTAATTTAACAATTAATAAGGGCGAAACTGTAGCTTTTGTTGGTATGAGTGGTGGTGGAAAATCAACTTTAATTAGTTTAATTCCACGATTTTATGACGTTACGTCAGGTGAAATTTTAGTTGATGGCAATAATGTGAAAGATTTCTTAACAGGTAGTTTAAGAAATCAAATTGGTCTCGTTCAACAAGATAATATTTTATTTTCAGACACTGTGAAAGAAAATATTTTATTAGGTAGACCTGATGCAACGGATGACGAGATAGTTGAAGCGGCCAAGATGGCAAACGCGCATGACTTTATTATGAATTTACCTGAAGGCTATGACACTGAAGTCGGAGAGCGAGGCGTGAAACTTTCTGGAGGACAGAAGCAACGTCTTTCAATTGCACGTATATTCTTAAATAATCCACCGATACTTATTTTAGATGAAGCAACCAGTGCGTTAGATTTAGAAAGTGAAGCTATTATACAAGAGGCGTTGGATGTATTAAGTAAAGATAGAACAACTTTAATTGTAGCTCATAGGCTGTCTACAATTACGCATGCAGATAAAATAGTGGTTATGGAAAATGGTCAGATTGTTGAAACAGGTACACATCAAGAGTTGATCCAGAAACAAGGTGCGTACGAACATTTATATAGTATTCAAAATTTATAAACTGCTTGAATCAATAATAATTAAATATCTTAAAAATGATAAAGCACCACCTTTACTATAATTAATGTGAGTAAAGGTGGTGCATTTTTAGTTACAAATCAAAGTCCTCATCAGAAATGTCGATGTCTGAATCTGAATTATGATATTTAAAGAAGCTTAATCGAATTCTATCGAGATGTTCTAAGTGATATCTATATTCCTCAATAGCAGCTATAATTTGCATTACATTTGCATAAGAGTATTGCGTTTGGTAAGGATTTTGAATTAACTCTTGTTGAAATGCGTCCATCAAGTTTTTCTTTAGTGGGTTGTCTACTTCGTAATCAAGTTTTGTAACATCGTATCTCGCTTTTTTAGAAAGGCTCTTATAGATTTGTTCATGAACTGCTACTAACGAATCAAGTTCTAATTTAATTTGTAATAATAGTTGATTATTAAGTTGATGTAAGTCATTTTGGTAACGTGACATACGGTTGAGTACTTCGTAAGCCTGTCTTGTCGTTCCTACTACTTCTTTAAATAATATCTTCTTTCTATTCTGCTGATAAATATGTTTTTTAGTCAAAGGTTTCTCTTCATGATAATAATTGTAGATTTGCTCTAATTTATTGATACGTGAATTAAGTTGATCACCATCCTGCTTAATATTATGAAATTCTGAAGTATCATTAAGCACAAGTTTGAACCATACAAAAATATCTGAAGAAATATTTACAGAATTATAATAGATTTTGGTTTCAAATTTAGGAGGTAAGAAGATTAAATTGACTATTGAGGAACTTAAAACACCTATCATAACAAGAGCGAATCTGAAGAATGCTGCTACATAGAAGGAACCTGTATGTTGACCCATAATGATTAAAGCCGTCACACTTGCTAATGTAGCAACATGAGCTAGGTTAAATTTAAACAAAATCGCAATTAACAAAATAACCGTTACGCCCATTATTATGAAGTTATCACTAAAAATAGTTACCATAGTAACGGCGAGTAGAGCACCTATAATATTACCAATCGCTTGTTCAGATACTGTTTTAATTGAACGATAAACGCTTGGTTGCATCGCTACGACAGCACTGACACCAGCAAGTGCCTTTAAGCCGATATTATCTGGAAGTAAAGAAGCGATAGACATAGCTAATATAATTGCTATACCAGTCTTGAAAATCCGAGCTCCTAGTCTCAAATATAACGCTCCTTTGATTTATGATTTAAATATATTAATACATACTCTCATTCATTATTGTTATACACCGAGACGCTAAATTTTTCAAGCTTATACATAAAAAGATTTGCCTATTAGCTGGTTAATCTTTTTCTAATAAAAATACCCCCACCTATAATGGTAGGGGGTTAAGTCTTAATTATTTTTCATTTGGCTAAATGCATAGTCAGCAGCTTCTATAGTTTTATCAATATCTTCTTCGGTATGCTCAGTAGTTAGGAACCATGCTTCAAATTTAGATGGTGCTAAATTGATACCTTGATTTAACATTAACTTGAAGAACTTCGCGAAAGCTTCGCCATCAGAATTTTCTACTTGTTCATAGTGAGTAATTTTTTCATCCGTGAAATATAACGTCATAGAGCCATATATTCTATTTATCGTAGCAGTAATGTTGTGTTTATCGATTAACTTAAGTAATCCATCCTCAAGACGTTTTCCTAATTTGTCTAACTTTTCATAAACACCATCTTGTTCTAAAACTTCTAGTAAAGCAATTCCTGCTCTCATTGATAATGGATTACCTGCCATTGTACCAGCTTGATATGCTGGACCTAATGGAGCGACATGTTCCATGATGTCTTGTCGACCACCATAGCCACCGATTGGTAAACCACCGCCAACTATTTTACCAAAAGCAGTTAAGTCTGGTTTTACTCCTAATAAATCTTGTGCTGCCCCATAATGAAAACGGAAAGCTGTAATAACTTCATCATAAATGACTAAAGTTCCGTTATCATGTGAGATTTTATTAACTTCTTCTAAAAATCCAGGTTGAGGCATAACCATACCAAAGTTACCTACAATGGGTTCGACGAGTACGCCTGCGATTTCATCGCCCCAATAATCAATTGCTTCTCTATATGAATCAATATCATTAAATGGTACAGTAATCACTTCTTGTGCCACACTTTGAGGCACCCCAGCAGAATCTGGAGAACCTAATTGTGAAGGGCCACTCCCTGCAGCAACTAAAACTAAATCAGAATGTCCATGATAAGATCCTGCAAATTTAATAATTTTATTTCTTTTAGTATAGGCACGTGCCACTCTAATTGTTGTCATAACAGCTTCTGTACCTGAATTAACAAAACGGATCTTTTCTAATGAAGGAATGGCATCTCTTAACTTCTTAGCAAAATCAATTTCAAGTTCAGTAGGAGTACCATATAACACTCCTTTGGCAGCTTGATCTTGAATTGCCTCTGTAATATGTGGATGCGCATGTCCGGTAATTATAGGACCATACGCCTGTAAGTAATCGATGAATTTATTACCATCTACATCATATAAATAAGCTCCATGACCTTCCTTCATCATTACAGGTGCACCACCACCTACAGCTTTATATGAACGAGAAGGTGAATTAACGCCACCTAGTATATATTCATTAGAGAGTTTCTGAAGACGTTCGCTTTCAGTAAAATTCATATCTATCAACCTCTTTTAATTTAATATTTTCATTTAATATCGTATCATAAAATCAACATTATTAAGAAATGGGTGAGCATATGTTAACCAAAGGCGAAAAGTTTCCATCATTTTCATTGGAGAATCAAGACGGAGCAGTAGTTACAAATGAGACATTAAAAGGGCGTAAGGCAATATTATATTTTTATCCTAGAGACAATACACCAACTTGCACAACTGAAGCATGCGACTTTAGAGATAACTTATCTGAATTTAATGATTTAGATGTAGATGTTTATGGAATTAGTGGAGATTCTAAAAAGAAACATCAAAACTTTATTGAAAAACATCAACTCAACTTTGACTTACTTGTAGATGAAGATTATAAACTTGCTGATGAAGCGGGGGTATATCAATTAAAAAAATCTTTTGGTAAAGAGAGTATGGGGATCGTTAGAACTACATTTGTAATCGATGAAAATGGGTATATTATTGACGTAATTGAAAAAGTTAAAGTTAAAACTCAAATAGAAGAATTAAAAAATATCTTGGAGTGAGTATATTGAAAATCGTAAGTCTAAGAAGATTAAAAGATTTAGAGGAACAGTTGATAAAACAATTTCCTGAACAGGAATTCAAATTTTATAAAAAAGCTCAATTTATTCCAACTGAAGATAGAGAATCACTAGATATTTTAATTGGTTATGATGGCGATATAGATCAAGCATTTTTAGAAGAGTGTAAAAACTTAAAATGGATTGCATGGTATGCTACTGGAGTCAATAATCTCCCACTAGATTATATTAATGATAGGGGCATTATTTTAACAAATGGCAGAGGTGTCCAAGCAAAACAACTATCAGAATTTATAATGACGTTTATATTAGATGATTATAAGAAAATGAGAACATCTTATGAAAATCAACGTGCACATAAGTATGACTCAAAGCTAACGGGTGAGAGAGTTAACGGTAAAACACTTCTATTTTTAGGTACTGGCGCAATTGCCCAAAAGACTGCATATTTAGCTCAAGCATTTGGAATGAAAGTTATCGGTGTAAGTAAATCAGGACATATGAAAGATTACTTTGATAATACTTATACTATAGAAGAAATGGATGATGTATTAGCGGAAGGTGATGTGATAGTTAATTCACTCCCAGAAACCCAAGAAACTATACATCTACTTAAAAAACACCATTTTGAGGAAATGAAAGACGAAGCATTATTTATAAATATAGGTAGAGGTACGATTGTGAAAGAAGAACTTATTATAGAAGTTTTACGAAATCATTTGATTAGACATGCATATTTAGATGTCTTTGAAAATGAACCTCTATCAAGTGATAACCCGCTATATGATTTAGATAATGTTACGATTACTGCACATATTACTGGTAATGATAAAAATATAAATCGTGATGTAACTGCAATATTTGAAAAGAACTTAACTCATTTTCTCAATAAGAACAGCGTAATTGAGAATGAAGTAGATCCAAATAAAGGGTATTAGTTGAAAACATCATGTACTTATTGACATTTATAATCTTCAACAGTTATATTAATATTAAGTAATAATTATTATTAACTAGAAAGATGGTGAATTCAATGAGTGCGGATTTAGAGTCAATTGAACATGAACTTGAAGAATCAATTGCGTCTTTAAGAAAAGCAGGAATACGTATTACGCCTCAAAGACAAGCAATTATACGTTATCTCATTTCTTCACATTCACATCCTACAGCGGATGAGATTTACCAAGCACTTTCACCTGATTTTCCTAATATAAGTGTTGCAACTATCTACAATAATCTAAGAGTATTCAAAGATATTGGTATAGTAAAAGAATTAACGTATGGTGACGCATCAAGTCGATTTGATTTTAATACACATAATCACTATCACGTTATTTGCGAAAAATGTGGTAAAATCGTAGACTTCCATTATCCTCAACTTGATGAGGTTGAACATTTAGCTCAACATGTTACAGATTTTGATATCACTCATCATCGAATGGAAATATACGGAGTATGTAAGGAATGTAAAGAAAACGAAAATAATTAAAAGCTTAAAAGATTAAGGTAGTAGCCTTTAAAGGTTGCTACCTTATTTTTTATGAATTAATTAGGTGCAAATTTGTAAGTTTTCCTATATATTAGGATATCTCTAGTTAGATGATGATCTTAAGAGCGAATTACACTATTAAATCTAATTATTCTTAATCAAGAAACTTATTCACAGATAAAGTAATTTTAAACTTAAAAACTCTTTGAAAGTAATTGACGTTATTGAGCTAACTTGATATTATATAAAAGTCGTCAAAAACAGATTAATTAATTGAAAACTTGAAGTAAAAAACTTTAAGTTAATGTTAATAAAGTGTAATTTTGACTATTGAACTTTCTTGCGAAACATTATAAGATATTATTTGTTGAATTAATCAACTACAAACAAGAAATAAATTAATGAATTTAATTCTTGACAGTTTAAGTTGATTTCGATACAATAATGTATTGTAAGTGTTAAATGAACATTGAAAACTGAATGACAATATGTCAACGTTAATTCCAATAAACGTAACGAAACGTTACAAACTATTTAGTATTTATGAGCTAATCAAACATCATAATTTTTTATGGAGAGTTTGATCCTG
>NZ_JBYTCH010000005.1:0-87729 GCF_058790135.1 Staphylococcus sp. FW104-15G4D
CGAAGTGGCTAAACGCGGCGGACTGTAAATCCGCTCCTTCGGGTTCGGCAGTTCGAATCTGCCCCCCTCCACCATCTCATTGGGCTATAGCCAAGCGGTAAGGCAACGGACTTTGACTCCGTCACGCGCTGGTTCGAATCCAGCTAGCCCAGCCATTAGAGCCATTAGCTCAGTTGGTAGAGCATCTGACTTTTAATCAGAGGGTCAGAGGTTCGAATCCTCTATGGCTCACTTTTAAACACCTTCATTATTGAAGGTGTTTTTTTATTATTTGATTTAAATAAATATAACTACAATACTTCTTGAAAAATGCAAGCGTATACATTATTCTGAATCTATGTAAATGAAAGGGGTATTGTCATGAATCAACGTATTGAAATTATTGGTGCACCTTCCACATTCGGTCAAAAGAAACTTGGTGTAAACTTAGGACCAGATGCAATTCGTTATGCAGGATTATTGTCACGTCTTAAAAAAATGGGACTTGATGTTATAGATAAAGGTAATATAGAAGTACCAACATTAGATGTAGAGAAATTTAACTCTGATCAAGAAGGGTTAAGGAACTATGATGAAATAGTAACTGTTTCTGAAAATCTTAGCAAAGCTACATCAGAAATAGTAGAGAAAGGAAACTTTCCACTTACACTTGGTGGCGATCATTCAATAGCTGTTGGTTCGATTTCAGGTATTAGTCAACATTACGAAAATCTAGGTGTCATTTGGTACGATGCTCATGGTGACTTAAATGTACCTGAAGAATCTCCTTCTGGTAATGTTCACGGTATGCCTTTAAGAATATTAGCAGGTGATGGACCAGATGAACTTGTCAATATAAATGATTTTACGCCTAAAGTTAAACCTGAAAATATCGTATTAATTGGTATGAGGGATTTAGATGAAGGTGAAAGGAAATACATAAAGGATAAGAATATTAAAACTTTTACTATGGCGGATATCGACCGGTTCGGAATACAAGAGGTGATTGAAAGATCTCTTGAGTATCTAAAATCTAGAAATATAGATGGCCTTCATTTCTCACTAGACGTTGATGCTTTAGATCCCGCTGAAACTCCTGGAACGGGTACAAGAGTAATGGGTGGTTTGAGCTATAGGGAAAGTCACTTTGCACTCGAATTGTTAAATGAATCAAAATTAGTTACTTCAATGGATATAGTTGAGGTTAATCCTCTTATTGACAATTCGAATCATACTGCTGAACAAGCTGTTGCGCTATTAGGTACTTTCTTTGGTGAAACACTTCTATAAATAAAATTGTGAAAGCACGACTTACATGGTATATACTGTGTAAGTTTTTTTATTTTTTAGTCTTTGTTCATATGACACTATTAACAATGATTGGTATAATAATTAATATGGAAAAATATTACCCGGAGGAGATGTTATGGATTTTTCCAACTTTTTTCAAAATCTTAGTACATTAAAAATTATTACTAGTGTACTTGATTTACTGATTGTTTGGTATGTACTTTATCTTCTCATAACAGTTTTTAAAGGCACTAAAGCGATTCAATTACTAAAAGGGATTGTCGTAATTGTTATCGGCCAACAAGTCAGTAAGATGCTTAATTTAACAGCAACCTCTAAATTATTTGATATCGTTATTCAGTGGGGAGTACTTGCACTAATTGTTATTTTCCAACCTGAAATACGAAGAGCATTAGAACAATTAGGTAGAGGTAGCTTTTTAAAACGTTATACCAACACTTATAGTCGTGATGAAGAGAAATTAATACAATCTGTTTCTAAAGCTGTTCAGTATATGGCTAAAAGACGAATAGGTGCACTTATTGTTTTTGAAAAAGAAACAGGATTACAAGACTACATAGAAACTGGTATTCCAATGAACTCAGATATTTCTCAAGAGTTATTGACAAACGTCTTTATTCCAAACACACCATTACATGATGGTGCGATGATTATTCAAGGTAGTAAAATAGCTGTAGCAGCGAGTTATTTACCTTTATCAGACAGTGTTAAAATATCTAAAAGTTTAGGAACAAGACATAGAGCAGCAGTTGGGATTTCAGAGGTATCTGATGCTTTTACAGTTGTAGTTTCAGAAGAAACTGGAGATATATCTGTAACTTTTGATGGTAAACTTAGAAGAGATATATCTAATGAAGTTTTCGAAGAATTACTTGCTGAACATTGGTTTGGCGCACACTTTCAAAAGAAAGGTGTGAATTAAAATGTTAGAAAGTAAGTGGGGATTAAGATTTGTAGCGTTAATCCTAGCTATATTTTTCTTTTTATCAGTTAATAATGTATTTGGAAATGTGTTTAATACAGACGATATATCACAGAAATCCACTAAAACAATTCAGGATGTACCTGTAGATGTAATTTACAATAATAAAGATTTACATGTTACGAAAGCGCCTGATAATGTCGATGTTAATTTATCAGGCCCCCAATCAAAGTTAATTAAAATTGAAAATCCAGAAGACCTTAAAGTAACAATTGATTTATCCGATAAAAAAGCTGGAGAGTATCACAAGAAATTTCAGGTTAAAGGTATAGATGACGATGTAAGCTACAGTGTAAAACCTAAAAGCGCAGATGTTCATCTAGAGAAAAAGATTACTAAAAAAATGCATGTTCAACCTGATGTAAGTCAAAGTGATATTGATGCAAAGTATAAAGTAAGTAAACAAAGCATTTCTCCTGAAACTGTTAAAGTGACAGGTGGGGAGCAACAGCTTAAAAAAATTGCTTATTTAAAAGCTACATTTAAAAAGGCTAGTAAAATTTCAAAAGATACAAATGATGTAGCTGAAGTCAATGCATTTGATAAAGAATTAAATAAATTAAATGTCTCAATTAATCCTAGTGAAGTAGATTTAAAAGTTGCAGTTGAAACTTATAGTAAAAAAGTAAAAGTTCGTACTAAATCAACGGGTAAACTAGATAATGATAGAGAATTAGATAATATCAAATTAAACGATAAAGAAGTTGAGATTTACGGTAGTAGAGACGATTTACAAAGCATCAATGAAGTAACAGCTGAAGTTGATTTAGATGGCGTATCAGAATCAACTGAGAAAACAGTAAAATTTGACTTGCCAGACAATGTTACAAAAGTAAGTCCTAAGGAAACGAAAGCATATATAAACGTTAAATAATTGTTAGATATAAAGGAGAGTTTAAAAATGGGAAAATATTTTGGTACTGATGGTGTTCGAGGCATTGCCAACCAAGAGCTTACACCTGAATTAGCTTTTAAATTGGGTAGATATGGTGGATATGTTTTAGCACATAATAAAGGGGAGAAGCATCCAAAAGTACTAGTGGGTAGAGATACGCGTGTTTCAGGTGAAATGCTTGAATCAGCCTTAATCGCAGGTCTTATCTCTATTGGCGCTGAAGTCATGCGTTTAGGTATTATTTCAACACCAGGTGTAGCTTATTTAACTAAAGAAATGGAAGCTGCTTTAGGTGTTATGATTTCAGCTTCTCACAACCCAGTTGCAGATAACGGCATAAAATTCTTTGGTTCAGATGGTTTTAAATTATCTGATGATCAAGAAAATGAAATCGAAGAATTGTTAGATCAAGATAATCCTGAATTACCTCGTCCTATCGGTGAAGACATTGTACATTATTCAGATTATTTTGAAGGTGCTCAAAAATATCTAAGCTATTTAAAATCAACTGTAGATGTTAATTTTGAAGGACTTAAAATTGCTTTAGATGGAGCTAATGGTTCTACATCATCACTAGCACCGTTCTTATTTGGTGATTTAGAAGCTGATACTGAAACAATTGGATGTAATCCGGATGGATATAATATTAATGAACAATGTGGTTCTACACATCCTGAGAAATTAGCGGAAACTGTCTTAGAGACTGAAAGTGATTTTGGTTTAGCCTTTGATGGCGATGGAGATAGAATTATTGCTGTAGATGAAAATGGTCAAATTGTTGATGGAGACCAAATCATGTTTATAATTGGTCAAGAAATGCATAAAAACCATGAATTAAACAATGATATGATTGTCTCAACAGTTATGAGTAATCTCGGTTTTTATAAAGCATTAGAAAATGAAGGTATTCAATCTAACAAAACAAAAGTAGGAGATCGTTACGTTGTCGAAGAAATGAGAAGAGGTAACTATAATCTTGGTGGCGAGCAATCTGGTCATATTGTGATGATGGATTATAATACAACGGGTGATGGATTACTTACAGGTGTTCAGCTTGCTTCTGTAATTAAAATGAGCGGTAAATCACTAAGTGAATTAGCATCACAAATGAAAAAATATCCTCAATCTCTTATCAATGTTAAAGTAACTGATAAATATCGAGTAGAAGAGAATATTCATGTACAAGAAGTGATGACTAAAGTTGAAACTGAAATGAATGGGGAAGGTAGAATTTTAGTTCGCCCTTCAGGTACAGAACCTTTAGTAAGAGTTATGGTGGAAGCAACCACTAATGAAGACGCTCAACGTTTTGCTCAAGAGATTGCAGATGTTGTACAAGATAAAATGGGATTAGATAATGCGTAACGAATAAGTTATTCTTATATTCCTTATTAATAAATTAAAACACCTTCGAAAGAATCTTTCTTCTTTCGAAGGTGTTTTTTATATCATTTACTTTTTCTGTAATAATTCTAATTCTTTAACAATTTCATCAGCTAATTGATCGTCAACTTTAGCATATGTTTTTAAGAAGGCCTTAGCACCATGTTCTTTAATATAGTTATTTTTTTCTACTGTTTCTTGATCAGCATTGTCATCGTATGCAAGAAGAAGAGCAGCTGCTTTAACTAAACCTTCACGTTCTAAACCTTTATTATATAAATAAGTTAATGGTTTGATAATACGATCTTTAGGACCTATTTTACGTATTGTTCCTCGACCAACACGTGTAACTTCATCAGATAGATTAGGATTATTGAAACGATCAATAATTTTCTCAACGTATTGCTTTTGTTCATTTTTAGAGAAATCAAATTGATCTGTGATATATTGACTCGTTTCACTAAGAGCTTGGCGAAGGCCTGCTTCTATTTGTTTATCTTCGATAGAATCTAAAATAGTAGCTTTATTTTCAAAATGACCAGCGTAAGCTAAAAATGCATGTCCTGTATTAACTGTTAACAATTTTCTTTCTATATATGGTGTTAAGTCATCTACATATTTAATATGTTCTAATTCTTTACCGTACCAAGCATCTTTTTCGATAACCCATTCAAAGAAAGGTTCTACCATGACGTCTAATATATTTTCATTTTTTTGTAATGGCACAATTCTATCCACTGCTGAATTTGCAAAATGGATATTGTCAGCTAATGGCCCAGTAATATCCAGAATGGCTTTTTTCAAAGTATCTGTGGCCATAATAGCATTTTCACAAGCAACAATATTTACATGATTTTTCTTTTCTTTTAAATATGGAGCAAATGATTTAGCAATAATTGGTAAAATATTTACTCCAACAGCCGTTGTGATTAAATCTGCTTCAAGTATTGCTTCTTTAAGTTGATCTGAGGGTTTAGCTGAATTAATAGCATCTACATTATTCACTCGAGTTGTTGTTTTAGCTTCATCAGCTAAAATAACATCGTATTGATGTTCACTATCCAGTGCATTAATTATATCTTCATTTACATCTGCAAAGGTAACTTTAATGTTATTGTCAGCTAATATATATCCAATAAAACCTCTGCCGATATTGCCGGCACCAAAATGAACTGCTTTCATTATGCGTCAGCCTCCTCGAATACTTGTTTAATTTCATCTGCAGATGTAGCATTTACGATGCGATCAACATTTTCTTCTTCACTAAAAGTAATTGCAATTTTAGAGAGTAAATCTAAATGATCGCCATCTTTACCTGCAATGCCAACTACGACTTTTACTTCTTCGCCATTCCAGTCAACACCTTCAGGAATTTGTAATAAGCTTAAACCTGAACGAATCACATTACCTTTAGCTTCTTCAGTGCCGTGAGGAATTGCTAATGCATTACCCATGAAAGTTGATACTACGTTTTCACGGTCTTTCATAGCTTCGATATAGTTTGGTGTTACAGCACCACTATCAACTAAAACTTGTCCTGCTTTTTCGATTGCATCATTTTGATCAGATGCTGATACATTTAAAAAGATATTGTCATTACTAAATAATTCACTCATTTAAAACACTCCTATTGTAATTGATTTTTCATTTGATTTAATAATTTGTTTCTTAAAATAGTTTTAAATTCATATGGATTTTGCATAAATTCTTCGATGTCATTCAAATGCTCGCTTACCGCCTCTGAGAGGGCACTTACGAATTGAGCCATTTTTTGATTATCTGGAATAAACATACTTATCAAATAATGAACTGAATTTAAATCATTTTGATTACGTTGCAATTGTATCGGTTCTTCCAAAATAGTAATAAGTATGGAAGGTTTTTTGAACATGTTATCTTTTAAATGTGGGATTGCTACCGGATAAGGATGTAACACCCAATTAGGATTTTGTTCAAACTTTGATTGCAGTAAATCAGCGAATGATTGCCTGTCCTCAATTATATTTTCATTTAATAAGTAAGTTTCTAAATATTGCTTCCAATTATCTACTAATTTATATTCTATTTTCACTGAATCTAATACCTCTAAACCTATGCGCATATCTTGAATTGTTTCTTCAGGATTTGTAAAGGTATTTGAGTTATCATTTTCAGCTAGAAGAGTTTGATTTGAATTCGTACTTAGAAAAGAAGCTACATAAGACACTTCATGTTCTGGTAATAATGGATTAACAATTAGAAATGGGGCTTCGATATCTAAATTTACAGTCGAAATAATTCCGTCGTAGTTATTTAAATCTAATACATTCAAGTCGCTTACAGAAGCTTGAGTAATTCTTTCAATTTCACTAAAGACTTGCTCAAGACGATTGGCTAATAAACGACTTGTTCCAATGCCACTGCTACATACGACTAGGATATTTAAAAAGCGATTTCCCTGATTTTTAATGGATCCACCAAAGTGAAGCACTATAAAAGCAATCTCACTTTCAGGAAAAATTAAATCAGACCACACCATATGCAATGCTTTATGAATCGTTTCAAAAAGACGTGGATATTTAAATTTAATCATTTCAGTTAAAGGATTGTAGGTTTCAATGTTAGATTTCAAACGATTAATTGCAGGATTAATATGCAATGTTAACCCCTCGATTAAGTTTTCCTTATCTTTAAAATGTTGTCCTGATATTCGTGTAACTGTATTAACAAATTGACGAATCTTTTTACTACTATTATCTTCCTCAGAATTAGAATCCTTTGTACCTTTACGTTTAGCACCACGCAAATGAATTGTTATAAAAGTGATTTCAGCTTGGTTAAACTCAACGTTATATATTTCTTCAAGACGTTTAGCAATTTCTGTTGCAACTTCATGCTCGAAGGTATCTTTAACTGTTTCATATATATCTTTATTTAGTGAGACGTATTCACCATTTTGCATACGTGTAATACTTAACACAATGTGAATCGTCAAAGTTAAATAACTAGATTCTGTTAGGGTATAGGGCAGTTGACCTAAATAGTCCATCAATAAACGTTCAATTTTAAATATTCTATCTAAATCTACGAGAGATTGTTGAGAATGATTCAAAGATTGGTAAACAAAGTGATTTTCAATTACAGAATAAACGCTTGTACTATTTAAGTTATTTACCATAAGTTGACTAAGAAATTCTCTTTTTTTAGACTCAGGACCCTTTAAGTAGACACCTTCGCCACGTTTTCTTGAAAGTGACAGTTGATAAGATAATAATTCTTCTTCTAAATCATCTAAAAGTTTAGCTAGAGCTTGAATTGAAACACCAATTTCGTGTGCTAAACTAAATTGTTTTATTGCGTGTTTAGTTTGTATAAGAGCATAAAGAATGATTACTTTTTGTTCTTCAATTGATAAATCTAATGTTTGTTGAGTTGTAACTGCTTCCTTCAATCGTCTAATATTGTTAGCTTCTCCAGACAATCGTATACCCTTTTTATTGGCTCGCTCTAATTGTATTGAAAATGTACTTAAGTACGATTCAATTTGTTTTAACTCTCTATGAATAGTACGAGAGGACACCGCTAGTTGTTGAGCGATGTCGTATATAGTGACATATTGGCCGTGATACTTGATTAATATTTCAATAATCTCTTTTTCACGTGTACTCAGTAACATGGCGGTATCCTCCATTTTTGAAAATAATTAAGTTAATCTTCGTGCTTTAAATTATTTAATAACTCTTCATATCTTGGTGAATTTAAGAAGTTATCCACTGAAATATGAATAGCATTTGGAACTTGTTTAATGGCACGATCTGTTAGCGTTTTTTGCGTGATTACAAGTTGTGCATCATGAGGTAATTGATTAATAGCTGTATTAGTCACATTGACGTCAGTAATACCAGCTTTCTTAAATTTATTACGTAGCATACTTGCACCCATAGCACTTGAACCCATACCCGCATCACATGCGAATATAACATGATTTACACCGCTATAATCGTGTGCATCAACATTCTCAGTATTGTAGTTATCTAAAAGTTGTTCAGTATTATCTTCATCATTTTCTTTCTCATTTTCTGTAGAAGACGTAGTAACACCTGTTGTTCCAGCTGTGCTCGCATTCTGTGCATTTGAACGAGTTGCTTCTTTATCAGAATGCGTTAGTTTAGATGAAACGTTAGATTTTTTACCTTTCGTCGCTTCCATTTGAGCTGTAGCAGATTCTAAATCTTGTTTAGGTTCTTTAGTGAATTTCATAATAAGTGCTGCGATGACAAATGATACTAATGTAGCAAGTACTACACCAAGTAACATGTGTAAGAATTCGCCTCTAGGTGCGTTTAAGCAGTAAACGATAAATGAACCTGGGGACGCTGGACTTTTGAAACCGAAGCCAGTAGCTTGATAAGTTGCAACGCCCGTCATACCACCTAAAATAACTGCAATAAATAGTAATGGACGCATTAAAACATATGGGAAGTAAATTTCATGAATACCACCTAGGAAGTGGATAATACCTGCACCATATGAAGTTGCTTTAGCAGTTCCTTTTCCGAAAATCATATAGGCCAATAAAATACCTAGACCAGGTCCAGGGTTAGATTCAATAGTAAATAAGATAGATTGACCAGCATGTGCTGCTTGGTCGGTACCAAGTGGTGTAAATACACCATGGTTAATCGCGTTATTTAAGAATAAAATTTTAGCTGGTTCAACAATAATACTTACTATAGGTAGTAAATGAAGGTGAACTAAGAATTCAACAGCTACAGACAAGATGTGCATGATGAATTTCATGATTGGAGCTAAAATTTCAAAACCAATAATTGTCATAATAAAACCTAAGATACCTGCAGAAAAGTTATTGAATAACATTTCAAAACCTTGTGGTGTTCTAGGTTGCACGAATTGGTCTACTTTTTTCATTAACCAACCAACAAGTGGCCCCATAATCATGGCACCAAGTAACATTGGTGTTTCAGGTAAAGCTACAATAACCCCCATAGTTGCTGTAGCTGCAATAATACCACCACGTAAACCATGAATTAAACGCCCACCGCTAAATGCGATGAGTAATGGAATTAAGTACGTAATCATCGGTCCAGCTAATTGAGATAAATCTTTGTTAGGGAACCAACCATTATCAATGAAGATTGCGGCAATAAAACCCCATGCGATAAATGCACCAATGTTAGGCATAATCATACTGCTTAAGAATGATCCAAACGCTTGGACTTTACGACCGACTCCTTTTTTCTCTTGAGTTTGTGACATCTCTACACCTCTTTTTTTAATTAGTATGTGACTATATTTAGTTTAAATCTTGTAGTTAGTTTCTCTCAATATAAACAAAAATTGAGTTTGTCATGATATTTGTGACAAGATTAAGTCTAACTATTATATAGTAGAACTTTGAATTAGTTTATATTAATAAGTTTTTTCAAAGGTTAAAAAAATAAGTTTTTTAACTTATTTTAGGAAGTATTGTTAAATCATTTGCAAAATAAATCATCGTCAGTGTACAATAATGATTAATGGAAAGGAGGAAAGAAAGTAAATAAATAGTTATAGCGCCTGTGCAAATGACTATATTATTGTTGAAAATTAAAAGTTAATTATGAGAACTTTTATAGAGAATAATATAGCTTTTGTAGACGAGGAGGATAGTGATCGAATAGATCGGCGGATGCTATCCCGGATGTGGCTCATTCGTTAGCTTATTAAGTAAAACACTAGGGCAACTTAGTGGACAAAGTTAATAAGATCGCCGAAATAAAATACTACTAAGGGAAGCGTAGAGTAGCGTGTTAAAATGATCAATTACACACGCTTATTTCTTGATGTCCTCGTATGACATCATTGATATGGTAGAAGGTTATTAATATAAATTAAAATAACAAATCATATTGCTCTTGCTATCCCTCATTTTGGAGGAAATAGATTATGTGTGGAATTGTTGGTTATATTGGATACGACAATGCTAAGGAATTACTTTTAAAAGGTTTAGAAAAATTAGAATATCGTGGTTATGATTCAGCAGGTGTTGCTGTAGTTAATGATCAAGGGACTAAAGTATTTAAAGAAAAAGGTAGAATTGCTGAACTACGTAAAGTCGCAGATAACAGTGATCAAGATGGAACAGTAGGTATTGGTCATACACGTTGGGCAACTCATGGTGTACCAAACTATGAAAACTCTCATCCTCATCAATCAGCAACAGGTCGTTTCACATTAGTACATAATGGTGTGATTGAAAACTATGAGGAGTTGAAAGCTGAGTACCTATCAGATATTAAATTCCTTTCTGAAACTGATACAGAAGTGATTGTTCAGTTAATTGAACACTTTTCAAATGAAGGACTTTCAACAGAAGAGGCCTTTACTAAAGTTGTGACTTTATTACATGGTTCATATGCTTTAGGTTTATTGGATGAGCAAGATAAAGATACGATTTATGTAGCTAAAAACAAATCTCCATTGCTTGTTGGCGTGGGTGAAGGTTTCAATGTTATCGCTTCAGATGCATTAGCAATGTTACAAGCTACTAACCAATATAAGGAGATTCATGACCATGAAATCGTAATTGTTAAACGCGATGATGTGGTAATCAAAGACACTGAAGGTAATGTTCAAGAGCGTGAATCTTATACTGCTGAAATCGATGCTTCAGATGCTGAAAAAGGTGTTTATGATCACTATATGTTGAAAGAAATTCATGAACAACCAGCAGTTATGCGTCGCATTATCCAAGAATATCAAGATGAAGAGGGTAACTTGAAAATTGATAAAGACATTATCAAAGATGTCGCAGATGCAGATCGTATTTACATCATTGCAGCAGGTACAAGTTATCATGCCGGTTTAGTAGGGAAAGAGTTCATCGAAAAATGGGCAGGAGTACCAACAGAAGTACATGTTGCTTCAGAATTTGTTTACAATATGCCTTTATTATCTGAAAAACCATTATTCATCTATATTTCACAATCAGGTGAAACAGCAGACAGTCGTGCCGTACTAGTTGAAACGAAAAAATTAGGTCATAAATCATTAACTATTACTAATGTTGCTGGTTCAACGTTATCTCGTGAAGCGGATCATACATTACTCTTACATGCAGGTCCTGAGATTGCTGTAGCATCTACAAAAGCATATACAGCTCAAATTGCAGTATTATCAATACTTTCACAAATCGTAGCTAAAAATCACGGTCGTGAAGCTGATATCGACTTATTAAGAGAATTAGCTAAAGTAACAACTGCTATTGAAACTATCGTTGATGATGCACCAGTAATGGAAGAAATTGCTACTAATTTCTTAGAAACAACTCGTAATGCATTCTTTATAGGACGTACAATTGATTATAATGTAAGTTTAGAAGGTGCATTAAAACTTAAAGAAATCTCTTATATTCAGGCTGAAGGATTTGCTGGTGGTGAATTGAAGCACGGTACAATTGCACTTATCGAAGAGGGTACGCCAGTTATCGGTTTAGCAACTCAAGAGAATGTTAACTTATCTATCCGTGGTAATATTAAAGAAGTTGTAGCTCGTGGTGCTAATCCTTGTATCATTTCAATGGAAGGCTTAGACAAAGATGGTGATACGTATGTTATCCCTCATGTACATGAGTTATTAACACCATTAGTTTCTGTTGTTACTATGCAATTAATTTCATATTATGCTGCATTGCACAGAGATTTAGACGTTGATAAACCACGTAACTTAGCTAAATCAGTTACAGTTGAATAATTGAACTAGTTTTTAAAACCAGTTAAGGGAAACCTTGCTGGTTTTTTAAAAAACATTTTTAACAGAATATTCCGAAAAATATCGTCGCGGTAGCTCACAATATCAATGTTGTATTTTAAATTGAAATGCATCTTCGTTAATTCTACAAAAGGTAAAGGTTTCTAAGCTATATATATGATATCAACGCTTTATTAAAGTTAAAGTCGTTGCACTTTATATCAAACAGTGACACAATTTATTTAAGTAATTAAAGTAACGAGTGGAGGATAATATGAATAACGTTAAAGCAATATTCCTAGATATGGATGGAACAATTTTACATGAAAATAATAAAGCATCTAACTATACCAAGGATGTGGTAGATGAATTACGTGAAAAGGGTTTTAAGGTATTTCTAGCCACAGGTCGTTCATATTCTGAGATACATCAACTCGTACCTGAAGGTTTTAAAGTTGATGGAATTATTAGTTCTAATGGTACTACTGGTGAAATCGAGGATCAAAATTTGTTTAAACACAGCTTATCTTTAGAACAAGTTAAAAAAATTGTTAAATTAGCTCAACAACAACATATCTACTATGAAGTATTTCCTTTTGGAGCACAACGTATCGTTTTAAAAGAAGATTATCAATGGATGCGTGACATGATTACTGGTGAAACGCCACCCAATAATGTAAGTCATAGTGAATGGACTTCAAGACTAGACGCTATGAAAGATAAAATTGATTGGCGTGACGAGTTGCCGGACTTAGATTATTCTAAAATCTATTTGTTTAATCCAAATCTTGATAAAATTACCACATTCAGAGATGAACTTATTCAGAATAAAGTTTTGCTAAGTATCAGTGTTTCTAACTCGTCTCGTTATAATGCAGAAACAATGGCGTATAATACCGATAAGGGTACGGGGATTAAAGAAATGATTGAACACTTTGGTATTCAGCAAGAGGAAACATTAGTCATTGGAGATAGTGATAATGATCGTGCGATGTTCGACTTTGGGCAATATACAGTTGCAATGAAAAATGCACGACAAGAAATTAAAGATATCACAGATGAAGTGACTGAGGAAACAAATGAAGAAGATGGGGCAGCTAAATACTTAAAATCACGATTATTAGACAAATAAATATATAAACATTAAAAACTCGCAAGTAACGATAATAGGTTACTTGCGAGTTTATTTAATAACTATTATTTCTTGTCAAAAGTGTCTTTAGCTCTATCTGTAATGTCGTCTTTATTGTCAGACACCTTTTCAGAAGCTTTGTCTTTTAAATCTTGACCCTTACTAGAAGCGTTATCTTTTTGATTGCTAAATTGATTTTCAGCTTTATCTTTAAGATTATCACCTTTAGAGTCATTGTCGTTCACTTTATCTTGAACTTTTTCTTTTACGTTAGATGTTTTACCTTTGTTATCGTCTTTAGATGTAGCTAATGAATCTTTGTCATTCTTCTTACCTTTGCGAGCTTTCTTACCAGGTTTATCAATTTTATCACCACGTGTGATGAAGTAATAAATGATACCCATAAGAATGATAAAGTAAATAACAATTCTAATTAGAATGATTAAAATAAGCACAACGTATGCAAGAATTTGAGCAACTGATTGTGACATATGACTAGTTAAATAACTAAATAGGGTAATTAATGGTTGACCTGTAATAAGAACAACTAGGTTAAGTAATAAAATACCAATAAAGAATTTTAACCAAGTTTTCTTACCATTCTTAATTCCATTAAATCCTTCTTTAACATTACTCATTGCTTTTCGATGTGGATTTTCTGCAAATGCAACTGTGTAATTAATCATGAAGATTAAGAAGAACCAATAAACGATTGAAGTAATGAATCCCATTAGTAAAATAATTACAATTTGAGAAATAATTAAAATAGCAATTGAATTATCCACATTACTTACTGATTGTTGTATCCACGCATACAATTGAATAAAAGTGACGTTGTACAATAATTTTAGTAAGTATGCAATGATAAACATAATCATAATAGCAACAACTGAGATCAATGCTAATAATAAAGATGTTGCATAACGGCCTTTTTTAAAGGCAAAAAATAAATCACTAAATTTAATTTTTTCGTGCTTCATAGCCTTTTGGATAACATTAATAGCACCTGCTAATAGTTGATATCCAAGGAAAATAAATAGTAAAGCTAAAATAAGATAAATAATAATAATAGGGATGTACATTGTTAATGAAACGGATTGTCCGAATTGTTGTAACATTTGCATCTGAGTAGAAAATTGAGCTATAAATGCTGATGCAAATCGATAAACAATAAAACAAACTGCAAAACTAATTAAAGCGAATAATAAAGCTTTGAGTAGTTGCGGTTTAGCATTTTTAAATGCCGATTTATAATATCTAAACAAATTTTAAGCACTCCTTTAACGTAATATAAATACAATATCAAAAATCTTATTTTTTTTAAATTAATATCTAACATAAAAGGGTATTGAAGTGTTAAAATATGCTAGTAAATTCACATTGAAAGGAGATATCATCATGAAATTTGCAGTTATTACTGATATCCATGGTAATTATGATGCATTAGAAAAGGTGTTAGATGATATTGATAGTAGAGAAGATATCGATAAAATTTATAATCTTGGCGACAATATAGGTATTGGACACGAGACAAACAAAGTTTTAGATACTGTATTTGATCGTGATGATATGGAAATGATTGCCGGTAACCATGATGAAGCAATCATGACACTAGTTAATAACACACAATATCCTGAAGATCTTAAAGGCAAATTTTATGAGCATCATCAATGGATAGAAAGCCACCTCGATGAATCATATTATGATGAATTAAATCAATTACCACGATACATTGAGAAGACTATTAAAGGTAAAAAGGTTTTATTTATTCATTATGAAATTCCTAATGAAAAATTAGAAGTAGGAATTGAAGGGCAACCTTTCGCACCGATGGCTAGTGATGATGAGCAAGAGATTTCTAAGCTTTTTGAAGATAAAGACGCGGATTTAATACTATTTGGCCACAATCATCGTTTACATTTATTTGATGATAAATCTACAATTTACTTTAATCCAGGTGCAGTGGGATTAAATAACGGAGCTCATACTGTATATGGTATTGTTACAATTAATGAACAAGGCATTTCTGTTGAACGTGTAAAACTAGACTATGATGAAGAAGAATTTATTGAAGGTTTTGCTGAAAAACAAGTACCAGCAAGAGACTTTATTTTTAAAAACTTTATGTAAATAATTGAATATCCTCAAGGATGAGACATTGGAAGTGTCTTGCCCTTGAGGATATTTTTAATGACTATTGGCATGTGTATGAGTGTGTATGTGTTTATGAATACCTGAACATAATGTTGAATCATCATGTTTATGTTTAGGTGTTTCAAGTTGTATTGTCATGTGTTGAACATTTTGATGCAATAAATCATGTTCAATGGTTTCTAAAAGATTTTCACATTCTTTAACTGTTAATTGCTCTGAAACAACTGCGTGACAACTGAGTGCATTCATATCATTTGATATAGTCCAAACATGATAATCATGTACATTTTGAATGCGTTCGTCTTTAGTGATTGTAGATATCACTGCTTCTAGGTCTACATCACTAGGTGTACCTTCCATTAAAATATTTAGTGAAGATTTTGCTATACCGTAAGCACTTTTTAAAATAATTAGTGACACCAGAATACTAGCGATAGGATCAGCAAGAGTAAAGTTAAACGCCCAAATTAATAATGCTGCTACGATTGCACCAATTGAACCAAAGAGATCACCTAATACATGGATAAAGGCGCCACGCATATTTAAATTATGAGATGTATCACCGCCTCTAAACATTAACGCTGCAACTACAATATTAACGATTAAGCCAATTAAGCTTATAATAAACATCTCTTGAGATTGCACTTCTGGAGGGGCGAAAAATCTACGAATAGCTTCGATAATAATCATAAGACTGATAATAAATAAAGTTACGCCATTGAATAAAGCAGCGAGCACTTCAAAGCGTTTATAGCCATAGGTTTTAGTTTGTGTAGCATTCTTTTCCGCATATATAAATGCGATAAGTGCTACGCCAAGTGAGATGGTGTCACTTAACATGTGAAATCCATCAGAGAGTAAGGCCAAGCTATTGGCAATAAATCCACCGATGATTTCTACTAACATAAATAATCCTATAATAAAGAAAGAGATTAAAAGTACTTTCTTATTATTTGTATGGACATGACCATGTGCATGATTGTGACTATGATGTTGATGATTGTGATTTGTCATATTAACTTCCACCTTCATTTGGATGACTAGCATGATGAATGGCTTGTTTGAGTAATGTAGATACGTGCTTGTCGTCTAAAGAATATATCATAGATTGACCTTGTCGCTTTGATTTAACCAAGTGTGTACTTTTCAATAACTTTAGTTGATGTGACACATTTGATTGAGACATATTCAATGTATGTGAAATGTGTCCTACACTTGCTTCTCCAAATTCTAATAATTCCATAATACGTAAACGGTTGAGATCGCTTAAAGCTTTGAATATCTCAGTGACTTTGCTTAAAGTATCTACATCGGTATGTTTATTTTGATCAATGTCATTCACCTTGAAGCACCTCTTTATATGAATATTTGTTCATATATTAATATAATTTATTGCGGTAGTGATGTCAATCGTATTTTTATTGGGTTTACTTTTTGAAAATGGGTGGTAAACATCAATTACGATTTTAAAAAGGGAGGACGTTAAGAATGAGTATTTTATTAATCGGTGCTAATGGTGGCGTAGGTTCAAGATTAGTACAACAATTAAAATCAGATAATATTGATTTTACTGCAGGTGTTCGTAAAGAGGAACAAGTGAAAGAATTAAAGGACCAAGATGTCGATGCAACGTTGGTAGATGTTGAAAAAGCCACTGTTAAAGATTTAACTCAACTCTTCAACAATTACGATAAAGTTATTTTCTCAGTAGGTTCAGGTGGCAGTACAGGCGATGATAAGACAATTATAGTTGATTTAGACGGTGCTGTTAAAACTATTGAAGCAAGTAAAGAGGCGGACATTAAGCACTATGTAATGGTTTCAACTTATGATTCAAGAAGAGAAGCTTTCGATTCTGCTGGCGATTTAAAACCGTATACAATTGCTAAACACTACTCAGATGATTATTTAAGAAATTCTGGTCTTAATTATACAATTGTGCATCCTGGAAGACTTACTGATGATGAAGGTACTGGTAAAATTGAAGCAGATTTATACTTTGATAAACGTGCGTCTATTCCTCGAGACGATGTAGCAA
The DNA here is from genome assembly GCF_058790135.1 of Staphylococcus sp. FW104-15G4D. Classification (NCBI taxonomy): domain Bacteria; kingdom Bacillati; phylum Bacillota; class Bacilli; order Caryophanales; family Staphylococcaceae; genus Staphylococcus; species Staphylococcus sp. FW104-15G4D. The sequence continues at coordinate 17,603 of NZ_JBYTCH010000005.1, forward strand.
CAGTGCTTAAAGAAGTAGTTACATCAGATAAATTTGCTAATCAAGAATTTCAAATTCTTAGTGGCGATAAAGAAATTAAAGATGCGATACAAAAATATGAATAATCGTTATAAAAATGATATTAGCAAAAGCAGTCGAGTTACCTTTTAGGTGATTCGGCTGTTATTTGTTTTAAATTATCGAGTGAAAAATGGTTTATTTAACTTCAGATTGATATTGTTAATAATAATGCAAAACTTTAATTAATTAGTGAAGCGTTTGATAAACTAAAATTGAATTAAAGATGATTTGTTCTATTTGTTTTTAAATAATAATTTTTATTCAAAAAATTCGGTACTTCTTTAGGTTTTGAAATGTGGTACAATCATAAATAGTGATAATGAAAAATAATGGATATAACTTAAAGTTAGGGAACTCAATACATAATTATTAAATTGACTGTTGTCTCTTTAGAAATATAGAAACTACTTAATAATAAAGTGAAAAATGTCTTTAAGGAGATAAGTATACTTAAGTTAACTTTAGAATGATAGATTAAGTTGACGTTTAAGATAATGGAGGTGTAATGATGCCGTTATTTTTAAAGCCTATTTTTCATGAAAAGGTTTGGGGTGGAAGTAAACTCCAACAATTTGGATATCATCTTCCAAATGAGCATATAGGTGAGTGTTGGGGAATATCCGCACATCCGAATGGTAAGAGTGAAATTCTCAATGGACCTTATGCGGGGCAGACACTAGATCAAGTTTGGAACGACCATAGAGAACTATTTGGCGAGTTTCCAAGTAAAGATTTCCCTTTAATGGCTAAAATTGTTGATGCTGAGGCACCTTTATCAATACATGTTCATCCTGATGATTCATATGCTTATGAAAATGAAAATGGTCAATATGGCAAGTCCGAATGTTGGTACATTATCGAATCGGAGGAAGATGCTGAAATTACCATTGGCACTAAAGCATCATCTCGTGAAGAATTTGAACAACAAATAAAGGAAGGCAAGTTCCAAGAAAACTTAAGAAAGATTAAAGTTAAACCTGGAGACTTTTATTTTATTCCTGCTGGCACAATTCATTCTATAGGCGCTGGAATCATGGCATATGAGACAATGCAGTCATCTGATGTATCATATAGAGTATATGACTACGATCGTAAACTTAATAACAATGAACAACGGACACTAAATGTCTCTAAAGCATTAGACGTAATGGAGTACTCTAGTGAACTGCCAAATATTGTACCTCAGAACGAAGTGATAGAGAATCACAATTGCACCCACGTAGTGTCTAATGACTTCTTTACTATAGTAAAATGGGAAATTTCAGGTACATTAAATTATATGAAGCCACGTGAATTTTGCTTAATTTCTGTATTAGAAGGTAATGGTAAAATTATTATTGATGGTGAAATTTTTGAGATTGAAAAGGGAACTAATTTTGTTTTAACATCTGAAGATTTAGATAGCGTATTCGAAGGTGATTTTACGCTTATAATTAGTTATATTTAAGCTTGATTAAAAATAAATTGCTAGTAATTATATAGAGATTAATCATACAAGGAGCGTTAGTTTTGAAGCAATTTTTATATATTTCTCTCATTTGTGGAATGATTTCAGGAGCTGGAATATTTTTACATATGCCACATTACCCTACATTAATTCTACCGAGAGTTGTAGCAATTGTAGGTATTATTAGTGCTTTGATTACGATTAAAGATAAAGATATTAATGCTATGCTTAAATTAGGTGGAGTAATGATTAACGTCATTCCGTTATTAGGTAGCATGATTACACCTCATTAATAAATTTGTTTATTATAGGTTATGTAAATGTTTATCAAAAGTTTTAATGACTTTTTATTCGAAGCTAAGACAGATGAGTTGTCTTAGCTTCTTTTTCTTAAAATGATAAAAACAGCTAATTGTTAGAGAATATTGAAAATGTGTGATAAAAATTATGATAAAATGAATTTAAAATTTGTATCAAAGTATTCGTAATACACATTTATTTAAATTATAGGTTAGATAAGGAGTATCATAATGACTGAGGAAATTAACTATTTTTGGCTAAACTGTGGTTATAATAGATGGAATCACAATGAACCCCTTGTAGGTCAAACAACTTTATTTGAATCGGGTGCACATTTCAATCCTTCTCAAGGATTTCGTGCTTTTAAAAAGGCCAAAGCAGGAGATCAAGTCATCTTTTATCAAGTACAAACCGATTCTGGTTTATTAGGTATAGGCGAAATCATAAGTGTTCAAGCAGGCGCTCAAAATAAAATCAGGGTAGAATTTAAATTCAATGAAGAACTGAAATCATTGACAACCGACTATTTAAAACGAAGTGAAGCTTTAGATTTTCGTATGAATAATATGAAAGAAACGTTGTTTAATCAAATTAAACAATCAGAATTTGATTTAATTGTAAGTTTAGGAAAAGGGGAAACTAAAATCCCAAGATACTTTTTATTATCTGAAACAGATGACTTTGAACCAGGTAAAAATTATACAATTTTTACGCATACTTACAATGGAATAAAAAGAAATGGTTATCACTTCTATACACAACTTGAAGTTGGAGATAATATTATTATCTATAATAAAGAAAAAGATCAATCAGTAGTAGGTATCGGCGAAGTGGCTCGTCATATTCATGAGAAACCTCCAATTCCAGGTAGAACGAATAGTACGGCTATAGAAATCTTGTATGGCAAGAATATTGACCCAATTTCTTTAGGTCATTTAAATAAACATCAGAAATTAAAGAATTTATATTTCTTACAAGAAAATGCTAAACAAGCTATCGCGAGTATGTCACAAACACAATATGATGCTATATTAGAAATGAGTGACAATAATGGTATTAAAAATCCATTCGAGACAGTTCAAAAATCAGAAGTCACTGAATATCAAAATGATGATTCACTCAAACCATTTATATTATTAGTTGTTGATAGAAAAGAAGAAGGCTTAAAAGCAGCTAATGATTTATTGCAAAAAACAAATGCAAATCCTGTCATTACTAGTGGACATCCTGATTTTACAGAGGATATGTTATATGGCAAATATTTACCAAATGAATCAGGCGCTCTATATTATCGCGAAGGATTTATTACGCAATTAATGCCTACCAAAGATAAAAATTATTTAGTTATTGATAATTTTAATCGTATCGATCCAGATATCTTCCAAACGTACATTAATGTATTAGAAGGTTATGAGGTGACATTACCTAGGTACAATAAAGATGGAAGTATGATTAAATGGTCTAAAAACAAAGATTCCTTCTATCACTTTAATCCTAATTGGCATATTATTGGTGTAACATATGATTCTATAGAGGACATTAAACAGAAGTATTCTCAACAGTTTCTTAAGTATACGCGCATTGTACGCGTTAATCATTCAGAGTAAGTTAGTTTAATAGAATATCTTAATTAAATTTTAGAAATTAAATTTGAAATGACTCTCCTCAAACTCTTTACGTTAATAAGTGAAAGTTTTGAGGGGAGCTTTTTATGTTTTAAAGATTCTTAATCGCCATTAAGTTAAATACAAATGCTTTTATTTCAATTAATTAAAATTACTAAAGAAATGTTTGTAAATGAGGAGGAGGCCGTGTTTATGATGTTTTGAAAAAAGGAAATGTAATTGTAAGAGTTAATAAAGGAGGTATTTAATATGCCTATTATATATTATGACGGTAATTGCATTTATTGTTATAATTATGCGATTTGGCTTATTCAAAATGGACTTTCTAAGAGCTATGAGTTCGCAACTATAAAAGGTGAGATTGGCGAACAATTTTTTAATCAACATCCCGAAGCCAAAAATAGAAATAGTGTAATCTTGCAAAAAGGTGAGCATTTAGAATATAAATCAGACGCGATTGCTACGCTTATTACTTCGTTGCCAAACAATAAAAAATGGTTAGGTATAGGTCTAAGAGTACTGCCGAAAACAATACGTGATTTAGGTTATAATTTATTTGCTAATAATAGAGACAAAATGTGGAAGACACACTGGCATAAGCCTACTGAATATGAAAAATCATTCTTTTTAGATGATAATGCTAAAATCAAGTTAACTTAATTGATAATTTTGACTACTAATTGATAATATATAGGTGGAAGTCAAAAAGTTAAAATAACTTTCAATATTAGAAAATATTAGAATTTGTATGTAATGAGTTCATTTATTAATGCAAATAAGCATCGTCATAATTTCGACAACAATTTGAAATAATTATAAATAAAAGTGTGATTTTGCTTTACAGATTAGAATTATTATAATATAATAATTATTGCAATCAAGGAAAGCTGATTAATTAAGGAGTGTATTTTAAATGAGTAATCAACAAGATGTAGTAAAAGAATTAAATCAACAAGTAGCAAACTGGACAGTAGCATACACAAAATTACACAATTTCCATTGGTACGTAAAAGGACCAAACTTCTTCTCATTACACACTAAATTCGAAGAACTTTATGATGAAGCTAGCCAATATGTAGATGATTTAGCAGAAAGAATCTTAGCTATTGGTGGTAACCCAATCGGTACTTTAACTGAAAGCTTAGATAAATCAATTGTTAAAGAGGCTGGAAAAAATTATGCAGCTGAACAAATGGTAGAAGAACTTTCACATGATTTCACTAATATTTCTAAACAATTAGAACATGCAATAGAAGTAGCAGGTAATGCAGGTGATGATGTATCAGAAGATATGTTTATTGGCATGCAAACTTCAGTTGATAAACATAATTGGATGTTACAATCTTATTTAGGTAAATAATTTGATAGACAACGTTCTAAAAAATAAATTTGGACATAATTGCTAAAAATAATAGCAGTAAGAAGATTTCAATTAGAATCTTCTTACTGCTATTTTTATTTTCAACACTAAGTACTAGTGTTGATCCTTTAATATTTTATTCAGCAATTTCAAGTGCAATTTCCATCATTTGAGTGAATGATGTTTGTCTTTCTTCTGCACTTGTAGCTTCATCACGTAAAATATGGTCACTAACTGTGAAGACGCCAAGTGCTTTTTTACCTGCATTGATGGCATTTAAATATAAACCTGCTGATTCCATTTCAATTCCTAATATACCCATTTTCTTCCATGCATCGTTAAATGTTGCATCTGCATTATAAAAAGTATCAGATGATAATACATTTCCCACATGTGAAGTAGCACCAATTTCGTCTGCTGCTTTTTTAGCTTTAGTAATTAAGTCAAAATCAGCAATCGGCGCAAAATGTCCAGGAATATTAAATTGATCTACATAATTTGAATTTGTTGATGCAGCTTGAGCAATAATTACATCATATAAATTAACATCCTCTTGAAGTGCACCACATGAACCCACGCGAATAATTGTTTCTACATCAAAGAAATTATATAACTCATAAGAGTAAATACCAATACTTGGAATTCCCATTCCTGACCCCATAACTGAGATTTCTTTACCTTTATATGTTCCTGTATAACCGAACATGTTGCGTACTTCATTAAATTGTTCAACATTTTCTAAGAAGTTATCCGCAATATATTTTGCACGTAGCGGGTCACCTGGCATTAATACAGTTTTAGCAATTTTTACACCATTTGGTTGAATATGAGGTGTACCATTCGTCATAAGTTATCTTCTCCTTATTATTTAAGTTATCAATATAGATTAAAAAGCTTTATATCACAATATAAGATAACATTTGTTTATCTTTTATGCGAATTTTTGTACTATATAATTGTAAGTAAATATTATGTGATTATTAACTAAGTGTGAAGCTGTATAACAAATTAAATTAAAATTTAGTGACTTCTAGACACTTTTTTCTGTCATCTTCAGAAGTATACCAGGACTTATATTTGTTTGCTAGTTTCATTCTTAGTAAGCTGTTACATATCTTTTGAAAAATGGAGGAACGGAAATGAACGTAGCAAAATATATAGATCATACTTTACTAAAACCTGATTCAACTAGAGAACAAATTGATAAAATTCTTGAAGAAGCTAAAAAGTATCAATTCAAATCAGTGTGCATTAATCCAACTCATGTTAGTTATGCAAGTCAACAATTACTAGATACAGATGTACTTGTGTGTACTGTAATCGGATTTCCATTAGGGGCAACTACGACTGACGTAAAGGTCTTCGAAACTGAAAATGCAATTAAAAATGGTGCTTCAGAAATAGATATGGTTATTAATATTGGGGCTTTAAAAGATCAACGCTATGATGAAGTGCAAAAAGATATTGAGGGTGTTATCGCAGCTGCTAATGGAAAAACAGTTAAAGTGATAATTGAAACAGTACTTTTAACTGATGAAGAAAAAGTTAAGGCTTGTGAATTAGCTGAAAAAGCAGGCGCTACTTTTGTTAAAACATCTACAGGATTTGCTGGTGGGGGAGCTACACCAGAAGACGTCAAATTAATGAAAGATACTGTAGGCAACCGCTTAGAAGTAAAAGCGTCTGGAGGAGTGAGAAGTCTAGAAGACTTTGAAAAAATGATTGAAGCAGGTGCGACAAGAATTGGTGCAAGTGCGGGAGCCCAAATTATAGAGGGTCTTGATTCCAACTCAGATTATTAAAAGATTCATTTAAGGGAATGATTTTTATGAGAATGATAGATATTATTGAGAAAAAACGTGACGGACATGCGCTAACAGAAGAAGAGATTGAATTTTTTATTAATGGTTATACGAAAGGTGACATCCCTGATTATCAAGCTTCGAGTTTAGCTATGGCCATCTTTTTCCAAGATATGAACCAAGAAGAAAGAGCAGCAATGACGATGGCAATGGTTAATTCAGGAGATAAGATTGATTTATCTCAAATTCAAGGTGTAAAAGTGGATAAGCACTCTACTGGTGGTGTAGGAGATACGACAACACTAGTATTAGCGCCTTTAGTAGCGTCATTGGGTGTACCTGTAGCTAAAATGAGTGGTCGTGGTTTAGGTCATACTGGTGGAACGATTGATAAATTAGAATCAGTAAATGGTTTTAATGTAGAGATAAGTGAACAAGAATTTATTAAACTTGTTAATGAAAACAAAGTTGCTGTTATAGGTCAATCTGGAAATTTAACACCAGCTGATAAAAAACTATATGCACTAAGAGATGTGACGGGTTCTGTTAATTCTATTTCATTAATCGCGTCATCAATTATGAGTAAAAAAATCGCAGCTGGTGCAGATGCAATTGTTCTTGATGTTAAAACCGGGAGCGGTGCTTTCATGAAAACGTTAGAGGAAGCAGAAGCATTAGCAGATGCAATGGTAAGTATAGGTAATAATGTAGGTAGAAATACTATGGCGATTATTTCTGATATGAGCCAACCATTGGGTCGTGCAATTGGTAATGCTTTAGAATTAAAAGAAGCGATTGAGACACTAAAAGGCCAAGGGCCAAAAGATTTAACGGAACTTGTATTAACATTAGGCTCACAAATGGTAGTGTTAGCTCAAAAAGCTCAATCATTAGAAGAAGCACGTCAAATGCTTGAGGAAGCTATTCAATCAGGTAAAGCTTTAGAGAAATTTAAAACCTTTATTAGTCACCAAGGTGGTGATTCGTCTATTGTTGATAACCCAGATAAGTTGCCTCATGCACGCTATCAAATTCATTTTCAAGCGAAAAAGGATGGCGTGATTACCAAGATGATTGCAAATGAAATCGGTGTTGCTTCAATGATGCTTGGTGCAGGACGTCAAACTAAAGAAGATAAAATTGATTTAGGTGTAGGGATTGTTCTAAATAAAAAAGTTGGGGATTCTGTCAAACAAGGAGATAATATTCTCACTATTCATAGCAATAAAGAAAATGTTAATGAAATATTAGACAAATTAGACGAGAGTATTACAATTGAAGAAAAAGGTGAAACACCAACCTTAATTCACAAAATTATAACCGAGTAGGAGATGTAAAGAATGACTACAGCGTTTAATCGAATCCATCTTATCGTTATGGACTCAGTAGGTATTGGTGAGGGTCCAGATGCGGCTGCATTTAAAGATGAGGGTTCTCATACACTCAAACACACTTTAGAAGGATTTAATCAAGAACTTCCAAATTTACAACGACTTGGATTAGGAAATATTGATTCTTTACCAGTAGTTTCTAAGGTTGAAAAACCAGGTGCATTTTATACAAAATTGAGCGAAGCTTCTGTTGGTAAAGATACAATGACTGGACATTGGGAAATTATGGGTTTAAATATTATGCAACCATTTAAAGTATATCCTAATGGTTTCCCAGATGAACTTGTTAAGGAAATTGAAGAGATGACAGGACGTAAAGTTGTTGCAAATCGTCCCGCTTCAGGTACTCAAATCATCGATGAGTGGGGCGAACATCAAATGAAGACAGGCGATTTAATTGTTTACACAAGTGCTGACCCTGTACTTCAAATTGCTGCTCATGAAGATATCATTCCACTTGATGAATTATATGATATATGTGAAAAAGTTCGTGAATTAACTAAAGACCCTAAGTATTTAATTGGACGTATTATTGCAAGACCATATGTAGGTGAACCTGGCAACTTTACACGTACATCAAATCGCCATGATTATGCATTGAAACCTTTTGGTAAAACAGTGATGAATACGTTAAAAGATAATGATTACGATGTCATTGCTATTGGTAAAATTAATGATATTTATGATGGTGAAGGTGTGACAGAAGCCATTCGTACCAAAAATAATATGGATGGTATGGACAAACTCATTGAAGTAGTACAAAAAGACTTCAAAGGGATTAGTTTCTTAAATTTAGTAGACTTTGATGCGCTTTATGGTCACCGACGAGATAAAGAAGGCTATGCTCAAGCTATTAAAGACTTTGATAATCGTTTACCGGAATTAATTGAACACTTACAAGAAGACGATTTAGTGATTATTACAGCTGATCACGGAAATGACCCAATAGCCGATGGTACGGATCATACACGCGAATATATACCAGTATTAATGTTTAGTCCTAAGATTAATCAGTATCATGAACTATCTCAAGACACGACATTTAGTTCAATCGGTGCTACAATTGCAGATAACTTCAACGTAGAATTACCAGAATACGGTAAAAGTTATTTAAAAGAAATGGGAGTTGAACATAAATGAAATTCTTAAGATTTCTATTAGGAATCGCATTTGGAACAGCTGGTGTATTACATTTTACGAATGAACGTCAATTTAGAAATATTGTTCCAGATTATTTACCTTTACAAAAAACAGCTGTATTAGTTACAGGTGTTTTTGAAATCTTCTTTGGAATGATGCTATTAATTCAAAGACCAGCAAGTTGGTTGAAGAAAGGAATTAACTTATTCCTATTAGCAGTATTCCCTGCAAATATTTATATGGCACGTAAAAAATTACCATTGGGTGATAAAGAAGTTCCTAAATGGGCACTTTATTTAAGATTACCATTACAATTTGTATTAATGGGTATTGTTAAGAAACTATAATTCATTATTGAACTACAACTGCTATTGAGTAGTTGTAGTTTTATTTTTTTTTAAATGAAACAAATGTTTGTCGATATTTTTGAAGCAAGTGTTGATGGTGATTTTGATGAATCTTCTTCTTTATTGGAAGATTTATTGGGACGTAAACCTCAAGATATCGTTGAAATTCTAAATAATAAATAATTATGTAGTAAAAGAAAGACTCTAGATCATCTTGCGATAAGCAAGTAAATCTAGAGTCTTATTTAATATTAAATTCATTTATTTTTCCGTACCGTAAATATCATTCCATTGGTCGCGTTTATTTAAGAAAGCTTGAGCAATTTCTTTAGCACCTTCTAATGAATGGCTTGCTGCCCATCCACATTGCACTTCATTACAAGCTGGCACTTCTGTAGCATTTAAGACATCGTTCAATGTCTTTTCAACAATATTTAAAACATCATCATAATCGTCATGATTAATAAATGATACATAGAAACCAGTTTGGCAACCCATAGGACTTAAATCAACAACTTTATCAGTGTGATTTCTAATGTTTTCGGCCATTAAGTGTTCTAAAGAATGTAAACCAGGCATTTCCATATGTTCTTTATTAGGTTGTTTGAAACGGATGTCATATTTATGGATAATATCTCCATTCAATCCTTCCATCGTACCCGCTAAACGGATAAATGGTGCAACAACTTTAGTATGATCTAAATTAAAACTTTCAACGTTCATTTTAGGCATGATTGTATCCTCCTTATTGCAATTACGCAATTTATTGTTCATTTCAATAATTTGATTGTAACAATCCTCGATGTGAATGACAATTTTGAAAAAAGTAGCAAAGCAATTAGCGTTTGAATTGTAAGAAAATTGTGTATATATGTTAAAAAGTAATGACAACAATTATTTATTCCGATAGAATAAGTAATAATTAAATTGAGGAAAGTGAAAAAAGCTAGTGTATGTTAGAAAAAAGTTAGTTATCTTTCCTCCTCTTTAAGTAATAGTTTTGAGTAATAATCATTAAATAATGAGTATGAATAAAGTATAAACTGAATTAAGCTAGTAAGGTTTTCAAGGGAGTTAGGTACAATGAGTGCAAAACAAGAGATATTAGATTTTATAGAAAATAAAAAATATGATTATGTTGAAATCAGTCATCGTATTCATGAGCGCCCTGAACTAGGAAATGAAGAAATATTTGCGTCAAGAACGTTAATCGATATTCTAAAATTGCATGAATTCGAAATAGAAACAGATATTGCTGGACATGCTACAGGTTTTATTGCCTCATACGAGTCTGATAAACCAGGTCCTACAATTGGTTTCTTAGCAGAATATGATGCACTACCTGGACTAGGACATGCATGTGGTCACAATATTATTGGAACAGCAAGCGTTTTAGGGGGGACAGCTTTAAAACAAGTTATAGACGAGATAGGTGGTAAAGTTGTTGTACTAGGATGTCCGGCTGAAGAAGGTGGAGAAAATGGTTCTGCTAAAGCGTCTTATGTTAAAGCAGGCATTATAGAAGATATAGATGTTGCGCTCATGGTACATCCAGGTAATGAAACATATCGTACCATCAACACTCTGGCAGTGGATGTATTAGATATTCAATTCTATGGACGAAGTGCTCATGCTTCTGAAAATGCAGACGAAGCACTTAATGCCCTTGATGCCATGATTTCTTATTTCAATGGTGTTGCACAGTTAAGGCAACATATAAAAAAGGGACAACGTGTACATGGCGTTATATTAGATGGTGGGAAAGCTGCAAATATTATACCTGATTATACACATGCTCGTTTTTATACCAGAGCTACATCTCGTAAAGAACTAGATGTATTAACAGAAAAGGTAAAGGAAATTGCGCGTGGGGCAGCCATTCAAACAGGTTGTGATTATGAATTTGGTCCCATTCAAAACGGTGTAAATGAATTTATCAAATCGCCTAAATTAGATGACTTATTTGAAAAGTATGCTGAAGAAATGGGAGAGAAAGTCATTAATGATGACTTCGGTTATGGTTCAACAGATACGGGTAACGTGAGTCACATAGTTCCAACTATTCATCCTCATATTAAAATCGGTTCACGTAATCTTGTAGGGCATACACATCGTTTCAGAGAAGCGGCTGCAAGTGTTCATGGTGATCAAGCTTTAATAAGAGGAGCTAAAATCTTAGCCTTAATGGGCTTAGAATTAATTGAAAATGAGAAGTTATTCAATGAAATTGTTGAAGAACATACTCATATAAAGGGGCATGTTAAATAATGAATGAAAAAGTAAATGGTCCGATGTTGACTTTAAGTGATTTATACAATGATGATGTGGTTTATACATCTAGACCTTCATATATCTCTAATCCATGGTTAAAACCTGATGAACATCAATCTAATTTTTTAACTGGAAGAGAATTACTCATCGCTAATCGCTTTCCAGTTATTGTGCATGAAGCAAGTGTTACTGAGAAATTAGCATACCTATTTAAATTAGTAGGAAAGCAAATTCCAACTCACATTTACAAGTTTAATAATAAAGAGACATATGAAGAATTATTACAAACTTTAGCTCATAAAGATGGTAAGAAAATTTATTTTCAATATATACATGATGAAGATATTTTAGAGAAAGAGTATTATGCACTTAATAAAGACATATTTGTTGCTTTAAATAATAAATCAAGGATACCTGAATGGACGAACAACAAATATTTACCTGATAGAGAGATTGTACCTATAGAAGAATTTGAAACTCGAATTAAGTCTTGGTCTTATCCATTCGTAATTAAACCCGGAGATGACTTACCTACAGCAGGTGGCTATGGTGTAATGATTTGCTACAATGATCAAGATTTAGAACAAGCTAAAATTCGCATTAAAGAAGCCACTGAAGCTACAGATTATTTAATAATTGAACAAAAAATTGAAGCGGTTAATAACTACTGCGTTCAATATGCTTATGCTCCTGATTTGGGAATTAAATATTTAGGTACAGCCCAACAACTAACGAATGAGTATGGTTTTTATAACGGGAATGAAAATGTTAATGATGTACCTCAGCATGTCATTGATGCCGGCAAAGAAATTATGGAGATAGGCGTAAGTAAAGGATTCTTTGGGGTTGCTGGATTTGATTTGTTAGTAGATAAAAATAATGACGTCTTTGCAATTGATTTGAATTTTAGACAAAATGGTTCAACAAGTATGTTGTTGCTCGCAAAGGATTTAGCAAAAGGATATCATAAATTTTATAGTTATTTTTCTAACGGTGATAATACACATTTTTATAATACAATCATTAAATATATCAAGAAGGGTGTTCTTTATCCACTTTCATATTATGATGGCGATTGGTATGGCAAAGATAAAGTGAATTCTCGATTTGGATGTATATGGCACGGTTCAAGTAAAAAAGAAATTATTCAGCATGAAAATGAGTTTATTAAAGAATTAGGTTTATAAGTCATACTCGACAAATGCAAATAGATCTTTAGTAAAATTTATATTTTCGAAATTTTCAGAAATAACCAGATTTAATTACAGGCTATAACGAAATAATATTATTAATTGTACACGATTGACTATCAATTATTAGTCGTTTAACATTTAAATTGACACACTATACGAATAACTAATGAATTGAGGGTTTGACATGTCGTACAAATATGAAGCATTTTTCAAGGATATTTTAATAAACGAATATATTTATTTTGCTTCAAAAAATAAGAAGTTAGTAAGGTTAAATCAAAAAGAACAATCTTATATTGCTATGTGGACAGATGAAGCTATGGCTGAATCATATTTATCTCAACATTCTATAGATTATGATAAGGTTGTTCGAGCTGATATTGACAGATTCGTCACATATGAATTAGATGATTTATTTGATGAAGGTGATGAAATCTTAGTTAATGTTAATAATGAAGAAAATGGACAATTAGTGGATGTTATTAAAATGACTGATGAGTTGATGTCAGAACTTGATGACATCAGAATTAAAGAATTTGTTAAAGATGTAGCTAAATACGATGAAGTTTATGGTTTAACTAATAAAAATGAAAAAAACTTTGTCATGATTAGTGATGATGAACATCAAAAACCTCATATTATGCCGGTTTGGAGTATTAAAAATCGTGCGTCTAAGGTACGAGATGAAGATTTTGAGGAATGTGAAATTATCGAAATTGAAGGTAAAGTTTTTGGAGAGTGGTTAGATAAGTTACGTGATGATGATAAAGCAGTAGCTATTGACTTAAAACCTGGAGTCGTGGGCACAGTTGTATCTGCACAAAAATTATCTAACGAAATAACTTTTTAACTTATTAAATAATGACAACGGTAGTGAATGGGAAATTAATTTTAAAAAAATTATTTTCCTTTAATTCACTACCGTTGTTTTATTATTTACAAATGTAAAGCACCTAGTGCACCTGAAAATGCACCATTTTCAATATAATAAGGTTTAAAACCTCTCAATACTGTATAATTTTCAATTACTTCACGTAGTAAATTATTATTATTAAATGATGAACCTATATATACTACATTTTCGGTTTGATACTCACGGGCTAAGGTAATAGCCATTGTTGTAATGACTTCACCAACTACACCAATCACAGATGAAAGCTTATCTGCGGAAGAAAAATTGTTATCTAGGTGATGTAACACATTCCCAAAGTTTGCAGCAGTTAAATCTCCTGAAATAGGTGGTTCGCTGTCTTTGTATATATGTTTGACTTTTAAATCAATAGAATCCCGGTCGCCTTTTTGTGCTAAATTAGTAAGCTCTGTATAGTCAGTAATATTTGATAACAAGTAACCTAACCCTTGAATCATACCGCCACCGGTACCTACACCACCCACACGTTGTTGATCCTGACCATTAAAATAGTGCAATGAAGTCCCTGTACCAACATTAGCAAATATGTAAGTATCAATATGATGACCTTGTTCTTCTAACAATATACGCAACCCTCTGGACGATGCATCAAATTCAACATAGCTTTGTGCTGAAATTTTGATATGCTCAGCAATGACGCCAGCATTACCACCAGTTAAGTTAAGCGACTCAATGTCTTCATTATTTAGCCAGTCAATGACTTTATCAATATTTGTTGTAAGTTCTGTTCGATAAAAGCGTTCATTACCTTGTTCTTGAACTATCTTTATTAATGTACCTCCGGCATCAATACCTACCTTCATTAGACTCTCACTCCACATTAAAAATATGTCACTCACTATAGTATATTAAAATCTCTGAAAAACAAGCATTATTTAAATAAATTTATATTTAAGGTTGTTTAATTTCTTAATAGGGTAATGCTATTGTAAGATAAATTTTCAAAAAGAAAATTGAGCTAAATAGTAATCAATATTTATTTCATATATAATAGAAGTTGTAATTAACGAATAGGGGATTAAATAAATGTTTATCAAAAAAGAATTTGAAGGTATTACAGTCCAAGTGTTTGAAGAAAAGTATCGTGAAGCAGTGAATGAATTTAAATTAAGTGAGAGACAGCAGATTTATTCCTCATTACCTAAAACAGTTTTGGATGATGCTTTAAATGATGAAAACAGAGTAGCCAATATTGCAATGAATCAAGAGGGACAAGTGGTGGGATTCTTTGTCTTACATCAATATTATCAACATGAAGGCTATGATACACCTGAAAATGTCGTTTATGTTCGATCTCTATCAGTAAATGAGAAATATCAAGGTCATGGTTATGGAACGAAGATGATGATGTTCTTACCTCAATATGTGCAAGAATTATTCCCAGATTTTAATCATTTGTATCTAGTAGTTGATGCTGAAAATAAAGGAGCGTGGAACGTTTATGAACGCGCTGGCTTTATGCACACTGCTACTAAAGAGGAAGGCCCTATTGGTAAAGAACGACTCTATTATTTAGACTTAGATTCTAAACATGTTTCTTCACTTCGCTTAGTTGAAAGCGAAACTTCAAATGAGGCTAATATTCATGTAATTAATTTACTTAAAGATAATGAAAAAGTTGGATTTATTGCTATTGAACAGATTGAAGATAGAATGAGAATTTCAGCAATAGAAGTTAATAAAGAGCATCGTAACGAAGGTATAGCGGAAAGTGCTCTAAGACAATTGCCAACTTATATTCGTAAACATTTTGATGATATCAAGGTTTTGGCTATAACGTTATATGGAGAGAATAATGAATTAAAACCTTTATGTGATAATAGTAATTTTGTGGTTATTGAAGAAGCTGAAGACTATGTTCTATTTGAAAAGTATATCAACTACTAGTCTATCAACTGAAAGTTTACATCAATTGAACTACGAGTAGTGATTGCTAAATCAGTAGTTGTCATTTATAATTTATTTTTGTTACTATTAATTAATGAAAATTTGACGTTTAAATAAGAGAAAAATCCTTTGAAAGGAAGTATTTTAATGAAAATTCAAGATTACACAAAAGAAATGGTTGATGAGAAGTCATTTATCGATATGGCTTACACTTTATTAAATGATAAACAAACAACAATGAATTTATACGATATTATCGACGAGTTTAAATCTCTAGGTGGTTATGAGTACGATGATATTGAGAATCGTGTTGTTCAATTCTATACTGATCTTAATACAGATGGTCGTTTCTTAAATGTCGGCGAAAATCAATGGGGGCTTCGCGATTGGTACTCTGTTGACGATATTGAAGAAAAGATTGCACCTACAATTCAAAAATTTGATATTCTTGATGACGATGATGAAGAAGATCAAAACCTTAAATTATTAGGTGAAGATGACATTGATGAGGACGATGATATTCCTGCTGAAACTGATGATCAAGAAACTTTAAATGATCCAGAAGACGAAGAAGTAGAAGAAGAAATCAATGATTCAGATATCGTGATTGAAGAAGATGACGATGATGATATTGCTGAAGAGGAAGAAGAAGAATTTGAAGATGAGGAAGACTTCAACGACTAATTCTTATTTTCTGAACTTTAAAGTGGGACTTTTATTTTTAATTAAAAGATGATAGAATTTTATTCGGGCTCCTTTAATTAGGACACGTGTATTAACTAGATACGCTCCCCCTTACAATTGTTGTGAGAGGGAGCGTTTTTTTATTTTTAAATGACTAAATATTTTAAAGTGAACAGAATTGTAGAGTAATTTAAAATCTATAAACATGTCATATCATGGTCGTCATGTTACTCACAATTTTAATTAATATAATAACAACGAGGTAGCAACCCTAAATTATACAGGAGGTCAGACAATGACAAAATTTATTTTTGTAACAGGCGGAGTAGTGTCATCATTAGGAAAAGGGATTACGGCCGCTTCTCTAGGAAGATTGCTTAAGGATAGAGGTCTTAAAGTTACAATTCAAAAATTTGATCCATATTTAAATGTGGATCCAGGTACAATGAGTCCATATCAACATGGTGAGGTATTTGTAACTGATGATGGCGCAGAAACAGACTTAGACTTAGGTCACTATGAGCGTTTTATCGATATTAATTTAAATAAATATTCTAATGTGACTGCAGGTAAAGTTTACTCTCATGTATTAAAGAAAGAACGTCGTGGTGATTACTTAGGTGGCACAGTACAAGTTATCCCACATATTACAAATGAAATTAAAGAAAGATTATTATTAGCTGGAGAAAGTACAAACGCTGACGTTGTTATTACAGAAATAGGTGGTACGACAGGTGATATTGAATCACTTCCATTCTTAGAGGCAATTCGTCAAATAAGAAGTGATTTAGGCCGCGATAATGTAATGTATGTACATTGTACTTTATTACCTTACATTAAAGCAGCAGGTGAAATGAAGACGAAACCAACTCAACACAGTGTAAAAGAATTACGTGGACTAGGAATTCAACCTGATTTAATTGTTGTTCGAACAGAATACGAAATGACTCAAGATTTAAAAGATAAAATTGCATTATTCTGTGATATAAACAAAGAAAGCGTGATTGAATGTCGCGATGCTGAATCACTTTATGAAATTCCACTCCAATTAAGTGACCAAGATATGGACGATATCGTCATTAAACGTCTACAATTAAACGCTAAGTATGAAACTCAACTTGATGAGTGGGAGCACTTATTAGATACGGTAAATCATCTTGATGGTAAGATTACAATAGGATTAGTTGGTAAATATGTTAGCTTACAAGACGCATATTTATCAGTTGTTGAATCATTAAAACACGCCGGCTATCCATTCAAGAAAGATGTTGTTGTTAAATGGATAGATTCAAGCGAAGTGACTGATAATAACGTTGAAAGTTATTTATCTGACGTTGATGGTATCTTAGTTCCAGGTGGTTTCGGTTTCCGTGCAAGTGAAGGTAAAATTTCAGCAATTAAATACGCCCGTGAAAACAACATTCCTTTCTTTGGAATTTGTTTAGGTATGCAACTAGCTACTGTTGAATATGCACGTAATGTTTTAGGTTTAGAGGGCGCTCATTCAGCTGAGTTAGATCCAAGTACCCCATACCCAATTATTGATTTATTACCTGAACAGAAAGATATTGAAGATTTAGGTGGTACACTTCGACTTGGTTTATATCCTTGTCATATTAAAGAAGGCACCCTTGCAGAATCTATTTATTCTGAAAATGACATCGAAGAACGTCATCGTCATCGTTATGAATTTAACAATGAATTTAGAGAGCAATTAGAAGATAATGGAATGGTATTCTCAGGTACAAGCCCTGATGGACGTTTAGTAGAGATTGTTGAAATTCCGGAAAATGACTTCTTCATTGCATGTCAATTCCACCCTGAATTCTTATCAAGACCAAACCGTCCTCAACCAATCTTTAGATCATTTATTGAGGCTTCACTTAAATATCAACAACAATAATCGTTAATTGATTATATTTAAAATTTAGATAAATAAGTATTAAAACCAAAGCAGTAAGAAGATTGATAGCAATCTTTTTACTGTTTTTTTATCTGTATATTGTGTCGTGTGCTTTCACATTCTTAAGAGGCTACTTTTACAAATAAACAGACTATATAAATAAAGCACTTTTAAAATATAAAAAAAGAGATTGCTAATTTTTTTATAGCAATCTCAATTATATTTTAAGTGTAACTTGAGTTAATGTTTAAAATAATGAAGTGTATAAATTTATGAAAATTTAATATGAATAGCGATAAGTTTGATACCTGATTATATAGTTTGCGCAAATGTAGAAACTTAAGTTATAGATTTAAATCTCGTGTCATCTCTATCATTTGAGTGTAAATTTCATAATATACATAATTAAATGCCATCGCATGAGGTTGAACAATCTTATCGTAATCTTCAGTATAAACAATAGGTCTAGGTGTTGAAAGGTTAACGTAATGCATTAAATGTTCTGGAAAATCATCACGTTTTGGATTGTTACAAACTAATACAAAATCGACATCTAATTCAATTAAACGTTGAACGTCTTGCTCTACATCCTCATTGTAAAAAGGTGAGAATAAAAACACTCTATCTGTAGAATCAATTTCACTCATAGATTTTAAGTCATCTAGTGAACGGCTTGATTCGAGCTTTTCATTACTATTCAATACAAAAGCTTCATAAAATTTTAAATCTTCATATCCTTTAACATAAACATAACCCTCACCGCCAATAGCTTGTATTAAACATTGTGCTGCCATTTGTATATCTAATGCTTGCTTTTCAAGCCTATTAAAGATACCAGTCAATTGTGTATTTAGAATTTTTGACATGATTTTCCTCCATTCTTTTCAATAAAACATTTTAAATAATACATTATAGTAATGCAATATTTGACTGATTGTTAAAATGAATGCGGTTGCAACAGTTTAAAATCTAAGGATTGTGAAAATTATTAATATTATATAAAGTATTCGAATGCATTAACTATGTATTTTTGATATAATGATTTTTGAAAAATACGTGCACTTATGCACTCAAGGAGGAACTTTCATGCCTTTAGTTTCAATGAAAGAAATGTTAATTGATGCGAAAGAAAACGGTTATGCAGTTGGTCAATACAACTTAAATAACCTTGAGTTTACACAAGCTATTTTAGAAGCTTCACAAGAAGAGAATGCACCAGTTATTTTAGGTGTATCTGAAGGTGCTGCTCGTTATATGAGTGGTTTCTACACTGTAGTAAAAATGGTTGAAGGTTTAATTCACGATTTAAACATTACAATTCCAGTTGCAATTCACTTAGACCATGGTTCAAGTTTCGAAAAATGTAAAGAAGCGATTGATGCTGGATTCACTTCAGTAATGATTGACGCTTCACATAGTCCATTCGAAGAAAATATTGAAATTACTTCTAAAGTAGTTGAATATGCACATGAAAGAGGCGTTTCTGTAGAAGCTGAATTAGGTACGGTAGGCGGACAAGAAGACGACGTAGTAGCTGACGGCGTTATCTACGCTGATCCTAAAGAATGCCAAGAATTAGTTGAAAAGACTGGCATCGATACTTTAGCACCTGCATTAGGTTCAGTTCATGGTCCTTACAAAGGTGAACCAAAATTAGGATTTAAAGAAATGGAAGAAATTGGCGCTTCTACTGGATTACCATTAGTATTACATGGTGGAACTGGTATCCCAACTAAAGACATTCAAAAAGCAATTCCTTATGGTACTGCTAAAATCAATGTAAATACTGAAAACCAAATTGCTTCAGCTAAAGCTGTTCGTGATGTATTAAATAACGATAAAGATGTTTACGATCCTCGTAAATATTTAGGACCAGCTCGTGAAGCAATTAAAGAAACAGTAAAAGGTAAAATTAGAGAATTCGGAACTTCTAACCGAGCTAAATAATTTGATAAATCATTATCATAGACCATTGAACAAAGGTTTCAATGGTCTTTTTTATGGAATATTTTAGAAGATGAAGACTGATAGAATTCCCTTTTAATCAAGGTCTTAAAATGCATAACGACGGGAGTTTACCACTAGTAAATGAGCTAGGCATGCATGAAATGACAATGAGTGAAAGGGTTTGTCTACAGTCTGAGCCCATTGAACAAAGGTTTCAATAGTCTTATTTATGCTATACTTGAATCAGAATGAAATTCATTTAAATGAATTTCCTCAAATTAATCAGATGTTACATAAAAATAAAAGATATATAAATCATAAATAAACAAAAATTTAACGATTAAGAAGTTGTATATGAGGTAATAGTCTAATATTAATTATTAGAGTATTATTATTTAGCGAGAAACTTTGACACTATTTATGTGTAAAGTTGCTAAAATAACTTAACATTGATTAGATTTGAACTATTTTACAAACAAAGTAAAATTATTTTATAATGCTAATAATGTGAAATTTTAAAACGAAGGAAACAAAGGAGATAAATCATATGGTTCAAGAGGTAATAAAAATAAGAGGTGGACAAACACTAAAAGGAGAAGTAGAAATTAGTGGAGCGAAAAATAGTGCAGTAGCTATTATCCCCGCAACTTTATTAGCTCAAGGACATGTAAAGTTGGAAGGTCTTCCCCAAATCTCTGATGTAAAAACTTTAGTAAGTTTGTTAGAAGATTTAAATATTAAAACGACTTTAAAAGGCAAAGAATTGGATGTAGATACAACTGAAATTGAAAATGCGCCGTTACCTAATAATAAGGTTGAATCATTGCGTGCATCTTATTATATGATGGGAGCGATGCTAGGACGTTTTAAAAAATGTGTCATTGGGCTACCAGGTGGATGTCCATTAGGACCACGTCCTATTGATCAACATATAAAAGGTTTCAAAGCATTAGGGGCAGAAATTGATGAATCAAGCGATACTTCTATGAAAATTGAAGCTAAAGAATTAAAAGGTGCAAATATCTTTTTAGATATGGTTAGTGTTGGTGCTACAATAAATATTATGCTTGCTGCTGTACATGCTAAAGGTCAGACTGTCATTGAAAATGCAGCTAAAGAACCTGAAGTTGTAGATGTCGCTAACTTTTTAATGAGTATGGGAGCTAATATTAAAGGCGCAGGAACAACTACCATCAAAATTAATGGCGTGGAAGAGTTGCACGGTTCAGAATATCAAATTATTCCTGATAGAATTGAAGCTGGTTCTTATATGTGTATGGCTGCTGCTATGGGTGAAGAAGTTGTATTAAATAATATTGTACCTAAGCATGTAGAAGCGTTAACTGTTAAATTGAGAGAGCTTGGTGTTGATATCCAAATAGATGATGAGAAAGCAATTATTCGTAAACAATCACCATATAAAAATGTTGATATCAAAACTTTAGTTTATCCTGGCTTTGCTACGGATCTTCAACAACCTATTACACCATTATTATTTATGACTAATGGGCCATCATTTGTTACAGATACAATTTATCCAGCTAGATTTAAACACGTTGATGAACTACAACGTATGGGCGCAAATATTTATGCTGATGAAGGTACAGCAACTATTAAACCTTCGCGTCTTGAAGGAACGGAAGTATATGCAAGTGATTTACGTGCCGGTGCATGTTTAATTACTGCGGGATTAATCGCTGAAGGTGTAACAACAATTTTCAATGTAAAACATATATACAGAGGTTATACAAATATTGTTGAACATTTAAAATCACTCGGAGCAGATATTTGGACTGAAGAAATTTAAGGTTTTGTGGTATAATATTTATATTAATAATTGGAAGACAATAGAGAAATGCCTACAATTATAAGCATATTAAATGTGAGGTGAGGCAAATGGAAATCTGTCCATATCTTGAAGAAACCTTCAAAATTGTTGGTCGTAGTTGGAATGGGCTAATTATTAATTATTTATCAAGATGTGAAAGTCAATCAGCTCACTTTTCCGATATGAAAAGAGATCTAAAGACGATCACTCCTAGAGCTTTGAGCTTAAAATTAACCGACCTAGGAGAATGGAAACTAGTAGAGAAGCAAATTATTTCATCTAGCCCATTAGAAATTGTTTATCAATTGACTGATAAAGGACAAGCTTTAGCCGAAGCATTAAAGCCTATGGAAGCTTGGGCACAAAAATACGTTGAGTTAGAAGCAAATTCTTCAAAATAAATAAGACATGATGAACTGTTTATAAAGTAAAAAACTTTATAAGCAGTTTTTTATGTAGATGCAAA
The DNA here is from genome assembly GCF_058790135.1 of Staphylococcus sp. FW104-15G4D. Taxonomy (NCBI): domain Bacteria; kingdom Bacillati; phylum Bacillota; class Bacilli; order Caryophanales; family Staphylococcaceae; genus Staphylococcus; species Staphylococcus sp. FW104-15G4D. The sequence continues at coordinate 40,185 of NZ_JBYTCH010000005.1, forward strand.
ATGATGCTTTATAATTTCCAATATAAAATGAATTGAGCGTAATTCATTTTAGTGTTGCATATGTTTAAAGTAACGCTTTAAAGGATAGAATATACACATAACTTTTCTAAGGAGTGAAGATTTAATATGAGAAATTTCACTAAACAATATATTAATGGCGAATGGGTTGATAGTGCGAGTGGCGAAACAATTGACGTAATCAATCCTGCAACTGAAGAAGTGATGGGATCTGTAGCTAACGGGAATGAAGAAGATGTTAACAAAGCTGTTGAAGCGGCTGACAAAGTTTATTTAGAATTTCGTCATAGTTCAGTTGAAGAACGTAGAGACTTGTTAGATAAAATTGTAAAAGAATATGAAAATAGAAAAGACGATATTATCCAAGCGATTACAGATGAATTAGGTTCTCCATTATCTGTTTCTGAAAATGTTCACTATCAAATGGGATTAAATCACTTTACGGCAGCAAGAGATGCTTTAGATAATTTTGAATTTGAAGAGCAACGTGGAGATGATTTAGTAGTTAAAGAAGCTATTGGTGTCTCAGGATTAGTTACACCTTGGAATTTCCCTACTAATCAAACATCATTAAAATTAGCTGCTGCATTTGCTGCAGGTAGTCCAGTAGTTCTTAAACCTTCTGAAGAAACACCATTTGCAGCTATTATCTTAGCAGAAATCTTTGATAAAGTTGGCGTACCTAAAGGTGTATTCAATTTAGTTAATGGCGATGGTGAAGGTGTAGGAAATCCATTAAGTGAACACCCTAAAGTGAGAATGATGTCATTTACTGGTTCTGGCCCAACAGGATCTAAAATCATGGAAAAAGCTGCAAAAGACTTCAAAAAAGTGTCTCTAGAACTAGGAGGAAAATCTCCTTATATCGTTCTTGACGATGCTGATATCAAGGAAGCAGCTAAAGCTACAACTGGCAAAGTTGTTAATAACACTGGCCAAGTATGTACTGCAGGTACACGTGTACTTATACCTGAAAGTATTAAAGAAGATTTCTTAACAGCAGTTAAAGAAGAATTTAGCCAAGTTAAAGTAGGAGATCCTCGTGAAGATGGTACACAGGTCGGACCAATTATCAGTAAAAAACAATTCGATCAAGTTCAAGACTATATTGATAAAGGCGTAAATGAAGGTGCTGAATTATTCTACGGTGGCCCTGGTAAACCAGAAGGCCTTGATAAAGGTTATTTTGCACGTCCAACTATTTTCATCAATGTAGATAACCATATGACAATTGCTCAAGAAGAAATCTTCGGTCCAGTTATGTCAGTGATCACTTATAATGATTTAGATGAAGCAATTGAAATTGCTAATGATACTAAATATGGTCTTGCTGGCTACGTTATTGGTAAAGATCAAGAGACTTTACGTAAAGTAGCACGTTCAGTTGAAGCAGGAACTATTGAAATCAATGAAGCTGGTAGAAAACCTGACTTACCATTCGGTGGTTATAAACAATCAGGTTTAGGTCGTGAATGGGGCGACTATGGTATTGAAGAATTCTTAGAAGTTAAATCAATTGCTGGTTATTTTAAATAATTGAACAAATTAATTAAAACTTGCAATTAAACGATGCACGGAACTATATTAGTTCCGTGTTTTGTTTTTATTGTTATATTTTCTAAATTCATTTTGTAATTAAATTGAAAATTTGCTATAGTTATTCTAGTAATTAGAAGGTCATGACACATTTGAATATAAAATAAAGACGATAAGGCTTACTGAAATTCTTAAATTTAACTCGCACATCTTAAAATTTAAAAATTTCATTTAACGTCTATATTTAATATTTATATGTCAAAGTCTCGCAATATAAAAAATAATGAAATGGGTGCAAGTCTATGCCTGAAAGAGAACGAACATCTCCTCAGTATGAATCTTTCCACGAATTATACAAAAACAACACTACTAAAGAGCTCACTCAAAAAGCCAAATCTTTAAAATTAACAAATTATAGTAAATTAAATAAGAAAGAGTTAGTTTTAGCTATCATGGAAGCTCAAATGGAGAAAGATGGCAATTACTACATGGAAGGTATCCTTGATGATATCCAACAGGATGGGTATGGTTTCCTTAGAACCGTTAACTATTCTAAAGGTGAAAAGGATATATATATTTCTGCAAGTCAAATCCGACGTTTTGAGATCAAACGTGGAGACAAAGTAACTGGTAAAGTACGTAAACCGAAAGATAATGAAAAATATTATGGGTTACTTCAAGTCGATTTTGTGAATGATCAAAATGCAGAAGAAGTTAAAAAACGCCCTCATTTCCAAGCGTTAACGCCGCTTTATCCGGAAGAAAGAATTTTATTAGAAACGCTTCCGACTAATTATTCAACTCGAATTATGGATTTAGTGACGCCGATTGGTTTAGGGCAACGTGGTTTAATTGTAGCGCCACCTAAAGCAGGTAAAACAAGTTTATTAAAAGAGATTGCTAATGCGATTGCTACAAATAAACCTGAAGCTCAACTTTTTATTTTACTAGTAGGTGAACGACCTGAAGAGGTAACTGATATTGAACGTTCAGTTGAATCTGCGGAAGTAGTGCACTCCACTTTTGATGAACCGCCAGAACATCATGTCAAAGTAGCAGAATTATTATTAGAACGTGCTAAAAGATTAGTTGAAATAGGTGAAGATGTTATCATCTTAATGGATTCTATTACACGTTTAGCACGTGCTTATAACCTTGTAATCCCACCGAGTGGACGTACGCTATCTGGTGGTTTAGACCCTGCTTCACTGCATAAACCTAAAGCATTTTTCGGTGCAGCAAGGAACATTGAAGCAGGTGGTAGTTTAACCATATTAGCTACTGCACTTGTTGAAACTGGTTCAAGAATGGATGATATGATCTACGAGGAATTTAAAGGTACAGGTAACATGGAATTACATCTTGATCGTAAATTATCAGAACGCCGTATCTTCCCAGCAATTGACATTGGTCGTAGTTCAACACGTAAAGAAGAATTACTTATCTCGAAAGCTGAACTTGACTCATTATGGCAATTACGTAACTTGTTCACAGACTCTACAGACTTTACTGAACGTTTTATTCGCAAGTTAAAACGCTCTAAAAATAATAAAGACTTCTTTTCACAATTACAAAAGGCAGCAGAAGAAAGTACAAAGACAGGTAAACCAATTATCTAAGTTATCTTTGATAAAGGGTTGCGTTTTGATTTGATAACTATTATAATTACACAGTATTGGGTAAAAAACTCACAAATAACTCTGTTCCAGATGGTTCAGGGCAAAGGAGCTGAAAGAAATGAAACAAGGAATTCATCCTGAATACCACAAAGTTATCTTTTTAGATACTACTACAAACTTTAAATTCTTAAGTGGTTCTACTAAAACATCTTCAGAAACTATGGAATGGGAAGATGGAAATGAATACCCAGTTATTCGTTTAGACGTATCATCTGATTCACATCCATTCTATACTGGGCGTCAAAAATTCGCCGCTGCGGATGGTCGTGTGGAACGCTTCAACAAAAAGTTTGGTTTCAAATCAAACAACAACTAAATTTGAATTTCAACTGTCTACGTATCCATATAGGGAATGTAGACAGTTTTTTTATTTTTTAACCCTTTATTATGTTAGTAGATTTTGTTTTTACTTAATTTGTTTGTAAAATGAGAGTATCGTCGTTTAATTTAGAATAATACTTTGAAAATGCATTTAACTACTCATAAAATATGATATAATTAAGCGATTATGTTTTGAAAAAAGGTGGAACTCTCAATGTATGAAACGTACCATTCCGGATGGATTGAAACAATTACTGGAAGTATGTTTAGTGGTAAATCAGAAGAGTTGATTCGTCGTTTAAGACGAGGGATTTACGCGAAACAGAAAGTCATTGTTTTTAAGCCAGCTATTGATGATCGTTACCATAAAGAAAAGGTCGTCTCACACGATGGTAATGAAATTGAAGCGATAAATATTTCTACGTCAAGAGAAGTTTTAAACCAAGATTTAGACAATGTAGACGTTATCGGAATAGATGAAGTGCAGTTTTTTGATGGTGAAATAGTAAATATTGTAGAACAACTGGCTAAAAATGGTCACAGAGTTGTTGTTGCAGGTTTAGATATGGATTTTAGGGGAGAACCTTTTGAACCTATGCCGAAATTATTAGCTGTTAGTGAACAAGTGACTAAATTACAGGCGGTTTGTGCTGTATGTGGGTCACCTTCTAGCCGTACACAAAGATTAATCAATGGAGAGCCAGCTAAAATAGATGACCCAATTATATTAGTTGGTGCGAATGAAAGTTACGAACCACGTTGTAGAGCACATCATATTGTGGCTCCAAGTGAAAATGAGAAGGAGGAAATGTAGTGTTTGATCAATTAGATATAGTAGAGGAACGATATGAACAATTAAATGAGATGTTAAGCGACCCTGATGTCGTGAATGATTCAGATAAACTTAGAAAATATTCAAAAGAACAAGCTGATTTACAAAAAACTGTTGAAGTTTATCGTAGTTATAAATCTAAAAAAGAAGAACTTGAAGATATTGAAGAAATGTTAAAAGAAACTTCAGATAAAGAAGAAGTGGATATGCTTAAAGAAGAGAGTGCGTCTTTAAAAGCTGAATTACCTGAAATGGAAGAAGAACTTAAAATCTTATTAATTCCTAAAGACCCAAATGATGAAAAAGACGTTATCGTTGAAATCCGAGCAGCTGCAGGTGGTGACGAAGCGGCCATATTTGCTGGGGACTTGATGAGGATGTATTCTAAATATGCTGAAGCATATGGTTTTAAAACTGAAATTGTTGAAGCTTCTGAAAGTGACCATGGTGGTTATAAGGAAATTAGTTTTTCAGTATCAGGTAGTGGAGCCTATAGTAAATTAAAATTTGAAAACGGTGCTCACCGAGTTCAACGTGTACCAGAAACTGAATCAGGTGGCCGTATACATACTTCTACGGCAACAGTAGCTGTATTGCCAGAAGTAGAAGATGTTGAGATTGAAATTCGTAACGAAGATCTAAAGATTGACACGTACCGTTCAAGTGGTGCGGGTGGTCAGCACGTTAACACAACTGACTCAGCAGTACGTATTACCCACTTACCTACTGGTGTTATTGCAACGTCATCAGAAAAATCACAAATTCAAAACCGTGAGAAAGCGATGAAAGTCTTAAAAGCACGTTTATACGATATGAAGTTACAAGAAGAACAACAAAAATATGCGTCACAAAGAAAATCTGCTGTAGGTACAGGTGACCGTTCAGAACGTATCAGAACATATAACTATCCACAAAGTCGTGTGACTGATCATAGAATTGGCTTAACGCTACAGAAACTTGGTCAGATTATGGAAGGTAATTTAGATGAAATCATAGACGCACTTACTCTATCTGAACAAACTGAGAAATTGAAAGAACTTAATAATGGTGAACTATAAAGATAAACTTCAAGAGGCTATTCAATTAACATTAGATAAAGGGTATGAGCAGACTAGGGCAGAATGGCTACTGTTGGACCTTTTTAAATGGTCACGAACAGACTATCTTATCCATCGTGAAGAACAGATGTCTCAAGCTGATATAGCAAAATTTGACCTAGCTCTACATAGAATGTTGAGTGGTGAACCTATTCAATATATCGTAGGCTTTCAATCTTTTTACGGCTATAACTTCGAGGTAGATAATAATTGTCTAATCCCTCGTCCTGAAACTGAAGAAGTGATGCTTCATTTTCTAAATCAATGTCATCATCAAGATACAGTTGCCGATATTGGTACAGGAAGCGGTGCGATTGCTATTACACTTAAGTTGCTTAAGCCAGATTTAAACGTTCTCGCTACAGATTTATATGAAGATACACTGAATGTTGCACGCAATAATGCAACATTACATCAGCAAGAAATTCAATTTCTTCAAGGAGACGCATTGAAACCTCTAATTGATAATAATATTAAAGTTGACGGATTAATTTCTAATCCACCTTATATTGATGAATGTGAAGCAAGAGATATGGATGATACTGTACTTAAATATGAGCCTCACCATGCTCTGTTTGCTGAAAATGAAGGCTACGCCATCTATGAGGGTATTTTAAAAGATTTACCACAAGTAATGAAAGAACAAGGACATGTCGTGTTTGAAATTGGATATAATCAAGGCAACCAACTAAAAGCATTAATTAATTCTATGTATCCTGACAAGTTAGTCAAAGTTATTAGAGATATTAATGGTAATGAACGCATCGTGTCATTCAAATGGTAAAGAATTCATGAGATTATAATGCGTTTTTTTGTGAAATTAAATGTATCTTTATATGCGGATTAAGTTTTAAACATAATTAAAAATGAATGGGTGGAACTTCAACTTCAACAATAATGAACTGAATTGAGTTCCACTCTTTTTAAATTCATAATATAGATAAGAAAGAGGTGAAAATGGTGAATACTCAAATATGGGATCTTAGAAAATATGAAGAGAATGTAGTTAAATATCCTAAGTTAAACGAGATTAAAGAGACATTATTAAATGATGGATTAGTAGCGATTCCTACAGAGACAGTTTATGGGCTTGGTGCGAACGCAAGAAATGAACATGCGGTAAGAAAAATATATGAAGCTAAAGGACGTCCTTCTGATAATCCTTTAATCGTTCATATACATCAAAGGGAGCAACTTGAAGAGTTTGTAGATGGAATTGATGAACGTGTTTCAAAATTAATGGATGTCTTTTGGCCTGGACCAATTTCATTTATTTTACCTCTTAAAACAGGTTATTTATGTGAAAAAGTTACAGGCGGATTAAACTCTATTGCAGTTCGTATGCCAAGTCATAAAATAGGGCGGGCGTTACTTCAATATATTGACGAACCTATAGCTGCACCAAGTGCCAATTTAAGTGGTAGACCTTCACCTACAAAGTTTGATCATGTTTTTCAGGATTTAAACGGAAAAGTGGACGGAATTGTTAATGGGGATCAAAGTGAAGAAGGTCTTGAGAGTACAGTGTTAGATTGTACTCAATATCCTTTTAGAATAGCACGCCCAGGTTCTATAACCACTTCAATGATAGAACAAGTTTTACCGGGGAGTATTCAAAAGGCTAATTATTTTGAAAAGGACAAACCTATTGCTCCTGGGATGAAATATAAACATTATTCGCCAGATACGCCACTAACAATTGTTGAAAATTTAACTCACAAAATTGATAATAATGAAAAATGGAATGATGTAGTATTTATTTTTCCTATTAGTATGAAATATTTATTGCCTGAGAATGCTCAATTTATTCCACTATGTGATGATGAGCAAGATATTAAAGGGGCAAACCATAATTTATATAGTGTATTGCACTCTATAGATAGCTCTAATGATATTAAACACGCTTATATTTATAGTTTTGAAAAAAAGGATCAGTCTGAAGCGATTATGAATAGAATGTTGAAAGCAGCAGGTAATGAAGTGATAGAAGGTGACGAATTATGAAATTAATATTTGTTTGTACAGGTAATACGTGTAGAAGTCCGTTAGCTGAAAGTATTGCTAAGAAATTGTTGCCAAACGATGACATTCAATCACGTGGTTTATTTGCTATGGAAGGGCAAAAAATCTCTAAAGAATCATTACAATTGATTCATAGCTATCATCTACCTAAGCCTTCAAATGCTCAACAATTTACTTTGGAAGATTTAGAAGCAGATTTAATTCTCACAATGTCTCCTTCACATAAAGATTTAATTAAGTCTCAATACGGTCAATATTCAAATGTGTACACGATAAATGAGTATGCAGGTATTGAGGGGCATATAGAAGACCCATTTGGATGTTCTTTTGAAGTATATGAAAAAACTTTTCAAAATATCTACGATTTATTGAAAAAAATTGAAATGAATCGATAACAGAGTAAATTATATATAATTAGTATATGTTAAGCTTTAAATAAGTTATAATAAAGGGGTATAGTAAGTTTGCTATGTTCCTTTTTATTATATTCAAAGGGGTGGGTTTCATTGCGTGATTTACAAAAGCTACTTATTGAATTAAAAGATATGTCATTCTTTAAGAAAGGCGAATTGTGTATTGTCGGTTGTTCAACATCTGAGGTCATTGGCGAACGAATTGGTTCAGTTGGATCATTAGAGATAGCTAAAGAGATTTTTGATGCTTTGAAACAAATTGAAGAGGATACAGGTGTGTCATTTGTCTTTCAAGGATGTGAACATATTAATAGAGCAATCACGATTGAAAGAGCAGATTTTAACCCACTGTCTATGGAAGAGGTAAATGTAGTTCCAGATGTACATGCAGGTGGTAGTTTATCAACGTATGCCTACCAACATATGGATAATCCAATGGTTGTAGAACATATCAGTGTACCTAAAGGTATTGACATTGGCCAAACATTAATTGGTATGCATATCAAGCATGTATGTGTTCCAGTCAGAACAAGCGTTAAACAAGTTGGAGAAGCTATCGTTACCATAGCGACATCACGACCTAAGAAAATTGGTGGCGAACGTGCTAAATATCAATAATTTAATGAAAGAAGGGGAATTATTTATGTCTTACATTGAAAAACAGGATAAAGTGATTTTTGAAGCAATTCAAAAGGAGTATGACCGTCAAAATAGTAATATCGAATTAATTGCATCTGAGAATTTTGTGTCTGAAGCTGTTATGGAAGCTCAAGGTTCAGTATTGACTAATAAGTATGCCGAAGGTTATCCAGGCCGTCGTTATTATGGTGGTTGTGAATATGTTGATGTTTCTGAAACAGTAGCAATTGATCGTGCTAAAGCACTTTTTGGCGCTGAACATGTTAATGTACAACCTCACTCTGGTTCACAAGCCAACATGGCTGTTTATTTAGTTGCTCTTGAGATGGGAGATACTGTTCTAGGTATGAACTTAAGTCATGGGGGACATTTAACTCATGGATCTCCAGTTAACTTTAGTGGTAAGTTTTATAATTTCGTTGAATACGGAGTTGATAAAGAAACGGAATTAATTAACTATGATGAAGTACGCAAACTTGCACTAGAACATAAACCTAAATTAATTGTAGCGGGTGCCTCTGCTTATTCTAGAACTATTGATTTTAAAAAGTTCAAAGAAATTGCAGATGAAGTAGGTGCTAAATTAATGGTGGATATGGCTCACATTGCTGGATTAGTTGCAGCTGGTTTACATCCAAATCCTGTTGAATATGCTGATTTTGTCACTACTACTACACATAAAACTTTACGTGGCCCTCGTGGAGGTATGATTTTATGTAAAGAAGAATATAAAAAAGAAATTGATAAGACAATTTTCCCTGGAATTCAAGGTGGCCCACTAGAACACGTAATTGCAGCGAAAGCAGTAGCATTTGGAGAAGCATTACACAGTAACTTCAAATCATATCAACAACAAGTGATTAAAAATGCTCAAGTTTTAGCTCAAACATTAATTGATGAAGGATTCAGAGTGGTTTCAGGTGGTACTGATAATCATTTAGTTGCAGTTGATGTTAAAGGTTCTATTGAGATTACAGGTAAAGTCGCTGAAGAGACTCTTGATAAAGTAGGTATTACTTGTAATAAAAACACAATTCCTTTCGATCAAGAAAAACCATTCGTTACAAGTGGAATTAGATTAGGCACACCAGCTGCAACTACACGTGGATTCGATGAATCAGCATTCGAGGAAGTGGCAAAAATTATTAGCTTAGCTTTAAAACATACTGACGATGAAGCTAAACTCAATGAAGCTAAAGAAAGAGTGCACGCCCTTACTTCAAAATATCCATTATATGAATAATAGAGAAACACATTGGAGGAAATTATAAATGAGTAAAGTACATGTTTTCGATCATCCTTTAATACAGCATAAACTAAGTTATATTAGAGATGCTCATACCGGTACAAAAGAGTTTAGAGAACTAGTTGATGAAGTAGGTATGTTAATGGCTTATGAGGTGACTAGAGATTTAGAATTACAAGATGTTGAAATTCAAACACCTGTAACTAAAATGACAGCTAAACGACTAGCGGGTAAAAAATTAGCTATAGTGCCAATTTTAAGAGCAGGATTAGGAATGACTGATGGTGTTTTAAGTTTAGTTCCTTCAGCAAGAGTAGGTCACATTGGCTTATATAGAGATCCAGAAACACTTAAAGCAGTAGAGTACTTTGCTAAACTACCTCAAGATATCGATGAAAGACAAATTATCGTTGTAGACCCTATGTTAGCGACTGGTGCTTCAGCAATAGAAGCCATTTCATCACTGAAAAATCGTGGTGCGAAAAATATTCGTTTTATGTGCTTAATTGCTGCACCAGAAGGTGTGGAAAAGATGCAAGAAGCTCACCCAGACGTAGATATTTATATCGCGACACTTGATGAAAAATTAAATGACAAAGCTTACATCACACCTGGATTAGGGGATGCTGGTGACAGATTATTTGGTACTAAATAATAGATTCGGAGATAGATAGTTTGATGAAAAAAATTATGACCATCTTCGGGACAAGACCTGAAGCTATTAAAATGGCACCACTCGTAAAAGCATTAGAAAAAGATGCTGAATTAGAACCCGTCGTTGTTGTTACAGCTCAACACAGGGAAATGCTTGATTCAGTATTAAATACATTTGATATAACACCTTGTCATGATTTGAATATTATGAAATCTGGGCAGACTTTGTCTGATATTACATCAAAATCGATGGTTCTTTTAGAAGAAGTAATTAAAAAAGAATCACCAGATATGGTACTAGTACATGGTGATACAGTTACTACGTTTTCTGGGTCACTAGCAGCTTTTTATAATCAATTACCTATTGGTCATGTTGAAGCTGGGTTAAGAAGTTATGATAAGTATTCTCCTTTTCCTGAGGAGATGAATAGACAAATGGTTGGGGTAATGGCAGACTTGCATTTTGCCCCAACTTTTAATGCAGCTAAGAATTTGCTTGATGAAGGCAAATCATCTAACAATGTGGTAATAACTGGTAATACAGCGATTGATGCTATGAACTATACAATTAATGAAAATTATACTTCTCAAATCATCGATAAACATCGTAACAAGAAATTTATTTTATTAACTGCTCATAGAAGGGAAAATATAGGTCAACCTATGATTAACGTGTTTAAGGCAGTTAGAAAATTAATTGATCAGTATGAAGATTTAGCATTAGTATATCCAGTTCACATGAATCCGAGAGTTAGAGAACTCGCTGAAGCGTATTTAGGTCACCATGATCGTATAGAGTTAATTGAACCTTTAGATGTGATAGACTTTCATAATTTTGCTAAGCACGCTTACCTAATTATGACTGATTCTGGAGGAATACAAGAAGAAGCTCCATCTCTACATAAACCTGTACTCGTATTGAGAGATAGTACAGAGAGACCTGAAGGGGTAGAAGCAGGTACTTTAAGGGTTATTGGTACTAATGAGGACTCTGTTTATGAGGAAACTAAGCGTCTTTTAGACGATAAACAGCTTTATAAACATATGAGTGAAGCAAACAATCCCTATGGAGATGGGAATGCAAGTAATAGGATAGTAAATCATATTAAATATTATTTTGGATTAATTAGTGATAAACCCAATCATTTTGAAAAATAAAAAGTTTGTTACGTTACTTTTTGTGAATATTTTGTGACAAAAATGCCGTAAATTTTAACAAGACTTTGAATAGAATTGACACCATACAATAGGCTATATTATCATTTAGATTGTATGAGTGGAACGGTTTACATGATTGGTATAAGACACTCGGAGGCATATAGATGAGTCGTTTCTACATCATTTTTAAACAATATATCCAATATTATCTTTATCTCTTAATAGTATTAGGAATATTGTATCTAATTATACCCCGACCTTTTATTTTAGGATTAATGATAGGAACATGTGGTTCTTTGGTTAATACATACATCTTTGAAAGTTATTTAGCAAAGGCACAACAACAAGATGCTATACATATTTCAACGGGCAATATATGGAGATATCTTGTAGCAATCATTGCGTGTTTGTTATGGTTTTTCTTCAAAGACCACATCAATATCATAGGTGTATTAATTGGTTTAATGATTTCTTATATTGTAATCATATTACGCCCTCTACTTAAAAGGGAGTAAAAATTAAATAAGAAAGAGGTGAGTTTATGGATCACAAATCCCCACTCGTCAGTTGGAACGTGTTTGGATTCGATATTGTCTTTAACATGGCAAGTGTTATGATGGTGCTCATTACGGCGATTTTAGTTTTTATCATAGCTTTAATATGCACGCGTAATCTTAAAAAACGACCAACTGGAAAGCAAAACTTCATTGAATGGGTATTTGATTTTGTAAGAGGCATCATAGAGAGTAACATGGCTTGGAAAAAAGGTGGAAACTTTCACTTTTTAGCAGTGACATTAATTTTGTTCATCTTTGTAGCCAATATGCTTGGGTTACCGTTTGCTATTGTTACTAAAGATCACTATCTATGGTGGAAATCACCGACAGCTGACGCAACGGTAACTCTTACGTTATCTACAACTATGATTCTACTAACGCATTATTACGGTATTAAAATGCGTGGGCCTAAAGCATATGCAGCCGGATACTTTAAACCTTTCTGGCCACTTGCAATCATTAATGTATTTGAGGAGTTTACATCTACATTAACTTTAGGTTTACGACTATACGGTAATATCTTTGCTGGTGAATTATTACTTGGTTTACTGGCAGGACTATTTGTAGACCATTTATCATGGGGTTGGATTATAAGTATTCCAGGATTAATCGCTTGGCAAGCGTTCTCAATATTCGTTGGTTCAATCCAAGCGTATATCTTCATCATGCTTTCAATGGTTTATATGTCACATAAAGTGGCAGATGGACATTAAATTAATTTAATAATTATATACAATTCTTAGGAGGAAAATTTATTATGAATTTAATCGCAGCGGCAATCGCAATTGGTTTATCAGCATTAGGTGCAGGTATCGGTAACGGTCTTATCGTATCTAGAACAGTTGAAGGTGTAGCACGTCAACCAGAAGCACGTGGTCAATTAATGGGTATCATGTTCATTGGTGTTGGTTTAGTTGAGGCTTTACCTATCATTGGTGTTGTAATTGCGTTCATGACATTTGCTGGATAAGACATATTAAGGCGAGGCCTGTACAAGGCTATCGCCGTTCGTTTTGTTTTTTATAGCTTAGTGATTATATCTACGAAAGGAGTGTCATGAGCCCGTGACTGCAACAGCTAATATGTTCGTTTTAGGTGCAGGAGTCGAATGGGGAACAACATTAGTTACACTTGCCACATTCGTAATTCTTCTTGCGCTATTGAAGAAATTTGCTTGGGGTCCATTAAAAGAAGTAATGGACAAACGTGAGCGAGACATCAATAAAGATATTGATGATGCTGAACAAGCTAAAATCAACGCTCAAAAACTTGAAGAAGAAAACAGAAAGACACTTAAAGAAACTCAAGATGAAGTTCAAAGAATCTTAGACGATGCTAAGGTTCAAGCACGTAAGCAACATGAAGAAATTATTCATGAAGCTAATGTAAGAGCTAACGGCATGATTGAGACTGCTCAAAGTGAAATTAACAGTGAAAAAGAACGTGCACTTGCTGATATTAATAATCAAGTATCTGAACTATCAGTATTAATCGCATCTAAAGTTCTTAGAAAAGAAATTTCAGAGCAAGATCAAAAAGATTTAGTTGAAAAGTATTTAAAAGAGGCAGGGGATAAATAATGGTAAAGGTAGCAAATAAATATGCCAAAGCATTATTTGATGTCTCTAATGATACAAATCAATTAGATGTAGTTTATGAAGATTTAGAAACAATCAGCCATTCATCTTTCGACTATATTAAAAGTTTAAAAGCAATTGATAGTAATCCTTCATTAACTGCAGATGAGCGTAAATCATTCGTTAATGAAGTATATAGTGGTGCAAATCAATACGTCGTTAATACGCTAAAAGTTTTAGCTGATAATCGTCATTTATCATTAATTGAAGATGTATTTAGAGCTTTTCAAAGTTTATATAATGCGCACCATAACCAAGACTTTGCAATTGTAGAATCTACTTATGAATTAAATGAAGATGAATTAGCAAGAATAGAACAATTGATTAAAGATCAAACACATTTATCTAGAGTAATTGTTAGCACTAAAATCAATCCAGATTTAATTGGTGGATTTAGAGTTAAGGTCGGCACAACTGTTATGGATGGTAGCGTTAAGAATGACCTTGTTCAATTACAAAGAAAATTTGAAAGAGCTAATTAATATTTAAAGAGGAGTGACATAGATGGCCATCAAAGCTGAAGAAATCAGTGCATTACTTCGCTCACAGATTGAAAATTATGAGTCTGAAATGTCCGTAACTGATGTTGGTACTGTACTTCAAATTGGTGACGGTATCGCATTAATTCACGGATTAAACGATGTTATGGCTGGTGAGCTAGTAGAATTCCACAACGGCGTATTAGGTTTAGCACAAAACCTTGAAGAATCAAATGTTGGTGTGGTTATTTTAGGACCATACAACGATATTAGTGAAGGTGACGAAGTTAAACGTACAGGCCGTATTATGGAAGTACCAGTTGGAGACGAATTAATTGGAAGAGTCGTTAATCCACTTGGTCAACCTATTGATGGACAAGGTCCTATCAATGCAACTAAAACACGTCCAGTTGAGAAAAAAGCAACTGGTGTTATGGATCGTAAATCAGTTGATGAACCATTACAAACAGGTATCAAAGCAATTGACGCTTTAGTACCAATTGGTCGTGGTCAACGTGAGTTAATCATTGGTGACCGTCAAACTGGTAAAACAACTGTTGCTATCGATTCAATCTTGAACCAAAAAGATCAAGATACAATTTGTATTTACGTAGCTATTGGTCAAAAAGATTCAACAGTACGTGCAAATGTTGAGAAATTAAGACAAGCAGGCGCTTTAGATTACACAATCGTTGTTTCTGCTTCTGCAGCTGATCCAGCACCATTACTTTATATCGCACCATATTCAGGTGTAACTATGGGTGAAGAATTCATGTTTAATGGTAAACATGTTCTTATCGTATATGATGATTTAACTAAACAAGCAGCAGCTTATCGTGAATTATCATTATTATTACGTAGACCACCAGGTCGTGAAGCTTACCCAGGTGACGTTTTCTACTTACATAGTAGATTATTAGAAAGAGCAGCGAAGCTTAATGATGAATTGGGTGGCGGTTCAATCACTGCTTTACCTATTATTGAAACGCAAGCTGGTGACATTTCAGCTTATGTCCCAACAAACGTTATTTCAATTACTGATGGACAAATTTTCTTACAATCAGATTTATTCTTCTCTGGTGTAAGACCAGCTATTAATGCTGGACAATCAGTATCTCGTGTTGGTGGTTCTGCTCAAATTAAAGCTATGAAGAAAGTAGCAGGTACGCTACGTTTAGACTTAGCTTCTTATCGTGAGTTAGAATCATTCGCACAATTCGGTTCTGATTTAGATGAATTTACTGCTCAAAAATTAGAACGTGGTAAACGTACTGTTGAAGTATTAAAACAAGACCAAAACCACCCTCTACCAGTTGAATATCAAGTTTTAACAATTTATGCATTAACTAAAGGTTATTTAGATGATATTCCAGTAGAAGATATTACTCGATTTGAAGACGAATTAAACCACTGGGCAGATGCAAATGCAACTGACTTATTAAATGAAATCAGAGAAACTGGTGCATTACCAGATGCTGATAAATTTGATTCTGCTATTACAGAATTCAAAAAAGGTTTTAGTAAATCAGAACAATAATTCTTAATTGAAAAATTGTAACTGCAAATATGAGAGTACATTTTCAACGTTAATACTCTAATTAAAAAAGGTGGTGAGATAATGGGCTCTCTAAAAGAGATTGATAATCGAATAAAATCGACTAAAAAGATGAAGCAAATCACTAAGGCGATGAACATGGTTTCTAGTTCTAAATTGCGTAGAGCAGAAAAGAATACGAAGCAGTTCAGACCTTATATGGAAAAAATGCAAGATGCTATTACTGCAGTAGCAGGTGCTAATAGTTCTTCTAACCATCCTATGCTTAAAGCTAGAGATGTAAAACGTAGTGGTTATTTAATCATTACTAGTGATAAAGGACTTGCAGGTGCTTATAGTACAAATGTATTAAAACGTTTAGTGAATGATATTAAAGCGAAACATAATGACAGTAGTGAATACAGTATTATTGTTTTAGGTCAACAAGGTGTTGATTTCTTTAATAATAGAGGTTATGAAATCGAAAGTTCTTTAGTTGACCTTCCGGATCAACCTTCATTTAAATCAGTTCAAGCGATTGCTAAGCACGCAATTGATTTATATAGCGAAGAAAATATTGATGAATTAACAATTTATTATAGTCACTATGTTAGTGTTCTTGAAAATAAACCAACAACTAAGCAAGTATTACCATTATCTCAAGAAGATTCTAGCCAAGGTCATGGTCAAATGTCATCTTACGAATTTGAACCTGACAAAGAATCTATTTTAAGTGTTATTCTACCGCAGTATGTCGAAAGCTTAATCTATGGAACTATTTTAGATGCTAAAGCAAGTGAACATGCTTCACGTATGACTGCAATGAAAAATGCTTCTGATAATGCGACTGAACTTATTGATGATTTATCATTAGAATATAATAGAGCGAGACAAGCAGCGATCACTCAACAAATCACTGAAATTGTTGGTGGTTCAGCAGCTCTTGAATAATATTAAAAGGAGGAAATCAACATGGGAATTGGCCGTGTAACTCAAGTTATGGGTCCAGTAATCGATGTTCGTTTTGAACATAATGAAGTTCCTGATATTAACAATGCCTTACACATCGAAGTTCCTAAAGAAGATAGCACACTTCATTTAACTTTAGAAGTTGCACTTCAATTAGGTGATGATGTAGTACGTACAATCGCAATGGACTCAACTGACGGCGTTCAAAGAGGTATGGAAGTTAAAGATACAGGTAAAGATATTAGCGTACCTGTTGGTGATGCAACTTTAGGAAGAGTATTTAACGTATTAGGAGAAACAATCGATTTAGATGAAAAGATTGATGATTCAGTACGTCGTGATCCTATTCATAGACAAGCACCTGGCTTCGATGAATTATCTACTAAAGTAGAAATCTTAGAAACAGGTATCAAAGTAGTAGACTTATTAGCACCTTACATTAAAGGTGGTAAAATTGGATTATTCGGTGGTGCCGGTGTTGGTAAGACAGTTTTAATCCAAGAACTTATCAATAATATCGCTCAAGAGCATGGTGGTATTTCAGTATTCGCCGGTGTTGGTGAACGTACACGTGAAGGTAACGACCTTTACTATGAAATGAGCGATAGTGGTGTAATTAAGAAAACAGCGATGGTATTCGGTCAGATGAACGAGCCACCTGGTGCTCGTATGCGTGTTGCATTATCAGGTTTAACAATGGCAGAATATTTCCGTGATGAAGAAGGCCAAGACGTATTATTATTCATTGATAATATCTTCAGATTCACACAAGCTGGTTCTGAAGTTTCAGCATTACTTGGACGTATGCCTTCAGCCGTTGGTTATCAACCAACACTTGCTACTGAAATGGGTCAATTACAAGAACGTATTAGTTCAACTAATAAAGGTTCTGTTACTTCAATTCAGGCGGTATTCGTTCCAGCCGATGACTATACAGACCCTGCGCCAGCAACTACATTCGCTCACTTAGATGCGACAACTAACTTAGAGCGTAAATTAACTGAAATGGGTATTTATCCTGCGGTTGATCCATTAGCTTCTACTTCTAGAGCGTTAGAACCATCAATCGTTGGTCAAGACCATTACGATGTAGCTCGTGAAGTTCAGTCTACTTTACAAAAATACAGAGAATTACAAGATATTATTGCAATTCTTGGTATGGATGAGTTATCAGATGAAGATAAACAAACTGTAGAACGTGCTCGTAGAATTCAATTCTTCTTATCACAAAACTTCCACGTAGCTGAGCAATTCACTGGTCAAAAAGGTTCTTATGTACCAGTTAAAACAACAGTATCAGATTTCAGAGATATCTTAGATGGTAAATACGATCATATTCCTGAAGATGCTTTCCGTTTAGTAGGTAGTATGCAAGACGTAATTGAAAAAGCCAAAGATATGGGTGTTGAAGTCTAATAATTAGGAGGTATGGATAATGAATACATTAAGCCTAAATATTGTCACTCCTAATGGTTCTGTCTACGAACGAGAAGATGTAGAACTAGCTGTATTACAAACAACAGCTGGTGAAATGGGTATCATGAGTGGACACATTCCAACAGTTGCCGCATTAAAAACTGGCTATGTTAAAGTTAACTTTCATAATGGTAACGAATATGTAGCAGTTAGTGATGGTTTTGTTGAAGTTAGACAACATAAATTATCAATTATCGTCCAAACAGCAGAAACTGCTAGCGAAATCGATGTTGAGAGAGCTAAATTGGCTAAGTCGAGAGCAGAATCACATTTAGAAGATGATGATGATAACAGTGACATTAATAGAGCCAAAAGAGCGTTAGAACGAGCTAATAACCGTTTACGTGTGGCTGAATTAAAATAACTAAAAAGGTTCGAGGCGTTATATACGCTTCGAACCTTTTTTTATTAAATATTTTAATTTCACAATCGGAATTATTAAAGTATCTTTATTAAGTTATTTCGTGTACAATGTTATACAGTAATCTTACGAAGGAGTAGAACATGGATTATCTTGGTCAATTTGCAATTGTACACCTTATCTTACATGTAATATGTATCTGTATAGCCTATTGGGCTCTAAACTCTGTTAGATTAGATCAATTTTTTAAAAAAGGTTATGCATTACAAGTGCAAATTTGTATGATATTTGTAGCTATTTTAATAGGTACATCGGTAAGTAATTTTATTGTCGATTTATTACAATATTCAACTCAAGTTAAGTATTTATTAAAGTAATTCAAAAACTGTTATTTATATCTAAAACTGGATATAATTATAAAATGAATATTAACTTATTAATCAGGGAAATGAATAAGTAATAGGAGTTATAAGTGGAGGATTTAAGATGGATAAAATAGTAATTAATGGTGGAAACCGATTAACAGGTGAAGTTAAAGTTGAAGGTGCAAAAAATGCTGTATTACCAGTATTAACAGCTTCTTTATTAGCTTCAGAGGGGCAAAGTAAACTTGTTAACGTTCCAGCTTTAAGTGATGTAGAGACGATAAATAATGTTTTATCAACACTTAATGCAGATGTTTCATATAATAAAGAAGAAAATGCAGTTAAAGTTGATGCTACTCAAAAATTGAATGAAGAGGCTCCATATGAATATGTGAGTAAAATGAGAGCGAGTATTTTAGTAATGGGGCCATTACTTGCTAGACTCGGACATGCAATTGTAGCGTTACCTGGTGGTTGTGCAATTGGTAGTAGACCGATTGAACAACATATCAAAGGATTTGAAGCACTAGGAGCCGAAATTCATTTAGAAAATGGTAATATTTATGCTAATGCTAAAAATGGATTAAAAGGTACTCAAATTCATTTAGATTTTCCAAGTGTAGGAGCAACACAAAATATTATCATGGCAGCTTCACTTGCATCAGGTAAATCAATTATTGAAAATGCTGCTAAAGAACCAGAAATTGTAGATTTAGCCAACTATATTAATGAAATGGGCGGTAAAATTACTGGTGCTGGAACAGATACAATCACTATACACGGTGTTGATAAATTACATGGTGTAGAACATTCAATCATTCCAGATAGAATTGAAGCGGGAACATTATTAATCGCCGGTGCAATCACACGTGGAGATATCTTTGTTCGAGGTGCCATCAAAGAGCATATGGCAAGCTTAGTATATAAACTTGAAGAGATGGGGGTTAATTTAGACTTCAAAGAAGACGGTATTCAAGTTTCTGCTGAAGGTGACTTAAAGCCTGTTGATGTAAAAACATTACCACATCCAGGTTTCCCAACTGATATGCAATCACAAATGATGGCTTTATTACTTACAGCAAATGGGCATAAAGTTATTACTGAAACGGTCTTTGAAAATAGATTTATGCATGTAGCCGAGTTTAGAAGAATGAATGCAAATATTAATGTTGAAGGTAGAAGCGCTAAAATTGAAGGAAAAAGTCAATTACAAGGCGCGCAAGTTAAAGCTACAGATTTAAGAGCTGCAGCAGCATTGATCTTAGCAGGTTTAGTTGCAGATGGTACTACACAAGTTACTGAACTTAAGCATTTAGATCGAGGTTATGTAAATTTACACGGAAAATTAAAAGACCTTGGTGCAGATATTAAGCGTATTAATGATTAAATCATTTTTAAACATCAAAGTTTACATTTCGGAGGTTTAATATAATGGAAACAATTTTTGACTATAATCAAATTAAACAAATTATCCCTCATAGACAACCGTTCTTATTAATTGATAGAGTTGTTGAATATGAAGAGGGAAAACGTTGCGTGGGTTTAAAGCAAGTTTCTGGTAATGAACCATTTTTCCAAGGGCATTTTCCTGAATACGCAGTAATGCCAGGTGTATTAATAACTGAAGCACTAGCTCAAACTGGAGCCGTAGCGATGTTAAACAATGAAGAGAATAAAGGTAAAATAGCTTTATTCGCTGGTATTGATAAATGTCGTTTCAAAAAACAAGTGACACCTGGTGATACGTTAATGTTAGAAGTAGAAATTACTAAAATTAAAGGACCAATAGGTAAAGGTAGTGCGAAAGCTACAGTCGATGGTCAACTTGCTTGTAGCTGTGAACTAATATTTGCTATTCAAGATGCTTAAACTATTCCATATTATAAAAGGAGTGTATCAAGAACTAATTAAAATGAATTAGTTCCTTTTACACTCCTTTTTTTATTTATTTAATTTCTCTCGAATTTTTCTTCTTTTAGTTTAGGTTTAGATTGCATCATTCGATTAAAGGTCTTCTTGAGCTCTTCACCAGTTAAACCATCATCTACCAATTCCTCTAGCAAGCTTTCGGCATAGACTTGTCGTAACGTATAAATATGACATTCAAAAACAACAGACATTGATTTTTTAAAATTAGCGACATTTTTAACCGTAGCATCAAATAAAGCTGGATCATTTGCAGGTCTAGTGATGACTACTCTAATATCTAATAATTGTTTATCATCCATATATGTTTTAAATGTTTCATAGTGCTCATTTGAAATAACAATCTCAAGTAACCAGCCTGTTCCACTACCTTCTTTATTTATAATAACGCCATCTTCGATTTCATATTCTGAAACGCCACCATTCTCATTTACAATTTGAAACCGAACAGCCTTAAATGTTTTCATTATTTCACATCCCAATTGTTTTTTAAATATACAATAAATTAAATTATAAGCAGTTATGAACTTAATTAATGATTATTTTCTTTAAATATATCAAAAACATACTACAAATAGCTATCATTTTAAGGGTATTTGTAATTTTGACCAAATTATAACCCGTCAATTATTATGTATTACAAGAAGGAGGTGACACATGTTAAACAAAATAGTAATAGTAGGAAGGTTGACTAAAGATGCTCAAATTTATGAGAAGGAGGATAATAAGGTCGCAACATTTTGTGTAGCAACTGAAAGAAATTACAAAGATGAAAATAATGAAATATCAAGTGATTATTTATTGTGTAAAGCTTTCGGCAAAACAGCAACCAATATCGAAAAATATACTAGTCAAGGTACATTAGTAGGTATAACAGGACAAATGCGTTCAAGAAAATATGAAAAAGAAGGACAAACGCATTTTGTAACCGAACTATATGTAGAAACAATTAAATTTATGTCTCCAAAAACTAAACATAATGAAATCCTCTCTCAAAATCAATACGATGAAGACACTTATCATTCAGACGACATTGAAATTATTAATATCTAAAAATTAATTCTCTCCCTAAACTCCATCCTATTTTTAATAAAAATTAAATTATCCTTTTCTTTCAATTATACTCAAGCGACCTACTTTGATCGGCCAATATTAAAGTAAGGTCGCTTTTAATATTTAAGTCATCAATCATTCAATCAACTTATAATTATCTGACAGATTTCAATTATATTACAAACTTGTTTAAGAATCGATACAATCTCAAAACTGTCATGACAGTTTTGAGTAGAAATTTAATTCCAATTATATTTAATATTCATTGTAATTCGAGTGTAAAAAAGAGCTTGTTTTTTTTATTTCACTGTAACCTACACTGTTTATACAGATGTTAGAGTAGTACTTGTAAATTAGTTAAGAAAACAAATCACTTTTAGGAGGATTTTTAATAATGAAAAAGACAATTATTGCATCATCATTAGCAGTAGGATTAGGCGTTGTAGCAGGTAATGCTGGACACGACGCACACGCAAGTGAAGCAACAAACGTTGATAAAGCAGAATTAGCTCAAAAAGCTCAATCAAATGACCAATCATTAAACGAAAGCCCTATCCAAAAAGGTGCTTATAACGTAAACTTTGATTACAATGGTTTCAATTATCACTTTGAATCAAATGGTACTCACTGGAGCTGGAACTATGCACAAAATGGTCAAGCTACTCCACAACAAGATGTAAGCAACCAAACTTCAGCTGCCCAAGTAAGTTCACAACAACAAACTAGCCAAGCTCAACAAGCTCAACCAGAACAAACTTCTGCTCCACAAACTGAGCAAACTCAACAACCACAAGCTAAAGCAACTACTTCTTACAGTGCACCAACTAACAACACTGCAAGTAGTCAAGCTTCATCAAACCAAGCTTCAAGTGGTTCATCAGTAAACTTAAATTCACACTTAAAACAAATTGCTCAACGTGAATCAGGTGGCGACATCCACGCTATCAACCCTTCAACTGGCGCAGCTGGTAAATTCCAATTCTTACAATCAACTTGGGATTCAGTAGCTCCAGAACAATATAAAGGTCAATCTCCAGCTAACGCTCCTGAAAGCGTACAAGACGCTGCAGCAGTTAAATTATACAACACTGCAGGCGCTAGCCAATGGGTAACTGCATAATTTAAATATATGATTATTAACCATCTTCTCAATATGAGAAGATGGTTTTTTTATTTAGAAGCACATTTAATTGATTTAGTGAGAGTCGTTTGATAATGTAATTATTGAATTAAATAAATATTAACTACTAGGGGAGCCACAAGGCTGAGATGATATGATTCAGACCCTTATAACCTGATTTGGTTAGTACCAACGTAGGAAAGTAGTCTTTATCAAATAAGCATCGCTATGCCCAGATTTAGCTACTTTTCATTGTTGGAAAGTAGTTTTTTTATTATCCAAGGAGGCTTATTTAATGAAATTTTCACAAGAATTAAGGGAAGAAGCTCAACCAATTATTGAAAGAATTTACAATGATAACTTTATTCAAGAATTATTAGTTGGGACTTTACCTAAACAAGCAGTACGTCAATATTTAAGAGCGGATGCATCATATTTAAAAGAATTTACAAACTTATATGCCTTACTTATTCCAAAGGTTCACACTATGCAAGATGTAAAATTCTTAGTTGAACAGATTGAATTCATGTTAGATGGTGAAGTAGAGGCACATGAAGTACTGGCTGATTATATCAATGAATCTTATGAAGAAATTGTTAAAGAAAAAGTTTGGCCACCAAGTGGAGATCACTATATTAAGCATATGTATTATAATGCTTATGCTCACGAAAATGCAGCATACACTATAGCTGCAATGGCACCTTGTCCTTACGTCTATGCAGTTATAGCTAAGCGTGCGATTAAAGATCCTAAATTAAATAAAGATTCAATTACCGCAAAGTGGTTTGATTTTTATAGTACTGAAATGGATCCACTTGTTGATGTTTTCGATCAATTGATGGACCGTTTAACAGAAGAATGTACTGACAAAGAAAAGCAAGAAATCAAAGAAAACTTCTTGCAAAGTACAGTACATGAGCGTCATTTCTTTAATATGGCTTATATCGATGAAAAATGGGATTTTGGAGGAGAAAACCATGAATAAACCTAAAATAGCATTAACGATAGCTGGAACAGATCCCACTGGTGGCGCAGGGGTAATGGCTGATTTAAAATCTTTCCATTCATGTGGCGTATACGGTATGGCAGCAATCACTAGCATTGTCGCGCAAAATACTCTAGGTGTTCAGAGCATTCATAATTTGGAAACAAGTTGGGTACAAGAGCAACTTGATAGTGTTTTTGATGATGAATTACCACATGCTATAAAAACAGGAATGATTGCGACTAAAGAAACAATGGAACTGATACAAAGTTATTTGAAAAAGTATTCAGATATTCCTTATGTTATTGATCCTGTTATGTTGGCGAAGAGTGGAGATTCACTCATGGACGATGATACTAAATCTCACTTACAAACTACCTTATTACCTTTAGCTGATGTTGTAACACCAAATATTCCTGAAGCAGAGGAAATTACTGGTTTGAAAATAGATAGTGAAGACAATATCCGCAAAGCAGGAGATATTTTTATCAATGAGATTGGTAGTAAAGGCGTTGTTATTAAAGGTGGTCATTCTGCTGATTTAAATAACGCTAAAGATTTCTTATTTACGAAGGACGATGTTTATACTTTTGAAAATAAACGCTTCGATACTAAACATACACACGGAACTGGTTGTACATTTTCAGCAGTAATCACTGCAGAACTAGCTAAAGGTCGTTCTATACATCAAGCAGTAGAAAAAGCTAAGTCGTTTATTTCAATGAGTATTGAACATACGCCTGAAATTGGTAAAGGGAGAGGTCCAGTGAATCACTTTGCATATTTAAAGAAAGTAGGTTTAGATGATGAATAATTTAGAAAGATTACGTTCAGAAAATCCACTTATTGTTTGCTATACCAATGACGTTGTTAAAAATTTTACAGCTAACGGGTTACTTAGTTTAGGAGCAAGTCCAGCAATGAGTGAAGCACCTGAAGAAGCAGAAGAATTTTACAAAGTGGCAAGTGCATTAGTGATTAATATAGGTACACTAACTCATGATAATGAAGAAGGTATTATGAAAATAGGGAGAATCGCTAACGAACAAGGTACGCCAATTGTCTTCGACCCAGTGGCAGTAGGCGCGTCTTCTTACAGAAAACAATTTTGTAAGAGATTTTTAGAACAAATTGAAGTTTCTGTAATAAAGGGAAACGCATCAGAACTACTTACGCTTGTTGACTCTCAAACTACGATGAAAGGAACAGATAGTGATAGTTCACTTGATGCAGTTGAAATTGCTAGAAAGGCCCATAAAAATCTCGAAACAGCAATTGTCATTACAGGTAAGGAAGACGTTGTCGCACAAAATAATCAAATTGTTAAACTTGCTAATGGCTCACCTCTTCTAGCTAAAATTACCGGTGCAGGTTGCCTTTTAGGAGGAGTAGTGGCAAGCTTCTTATTTAGAAATACTCGACCAGAAATTGAACAGTTAATTGAAGCGGTTAGTGTGTACAATATTGCTGCAGAATTAGCTGAAAATAAAAACCATGTCCATGGCCCTGGATCATTTTTACCAGAATTGCTCGATCAAATGTATCAAATTGATGAGACAACATTTGAAAAATATGTACATAAAGTAGAGGTTTAATCTTATATGTTTAGCTCAGAGCAATTACAAGTATATTTTATTTGTGGAACTCAAGATATACCAGAAAATAGAACCATTGAACAAGTACTTGATGAGGCTTTGAAATCCGGAATCACTATGTATCAATTTCGTGAAAAGGGCCCATCATCTTTAATAGGTGAAGAGAAGAAACAGTTAGCAATAAATTTAAAACGAAAATGCGAGAGATATCACGTACCATTCATTGTCAATGACGATATAGAGTTAGCAAAAGATATTGATGCTGATGGCGTTCATGTTGGTCAGGATGATAAAGAAGTTAAAGATTTTGCTATGCAGTTTAGAAATAAAATTATAGGTTTGAGTGTGGGTAATTTAGATGAGTATCAACAATCGGATTTATCTCAAGTGGATTACATAGGTGTAGGGCCTATGTATACCACTTCGTCAAAAGATGATGCTAACGCTCCTGTTGGTCCTCATATGATTACAAAATTGCGAGATTATGTTGGAGAATTACCTATTGTAGCAATAGGTGGTATTAATGAAACAAATATTGAACCAATTGCTGAAGCCTGTGCTGATGGCGTTTCAGTAATTTCTGCAATAACTAGAAGTAAGAATATTGACAAGACTGTTAAGCATTTTCGTAAATACTTTAATTAATCAATATATTTTTCCACTTTTTGTTTTCTACTATAGTATGAGTATGATAAAATGAATCCTATGTGAATATTACAATAGAGGTGGAAAAATGAAGAAAAAAGCGTTACTACCTTTGTTTTTAGGGATAATGGTTTTTCTAGCAGGGTGTGACTACTCTAAACCTGAAAAGCAGGACGGATTCTTCTTTAATACATTCGTTCAGCCAATGAAACATCTCTTACAATGGTTAGGAAATGATGTATTTAATAACGACTATGGACTAGCGATTATTATCTTAGTTCTTGTTATACGTTTAATCTTGTTACCATTCATGTTATCAAACTATAAAAATAGTCATATGATGCGTGAAAAAATGAAAGTAGCTAAGCCAGAAGTTGATGGTATTCAAGAAAAAGTTAAACGTGCTCGTACTCAAGAAGAGAAAATGGCGGCAAACCAAGAATTGATGGAAGTTTATAAAAAATATGATATGAATCCGATGAAGAGCATGCTCGGTTGTTTACCAATGCTTATTCAAATGCCAATTATCATGGGATTATATTTCGTATTAAAAGATAAACTTGTTAATGGACTTTCTGATCATCCACATTTCTTATGGTTTAATTTAACTAAACCAGATATTTGGATTACGATTATTGCCGGTGTTCTTTACTTTGTTCAAGCATATGTTTCAAGTAAAACGATGCCTCAAGAGCAACGCCAAATGGGATACATGATGATGATTGTTTCACCAATCATGATTATTTGGATTTCATTACAAGCGTCATCTGCACTTGGTTTATATTGGTCAGTCAGTGCCTTATTCTTAGTAATACAAACGCATTTTGCAAATATGTATTACTCTAAACTTGCTAAAAAAGAAGTTCAACCTTTCATCGAACAATATGAAAAAGAACATAATCCGTCTTCTAATAAAAAAGGCAAAAATACGCAAGTTGTTTCTAAAAAGAATAAGAAATAGGTTATAAGAAAAGCCAGCAAATTAAATTATGATTTGCTGGCTTTTTCATGTGCCAAATTTACAAATTTGTGTTGTTATTGAAATTCCATTCGTGTAAAAATTGTTTTAAGAATTGAAGCATAAAATGATGACGTTCTTCAGCAAGCTTTCTTCCAGTTGAGGTATGCATTAAACTTTTAAGTTTTAATAATTTTTCGTAAAAGTGCTTAATTGCTGAAGGATCAAATGCTTCAATATTATCAGTATGTAGTGATTCGAATGGCACGTTAGATTCAGTCCACATTGGTTCGCCGAAATATCCAGCGAATTGAAAAGTTCGAGCAATTCCGATTGCGCCTAGCGCATCCAAACGATCAGCATCTCTTACGATTTGCCCTTCAATTGATAATGTGGCTTGATTGTTTTTCCCACCACGGTAACTCATATTTTGTATGATATGTAAAACATGTTGAATATCATCTTGGGTTAAGTCAATCGTTTCTAGAAAAGTAGAAAGTTTATCATATGCTTGTTCTTCATTCGTTATTTTGCTATCCACTGTGTCATGTAATAAAGCGGCAAGTTCTATAATCGTTGTATGTACTAAACCCTCATTTAAAGCGATATACTTTGCTAATGTATGAACCCGTTCTACATGCGTGATATCGTGCCCAGTGTGATCATCTTTATGAACCATTTTCATATAGTTACATGCGTGTTTAATTTTTAATTCATTTTCCATAATAGTCTCCTTCACATATTAAAAAGGTCTAGGAACAACCCAGACCTTTCAATTTATTATAGAATTGGTGACAATAATTGAGAAATACCTTCTTTAAATTTAATCCAAGTACTGCGTTGCTCGTATCTTTCTTCTGTAAGTCTAGATGACACTTTCATATCGTTAATAAATGCTTGCTTAAGGGAGCGTGCGACACTCTCATCATAAATAAAGGCATTTACTTCAAAAT
Source organism: Staphylococcus sp. FW104-15G4D (assembly GCF_058790135.1). Taxonomy (NCBI): domain Bacteria; kingdom Bacillati; phylum Bacillota; class Bacilli; order Caryophanales; family Staphylococcaceae; genus Staphylococcus; species Staphylococcus sp. FW104-15G4D. The sequence goes on from NZ_JBYTCH010000005.1 coordinate 68,413, forward strand.
TCAATGTGAAACTACGATTATCCATATTAGCAGTACCTACACTTGCGAGTTCATCATCGATGACCAATACTTTAGAATGTAGGAAGCCATTCTCGTAATGATACACCTTTACGCCGGCCTCAAGTAAAGATGCGACATTTTTAAGTGTAGCCCAGTATACGAATGGATGGTCTGGCATACTTGGAATCATAATATTGACTTCCACACCACCAAGTGCAGCAATTTTAATCGAGTCTAAAAATGCTTGATCTGGTATAAAGTAGGGGGATTGAATATAAATTGATTCTTTAGCTGATGATATCATTTTTAAGTAACCGTATTTGATTTGTTCCCAATCTTCATCAGGTCCACTAGAAGCGATTTGAATGCCGATTGTTCCTCCAGAATTAACATCAGGGAAATATCGTTCTTGATAAGTTAAATTGTCTCGGGTAGATTGTGAATTCCAATCTAAAATAAATCGAAGTTGTAATGCATTTACAGCATCACCTACAATACGTAGATGCGTGTCACGCCAGTAACCAAACTTCTTAGATTTACCTAAATATTCATCACCTACATTGAAACCACCAACATAACCAATTTTACCGTCGATAATAACGATTTTTCTGTGGTTTCGGTTATTCATACGTAAATTAATTAATGGCAATTTTGATGGGAAGAATGATTCAGCATGCCCACCTTTATTTCTAAAATGTTTTAAATCCTTTTTACGTAAGTCCCTCGAACCCATATCGTCATATAGCATTTTCACTTCAATGCCTTCTTCGGCTTTCTTTTCAAGCTCACTAAGAATTTGTTTCCCAAGTCCATCACTATGAAAGATATAGTACTGAATATGTATGTAGTCTTGAGCATTACGAATATCATTAATTAAATCATCGAATTTTTGTTGACCATCAGTATAAATAGTTAAATCATTATCAGTCGTTAGAAAGGCAGCATTATTATAAAGTAACATTTGCACCATTTCTTTAAATTTAACTATTTGATGGTTACCTTTAGAGAAATCTTGTTTCTTGAGCGCTTCCAATTGCTCATCGACAATCATTTCTAAACCGACTTTATCTTCTTTATTTAATTTAAAGATTTGATCTCTTTGGATTTGACGACCTAGCAATAGATATAAAATGAACCCAATTAAAGGTAGAAATACGAGCACAAGTAACCATGCCCATATAGAATTAGCTGTACGTCTCTCCATAAAGATAATTGTAAATGCAAAGATCAAGTTTAAAATGAAAGCGCCAATTAAGATAACATTAATGATTATATTTGAATGGTGAAGCGCCATAGTAAAGACTTCTAACATATGGTACCTCCTTTGTATTTCTCATAATTTCGTTGAAGATATTCAAAAAAGTTTTAACTATACAATTATAGCATGAAGAATGTTGAATATCATAGTCGGTTTTATTTTAAAAAGTGAATGAATCAATTGACTTAATAATTATTGAATAATACGATGATGAAGAATAAAGAAACGAGGTGACGCTTGTGACTGAAAATGAAACTGCACATCACTCAGAGCAAACGAAAGCAAATTTAAAGTCACGATTAAATCGTATCGAAGGTCAAGTACGTGCAATTAATCGAATGATTGAAGACGATGTGTATTGCGATGATGTTTTAACTCAAATAAGAGCGACACGCTCTGCTTTAAACAGTGTGGCTACTAAATTGTTAGATCATCATATGAAAAGTTGTATTATGAATAAAGTGAATAATGGTGCACAAGAAGAAGCGATGGAAGAACTATTGGTTACTTTTCAAAAATTAATTAAAGATTAATGAGGTAGAATACAATGGAAAATGGAATTGTTTATGTTGCTAATATTGAGACTATAGAGGAAGAAAACCAATTAAAGACACGTTTAGAAAATATGATTGGTGTCGAAAAAGTAGATATTGATAGTAAAGTAGGAGAAATAAAGGTATTATTTGAAACGCCTGCGAATTTAAATAGTATTGAAAAAGAAGTATATGATTCTGGCTTTCGCGTGCGTTATTAGAGTAATGTTCAATTTACTTATATATAGCATATTTATAGATTTGTAAATAATTTTTTAAAATTTAACAATTGATGTAGTAAAGTAGTATAAATTGGGGTATGATAATTTTGAAGTCAATCCAAACGAGGTGATTATAGTGAAGAATCCAGATAAGATTCAAAACGTAGTCAAATTATTGTCATCATTAGGTGTGAATATTAAAAAAACTAAATCTCGTTTAGATATTATTAATACTTTACCTACATCTAATCAAGTAAGTCATGAGTTAAAATAATTTGCTTAAATGATCAAAAGCACTCACTATGTGTGAGTGCTTTTTTGTTTGTAAATTATGCAGTTTTAGCAGTATCTAAAGTATCAGGTTCTTGATAACGCTTAGGTTCATGATAATAAATAGATAGAATGACACCTATGCCTGTCATTAAACTCCAAAGTGAGCTCCCACCATAACTAATAAATGGTAAAGGTATACCAGTAATTGGTAATAATTGAACCGTCATTCCAACATTTTGAAGTACATGGAAGACGATAAGAGAAACATACCCGATAATAAAGACTTTATTATATTGACTATTGATTTTGCTTGCTAATCTAATTAAATGAAACACTAAAAATAAGAATATGAGAATTAGCACAACAGACCCAATGAAGCCCATCTCTTCGCCTACAACTGAGAAGATAAAGTCTGTATGATTTTCAGGGATATAAACTTCACCGTGATTGTAACCTTTACCTATTAATTGACCAGATCCAATTGCTTTAAGTGATTCAGTTAAATGATATCCATCGCCACTACTATAAGTATAAGGATCCAACCAAGAATTAATTCGTCCCATTTGATACATCTTAATTCCTAATAGATTTTCAATTAATGTAGGTTTGAAAATGATAGCTAAAATAATACTAGCACCACCTAAAATTGCTGCGATAAATATAGGTGCAAGGATTCTCCAAGTAATACCACTAACCATCATAACACCGGCGATAACTGCACAAATAACAAGCGTAGTACCGAGGTCATTTTGTAATAAAATTAATAGCATAGGAAATATTGAAACACCTATAATTTTTAAAAATAGCATTAAATCTGACTGGAACGATTTGTTAAAAGTAAATTGATTATGTCTAGAAACTGTTTTAGCTAGGGCTAAAATTAAAATAATCTTCATAAATTCTGAAGGTTGAATACTTATAGGTCCAAAGCTATACCAACTTTTCGCACCGTTGATCACAGGTGTGATGGCTGTTTCAGGTAAAATAAGCAATCCTATGAGTAAAACACAAAAAATGAAATATAAGAGATATGTATTATGTTTAATTTTCTTAGGGGAAACTATCATAATGAGAAATGCCATAATAGCTCCGAGGATGTAATAAATAATTTGTCTAATACTGAAGTTCGCACTATATTGTCCGCCACCCATTGCAGAACTAATTAGTGTTACGCTTATGATTGCTAACACAGTAATTACCAGCACTAATATCCAGTCGACTTTACGAAACCAATGTTTGCTTGGTTGTTGACGAGATGAATAATTCATTTCCTACTCCTTTATAATCATGCGCGTATTAATATGATATATGAATGATTCATTTGTAGCATAAACCATTCATGAATCTATATAAAATCATAATTTAATGGTTAATAAATAGTCTACATTGATTTTACATGACTTTTTTTAAATTTGCTAGAATATCAAAGTGGCAAGTCGACAAATTATATAGAAATAAGTTTTCTTTTCCATTCAAAGGTAGAGGAATTAAAACAGTCACTAAAAATTAGATTTATTGATGGATTATCAAATGCAATTGATTTTAGAAATATGATAATATTAAGTTTCAGAGACCGTTATGTACATTGAGCTATACATAATAAATAAAATATCACAATTATTAAACAGATAAATGGCATATAAGCCGAGTAATTGTAATGGAGGAAAACGAAATGACAAAAGAGAATATTTGTATCGTTTTTGGAGGAAAAAGTGCTGAACATGATGTTTCAATATTAACAGCACAAAACGTATTAAACGCAATTAACAAAGATCAATATCAAATAGATATTATTTATATTACAAATGATGGTGAATGGAAGAAGAAAGAAAACATCACTGATGAAATTAAATCTACTGACGAATTAGTTTTAAATAATGTTGAAGCGGGAGAAATATCACAATTATTAAGTAAAGGTAGTACTGGACGTTCTTATGATGCAGTATTCCCACTTTTACATGGACCTAATGGTGAAGACGGTACGATTCAAGGATTATTCGAAGTATTAGATATTCCATATGTAGGTAATGGTGTGTTAGCAGCTTCAAGTTCTATGGACAAATTAGTTATGAAACAATTGTTTGAACATAGAGGATTACCTCAATTACCATACATTAGTTTCTTAAGAAGTGAATATGAAAAGTATGAGAACAACATTATTAAATTAGTTAATGATAAATTAACTTACCCAGTTTTCGTGAAACCTGCTAACTTAGGTTCAAGTGTTGGTATTAGTAAATGTAATAATGAAGAAGAACTTAAATCAGGTATTGAGGAAGCTTTCCAATTTGACCGTAAACTTGTAATTGAACAAGGAATTGAAGCACGTGAAATTGAAGTGGCTGTATTGGGTAATGACTATCCTGAAACTACATGGCCTGGAGAAGTTGTTAAAGATGTGGCATTTTATGATTACAAATCTAAATATAAAGATGGTAAAGTTCAGCTTCAAATACCAGCCGATTTAGATCAAGACGTTCAAATGACATTACGTAATATGGCGTTAGAGGCTTTTAAAGCCACTGATTGTTCAGGTTTAGTACGTGCAGATTTCTTTGTTACAGAAGACAACCAAATCTATATTAATGAAACAAATGCTATGCCAGGATTTACTTCATTCAGTATGTATCCAAGCTTGTGGGAGAATATGGGATTATCATATCCAGATTTAATTGCAAAATTAATAAATCTCGCTAAAGAACGTCATGAAGATAAAAAGAAAAATAAATATAAAATTGATTAATAGAGGATTTTAAATATGATTAACGTTACATTAGAACAAATCAAACATTGGATATCTTGCGAAATTGATGAACAATATTTAAGCCATTCTATCAATGGTGTAACTATTGATTCTCGTAACATTGAAAAGGATATGCTTTTTATCCCATTCAAAGGTGAGAACGTAGATGGCCATCGATTTGTTGCACAAGCTTTAAAGGATGGTGCTGGTGCTTCATTTTCAGAAAAGGGAACTGAGTTAAGCGAGGATATCGAAGGTCCAATCATTTGGGTTGAAGATACACTTAAAGCATTACAAGACTTAGCCAAAGCATATCTTAAATATGTGAACCCTAAAGTGATTGCAGTAACTGGATCAAACGGTAAAACGACTACAAAAGATATGATTGAGAGTGTTTTAACGACAGAATTTAAAGTAAAGAAAACACAAGGTAACTATAATAATGAGATTGGAATGCCTTTAACAATATTAGACTTAGATGAAGATACAGAAATTTCTATTCTTGAAATGGGCATGTCTGGCTTCCATGAGATAGAGTTATTATCTTCAATTGCTCAACCGGATATTGCAGTCATCACAAATATTGGTGAATCACATATGCAAGATTTAGGTTCAAGAGAGGGTATTGCTAAAGCCAAGTCTGAAATTACTATTGGTCTTAAAGAGAATGGGACATTCATATACGACGGTGATGAACCATTACTAAAACCGCATCTCGAACAATTAAATAAAGCAAAATTAATAAGTGTAGGTTTAGGTAATAGTAATACGCTCGTATGTCATGTTGATGATATAGAAACAGAAGGTATCGCTTTTACAATAAATGATAAAGAAAGCTTTACACTACCTATCCTAGGTACGCACAATATGAAAAATGCGACGATAGCCATTGCGATAGGACATGAACTTGGTTTGTCATATGAAACAATAAAAGACAATATTAATCATGTTAAGTTAACAGGTATGCGTATGGAGCGTCACCAGACTACTAATAACGTAACTGTCATTAATGATGCTTATAATGCAAGTCCGACAAGTATGAAAGCTGCCATCGATACGCTAAGTAGTATGGAAGGGCGAAAAATCCTTATTCTAGCAGATGTTTTAGAGCTAGGTGAAAATAGTCAATCTATGCACGAAGAAGTCGGGGCTTATCTCAATAATAAAGCAATTGATGTATTATACACTTATGGTGATGAAGCACGATTTATTTTTAACACAGGTCAAAATGAAGTGCCTACTGCACAACACTTTGATGATAAAAGTGAACTGATTAAAGAATTGAAGACTATTGTGAAAGAAAACGATAAAATATTGGTTAAAGGTTCACGAGGTATGAAACTTGAAGAAGTAGTCGAAGCATTAATTTAATATTTTAAAGTAAATGAACATGCATATTTCAATATTCTCGATCTAAACGTTGATGAGTAAGTTGAAATGCATGTTTTTTTGCGTTGAAAATGATTTAAAAATTTTAACCGCTTACATCATGTGATGCGCTATCTTTTTTAAGAGTAATAAATTTAAAATTTAAGAGTAAAACAAAGAAAGTAAGTAACTGCTTTATTGCTATAATATTTTTAAGGTGGTACTATATAGAAGTTGATGAAACAAAAGTGAACATATATGCAAAAACGTATATTAAGAAATAAACACTTAAAAAGGAGAATTATTTTGCAAAATTTTAAAGAATTAGGGATCTCGGATAGAACGGTTCAAACACTGGAATCTATGGGATTTAAAGAACCTACACCTATCCAAAAAGACAGTATCCCTTATGCGTTAGAAGGAGACGACATCCTTGGTCAAGCCCAAACAGGTACGGGGAAAACAGGGGCTTTTGGTATTCCTTTAATTGAAAAAGTTGTAGGCCAACAAGGCGTACAATCACTCATTTTAGCGCCAACAAGAGAACTTGCTATGCAAGTTGCGGAACAATTAAGAGAGTTTAGTAAAGGCCAAAATGTTCAAGTCGTTACGGTCTTCGGTGGAATGCCGATTGAACGACAAATAAAAGCACTTAAAAGAGGACCACAAATCGTAGTAGGAACTCCAGGACGTGTAATTGATCACCTAAATCGTCGTACTTTAAAAACTAATGGTATTCATACATTAATTTTAGATGAAGCTGACGAAATGATGAATATGGGATTCATCGACGATATGAGATTTATTATGGACAAAATTCCATTTGACCAGCGTCAAACAATGTTATTCTCAGCGACTATGCCTAAAGCAATTCAAGACTTAGTTCAACAATTTATGAAGACGCCTAAAATCATTAAAACAATGAATAATGAAATGTCAGATCCACAAATAGATGAATACTATACTATTGTTAAAGAATTAGAGAAATTTGATACATTTACAAATTTCCTTGATGTGCATCAACCAGATTTAGCGATTGTATTTGGACGTACGAAACGTCGTGTTGATGAATTAACTAGTGCGCTATTATCTAAAGGTTATAAAGCAGAAGGCTTGCATGGTGATATTACTCAAGCTAAACGTTTAGAAGTCTTGAAGAAATTCAAAAATGACCAAATTGACATTTTAGTTGCCACTGACGTAGCAGCTAGAGGTTTGGATATTTCAGGTGTAAGTCACGTTTATAACTTTGATATCCCTCAAGATACAGAAAGCTATACTCATCGTATAGGTCGAACAGGACGTGCAGGTAAAGAAGGTATCGCGGTAACATTTGTAAATCCAATTGAAATGGATTATATACGTCAAATTGAAGATGTCAATGGACGTCGAATGAACGCTTTAAGACCACCACATCGTAAAGAAGTACTTAAAGCTCGTGAAGACGATATTAAAGAAAAAGTTCAAAACTGGATGTCTAAAGACAGTGAACCTCGTTTACAACGCATTTCAAGTGAATTACTTGAAGAATATGACAGCACTGAGTTAGTTGCATCATTGCTACAAGAATTAGTAGAAGCAAACGATGAAGTTGAAGTACAGTTAACGTTTGAGAAACCATTAGCACGTAAGAATCGCAATAGTAGAGGTGGCGGTTCAAGAAGAGGCAACAATAACAAACGTGGCAATGGCAAATTTGATAATAAAAATAGACGTTCAAAAGGGTCTAAAGGTCATTCAAATAAAAAGAAAAATAATAAAAAATTCGAACGTCGTGATAAACAAAATAAAGGTTCAAACCAATCAATGAGAGGCCGTACATTTGCCGATCATCAAAAATAATCGATGATGTTATTAACCAGTTAAGTCTATTGACTTAGCTGGTTTTTTTAGATTTAAAGCTTTATTTAGACCTATCACACTCTATGCTATAATGTGAGTAAATTAATTAAAGGAGCTTTAATATGAATCTTGATAGTACATTTCATCGCAGTCCTAAAAATGCATTAAAGTACTATTACATCACTAGTTTTATTGGTTTAATTGTAGTACTAGTGATTTTGAGCATATTATATTATTGTTGGTCTACTTATAATTGGTGGAACTTTATTCTATACATACTTATTACAGTTGCGGTGATTTCAGTTATAAACTTTATAGTTGGGCCATTTCTGAGATATAAATACCATTTTTATAAATTTGAAGGCGATTCAATTATTTTGAAGCAAGCTTTTTTCTTTAAAAAGGAAGAACTAAGTAAGATAGAGAGGTTGCAATATATTACAGTTAGTACAAATCCGCTAGCAAAAATATTTAAAATAAATACAATTGAATTAGTTACAGCAGGTCATGAAATTTCACTGCCGATGGTTTCAGAAGAAGAGGCAGACGTAATAGAGCATCAAGCGTTAAATAGATTGAGAGGTGTAGACGACGATGTATGATCCACAAAAGCTACATCCGATCTCATATGTAACAAGTCTAATTAATGTTATTAAAAATAATTTTATTGTAATTATTATTTTCCTGTTTAATATTAAAGATTTTAAATATGATGATTTCTATTCATACTTATGGCCAGGTATCATGACATTAATATTTTTAATAACTTTCTTTTATAATATTTTCAAAGTTTATAATACTAGATATTGGATTGAAAATAATCATTTCATTCTTACAACAGGTGTATTAAATAAAGAGCGAAAAGAACTCAATATTAGTAGAATTCAATCAGTTGATACCACTGAAGGTTTTGTGAATCAAATAGTAGGTGGCGTAGAACTTATTATTAAAACTCCAAGTGACGGTATTGAACTAAGTACAATATCAAAAAAGCAAAGTAAATTGATTGAAAGTGAGATTAAAAACATACAACAAGAATTGAATGCAACGCATCAAGCTGAAGTGAATGTTGATTCTGAAAAGGATGAAAACGAGGATAATGAATCCTTGAAAAATGTACCTACTAAATCAATTTTTAAAATGTCATTTAAACAATTATTATTTATGGTAATGACTAGTGGTGCGATTGGTATTACATTAATAACATTGTCTCCAATTGTGGGAAGTTTCTCGGACATTATACCTTGGGAAAAATTAGGTGGGGAACTCTCATATGTCTTAAAATCTACTTTCTTCATAATTATTGCTATAGTGGTTGTCGTTTTAATAATGAGCTATATCATCGGTACGTGTCTCGCATTCATAAGATACTATGGATATAAAGTAACGCAACAAGGTCATCAACTTAAAATTCAATATGGCTTATTTACAAAAAAGAATGTCACTGTACCAACAAATCGACTTCAAGGTGTACTTGAACATCAATCATATCTAAGAAGATTATTTGGTTATACTTCTATTCATTTTTATATTACTAGTGACGTTGTTACTTCTGCAGAGACGAGTGATGTTAATGGACGTATAATGATTTTACCTTTTATTAAACGGCAACAAGCTTATGAAGTGATTCAATCATTGGTACCAGAAATGCGTTTTAATACAGCCCATACTGGCATGCCACTAAGAGGTTTTCATCGACATTTTCTTATACCATCACTTATCCTTATTATTGCTAGTTTTATTGGATGGTATTTCTGGTCTACGTGGTCGTTTGTTATTGCGGGGTTATTAATCATTTTATTAATAATAAGGGCCATATTATATGTGCGATATAGTGGTTATTACCTTGAAAATGAAGAAATTGTTATCCAAAAAGCATCATTACTTAATATGAAAAGATTCTACTTCAAACTCAATAAAGTCATAGGTATGGAAATTAGACAGCATCCTTTATTAGAAAGAAAGCATTTGGCCAATTTTAAATTTATAATCGCCAAAGGTTTTGAAAATAAAAAAATAGGTCTTAAATACACAGATGTTTCTAAAGTTAATGAATTTAAAGAGTGGTACATGAGAGGTGATACTCATGAGTAATTATAACTATATGAATAAAAAGGGTTTAAAAGCAATGCGAATGAATGCTTTGCTATGGATAACAATCTTTACTATTGCATTAATCGTATTTACCATCTTTAATGTGTTGAAATTTCATTGGATAGATAATCGTACACTCATCATTGCTGAAATAGTTGGAGTCGTTATTTTAGGAGTCTTTTTTATATTTGTAATGCCCATATTTCGATATAAAAATTTTAGATACGCAATTGAAGAAGATGAAGTACATGTTAGAAGAGGCATTATTTTCATAAAGACAAATATCATTCCCTACTTTAGAATTCAGAACATCGATATTAATGAGGGCTTTATAATGAGAAGATATCAACTAGCTACTCTCACGCTATCAACAGCTGGTGGTAATAGTGAAATTGAATTGATAGATAAAAATGAAGCTCAAAAATTAAAGTTATTAATTAAACAAAATAAAACTAGAGATGCGCATGATATGTTAAACGGCGATGATGAATAAGATACTATGAATAGAAACTATATTGAAAGTGATTAAAGAGGCGAAGTTATGATACATGGAATAGGTATAGATTTGATAGAAATTGAGCGTATTAGAAAGGTGTTATATAAACAACCTAAATTAGTTGACCGAGTATTAACTGAAAATGAAAAGCTAAAGTTTGAAAAATTCACTCATGAAAAGCGTAAGATTGAATTTTTAGCAGGTCGTTTTGCTGTTAAAGAAGCTTTTAGTAAAGCATTGGGTACAGGGTTAGGTCAGACGATATCTTTTAAAGATATCAATTGCTATAACGATGAATTAGGTAAGCCATGTATCGACTATGATGGATTTAGAGCTCATGTAAGCATTACCCATACAGATAATTATGCAATGAGTCAAGTTACCTTAGAAAAATTAGAATAAAGGCGTTATATAATAAATGTATTAATATTTTAGTATTAAGCGAGTAGTTTCAAGGAGGACCTTTTCATGTCGGAAAAATTCTATAGATCAACCTATTTAAATGTTAATTTAGATGCAATATTAAACAATTATCAAACATTCAATCAGTTACATCATAACAAGACTGTTATATCAGTCATTAAAGCTAATAGTTATGGATTAGGTAGTGTAAAAGTAGCACATCACCTAATGGAACATGGGGCTTCGTTTTTCGCAGTTGCAACACTTGATGAAGCAATTGAATTAAGAATGCATGGAATTGATGCAAAAATACTAGTCTTAGGTGTCATTCCAACTAAAGACATATGTAAAGCTATTCAACATCGTGTAGCTCTTACTGTACCTTCAAAAGCTTGGCTTAAAGAAGCTATTAGAAATATACCTGAAAAAAATGAGAAAGAACTTTGGTTACATGCCAAAATAGATTCTGGTATGGGTCGATTAGGTATGAAAGATGTTGAAGAGTATAAAGATGTTGTTGATATAATTAATAAAAAAGATGATCTTGTTTTTGAAGGCGTGTTTACACATTTCGCTAGCGCAGATGAACCAGGGGATTCTATGAATGAACAGTATGAATTTTTTAAAGATATTGTTAATCAAGTTGAAAAACCAAATTACATTCATTCACAAAACTCTGCAGCTTCTTTATTAATGGATGGACAATTTTGTAATGCGATTAGATTAGGTATCTCATTATATGGGTATTATCCTTCACAATATGTTAGGGATAATGTCAAAGTACATCTTCGCCCAAGTGCTCAACTCGTTACTGAAATAGTACAAGTGAAATCTCTTAAAGTTGGCGAAACTGTGAGCTATGGACGTACTTTTACAGCTGATAAAGAAATGAAAATTGCTATACTACCAGTTGGATATGCTGATGGTTATTTAAGAGCTATGCAAGGTGCTTATGTGAATGTTAATGGCCATCAATGTGAAGTGGTAGGTCGGGTTTGTATGGATCAGACTATAGTGAGCGTGCCTGATGATGTGAAGATGGGAGACAAAGTGATATTGATGGATAATCATATAGATTCACCACAGTCCGTTGAGTCTCTAGCTGAAAAGCAACATACAATCAATTATGAAGTATTGTGTAACTTATCAAAACGTTTACCAAGAATCTATCACCATAATGAAGAACAAGTGGTTACGAACGATTTGTTAAAATAGTATAGTCACTGCGTTAAAAATTTGTTATTATAAACATAAATTAAAGGTTAAATAACAACTTTTTTGGAATCAGATGGAGGTTCTTCATATGTTATCTTTTAATCAATCTAGGAGTCACAGTCTTGAACAATCATTAAAAGAAGGCTATGCACAAATGGCCGATTTAAACCTCTCCCTAGCAACGGAAGCTTTTCCCATCGAATGTGAAGCTTGCGATTGTAATGAAACATATCTTACTTCTAACTCTAAGAATGAATGATTAGAAGAGGCGATGTTTACTTAGCTGATTTATCACCAGTTCAAGGGTCTGAACAAGGGGGAGTAAGACCTGTTGTAATTATACAAAATGATACTGGTAATAAATATAGTCCAACTGTCATAGTTGCTGCTATTACAGGTAGGATTAATAAAGCGAAGATACCAACCCATGTAGAAATTGAAAAGAAAAAATATAAGTTAGATAAAGACTCTGTTATCTTACTTGAACAAATTAGAACACTAGATAAAAAACGTTTAAAAGAGAAGTTGACCTATTTGTCTGAAAGTAAGATGAAGGAAGTTGACAACGCCCTAGATATCAGTCTAGGATTACATAATTTTGACCATCAATGATTATAGCGTTTTATATGTAGTTAACATAAATAAAATAATGAATTTAAAGACAATAACTTTATAATAATTATAACTCTTAATTAACTAGGTAACTTTAGACCGATTGCTTACATCAAGAATTTTTGCAAATCAAGACTAGTGCTACCTCTCATTAGTTAAATAGCATATAATTATAGTTATTATGTAAATACATTTATTATAAAAGAATGTCTTGAGTTTTTCGGCTTTAGGTATTCCAATCCTAAAGTCTTTTTTAGATATTAAGAAACTGTGGCTTTTTAGTTATTTGCTATTCATTTTATAGATAAAAAAGAATTCCAAAAAGTACCAGATTAAAAGCATATGGAATTGTGAATTGGAAGTAAGGAGGCACATCTCGTGGAAGAATTTAAGAAAGATTATATGGAACTTGTAAAAGAAAGTTTAACTACTGAAAACCGAACACAACTTATAAAAAAGTGCGAAGAATTTACAAATGAAGTAATTAAAAAGGATATACTGCCAGAAGATATTGTAGAAATTCATAAATCATATATTAACCAATTAGATTTAGAAGAAAAAGAAATACTCGGTACATTAGATGTCCTTCAAGAGGTAGTAAGAGGATTCGGTTATAGTTATAGAGATTATCAAAGATTAGTTAATAAATTACAAGTTCACGACAAAGAAATTGATTTGGCTTCTAGACTTCAGCAAACTATGCTTAAAACAGATATACCTCAATTCGATAGTATACAAATCGGTGTAATTTCCGTAGCGGCTCAAAAGGTAAGTGGCGATTATTTTAATTTAATTGATCATAAAGACGGGACTATGAGTTTCGCTGTTGCGGACGTTATCGGTAAAGGTATACCTGCTGCTTTAGCTATGAGTATGATTAAATTTGGAATGGATTCATATGGTCACTCTCAATTGCCTAGTGATGGTTTAAAGCGTCTTAACCGAGTTGTCGAAAAAAACGTCAACCAAAATATGTTTGTAACGATGTTTTATGGCTTGTATGAAGAAATGAATCATCTTTTATATTGTAGTTCTGCAGGGCATGAGCCTGGTTATATTTATCGAGCTGAAACAGAACAATTTGAAGAGATTGACGTTCGTGGGCGTGTGCTTGGAGTAAGTCAGAAGACTCGATATAATCAACAAGAGATACCTATTTATCTCGAAGATTTAATAATTATCTTTACTGATGGTGTAACTGAGGCACGAAATAGAGAAGGTGAATTTATCGATAAAGATAAATTGTTAAATTTAATACAAAAATATAAACATATGCATCCACAAGATATAGTTCAAATTATTTATGAAGGAATTTTAAAAGTTCAAAACCCTAGTAGAAAAGACGATATGACAATTTTAATTATAAAAAGAGTAAATTAATTTAACTAATATAGATTAAAGTTTCAAGTCGTAGGGTATACATATTTTTGAACACAAATGTAGAAATGAAGCAGATTTGATAAAGACTAGGAGTGTATCGAATGAATCTTAATATAGAAACTGTAACTCATGACGATTATTATGAAGTTAAAGTTGGCGGAGAATTAGATGTATATACAGTGCCTGAATTAGAAGAGGTACTTGTACCAATGCGACAAGAAGGGACTCATGACATTCATGTTAATTTAGCTAACGTAAGTTACATGGACTCTACAGGATTAGGTTTATTTGTAGGAACGTTAAAAGCATTAAACCAAAATGATAAAGATTTATATATATTAGCTGTTTCTGATCGAATCAGTAGATTATTTGATATTACCGGTTTGAAAGATTTAATGCATGTTAATGAAGGAACGGAGGTTGAATAACATGCAATCAAGACAAGATTACATTGAAATGCGGTTACCAGCCTCTGCGGAATACGTAAGTTTAATACGTTTAACATTATCTGGTGTATTCTCAAGAGCTGGAGCATCTTATGACGATATTGAAGATTCTAAAATTGCTGTAAGTGAGGCAGTGACTAACGCTGTAAAACATGCTTATAAACAAAATACTGAAACCGGTATGATTAATTTATGTTTTGAGATATTTGATGATAAAATAAAAATAGTTATTTCAGATCAAGGTGAAAGCTTTGATTATGAAACAACAAAATCAAAATTAGGTCCTTACGACGATAACGAAAACATTGATTTTCTTCGCGAAGGCGGCTTAGGATTATTCCTTATTGAATCATTAATGGACGAAGTGAAGGTCTATAAAGAATCTGGTGTTACAATCAGTATGATTAAGTATATTAAAAAAGAGCAGGTGCGAAATAATGGCGAAAGAGTCGAAATCAGCTAATGATGTATCACCTGAACAAATTAACCAATGGATTAAAGAGCACCAAGAAAATGAAAATAGCCAAGCTCAAGATAAATTAGTTACGCATTACCGCAAACTAATAGAATCTTTAGCATATAAATATTCAAAAGGGCAATCACATCATGAAGATTTAGTTCAAGTTGGTATGGTTGGTTTAATAGGGGCCATCAATAGATTTGATTTGTCATTTGATCGAAAATTTGAAGCATTCCTAGTTCCAACCGTAATTGGTGAAATAAAAAGGTATTTAAGAGATAAAACATGGAGTGTTCATGTACCAAGACGTATTAAAGAAATTGGTCCAAGAATTAAAAAGATAAGTGACGAACTTACAAATGAGCTTGAGCGTTCACCATCCATCAGTGAAATTGCTCAACGACTTGAAGTTTCGGATGAAGAAGTCTTGGAAGCGATGGAGATGGGTCAAAGTTATAATGCGCTTAGTGTTGATCATTCTATTGAAGCAGATAAAGACGGATCAACTGTCACTCTATTAGATATTATGGGTCAACAAGATGATAATTATGATTTAACTGAAAAGAGAATGATTCTAGAACGTATTTTACCTATATTATCTGATAGAGAAAGACAAATTATTCAATGTACATTTATAGAAGGTTTAAGCCAAAAGGAAACAGGCGAACGTATTGGCTTAAGTCAAATGCATGTCTCTCGCTTGCAACGTACTGCAATCAAAAAGTTGCAAGAAGCAGCTAAACAATAAATATAAAAAGAAGTTCATTGACTGAGTTAATGAACTTCTTTTTATATGTTAGAATTTTTAACTTTAAAAAAGATTAAAGCATTCTAAATTATATCTAGGAAGAATCTAGTTAAAAAATTATGTTAAACTAGTGAAGAAATTTTTAAAGAAAAGCGTGGTAGAACAATGGACAAAAATTTAATTCAAACAATCGTTGAAAAGTATTCTTTTTCAGAGAAACAAATTAAATCAGTTCTTGAACTCTTAGAAGATAACAACACTGTGCCATTTATTGCAAGATATCGTAAAGAGGCAACTGGTGGTCTAGATGAAGTTGAAATTAAGCAAATTGATGATGAATATAGATATATGGAAAATCTTCAAAAAAGAAAAGATGAAGTGATACATAGTATTGAACAACAAGGCATGCTAACTGAAGACTTAAAAAAAGATATTATTAAACAGACAAAACTACAAAGAGTTGAAGATTTATACCGTCCTTATAAACAGAAAAAGAAAACACGTGCTACTGAAGCTAAAAGAAAAGGGTTGGAGCCTTTAGCAAAATGGTTACTTCAGAAGAATTTAGATAAGAATGTTGATGAAAAAGCACAAGAATTCATAAATGAAGAAGTTTCTACAGTAGAAGATGCTATTAAAGGGGCACAGGATATTATTGCTGAACAAGTTTCAGATGACCCTAAATATCGTTCAAGACTTTTAAAAGATGTATATCATCAAGGTCAAATTGTGTCTGCTAAGAAGAAAAAAGCAGAAGATGAAAAAGAAATCTTCTCAATGTATTATGATTATTCTGAACCAGTAAAGCGTGTTGCAAATCATAGAATTTTAGCTATGAATCGTGGGGAGAAAGAAAAAGTATTAAACGTTAAAATAGAATTTGACACATCAAGAATTAAAAAAGACATTGAACGACAATTAATTCAAGTAAATAATGAAGCAAATCCTTATATTGCAGAGGCTATTGAAGATAGTCTTAAACGATTAATTATGCCTTCGATTGAAAGAGAAGTTCGAGGAGATTTAACTCAGAAAGCAGAGACACATGCCATCGATGTTTTTAGTGAGAACTTAAGAAACTTACTTTTACAACCACCTATGAAAGGAAAACAAATTCTCGGTGTGGACCCGGCATTTAGAACGGGATGTAAGTTAGCAGTTATTAATCCTTTTGGAACGTTTATTGCTAAAAGCGTCATTTATCCTCATCCTCCAAAATCTAAAATCGAAGCTTCTGAAAAAGAACTGGTCAACATGATTAAAGATTATCAAATTGAATTACTAGCGATTGGAAATGGAACAGCTAGCCGTGAAACTGAACAATTTGTAGCAAATGTAATTAAAAAATATAAATTAGATGCTCAATTCATCATTGTCAATGAAGCAGGAGCCTCTGTGTATTCTGCTTCAGAAATTGCCAGACAAGAGTTTCCAGATTTTCAAGTTGAAGAACGAAGCGCTGTATCTATAGGTAGAAGAGTTCAAGATCCATTAAGCGAATTAGTTAAAATAGATCCAAAATCTATTGGGGTAGGTCAATATCAACATGATGTAAATCAAAAAGAATTAAGCAATGCGCTTACTTTCGTAGTTGAAACTGCAGTTAACCAAGTAGGCGTAGATGTAAATACAGCTTCAAAATCTTTACTTCAATATGTTTCAGGACTATCTTCAACTATTGCGCAAAATATTATTGATTATAGAGAAGAAAATGGACCTATTAAACATAATAAAGAAATTAGTAAAATTAAACGGTTGGGTTCTAAAACTTTTGAACAAAGTATAGGCTTTTTACGTATCGTTGATGGCTCAGAACCATTAGATAATACTGCGATTCACCCTGAGAGTTATGAAGTGACTTATGAAATATTAGAGCAACTAGGTTTAGGCGCTAATGATATAGGTACGGATCAATTAAAATCAACATTAAGTGATGTGAATATTGAAGGGCTTGCGAAACAATTGAATATTGGTGAACCCACTCTAGAAGATATTATCAAATCACTTATTGCGCCTAATAGAGATCCAAGAGATGAATTTGAGACACCGATCCTTAAATCTGATGTATTATCCATTGAAGATTTAAATGAAGGCATGAAATTAAATGGTACTGTTAGAAATGTAGTAGATTTTGGTGCATTTGTTGATATAGGTGTTAAACAAGATGGATTAGTCCATGTTTCTAAACTTTCTAAGAAATTTGTAAAGAATCCTATGGATATTGTAAGTGTGGGAGATATTGTGGATGTTTGGATTCTGGATATCGATGAAAATAAAGGCAAAGTATCTTTAACGATGATTGATCCAAATGAATAATAATGAACTTCAAAGATTAACTGAAAACTTGGCTATCAAATACTTTGGAGTACCTTTCAAACATAAGGCTTATTTTAATCAACGATTACGTACTACAGGTGGAAGATATTTGTTGAAAAGCCACAATATAGAAATAAATCCTAAACAATTAAAGCATTTTGGAGAAGATGCAATAGTTCAAATAGTTAAACATGAACTTTGTCATTATTTTCTTCACCTTGCTGGTAAAGGGTACCAACACAGAGATACAGATTTCAAAGATTTAAGCGCTAAAGTAGGCGCACCAAGGTTTTGCAATCCGACTGAAACATATGAAAGTCGAGCTAATTACAAATATCAATGTGTCAGTTGTAAAGCTAATTATTTACGTATTAAAAGAGTGAACACTCAAATAATGAGATGCGGGCATTGCGGTGGCAAACTTAAATTAGTTAAAGTTTTTGAGAAATAGAAAAAATATAAATATATATTTAGTAAAAGGGTTGTTAAAAGCAGATGCTGTTTTCTAACAACCTTTTTTATAATTGATATAAATTTTGTTGTGAAAAACATTGACAATAATTATTACATGATATATTATAGATATCGTTGTCTTAACAAGGAAAGCAAAACAAACCTTAATTAACAATATTAATTTTAAGTTAATTTTGTGTTGACAAAATGTAACCGACAATTTACAATGGTTATTGTTCTCGATAATTAAAAGTTGAATTATGCGTTTTGCCAGCGGTCGTGGCGGAATGGCAGACGCGCTAGGTTGAGGGCCTAGTGGGAGTTAATCCCGTGGAGGTTCAAGTCCTCTCGGCCGCACCAAATCATATATTTAATACTACACGCGGGTGTAGTTTAATGGCAAAACCTCAGCCTTCCAAGCTGATGTTGTGGGTTCGATTCCCATCACCCGCTCCAT
>NZ_JBYTCH010000006.1:0-39111 GCF_058790135.1 Staphylococcus sp. FW104-15G4D
CAGGATCAAACTCTCCATAAAAAATTATGATGTTTGATTAGCTCATAAATACTAAATAGTTTGTAACGTTTTGTTACGTTTATTGGAATTAACGTTGACATATTGTCATTCAGTTTTCAATGTTCATTTATTATAATGATAATTATAAATGGTGGAGACTAGCGGGATCGAACCGCTGACCTCCTGCGTGCAAAGCAGGCGCTCTCCCAGCTGAGCTAAGCCCCCATAAATTTAGAAAGAAGTCGGGAAGACAGGATTCGAACCTGCGACCCCTTGGTCCCAAACCAAGTGCTCTACCAAGCTGAGCTACTTCCCGTATGTAGTTAATAATCATAATAAAATGGCGCGCCCGATAGGAGTCGAACCCATAACCTCTTGATCCGTAGTCAAACGCTCTATCCAGTTGAGCTACGGGCGCTTTATTAAGATGGTGCCGAGGACCGGAATCGAACCGGTACGGTGATCTCTCACCGCAGGATTTTAAGTCCTGTGCGTCTGCCAGTTCCGCCACCCCGGCAAAATAATGGAGCGGAAGACGGGATTCGAACCCGCGACCCCCACCTTGGCAAGGTGGTGTTCTACCACTGAACTACTTCCGCATATAAATAAAATCGTAATGAGCCATAGAGGATTCGAACCTCTGACCCTCTGATTAAAAGTCAGATGCTCTACCAACTGAGCTAATGGCTCAAAAGATGGTGCCGGCCAGAGGACTTGAACCCCCAACCTACTGATTACAAGTCAGTTGCTCTACCAATTGAGCTAGGCCGGCTATCATGGTGGAGAATGACGGGTTCGAACCGCCGACCCTCTGCTTGTAAGGCAGATGCTCTCCCAGCTGAGCTAATTCTCCTATTTCAAATATTGCCTGGCAACGTCCTAATCTAGCGGGACGTAAGCCCGACTACCATCGGCGCTAAGGAGCTTAACTTCTGTGTTCGGCATGGGAACAGGTGTGACCTCCTTGCCATTGTCACCAGACAAAATTAACTTACTTTATATATGATACACACTTGTAAACGACTTTGCAACGGTCAATTTTACACTTTGTTAAAATTTCATTTACAATTTCATAACATGCGTCCTCGTTTTTGACGACTTTTATATGTTACTTCATTTAAATAAACAAGTCAACACTTTTATAGAACTTTTTTCAATCGTTTTTAATCTATATTTCTTAAATGCACCTGACTTATTTCACTCGTAATATTCTACCATAAGCTAAAGGCTAAATCTATGATAATATTTGCATTTTTAAAATCCATTTGTATATTTTATTGTGAAAAATCACTACTTTCCCCTAAAAAATGATAATAATATTTCTTAGTAATGGAAATTTTTTATATAGCACTCCTTACACACATTATAGATTTATCAAATTGATAGACTTTTCACCCTCAATAATAAAGCGTTTTAAATACAAAAAAAGCATCAACCACCATATAGATGATTGATGCAAATAGTACTAGACTAGAAAATTATTTCTGTCTCATATAAGGGAATAATAGTACATCTCTGATAGAAGGTGAATCTGTTAGTAACATTACCAAACGATCGATACCGATACCTAATCCACCTGTAGGAGGCATACCATATTCTAACGCCTCAATATAATCTTCATCCATCTCATGCGCTTCATCGTTACCTTGTTCTTTCTCGACAAGTTGTGCTTCGAAACGTTCACGTTGATCGATTGGGTCATTTAATTCAGTGAAAGCATTCGCATGTTCTCTTCCTACTATAAATAGTTCAAATCGATCAGTAAACCTAGGATCTTCTGGATTCTTTTTAGCTAATGGAGAGATTTCAATTGGATGGCCATAAATGAATGTAGGTTGAATTAACGTTTCCTCAACTTTTTGTTCGAAGAATTCATTTAAAATATGACCATATTTCATATTTTCAGTAATCTCAATACCATGTTCTTTAGCTAAGCTTACCGCTTCCTCATCAGTTTTAACATCATAGAAATTCACGCCAGTGGCTTCTTTAACTGCATCAACAATGTGAAGTCTTCTCCAAGAAGACTCTAAATCTATTTCTTCATCATTATAAGAAACTTTAGCTGAACCAAAGACCTCTTGAGCAATATGTCTAACCATGCTCTCAGTTAAATCCATAATATCATGATAATCAGCGTAGGCTTCATATAATTCTATCATTGTGAATTCTGGATTATGACGTGTAGATACGCCTTCATTACGGAATACACGGCCAATTTCGTATACTTTTTCAAGACCACCAACGATTAAGCGTTTTAGGTGTAATTCAATAGCTATACGCATATATAACGTAGCATCTAATGCGTTATGGTGGGTAACAAATGGACGTGCAGCCGCACCTCCAGCAATTTGATGCATCATAGGTGTTTCTACTTCTAAGAAACCTTGTTTATTTAAATAATTACGCATTTCTTGAATAATTTTACTGCGATTAATAAATGTACGTGTACTATCCTCGTTTGTTATTAAATCTAAATAACGTTGACGATATCTTTGTTCAATATCTTGTAGTCCATGGAACTTATCTGGTAAAGGACGTAATGATTTAGATAATAATGTAAATGACTTAGCCTTAACTGAGATTTCACCAGTATTAGTTTTAAACATAACACCTTCGATTCCAACAATGTCACCTAAGTCAGCAATTTTCCAAATATCAAATTGTTCTTCTCCAACTTGGTCTTTTCTTACGTAAATTTGAATTTGACCTTCTAAATCTTGGATATGTGCAAATCCTGCTTTACCTTTACCGCGTTTTGTCATTAAACGACCTGCAATTGCAACGTGACTTTCGTCCTCTGTTTCATGTAATTCTTCTTTTGAAAATTGATCCCATTGCTCTTTTAACTCGTTAGAAGTAGCACTACGATCAAAACGATGACCGAACGGATCTATTCCTAAATCTATTAATTCTTGTAGTTTTTGACGACGGACCTGCATTTGGTCATTCATTTCTTCTGACATAACTTTCTCTCCTTTAAGCTTATTGTTTAAATTATGGGTTGTTCCATGCGTTCTTGATAGAAATTTTGTTAGTCATATAAAATACTTATTCGGTTTTAGATTCATCTAAAGCTATATGAACTTTATCTTTAAAACCAATAAGATATCATCAATCTTGGTTTATCATTTCCACAACGCCAATCTTCTCACTTTTTAATTCTACAAGACGTTGTAAATGTAATAAAGCAATTTATGCTTTTATTTCAACTTCTCTAAAAATTAAATATTTGTTTTTATTGCTGCTCACTTATTATACTTTTTAACAGTATCGTCTGCGGTTACTAAATTGCCAATAGTTAGATGGGTACGAGGTTCTATTTGATTCGAAGCAATATCATTTAAAGGAATAAGCACAAACGAACGTTCATTCATCCTCGGATGTGGTACCGATAAATTATCTTCTTCGATAATTTGATCTTCATATAATAATATATCTACATCTAAAGTTCTTGGCCCCCAACGTTTAACTCTTACTCGATGGAGTTGTTGTTCTGTTTTTAAGCAACATGATAGTAAAGATTGAGGATCTAATGTTGTATCTATTTCAACACATAAATTTAAAAAGTTCGGTTGATTAGTGTATCCCACTGGTTCAGTTTCATAAATATCAGAGATTTGAGTCACTTTAATATTATCAAAACGATTTAAAATCCTTATAGCTTCTTTAAGTTGCGTTTCACGTTCTCCAATATTACTTCCTAAACCTAAAAACGCTTTAACCATTTAGCAATTCTCCCTCACTATTTCAATTCCTACACCATCATAATGTCCGGGAATGGGTGGACTTTCTTTAGTGATTTTAACTTTCGTTTCCATTACACGATTATAGTGTGAATTTATACGTTTTGCAATACGTTCAGCTAGATGTTCAATCAATCTAGATGGCTTACCTTCAACAATTGATTTAACTTCTTCAAACACTTCGCCATAATTTACAGTATCTGCAACATCATCTGATTGACCAGCATCTTTTAAGTCGACCTTCAACGTAACATCTACAATAAATATTTGACCAATTTCATTTTCTGATGGTAACACCCCATGATATCCATAAAAACGCATACCGTTAAGAAAGATTATGTCGTTCATGTTCATTCTCCTTTAAAAAATCCATACTATGAGCTAACCGCGCATTCAACTGAACGTTATGAACTCGAACAGCTTTAACACCTTTCATTATACCATAGGCAGTTGTTGCTCCTGTGGCCTCATCTCTCTCTAATGGCGTTGTATCTGTTCCAATCATTTCTTTAATAAACCTTTTACGGCTTGTTGCCAATAAAATGGGATATTCAGTTGCTACCAGTTCATCTAAACGAGCCATCACTTCATTTTCTTCATCGCGTGTTTTAGCAAAACCAATTCCTGGATCCAACCAAATTTTTTCTTGTGGGATACCTGCCATTTCAGCTTTATTAGCTTGAGCAAGAAGTGACGTAAGCATTTCATCTACGACGGGGTCTTCTCTTCGACCGTCCCCATTATGCATTAAAACGATTTCAGCACCATATTCAGCTACAACTTTAAAAATTTTGGGATCATACAAACCTGCCCATTGATCATTAATCATTGTAGCACCTAGTTTGAGACATGCTTCAGCAACCTCGCTTCGAAATGTATCAATTGAAAGTTGTATATCATATTGTACTAGTGCTTTAACAACTGGAATAACTCTTTCCATTTCTTCTTCCAAAGATACTTCTTCATAACCAGGTCGTGTCGACACGCCACCAATATCAATGATATCAACACCCTCATCAATCATTTCTTTTACTCGTTTAG
The DNA here is from genome assembly GCF_058790135.1 of Staphylococcus sp. FW104-15G4D. NCBI lineage: Bacteria > Bacillati > Bacillota > Bacilli > Caryophanales > Staphylococcaceae > Staphylococcus > Staphylococcus sp. FW104-15G4D. Next base: position 4,788 of record NZ_JBYTCH010000006.1, read on the forward strand.
TAGCTTTGTCTACTGAATTAAATTTACCTCCATCTGAGAAAGAATCAGGCGTGACGTTAAGTATGCCCATAATTTTTGTTTTAGTCATGTGTTTCACCTTTTCTATATTGAAATTCTTTTCAAAGTTATGTATAAAAACTTATTATTCTTGAAAATTCAAATCAAACTACTACACAATTTACTATTAATCATATCATTCATTATCATACATTTTGAGCACATTTTTTATTTAGAAAGATAAAACAGTGTTATAGAACAACAAAATTAACAATATAAAAAACGAAGATGTGGATCAAAGGAGACTTAAAAGCCAAAGTTTTATACACCTCGACTTTTAAAGTACCTTTACCAACATCTTCGTTTGCAAAGCTTACTATATATTCAAATATTAAATCTTAGTCATCAAATGAGTATAAAGGCGTAGATAGGTAACGCTCACCATTACTTGGTAAGACTGTTACAACTGTTTTACCTTTACCTAGTTCTTTTGCTTTTTGGATTGCTGCGTATATTGCAGCTCCAGAAGAAATACCTGCTAAGATACCTTCTTCTTTAGCAACACGACGTGCCATATCCATCGCAGTATCATTTCCAACTTTAATAATGCTATCGTAAATATCTGTATTTAATGTGTCAGGTACGAAACCAGCACCTAAACCTTGTAATTTATGTGGACCTGGTTCTCCACCACTTAATACTGGTGAAGCTTCTGGTTCAATCGCAACGATTTCAACATTAGGGTATTCTTTTCTTAAGACTTTACCAACACCAGATAAAGTACCACCAGTACCTACACCTGCTAAGAATGCATCAATTTGTTTACCTTCGAATTGATCTACAAGTTCAGGACCAGTTGTAAGTTCATGAATTTCAGGGTTTGCAAGGTTTTCGAATTGTTGTGGTTCGAAATAACCGTGTTCTTCTTTAAGCTCTTTAGCTTTTTTAATAGCACCTTTCATCGCTTCAGACCCTGGTGTTAATACAAGTTCTGCACCATAAGCTTTTAATAAGTTACGACGTTCTTGGCTCATTGTTTCAGGCATTGTGAAAACAGCATTGTAACCTTTAGCTGCACATACGAAAGCTAAACCAATTCCAGTGTTACCACTTGTTGGTTCTACAATAGTATCGCCAGGTTGAATTTTGCCCTCACGTTCAGCTTTTTCAATCATTGCTAGTGCAATACGGTCTTTTACTGAACCGCCCGGGTTTTGATATTCTAATTTTACATAAATATCTGCCGCATCTTCATCAACTACGTTTCTTAATTTAACTACAGGTGTGTTACCAATAATTTGTGTAACGTTATCTACGGGTTTTTGTGCCATTAAGAACACTCCTTTTTGTTATATAAATATTAAAACTTAGTTTTCCTATCGGATATAGATATATTCTATCAGAATTTTCTAAAAAGAGAAACAAAATTGTCTTGTTCTCAATAAAAAACTATATTCAACATATACATTAGAATTTTTCCCTGAAGAAATCAAATTAAACGTTAGGAGACAGTTGCACCAAATCGTACAATACGCGCCACCTTAATATATGTTTAAAAACGACACATTCATGAACAATCTTTACAGTTTAACTATCTCCTCGCCTAATTTTATTTAATTTTGAATACTTAATCATACTTATTCAATACAGAATTATTTCATCGCTGTTAACAAATCTTCTAATTCACTTTCAGTATATTGGTATTTATTTCCACAGAAATGACACACAGCTTCAGCTCCGTGATCCTCATCAATCATACTTTGTACTTCTGCTTCACCTAGACCTTTAATAGCGTTTAAGAATTTCTCATGACTACAGTTACATTCAAATTGTGCTGTTGTCGTATCTAAAATTTGAACGTTATCTTCTCCTAAAATCTCATTAAGAATACCTTCCGGAGTTAAACCTTGTTCGATTAATTTAGATACAGGTTCCATTTCATTAATAGCATTTTCTAATTTTGTAACAGTTTCATCTTTAGCACCAGGCATAACTTGTATAATAAATCCACCTGCAGCTTTAATTGAGTTATCAGGGTTCACTAATACACCTAAACCTACTGAAGATGGTGTTTGTTCACTTGTTGCATAGTAGTACGTAAAGTCATCTCCTAGTTCACCAGAAACAATTGGACTCGCCCCAGAGAAATAATCTTTCATACCTACATCTTTAACTACCTGGATTGAACCATTAGTACCTACTGCACGTCTAACATCTAATTTACCTTGTCCGTTTAAAGGGAAGTGCGTCTGTGGATGGTCTACATATGCACGTACATTACCTTTTGCATCGGCATCAGCTATGATTCTTCCAATTGGTCCTTGACCATCAACCGTTACAGTTAATTTTTGGTCTCCTTTTAACATTGCTCCCATCATTACCGTAGCAGTCATCGTACGTCCCATTGCTGCTGAAGCAGTTGGCCATGTATAGTGTCTTGTTTGGGCTTCTTGCACAGATTCAGTTGTAGTTGCAGCATAAGCTCTAATTTCACCGTCATAAGCCAATCCTCTTACGATATAATCATGTGTCATCAGTCATTCTCCTTTTAATTTTTTAATCTATTCTCATTCATTTTAATCATTTTAATTCGTTACTGAGTAGCTATTATACATATGTTGGTTAGTAATATGAAATGTGTTGCTCAATTTTGAAAAATGCACATCAATTCAATACACATTTAATAATATGAAAAGCAGACATTCGCAACTTATTGAAATAATAAACTCATAAACTGATATTAATATATTTCTACAATAAACTACGTATCACACTAAAAAAGTCTCTTCCTACTTCTTCAAAGAACGAGTAGAAAGAGACTTCATTTAACTTAATTAATGTCTATTATCTGGATTATTTGGATCATATGGTTTTTCGATGTTTGGTGACTGCTCATGACCAGTTACATCAGAATCAGAGTCTTGATCAGACTCTTGACCTTTATAATCGTGGTCTTCATTATGTTGTCGACGTCTTTCGTGCTCGATATCACGATTTTCTTTACGATCTTCTTTTTCTTTCTCGTCGCCTTCATCTAGCTGTTCTTTACGAATATCATCGTAAGATTTACCATATTTTCCGTCACTATAATCTGTGTCTTCATCTTTAACAACTTTAGCTGCATCATAATCTACTTCAGGTAATTCACCGTCATAGAACAATGCACGTATTTGTTCTGCAACTAACGTTTCTTCAGTAAGCAATGTCTTAGCGATAAGTTTAAGTTGTTCTTGATGTTCTAACAAGATTTGTTTACAACGTTCATATTGTTCTTTAACAATACGTTGCACTTCTTTATCAATTTCGTATGCAATTTGTCCAGAATAGTTAGGCTCTCCTTGCATATCTTTACCAAGGAATACTTGGCCACCACCGCTACTAGAGAATTGTAACGGTCCAAGTTTCTTACTCATACCATATTCAGTAACCATTGATCTTGCAATTTGAGTTGCACGTTCAAAGTCATTGGAAGCACCTGTCGATACTTCACCGAAGTTAATATCTTCAGAAACACGTCCACCAAGTAAACCACAAATTTTATCAAGTAACTCTGGCTCAGTCATTAAGAAACGATCTTGTTTAGGTAACATCATCGCGTAACCACCAGCTTGTCCACGAGGGACAATAGTTACTTTGTGCACGACCTCAGCTTCATCAAGAACCATACCAATAATAGTATGTCCTGCTTCGTGATGCGCAACGATATTACGTTCTTTTTCAGAAATAACTCGAGATTTCTTAGCTGGACCGGCTATAACTCGGTCAGTTGCCTCTTCTATATCACGCATATCGATTTTATTTTTACCTTCACGTGCAGCAATTAATGAAGCCTCGTTAAGTAAGTTTTCTAAATCCGCACCTGAAAAACCTGGCGTTCTTTGTGAAATGGCTTTTAAGTCTACTGTTTCATCAAGTGGTTTATTTTTAGAGTGTACATGAAGAATGGCTTCACGTCCTTTAACGTCCGGACGACCAACTTGAATTTGTCTGTCGAAACGACCTGGACGTAATAACGCTGGGTCCAAGATATCTGGACGGTTAGTTGCAGCAATCATGATAATACCTTCATTTTCACCGAAACCATCCATTTCAACTAATAATTGGTTAAGTGTTTGTTCACGTTCGTCATGACCGCCACCAACACCAGCACCACGTTGACGTCCTACTGCATCAATTTCGTCAATGAAAATAATACATGGTGCATTTTTCTTAGCATTTTCGAATAAATCACGAACACGGCTTGCACCGACACCGACAAACATCTCTACGAAGTCAGAACCACTAATAGAGAAGAATGGTGCGCCAGCTTCCCCTGCAACTGCACGTGCTAATAAAGTTTTACCGGTACCTGGAGGTCCTACAAGTAAAACACCTTTAGGAATTCGAGATCCCATTTGCTTAAATTTCTTATTATCTTTTAAGAAATCTACAATTTCGATTAATTCTTGTTTCTCTTCGTCAGCACCTGCAACATCTGAGAAACGAACGCGACGTTTGTTACTATCGTACATTTTTGCTTTGGATTTACCAAAGTTCATCATACGACCTCCGCCGCCACCACCTTGGGCTTGACTAAGGAAGAAAATAAATAATAATGCAATGATTAATACTGGAATCAGTGTTGATAAAATACTAACAAAGACACTTTGTTTTTCTTCTTCTTTAACTTTAAATTTTAGACCATCTTGTTTCTTAGCTGTATCAGTGATCTTTTGTAAGTCTTTTTCATTGTTATATAAAATTGTTGATGAATAGTCTTCATCATTTTTAGTTTTACCACTTACCATATAGACATTTTGTTCAGGTTGGATTTCTAATGATTTTAAGTCGCCTTTATCCAACTTATTAACAAATTGAGTGTATGTAAGCTGTTTTGGTGTTTTTCCGTTACCATTTAAGAACGAAAATAGACCAAATATAATAACGCCTATAATTGCGATAACTAGCACATTGCGAAAAGCTTTCTGCATGCGTCATTTCCTCCTACTTCCAATAATAAAACTAACAAAAATTGTAACACAATACTTCTTACACAGGCTAGTATTTCAACTTTCGTATTGATTGTTCAATTTTAGTCAATTTCAACTATATATTTCTTTAATTATGCTATCTAAATCATTCATTTATCGTCATGTTTATCGTTAGTTAATTTGATAAAAAAGCTTATCACATATAAATCGAGTCTTCACTACATTAACTCGTACGGATAGTTGTAACATACGCTTCATAAATAAGTCATATATTTAAATGAAATCTATTTAGAGTAAACCTCAGGTTTTAAAGTACCAATGTATGGTAGATTTCTATATAATTCCCCATAATCTAAACCATAACCTACAACAAATTCATCAGGAATTTTCTTACCAACATATTTTGCTTCAATGTCTGCTTTACGTCGATTAGGTTTATCTAATAAAGTCACAATTTCTAAAGAACTTACTTTACGAGATTGTAGCAATTCAGTAATTGATTTTAAAGTTGTTCCTGTTTCTAAAATATCTTCAATAATGAGTACATCTTTATTTTCTATAGAGGAACCTAAATCCTTTAAAATTTGAACTTCTCCTGTTGATTCTGTACCACCATGGTAGCTTGAAACATCCATAAAGTCGATTGATAAGTGTGTATCAATTCGTTTGATAAGGTCTGCCATAAACATAACTGAACCTTTAAGAATACCTACACACACTAGAGGACGGTCTTTATAGTCCTCAGTAATTTTCGCTCCTAATTCTTTACAAATGTTTTGAATGTCTTCTTCAGTTAACAAAACATTCTTTAAATCATTATGCATTATCATTCATCTCCATCATTTTTTAATCGTAATTAAATCTTTAAACTGCTCATGAACATATAATTCGCCTATTGCTACTATTTCATTTAAATAGGTTAGTACTATTGGCATTTGTTCCCGTTCAATTGCAGGAATTTTTTGATCTATGAATAAACGACTCACTTTTTTATGTCCATTTCTCCCGTTTAATTTGAACATATCTCCATTACGTCTCGCACGAACTTTAAGAGGGTAAGACGTCTGAGGTAAGTGTTCCTTAATACATATATCATAGTCGTTAAATTGATATAGTCCTGGCCGGTCTATCATAATATTTTGCTTTATATATATATTGTCTTCTAATTTAGCCATTATTATTAATGTATCATATGCAATTTGAATTATCCATTTATCTGTAATATCGATATGAAATTGAGATTTTTCATTTTGGATTTGTTGGAACCACTCGTCATACGTTTTTTGTGAAATAGTTGAATGGGTCACTATATCCTCTAATAATTGATCCATCACAGTTGTTTTAACATTAGGATTAAGTCGGTTAAATGCTTCCCTTGAAAATGTATACCCCGCGACGCTATCATTTTTAGAAACAAAGTGAGCGACAAAGTAACGCGCATGTTCTTTTAACAATTGTAGTTCATTGTCGTGCCACTCCTTTAACTTTAACAAGTGATGGGAATCAAGAAACGGATTGTTATCAATACTTGGGATAATCCGTTGTCGTATATCATTTCTAACATATTTCGTATCTTGATTAGAACTATCTTCAAAATATGGAACCTGATACTTTTCTTGGTAATTGATGATGTCTTTTTTGTAAATGTTCAGCAAAGGACGACACACAAGGTAATCTTCATAGTTCGAGATATCAGACATTCCTAATGAGCTTCTAGTTGAACGACCACTCAGCACCCTATAAAGAATCGTTTCAAGTTGGTCATCAAGATGATGCGCTGTAAGTAATACATCTGCATTTAAATCACGAATGACTTCTCCAAACCACTGATACCGCAATCGACGCGCTTCATTTTGAATACTATTTCCTTTATCAACTATTTTAGATAAGTCGAGATGTTTAACATATAATTTAATTTGATTTTTTTGACAATACTCGTTTAAAAATATTTCTTCTTCAACTGATTGCGCTCGTAATCCATGATTAACATGTACACAGGTCAATGTTTTATAGGTATCATGGTACTGGTTTAATAAACTATGTAATAATGTCATGCTATCAATGCCAGTTGAAACTGCGACAATGATATGTGCATCGTTGTTCCATCCTTGCGTATTTAACTTCATCGTCTCACCTCTCTTTTCTAAAAATAAAATAGGAGTAGGAGAGAATTCAAAAGTGTTATATTTGAATTCATCATCCCACCCCGTAAGAGTGCTACATGTTTAACCATCGATTATTTTCTATATCATTGCCATCGCACATTGTTCTTAATTCGACATCTCACAGAAGATGTAACATTGATGGTTGTTCAATCTATTTATATCTTAACGTCTTGAGCCTTTACCGCCACGACGAGACTCTGTTTGACGTTTAATAGAAGTTAATTTATCTTCACTGTCTTTTAAGAAGTTACTTAATTTCTTCTCAAAGTCTTCAGTTTTTTGAGCTGGTCTCCCATGATTAGATTTATTATTGTGGTGAGGTTTACGAGGACGATCTTTAGCTTTTTTAATCGATAGACTAATTTTACCGTCATCAGCAATTGATAATACTTTTACTTCAACTTCGTCACCAACTGATAAGTGGTCTTCGACATTCTCAACATAATTATCAGCCACTTCACTGATATGAACTAAACCACTTTTTCCTTCAGGTAATTCTACAAATGCACCAAATTTCTTGATACCTGTAACTTTACCTTTAAGTTTGTTTCCTACTTCGATTGACATATTCTAAATAAATCCTCCTGGTTAGATTCGATTTTATCCTTATTATATTCCTGTTCGCGTAATTTAACAATGCTATAATCAGATTATTTTATTGCTCTAATTATCGTCATCGTCGGATGATTTAGATTTAGAGGATTTATTATCACCTGGTAATCTAAAAATAACTTCGCCTTTATTACTTAAATAATAATCATCTCTAGCAACTTTTTCGATGTAATCTTTATCGTTAAGGTTGTTTAATTTTTCTTTTAATGCAATTTCCTCATCTTGTTGCTTTTGAAATTGTGCTTCTTTGTGTTTTCGTTCCACCGCATCTTGATCGTTACTATGTCTTTGAATGACAAGCAATACTAATAAAATCAGTATAATTGCCAAAAGTATACCGCCAAAAACGGTAATTCTTCTTCGAACAACACGCATCTTCATTTTTTGACGTTGCTTTTTCTTATTTTCTTGCGATGTATACTGATTACCTATATTCTCCACTTTTTTGCTCATTGCTTGTCACCTCCCTATACATCTCACGCTTCATCAATGCGTTCTTCTTTTATCAACTCATACATGCCTTTTGCATTTTCTTTTGTAGCATGTTCATTTAAACCTGTAACTTTAACAGTTACTAGTTTTTGTCCGAAGCGTATGACGAGTTCATCGTTTTCTTTAACGTCCGTCCCCGCCTTCGCTACGTTTCCGTTAACAGTAACACGACCTTGATCACTAATTTCTTTAGCTAACGTACGACGTTTAACGAGTCGTGATACTTTTAAATATTTATCTAATCTCATGATTGATTATTCTCCCCTTGTTGTAAAAAGTTTCTGAGAGCATCTTCGTCAAAGTGTTTATTTTTGGTTTCATCATACAACTTCAAGAAATGGTCTGCAAATACTTTCTCGAATTTGACGCGAGGTTTCTTTCCTTCTTTATCTTTCGCTGCTGACCAAATATCTTTTAAGTCGTCCATAGAGTCAGCTTGTGCCTCTCCAAATATATGTGGGTGTCGACGTATCATTTTAGCATTGAGGCTTTCAATCACTTCTTTAATATCCATATAGCCATCTTTTTTACCAATGCTTGTATGCAGTAATACTTGCAATAAGATGTCGCCAAGCTCTTCTATCATATGCCAATCATCTTCATTGTCAATAGCTTCAAACAACTCAAATGTTTCCTCTAATAAATATCGTTTAAGCGTTTCATGAGTTTGAACTTTATCCCAGGGACAACCTTTCTCGTCATCTACAAGAACATCTATAGTTTGTACGGCATAATCAAAGTCTTGATATAGTGCTTTCTCACCTTCTACTTTTGGCACAAAGATACTAGTAAGATTATTAAATTCATTTTCATGGTGATCAATTTCATAAAGTGGACATTCAATTACATGTGAACCTCCACTATGTGCACCAGTAACAATTTTCACTTCAAAATCATCTGGGTAACGTTCCATTAAAACTAACTTTAAGTCAGCAGCCACCATTGCACTGTAGACTTGAGTAATCAATGTATGTGTGCGTACATTAAGCATTGATTCTTGAATCGCAGTACCATCTAATAGCGTAAATCCATCATTAGGATCTAAATCAACCGCTTCAAAAATGTCGTCAATAAAGCTTTTACCACCTAAAATTTCCACCTGAATATCATTATGTGATTGACTATATTCTAATAGTTGGGCAGTAGTCGTTTCAGCTACACGAGGATGTCCTGGCACAGCATACACGATATCTTCAGTTTGTGCGTGTTGAATTAATTCATTCACTATCGTTTGATAGACCTCTTCAAAACTCGAGTTCTTTTCATATATATGATCGAAACTTTCGAATTGAAGCGTTTCTTTAAGCTCTTCTATGACAGGATGATCTAGCGTTCTCGCATAAATTTTGGTTTTATTTTCCAGAAAACGATATACCCCTAGTGGCAAATCATCGATATTATAATTACCTAAACCTACAACTGTAATCGTGTGAGTCATGAACGTCGTCCTTTCTTAAAATGATAGAGTTTATCTCCAAAAGGTAAATATTTGAGTTCTTTATAGCTTAATACATTAAACATTACAACATATATGAGTAAAACACCAACACCAATGAAGGCACTCATAACTAATTCAATAAGTCCCATTACACGTCCATGGGCAGGAATGATGAGCATGATGATTTGCACACTTATACTCATCACCACTAAACCGCCTATGAGTTTAATGATAAATAACGACATACGTCTAAAATGATAGTGTTTCAGTACTGCCACTTGTAGCACAGTTACAAATAAAATTAATGAAAGTACGGTACTTAAACTCGCACCAAAGATACTTAGCTGACTGATACACATAATATTCAAAATAGCTTTTGAGAGTATTCCAAGTACGATACCCACTAAAATAGGTCTAATGCGATTCAATACTTGTAATAATGCTATATTCATCATAATAAGTGAAACACAAACGACTGTAATCATGTAAATACTGAGTGTTCCCGTTAGACTATCGTTCTTAAAAAAGACACGATTCATGAGTGGCAAGAGATTAATTAAGCCAATTCCTGCTGCAGAACTTATCAATACCGTAATTTTAATTGAAGCATTCGCATATCGGTTCATCAGAACTTGATTGCGTTGATGAATAGCTTCAGTCAATAAAGGTATAAGTACGAAACTAAATGTTGTGGTAACAATTAACCCCATTTGAATAAAGGATGCCCCTCTATCATAAATACCTTTATATCGGATAGCTGTATCGAATGACAGACCACTCACTTGAAGCGTGTGTATAACAGTGAAGCTATCAACCACCTGCCATAAAATGACAATTAATTGGCTTAATGCATAGATGAGTATCGACATGAAGAGCTGACGCCAATCAACATGAGCGGTATTGTGCTTTAATTTTAAGGAAAATGGACGCGTCAGCACTAGATATAACATGGAACCTAAAAATCCAATAGAAGATGCTAAAATCGCGAGTGTACCAGCCTGATAAATAGACCAACTGTGTAAAGAAAATAAAACAATCGCTACGATGATTAAACTTACTCGAATCAATTGTTCTATTACCTGGGAAATAGCTGGAATATTCATAGCTTGTTTTGTCTGATAAAAACCGCGTAAGACACCTAGTATGCCAATAAGTATAAAACTAAAACTTGCCATTCTTAACATAGGTGTCAGTCTTGAATCGCCCATCCATAGCGCTAATGGATACGCACCAATGAATATGATTGTAAATATGGCCAAGCCAACATACTGTAATCTCAACATAACCTTCGAGTATGATGCAATTGGACTATGCACACCTAATACTTGAGTGACCGCACTAGGTATTGCGTTCATAGATAGAATCATTCCTAAAGCGACAATAGGATAAATTTGTTGATAAGCATACAGACCCTGATCGCCCAAAACATTTTGGTAAGGTACGCGATAAATAGCGCTTAAGATTTTAACAATGACAAGCGCTAGCGTCAGTATCACAACACCATTGAATGCCGTTTTAGGCTTAGGCTTATGCTTCATCTTCAATCGCCATACTTTCTTCAATACATTTAACTAAGAATTTCAAACTATCTAGCCATTGCTTAGATTTAGTTAAAGTAACGCGCATCGCATTTTCTTGTACGCCTACTTTCATCGCTCTACCTAGAGGTTGCGTCTGTTTAAACAATTCTTCACCATTAATATTTTCGGTAGCTTTATTAGAGAGTGAAATTTCAACTGTTTTACCTTTATCTTTAATTAAAGTAATACCAGCATGTAAAGCGTGTACTTTGATTTCAACGATGTCTAAGAGACGTTCTACTTCGACAGGATAATCATTAAATCTATCGATTAATTCATCTTTCACATCAAATAATTGATCTTCTGTCTCAACCTTACGCAGCTTTTTATATATTTCAATTTTAGCTTGTTCATTTTGAATATATTCAGCCGGTAAGTACGCATCAAGGTTAAGTTCAACTTCCACTTCTGGTGCATCTGGCGTCTCTTCTTTAATACCACGTTTCTCATTAACGGCTTCTTCAAGCATTTGTGAATATAGGTCGAAACCGACAGAATCAATAAAGCCGTGTTGTTGTTTACCAAGTAAGTTACCCGCGCCACGAATATTAAGATCTCGCATAGCAATTTTAAATCCTGAACCTAATTCAGTAAATTCTTTAATTGCTTGTAAACGTTCTTCAGCAGTTTCATTTAGAACTTTATTCGCCGGATGTAAGAAATAAGCATAACCTATACGACTCGAACGTCCTACACGACCTCTTAATTGATACAGCTGACTAAGACCAAACCGGTCCGCTTCTTCGATAATCAATGTATTCGCGTTAGGTACATCTACGCCTGTTTCTATAATCGTTGTGGTCACGAGGATATCGTATTCATGGTTAATAAAGCTAAGCATTGTTTCCTCTAAATCACGTTCTGTCATTTGTCCATGTGCAACAGCAATATTAGCTTCTGGCATTAACATTTGAAGCTGTTCACGTTTTTCATAAATTGATTGAACTTTGTTATAAAGATAGAATACTTGGCCGTCACGAGATAACTCACGTTCTAATACTTCTTTAATAAAATTCGTATTCTGCTCTAATACATAGGTTTGCACTGGGAAACGATTCTCAGGTGGTGTTTCAATTACGGATAAATCACGAACACCTAACATACTCATATACAACGTTCTTGGAATTGGGGTTGCAGTTAATGTAAGCACGTCAACGTTCTTCTTAAGTGTTTTAATACGCTCTTTATGGCGCACACCAAAGCGTTGTTCTTCATCGACTATGAGTAAGCCTAAATCCTTATATTGAATATCTTTACCAAGTAGTTTGTGTGTTCCTACTACAATATCAACGTAGCCAGATTTTAAGCCTTCTTTAGTTTCACGAACCTCTTTCGTCGTACGGAAACGACTGACAAGTTGAATTTCTACAGGATAATCTTGCATACGTTCAATTAACGTTTCATAGTGCTGTTGCGCCAAAATTGTGGTTGGTACTAGGAATGCGACTTGCTTCCCTTCCATAACCGCTTTAAATGCAGCACGTACAGCTACTTCAGTCTTACCATAACCTACGTCGCCACATAATAAGCGATCCATAGGTCTTTCACGTTCCATATCACCTTTTATTTCTTCGATTGATTTACCTTGGTCTGGCGTTAATTCATAAGGGAAATCATGCTCAAAGGCTGATTGTTCTGCGGTGTCTTCCCCGTATTGGTAACCCACAGACATCTCTCGCTCTTTATACAGATCAATCAGTTCATCAGCAATATCTTCAACGCTTTGTTGAACTTTAGCTTTCGTTTTTTTCCATTCTGTACCGCCTAATTTATTCAGTCTTGGCGATTTATCCTCTGAAGCAACATACTTCTGAACTTGATCCATTTGATCCACTGGTACGAATAATTGATCTGTTCCTTTGTATTGTAATTTAATATAATCTCGATGCGTATCGCCTACTTCAAGTGTTTCAACACCTAAATAACGACCCACACCATGATGCACGTGAACAATGTAGTCGCCAACATTCAAGTCTTGATAAGACTTGATCTTTTCAGCGTTGGATATCGTTTTAGTGCGTTTTCGCTGTTTCTTTTGCTTAGTCTTGAAAAGTTCTCTCTCCGTAATGACCACTAATTGCATGTATGGTAGTTCAAAGCCTTCTGACAAACTACCTTCCGTTACGATAGCTTGTCCGCTATCTACCTTTTCATGGATATGAGAAACAGTAGGGATGTGCATTTCATTCAACATAGACTGAATACGCTCTACTTTAGTTTCGGTCTCCACAAGCACCATGATGGTATAGTCATTATGAACATATCTTTGAAATTCAGAGCGCATGATATCGTATTGACCGTAAAATTGTTGAACAGGTTTACATGAGAATTTAATGATATGTTGTAATGGTACTTGCATTGAAGATGTAAATAACGTGAAGTATGCAACTGGTTTCTTCTCAAGTAAAGTTTCAAACCCATCATATTTCATGAAACTTTGACCGATGAATCCATTTCCACTCTCAATTAAATTACTAATAAAATCGTCAACTTCAGTAGTTAACGTTTCTTCCGTCTCTTTGACACGATTAAATTCATCTACAGCGATAACCGCATCATCTCTAAAGTAATCTATAATAGTAGAGGGTTGTTCATACATAAATGCGACTAAGCGACGTAATAATTGATGATCAAAGAAAGTAGACTCAAATAATTTAAAACTTTCATACGTCTCTTTTAAATCATTGCGTACAGATTTTTCAATTTTAGGACGTGTGTGTTCATATGCTTCTTTCAAATGTGTTTGTAGATGCTGAATAACCTCATCAGTGATGATATAGTCGCTTGCAGTAGTAATATCTACCTCATCTAAGTTCTCATTAGAACGTTGTGTTTCAACATCGAAATCTCTAATGGAGTCGACTTCTGTATCAAATAACTCTATTCTTACCGGCGATCCTATCAATGGATATATATCGATAATGCCCCCACGTAGTGAGAATTCACCAATATGAGATACTACACTTTCTCGACGATATCCCATATTAACTAGTTTGTTAAGAAACGCCTCGACATCAATGTCTTCGCCTACTTTCAATGTCATTTGATGATTTTTCCACATATCGACTGGAGTTAGCCATTTCTTAAAGCCATTTAAAGGCACGATAAATAACCCTCGTTGGCCTTGGGCTAACGCCGTCAATGTTCGTACACGTTCACTCATCAACTGAGGACTTTGTGTAGAAAACTCTTCAGTCATAATATCTTGAACGGGATATTTATAAACTTCTGAGCCATCAACATATTGTAATAAATCTGTTTCAATTTTATCTGCTTGATACAAATTGTTAGTTACAAGTAGCAATTGTTTCTGATCTTTTAAATATTTCTCAGCAATAATCGTTGCTTTAGCAGAAGGGGAGAGACCTGTAACTAATATATTCTCCTGTCCAAAAACGTCGTCTAATTCCTGAAAACGCTTATCTTCACTAATATAATCAGTAATTATTGATTTCAATTGACTTCACCATTATATTCATTCATTACATGATCAAATCTTGATGATTCTATGAAAGCTTCGACAGCTCTAGCAGCATGTTCAATCACTTTGTCCATAGTTACCATTTCTTCTTTAGAAAAGCGTTGTAATACGTAGTCAGGAACTGACATACCATTCGTTGGTCTCCCTACTCCAATTCGAATACGTTTAAATTGATCAGTACCAAGCATTTTAATTATAGATTTCATTCCATTGTGTCCACCCGCGCTCCCCTTTTGACGCAGACGCACTTGTCCCTGCTCTAAATCTAAATCATCATACAAAACGATTAAATCTTCAGGTTCAACATTATAATAATTCATTAACGGTGCTACCGCTTCGCCTGAAAGATTCATCATTGTCATTGGTTCTATAAATAATACTTTGTCCCCATTTAAACGCTCAATCGTGTAAGCACCTTTAAACTTTTGTTTATCAAGGGTAAATTGATTACGTTCTAATATATAATCGATAACTTCAAAACCAATATTATGTCTTGTAAGTTCGAAACGTTTACCTATGTTGCCGAGACCGACAATACACTTCATCTTATGTTACCTCCGTCATTATTCTTAATTTATCTATCAGCCGTATCAATTTGGACCGGTTTTATTTTTATTGAAAATGAAGGGACGAAATCATACACGTTATCGTCATATCATCCGTCCATATCTTCATATCACTTCAAATAATTAATCATTCCCTATAATAACACAAAAAGCACCATGCTTATTAGAATAAGCACAGTGCTTGTATGTCATTAATCATCTAAAGCCATCATATGAATGACAGTTAGAAAGCAAAAAGAAATTACTCTTCTTCTTTGTTTTCTTCTTCAGATTCTTTGTCGTCACCAACAACTTCAGGTTCTTCAGTAGCTGATTCACCTTCCATAGCTTCCACTTCTTCTTCAGAAGGTTCGTCTGTTGGAGGAACGACTGTTACAATTGAATCCTCTGGGTCATTTTCGATAGTGAAGTCACCAGTAATCTTAACATCAGCAACAGAGAAGCTGTCGTTGATTTGTAATTCAGAGATATCCACTTCGATTGATTCAGGGATATTTTCTGGAGTAGCTGAAACTTCTAAGTCGAATAATGGTTGTTCAACTACGCCACCTTCTTTAGCGCCTACAGCTTCACCAACTAAGTGAACTGGTACTTCTACAGTACGTTCTTCACTCATGTTGATTGCTAAGAAGTCGATATGAGTAATTTGGTTTTTTAATGGGTCAAATTGATAATCTGAAACCATTACTTTAATTGTTTTAGAACCTACGCCTAAATCAATAACACCATTACGTCCTACTTCACGGATTACTTTGATGAATTCAACTTCATCAACTTTAACTGAAGTATTTTTAGTACCGTAACCGTATACAACTGCAGGTACTTTACCTGAGTTTCTTAATTGTTTAAGGTCAGAACGAGTTTGTTTACCTTGACGGATGATTGACTTTAATGAAGCCATTCAAATTTCCACCTTTCAAATTTTGCAGTATTAACAATCTATCGACTGTTCTCATCTGCTCCTCACTTGCCCATCAACTCTATAGTTGCTTGCAAGTGTTTATTTGTCCGTAAATTCACGAACGAATGTATTATACACGTTGTTAGTTAATTCGTCAAACGCATTTGTAACCTTTAGTCAAATAATACACTTACAGATTCTCGTTCATAAACACGGATAATCGCTTTACCGATTAATCCTGCTACAGAAAGTTCTTTAGTATTAGATGGTTTTCTACTGTCCTCTAATTGAATAGAATTTGAAACGATCAATTCTTTAATTGCAGAGTTTTCAATACGTTCTTTAGCTGGACCTGATAATACAGGGTGCGTACAACAAGCATAAACTTCTTTAGCACCTTTATCTTTAAGTGCTTGCGCGGCTAATGTAATTGTTCCAGCAGTATCGATAATATCATCAATAATAATTGCTGTGCGTCCTTCAATCTCACCAACAATATTCATGACTTCTGCTACATTTGGTTTTGGACGACGTTTATCGATAATTGCAATTGGAGTTTTTAAAATGTCTGCTAATTTACGTGCGCGTGTTACACCACCATGGTCTGGTGAAACAACAACACATTCTTCTGGATTGATATTAGGGTCATTTTCAAAATGTTGAGCAAGGATAGGTACACCCATTAAGTGGTCGATTGGGATATCGAAGAATCCTTGAATTTGAGGTGCATGTAAATCAAGAGCAATCATACGATTGGCACCTGCTGTTTCAATAAGATTTGCAACTAATTTAGCTGTAATCGGTTCACGGCTTCGCGCTTTTCTATCTTGACGTGCATAACCATAGTAAGGAACTACGATGTTAATATTAGCTGCCGAAGCACGTTTACATGCGTCAATCATAATAAGTAACTCCATTAAATGAAGGTTTACAGGATATGAAGTTGGTTGAATAATAAACACATCACAACCACGGATACTTTCTTCGATGTTAATTTGAATTTCTCCGTCACTAAAACGTTTTACTGAACATTTCCCTAGTTCAATCCCTACATGATCTGCTACTTCTTGTGCTAAAGGTTCATTACCTTTGAGCGAAAAGATCTTTAATGATGAATTCTTATATTCATTATTTAACATTTATAGTCCTCCAATTATTTACTTACACTGTTTATTATATAGAAAATAGAACTTTTTTACTATGTTACAAGTTAAATCAAAATAATTTCTATTGCTAATTCATTTCCACTTTAATCTAACAACATGTTGTTTTTTTAATTAACTATTTTTTCAAATAGCCTTCTTTATTCACTTGTCTAGCGCGCGCGATGGCTAAGCTATCTTCAGGTATATCATCTGTAATTGTTGAACCAGCTGCAATAAGGGTGTGATCATTTACTGTTACAGGGGCTATGAGGTTAGTATTACAACCAATAAACGCATCGTTACCTACAATCGTTTTAAATTTATTTACCCCATCGTAATTAACAGTTATAGAACCACAGCCAATGTTTGTTCTTTCACCAATTTCAGCATCACCAATATAGCTAAGATGTGAAACTTTTGCGCCATCTTTGAGATCTGATTTCTTAACTTCAACAAAGTTGCCAACTTTTACATCTGCGCCAAGATTTGAGCCAGGTCTTAACTGAGCAAATGGCCCAACTTTTGTTTTTTCTCCTACAACTGAATCGTTAATGACAGATTGTTTGATGTTAGCATTCGAACGAATTGTACTATTATTAATTTCAGAATATTGACCAACTAATACGTCTTCACCGATAATCGTACGGCCACCAATACGTACACCTGGTTCTATTGTTGTGTCAGCACCTATTTCTACATCAGGACCGATAAATGTTGAATCTGGGTCAATAATAGTTACGCCATTTCTCATATGGTAATGATTAATACGTTTTTGTAGAGCTTTTTCAGCCTGACTTAACATAACTCTATCGTTGACACCCATGATTTCGTCAAAATCATCTGTATGGTACACTTCTGCCTTACCACCATCGTCTAAAATAAGCGATAAAACATCAGGTAAATAATATTCACCTTGAACGTTATCATTTTTGACTTGTGCTAATTTATCAAATAGCTCTTTATTATCAAAAGCAAAAATACCAGAACTAATTTCCTTAATCGCACGTTCGTTTTCATTTGCGTCTTTTTCTTCAACAATTCGTTCTAATTGATGGTTGGAATCTCTTACAATTCGACCATATCCGTACGGTTGTTGAGTTGATGCAGATAATACAGTTACTTGTGCTTCTGTACTTTCGTGTTGGTCGATAAGTGATTCTAACGTCTTAGATGTGATTAACGGCGTATCACCACACACAACTAAAGTTGTCCCCTCTTTATCTTCCAAATGTTCATATGCCATCTTTACAGCATGTGCTGTTCCAAGTTGTTCCTCTTGAAAACTGTATAATGATTGATCGCCTAAAGTTTCTTTGACACTTTCTGCGCCGTGTCCAACGATAGTTACAATTTGATTAACTCCAGATTGTTTAACATTGTTGAGAACATGTTCAATCATTGACTTGCCAGCAACTTCATGAAGCACTTTATATTTTTTAGATTTCATTCTTGTGCCTTTACCTGCTGCCAAAATAATCGCATGTCTTTGCATGAATGCTAACCCTCCATTAAAATTTACACTTCATAATTATTATAATTTAACAACTAATAGACTTTCAACTTTTAAAAGTTTTTGTTAACTAATCGTTAATTTTTTATAAACAACTTAAATTATGTAAATATCGGGCGACAATGAGTTGTTGTCATAAAAAATGGTCAACGCTCCGACATTTGAAACGTTGACCATTTTTTATACTTTAATTTTATATTTTTTAATTAAGCTTCGTCTGATTCTTCATTGTCTGAAGTCGCATTTTTATCCGGAATGACTTCATCAGTTTCATCATATACTTTCATTACAGCATCTTGAATTTCTTGACGCATATCAGAGTTGATTGGATGCGCAATGTCGCGGAATTCACCATCTGGTGTACGTTTACTTGGCATAGCAACGAATAAACCTGAGTTTCCTTCAATTACACGTAAGTCATGGATTACAAATGCTTCATCAAGTGTAATGGAAACAAGAGCTTTCATTCTGCCATCAGTTTGTATTTTTCTAAGTCTTACATCTGTCACTTTCATGTAGTGAGCCCCCCTAGTATATCTTTATATTAATTAGAAGCTTGACAATATTTTTTAAAAGAAAATTATTATTCCTTAACTTTACCTATCAATTCAATTTCCACCTTCACGTCTTTAGGTAAACGTGCTACCTCAACACAGCTACGTGCAGGTTGATATTTGCCGAAATAATCTCCATAGATTTCATTAATTTTTTGGAAATTATTCATATCAGAAATAAAAATTGTTGCTTTCACAACTGAATCTAAATCAGAACCAGCTTCTTGAAGTACTACAGTTAAATTTTCTAAAACTTGCTTCGTTTGTTCTTGTACATCATCGCTAACGATATTTCCATCAAGTGTTAATGGAATTTGACCTGATGTAAAGACTAAGTCATTAACTACTGTAGCATGTGAATATGGTCCTAATGCTTCTGGTGCTTTGTTTGTGTTTACTGTTTTCATGTTGTATAAATGCTCCTTTTCTAAGAAAATTTAGACAAGCTGTTGCCTGGCTCTACTTTAAATTCCTGATTATATTCATCGACATCTGATAATCTGACTAAGGAAGTATAATCTTCAATCAATCTTTGTTTAACTTCTTTTGATTCTACAAGTACTGATACCCCTTTTACGTGAGCTTTAAACTCGTTCATTAAATTCATAACTCCATTTATAGAGCCTCCAGCTCTCATAAAATCGTCTACTACGAGGACATTGGAATTCTCAGCTAAAGTACGTTTTGATAACACCATAGTTTCTATCTTTCTTGATGATCCAGAAACATAGTTAATGGAAACAGTAGAACCTTCAGTTACCTTATTGTCTTTTCTAATAACCACTACAGGTAAATTTAATACGTTTGCTACTGCATTAGCAAGCGATATACCTTTAGTGGCAATTGTCACGACAGCATCTAGTTGCTCTTCCATATAAATACTTGCAATCAACTTACCTACTTTATTCAATAAAGTAGGGTTGCCAACTAAATCTGATAAGAATAAATAGCCTCCAGGCAACAATCGTTCTTTTTCTTGTAAATGCGTAATGACTTCGTTAACAACCTCAGTCGCTTCAGCCTTACTCATCATTGGTTTATAAGTCACACCACCACTTGCACCAGCAGTTGTAATAACCGTACCCAACTGTTCTTTTTGAAAAGTGTTTTTAATGATTTGAACATCTTCACTTATAGAAGATTTCGCTTGTTTAAATTTTTTAACGAAAAAAGTGAGGGGTATTAATTTATTCGGATGATTCATAAGGTATTGAGTCATAAACACAATACGTTCGCTTCTTTTATATCTCATTTTTTCAAACCCTTCTATCCTAATAATCTTACTAAATATACTTCGTTGCAACATCCGTTAACTGAATTATAAATGTTTTTAGCTTGTCGCTCTTTTTGAGCTAAACCATATACCGTTGGACCACTCCCGCTCATTAATGCACCATCAGCACCGCATTGTAACATGTTATCTTTCAGCTTTTTTATTTCTGGATGCATTGATATCGAAATAGGCTCTAAACGGTTAGATAAGCTCTCACATAATTGATAGTAATTGTTTGTTTTTAAAGCCTGTTTGCACATATCGTTATTTACAACATGCTTTTCGTTTAAGTTTAGTGCTTTAAATACATCTGGAGAGGATATTCCTAAATCTGGTTTAGCCAAAACTACCCATGCAGAAGGTGGTTTATCTAAAAATGTCACACATTCACCTCGACCAGTACATACTGCAGTCTTATTATAAATACAAAACGGGATATCCGTCCCAATTTGTATACCTAGTGCCGATAATTCATCTAATGATTTACCTAACTCAAACAAACGATTCATACCTCTCATCGTTGCTGCCGCATCCGCAGAACCACCAGCTAATCCAGCCGAAACTGGTATATCTTTATCAATAGTAATTGTAACGCCCTCTTTAATATTATACGTATCAACCATCAATTGCGCCGCTCTATATGCAAGGTTCTTGTGATCATTAGGCACATAATTATGTTCAATATCTACAACAATCTTTTTATCTTTGCGTTTTTGAAAAGATAATCGATCGTTTAAATCAATCGTAGTCATAATCATTTCTATTTCATGATAACCATCATCTCTTTTGAAAAGGGTATCGAGCGTAAAATTTATTTTGGCAGGTGCCGTTTCATATATCATTTTTCCGCCCTCTCTTCGAATTATTAATAAGATGATTTTAACATAAAGGTCTTAAATATTTGATAGATTACCTTCAATTTTTCGTAAAATCTTAATGAAATACATTTTAAAAAGTAATAATATACGTTTTTTGATTTTTTAAAATATAAATTTTTATACGAGCCGTATTTGAAAAGTCCTGAGTAACTATGACTCAAACTTTACGAGGACCTTATACCAAAAAAAGAGTATTGAACTTTTCGCCCAATACTCACCTTAATAAATATAATATAAAACTGTGAAGTTTAGAGTAATCAATCACTCTTATGTGTTTATAATTAGTGTGCAACTGCTTCTTGATGATTATCTTCTTCAAATGAAACTTGTACGTTCTCTGTAAGCACATCAGTGTATGTATAAGATACGCGTTCAAAGTTGTGTTTATCTTGATCTAACTCGACAATGAATACTGAAGGATATGTTTCTTTTAAAACACCTGAGCGTTCAATTGTCTTTTTGCGTCCACCATTGGCTTTAAGTACAATACGATTTCCTAAATGACAATCAATAGAATTTTTGATGTCCAAAATTGATTTTGGCATATTGCCCCACCTCGCTACAAGTTACATAATACCATATTCAGAGCGTTTTCGTCAAATAAAATTTAAATTTTATCAAGGTAAATGACCTTTGTCAACATATTAATTTTCTAATTCTGGGAATTTTTTCTTTTCCTCATATAAATTAGCAAAATCTTGTATTGTAAGCGTTTCACCACGTCGTTTTGGATCAATTTCTGCACTTTCCAACCAATTTAATATTGACGCTTTATGCTTTTTACCATCTTTAAAAAAGTTTTGGTAGTTATTATTAATTGTTTTACGTCGTTGTGCAAATGCAGCTTTAGCTAATTTAAAAAACGCTTCTTCATTATCAACTTGTACTAAAGGTTCTTCACGTTGCATCAGTTTTACTACAATAGAATCAACATTTGGAGGTGGCATAAACACCGATTTAGGCACTGTCAGAACTTTACTTGTCTCTGTATAATATTGAGCAACTATTGAAAGTGAACCATATGCTTTAGTACCTACAGTTGCATTAAGACGTTCACCAACTTCTTTTTGCATCATTACCACATAGCCATCTATAGGTATATCTTGTTGCATTAAATTTAATAATATAGGCGTAGTAATATAATAAGGTAAATTTGCCACAACCATGATTTTTTCACAATCACTTAGGTGTGTATGAACTGCTTTACTAATATTTGCTTTTAATATATCTTCATTAATAATTGTCACATTATCATATGGAGCAAGAGTATCCTCAAGAACTGGAATTAATCTTTGGTCTATTTCAAAAGACATCACTTTTTTAGCATTTTTAGCAAGCTGTTCAGTCAATGATCCCATACCAGGACCAACTTCAATTACGCCCGTAGTATCATCTATTTGACTCGCATCAATAATTTTATTAATTATATTTACATCAACTAAGAAGTTTTGGCCCAAACTTTTTTTAAAGTTAAAACCGTATTGGTCTAATAAAGCTCGCGTACGAGATGGTGTAGCTATATCTTTATGTTCCATTTATTTCTCCCTTCTTTCATCATCAAGTAATGCCTCTCTTACATCTTGTTCTGTATAACCAAATGCGTTAAGTTTTTTTAGCAATTGTTTGCCATTTGAGTGACCAATATGTAGTTTTTGTCCTAATATCTCTCTACGACGTCTTGCATCCTTACCAATAATAAGCCCTAAATCAATAAGTACACTCTTATCAATAGTTTCTTCTGCTTCTTCTAATGGAGAGCTCACATGCATTAAAGCTTCACGAATATCTTTAACGTTTGCATGCTCAATGCCAATTTTACCTCTTTTGTTTTTAGCTTTTTCTCTATCTAAGTAAGCATGTTTCACACCTGGTACATAATCACGTATTGTATGCCGAATTTTATCACCTGGGAAATCAGGGTCAGTCAGTACAATAACACCTCTAGTTTCTTGAGCGTGACGTATAACATTTAGTGTATCCTGATTGATTGCACTACCATTCGTTTCAATTGTATCGCATTCTACAGCAGTTTTAACACGTTCAGTATCATCCCTACCTTCTACAACGATAAATTCATTAATCTTCATATTTATACCTTCCAAGTCTATGACATTTAACTTTATTTTATATAAATAATTCTAATTATTAAAACATGAGCTACTTGAATCTTTAATATCACTATACCGGCACTCTTAAATTTATAAAAAATGAGAAAGATGTCTCATACTTTTAAAAGTGTGATGATATTCATCCTTTCAAAGTCGGACACCTTTCCCACTATAATTATTATTAGTTCAATTTA
Source organism: Staphylococcus sp. FW104-15G4D (assembly GCF_058790135.1). NCBI lineage: Bacteria > Bacillati > Bacillota > Bacilli > Caryophanales > Staphylococcaceae > Staphylococcus > Staphylococcus sp. FW104-15G4D. The sequence continues at coordinate 28,652 of NZ_JBYTCH010000006.1, forward strand.
AATAAACGTTCTGCATTTTCAGTCGTTTGTCGACAAACTTCCTCATAGGACATATCTCGTAAATCAGCAATTTGTTGTGCAACTAAAGTCACACGTTCTGGTTCATTTCGTTTACCTCTATAAGGATGTGGAGATAAATATGGTGCATCAGTTTCACATAACAAACGATCCATAGGTACATGTTGTGCCACTTCTTTAGGCTGTTTGGCATTTTTGAAAGTAACTGGACCACCAAGAGAAACATAGAAATTCAACTTGTTTATGACAACATCCGCAATTTCAGGCGAAGCGCTAAAACTGTGCATGATGCCACCGACTTCTTCGGCATGTTCCTCCATTAAAATGTCAACACAGTCTTGAGTTGCTTCACGATTGTGAATAATTATAGGTAATTTCACACGTTTAGCTAGGGCAATTTGCTTTCTAAATACTTCTTTTTGAACATCAGCAGGAGATTTATCCCAATGATAGTCTAAGCCCATTTCTCCGATACCAATAATCTTAGGATGCTTAGACAGGCTTTCAATCCACTCTAATCGTTCTTCTGTACAATCTATAGCATCGACAGGATGCCAACCGATAATTCCATAAATAAATTCATATTTATCTATGAGTTCCATAGTGCGTTCTATAGTAGGTGTATCAAATCCTACTACGAACATTCTATCTACGCCTGCTTCTTGCGCGCGAGATATCACTTCATTTAAATCTTCATCATATTGTTCATCATTTAAATGTACATGTGTATCGATTAACATCATTATCTCTCCTATCTTTAAACAATATTATTTAATGACTGCACCGTTTGGAATTGCACTTGGTAAACTTACTAATGTCAGTACCCCATCTTTCTCTGCTGATAAAATCATACCTTCAGATTTTTGTCCCATTAATTTAGCAGGTTTTAAATTGGTAACTACAGCAACTTTTTTACCAATAATATCTTCAGGTTTATAGAATTTTGCTATTCCAGATACGATTTGACGTTGTTCGTTGTCTAAATCAATTTGAATTTTCAATAATTTATCTGATTTTTTAACATTTTCAGCATCAGTAATTGTTGCAGCTTTAATTTCAACTTTATCAAAGTCTTTAATATCAATTTGTTCTTTACTTGGCACTTCCTCTTTTTCTTCAGATTTAGGTAGTTGCATAGATTCTTTAATATAAGCTATTTCCGCTTCCGTATCTAATCTTGGGAAAATAGGTGCTGGCTTTTCAGTAACTAAGATTGGTTCAGTAAGTGCACCGTAGCTCTCAAGACTTTCTAATTGCGATAATTTAGGGTCATTCATGTTAAGTTGTTTGAAAACCTCTCTTGGTGCATGTGTTAAGAATGGTTGCAGTAAAACAGCTGCAAAACGAATGTTCTCAACTAGATGTGCCATTACATTACCAAGCATGTCACGTTGATCCTCATCTTTAGCTAATACCCATGGTTGAGTTTCATCAATATATTTATTCGTACGGCTAATAAATTTCCAAACCGTTGATAATGCTATAGAGAACTGTAAACTTTCCATATTTTCATTAAAGTTTTTAACTGTTTCAAGTGCCATCGCTTCCATATCTTCATCAAGTTCATGTTTAGGACCTTGATATGCTGGTAACTCACCTTGGAAATATTTATTAATCATTGAAATTGTACGATTAACTAAGTTACCTAGGTCATTCGCTAAATCATAATTCGTGCGTTCAACGAAAGCTTCTGGAGTGAATACTCCATCTGAACCAAATGGTAACTCACGCATTAAGTAATAACGCGTAGCATCTAGACCATAGCGGTCAATTAATACATTAGGATCAACAACATTACCTTTAGATTTACTCATTTTACCGTCTTTCATTAAAATCCAACCATGCGCGAAGACTTTCTTAGGTAGCGGTAAGTCTAAAGCCATTAATAATATCGGCCAAATAATAGAGTGGAAACGTACGATTTCCTTAGCCATTAAATGGATATCTGCAGGCCAATATTTATTGAAAAGTTCTTCATCATCTGATAAATAGCCTAAAGAAGAAATATAGTTTACAAGCGCATCAATCCAAACGTATACAACATGTTTAGGATTTGATGGTACACGAACTCCCCAGTCAAATGATGTACGAGATACAGCTAAATCTTCTAATCCAGGTTTGATAAAGTTATTAATCATTTCATTTTTTCTAGATGGAGGTTGGATGAAATCTGGATTTTCATCATAAAACTCTAATAAACGATCTGTATATTTATTAATATTAAAGAAATAACTTTCTTCTTTAACAAGTTCAACTTCATGTCCGGAATCTGGACTTTTACCCCCTACAATTTCCCCATTTTCATAAACTGGGTCAACAAGTTGTGATTCTGTATAATAAGTTTCATCAGGAACTGAATACCAACCTTCGTATTCTCCTAAATAAATATCACCTTGTTTAAGTAGGCGTTCAAACACTTTTTCAACAACTTGCTTATGACGTTCTTCAGTTGTACGAATAAAATCATCATTTGAAATTTCGAGTTTATCCCATAAACTTTTAATTCCGGCAATCATTTCATCTAAATATTCTAATTCAGTTTTACCAGCTTTTTGAGCTTTTTCTTGAATTTTTTGGCCATGTTCATCTGTACCTGTTAAATAACGAACATCATACCCTTGCATTCTTTTATAGCGCGCAATAACGTCGCCTGCGACAGTAGAGTATGCATGACCGATGTGTAAGTTCCCACTTGGATAATAAATTGGGGTAGTTATATAAAATGTATCTTTAGCCATCACTGGTCCTCCTCATTAATTACATAATAAATGATATCTAAATTTATTTTTCTTTTCAATGAAGTAGCGCACTACTATGTATCAACTTTCACATTCTCTCATCATTTGAAAATGAATTGTCATCATCTTTACTACAATACCATAAAATCGGTGTTTTATGGTGGCTTTCACGTGAATTCATCACTAATTAAATACATGTAGAACTTAATAATTTTTATTCTACATCATGATATATATTGTATACTTCTCCAGTTTTCATTCCACGATCTAGCGCTACTGACTTAATTGCTTTCTTCGGTTTTAATTGATCTCTTTCAATATAATATTCAACATGTTCTTTAATACTCAATTCCTCAAACCATGAGTGATTGACTAAAGGACGTGCGCCTTCAATTAGAATCACAAATTCACCTTTTAGTGGAATGTCACCACTTTGAATCATTTCTAGCATGTGCTCAACTGGTAAAGTCATAAGTTGCTCAAATCTTTTAGTCAGTTCTCTGCCTATAGCTATTTTTCTCATATTATCAACTTTAGCTATTGCTTTAAGTGTGTCAGTAACACGATGTGGAGATTCATATAAAATCAAAGTACTATATTGATACATTCTCTCTTGCAATACATCTAATTTTTCTTTCTCTTTTCTAGGTAAAAAGCCTAAAAATGTATATGTAAAAGAAGGAAGACCACTTGCCATTAGTGCTGTTAAACCTGCATTAGGTCCAGGGATTGTTTCTACATTTATATTCTGGTTACGTGCTTCAACAACTAACTCATATCCTGGATCACTTATAAGCGGTAATCCCGCATCTGAAACTAAAGCTATATTTAAACCAGAAATGAGTTGCTCAATTAAATACTCTGTTTGTTGTTCTTTGTTATGTTCATGGTACGATTTTAAAGGCGTTTCAATCTCGTAATGGTTACATAACTTTCGTGTCACTCTAGTATCTTCACATGCAATCATATCTACATTTTTTAATGTGTCTACCGCACGAAACGTTATATCAGCTAGATTTCCTATAGGCGTTCCTACTAAAAATAAAGTTGCCATGTTACCCCTCCTCAATCATTTTTAATTTTTTCTTTCTAGAAAATGTTTTAATTTCATACTCTCTTTTTAACGCTTCAGATTTTGTCCCATACATTTCTTGATAAACTAACTCTACCGGACGTCTTATTTTAGTATATTTAGCACCTTTACCTTCATTATGTTTTGCAACACGCGCATTCACGTCTTTCGCATAACCAGTATACAAACTGCCATCCATACATTTAACTATATAAACAAAATGTCTATCCATAATATATGCCTTTCATTTCATCACTATATGTACCATCTTGATTGTAAATATAAAAAGGTTGCTGTATATCTAGTCCTTGTTTCCCACCTTTTCGTCCCTCAACTACAATCGTTTGTGCTGATTTATTAGCTTTACTGTATACAAAAGTGAGTTTCTTAGGTTCAATTTTACCATTTCTCATTTCAGTTAAGACATCCATAAGCCTATCCGCACGATGTACGACGATAAATCGTCCACCTTCCTTAAGCAAATGCCGTGCAGCTTTAACGCAATCAGTGAAATCACACATTACCTCATGACGTGCTATTTTATGCGCTTCTTTTTGATGTTGATTCAGTTGATTCACTTTAAAATAAGGTGGGTTACATGTGACTAAAGTATATTGAGAAGGTTTGAAGGTGTCATATACATTGTTCAAATCCATCAGATACATTGTAAGTCTCTCATCTAAGCTATTGTGTACAAAACTGCGACGAGCCATTTCTACTAATTGGTCTTGAATTTCAATGGCTTCTATCTTTTGATTGCACTTTGCGGCTAATAGCAAAGGTATAACTCCGTTTCCAGAACATAAGTCCATGATTCGATCGTTCTTTCTAACTTCAGTCAAATGTCCTAATAACAGTGCATCTGTTGAAAAAGAAAACACATCATCATTTTGAATAATCTCATACCCCTCTTTAATTAAACAATCTAATCTCTCATTTTCTTTAAGCATACTTTTACTCCTAAAAAAAGGATGTCATTATAGCATGATTTTCTTTTCATACATATAATACACCCTTAAATTTAATCATATCGACCTTTCAAAACATTAATCACTTAATACATTTAAACACAGTAGGCAATCTTCTCCGTGTCTGTGTTTTCCAAACAATTCGCCTTTACATATATGAAATCCTTCTCGATATAACATAGCTAAATTATCTTTACTTGGAGAAGGCGTTTTAACGTGCTTTGAATGACTTCTTTCTTCATTGTTAGATTCTGACTGCTCGTCTTTCTCCATCAATCTTTTTAGATTATCATTTTCAACTTGCAACGCCACATTCTCTTCAACAAGTTCAACAGCTAAATCTTTGAGTTCAGTCATATCGTTCGTTAATTGTCCTACATTTCGTTCAAGTCGCATTAATCTCTCGAATAATTCATTTCTATTCAAAGGTCGCTAAACCTCCTTAGTTAAACGCTTCAATTTCTTCCATTTTGTACTCTAATGGTTGTTCAAGTCCTTCTATTTTTACTTGCATTGAAATATCTAAAATATTTAAACCTATAACTTTTCCACTTCCATCAGGAGTTTGAACTAACTCACCAACATCGGGCAACTGTGCTCTTGCTTCTTCGTAATAATCATTTTCATATTTCAAACAACACATTAACCGCCCACATGCTCCTGAAATTTTAGTTGGATTCAATGATAGGTTTTGATCCTTAGCCATTTTAATAGATACAGGTTCAAAGTCACCTAAAAATGTTGAACAACAAAGCGAACGACCGCATGGCCCAATACCGCCTAATAACTTCGCTTCATCTCTTACGCCAATTTGTCGTAATTCAATTCTTGTTTTTAAATTTTGTGCCAATACCTTAACTAATTTTCGAAAATCAATACGGTCATCAGCAGTAAAATTGAAAATAACCTTCGACTTATCTAGTGTGTATTCACAATTTACTAAACGCATATCCAAATTTTGTTCCTTTACCACTCTCTTACAAAGTTCTAAAGCCTGTTTTGCGTCGCGCTCATTATTATAATATTGTTCTTCATCTTCTTCATTGACTACTCGAATAATTTCCTTTAAAGGTAAAGTGACATCTTCATTAGCGACATCTTTCGGCGGGAATTTTACAATACCTATTTCAATGCCTCGTTTAGACTCAACGACCACCCAATCGCCAACGTTCACATTTAGTTGGTTAGGCGCATAATATTCCAATTTCCCTGCTTTTTGAAACTGAACACCTACAACATTTGGCATCTCATCTCACACCTCTTATTACTATTTGTTCAAATACGAGTGTTGGATTAACGTTTTGATTTAATTTCTTATGAGCTTCGGTCAGTTGGTCATACATCAGAGTCATTTGATTAAACGTTAAACTTTCCGCGTATTTTTTCATTTCCACACTCAAATCACTATATATAAAATGATTATCTATATTTACTTTTGCATGCATCATGTCTTCAAAAAAACCATTTACTGCTGCTAATGTTAACAATTGTAATTTGCGATTCTTAGCCTGTTTAAGCAAATCAATAATACCAATCATCGCCATTGGTTTATTAGATAAAATAAGTTCACACCAACGAATAACTGACTTTCTTAAAGCAGTTAAATCATATTCTTCATTCAATGCTATTGCTGTCTCAACTTGAGTTGTGTATGTACTTATCATTTCAGCAACAGGTTTAGTTAGTGATGCTTCAACCAATCGCTCAATAAACTGTTTTCTATCAATTGGCTTAAAATAAACATGTTGACACCTAGAATGTATCGTATCCAAGATTTGTTCTGGTTTAGTCGATAATAAAATCGCGATTGTATTCTCTGGTGGTTCTTCTAAAAATTTTAGTATACTATTTTCACCTTGAACAGTTAATTTTTCAAAATCTTCGATAATATACACTTTATAGCGTCCTTCAATCGGCAATTGATTCATATAGTGTACGAGTCTTTCTATTTGTTCTTTCTTAATCGTGTTCTCATCAGAAGAAACATACATAAAATCAGGATGATTAAATGTATCAACTTTCAGTTCGCACTGGCTATCCTCTGCACACAAAATCAACTTAGCAAAGTTAATAGCTACATGTTTCATAGTTTGAGCATCGTCACCCTCAAATAAATAAGCGTGTGATAACTTATTCGAATGATATGCATGAGCTAACTGTTGTTGTTCATCCATGATTGACGACTCCTTCTTAATTTCTTATATAAAAAAAGACTACTCAAAAATTAGCTTGAGATTGTAGACATCTTACTCCAATCAAATTTAACAATGCGAACAGTAATCCTTTACATTAATTCATATAATAACGAATTTCAATGCTATAACTCAAAGGATAAACCATGTTTTGAATGAATATGACCTCAATCCTAAGCTACATTTCAAAGCAGCCCAACATTGTAATTAAAATAATTACTATTTCATAACTGAATTGATTCCAGTACAGTCGCTATTAATCAACTCTTCAACTTACATACACTTGATTTAACGACCATTTATTTCTATTTAAAATTGGTGAAAGGCCTCGATTGGCATAACAAATACTGTTGCTCCACCTACTTCAACTTCAACTGGATATGGAATATATGAATCAGCACTACCACCCATTGGAGTAATTGGAGAAACAAGTTGTTCTCTATTACCACAAGTGTTATCAATAACCGTTAATAGTTCTTCAACACGTTCATCATTAACACCACATAAGAATGTAGTATTACCGGCTCTTAAAAATCCGCCTGTAGTAGCCAATTTAGTTGCTCTAAAATTATTTTTTACGAGTTGGTCTGAAAGTTCTTGACTATCTTGATCTTGGACGATCGCTATAATCATCTTCATTTTATAACACCTCTTATTAATATTATATCACATATTTTTTAAATATTTGATGATAGATTGGTAAGCTTCCTCAACAACATTTTCCAAATCCTGATCCGCATTTACTTTAACAAAACGTTCAGGATCGCTATCGATGACTCTCTGATAACCTTCAATCACTTTCTCATGAAACGCCTTATCTTCCTGATCTAAACGGTTTTGATTACGTTGATTTTTAAGGATACGTTGATGTCCTACTTCAGCACTTACATCTAAATAAATAGTTAAGTCAGGATACAATCCATTTATTGCAAATTCATTTAAAGTTTTCACTTCTTCAATACCTATACCCCTTGCATATCCTTGATAAGCTAAAGAACTATCAATATATCTATCACATAGTACAATTTTATCTTTTTTTAATGCCGGGATAACTTTTTCAACAAGGTGCTCACGTCTTGAGGCTGCAAACAACATCGCCTCAGTACGAATATCCATGTTATTTCCCTCTAATACAACTCTACGTATTTCTTCTCCTGTAGGAACTCCACCAGGTTCACGAGTTGTAATAACATCCATATCTGTAGCTAATTTTTGACTTACTTTCGATATTACAGAGGTTTTTCCTGCTCCTTCAGGCCCTTCAAACGTTATAAAAGCTGACATTTTATTCATCCTTAACTAAAATATTTTGATCTTTCAAACCTTCAACTTTTATTCCGAGGTTTGAATAATGTTGTAATAATTTTATCATATGTGTCGTGATAACTTCTCCTCTAAACATTACTGGTATTCCAGGAGGATATGGCACAATATGCTGTGCTAAAACTTCACCTTCCGCTTGATGAATTGCTATCTCTTTTACTTTTGGAAAATGAACTGCCCTATACTCACTCGATGCTAGCATCAAATTCATTTTTTTAGGAGCATGTTCAGCTCGTTCAGGAATCTCCATTTCATTTATTGTTTTAATTAATAATTCAAACGGAAATACGTCATTTTCATGCCAAAGTGGTAATACTAGCAAAATTTGATGCTCATCAACTAATTCAACAAAAATATTATGATCTTCGAACCAACGTTGTATATCATACCCTTCAAAACCATCATAACTAACGACTAATTTAACAGCATCGTCGGGTTCACCAATGTTGAATCCTTTCTTTTTTAATACTTTTATAAAATGTTTTCTCTTTTCAAAGAATAACTCACTTTTAAATTCATTATAGAATTCTTGAGCATATTCCAAACTTGACATAACTAAATATGAAGGACTTGAAGTTTGAAAATAAGATAAATACTCTATTACTTGTGAACGTAAAGGCGCATCTTTATGTATAAATAAAACTGAGCCCATGGTTAAAGCTGGTAACGTTTTATGATAAGACTGAACCACATAATCCGCACCATAATTCATAGACGAAATCGGAAAACCTTCGAGATCAAAATGTGCGCCATGCGCTTCATCTACTAATACTGGAATGCCATTATCATGTAATTTATTAATGAAATTTCCAATATTAAATGTTTCTCCGTAATAATTCGGATATGTACAAATACCTAGCTTATAATCCTCAATCACATCTTCTAGTATTGGTTCTACATATTGACATGTTAGGTTACTTTGATGCATAGCTGTAAAAGTAGCTTGTGCTTGTGCTTTTGCTAAGTCTAAACCATGGAAAACTGATTTATGAACATTTCTACTAATAAGATATCGTCCCTTTTCCTCTGAAAATGCCTGTATCACAGAGAGTATCCCTGAAGTAGTCCCATTAATAAGCAAAAATGCATCATAATCATTGTGTTTTTTAAAATGAGACATACTTTCTAAAATGATATCTTCTGGTTGATGCATATCATCAAGTCCCGTGATTTCTGTCATATCCATATTAATTTTTAGTTGATTTAAATTTCCTATAGTCATGTTCTTATGTCCTGGAACATGCATTGAAATAACTTTATTATCAATTAACTCTTCAAGTTTATTTGTTATAGGTTTTTCCATCTTATCCACTCTTTTCTATTCTCCCAATGCAACACTTCTACCTAATATGAGATAAATCATCGTCATGTTGATTAACCCAATTTCTCTTTAATAATCCCATCACATAACAATCTCTATACTCTCCACGTGTATAGAAATGTTCCTTTAATGTACCTTCAATCTCGAAATTATTACTTTTATAAATGTGAACAGCTTTTTCATTTTTAATGTCTACATATAAATATACTTTATTCATATTTAATACTAAAAATGCATAATCAATTGCCATTTTGAAAGCTTTTTTAGCATAACCACGATTCGCAAATTGAGGATCTATAATAATTAAAACTTCACAAGTACGATGTATAAAATTGATTTCTAATAACTCTACTACACCGATAGATACCTCATCTTCTTCAATGATAAATCGTCGCTCAGATTCATCTAAAATATGCTTTTTATAAAGATTTTCTAATTCACTAAGTGATTGATAAGGTTCTTCAAACCAATATGACATAATTGAATATTCATTATTTAAATGATGTACGAAAGGTAAATCCGTTTCCTCTAAAGCTCTTATAATCATATTAATGCTCCTCAAAAATTTACTCATTTACTACTAGTGTATTAAAAAAGCATAAATTTCTCTAATACTTCACTAATACTAGAAAAATTTATGCTCGTTCTTTCTTTGAAATAATTGATCTTTACTCTTTTAAATCTCTTTATTTCCGCAAAAAAAGACCTTACGGTCTCGATTCGACTCATCGCATCCATACGATTTATTTGCCTGGCAATTGGTTCTTAATGGCTTTGGCCATTAAGTAAGTAAAATTAAGTATTAAAAATACTTATTTTACTTTAGAA
>NZ_JBYTCH010000007.1:0-15988 GCF_058790135.1 Staphylococcus sp. FW104-15G4D
CTCTTCAGATCTACGGATTTTCGTCATGCCACGAAATTAGCATCATGCTAGCAAGTTAAGCGAACACTGACATGATAAATTAGTGGTTAGCTATATTTTTTACTTTGCAACAGAACCGGAAGCTATAACATTTTTTATTGAAGCCGAGCAAAATCATACGCTAAATGATAATATGTACACGAAACGTATTAATGAATTGACAAAGCAAGTAGAATTGATGAGACATGAAAATGCTTCTTTAAATCAAGCTTTGTTGAGTCGTTTAGATACGATTTTAGAATATCAAAGTCCAACTAATTATCTATAAAATAAAGAAAGGATGTTTAGATGAAAGCGTTAAAAAAGGCAGTAATTGGTTTTTCAATCGTAGGATTAACTTTTTCACTTGGTGCTTGTGGTCAAAAAAATTCATCGAATGACAATGGAAAGACAACAACTATGGCTAAGGTTTTAAATGATAAACAGGAAAGAAAAATTGTTATGACACATGATACTAATACTTATGACAGTCCTGATATTAAATGGGCTGGTACTATTGGTAATGGTAAAATGGAGATTCATCCATATAATAATTTAGATGGTTTTGAGTTCAATGATGTAAAAGATGAAAATATGCAAGAATATAAAAAAACATTAAAAGAAAAAGACAAAGAATATAGTAAAAAAAAGGGTGAAAGTTTAGACATTAAGCCAGAAAAAGCCAAAATATACTATAAGGCTAGTGATATTAAAAAACCCGGATCATTAATTTTTGATTATAATGCTCAAGCGTATAATAAAGAAGAAAAATTTTCTATGATAAATAGAGGCTTTTCAGAAATTGTTAAAGATCATCCTAAAAATTGGTTAGGGATTAAAACAAAAGATACAAGCAAAAAAGGATGGACGCAAGATTATGTTTATGTAGAAGCGAAAAACGGTGAAAAACAACTACAAAAAGATAATCTAAAAAATGCTATGAAAGAATATAATAACGTTGAAAGAATTAAATAATAGAAGGTGATAGCATGGGTTTAAAAAAAAGTATTGTTATTAAATCTCAATTTGGCTCATCTTACCCAGGAAAATATATTAAAGAATATACATCTAGAGAAGATGCGACTGAAGCATTGGAAATTGAAGATTATGTTTCGCAATACACACCTCGACGCAATGCTACAGAAGGTCTGAAACAAGATGTGTCTGATGATAAAACAGTAGAAAATAATGATAATGACTATACTTATAAACAAGGTGTTATGTTTGGAAATGACGGGCTAAGTTATTCTTCTAAAATGCTCAAAGAATGTGCAAGAAAAATACAAAAATCGACCGATGAAGGACACGTGCCTATTATGCAAGTCATTAGTTTCGAACACGACTATTTAAAAGAAAAAGGTATCGTATCAGATGATATGAAACATCCTGAATATGATGGTGCTTATAAAGGTCAAGTTGATCAATTGAAGTTGCGTCAAAGTATTACAGACATGATGAATCGGATGCATAGAGATATGGGATTTAGCCAACCTGAATGGGGAGCGTCTATACACTTAGATACACAACATGTTCATGTGCATATAACAACTGTTGAAACTGGATCACCTAAAGCGAAACGTATGAAAAAAGTAAAAGAAAAAATGCCTCGAACGCAACCAAGAATGAAATGGTACACAGATGATAAAATCTCAAATTATAAAGTAACTATGAATGATGAGGGTTTTATACAATACCAACGCAATGGTGAAATAGTTGCAGAACAAGAGAGAACAAAATATGGAAATCTCTTTATGTCAATATCCGAATATTAGCCAGTTTTATAAAAAAATAGATTCCAAAATGAGTAATAATGTTTTATACCATCCTCCAGGTAATCCAAAAATTTTAACATTTTCAACTCCTAAAATGTATTATGGAAAACAAGTAGAAAATATACAAAAGAAACTGGGAATATACGGAAGTAATGATATGAAAGATATCCCTTATATTTCTATAAATGAACTAAGTGAAAAAGGAGACTTTAAAACCATCATGAAAAGTTTGAACATAGAAAATACGCTAAATTTGTTAAACTCTATTATCAAGAAAATTGATTTTATGTTAAATAGTGCTAACTCTGATAACAAAGACAAATAATTTGTCAAATTATGGTACACCCTAATCATACAGATGTAGTTATTGAATTTATAGTAACTAAAACGTATGATTAGGGTGTATCCTGTCTAATTTTTATCTTTCTTAAAATTTAGTAATATTATTTATCTTTATTTTCTTGGTTATTTAACTTATTGAGATAACGATAGATTGTGGTACGTGAAACTTGCCATTGTTCTGCAATAGTTTTAATGGGTGTTCCATTATCATAAAGTGTTTTGAGTAATTTTAAATCTTGTTTATTTAATTTTTCGGGTCGACCTCCATAGCGTCCTCTAGCACGAGCTGCAATTCGGCCAGCTGAAGAACGTTCTAAAATTAAATTGCGTTCAAATTCTGCAAATGCTGCGAATAAATGAAATAACAATTGTCCTGTAGAACTTGATTTATCCATTGTTATATTTTCTTCTAAACTATGAAAACTCACGCCTTGATTATTAAGTTCATTAACTAATGTGATTAAATCTTCCATGTTACGTCCTAGTCTATCTAGTCTCCAAACAACAATCGTATCTCCTGACCTCGCAAATTCAATGGCTTTATCTAAACCAGGTCGCTTACTTTTTGAACCACTCATATGATCATTAAATATCTTTTCACAACCATATTGATTTAACCGATCTTCCTGTAAATCCAAGTTCTGTAATCCAGTTGAAACTCTTGCATAACCTATTTTCAAGATACAAACCTCCTATATACATTTTCATTGTACCATAACTTAATTCTAACCATATTTATGAACATAGATTTTCTGTTGGGTTATTGAACACTAAACTATGTATAATAGATATATATCTAGATATAAAAAGAGAGTGTCCAGAAAATGGTTATTTTTTGCACACTTTCGTTGACCATAAATTTAATTCTTCGCATAATGCTTTTTTGCCATATGGTGTGAGAATTATTTCTCTTTTCATATTCCCTTCTCTTAACCATCCTAGTTCTAAAAATTTTTTCGTTAAAGCTAACGATAAAGGGCCAGCCAGGTGGTTTTGTCTTACCGTCCAATCAATATGTAACGGCAATGAATGAACATTAATATTTAGTTTGGCAATATTAATACCTAACTTACTAATCCATAATTCTCCGTCATGTGTCAGTTTATAACGAGAATTATCAGTTTCTTTTATGTATCCTTTTGTCATTAAAGCCTTTGTAATTTTAACACCCAGTTCTCCAGCCAAATGTCCATAACATGTTCTAGCAAATTCTAGTTTTTTCTTTTTTGTAAAATCATTTAACGAATTGGAAACTAAAGGTCCTGATACATTGGCAATTGACTCAATAGCTTTAGCTACTTCTTCATTAGATAACTGGTAGTATCTAAACCTGCCTTGCCGTCTTACTATAATAAGATTACCTTCTATTAATTTTTTTAAGTGAGAACTTGCTGTTTGGGGAGAAACATTTGCTGACTTTGCCAATTCACTTGCTGTTAGTGCGTGCATACCAGATAAATCCATTAATATTGACATTCTTGTAGCGTCACCTATTAATTGAGCAGTTTGAGTAATATTACTGTAAATATTCATAGTTAATACCCCCTTTATATATCACTAGTATAACAAGCATTTATTTCGACATTCATTTAAATATTCTTATTTTATACTTGTTTTATAAAAGTTGAAAGGTGGGTTTTAAAATGAAAAGAAACAGCCTCATTCACGAAAATTTAATTATACTAGTCACCAGTTTAGGTATGTTTTTATCAACATTAGATACTGGCATTATTAATGTGGCCTTACCTACACTAACAAACGTATTTGATTCAAATTTAACTATAATGATGTGGACAGTAACATTATATACACTTATGTTAGTATCATTTATCACTCTGTTTGGTAAAATATCAGACGCTATAGGAAAAATAAAAATATTTAATTTCGGCATAATCTTATTTGGAATAGCTTCTTTATTATGCGCATTATCTTCAACAGAGTATTTCCTTATTATTTTTAGAGCTATACAAGGTATAGGAGCAGCTATGGTACAAGCAACGGCAGCTGCACTTATTACATCTTATGTTTCTAATGATAAACAAGGAAAGGGTTTAGGTATATTTAGTATGGCACTCGGCTTAGGACCTATACTTGGGCCAAGTATAGGCTCTATATTATTAAACTTTAGTAATTGGTCTATGATTTTTTGGATTAATATACCTATCATCATACTTATAGTAGTCATAAACCAGGTTTTCATAGGAGAATTAAACGAGGAAAGATTTAAATTAAATTTTGACTTTATAGGCAATATTTTAATGGTTGTAATGTTATCCTCACTCATTTTAGCTATAACTTTTTTAAAATCTCAGTTTATAATCGTTCTTTTGATAATATTTTTGATTAGTTTATGGCTATTTATAAAGTGGGAATCAAAAGTTAAATTCCCATTAATTCCTGTAACATGGTTACAAAATAAAATGATGTTGTCCCTACTATTTGGCATTTTCACTTTAGGAGGTTCTATGTCTTTAGGTTTCATTATCCCACCTTTTTATATAGAACAAAATCTTAAGTTAAATACATTGATTGTAGGAATAGTTAACCTTTCTGCGCCATTAGGAATGGTTATTATGTCACAATTTTCTAATAAACTAACAAAAAAATTCAACAATCAATTATTGCTAACTTTAAGTATATTACTGATGGGAATATCTTATTTAGTTATTGGTCTACTTCAATATAACCTATTGATATGGAAACTTATTGTACTGTTATTATTCTTTGGCTTTGGATGTGGTATATACTTACCTATTAATACTAGAAGTATTTTAAATTTAGTCAAAAAATCACAACAAGCTACAGCTGGATCATTACAAAGAATGATTCAAAATTTGGGAATTGCTTTATATTCATCTGTAAGTTCTATCACTATACAAATATTTAAGAACCACCATAATATGATTCATGGGTATATTGTCCTATGGATTATGGCTTCTATTATTTTATTTATTGGATTTATCTTGTCAGTTAAAAATTTACTGGGTTATAAAAAAACTGAGTAATAGTTTAGTCATAGTAATCGATAATAAGAAAAGCAATGTACACTTTGATATTGTACATTGCTTTTCTTATTTATTAGGTAAAATCATTCTCATATATCAAGTAAAGTGACATATATGACGCCGTTTGTCCATTTGTATTTGGTTTACATAATCATTTATTATGTAAATAATTTATATTAGATGAGTAGTAGCCAATGACTACAGTGATTATTTCTTTATTAAATTGCTTATATCTATTTTTCGTTAAAATCATACTATAAAATTAACTTTGCAACATAACCTTAATTTTATTAATGAGTTTTTCAGGTTCAATTTCATTTGAATAATTTTTCTGTAATTGTAATCTAGTTAGATATGTTTTCTTACTATTAGACATTTTTTGCAACATTGTTGTCAAATTATTAATATCTTTTTTCATAACAATATTTTCAGGCGCTGTAAACATACGATTATGTGCTTCATCATGCGTTGCAAATATCACCATATCATTTTCAAATGCTCGACCAACTGCATTCAATAGTTCATTACCTTTATTGTTATCTAAATAAATATCACATCGTTGATATAATGATTCAATTGTCTCTTCATTCGCCACTGGATACAATCGAACATTATCATATTTCATTAAATCTAATAGCCTATTAGACATTTCTGTAATAGCTGCTATATGAAATTGATATTCACTATTACTTTTTACTAATTCTTCAATACAGAGCAATTGATCGGAATTTGTTAAAGTTAATATATTTCTAGTAAATTGGTTTTGCTTTCGGTAACTATAAAGATAGCCACCTCTAATTACTTTATCACGTTCTTTATCACAAAGCCCTTGGCGAATTTTTAGATATTCATCTCTATTTGGTATTATGATTGAATAATTTCTATTTAACGATTCATCAAACATAAGTTTCATATTTCCTGGAATAGTTCCATGACTATTTTCTTGCCAAACGAGAATTCCCTTTCCAATTGTATTCATTCTATATAACGCGATAAAAGGCATCGCTAGTGAATTAAAGATAATTACATCCAAATCTACATTTAGTTGTTTTAAGTAATATATGACAAATGCTTCTTGAGACTTGAAAAAGTGTGTCTTGTTTTTCCAGTTTAATACGTAGTCTCCAGTCACATAATTTTCATAGATAATTTCTTTGCCTAGGTGATCAAAGTACTTTTTCATTATAGCTTTACCAGCTAAATCATAAATAGCTTCAGCAAATTTAAACCCCTTCTTATTGTAAAAATCAACTATGCGTAATCGTTGCTTATTATCCAACCACTCAACTCGGTTTACAATACGAGACTTGAAATTAGATTGATAGAAAATTTTACCTCTTATTTCCCCTAAATTTTTTATTTTACCCATATCATTTGTACCTGTAATTTCCCAGTGGGTTGGCACCTCTACTTCATTAAAGAATAAAGGTTTATCAGTTTGTTTAATTGGATTTTGAGCGAAAAATTGGTAAGGAGAGGTAACATCATCTGGTAAAAAGCCATCATCCTCTAAACAAATTGTCAAATGTTGATACCCTGCAAGTTTCAATGAACGATGTAATAATTGTGAATTAAAATGATAATTATCAAATATATTAATCATGTAGCACCTCGTTAATTAGCATACTCCATTTTTCTACTATTTTCTGAGTTAAAAATTCGCTAGCAATTTCATATGATGTGCGTTCTGGATTTTTTGGTCCATTTTTAAAATATTTCACAATATATGAAGCTAGTTCATTAATCTTCTCTTCTTCATCTGCAGATTCTACATTTTCAGACATCAGATATCCATTTTCACCATTACGAATAAATGTTGGATTACCATAATTTACATTAAATCCTATCATTCCTAAACCAGAGCCTACAGCCTCCATCAATGTCAAACCGAAACCTTCACTTTGTGAAGCAGATGCAAATAATTCATACTTTGAATAAACATCTTGCAAATTAACATGGCCCTTTAATGTAATATATTCTTGCGCATTATTTTCATAAACAATTTGTTCTATTTTATCTTTTTCTCCACCTTGACCATATATATCAAACGTTAATTTAGGAATTTCTTTTTTGGCCTTCACAACTGCTTTAGCAATCCAGTCTACATGCTTCTCTTTAGCCAGTCGTGATGCTGTTAGCATTGAATATGGCAGTCTCTTTTTCTCTGGATGAATAAGTTGATTTAAGCTACCTACAGGAACTGTTCTGATTAATGGATTATCATAAGTATATTTAGAAAAATGTTGACTTAAAATACGATTTTGTAAATCGGTCGCAGTAATAAAGAAGTCCACAAATTTTGCATTTCTAAATTGATATTCATAGTAGTTATTCCACAATATATTATCGCCATCGGTGGCATTATCAATAAAATGTTCTGCATGAACTACCACACCTAATTTACTAGCGCCTTTATTTTGTAATACTGCTTGACCAATTTCTGTAGCTCTATCTAAGATTACGATATCTTTATTTGATAAATTTAATTTATTCATGAAATATGCAACAAATTCTGATTTACTATAGAGCTGTGCATCGTCAAAGACAAAGACACTTTCTTTATCATCTATATATTCCTTATATGCAATTGTTCCATCTTCATTGTAAAACTGTCTCATATATATCTTGGCATAATTTTGATAAGGGGCATAATATTCAGAAAACACTCTCGTATAACTAAAGAAATCTTTTCTTACTAAATAGCCTTCAATGACAAACTCCACTCTATCCACATAATTTTTATCTGCATTTTTCATATAACATGTTGAAAATGAACTTTTATCATAATCAAAATACAATCTTTTGATTTTGCCATTATCCTCTATATGTGTAATTTCGTTACCGATTTCACCTATTAAATCATCTAAAGTATAAGTTGTTGGTGCGATTTTTATATCACTAAAATATTGATATAACCAAATTACTTCATCATCTTTAAATCCTAGATTATCAGTCAATGTTTGGATGTTTTCAGAAGATATGAAATCTAAAAAAATAAATTTTATATTTCTATTCAACTGTCTCAATAATTTAGCTCTGTATGCTTGAGCATATTCAATACCACTACTTGCCCAACCTATGCCAAAATTCACATTATATACAGTCATCGTACCCCCCCTATATGTTATGGGAAATAAATCACAAGATCTCCATGTTTATCAAATGTAATAATACTTAAACACAAATTCCTTATAATATTTCGCTTTAATTTCATAGTCATAATTTCATATGATTCTAATGCAACTTTATGGTATTCATATATGGCATTTCTTTGGCCATTTTGACGATTATTAACGTTAGATTTTAGTTGTTGAAGATAATCTACTTGTTCAATCCATGCCATATCGATTGCTTTAATAATTGATTTTTGTATGTAGCGTAATATGAAATATGGATCTGATGCTTTCTTTTGATTATCCTCAAATTGATGTATAAAATGTTGTATTAAAAAGTTAACAATTGCCTCTTGGTTAAATACATCTATCTTTACATTATTCGATTCAAAGTTGAAAGATAGATTTTTATAGATATAGCTAATTATGTCTTTTTTATCATTTATATTAAATTTTTTTAAATCGTTTCTAAAAACATCCTTAGCTAATTGCTTATAATCAAATTGGTTTTTGTCAACCATATCTAAAATACGGTCTCTTTCTTTATAAATTAAATCTCTTTGTACACTAATGCTTTTTTCAAATTCATTAGCCATCTCACGTTGAACAATAGATGTCTCTTCTGAAACAGTCTGTGCTTTGTTTACAATGTTATTAACTTTCATTTGGAAAATCTTACTATTTTCTAAAATTTCACTATTAATTTTTTTCAACTTGTCGTTCTCTATCATTTTAGATTGACTCCATTTTTTAACAATGTAATCATCTAATGAAACAAATATTTGAGATACCCCTGGGTCACCTTGACGACCAGAACGCCCTCTTAACTGTCTATCTACACGACCATTTTCCATATGTTCGTTAATGATGACTGCTAAACCACCAATTTCATGAACTCCTTCTGCTAATTTAATATCTGTACCACGTCCTGCCATACTTGTAGCCACAGTGACTGCTGCTCTATTGCCTGCTTCCGAAATCATTTGAGCTTCTTTAGAAACATTTTGAGCAATTAATAAGTTATTAGGTATATCTAATTGGAATAGATTAGCTGAAAAATATTCAGCTGCTTCTGCAGTTCTAGTTATCAAAAGAACTGGCTGAGATTTTTTATGTTTTTCAACCACAAAATCAATGATAGCTTGGTTTTTTTCTTCCATATTTGCGAATACTCTATCTTCTAAATCTTGTCTCTGAATAGGTTTGTCAGTGGGAATCTCAACTACGATTTTCGAATATAACTCAAAAAACTCCTTTTCTCCTTGTTTGCCTGTTCCAGTCATTCCTGCAAATTTGTCAAAGAGTTTAAATAAGTTTTGAAATGTAATTGTAGCCATCACACTCTTATCAATGGATAATTCAACGTCTTCCTTAGCTTCAATTGCTTGATGCAAACCTGACTGTAATTTTGTACCTGGAAGCATTCGACCTGTAATCCTATCAATCAACACAATCTCTCCATTTGATACTAAATAATCTAAATTGTAATCAAATAAATACTTTGCTCTCAGTGATAAATTGATAATACGGACCAAATCAAAATTAATTTCATCATACAAATGATGAACTTTAAAGTAGTTACTTGCTTTATCAATACCCTGTTTTGTTAGCCAAATTTCTTTTTTATTTTTGTCTAGTTTAAAATGTTGCCCATCTTTAAGAGTATGTACAAATTCTTTTACAATATCAAATAAATTAGATTGTAATCGTGGTGCACCAGATATAACGAGTGGTGTTTGTGCTGCATCTAAAATGATTGAATCAACTTCATCTAGAATTGCAAACTGTAATTCAGGTAAAAATTTAGTACGTTTGTGATCTGCTAAATTATCTGTAAGATAATCAAAGCCCAAACGCCCATTTGTAGTATAAATGATGTCATGTGCATATAGATTTTGCTTTTCACCAGCTTCATATTCATAATCTGGAATGTCTATAAATCCCAATGATGCAGTTAAGCCTAACCATTCATACAATGGTTTCATTTCCATGCAATCTCTTTTGGCTAAGTAATCATTAGTCGTAATTAAAAATGCTCTTTTACCTGTTAATGCATTTAAATATAAGGGCATCGTTGCAGTTAGCGTTTTGCCTTCTCCGGTTTGCATTTCTGCTATATTTCCCTGATGCATTACTATAGCTCCTAGCACTTGCACATCTTTGGGGTACATGCCTAGTACACGGTAGGCAGATTCTCTTACAACAGCATATGCTTCTGGCAAAATTTGATCTAAAGTCGCTTTAGACTCCATTATTCTCTTTTTAAATTCTTGAGTTTTTGCTTTTAATGCTTCATCAGTATATTCAGAAAAAACATGACTCATTTTATTGATACTATTTAATGTTTTATTTAGTTTTTTTAACCGCATCTTATTAATAGTATTATCAAATTTACCTGTCATTATGACACCTCTTTCTGAATTTTATACTTTATTGTGTCTGATTTTATCTATCATTTCACTAATATCAGTTGATATAGTTGAGTGACTGTTCTCTATATGTTGGTCTTCAATAATAATTCGGCGAAATTGTAAATGCTGAAATCCAGCATTCATTAATTCAATCTTATAAGAATAGGCATCTTTTGGATATTTAAACTCAATATCATCATCTTCGATAATCATAGTTTTAATTTTTTCACCATTCTTTTTAGATAAAACAATTTTAAAATACACTGATCTTTCAGGTGTGACATCATAATCAAAATTAATTTTATAATTGTTCCCTTTTTTCAATAGTGGTAATGAAGGCACTTGTTTATTTGTTGTATAACTTGATAACATGTTCCATTCATGTATCACCATTCCTGAGGGCATCAACGAATTGTCCATGCTGACAAAATTGTTCTTAAATTTTAGCTTAGTTCCATACATAAAAGTACTTTTATGTATCTTTGTCCAGGTGATATCAAATCGATTGTTTTGGTTCATATTACTCTCTCCCGAATTGATTATTTAAAATAATATGATAAAAGTTTACAAACCAACTTGTTATAGTTGCCGAATCATCATTATGTCTACCAGGAACGCCACGTGTCATGACATGTGTTCTGGATTCTCCTAGCAAAGACATTAAATCATCAAAAGCTATATCATCATAATCATCATTTTGCATATATGCGATAGCAAAAGTAGTATTTTCAACTTCATTTTGCTTAAATTTTTCCCAAAAACGCTTATTCAAATGATTGATATTTTGTTTACTAAATGTGCCTGCTTGTGACATCAAAATGTCTAGTGCCGTTCCAAAATCATTGGGTCGTTTTAGTTTCATATTTTCAGCAATTCTACCAATATTAACTAAAGGTTTACCAACAATCACAGCTCTTGGGGTTAATTGTGAACCATAGTATAATGCGCCAAATGATCCCATCGACAATCCAGATAATATCAAATCATCTTCTTTAAAATTTAAATATTCCAATGCTTCTTTAATAATTTTTTTTATGTTATTTTCATAGGTTTCAGAGCCAAGATAAAAGGATCCACCTTCGATTCTAGGATCTCCAATAAGTAGAAATGGGGCTTCTAGACTGTTCATCATAAAATATCCTTCAAACCCTTCTGCTGAACGATACCCACTAAAATATACATTTAGTGGAGGCTTTAAATCACCAGGATTGAAATAGTGTATAAACTCTTCGCCATTTTCATCGTTATAACGTTGACCACCCATTATAAATTGGCCCATTTCTGCACGAGACCAACGTTTATGGATTGCCCTAAGATGTACAACACCCGTCCCCTTAGCTTTTACCACTATAGAAATGTTTGCATCATAAGGTCTTGGCATCAATTCCAAAGGTTGTTTTAAATCATCCTTTGTTACGGTTATAACATCTTTTGTATGTTCTAATGAGCCAAATGGGATTAATCTAATGACATATTGGATATCAACATTTCCCTCTACAAAAAATTCTGGCCATAATTGTACCATCATATTCTTATCATAAACTAAATTTTGGTTCCAGCTAACAATTGGAGTATACGACTCCCCAAAATCTCCAGATAAAACGAGCTCCTTGTTACCTAAGTATTCAAATTCTCCTTCAAAACTAGGACTTACCTCTCCTTTAATTGGAAAGACTTTATCTCCGTATTGCTTAGTAAAAGCACCCGCTTTTAATTTATGATGCAACTCATCTGTTGATTTATAAAGTAATGGTTTAATAAATTTATATTTTACTCGAGGATCATTTTCAAATTGAAAATCCCAGTATTTTTCATCTACATAAATCGTATATGGCTCTCCTACTAATTCAATAACTTTCATCAATTCTTGAGAATACGTTGTTTGAATAAATACTAAATTAAAGGAACCAATTTCATCTATTAAATTTTCAATTGCTTCTTCATATCCACTTTCAAATGTAAATAGTATTGGATCAAGATAATCGATGTACACGTTTTTTTTATCATGGAAAATAGGTTCTAAATCTTCTCCGCCGATTTGCAATATGTTAAATTTTCTAACCATGTAACTCTCCTTTTATCAAACGGTCCACTTCTCTTATTATCTTAGTCGAACTAAATTCATCTACTAATTTTATGGAAGATGCATAAGAATAATTCCAGTTTTTCAAACTTAGTAAGAAGTAATCTAGTGCCTGTGTAATATTAGATGAACTTGGTATTATTAACCCGTTTACATTAGGTGTCACATAATCCGTTTCTATCATATTAATTTGAGGTACTCCTGCACTTATTGCGCTAATTTGTAGATATAAATCCGGTTCATCACCCAAATCTATAACTACTCTTAATTGTGACATTGTTCTAATTAAATCTTCTTCAAATAGGACTGATTCAATTTTAATTATTTCTATAAATTCTATTTCTTCTTCTAACACATCAGCCATTTCTTCACTTAAAGTTTTTTGTTCTTCATTATATAATTCATTTTTTTCTTTTACTATGTCTGATAACCATTTCGGCGTTTTGCTTGTTATATCTTTCATTAAAATAGTAACTTTATAGTTTTCTTTATTTTTTATATAATTATATAATTGATTTATTGTAGTCTCTACTACATCTCTTGATAAATTATATATCCAAAAACCAATATGCACATTATATAACTGTGAACTTATATTTGGTATTTTTTCAGTATCAAAGGGTGTAATTCTAGACACTTTCATGTCAATTGAATTGTTATTAGCAATAAGATTACATTCTCTTTCATTTTCTTTTGTGTCAACTAAGCAACTTTTTGCAGGTTGCATGGAGTGAATTAAATGTGGCGTTATTTCTCTATTTCTATTTGAAAATAGAGAAAAACATAATTGATTTGCTTCAAAATAACGTGTGATTAACTGATTATGTCTTTCATCAGAAGCAGCAATAAAATTGTCTGATAATGTTATTTGATCTTTATAAAATTTTTCAACAATCTCTTCTATTATTTCCAACATATTCAAATATTTACTATGGTCTAATAAGTTTTTAACTGTATTATTAACTAATACTTCTCCTGTTATTAAGTCCTCAGTTAGTATCTTTTCACCCAATACATTTAAATAAGTTTGTTTAACCTCATTATCATTTTCATATTTAATAATTGAAGATATAAATCCTCTATCGTCAAATATCATCTTTTGTTGTTGCAATCCATTTTCATATTCATGTATATGAAGTACATATCCCTCTTGATTAAACGTAACTTGAGAATACGTATTTTCGCTTATAACTGCTTCTACCATAAACGGTGAATATACAAACTCTGTGTCTTTAGGCCAGTTCAAATCTAAATAATCAATAGCTCTAGGTAATGTGTTTGGAGCACTTTGTAACACATCAAAAACAGACCAATAATCACTTTCAAATAAATCGTGTCTATGTAAAAACAACCTTAAATTAGGTGAATAATTTAATACTAGCACCTTATATTTATAACCATTTTTCTTATGCATAGACATTAAGCTAATCATGTCATCAAACTCTGTTTTATCCGGCTTATAATAGAAGGGGAGGGTATGGTCTTTCCACAAGTTTTGTCTACTATACCACGCCGGTATAAAATATCTCATTAAAAATTCCTCCCTAATATTTGTCTAATATGCTTTTATATCTATCAAAATAAGAATATGCTCTTAATGTTTCGGTTATACTTATACCAATATAAATTAATACAATAAGTTGTATTGAAAAATATATTTCTTTTGAAAGCTCTGGAATCAATAATGAACAATACAAGGGCACTGCTAAAATCAATGTCACTGTAATTGAACCAAACCAGCAAATTCTTCTTGCTTTTTTATTTAAATATCGCTCAGTTTCTTCACCAGGGTTAATACCTACAAAGTAATTTCCATTTTTTAAAAATTCTTTAGATTTCCTTTTAGTATTAATCAAAAATCTAGATAGTAAGTATCCAAAAATGATTTGTATTACAATATATACTGTAATACCTACAGGATTATCAAAACCAAAAATTGCTACATTCATTTCCTTATTCAGAAGTAAGTTTCCAATTAAGTTAATAGCACTATTTAACAATAGAAACAAAGATAAACTTATCATTATAGACATACTTCCTGCTGGATTTAATTTCCAGGCAAGATATGAATGTGAATTTTGTGTAGCCATGTTCATTATATCTTTATAATGAATCCGATACTCTGATAATTCTATATAGAGAAGTATTAGCATCGCTATAATTAATAAACCAATCACAATAAATAATGTTGTTGTTATATTTATATTAGATAATTGTTGATGAAATAACGATTTTATTAAACTCATTAATACAATTGGCATTGGTCCACCAATTCCATAAGTAGTATTTTGATCAGCCAACCAGACCAAAAATAATGTCCCTGTTAGTAAAACTAATACAAGTAACAGAATATTTGTGCTCTGTATTATATTATTCTGAACATAGGTATGGATAACATAATATGCTTGTATCGTTGCTATGAGTATTGTTAATAGTCTTTCCTTTATTTGCTTTTCAGAACGAGTCTGCTTAACAATATTATCTACATTTCTATAGTTGAATAACATGATAATAATCATTGCTGTTAACCATGGGCCTAACCCCAATGAAAATACATTCAATGAGTTTAAATCTCCACCGACGTTTGAAATAGCTAATTTAAAAAAACTGTCATGGTTAAATTTAATTGATTCATTACCAATTATAGAAATATTACTTCCTAGTATGTATATGACAAGAATGAGTATTGTAAAAATAATTCTTTTATGCAAAACTTTGAATTCTTTATTTCTTAACATTTTTTCACCTAAAATTCTTAAATTTTAATATGAGTGCAAAGAGGCTAAAAACATAGTTGATTTACTATCACGTAAACTCAATATTATGTCTTAGCCTCTTTGTTTTACTTCATATTATTATAGATTAAAATCTATTGTTATTTTTTATCTTCTTTGTTTTTACGTGATCTCTTCATTAAACCTAATCCAGCAAGTAATGAAAGAACAGCTCCCATTAATACATTTGTATTATTAGCGTCATTGCTATTACCGGTTTCAGGAAGTTCTTTGTTCTCATCACTATTATCTTTATGATTTGATTGTTGCACTACATTAGATGAGTTTGTACTTTCTCCAGTTGATGCACTATTAGAAGTTGCATTCGAAGTGACATTTGATGCACTTACTGACGCTGAGTCAGATGTACTTGTTGACGCTGAGTCGCTTGCGCTTACTGATGTTGAATCAGATGCGCTCATTGAGTTCGAATCAGACACGCTTGTTGACGTTGAATCGCTCGCACTTAC
>NZ_JBYTCH010000008.1:0-758 GCF_058790135.1 Staphylococcus sp. FW104-15G4D
TCGCAGTACTTGTTGACGCGCTTTGTGAGTTCGCAGTACTTGTTGACGCACTTTGTGAGTTCGCAGTACTTGTTGACGCGCTTTGTGAGTTTGCAGTACTTGTTGACGCACTAGTTGGATCTGTTACAGTCACTTTTTGACCATTAAAGAAGTTTGTCCCACCTGTCACAGATGTAGAGTATGGGTTAAATGTAAAAGAAGTGTCTCCACTAGAATTGATAGGAACTGTCCAAGTTGTGGTTAAACCATATCCTTGTTTAGCTTGGGATCCATTCATTTGGTAGCCGTTTGCCCAAGTATATCCACTACCCTGTTTGTTTATATTAGTTGTGTTTGCTCTTGGATTACTAACTTGAGCACCTGTTGAATCGGTAATATAACTTGTCGCTGTTGAAGGTGTTCCATATGCACTGCCTAGTGTAAACATCGGTTGATAAGTTGTTCCTGTGTTGTATATTGCATAACTATTAGACAATGCTGTAGGTTTTTCAACCGTCGTAGTAGCAGGATTATCATAAGTAACTGTATACGTAAAAGTCATAGACGTTCCATTATTAACAGTTGTTAATTTATAATAAATTGGAATGTTATAATTTGTATCAGTCCCTGCACCTGTATAAGTATTTGTTGTTGAAGTTGCTGCTGCTGCTGCGAATGTAGTTACAGCCATCCTACTAAATGTACGTAATGGAGTTGTCGAAGTACTCGTTGAATTATCGCTACTTTGAACTATAGATGATCCTAATTCTGTACTTGCA
>NZ_JBYTCH010000008.1:854-5590 GCF_058790135.1 Staphylococcus sp. FW104-15G4D
TGCAGTACTGTCTTTACTTTCTGTACTTGCAGTACTGTCTTTACTTTCTGTACTTGCAGTACTGTCTTTACTTTCTGTACTTGCAGTACTGTCTTTACTTTCTGTAGTAGATGTTTGATCACCTACGGTAGTACTATTAGAACTTATTTCAGAAGTTACAGGTGTTTCCGATGCAGCAAATACTTCGTGGTTATTTAACATGTTGAAAGTAAATGCTCCACCTACTAAAGCTGATGTTTTCAACGCATTTTTTTTGAATTTTGATTTTTGAGAATTCAATTCTTCACCAATAGACACTTTTTGACCTGCAAAAGGTAAACCCATCACTCTCATTAGTTGTATTTCTCTAATTCCAGCTTTAACCCAATTCTTTCCAGATTTGTATAGTCGCACTCTCGCTTTTTCTTCTGCAAAACTCTCATTTAATTTTTGGTTTTTATTCGACATATTTTCCTCCATTACTTGAAATTTACTTGCAGTATAATGATTTATTATCTGAATTTTTTGTTTTTAATACTTGTATGATTTTAACATCAAAAACATGGTAGTACAATTAAATTTACACAAGCTATTTATAAAGTTAACAAAATTGCATTTACATTTTATTTTATTATTTATAAAATATTTTCTCTAATATTTTATGTTTCTATATGAGTTTTATGTATTCAAAATTAAATATATAAAACATCTAAAAACAAAATTATTATACCTAAGATTGCATAAAAAGTTATCCCTGTTCGTATGTAAGATATAAAATCTATAGTACAAATAAGAAAAATCAAACGTCACCATCATATACGTTCGATTTTTCTTATTATATGAAAGTTAACAAGATTTACAACATTTGTGTTGTCAGTAATTTATCTACTAACCATTTTTATGATCTAGCTAACGAAAATGATTAAAAACAGGATGAATGTAGGGATATGCTAACTATGTTAATGTCTAATAAAACCATTAGCCTATGAAAACAGGCAGGTCAACTCGCAGTTTTAGAATTAATTAAGGGGTAAAGTTGTAGTAAACGGAATGAATAACGAATTATTCATTAAGAAAGATCAATTGAGGGTATAATAAAAAATTCTTCAAAAAAGATGGTAAATACACCAACTCAATAAGACTTGCTCATGGAAAGTGTAAGTTGTGAGTATTGATTACCGATAAATAATTCATTGGCGTTACTGAGATAATAATTACTGTTTACACTTTATTATCCAGGAATAAAGACTTCAGATTCGCTATCTTTTGGATAATAGTAGCCGTTTGGTATTGCCTGTAATTCTATTAACGTATTAAATGATGCTTTGATATAAACACTTTTACTACCTTTAGAATCTTCATATGTTGAATTGTCATGAGTTTCAGATAAAAGCTTAGCCCCATCATGTTTTAATTTTTCTAACACGTCTTCGATATGATCCACTATGAATGAGTGTAACTTTACTTACTATATGACAATATTTTTACCTAATTAATGAGAAAAAAAGAGTCCGGGACATAAAGTTCCTGGATAAGTAAATAAAGACAATTTCTATTGAAATAATATAGAAATTGTCTTTATTATAATGTGTTTGATTATTTTCAGCTCGTTGAGTTGTTACTTTTCTTATATTAAGTGCCATTAGCACAAATCCTAGTTCTCTTTTGACTTTATTTATCCCTCAAACAGATATTCGAGTGAAACCAAAAATAGCCTTCATAAATCTAAAAACAGGATCCATATCAATCTTTCTTTGACTGTAGATGTTTTTGGTTCTGAAAACTTTTTATTAATTTGGGCTTTAAAATATTCCCAATTATAATTCTTCATTATTTTTTTATTTGTTTTTGAATTGAAGTTCATACATTGGTGTTTCAGCGGATATTCTGAACAATCATCACATTCATATAATTTAAAGTCTCGTTTAAAACCATACTTATCATGGCGATATGCATATCTTTTGAATCCTATTCTTTTATTGTTCGGACAAATGAATTCATTGTTAATTTCGTCATAATCCCAATTTTGAGTATTAAAGATGTCACTTTTATATTTTTTAGTTTTATCTTTTATAAACATTCCATAAGTTATGAGTGGCGTTCGATTAAAATTATCTATAACTGCCATATAATTTGATTCGCTACCATAACCTGCGTCACCTAAAATATATTCAGGTAAATGACCGTAGGTCTCTTGAATTGAATTTAAAAATGGTATCATCATTCTTGTATCAGTGGGATTTTGATACACATTATAAGATAAAACAAATTGTTAATTTGTCGCTATTTGTAAATTATACCCTGGCTTGAGTTGTCCGTTTTTCATATAATCTTCTTTCGTTCTCATAAATGTGGCATCATGGTCCGTTTTAGAATAACTATTTCTATTTTTTAAAATAGATTTTTGGACTTCGTATCTATGCTTTCACTCAGAGTAATCATTAATTTGTTTTTTGTATTTTTTAATTTAGTTCTTTTAAGCCGTATTTGTTTTCTTATTTTAGTACATTTTTCATTATCAATATGTTGGTTTAAATCTTCGATCTCTTTATCTAAATGACTACCAATCAAATCTATTTCTTCTTTTGCTAAGTCATTATCGTGATCTGTTTTAATCTCAGGTATGATATTATTTGTCATCAATTCATGATAGAGTGCTTTAGAATCTTCATTCATTCTTGTCTCATGGTTTTAAGTACTATTTTTTCATACAAATGTATATCGATTGGCATTCGCCTCAACTTTCGTACCATCAATAAAAATGGCCTGATCATCTATAAGATTTTGTTTCAAACACTGACTATGAAATTGAATAAATAATGATTCTAATAAAGCATCTACTTTTGGATTTATTCTAAATCGATTAATCATTTTATAAGAAGCCTTTTGATTTTGTGATAGCTACATCATTCGGATGCTGTCATTAAGTAATTTTTCTATCTTACGTCCTGAAAACACAGATTGTGTGTAGGCATATAGAATTACTTTTAACATCATTTTTGGATGGTATGATGTTGCACCACGATGATGTCTGAATTCATCGAATGCGGTCTTATGGATTGTTTCAACAAATGACATTTACATGTATTGAAATGTCATTTGTTGGGATAAGAACTGAAGTTTCCATTGGTAGAGTAAGTTGAGTCATGTTATAATCTTTATAAATAAGGCACCTCGTTAATTTAGTTTAGTGAAGTTTATTAAATTATACGAAAGCGCCTTATTTTTTTAAGTATTTCAATGTAAAATTACATATAAACACAAAGTATATTGGCGAGACTCTTGAGGGAACAGGACAAGCTGAAGCTATCCCCTAATAAAGCGAGCCAACAATATGAAGTATTGTAAATAAAGAAGCCAGTAAATGAATTTATAAAAACTCATTTACTGGCTATTTTGCTAGGAATTATGTTTCAGACTCATCTAGAAATAGATTTTTTTATTTTGTACTGTTTTTCTTGCTTGCTCTGTAAAATGAAATTCTTCTAATCCATTCACTAATGAATTATAGTAATAGCCTAACAGTGCTTGGACTGATTCTTGTTTCTTTTTCATTTCTCGATTGACAGTTATTAAAATATCAATGATTTTTTTCGATAAAAAGGGGTTTTCTTCGAACATAAAGAATAAAACATCATCACGTCTATTAGCTGCTTCTTTTTTAGCTTGCATAATTTTATTTATAATACTTATGCTATCAGCTAATATATACCTACTTTTAATGAATTCTTGTAAATCTTTAGGTAAGGGTTTTAATAAATGAGCTTGTTCATCATTTAGTAAATAATTATTTTCATGGTTTGAATGAAGTGAATGGTTATTTATTTTAGGCATACTATTTATATTATTACCACTCATTCCATTCGAACCATTATTGTTACTATTAGTATTATTGTTATTAGTATTATTGTTATTAGTATTATTAATGTTCTGACTTTCTGTATACGCACTTTCCGTATTCGAATTAGCCGTATACGGATTTTCAGGAAACGGCTTTTCTACAGCACTTTGCTCTTTATTTTCCAAAGAACTTTCTAGCTTTTGACAGTCTAAATTTTTGTAAGTTAATACAATTGATTGTTCATTTTCTATTGCAAAAATTTGAGCGTCTTTTATACCTTCATTAATATCTTCTTTATTGTCACTAAAAATATATTCAAGCTTTAAGAATTGATTATTAGAATTTTGTTTAAATTCTAATCTAGCAATGTAACCAGCTTTAATTAATTTTTTTAGTGCAGAATAATGAGCATCACGACCGTTCTTAGATCGTTTAATAATTTCAGACATATGAAGATTCCAATTATCTGAATTAGATAAGAAAATAGATAATAATGCTTTGGATTCTAATGTAAGTTGTTCATCATTTAATAAATCATTTGATATTTGTGTAAATTTTGATTTTCGAACGTTTCTATAAGATGTTGTTGACATAGTAAATAACCTCTTTCCATATTTTAATTTGGTTAGAGGTAATAAAACGTTTACAATAAAATTATTAAATATGTGTAGTTGCAACACATATTGTTTACGGTTATAATTACAATATATGTATATTAAAACGTTTGGGTGCGTTTTATTACCTTTAAAAACATTCAGTTGATGCCAACAACTGAATGTTTTTTTGTATATTTATAAGAATAACAAACTAGTAGAGTATAAACAATAAATACTGTAACAAAAAAACAAAAACAAATCACATGTAACATGTAACATGTGATTTGTTTTTGTTAATCTATTAAAAGTAATTCATATTA
>NZ_JBYTCH010000008.1:5689-7967 GCF_058790135.1 Staphylococcus sp. FW104-15G4D
ATTTATTCTAATAGGTTTAGATAATCATGAATATTATTATTTATTGTAATATACATTCGTAACTTGTTACATGTAACATGTAACATGTGATTTGTTTTTGTTAATCTATTAAAAGTAATTCATATTATTTATTCTAATAGGTTTAGATAATCATGAATATTATTATTTATTGTAATATACATTCGTAACTTGTTACATGTAACAAGTTACTGTTATAATATAGACATTATAACCTAAGGAGTGTAATGTATGTCAGTTATAACTATTGGTAATTTCAAAGGAGGAGTAGGTAAAACTACTGTATCAACTTTGTTATCATATATTGCTTCTGAAAAATATGACAAAAAGGTTTTATTAGTTGATTTTGATCCCCAAGGTAATGCCACTCAAATAATGAAAAGAACATATCCAGAAGCTATAGATGAGAAACAAACATTTATAGATGCCCTTAAAACTGGTGAATTAGAAGATAGTATTATCAACTTATCAACTAAACTAGCGTTAATACCTGCAGACTCTTCACTAGCTAATTTATCTGATATTATTGCAAAAACAGATATTGTTAAAAAGCGATATATTCTTAAATCAGTTATTGATCAAATTAAAAGAGATTATGATTTTGACTATATATTTATTGATGTACCACCAACAATAAATTCAGATTTCACAAATAATGCAGTATACGCGAGTGATTACATTGTCATGGTATTCCAAACACAACAATCTGCGTATGAGAGTAGTTTATCGTTTGTTAACTTTTTACGAGATAGAAAAAAGGAATCAAATTTGCCATTTGAATTAATAGGTGCAATTCCAGTATTAATTAAGAAGAATGGCAATATTGATGAAAAGATATTAGAAATATCTAGAGAAACGTTTTCAAGCGCTTTATTTAAAAATCAAATATTTCAAAGAGAAAGAATTAAGAAGTTTGGTGCAGAAGGTATTAGGGATAAAGATACGCACGATAAAAGAGTATTGCATATGTTAGAAGCGATATATAAAGAATTAGTAGAAAGAATAGAATTAATAGAAGGATAGGTGGTCATAGTGGCAGGATTTTTAGATGATATAAAATTTGAAGCGCAAAAGAAAAAGGGTTTTTTGGATGATATTGACACTTCAGCAGTTAAATATACAGAAAATTATAAACCGGTTGCTAAAAGTTCAACTATGAGAGTTGATGCGATAATCAAAAAAAGGTTGAGTCAGATGGCATTAGATAAAGACACTTCTATAAAATCAATATCAGATAAAGTTTTAAATGAGTTTT
Source organism: Staphylococcus sp. FW104-15G4D (assembly GCF_058790135.1). Lineage (NCBI taxonomy): Bacteria > Bacillati > Bacillota > Bacilli > Caryophanales > Staphylococcaceae > Staphylococcus > Staphylococcus sp. FW104-15G4D. The sequence continues at coordinate 6,963 of NZ_JBYTCH010000008.1, forward strand.
TAGAGAAAAATAATTATTAATAGAGGTAATTTGTTATTTAATAAGTAATTAAAAAAATAAAAGGAGTATCATAAGAACAAAGTGTTCATGATACTCCGTGTTTAATGTGATAAACTATCTACTCTAATAATATCCAATAATTTAATAGTCAATAATCTTCAAAAAATTCATTTTTAAAAATAAAAATACTACCAACATCAATTATTGGTAGGTATAGATAAATTCAATTTATATAAAAAAGGGAAAAATTATTTTTTCTTTTTCTCTTTCATAATAGCAAGAATAATAAAGCCAACAGTGAATACAACAATAAACATCATTTGAAATACTTCTTATTTTAATATTCTTTATATAATGCTTATCATACCAAGAAATAAGATAAGGTCATAGTAAACAAGTGTGTTGGGATGGGAAATTAATATTTTCTACGACGCAAACATTCTAGATAAGGTATTAAGTATGTCATCTAAACCCTTTTCATTGATTTCCATGTCTTCGGCTACGTAATTTTCTAATATAGAGAGTACTGAAGCGACATATGCTGCGATTATAATATCAAAATGAAGCTTTAAAATTCCAATTACTCGAAGAACTACCGCAAAGTATTCAAAACTATTTGAGTAACTTTTCTGTAGCTGAAATTAAAATTATCAAATCTGTATTGTTAAAAGCCCATCCTTCAATAATTCTATTGATACATATTACTTATTAGAAGATATGGAATTTGAAATTGTTAATGTCCTTAAGCGTTTTAAAGCTACATTAATTCAAAAAATGAGATTGTTCATGATATGCAAGGTTATTTTTTGAAGTCTCTCAAATCAGAGTTCGAAAAAATGCATACACTTAATAAACGACGTGATCATTTACCCATCACTTCTTTATTTAATCAATAGTTCAATTTAATAGGCCAACCATGATTCAATTAGAGAGCATCTTTAGATAGATGTTCTCTTTTTTTATTAACAAGTGGTTGCTAAGGCAACCACCTAGACCAAACGAAAG
>NZ_JBYTCH010000009.1:0-6871 GCF_058790135.1 Staphylococcus sp. FW104-15G4D
AGATACTTTATTCAAAAAGTGATGAGTACAAAAATATTTTTATAGCAAAAATGTAAGTGTTTAATATAAAAAATATCCCAAGAATTTATCAAATATGAGTAAGACATTTTTCATTTATTTATACTTTATAAGCAGTATGATAAATCATACAAGTGACCAATACGCGCTTTTTAAAAATAATAATTCGACTTAATTATGCTCACTAAGTAGACTTAATAATTGTCGAACTTTTAACAATACCAAAACTAAAATTATCAAATAGATAGTTTAAGAGTTCACACTATACTGACATTCTAAATTGATAATTAGCTATGTTTTACTGCTGTAAAACTATCTAATTAACATTACTTGAGGAGAATTTCATATAAAGAAACTGTAAAAGATGAACGAAAATCATACTTAATTATGTATAATTTATAATTATAGAATAGTGAGAGGATATGCGGCCGACTTATAAAGTTATCTATTTTATTATTTTTTATGTTTACTGAGATAATAAGTATAATAAATAGTAGCACAGTCACTGATGGCTGGTGCTATTATGTAAACCAGAATAACTACAACGCTTTAAAAATGAAAATGGAATATTGAAAGTAGATATAGCTTATCAAAAAATCACAAAGTTTGACTCAATTATTTATAATAATTTTAATTAACAAAAAAGATTGGATGAGAGAATAAATGATAGCAATTATTATACAGTCATTGAAAACAATATTTAAATTCATTGATTTTGAAAAGAAAATTGATTATTTTTCTATCTTATTTTTCAATCTATGTATCCTTATAGTTATATTTACTATTCCTTTTTATGAAGATTATGTATTATTATCAAATTTTACAAATAAAAGTGTATTGCTCTTTTTTGTAATAATTACTTTTGGATTTTTATTAGTTTTTTTCTTAGTATGTGTTTTATTAATAAAGGAATTAATGAATTTCTTTATTGCATTTATAGATAAGGGAAATAGAATTTATATTAAAAGAAGTTTCAATAGAAAATACTATGACGACATGATTAAATTAGATAGTATTACAGATATTGAAAATCAATTTTATGGAAATGTCATAGATTATTTTTTAGGAGATCTATATAAAGGTATACGTTACAAATATTATAATCAAGAAGGGTATAAGTATGAGGAAGTGGCAGTAATTATTAATAAGCTCTTTTATAAAAGGTTAATATTTTCAAGGAAGCATATTAAGAAGAAAATATTATTATTGATTATGACGATTTTGACAATAGTTATAACAATTTTAATGCATGCAAGGCTTGAGATTAATTTTGTATCTTCAATGATAATTGTAATTATTCATGATATATATTACTTTTTTAGTATTGGTATATGTTCAATGATTATAAAAACAATAGTAAAAGAAAATACGAAAGCAAAATTACTTATATTAAGATGCTTAAAAAATAATATTAATAAAACATCTCACAAAAGTTGAAAATGGTTATAAAATAAAACGTATGACAACAAATTAATTGATTTTTTAAAGGATGTTCTTCTTGTCTTGATACCATGTAGAAATAAATTTCCTTTAGTAACATAAGTTCACTTATCGGAAGTTAACTATTATCGCATATTCAGAGATGATATAATATACAGGTCGCCTATCTCTCAGGCGTCAATTTAGACGCAGAGAGGAGGTGTTATTCATGCTAGAAATTCTTGTTCACATCACGACCACAGTCATCAGTGGTTGTATTGTTGCGTTATTTACGCATTGGCTACGTAATCGCAACGATAAATAGGCGACTATAGCCACACCTAAAAAATCCCCTCACTATTGCCGTAGTGAGGGGATTGGTGTATTCACGCTAGAATTCTTGTTAATCATATTATAACACTGGTTAATAGAGGAATGCAAAAATCACTTCTTTTGGTTCTGTTGCAAAGTTGAATTTATAGTATAATTTTAACAAAAAGGAGTCTTCTGTATGAACTATTTCAGATATAAACAATTTAACAAGGATGTTATCATTGTAGCCGTTGGCTACTATCTAAGATATGCATTGAGTTATCGTGATATATCTGAAATATTAAGGGAACGTGGTGTAAACGTTCATCATTCAACGGTCTACCGTTGGGTTCAAGAATATGCCCCAATTTTATATCAAATTTGGAAGAAAAAGCATAAAAAAGCTTATTACAAATGGCGTATTGATGAGACGTACATCAAAATAAAAGGAAAATGGAGCTATTTATATCGTGCCATTGATGCAGAGGGACATACATTAGATATTTGGTTGCGTAAGCAACGAGATAATCATTCAGCATATGCGTTTATCAAACGTCTCATTAAACAATTTGGTAAACCTCAAAAGGTAGTTACAGATCAGGCACCTTCAACGAAGGTAGCAATGGCTAAAGTAATTAAAGCTTTTAAACTTAAACCTGACTGTCATTGTACATCGAAATATCTGAATAACCTCATTGAGCAAGATCACCGTCATATTAAAGTAAGAAAGACAAGATATCAAAGTATCAATACGGCAAAGAATACTTTAAAAGGTATTGAATGTATTTACGCTCTATATAAAAAGAACCGCAGGTCTCTTCAGATCTACGGATTTTCGCCATGCCACGAAATTAGCATCATGCTAGCAAGTTAAGCGAACACTGACATGATAAATTAGTGGTTAGCTATATTTTTTACTTTGCAACATAACCCATTAAATCTTGTTTTAACAACGTTCATCACCTCTTATTTATCTAGATGACGATACAAAGTTGCTCTACTTATATTTGTCTGTTCTTTTATCTCATTTAAAGTGTATTTTTTACTCATATACATTTCAATAGCATCACTAAGATTTTTGTCGTTTCTTTTGGGTCTTCCTAAGTTTTTTCCTTCTTTTGCATAATTTTCTAAACCTAAACGAGTTCTAAATTTGACAATGTCACTTTGGAAGTCTGTGATATCATGTAATATTTCTATAAATTCACCTTTGATGTCTTTATAAATATAACGATTTAAATTAATAACATATAAAGATATATCCTCCTGAGAAAGATAATCTAATATATCTACTAAATGTTTCGTAGAATCTGCAAGAATACATAAATCCGTAACGTATAACATATCTCCAGAAACTAATTTTTCATTTAAAAGAACATCTAATATATTCCTCTTCTTATTATTAGCATGAATTTCTTCAACAATTTCATTTGTATGATTTTCTATTTTCTTTTTTTGTTCATTTAAATTGTCGTTTATTGTAACGGGTCTAATATAACCGTATTTCATTTAATTGCACCACCCTGTAGGTGAAGTGTAACATAAAGTTTCATTAACGGGTATACATATGAAACTTTTCTGTTATACTTTACAATATAATTAAATAAAAAGGAGAGTAAGTTATGGTTGAAAAATTAAAAAATGAATGGCTTAACCAGCCAGGAAAAAATATACTTGCCGGTATTGTAGTTGCTTTAGCTTTAATCCCTGAAGCTATTGCATTTTCAATTATTGCAGGTGTAGATCCAATGGTTGGTTTATATGCTTCGTTCATTATTGCTGTGGTTACTGCTATTGTAGGTGGCAGACCAGCAATGATATCAGGTGCAACAGGGGCTATTGCCTTATTAATTGTTCCACTTGTGAAAGATTACGGTGTAGAGTATCTTCTAGCTGCTACTATACTAATGGGGTTAATCCAATTAATTTTAGGACTACTTAAAGTTGGTCGTCTAATGAAATTTATACCTCATTCCGTCATGATTGGGTTTGTAAATGCCCTAGGAATAATGATTTTTATGTCTCAAATAGAACATATCTTTGGAATATCAATTTCAACATATATATATGTAATTATCACGTTACTCATTGTATATATAATTCCAAGATTTTTTAAAGCTATACCTGCCCCATTAATAGCTATAATTGTTTTAACAGCATTGTATATGTATACAGGATCTGACGTAAGAACTGTAGGTGATTTAGGTAATATTAAGCAAACTTTGCCTCATTTCTTAATCCCTAACATTCCTTTTAATTTAGAAACACTTCAAATTATTTTCCCATATTCATTATCAATGGCTATTGTGGGTCTAGTAGAAAGCCTACTTACAGCTAAAATTGTAGATGATGCAACTGATACACACAGTAGTAAAAACAAAGAATCAAGAGGTCAAGGGATTGCTAATATTATTACTGGTTTATTTGGTGGTATGGGTGGTTGTGCCATGATTGGTCAATCGGTCATCAATGTTAAATCAGGAGCAAACAGTAGATTGTCTACATTTACAGCCGGTATCGTACTTATATTTATGATTATTGTACTTGGAGGACTCGTAGTGCAGGTTCCAATGCCAATTTTAGCAGGTATTATGGTTATGGTTTCTGTTGGTACATTTGATTGGAATTCTTTTAAATATATTAAAAAAGCACCGAAAACAGATGCAGTTGTTATGCTCATTACGATGATTATCGTTTTAATGACTCATAACTTAGCTATAGGTGTTGTTGCAGGGGTCGTTTTCAGCGCTTTATTCTTTGCTACTAAAATTTCAAAAGTAGAAGTAATTTCTGAAGAATTCGGTAAAATAAATCGATTATCTTTTAAAGGACAAATCTTCTTTGTTTCTATTGACTCTATGATGGATCAAATTAACTTCGATATTAAAAATAGTACCATAGAATTAAACTTCAATAATGCACACTTATGGGATGATTCTGCAGTCGATGCAATTGACACGATAGTACGAAAATTCGAAGAAAAAAATAATATTGTTCGTGTAGAAAAATTAAATTCAGATAGTCGTAAAATTGTTTCAGAGTTAAGCCAACTAAATGAAAATCATTTAAATTAAAGGAGCGTTATTTATGTATAAATCAATTTTATTAGCAGCAGATGGGTCAGAAAATAGTTTGCGTTCAGCAAAAGAAGTTTTAAATTTTATAGATGATAATACTGTTGTTACTATTCTTACAGTTGTAGATGTTGAGGAGTCGAAAACAGATGTTTTACATGGTAAACAAAGTTCCAGTTTGACGAATGAAAGAGAAGACAAACTCTCTCATATCACTGAGTTATTTGTAGAGCATAATGTGAAATATGAAATGAAAATTGCACATGGTGTTCCTGCGGACACAGTTGTTTCAGTTGCAAATAGTGGAGAATTTCAGGCTATTGTTTTGGGAACACGTGGATTAAATAGTTTGCAAGAAATGGTGTTAGGTAGCGTCAGTCACAAAGTAGCAAAACGTTCAGAAATTCCCGTTGTTATTGTAAAATAGTCTGTCTAACTCAATCCGTGAAAGGATTGAGTTTTATTTTAGAGGTGAATATTAGATGAAAACCAAAAATTTCTATTATGGTTGGGTTATTGTATTTATTGCTGGTTTGACAGTTTTCTTCTCTGGCCCTGGCCAAACTTATTCAAACGCAGCATTTATTGATGAATATATTCAAACATTTGGATGGAGCCGTACAGAAGTTTCCTCAATATATTCTTTAGCTATTCTATTTGGAATCATATGGGGAATTGCGAACGGTCTAGAAAGAATTGGAACCAATATTGTTTGGGCTAACTACTTTGGACGTAAGCATGTAGGGAGTATAAATGGAATTGGATCAACTATGCTAGTGATTGGTTCCTCTTTAGGACCATTACCATTAGGCCTAGGTCATGATATTTTCCAATCCTATTCATTAACTATTTATATGATGATTATTTTCCCCATTATTGGTTTAGTTTGTGCATTATTGGCTAAAAAGCCAGTTAAAAATTATTAAAATATACCGTAGAAAGAATGGTATTTAAGGGGAGATGTTATGAAGTTTTGCAAAGGAATATGTATTCTAATATTATTGGTTTTTTGTGATTTGTTGATTTTTAAACGGTCGAAAGTATGGGGAGTAGAGCATGAATCGAGTAATAATCAAATTCGAATAATAAAAGAAGAAGACTATACAGATATGGTTATTAACCAATACTAATCATATTTTAGTATAACAATATATAGATAAACCTCTTTATAAGAATGGATATGTTATACAAATCTACTACCTATAACACTTTATTATGTTAACTAATGTAAAAAGCACGAACGCCGTTACAACAGCGTTCGTGCCTTTGTGTTTAGATTATAGGTTATACATCTTTTATACATTACCTTAACCACGCATTTTCATGGATTTTCATAAAGACGCATTTTTTATTTTTATGCAATGTATATCACATATCTCACATGGTATATTATAGAAAGTCGTCTTATCCTCAGACGTCAATTTGACGTAGAGAGGGGGTGCGATGAAATGTTAGCAATATTTGTTTATATAACAGTATCTATTTTTATAGAGTGCTGCGTTGCGTTGTTTAAACATTGGCTCGAACAGCGTAATAAAAAATAAGACGATGGAGCCAACACCTAAAAAACCCCAGCCTACGGCAATAGGCTGGGGTTTGGTGAGTAAATGTTAGCAATATTTGTTAATTTCAGTATATCCTTTCTTATGCTTTTTGTAAAACAATCTCTTATTCTTTCCAATCGACTTCAAGCTGTTTCAAAAATTTCTCTCGGTCTTTCTCTAATTGTGGATCATACTCATTTTTTGTTTGTTTTTCATATGTGTGTTCTTCTAACCATTTGGGCGTTTTTTCACGACTGATATATTGTCGTGACTTACCTATATTCGCCATTTGTGGTTGACGTTTATTGTGAATGCGTTTCTCAGCGTCAAACGTAAACTCTAACCATTCTATTTTACGTCCTTTTTTCGCTTTAATTTTATTGATATGTAGATTATTGAAGGTTCTGTTGCAAAGTTGAATTTATAGTATAATTTTAACAAAAAGGAGTCTTCTGTATGAACTATTTCAGATATAAACAATTTAACAAGGATGTTATCACTGTA
>NZ_JBYTCH010000010.1:0-6723 GCF_058790135.1 Staphylococcus sp. FW104-15G4D
TCTAGTGAAAATCATCATAGAGAATTAAAGAAAAAATCAACTCAAACTACCAGTAATGTTGAAACATTATTACCTAAAATTCAAAATAAAAATTTAACACAGATGATAATCGTAACACTAGCAGAAAAAACACCTTATTTAGAATCTAAACGTTTAGTAGAAGATTTAAATAGAGCTAATATAGGCCATAATTGGTGGGTTGTTAATCAATCGTTAGTTACGCTAAATCAACGTGATGACCTTTTTAGTAACAAAAAAGAAGATGAATCATTTTGGATAAACAAGATTAAAAATGAAAGTTTTGACAATTATTTTGTCATACCTTATGGGGGGTTATCATAATTAAAAAAATTGTAATCATCGGTTCAGTTGCTGCCGGTACAAGTGTCGCGGCTAAAGCAAGAAGAAATAGTGAAAGATGTGGAAATTATCGTTTTTGATAAAGATAGTGATATTTCGTATTCAGTATGTGGTATCCCCTACTATATAGGCGGTAATGTATCTGATATTGATGAACTCACGCCAAGAAATGCTAAATGGTTTAAAGAGCGCTTTAATATAGATATTTATACAAAATATGAAGTGAATCAGATAAATGATACTGATCAAACAATAACTGTTACCAATTTAGTAAATGATGAAAAGATGATTCAAGAATATGACGAATTAGTATTAGCAACAGGCTCATCGCCTAAGGAAATTCCTCAATTAAATAGCGAAGAATATAACAATGTATTTAAAGTTAAGAATATTAATGATGCGAAAGCAATTTATAATTATATTGAGGACAATGATGTTCAGAATATAACAATCATTGGTGGTGGATTTATTGGTCTAGAAATGTTAGAACAATTATCTAATTACAATACTTCAATTATTCAACGTAGTACTTTTATGCCTCATTTAGACTACGATATCAGTTTTATGATTCAAGAATATATTGAAGATAAAGCTAACGTATATACCAATAATGAAATAGATATTATTGATTATGATGAAAATCATACAATAAATAGAGTGAGCTTAAAAACTGGCGAATTAATTGATACAGATTTAATCATTATTGGAATTGGTGTCATACCAAATACTAAATTAGCTAAAGAAATTGGTATTAATATTGGAAAATCTGGAGCAATACAAACCAATAAGTATTTTGAAACAAATATTCCTCACATATATGCAATTGGTGATGTAGCAGAAAGTTATAATTTAATTACTGGTGACCCTATATATAGACCGTTAGGTTCTACAGCAAATAAAATGGGACGTATTTTAGGAGATCGATTAACTGGTGGAAATCTAGAACATAAAGGCATTTTAGGAACAGGCATTGTTCGTATATTTGATATGACAATTGCCCAAACAGGCTTAACTGAAAAAGAAGCTATTGATTTAGATATTGATATTGACGTATTACACAATGTGAAACCGAATCGTCCAGAATATATGCAAGGCCAAGAAATGGTAATTAAAGCTATATTTGATAAAAACAATTCTAAATTACTGGGTGCCCAAATTATTGGGTATGAAGGTGTAGATAAAAGAATAGATGTACTAGCTACTGCTATAACGTTTGGTGCCCATGCAGAAGATTTATTTCATTTAGATTTAGCATATGCGCCTCCTTTTTCTACAACTAAAGATCCTGTTATTTATACAGGGATGATTGGACACAATATTACTCGAGGACGCAAAATTATAACGCCTGAAGAAGTCATGAAACAAAATAATGACTTATTGATTTTAGATGTACGTTCTCCAAAGCAATTTGAAGTTAATCATGTTGATGGAGCGATTAACGTCCCATTGAAAATATTGAGAAGTTATGCAAAAACAGTAGATAAAAATCAAAAGATAGTGACTTACTGTAATAAAGGTACTACTGGGAATGCTGCACAAAACGTACTTATTAATTTAGGTTTTAAACAAGTGTTTAATTTGTCAGGTGGTAATAAAAATTATCAACGTTATAAAAGGTTTCAAGTAGAAAGGAAGAAGAAAAATTGAATTATAAAGAAATTTCACAATACTTAAAAGTGATTGCTGATAGTAGCCGTCTTGAAATATTAGACTTGTTATCTTGCGGTGAATTATGCGCTTGTGATTTATTAGAGCATTTTTCTTTTTCTCAACCCACATTAAGTCATCATATGAAAGTATTAAAAGACAATAATTTAATTACATCCAGAAAAGATGGTAATAAAATTTTATACAAATTGAATCATGACGTATTGGATAACGTTACATCACGACTCACTCTATTGAGTTCCAGTACTGTCCCATGTATATGTGAAACAGTAGAGAAAGGTGAGTGTTAATGATGACGATATTAGCAATCACAATATTTGTATTAACGTTAATTTTTGTTATATGGCAACCTAAAGGTCTAGATATTGGTATTACTGCATTAATTGGTGCTGTAGTTGCTATAATCACTGGCGTTGTAAGCTTTTCAGACGTACTAGAAGTTACTGGAATTGTTTGGAATGCGACTTTAACTTTTGTTGCAGTTATTCTTATTTCACTCATATTAGATGAAATTGGATTCTTTGAATGGTCTGCCATACATATGGTAAGAGCATCAAAGGGTAATGGCTTGAAAATGTTTATCTTTATCATGCTCTTAGGTTCAGTTGTAGCAGCCTTCTTCGCAAATGATGGTGCGGCTTTAATACTGACGCCTATTGTTTTAGCAATGGTACGTAGTTTAGGATTTGATAAAAAAGCGATATTCCCATTTATTATTGCTAGTGGTTTTATTGCAGATACTACGTCTCTTCCATTAATTGTTAGTAATTTAGTTAATATTGTTTCTGCTGATTACTTTGATATTGGATTTGTTGAGTACTTCAGTAAAATGATTATACCTAATATATTCTCTTTAATCGCAAGTATTCTTGTCTTATGGCTTTATTTTAGAAAGTCTATCCCAAGAAAATTTGATGCAGTAAATATTAGAGAACCAAAAGAAGCGATTAAGGACAAAAAGCTTTTTAATATCTCGTGGATTGTACTCACTGTATTGCTAGTTGGTTATTTAATAAGTGAGTTTATAAATATTCCAGTATCAATTATTGCTGGTATCATTGCTTTAATATTTGTATTATTAGCACGTAAGTCTAAGGCTGTGCATACGAAACAAGTAATTAAAGGTGCGCCATGGAATATTGTTTTATTCTCTATTGGTATGTATCTTGTGGTATTTGGTCTAAAAAATGTGGGCATCACAACGCTTCTTAGTGATGTACTAACAAATATTTCAAATTACGGCTTATTTAGTAGTATCATGGGCATGGGCTTTATAGCTGCATTTCTTTCATCCATTATGAACAACATGCCAACTGTTTTAATAGATGCAATAGCGATTGGTCAATCTCAAACAACAAGTATACTCAAGGAAGGCATGATTTATGCGAATGTTATCGGATCTGATTTAGGACCTAAAATAACACCAATTGGTTCGTTAGCAACACTTCTCTGGTTACATGTGCTTACTCAAAAAGGTGTTAAAATTTCTTGGGGACAATACTTTAAAATCGGTATTATTATAACGATTCCGGTATTATTTATCACACTGTTAGGGTTATATCTAATACTTATTATTTTCTAAAAAAAGAGGAAACTATTTATGGATAAAAAAACAATTTACTTTATATGTACAGGTAATTCATGCCGTAGCCAAATGGCTGAAGGCTGGGGTAAAAAAATCTTAGGAGATGAATGGCAAGTATATTCTGGAGGTATTGAGGCACACGGTGTAAATCCAAAAGCAATAGAAGCTATGAAAGAAGTTGGAATTGATATATCAAACCATACTTCTGATTTAATTGATAATAAAATTTTAAAACAATCAGACCTAGTTGTTACACTTTGTAGTGATGCTAATGAAAATTGTCCAGTCATCCCACCTAATGTAAAAAAAGAGCATTGGGGATTTGATGACCCAGCAGGTAAATCTTGGTCAGAATTTCAACGTGTAAGAGATGAAATAGGTCAAAAGATCAAGCAATTTTATGATAATTAAGTTAATATAAAATTCAAAAACAGAGGATAAGCACATATAACAATGCTTATCCTCTGTTTTATATAATGATATTTGCTGCTTACCTTTTTCTGTTAGTTCTGCATATATTGTTGTGCCACATATAGGAAAACAAAACTTCTTTAATGGTAGTATTGCTATAGTTCCTAGCGAATTGAATGGTTTTATATATTCAAATGCTATTATGAGTTATAAAATCAATAACTATATTGACAAAAAATATCTACTTCAAAATGATTTTTTAAGAAAAAATGAGTATTTAGCTGATGGGACAGGTCAAAAAGAATTAAGTGAAAAGAAATTTGAAGAGTTAGAAGTAAAAATTCCAAACTCTATAGAAGAATAAAAAATTGATTTATTGAAAGAACGTGAGAAGGGCTTTTTGCATAAAATGTTTGTTTGATACTGATGAAATCCTATTATGTTAACTATATGTTTTATTAAATAAAGGGGAGTATACATGGGAGATGTAAAATTATTTAAACTGAATAACGAAATAGCATATGAATTATATGGAGAATCCGTGTCTATAGAAAAATCTCTTCAAACCGTAATAGAAAATAATTCTGAAAAGGTTCTGTTGCAAACTTGAAAATCATATAATATAGATACAAAGAAATGAAAAATAATAAAATCCAACCGAATAATCTGTTGATATAATAGTATATAATTTACTGCTTTTGCATAACTTTGTATATTAATTTAACTTTGCAACAGAACCTCTCTTTTTATATAGAAAAATCAAAATGACAACTATTAATTTACATTGTAAATGTTTAACTATAGATAAAACGAAATATCAAATAATGTATAGACTAATTCCCTCACTATTATAAATAGTGAGGGAATTTTTATGATGATGGTTTTAAATACGTCTTTATTGCTTGTAAGACGACGTTTTTTAAGTTGTCTTGTAATTCATCTTTATAGTTATGTTCACGTTCATTAAGGTCTAATGCGCGTATCTGAAGCGTGTCTATAACACCTGTGACTAATCCTTTTTTAGTTTTCACTTCGATATCTAATGGATAACGTTTTTCACGATTTGTAATTGGTAATACCCAAACAAAATCTGTTCCTTTAATGGTCATATTGTTATTCACGATTAAGCATGGTCTAATTTTTTGTTTTTCACGACCTCGAGTGGGGTCTAGGTCAATATAGTATATATCAAACTGTTTGATACTCATATTTCACGACCTACACTCTCTCCAAAATCAAATTCTGGCTCGGTGTATTTACCGCCATTTTTGAAAAAATTTGTGATTTCATCTTCAATCGATTCTTCTTTCTTTTTGATAAATAAACCACCATTGATTTCAGATACTTCAACCTTATCTCCCACCTCAAAATCAGCTAACTGGATTGTTTGTTTGCTTAAACTGAGTGCTTTGCTGTTTCCACTTTTAAAAATGCGTTCAGATGTTTTAATCATAGTTATCATCTCCTTACATTCATTATATCAATACGTACTTACATATGTAAATACATTATAAATATTAAAAAGAGTAGTAACTCGAAAGCTACTACTCGAAAGACACTTCATATTTTTTAGATATATCATTCTCGACGATAAGTCGTTTGAAACGTTGCAATAAATATTACTTATCTTCATCTTTCTTACTTGTTGCTAAAAAGTATAAAGGTGTTAGTAATGCGAGTGCTAACATTAAATAACGTCTTAATGTTTCGTGGCTGTTGTCCCACGGTATGAAGAATAAAATAAGCATTACTATTATGATTAATATGAGAAAAATTTGTTTCTTTCTGATATTATCACCTCTTATAATACAATCAATACAAAGGCTTTAGCTATGTAATAAGCTAATGTTTTATTAAAGCCTAATTTATTTTGTAATCCTTTGGAAATTGCGTCTGTAACTGTTCCACCAAAACCTGTGATGTAGTCACAGAATTTAAAGATTGATTGGTAATGTAAGAAAGCAACTTTGACTCCTGCTCTTTTTTCAACTTGTTTTATGTAACCATCCCAAGCTTTTTGTCCGACTTTTTTAGCAGTTGCTTTAATTGCTTTAGCCCCTGCTTTAGCTCCTAATGTAGCTTTACCTCTTTCAGATTGACCGTTAGCAAGTTGTTGAGCGTCACGTTCCATTTTGTCATATACGCCAGCTTTTTGGAAAGCTTCTTTGTTCTGATGTAAGCCTTCAAGCGCGCCTTCGCCCATTTTTTGTAGCTGTTCAGAAGCCTGTTGAATCTCTTGTTGATTTTGTTCGTAAGCCTTTGCTTCGTTTGTAGTAAATAAAATGGTTGGAGCCATAATTCCAACTGCCATCAGACTAGATGAGATTTTTAGAATTTTACTATTCATACAAATTACCCCCAATAATTATTCTTACTATAAAATTATCATAGTATGAGTAGAATAATTATTTTAATTCTTAGGTGTACGAATTATATGCGTAAGTGATTTAATTCTTTTATCTTTTGGAGTGAAAATGTTAAAAAATATAGATGTTAAAATGTATTTATTTTATCAATGTAATCTTTTATTTCGTCGATTTTCTTATCGAATTCATCTATTTTGTTTTCTGCTGGTTTGGGATTATATTCGTCGCACATATCATCTAGGTAATTGTAAAAATTGGTTCTGTTGCAAAGTAAAAAATATAGCTAACCACTAATTTATCATGTCAGTGTTCGCTTAACTTGCTAGCATGATG
>NZ_JBYTCH010000011.1:0-6161 GCF_058790135.1 Staphylococcus sp. FW104-15G4D
AGATACTTTATTCAAAAAGTGATGAGTACAAAAATATTTTTATAGCAAAAATGTAAGTGTTTAATATAAAAAATATCACAAGAATTTATCAAACATGAGTAAGACATTTTTCATTTATTTATACTTTATAAGCAGTATGATAAATCATACAAGTGACCAATACGCGCTTTCTAAAAATCATAATTCGACTTAATTATGTACGCTAATATGACTTTGATTATGACTAAGTAGACTTAATAATAAAGGTAATTTGTTTTTTAATAGATAATACTTTTGACATAAGTTCACTTATCGGAAGTGGATATGCTTACGTGTTTACAGATGATATAATAATAGAGTCGCCTTAACTTCCGGCGGTATTTTCGACGGAAGGAGGTGCTTAATATGCTTATGATCTTCGTTCACATCATTGCACCAGTCATTAGTGGCTGTGCAGTTGCGTATTTTACTTACTGGCTTAGTAGTAAACGTAATAAATAGAAGGCGACGTTAAGCCGCATCAAAAATCCCCTCACTACCACAAATAGTGAGGGGATTGGTGCATATATGCATATAATCTTCGTTAAATGTATTATAACATCATAGTGTATAGGAATGCAAAATATGTAATACGACGTTATGAATTATTTGATGTATATATCTTAATAAAATTGGAGCTTCAAAATTAATAATAAAAAACTATCGACAAATTTTAGATCTTTGTCGATAGTCTAATCTATCAAATAATTATTTATAATGGATCTTAATTTATGCTTCTAATTGTTTAATAATCTCTCTATTGAAATCATCTAAGTCATCTGGTACACGACTTGTTACAATATTGTTGTCTACTACAACTGATTTATCAACAACATGTGCTCCTGCATTAGATAAATCTTTACGTACATTGATAACACCAGTTATTGTACGTCCATTTAAATCATCAGTATCAACTAATAATAGTGGGCCATGACAAATCGCAAATGTTGGTACATCATTTTGAGTGAAATACTTAGTAAATGTACCATAACGACCTTCTTCATCACCACGTAAATGGTCAGGGGAAAATCCACCAGGAATTAATAATGCGTCATAATTTTCTGGTTTAGCATCTGCGATACTAACATCTACAGTTACTTTTTCACCATGTTTACCAACAACTTCATGATTAGCTGTATCACCAATAATCTCAGTCTCAAATCCAGCATTTTCTAATGCCTCTTTTGGACTAGTTAATTCTATATCTTCAAATTCATCTGCTAAAATGATTGCTACTTTTTTAGTCATATTACAACATTACCTTTCAATACATATATTAAAAATAGTTAAGCATTTCCATCAATTATATCACGACATTGTTTAGCAGCAGCTTTTGGATCGTCAGCGTTTGCGATGCCACCACCAACAATAATTAAATCTGGTTGTTCAACTGCCACTGATTTAATTGTATCGGGTTTGATACCGCCTGCTACGGCTACTTTTGAATTTGAAATAACTGATTTAACAGTACGTAAACTTTCTAAAGGTGATACACCTTTAGCTTGTAAATCATAACCCGTATGTACTGCAATATAATCAGCACCCATTTTATCTAATTCAGCTGCACGTTGTTCTAAATTTTGAACTGCGATCATATCAACTAATAATTCTTTGCCATTGTTGTGCGCTTCTTCGATAGCACTTTTAATTGAAGCATCTTCAGAAACACCCAGAATTGTTACGATATCAGCACCGAATTTTACAGCTTGACTTACTTCATAACTAGCAGCATCCATAATTTTCAGGTCTGCTAATACTTGTGTGTTAGTGACTGATTTACTCATATGTTCAACAGCAGATAGTCCTTCATTTATAACGATTGGTGTTCCAATTTCTACGATATCAATGAATTCCTCTACTTCTTGAGCTAATTTTGCTGCTTCTTTTTGGTCTAATAAATCGATTGCTAATTGTAATTTCATTAAAATTTCTCCTCTCTATCTTTTATAATGCTATTATGGTATTAGTTGTTTAGAATAACAATACTGACATTTTTGTCACTATATAAAAATGGAGGATTCGTTTTGTTAATTGAATATAATAATAAAGAATTTTATACATCGAAAGATTTAGCCCTGTCTGTCATTGGTGGAAGATGGAAAATTGCCATTGTTTACCATCTTTTGCAGAGTAATCGTTTAAGGTTAAGTGAATTACAAAATAAACTACCTGATATCAACCAGCGAATGTTAATAAGACAACTTAGAGAACTAGAACAAGACAAAATTCTCGAAAGGACGGTCTATCCAGTAGTCCCTCCTAAAGTAGATTATAGATTGACTGAAATAGGACTAAAGCTTGATAAAGTAGTATTTTCAATTTGTAATTGGGGAGATGATTTTCTAGATACAGTTAGAAAGTAATAATCATAGATAATGAGAGAACCTACAATTATCAGAAGTTTTCACCTAAAAAAGATATATTAAAGTTTTATAAATCTTTAACGCATCTTTTAGAGTTTTTTAGTTGCTTTTAAACCTATTCTTTTATGGAATAAGTCAGATTAAAAATGAGTATTTTTATTATAAGTTGAATTGTATTATACTACTACTTAGTCACAAAAAGGGAAGAGGAATTATTTATGAATACTAAAGAGTCAAAAACAGTTGTCATTATTGGTGCTGGGGTATTAAGTACTACTTTTGGTTCTATGCTTAAAGAAATAGAACCTAATTGGAATATTAAACTATATGAACGTTTAGATCGTCCAGGGATTGAAAGTTCTAATGAACGTCATAATGCCGGAACTGGCCATGCTGCTTTATGTGAACTGAACTATACAGTAAGAAAGCCTGATGGTTCAATTGATATTGAAAAAGCAAAAGAAATTAATGAGCAATTTGAAATTTCAAAACAATTTTGGAGCCACTTAGTTAAAAATAAAAGTATTTCTAACCCTAAAGAATTTATTCAGCCTTTACCTCATATTAGTTTTGTGAGAGGTAAAAATAATGTTCAATTTTTAAAAGATCGCTATTATGCGATGAAAGATTTTCCGATGTTTGACAATATTGAATATACGGAAGATATTGAGGAAATGAGAAAATGGATTCCTTTAATGATGAAAGGGCATAATTCGAGTGACATTATGGCCGCTAGTAAAATTAATGAAGGTACAGATGTTAATTTTGGTGAGCTTACTCGAAAAATGGCTAAAAATATTGAACAACATCCGAATGCTAATGTTCAATATAATCATGAAGTCATAGATTTTAATCATCGAAAAGATGGTAAATGGGAAGTTAAAGTACGTCAACGCAATAGTGGTGATGTGCAAACAGAACTTGCTGATTATGTATTTATTGGTGCTGGTGGTGGAGCCATTCCATTATTACAAAAAACAGGTATTCCAGAAAGCAAAAATTTGGGTGGTTTCCCAATTACAGGTCAATTCTTAATTTGTACTAACCCTGATACCATAGCCAAGCATGACGCTAAGGTATATGGTAAAGAGCCTAAAGGTACACCACCTATGACTGTACCTCACTTGGATACACGTTATATTGATGGTGAACGTACCTTATTATTTGGCCCATTTGCTAGTGTAGGCCCTAAATTCTTAAAAAATGGTTCGAATTTAGATTTATTTAAATCGATTAAGCCATATAATATTACAACACTTTTATCTTCTGCAGTTAAAAACCTTCCTTTAATTAAATATTCGTTTGATCAAATATTAATGACTAAAGAAGGGTGTATGAATCATTTACGTACGTTTTATCCAGAAGCACGTGATGAAGATTGGCAGTTATATACTGCTGGTAAACGTGTACAAGTCATCAAAGATACACCTGAACATGGAAAAGGTTATATTCAATTTGGAACGGAAGTAGTTAATTCTAAAGATCACTCAATTATTGCTTTACTAGGAGAATCACCTGGGGCTTCAACTTCAGTTTCTGTAGCTTTAGAAGTACTTGAAAAAAACTTCTCAGAATATGAATCAAAATGGACACCAAAAATCAAAAAAATGATACCATCTTATGGCCAATCATTAGTTAATGATATTGGATTAATGAGAACTATTCGAAAACAAACATCTAAAGATTTAGAATTAAATTATTATGAAAACAAATAGAGTAAAGGAATGACAAATTTGAAAAAATTATTTGTAGCAATAGCTATTTGTACTATTGGTTATAGTGTACTTAAACGTTATCAAAAACATGTAAATAAAATACCAAATATTGAATACTAAATTTATATATAATCTCCAAGAGCATGATATTAATAACATCTTTTTATATTAAAAAAATGGATGGACAAATCAAAAATACCAGATTCTATTTAATATAGAGTCCGGTATTTTTTGTCATTGTTAATGATGTGATATATTAAAATAGTGTAAATTAAGTTTACAAATCATTCTAGAAATGTTACAAACTTATATGGTTACATCATTTTAATTTGTATAAAGGAGTGTACATTTATGTCAGGTATTGTTGAATCATTACATAATGCAGTAAATTCAGGTTTACATGTCAAACAAGACTGGGTAGACATGGGCTTTGGCATTGCTAATACAATTGCTAAAATCGTTGACCAAGTACTTAAATTTGTTTAATAAATTAAAATTTAATTTTAAAACAGGGTATTACTTTAAAGTAGTACCCTGTTTTTTGTTTGTATAAAGAATACCATACGCATAGCGTATGGTTCAGAACAGGTTCTACCGTTGTCACAAAAAAATGCATCTCTTCTTGCTAGAATTAATATTGGTTAGCCAATCAAAATAATCAACACGAGGAGATGCTATCTAATGTCATCTGACACAAACAGTTTAGCACATACAAATTTGTAAGAGGCTTATTAGCATAGGAAGTTTAAAAATCTTAATAAGTTTTCACTCTTTTTAACTTATAAGAATTAGAAGAAAAATTAGGTAATGTATATGGTGAAACTATTGGTGTTGGTGAAGACATTGCTTTTCTACCTATTCCATATCTATATGCTTGATAAACAATTTTTGAACAATACGTAGGATTTCTTTTAGATAGATGAGTATTAATACCATATCTGTATTTTTTACCTACATAATGTTTTCTAGCCCATCTAGCTGCTTTAGAACCTGCTCCATGTTTTTTTGAACGATAAATTTTCATCCATTTACCTTTCTTAGCATATCTTTTCTTAAACCAAGATAAAGAATGTGTAGCTGGATGATGACCTTTACCATAAATATGTAATATTTTTTTGCTGCTAATTGCAATTGCAGCATGTCCAGTTAAACCCCAAGAACTGGTAGCATTAGAAATTAAAACATCTCCAGCTTTTAAATGAAATCTAGATCTAGTAGATACATCGCTTTTATTTTCTATTTGCTGTTTTGCTTGACTTGAATTTTGTAAGAATTGATTCCATTGCTCTTGAGTAACAGACTTATCTAAAGTTCCATCTTTTTGTAATTCCTGATAATTAGTAGTGTTATTTTCTTCGGCGTTTGCTGAGTTAAAGAAATTCATTGAAGTAAAAGCTAACGTAAATAATAAAGTGAAAACAAAAACAAATAACTTTTTCAAATAATCACTCCTTATAGAAATTTTTCAAATTTACATTTATAATATACAGTAATTAAATATTTAATAAAAGTTTTTCGAAATTAATTAACAAAAATTTAATAATATTAAAGGAGGAATTATTAATGAATAATTTAACGAAATATATAATTTGCTTAATTTCACTTATTCCAATTGAATTTGTTTGTTTGATTGTTGATTATAAGAAAGGAATATCACTTTTTTATATACTTCTAGTGGTTATATCTATAGGTATTGGCCTATTCATCAAAAATTATAAATCATATATTTTAGTATTAATTAGTAGATTAATTGGGACTATATTATCAGTAATATGTTCTCATTTATTTATAAACACTTATGCTTCAAGTGGATATTTTAAACCTTTCACAGCTTTTGGTTATGCTATTTTTTTAGGGATTATATCCCAAATCTTGATTTTAATAACAATAGGATTAATTTATGTATTTAAACCTAGAAGAAAATAAATATATACTTTTTATGGTTCTGTTGCAAAGTAAAAAAATATAGCTAACCACTAATTTATCACGTCAGTGTTCGCTTAACTTGCTAGCATGATGCTAATTTCGTGGCATGGCGAAAATCCGTAGATCTGAAGAGACCTGC
>NZ_JBYTCH010000012.1:0-3530 GCF_058790135.1 Staphylococcus sp. FW104-15G4D
ATAACGAATGAGATTACAAATTTTTTCTTGAATAGTTTCGATAATAATACAACTTCTGGAATACTTGCACCAGCACCACCAATGATCAAAGCAACAACTGTCCCAAGCGACATTCCTTTTGAAGCTAATGCTTCAGCTATAGGTAACATTGTTTCAGGTCTAATATACATAGGAATACCTATAATAGAAGCAATAAATACGGATATAATGTCACCTCCACTCGCATATTTAGTAATAAATGTTTCGGGTACAAATCCATATATGAACGCTCCAATAAATACACCAATAAATAGGTAAGGAAGCATTGGATATAAAAATGCCCACGCATCATTTAATGCTTGTTTAAAACGAGATCCATTTTTATTAGCGAAAAACCCATCGCCTTTAACATTTACACCTTTATAAGTTTCAGCTAAATTCATTTTTGAAAATACAAAACCTGTTAAGATACTAAAGATTGCTAGTACAATAAAATAAACTATTGCAACTTTCCAACCTAATAAGGCCCATAACATAAATATCATTAATGGATTCATTAAAGGTGACGCAATTAAAAAACTCATTGCAGGGCCAAATGGAACTTTAGAATTTAATAAACCTGCAAGTATAGGAATTGTAGAACAAGAACAAAATGGTGTCATCGCACCAAAAGCCATTCCCAAAATATAATTAATAGCTTGATTAGGTTTACTTAAAAAGTGTTTTATTTTTTCTTCTGAAACTATCTGCTGGATTATACTTACAATAAAGCTCACGATGATGAATAGTATTAATAATTCAAAAAACAACATCACAAATGTTTTTATGAATTCTATAATTGAATCTAACATCAGTATAACGCCTCCGAATTTCTTTAATCAACTTTTTTTGATTAATTAATCAAAAAAAATCGATCTGTTTTGTATTAAAAGAAGATACTCATAATATCTTACAACAAGTATCTTCATTTAAAACAACCTGTATTTGCTGCTCATTAATTTTATAATAATTCCATGTGCCATGCTTTTCAGCAATAAGAACATTTGCATCTACTAATTTTTTTAAATGATAAGAAAGTTTAGATTGTTTTATATCTAATAACTCTTCTAAATCACATACACATAATGATTTATTGAAGCTTTGGCTAATTTGATTTAGTATTTTTAATCTGATTTTATCGGCAAGTGCATTAAACATATTTTCATAAAAGTCAAATTGTTGATCTTCACTCATATCAGTCTTTGCTTTGATAACTTCCATAAAAGACCATCCTTTTTATAATATTTCATTGAGTTTATATTATCTTTACTTCAATTCTTGAATTGCTTGTTTATAGTCATTTTTTGTTGATTCGCCATACTGATTAATGTTCCCTTTAAAGAACTCCTTTTCCATATATATTGTAGCTTCTTTTAAATTGATTTCTCTTGATAGCATAACAAGATTTAAATAACTTACAAAATAACCCACAGTTAAAGTACTTGCATGGTTTACTCGCAATCAAGCACGCCTCCTTATTGTCAACGTAGTTTTATATCATTTAATACATCAATTTTTTTTGATGTATTAAATATAAATCAATATCTATATTATCGCAAGAAAAAAACTATGATTTTACATAAACTTAGGTATTTCTCACAGAAATATTAAAATAATTTTTTTATAAATTGTATTATTAAGAATTAAATTTAGTAAAATTTTTAAAACTCAAACAATAACATAGACACCAATCTATATAGATGTTAATCTATAATCGCAAATTAATTAATGAGGTGAGTATAATGTTAAATATTGAAATATACGAAGAAGCTATGTGCTGTTCTACTGGAGTATGTGGTCCAGAACCGGATGAAACACTAATAAAAGCGAACCAAATCAATGAATATTTAAAGCAAAATCAAATAGAAGTTCAACGTTATAATATGAATAATAATCCGAATGAATTCATTAAAAATCAAGAAGTTATTCGTTTAATTCAAGAAAAAGGTGATGAAGTTTTACCAATCACTTTTATAGAAGGCGGTATAGCTAAAACGGGCGCTTATATTACCCAAGAAGAAGCCGATGAAATTATTACAGTTAATCAAATGAGAAATGGAGGATGCTGTGGTGGAAATGGATGCTGTTAAATACTTAAATAAATTGAATTTAGATAACATTGAGTTAACAAAATATTTGTTTTTTACTGGTAAAGGTGGCGTAGGCAAAACAACGATATCAAGTTTTATTGCTTTAAACTTAGCAGAGAATGGAAAGAAAGTAGCTTTAGTAAGTACTGATCCAGCTAGTAATTTACAAGATGTATTTCAAATGGAATTATCTAATAAATTAACTAAATATCAACCTATACCTAATCTCTCTATAGCCAATTTCGACCCGATTGTTGCTGCAGACGATTATAAAGCACAATCTATAGAACCTTATGAGGGTATTCTACCAGAAGATGTGCTTGCTGAAATGAAAGAACAGTTAAGTGGTTCATGTACAGTTGAAGTAGCAGCATTTAATGAATTTACAAATTTTTTATCCGATAAAACTTTAGAACAAGAATTTGATTTCATTATATTTGATACAGCTCCCACAGGTCACACTTTGAGAATGCTTGAATTACCTTCTGCATGGACAGATTATTTAAATACAACGAGTAATGACGCTTCTTGCTTAGGTCAATTATCAGGTTTAAATGAAAATAGAGTTAAATATAATTCAGCACTTGAAAAACTACGTAACCAAGATGATACGACCATGATGTTAGTTGCGAGACCTACTCACTCTTCTATATATGAAATTCAAAGAGCGCAACAAGAATTACAACAACTGTCAATTTCTAAATTCAAAGTAATCATTAACAACTATATAGAAGAAAGTCACGGTTTAATTTCGAGTCAGATGAAATCGGAACAAGATAAAAACATTAATCATTTTACTGAATGGTTAAATAACAATCATGCTTATTACGTTCCATATAAAAATCAGAAAGAAGAAGGTATAGAAAATTTAACTAATCTATTAAATGATGACTTTATTGTTGAAGATCATCCGCAATTCAATAAATTAATCGATGAAATTGAAAATAGTAAAGTTCAATATTTATTTACAATGGGAAAAGGTGGCGTTGGTAAAACGACAGTAGCAACGCAATTAGCTACAACGTTATCTAATAAAGGATATCGTGTTCTTTTAGCAACTACTGACCCTACTAAAGAAATTAATGTTGAAACTACAAGTAATTTAAATACTGCTTATATTGATGAAGAACAAGCATTAGAAAAGTATAAAAAAGAAGTACTAGCCACAGTGAATGATGATACACCACAAGACGATATTGATTATATTATGGAAGATTTAAAATCACCTTGTACAGAAGAAATAGCATTTTTCAAAGCCTTTAGTGACATTATGGAGAATCAAGACGACATGGATTACGTCATTGTAGATACAGCTCCTACAGGCCATACCTTGCTGTTACTTGATTCTAGTGAAAATCATCATAGAGAATTAAAGAAAAAATCAACTCAAACTACCAGTAATGTTGAAACATTATTACCTAA
>NZ_JBYTCH010000013.1:0-3139 GCF_058790135.1 Staphylococcus sp. FW104-15G4D
CTTTGCAACAGAACCATAAAAGGCTAGATATACTTTCTAGCATATTGGTTTTGATTTCAGCAATTGCACTTTTGATTTATGGAATATTTATTAATTAGAACACGCATTTATGCCGAGAAAATTTATTGTGCGTTGAGAAGAACCCTTAACTAAACTTGGAGACGAATGTCGGCATAGCGTGAGCTATTAAGCCGACCATTCGACAAGTTTTGGGATTGTTAAGGGTTCCGAGGCTCAACGTCAATAAAGCAATTGGAATAAAGCATCTATGATTATTTGAAAACATAAGTTATAATACATTCAAAAATATTTTTGAATGAGGTGTAATTATGATTCAGACTATTGTAACTGCTGCTATTCTTTATATTGCGACAGCAGTAGATTTATTAGTGATTTTATTAATATTTTTTGCTAGAGCAAAGACTAGGAAAGAATATCGAGATATTTATATTGGTCAATATGTAGGATCTGTGGCATTGATTGTCGTAAGTTTATTCTTTGCCTTTGTCTTAAATTATGTTCCTGAAAAATGGATATTAGGATTATTAGGGTTAATACCGATTTATTTAGGAATTAAAGTAGCTATTTATGATGATTGTGAAGGAGAAAAGAGAGCTAAAAAAGAATTGAATGAAAAAGGATTGTCTAAATTAGTTGGTACGGTTGCAATTGTTACAATAGCAAGTTGTGGTGCTGATAATATTGGTTTATTTGTTCCGTATTTTGTGACATTAAGTGTTACTGATTTATTAATTACTTTGTTTGTCTTTTTAATTTTAATTTTCTTCTTGGTATTTACTGCACAAAAATTAGCTAATATTCCAGGAGTTGGAGAAATTGTTGAGAAATTTAGTCGTTGGATTATGGCTGTTATTTACATAGCTTTAGGTTTATTTATTATTATTGAAAATGACACTATTGGGACAATTTTAGGATTTATATTTTAATTTAGGGTGTGATTTTATATGAGCTATGAAAATGCTTGTGATGTGATCTGTGTACATGAGGATAAAGTTAACAATGCTTTAAGTTTTTTAGAAGATGATAAATCTAAGAAATTACTTAACATTTTAGAAAAAATTTGTGATGAGAAGAAATTGAAAATCATATTATCTTTGATTAAAGAAGATGAGTTGTGTGTTTGTGATATTTCTTTGATATTGAAAATAAGTGTTGCTTCAACTTCACATCATTTAAGACTTTTATATAAAAATGATGTACTTGATTTTTATAAAAAAGGAAAGATGGCATATTATTTTATTAAAGACGATGAAATAAAAGAATTTTTCTCTAAAAATCAGGAGGGTTTTTGAAACGAGTGAAACGAGTTTCTTCTTGTCTTGATACTATAAAAAAGCAAAGATATAACATAAAATGACTTATCGGAAGTCATCTGTAACTCAATTATTAGAAATGGTATAATACAAAGGTCGTCGTTCACTTCTGTGCTGTATTTAGCATGGAAGGAGGTGACATCATGTTCAGTACACTATTTGTAACTATTATAGCTCCTATCGTAGTAGGAGTTATACTCACATTATTTTCTCATTGGCTGAATAATCGTGAGAAGTAATTTAGCGACGACATATAGCTAATACACCAAAAGAGCCCGATAACTATTCGCAGTAGTTATCGGGCTCGGTGTTTATCATGCTAGTACACTATTTGTTAAATTCAGTATATCACCAAGTGTAGATGAATGCAAAAATATAAGAAAAGTAAGTGCAATTCTATAATTAGAATTATTGATTTTCTTTGATACTATAAAATTGCTAACATTAAGGCTAATTAGTTGAATACAAAGACAAGATGGGAGTATTAAATGAAAAAGGTTAAATCATATTTAAAAAACATTCAAAACAACGAAGAGTATCAAAAAGATATAGAATTTCTTGAAAAGAAAAGTAATGGAAGGGAAGACAAAAAACTTATATTAGATATATGCTTTTTATCGACAATTCCCTTGATTTCAATTTATATTACATATTTTTTAAGTTTTTCCAATCCATTTGCAATTTTTATATTAATAATTATAGCTGTGCCAGTTTCTTATAAAATTGCTAAAATTCTATTGGATCATATGTACAAAGATGAGGATAGATTTCTAGCATTATATAGAAACTACGAAAAGGGAAAATTATTATTTCTTACTTTACCTATCATTGGACTCGTATCTATAATAGGAAGTTCATTTCTCTTCGATTATTTAATATTTAAACTGAATAATACGTCTGTAGAAATATTAGGGTCCACTCCTACTGTTGTATATCATATTATTATTTGTTTTATTCAGTCTATGTTCACGACTATGTTTTTAATAATATTTATTTATACTATTTTGGTTCTTATATATGGAAGGTTTACAAAATAAATGACTAGAGTACACCCTAATCATACAGATACAGTTGTTGAATTTATAGCAACTAAAACGTATGATTAGGGTGTATATTAATTGTGGAGTGAATATGAATGATTATAGGTTATGCAAGAGTATCTTCGACAGATCAAAATTTAGAGAGACAGATAGATAATTTGAAAACATTTGGCGTAGAGAAAATATTTACAGAGAAACAATCGGGAAAGTCAGTAGAAAATAGACCAGTATTTCAAGAAGTACTTAACTTTGTGAGAATGGGCGATAGATTTGTAGTAGAATCGATTGATCGTTTAGGTCGTAATTATGATGAAGTGATTAACACAGTTAATTATTTAAAAGATAAAGAAGTTCAATTGATGATTACTAGTTTACCTATGATGAATGGAGTCATTGGCAATCCTTTATTAGATAAGTTTATGAAAGATTTAATCATACAAATATTAGCAATGGTCTCAGAACAAGAACGAAATGAAAGTAAACGTCGACAAGCTCAAGGTATTCAAGTTGCGAAAGAAAAAGGTGTATATAAAGGGCGTCCGTTACTTTATTCAACGAATGCAAAGGATCCTCAAAAACGCATTATTTATCATCGAGTTGTGGAAATGTTAAAAGAAGGCACAGCTATCAGTAAGATTGCGAAAGAAGTTAATATAACAAGGCAGACTGTTTATAGAATTAAACACGATAATGATTTGGTTTAATAAACTTTACTTCGATGCAAATGAGAGCTTCTCACAGCATTTCAAAGGTTCTGTTGCAAAT
>NZ_JBYTCH010000014.1:0-2991 GCF_058790135.1 Staphylococcus sp. FW104-15G4D
CATGCCACGAAATTAGCATCATGCTAGCAAGTTAAGCGAACACTGACATGATAAATTAGTGGTTAGCTATATTTTTTTACTTTGCAACAGAACCTGACATCGACTAATGAGGGTGAATTTAAAATAGGAGATAAAGTAACGATTACAGCAGGACATATGCCAGGTATGAAAGGTGCAGAAGCTACTGTAAAAGGTGCGTATAAAACATATGCCTATGTTGTAAGTTATAAACCCACAAATGGAAATGAAAAAGTAAACAATCATAAATGGGTCGTAAACGAAGAGATCAAAGATGCACCTAAAGATGGATTTAGTAAAGGCGATACTGTTAAATTAGAAGCAAGTCATATGTCTGGTATGAAAGGTGCTACAGCCAATATAGATAACGTGAAAAAGACGACTGTTTACGTAGTTGATTACAAATCCAAAGATAATGGTAAAATCATTAAAAATCATAAATGGATGACAGGAAATGAGCTGAAAGCACGATAAAAATCTAGTTCTAGATTGAGAAATAAATAGATATAAAAATATCCCCCTTAATCAATAATTTAAATAACTTATTATTGTTAAGGAGGATATTTTTTAGTGTGTAAATTAAATAGATAAGAAAAATGACTAATCCTGAAGATAAATCAAAAAGTATAAAATAATTAATAATAAAAAAGCGTCCCAATTATATTGAGACGCTTAAAGTTTATCTATCTTTAAATGATTCAATGGCGGTTTTGATTTCATCTCTAACACGTTGGAATTCTGACCAAGGTTTGCCTGCTGGATCATCAAATCCCCAATGTTCCTTCTTTACATTAGGCGGCAATATAGGACAGTTTTGATCAGCATCACTACATAGAGTTACTACTAAATCGGATTGGTTTAGTATATTGTTGTCAATTAAATTAGAAGTATGGTTTGATATATCAATTCCAACTTCTTTCATAGCTTCGATTGCTTTCGGATTGACACCGTGTGCCTCAATACCGCCAGAATATACTTGCCATTCATCACCTAAGATTTTTTTACCCCAGCCTTCAGCCATTTGGCTACGGCATGAATTACCTGTACATATAAAATAAATTATTTTCTTTGTCATCATTGACACCTCTTTTTTAAAATATAATAAGTGTAACGTACAAACCAACTAATGTAATAAACAGAACAGGAATCGTAATAACAATACCCGTTTTAAAATATGTGCCCCACGAAATTTTTACTCCTTTTTGTGTTAAAACATGTAGCCATAGTAATGTTGCTAAGGAGCCGATAGGTGTGATTTTAGGTCCTAAATCTGCGCCAATGATATTAGCATAAATCATGCCTTCTTTGATTAGGCCAGTTGTTGTAGATTGTCCAATAGCAATTGCATCGATTAGTACAGTCGGCATATTATTCATAATCGCTGAAAGAAATGCAGATATGAAGCCCATCCCTATAATACTACTGAACAGTCCATAGTCTGATATAGTTGATAACATATTAGCTAATAATGCAGTAATACCCACATTTTTCAGACCAAATACAACTAAATACATTCCTATAGAAAAGAGCACAATATTCCATGGTGCACCTTTGATAACTTGTTTTGTATTTACTACTCTCGATTTATAGGCCAATACAGTAAATATAAACGCAATCAAACAAGCAATTAACGATACTGGAATTTGAATAAATTCACTAACTATATAACCAATGAGTAAGATTGATAAAACAATCCATGAAAACTTGAATAATTTTGGATCTTTAATGGCTTGATTAGGTGTTTTAAGATTGTTAATTTCAAAATGGTTAGGAATAACTTTTCTGAAATATAGCCATAATACAATAATACTTGCAAGTAAAGAGAATAGATTGGGAATGATCATGCGGCTTACATATTCAATAAATCCAATATGGAAGTAGTCAGCAGAAACGATATTAACCAAATTACTTACAATTAGTGGAAGAGACGTAGTATCTGCAATGAATCCACTTGCAATGATAAAAGGAAAAATGACTTTTTGATTAAACCCTAAATTTCTTACCATAGCTAGCACGATTGGAGTGAGAATTAATGCAGCTCCATCGTTCGCAAAGAAAGCTGCTACAATAGCGCCTAACAACATAATGTAAACAAACATTTTAAACCCATGACCATTTGAAGCTCTGACCATATGTATAGCTGCCCATTCGAAAAATCCAATTTCATCTAAAATTAATGAAATGAGTATAACAGCGACAAAGGTTAACGTCGCATTCCAAACAATCCCCGTAACTTCTAGTACGTCTGAAAAGCTAACAACACCTGTAATGATAGCAATAACAGCACCGATTAAAGCTGTAACTCCAATATCCAAACCTTTAGGTTGCCATATGATAAAAATTAACGTTAATATAAAAATAGTGATTGCTAATATCGTCATTGTTAACACTCACCTTTCTCTACTGTTTCACATATACATGGGACAGTACAGGAACTCAATAGAGTGAGTCGTGATGTAACGTTATCCAATACGTCATGATTCAATTTGTAGAAAATTTTATTACCATCTTTTCTGGATGTAATTAAATTATTGTCTTTTAATACTTTCATATGATGACTTAATGTGGGTTGAGAAAAAGAAAAATGCTCTAATAAATCACAAGCGCATAATTCACCACAAGATAACAAATCTAATATTTCAAGACGGCTACTATCAGCCATCACTTTCAAGTATTGCGATATTTCACTATAATTCAATTTTTTCTCCCTTTCTACTTGAAATCTTTTATTTCGTTAATAATTTTTATTGTCACTTGATAAATTATATACTTGCTTAACTCCTAAATTATTAACTGGTTTAAAGTAGACTCTAGGTCTTATTATAATCAATAACATTAATATTCTGATATTCGATAAGGTATGACAAAGTAATTATCAAAACTTTCATTTTTAATTTTGTTTATCCAAAATGATTCATCTTCTTTTTTGTTACTAAAAAGGTCATCACGTTGATTTAGCGTAACTAACGATTG
>NZ_JBYTCH010000015.1:0-2652 GCF_058790135.1 Staphylococcus sp. FW104-15G4D
CTTTCGTTTGGTCTAGGTGGTTGCCTTAGCAACCACTTGTTAATAAAAAAAGAGAACATCTATCTAAAGATGCTCTCAAATTGAAGCATTGTTGGCCTATTAAATTGAATTATTGATTAAATAAAGAAGTGATGGGTAAATGGTCACGTCGCTTATTCAGCGTATGTACTTCTGCGAATTCTGATTTAAGAGATTTCATTAAGTATCCTTGCATGGCTTCAACGGTTTCATTTTTTTGAATAAGCATGGCTTTAAAACGTTTAAGAACATGAAGTATTTCTATTTCCATATCTTCTAACAAGTAGTAGCTATCAATCGCATTGTTGAAAGATGTTTTGGCTTTTAATAATACAGTTTTGATAATTTTAATTTCATCTACTTCAAAGTTACTTAGATATTTTTGAATACTCTGTGGTAGTTCTTCTAATAATTGGAACTTTAAAGCTTCATCATTAAAGTTTGGATTATAGTGATTTGAATGATTTGTGTGATTATTAGAATATGTTAGTTTATTATCATTCAAATCATCCGTATCATTACTCTCAATCTTAATATAATTAGTATCATTATAATCAGTATCATTAGACTGTGAATTTGGAAGTTCTTGACCACTGAAATTCACAGTTCTAGAACTTCCAAATTCATTGTTCTGGAACTGTGAATTTGGAAGTTCCTTGCTATGACTGGCTTTAATGTCATAATTAGGTTTTAATAGGTATAATCTATTTGGTTTATTAAGGCCAACACGTTCTTGAGTTAGTAAATTAAAACTTATTAACTCTTTTTTTAATTTTATAATTTTTTGTTCTGCATAACCTAAGTATTCGCACAAATGTTTATTACTGAAAATAAAGTAAATGTTATTATTTTTATCTACCCATTCATTTTGGATGGATAATTCAAAGCGATCTTTTAATAACGCATACATAATTTTGGCTTCCGCCGACATTTTTTTAAAATATACATCTTCGAATAAATATTTAGGTAGTTGATAAAACCTTTCAGTTTTTACTTGTGATAAATTGTATTTTTCAAAATTGGGCATAATAAAAACCTCATTTCCATTTTTAGGATTGAGGTAATAAAACAATTTTTACGTAAGTTATATGTTTTGTGCTTGCACTTAGATGATTAGATAGATATAATACAAGTATCAAAAAATATATAAACAAACGAGTGCGAATCGTTTTATTACCGAGAGTCAATGCTACGCCAATAGCATTGACTCTTTTAGTATTTATAAAGCAATATTAACACTTTTAAGAAAGTATATAAAGAGTTTTAAATATAGTTAAAAGCACATTGCCATGGCAAAATGTGTAGTTCATTGTTTTAGTGCCTAATTAAGATTCAAAAACATATTATAGGGACCTAATTAGGTACATATGTAGTAAATAGGTAGTAAATTTAGGTGGTAAATGATGAAATAAACTTGATTAGGTGGTAAAATTTAGGTACTAAATTAGGTACCTAAGGGTGGATGTTATGAGAACTATTAAAATGGTTGCTGATGAATTAGGTGTAACTAAACAAACTATTGTTAATAATGCTAAAAGTTTAAATATAACTTTTGAAAAAGAAAATGGGATTAATTATATTGATGATAATGATTATTTGAAAATTATAGAAAAAATTACTAAGAAAGAGAGTACAATCCAAAATAAAGAATCAGTAAAAAAAGAATTGTTTGGTGAAAATACTGCAAAAGCAGAAAAGAATATATATAATAATTCAAATAGTTCTAAGGCATTAAAAACAAAAGTAAACGAATTAGAAAAGCAAATAGAAATCTTTGAAACTAGAGCTAAAAATGATGAAAAATATATTGAGAATTTAACTAAGCAATTAGATCAACAAAATAGCAATGTTAATACATTAAATAAATTGTTGGAGAATCAACAAATATTAGCTTTAGAAAGCAATAAAAAAATTCAAAAACTAGAAAGCCAATTAGAAGAAGAAAGACAGCTTAATTATTCTTTTGATACAGCGACGAATAATAGACAAAATATTAATCCGCAAGAAGCAACTTTTACTGAAGAATCGCAAAATATCAACCAACAACAAACAAAGCGTCAACCAACAGAAGTAAATTACAAGGATATAGCTGAAGAGAAAAAGAACGACAGTACAAATGAAGGTGAATTAACAAAAGAGGATAAGTTCGTTGAAGAAACGAAGAGTGATCCTGATGATAATAGGGAGGTAGAACCACCTAAA
The DNA here is from genome assembly GCF_058790135.1 of Staphylococcus sp. FW104-15G4D. Taxonomy (NCBI): domain Bacteria; kingdom Bacillati; phylum Bacillota; class Bacilli; order Caryophanales; family Staphylococcaceae; genus Staphylococcus; species Staphylococcus sp. FW104-15G4D. The sequence continues at coordinate 2,221 of NZ_JBYTCH010000015.1, forward strand.
AAGGGATTTTGGAGTCGTTTATTTGGTAACTAATTGCAATTAAAAAGGCACAACAAGTTTATGAACTTGTTGTGCCTTTTTAATGTGACTCAAACTTCTGATAATCATCGATTATGTTAATAAATGTAAAATCAAGCAGAACTTTTTTAATTTTAGCAACAATTTTTATTACCATTTTCTTTTTTCTCATTATTTTCGTCTTTTTTGTCTGTTTTCTCTTCAATTTTAACTGAACAACATGACTGTTCTTGAGGTTTTAATTTTTTTAATGTGTCTTTGATACCCATTTACTTCACCTCCTTAAATGATTAAGTTAACAATTAGACCAGTTGCAATAGCCACAACTAAAATTGCAATAACGAATGAGATTACAAATTTTTTCTTGAATAGTTTCGATAATAATACAACTTCTGGAATACTTGCACCAGCACC
>NZ_JBYTCH010000016.1:0-2407 GCF_058790135.1 Staphylococcus sp. FW104-15G4D
GAATGTGGAGCCGTAGCGAAAGCGAGTCTGAATAGGGCGTTGAGTATTTGGTCGTAGACCCGAAACCAGGTGATCTACCCTTGGTCAGGTTGAAGTTCAGGTAACACTGAATGGAGGACCGAACCGACTTACGTTGAAAAGTGAGCGGATGAACTGAGGGTAGCGGAGAAATTCCAATCGAACTTGGAGATAGCTGGTTCTCTCCGAAATAGCTTTAGGGCTAGCCTCAAGTGATGATTATTGGAGGTAGAGCACTGTTTGGACGAGGGGCCCCTCTCGGGTTACCGAATTCAGACAAACTCCGAATGCCAATCAATTTAACTTGGGAGTCAGAACATGGGTGATAAGGTCCGTGTTCGAAAGGGAAACAGCCCAGACCACCAGCTAAGGTCCCAAAATATATGTTAAGTGGAAAAGGATGTGGCGTTGCCCAGACAACTAGGATGTTGGCTTAGAAGCAGCCATCATTTAAAGAGTGCGTAATAGCTCACTAGTCGAGTGACACTGCGCCGAAAATGTACCGGGGCTAAACATATTACCGAAGCTGTGGATTGTCCTTCGGACAATGGTAGGAGAGCGTTCTAAGGGCGTTGAAGCATGATCGCAAGGACATGTGGAGCGCTTAGAAGTGAGAATGCCGGTGTGAGTAGCGAAAGACGGGTGAGAATCCCGTCCACCGATTGACTAAGGTTTCCAGAGGAAGGCTCGTCCGCTCTGGGTTAGTCGGGTCCTAAGCTGAGGCCGACAGGCGTAGGCGATGGATAACAGGTTGATATTCCTGTACCACCTAGTATCGTTTTAATCGATGGGGGGACGCAGTAGGATAGGCGAAGCGTGCTGTTGGAGTGCACGTCCAAGCAGTAAGGCTGAGTGTTAGGCAAATCCGGCACTCGTTAGGCTGAGCTGTGATGGGGAGAGGAAATTGTTTCCTCGAGTCGTTGATTTCACACTGCCGAGAAAAGCCTCTAGATAGATAACAGGTGCCCGTACCGCAAACCGACACAGGTAGTCAAGATGAGAATTCTAAGGTGAGCGAGCGAACTCTCGTTAAGGAACTCGGCAAAATGACCCCGTAACTTCGGGAGAAGGGGTGCTCTTTAGGGTTCACGCCCAGAAGAGCCGCAGTGAATAGGCCCAAGCGACTGTTTATCAAAAACACAGGTCTCTGCTAAACCGTAAGGTGATGTATAGGGGCTGACGCCTGCCCGGTGCTGGAAGGTTAAGAGGAGTGGTTAGCTTCTGCGAAGCCACGAATCGAAGCCCCAGTAAACGGCGGCCGTAACTATAACGGTCCTAAGGTAGCGAAATTCCTTGTCGGGTAAGTTCCGACCCGCACGAAAGGCGTAACGATTTGGGCACTGTCTCAACGAGAGACTCGGTGAAATCATAGTACCTGTGAAGATGCAGGTTACCCGCGACAGGACGGAAAGACCCCGTGGAGCTTTACTGTAGCCTGATATTGAAATTCGGCACAGCTTGTACAGGATAGGTAGGAGCCATTGAAACGTGAGCGCTAGCTTACGTGGAGGCGTTGGTGGGATACTACCCTAGCTGTGTTGGCTTTCTAACCCGCACCACTTATCGTGGTGGGAGACAGTGTCAGGCGGGCAGTTTGACTGGGGCGGTCGCCTCCTAAAAGGTAACGGAGGCGCTCAAAGGTTCCCTCAGAATGGTTGGAAATCATTCACAGAGTGTAAAGGCATAAGGGAGCTTGACTGCGAGACCTACAAGTCGAGCAGGGTCGAAAGACGGACTTAGTGATCCGGTGGTTCCGCATGGAAGGGCCATCGCTCAACGGATAAAAGCTACCCCGGGGATAACAGGCTTATCTCCCCCAAGAGTTCACATCGACGGGGAGGTTTGGCACCTCGATGTCGGCTCATCGCATCCTGGGGCTGTAGTCGGTCCCAAGGGTTGGGCTGTTCGCCCATTAAAGCGGTACGCGAGCTGGGTTCAGAACGTCGTGAGACAGTTCGGTCCCTATCCGTCGTGGGCGTAGGAAATTTGAGAGGAGCTGTCCTTAGTACGAGAGGACCGGGATGGACATACCTCTGGTGTACCAGTTGTCGTGCCAACGGCATAGCTGGGTAGCTATGTATGGACGGGATAAGTGCTGAAAGCATCTAAGCATGAAGCCCCCCTCAAGATGAGATTTCCCAACTTCGGTTATAAGATCCCTCGAAGATGACGAGGTTAATAGGTTCGAGGTGGAAGCGTGGTGACACGTGGAGCTGACGAATACTAATCGATCGAAGACTTAATCAATATTAAAATGTTTTGCGACGCAAAATCATTACTTACTATCTAGTTTTGAATGTATAACACATTCATTTGTCTGGTGACAATGGCAAGGAGGTCACACCTGTTCCCATGCCGAACACAGAAGTTAAGCTCCTTAGCGCCGATG
>NZ_JBYTCH010000017.1:0-1481 GCF_058790135.1 Staphylococcus sp. FW104-15G4D
GAGAGCATCTTTAGATAGATGTTCTCTTTTTTTATTAACAAGTGGTTGCTAAGGCAACCACCTAGACCAAACGAAAGGTAAAGGAGGAGATAACAAAATAACATCAATACAATGTCACAATTTCACAACATAGCATGCTGCTATTAAAGAAAGGAGGAACTCTTATGCGTAATAAGAAAAAGATTAAGGTTACTTTGGCAATGATTAATGTTCTGTTAACTGCAGTCGAACTTTATCTTCAATGGCAATTAAGTAAATCTGAAAATGAACTGTAGTTAAGCAAGTAGGTGGGACTAAAACAGAAACGTTTTAGTCCTATTTTTTTCTATAAACGAGTATTCTTCGTTTAATAATGGCTCAAACATGTCGCATAAAATGAAAAACAAATAATCATTTAGTGTTGTTTTAACTTTTAAAAATGTAAAAGTGTTAACCGTGTTTATATTTTTTATCAATCCTTTGTAGTTATAAAAGTGACTTAGTAAAATCGTTTTTGCTATTTATTTTGTTAATGAACGGAAATAAATGGTCGCATTTATCGTTCAAAAAAAATCAAAATGTGGATTCAATATAGGTAAAAAATAAGTCGTTAATGTTCAAGAAACGGACCGAATAAAATTTTAAATTTGAACTTTTCTATCCTAAACTAAGTAAAGATATTTACTTAGTTTTCTCTTTTTTTATCTCCAATCATTTTACTAACAATACTCATTTTGAAAATAAAAATAAGAACTTAAAGTAAAAAAATGAAGAAAAGAATAGCCTCTTTTGTCTCCAAGTACGTTTTACTTTTGGAAATATTACAAAAAGTAGAGTCTGTTTTCGGAGTCTCAAGTATGAGCATAAGGAAATCCAGTACCACCTTTGGTGGTATTCAGCATAGCTGAAAGATTTACCTTTTATTCGTTCTGCTCAATTATTCACCATATATAGCTTAAAAGCTTTATATAAAGGTGATTATAAGCATTCTTAGGCATTTGACTAAAGAGGGTGATATCACATTTTATTGCAGACTCTTTACAATTGTTACAAGACCACTTTTAATTGTCAGAATACTCTACTTAACGTTGATTTGACGGGCTTTAAAATTTTTTAGACTCTCGAGAGTCTGATTTTTTTGATATCGAGACTCCATAGAGTCTGTTTTTTTGGACTTTTTTCGTATAAAAAATAAGACCACTTAAGTGTGATCTTATTTTAATTTTTAGGTTTGATTGATCAAATATTGATGTAACAAATGCGTCCTTTTGTACCTCATTTTGTATTTTGTTTTAGCTCTTTTTGACCATATTTCTGTTTAGATTTGGATGTTTTTATAATTTGTTTTTGAATAATAAGGCCTAAATAATTTCTTATTACTTTTATTTTATGTTCATTATAATGAATCATTTAGGGATATGTTTGAGATACTTTATTCAAAAAGTGATGAGTACAAAAATATTTTTATAGCAAAAATGTAAGTGTTTAATATAAAAAATATC
>NZ_JBYTCH010000019.1:0-896 GCF_058790135.1 Staphylococcus sp. FW104-15G4D
CTCGCACTTACTGATGTTGAGTCAGACACGCTTGTGCTTAGTGATGCACTATCTGATGCACTTACTGACGCTGAATCGCTTGCACTTGTTGATGCTGAATCTGATGTACTTGTTGACGCTGAATATGATGCGCTTGTGCTTAGTGACGCACTATCTGATGCGCTTACTGACGCTGAGTCAGATGCACTTGTTGACGCTGAGTCGCTTGCGCTTACTGATGTTGAGTCAGATGCACTTACTGACGCTGAGTCGCTTGCGCTTGTGCTTAGTGACGCACTATCTGATGCGCTTGTTGACGCTGAGTCAGATGCACTTGTTGACGTTGAATCGCTCGCACTTACTGATGTTGAGTCAGATGCACTTGTTGATGCTGAATCTGATGCGCTTGTTGACGTTGAATCGCTCGCACTTACTGACGCTGAATCGCTTGCGCTTACTGATGTTGAGTCAGATGCACTTGTTGACGCTGAGTCGCTCGCACTTACTGATGTTGAATCTGATGCGCTCATTGAGTTCGAATCAGACACGCTTGTGCTTAGTGACGCACTATCTGATGCACTTACTGACGCTGAGTCAGATGCACTTGTTGACGCTGAGTCGCTTGCGCTTACTGATGTTGAGTCAGATGCACTTACTGACGCTGAGTCGCTTGCGCTTGTGCTTAGTGACGCACTATCTGATGCGCTTGTTGACGCTGAGTCAGATGCACTTGTTGACGTTGAATCGCTCGCACTTACTGATGTTGAGTCAGATGCACTTGTTGATGCTGAATCTGATGCGCTTGTTGACGTTGAATCGCTCGCACTTACTGACGCTGAATCGCTTGCGCTTACTGATGCTGAATCTGATGCGCTTGTTGATGCTGAGTCAGATGCACTTGTTGATGCTGAATCTGA
>NZ_JBYTCH010000020.1:0-669 GCF_058790135.1 Staphylococcus sp. FW104-15G4D
CTGCTTAACCTTGCATCAGATCGTAACTCGCCGGTTCATTCTACAAAAGGCACGCCATCACCCATAAACGGGCTCTGACTACTTGTAAGCACACGGTTTCAAGTTCTCTTTCACTCCCCTTCCGGGGTACTTTTCACCTTTCCCTCACGGTACTGGTTCACTATCGGTCACTAGAGAGTATTTAGCCTTAGGAGATGGTCCTCCTAGATTCCGACGGAATTTCACGTGCTCCGTCGTACTCAGGATCCACTCAAGAGAGAATATGTTTTCGACTACAGGATTATTACCTTCTTTGATTCATCTTTCCAGATGATTCGTCTAACATGTTCTTTTGTAACTCCGTATAGAGTGTCCTACAACCCCAACAAGCAAGCTTGTTGGTTTGGGCTCTTCCCGTTTCGCTCGCCGCTACTCAGGGAATCGATTTTTCTTTCTCTTCCTCCGGGTACTAAGATGTTTCAGTTCTCCGGGTCTGCCTTCTGACATGCTATGAATTCACATGTCGATAACATGACATAACTCATGTTGGGTTCCCCCATTCGGAAATCTCTGGATCAACGCTTACTTACAGCTACCCAAAGCATATCGTCGTTAGTAACGTCCTTCTTCGGCTTCTAGTGCCAAGGCATCCACCGTGCGCCCTTAATAACTTAATCTATGTTTCCACCA
>NZ_JBYTCH010000021.1:0-616 GCF_058790135.1 Staphylococcus sp. FW104-15G4D
CCCTCTAGAGATAGAGTTTTCCCCTTCGGGGGACAGAGTGACAGGTGGTGCATGGTTGTCGTCAGCTCGTGTCGTGAGATGTTGGGTTAAGTCCCGCAACGAGCGCAACCCTTAAGCTTAGTTGCCATCATTAAGTTGGGCACTCTAAGTTGACTGCCGGTGACAAACCGGAGGAAGGTGGGGATGACGTCAAATCATCATGCCCCTTATGATTTGGGCTACACACGTGCTACAATGGACAATACAAAGGGTAGCGAAACCGCGAGGTCAAGCAAATCCCATAAAGTTGTTCTCAGTTCGGATTGTAGTCTGCAACTCGACTACATGAAGCTGGAATCGCTAGTAATCGTAGATCAGCATGCTACGGTGAATACGTTCCCGGGTCTTGTACACACCGCCCGTCACACCACGAGAGTTTGTAACACCCGAAGCCGGTGGAGTAACCTTTTGGAGCTAGCCGTCGAAGGTGGGACAAATGATTGGGGTGAAGTCGTAACAAGGTAGCCGTATCGGAAGGTGCGGCTGGATCACCTCCTTTCTAAGGATATATTCGGAACATCTTCTTCGAAGATGAAAGGGATAACGTGACATATTGTATTCAGTTTTGAATGTTTAT